>NZ_JBNAFY010000006.1:0-302719 GCF_049800915.1 Amaricoccus macauensis
CGAAGCCGCCAAACAGTGAAGCTGACAATCCCATCATCGGGCCGAAACCCTAGAGATCCGATATGCAAGAAGTCCGTCCGTCGTATGACAGAACCAAACACCCCACATATCCCTTCATCAAGATAATCATGTCAAAGAGCGCCACTCAGTCGGCAAAACAAACTTGGAAGCGTCTTTCTCGACGCGCCCTCGTTTGCGCTTTCCGGTGCCCCGTAGCCTCTCGGTCAGTGCCTCGTCCGCTGCGGTGAGGGGCTATCTAGAGATGGCCCCGGTGACTCGCAAGCGAAAAAATCCCGAAATCAGTAAAAAACTTTCAAAGCACTGATCCCAAACGATTTCTTCCATCACATTCCTGACGCACCCACAAATCCGCACAGAATCACACCCCCGCCCAAACACCGCAGAAACCCCAGAACCCCACCAAACAGAGAACAACGGGAAAAGGAGCAGAGTCCCAAACCGGCAATGCGGCCATATGCCCGCGCCATTGCAGCATGCGGGTAAACGAACTACCTCACCTGTTAACCAGATGGAGGTCCGACTTGCTCCTGAACCGCATTACCCAGAGCGTCACTCGAAGCATCGAGGACACCATAGAGGGGATCGGCGAGGCTCTGTTCGATCCAGTGATACGGCTGGGCGTCACGGGTCTGAGCCGTGCAGGCAAGACGGTGTTCATCACCTCGCTTGTCGCGAACATGCTCGATCGCGGCCGCATGCCGCAGCTCAAGGCGGTCTCCGATGGTCGCATCCGCTCCACCTTCCTGCAGCCCCATCCCGATCACACGGTCCCTCGCTTCGCCTTCGAAGACCACATGGCCGCGCTCACGGCACCGGAGCCGCATTGGCCCGAGAGCACGCGGTCGATCTCGACGCTGCGCCTATCGCTCAAGGTCCGCCCCTCGGGCCTGCTGACCGGGCTCGGGGGGCAGCGGACCATCCATCTCGACATCATCGACTATCCCGGTGAATGGCTGCTCGACCTGCCCCTCATGTCGCAGAGCTACGAGCAGTGGTCGGCGGCCGCCCTGGAGGCTGCGCGGGCCCCGTCCCGTGCGTCGCAGGCCGAAAGCTGGCTTGCCCGGCTCGAGGACTGCGACCCCGCCGCGAAACTCGACGAGCGGACGGCCACCGAACTTGCTGAGGCCTTCACAGCCTATCTTGCGGCTTCCCGCGCGGCCGGTCTTTCCTCGATGGCCCCCGGTCGCTTCCTGATGCCCGGCGACATGGAAGGCACGCCGGCGCTTACCTTCGCGCCCTTGCCGAAACCCGCGAAACCCGGCAGCGGCTCCCTCTGGCGGACCTTCGAGTCACGGTTCGAGTCCTACAAGCGTGTCGTGGTCGAGCCCTTCTTCCGCAACCATTTCGCCAAATTCGATCGGCAGATCGTTCTGATCGACGCACTCGGCGCGATATCCGACGGCCCCCCGGCGGTAGAGGACCTGCGCACGGCCATGGCGGAGATCCTCGCGTGCTTCCGGCCGGGACAGAACTCCTGGCTCGCCCCGATCCTCGGGCGCCGGGTCGATCGGATCCTCTTTGCCGCGACGAAGGCCGACCACCTGCACCACACGCAGCACGCCCGCCTCGCCGCGATCACGGAGGCTCTCGTCAAGGATGCCCGCGACCGCGCCAATTTCCGCGGTGCGAAGACCGGTGCGCTGGCCATCGCCAGTCTGCGCGCCACCGTGGAGCAGACCATCGAGCGAAACGGTCGTCAGATCGATCTCGTGCGCGGGAGGCTCTCGGACAACGGCGAGGACGGCGCCCTATTCCCGGGCAATCTACCGGAAAACCCGTCACACATTCTCTCGCCGGCGCGCCACGGCTCAACGGAGTGGGAAGGCGCGGCCTACAACATCACCCGCTTCGCGCCACCCAAGCTCGACCTGCGCCCCGGCGAAGCGCCGCCCCATATTCGCCTCGACCGGGCGATGGAATTCCTGATCGGAGACAAGCTCGCATGACCGGCCCCGACAACAAGACGGATGACGACGGTTTTGCCCCTTTCGTCCTCCGCGCATCGGATCTGCCCGAAACCGAGACGTCCAGTCCTGCCGATGCACCGCCCCCACCGGAAGATGTGACGAACGAAGAAGCTGCGATGACCAAGGTCACGCGCATCGCGGGTCGCAAGCGCAGGGGTATCGGCGCGTGGTTCTGGTCGGTCTTCACAGCTTTCCTGGGGCTGGTGATCTCGATCGCGGCCTACGACTACATCTCCGACCTGATGATCCGCTTTCCTGCCATCGGGACAGCTGCGCTCATGCTTCTCGTCGCGCTCGTTCTGATGCTGCTGATCCAGATCGGGCGGGAGATGCTGGCCTTCCGGCGCCTTGCCCGTATCGACAGCTTCCGCCGCGATTCCGCCTCCGCACTCGCTTCGGCGGATCACAAGGCCGCTCATGCGCTCTCCGAGCGGCTCGAACAGTTCTATGCCTCGCGCAGCGAACTGGCCTGGGGTGCCCGGTCGCTCAGCGAAGGTCGGGCGGACATGCTGGACGCCGATGCCATCATCGCCCTGACCGAGCGCAGCCTCTGCGGGCCTCTGGACCTGGAGGCCCGTCGGGAGGTCGAGGCCGCGGCGCGCACGGTGGCCGGGGTGACCGCCCTCATTCCGCTGGCGCTGGCCGACGTGCTCTCGGCCCTTTCAATGAACATTCGCATGATCCGGCGGATTGCGGAGGTCTACGGGGCGCACGCGGGTTTCTTCGGCTCCTGGCGGCTCCTTCGCTCCGTCGCGACCCACCTGATCGCGACCGGCGCGGTGGCCGTTGGCGACGATTTCATTTCCTCCGTCGCGGGGGGAAGCATGCTGACCCGCATTTCCCGCCGGTTCGGCGAAGGCATGGTCAATGGCGCCCTCACCGCGCGGGTGGGGGTCGCCGCCATGGAAGTCTGCCGACCCCTGCCCTTCTCGGCGCTCGACCGGCCTTCCGTGCGCGGGATCATGCGCCGCTCGGTCACTGGCCTCTTTCCCGATACGCGCAAGTAGAGACCCGCCATTTTGGCCTAGAGATCGACCAGCCCGACTGTTACCAACGCGATCATGGAACCAAGCTATCTCGAAACGGGCGATGGTCGCCGCATCGCCTATCACTTCACCGAAGGCGCGGAGCCGACGCTCATCTTTCTGGGCGGCTTCCGCTCCGACATGACCGGCACCAAGGCCAGCGTCCTGGAGGGTTGGGCCAAGGGCGCGGGACATGCCTTCCTGCGCTTCGACTATACCGGGCATGGGGCGTCCTCAGGCGACTTTCTCGATGGAAGCATCGGAGACTGGGCGCGGGACGCAGAGGACGCCATCACCCGCCTGACATCCGGCCCGCTCGTTCTCGTGGGTTCGAGCATGGGCGGCTGGATCAGCCTTCTGATGGCACGGCGGATCCCCGAACGGACCGCAGGCCTCATTGGCATTGCCGCTGCGCCGGACTTCACCGAAGATTCGATGTTCGAGGGGTTTACCCCCGCCCAGCGCGCGGAACTGGAAAGCGCGGGGTTTGTCGACACGCCTTCGGACTATTCCGATGAGCCGTATCGCATCACCCGGCGGCTGATCGAGGATGGACGGAACAACCTTGTCCTGCGATCTCCGCTTGATCTGCCTTTCCCCGTCCGGTTGCTGCATGGGACCGCCGACACGGATGTCCCGGTTTCCGTCGCGTTGCGCACCATGGAGCACGCGACCGGGCCCGATATCCGGCTGACCCTGGTGAAGGATGCCGATCACCGGTTCAGTGAGCCAGACAACCTTGCCCTTGTCGCGCGCACCATCGAAGAACTCGTCGCTCTTCGCGGATGATTGCCATTAGGGCCGGGTGCGTCAGGCCGCTTCAGCCTTGGGCAGATCCGACAGGACCTCGGCCGCGATCTCGAAAGACCGGCAGCGCGCCGAATGGTCATGAATCTGGCCCGTGACGATCACCTCGTCCGGGCGGTAGCGCTTCACCAGTTCGCCAATCTGCCGGCGCACCGTCTCCTTGCTTCCCGTCGCGGAAATCCGAAGGGCCTCGTTCACCGCTGAAAGGAAATGCCGGGGCACGATGCCGGAGATATCCTCGACCGGGCGCGGGAGCTTGCCGGGGCGACCGAGCCGAAGATTGGCAAAGGCTTGTTGCATGGAAGTCCTGAGATAGGCACCTTCCTCATCGGTATCGGCTGCAAAGACATTCATCGCCAGCATGAAGCGCGGCTTGGCGTTTTGCGCCGATGGCTGGAACCCCGAGCGATAGATCGCGATGGCATCATCGAGCGCGGCCGGTGCGAAGTGGGAGGCAAACGCGTAGGGCAGGCCAAGTTTCGCTGCCAATTGCGCGCCGAAGAGCGAGGAACCGAGGATCCAGACCGGCACATGGGTTCCCTCGCCAGGGATCGCCCGCACGTTTGCGCCCGCCCGCTCAGTGCCGAGATAGTCCATCAGCTCGACCACATCCCGCGGGAAGCTGTCTTCGCCCTGCATGTTGCGTCTCAGGGCGCGTGCAACTGCCAGATCGCCACCCGGCGCACGCCCCAGGCCGAGATCGATCCGGTTCGGGTGCATTTCCGCAAGCGTGCCGAACTGCTCGGCGATGGTCAGCGGCGCATGATTGGGGAGCATGATGCCGCCTGCACCAACGCGAATCGATCTCGTCGCATCGGCCACATGACCGATCAGGACCGCGGTTGCGGCACTCGCGATACCCGGCATGGCGTGATGCTCGGCGAGCCAGAACCGGTGATAGCCCCAGCTTTCGGCGTGACGGGCGAGATCGACAGTGTTGGAAATGGCCTTTGCCGTGGTTTCGCCTTCAGGGACCGGCGCGAGATCGAGAACCGAGAATTTCATTGCAGAGTCCTTGCTGACTGTTGCGCCTTATTTTGTATCGGTCAGACCAGAATTGAACCCTGCGAGCACAAAAAGCCTTCCGTCACCCCGGCCCTAGTCCTCGGACCAGGCATTCCCGACCCAGTCAGCAGGTCGGATATAGTGGCGCAGGTATCGAAACGGCGGGTCGCGGCGATCCTTCGAGAACAATCCCTGAAAGTGCGCCATCGGACCCTCGGTTGTGTAGTATTTGTTGAACTGCCCGGCAATCACGTGCGGCGGAAGCGTTCCGCCGGGAAAGATCACGACCCTTGCGCCCTCGGGCTGTCTGGGCGCGAGGAAGTAATTCAGCGGGAAGGGCCGTGTGCAATCCCGCCGGAAATGCCGGACCCATCCCGATGGCCAGAACTTGATCCCGTCCGGCGCATTGCGCGTCACGAAGCGTTGCTCGAAACGATACTCGTCGGCGACCGCCTGAGGGTCGGCCTTGAAGCGCTCCAATAGCGGAAGGAGCTTGCCAACCGGGAAACGGAAGATGGAGGTCTGACCGAGCCTCTCGAAGGGTGTGCTCTGGTTGCGGGCGAGGATCACGTCCTGAGGCTCGCCCTCCTCGAAGAACCCGTCCAGGTTCCCGACAACGACCATATCGAGGTCCATGAAGAGCACGGGGCCCTCCAGATCCGCAAGCTGCGCGCTCCAGAGGCGGGCCTTGGGCCAGATGCCCTGGGTACCCGTGGGCATTTCCACGTCCAGCTCGGGCAAAGGCTCGGTTCGAACCTCGGGCCGGATCCCTTCCGGGTTGTCACAGAAACAGGTGAAGGTGAAAGGCGGGGTGATATTGCGCGCCACGCCGGCGTAGAGCCGGTTGATGTAGCGTGGACCGTATTTCCGGCCCCAATTGATGCATATGATCTGCTTGGTCATGGGAGTCCCGGTCATCGCGCAGCCAGTGGCGGCACAGGGGCTTCAGAAATCGGACAGGATTCCCTTCCGTTCCCAATCGCCGAAGCGCGTCGGTTCCGGCCCATCGCGCCCGCCAAGCTCGGTCGGAAGCTCGAGAGGCGCAGCCTTCTGTCGGCGCTCGGCAGCTTCTTCCAACGCGCGTTTCGCCGCTGCGGCGATCCGCTCCTCTTTTTCGCTCGGTGTCTCGGACATATATTTCCCCCAGATCGGGTCTTAGTATATGGCCCGGAGGTTACGTGCTGCAAGGCCGGAGGAAACATGAACTATTTCAGAACAATGCTTCTGTTGGCCGCCATGACCGCCCTCTTCATGGGCGTCGGCTACCTGATCGGGGGCACGGGCGGAATGCTGATCGCGCTGGTCTTCGCGATCGGAACCAATGCGTTTGCCTACTGGAACTCCGACAAGATGGTCCTGCGGATGCACAACGCGGAGCCTGTGACCCAAGCCAGCGCGCCGGACCTCTATCAGATGGTCGGGGAACTCGCGCGCAATGCGGACCTGCCGATGCCGCGGGTCTACATCATTCATGACCAGCAGCCCAACGCCTTTGCCACGGGGCGCAATCCCGACAATGCCGCCGTGGCCGTCACCGCGGGCATCATGCGGCTCCTGAACAGAGAGGAACTTGCAGGCGTGGTGGCGCATGAGCTTGCCCATATCAAGAACCGCGACACGCTCACGATGACGATTGCCGCAACGGTGGCCGGTGCGGTCTCGATGCTTGCGCAGTTTGGCCTCTTCTTCGGCGGAAGCAGGGATGAGCGCAGCCCGTTCGGTTTCGTTGGCGTCATTCTGGCTGCATTGCTCGCACCGCTCGCCGCCACCATGATCCAGATGATGATCAGCCGGACGCGCGAATACTCCGCCGACCGGTTGGGGGCCGAAATCTGCGGTCAGCCGATGGCGCTCGCTTCCGCCCTCAAGAAGATCTCCGGCTATGCCGGCCGCATCGAAATGGAGAGCGCGGAGCGCAACCCGGCCTCGGCGCATATGTTCATCATCAATCCGCTTTCAGGGGCGCGCATGGACAATCTTTTTTCCACCCACCCCAATGTGGAAAACCGCATCCGCGCCTTGAGTGAAATGAGCGGCACCATGCAGCCCCGCTCACAGGCCACTGTGCGCAAGAGCACCATTCCGCGCGTTTCACGCCGTTCAGGACCTTGGGGTTGAGCGCGCCGGGCATCGCTGCCAGGCGGGCAGCGGCCGACCTCCTGTCCGGCGTGGTCGATCGGCATGAGAGCCTCGCGGATCAACTCGCCGCCTCGAACCGTAAGCGCGAGGATCTCGATCCGGCGGAACGGGCGCGTGCGCAGTCCCTCGCGACACGGACATTGCGGCACCTTGACCGGATCGATGCCCTGCTCGGCCAGTTCCTCGACCGCGCGCCGCCAAAGCCGGCACGCAATGCACTGAGGCTAGCTGTCGCGGAGGTGCATCTTGATGGCATCCCGCCACATGCCGCTGTCGACGGTGCGGTCCGCCTGGCCAAGTCTCATCAGAAATCACGCCATCTCTCGGGCCTCGTCAATGCGGTAGCAAGGCGCGCGGCCAATGCGACCGCGGAATGGCACTCCGCCGAGACCGTCCCGACGCAGGACTGGCTCTCGGCACGCATTGAGGCAATCTACGGAACCGATCCTGCTGTGGCGATCCAGGCAGTCCACCGGACCGAGCCACCGCTCGACCTGACCCCGCGGCGCCCTGCCGAGGCGGAAGACATCGCCGCCGAGCTCGGCGGTCAGCTTTTGCCGACCGGGTCGATCCGGCTCGAAAACCCCGGCCGGGTCACTGAGCTTGCGGGATTCGAGGAGGGCAAATGGTGGGTGCAGGATGCCGCCGCCGCCCTGCCCGCCCGGCTTCTTGGCAAGGTGCGTGGCGAGAAGTTACTCGATCTTTGCGCGGCACCGGGCGGCAAGACACTTCAGTTGGCCGCCGCCGGTGGGCAGGTTACAGCGCTTGATGTGTCGAGCCGTCGCCTGAAGCGTCTGCGCGAGAACCTCGCTCGGACGAAGCTCCCGGCCCGGATCGTGACGGCGGATGCGCTATCATGGGGGCCTGATGCGACCTTTGATGCGATCCTGCTCGACGCGCCCTGCTCGGCGACCGGAACGCTCCGCCGACACCCCGACCTGCCCCATATCCGAAAGCCGGAGGATGTCGCTAGCCTTGTCACGTTGCAGCGGGACCTCCTGACGCGGGCCTGGGACTGGCTCGCACCGGGCGGACGGCTGATCTACTGCACCTGTTCGCTCTTGCCGGAAGAAGGTGAGGCGCAGATTTCCGCATTTCTCGAGAGCCAGCCTTCCGCTCGGCTGGGTGTCGTGGAAACCGATGCTCTCGGCATTGCACCCGACTGGCTGGATGCAGCGGGGAGCCTGCGGTTGCGGCCGGATTTCTGGGCCGAGAGGGGCGGCATGGATGGCTTCTATGCCGCAGTCCTGCACAAGATGTGATGCAGACAGGTGACACCGGGCCGGTCTCACCTGTAGGTAGTGAGACACAACATGGTCTGACGCCCGGAAAACGGCATGTCTTTGACAATCAAGGCACTGCGTGAACGACTGGCTCGCCCGAGGCGACGCTGGGGCAACCGCATGGCCGCCAGACGGGCCAACCTGGGCGCGACGCCGGATGTGGCAGAGATGCTGCCCGAACCGGTCCTCTTCGGGGATGCCGACAGGGGAATGGCGCTGGTCGGGGGGACGTGGCAGGCTCTCGGACACGAGATCGCACTGGGCGAGAAGACTATCTGGGCGGCGCGCCTTCCCGACGCACGGCTGGAACCGGCACGACAAAGCTTCGGATGGCTCGATGACCTTGGAGCCCTCGGCAACAAGGCCGCCCGCACCCGCGCACAGAACTGGCTGCTCGACTGGATCAAGCGCTACGGCGCCGGCCTTGGTCCCGGCTGGACGCCTGAATGCGCGGGTCTGCGCGCCCAGCAATGGACCGCGCACGCGGCCCTGCTGGCAAAGGGGCTGGAGCCGAAACATGAAGACAGGTTCTGGCGCGCGCTTGCCGGCCAGCAACGCTATCTGACCCAGACCTGGCAGCAGGCCGACGCCGGATTGCCCCGCCTGCGGGCCCTCGCCGGTCTCGTTTGGAGCGGTATCATATTGCCGCATCGTGGCCACAGGGTCGCCATGGCCGAATTGGGCCAACTGGCTGAGACCCTGATCGACGGCAGCGGAGAGGTTGCAAGCCGCCGCCCCGAAGATCTGGCTGAAGCCCTGATCCTGCTGATTTGGACGGCGCGCGTTCTGGAGAATGCAGGCCAGCACGCACCTCCCGCGCACCTCTCCGCGATCGTGCGCGGTGTGCCTGTCCTGCGCCCCCTGCGCATGGGGGATGCGACTTTTGCGCGCTTCCACGGTGGTAGCCAGGGCGATCCCGACAGGCTGGATCAGGCGCTTGCGGAGTTGCGGATCGGCGTTCAGGCCAAACCGCCGCTCTCGATGGGCTTCTGTCGGCTGACCGGCGGCCGCACCGCTGTCGTGCTTGATGCCGCCGTTCCGCCAGCGGGTCCCCACGCACATCATGCCCATGCCAGCACATTGGCCTTCGAGATGAGCGTGAGCCGCCAGCCCCTCGTGGTCAATTGCGGGCCGGGGGAACCGTTCGGGCCGTCCTGGCACCTCGCCTCCCGTCAGACCGCGTTTCACTCGACGGTCGAAGTTGGCGGTCAGTCCTCGGCCTGGATCCGGTCCGGCGGCATCGTGTCCGGCACATTCGGGGCCCGGCTCACGGAGGGTCCGTTGCTCGTCTCGGTTCGTCAGGCGCAGGACGCGACCGGGCAATGGCTGCTGGCAACCCATGACGGATATTCGGCCAGCCGCGGTGTCATCCACGAGCGGCGCATATTTGTCGATGCGCGGGGCGCGGAAATCCGGGGCGAGGACATCCTCACGGTGCCCGACGCCCGCGCGCGATCCCAGTTCGACAAGTCGTCGTATGGACGCCCGACCACCTATGCTGCCCGCTTCCACCTCCACCCGGATCTCCGCGTCGATCACGACACGGTGCGCCAGCTCGTGCTCATGCTCCTGCCCACGGGCGAGGCATGGGTATTCAGGTCTACCGGGGGCGAGATTTCGCTGGAGGATTCGACCTACTTCGATCCTCGCACCGCACAGCCCATCGCCACGTTCCAGATTGTCGTGAATGGCGAGATCAAGGATTACCTCGGCCAGGCTGTCTGGTCCTTCAAGAGGCTCAAGGAGGCCCCGCGCGAAACGCCGGCCGAACCGGACAACGCCTTTCCCGAGACTTGAACAGGCCAGAATCGCACGTACGGCAGTTGCCCCTCAAGCAAGCGTCGAGTATCGGGAAGCCGCGCGGCCCGATATCGCCAAGGCCGCTCCTTTCGCTCATGTATCCGGTCCGCAACAAGGGTTTTCGAACAATGTCCACCGATCTCGTGCCAGTGAAGCGGGCGCTGCTTTCCGTATCCGACAAGACCGGTCTCGAGGATCTTGCCCGATCCCTCGTCGCGCGCGACATCGAACTCGTCTCCACCGGCGGCACGGCGAAAGCGATCAGGGAAGCCGGCCTTCCGGTCCGGGATGTCTCGAAGATGACCGAGTTCCCGGAAATGCTCGATGGCCGGGTAAAAACGCTGCACCCGATGGTCCATGGCGGCCTTCTGGCCGTGCGCGACGACCCCGCACATGCAGCCTCCATGCGTGAGTATGGCATCGAGGCGATCGATCTGCTGGTGGTCAACCTCTATCCTTTCGAGGCAACGGTCGCGAAAGGCGCGGATTACGACACCTGCATCGAGAACATCGATATTGGCGGGCCGGCCATGCTGCGTGCCGCCGCGAAGAACCACCGCTACGTGAGCGTCGTGACCGACGTGGAAGACTACGGCGCGCTTCTCGCCGAGCTGGAAGCCAACAACGGTGCGACGTCCTACGCCTTCCGGCAGAAACTGGCGCTGACGACCTATGCGCGCACCGGCGCCTATGATGCGGCCGTTTCTTCGTGGTTCGCGGGCGCACTCGGAGAGACATCGCCACGCCGCCGGGTCGTCGCGGGAACCTTGGCCCAGGATCTGCGCTATGGCGAGAACCCGCACCAGAACGCTGCCTTCTACCGCGACAGCAGCACCCGCCCGGGCGTGGCAACGGCCAAACAGTTGCAGGGCAAGGCGCTCTCTTACAACAACATCAATGACACGGATGCCGCATTCGAACTGGTGGCCGAATTCGCGCCCTCCGACGGTCCGGCCTGCGCCATCATAAAGCACGCCAACCCCTGCGGTGTGGCGCGCGGCGCGACGCTCGTGGACGCCTATCGCTCCGCCTTCGATTGCGACCGCACTTCGGCCTTCGGCGGGATCATCGCGCTCAACCAGACGCTTGACGCCCAGACGGCCATGGCGATCAGCGAGATCTTCACCGAGGTCGTGATCGCGCCCCAGATCAGCGCTGAAGCCGCGGAGATCTTCGCGAAGAAGAAGAACCTGCGTCTGCTGGAAACCGGCGGCCTTCCCGACCCGACCGATCCGCTCTTCGCCTGGCGCCAGGTCGCGGGGGGCTTCCTTGCCCAGGACAAGGACACGGGCCGCATAGCGGAGACGGATCTTCGGGTCGTGACGAAACGTGCCCCGAGCAATGCCGAACTGGCCGATCTCCTGTTTGCCTGGAAGGTCGCAAAGCACGTGAAGTCCAATGCCATCGTCTACGCCAAGAGTGGTGCCACGGTCGGCGTCGGCGCGGGACAGATGAGCCGCGTCGATTCGACGCGAATCGCTGCGCGCAAGGCCCAGGACATGGCAGAAGCTGTCGGACTGTCCGAATCCCCCACCCGTGGGTCCGTCGTGGCATCCGATGCCTTCTTTCCCTTCGCTGATGGCCTGTTGACCGCTGCGGAGGCCGGCGCCACGGCGGTGATCCAACCCGGCGGCTCGGTTCGGGACGACGAGGTGATCGCGGCTGCAGACGAAGCGGGGCTTGCGATGGTCTTCACCGGCATGCGCCACTTTCGGCACTGATCGCCCGGTGCCGATGCTTCTGCGAGCGCTTGCCGTTGCTCTGCCGGTCTTTCTGCTCGACCGGCTGAGCAAATACTGGGTCGTCGAGGTAATCGATCTGCGTAACCGACTGTTCGTACCAGTGCTTGACCCCTGGCTGAACTTCACCATGGCGTGGAACGAGGGCATCAATTTCGGCCTGATGGACATGGGCGGCAACGGACGGTGGGTTCTGATCGGGTTGGCTCTCGCGATCGTGCTGGGACTTGCGATCTGGATCCGCAAACAGGACAGCTGGCTGGTCGCCGCCGGGGCAGGTGCCATCATGGGGGGCGCGCTCGGAAACGTCTGGGATCGGATCCAGTACGGAGCTGTGGCCGATTTCCTCAACATGAGCTGCTGCGGCATCCAGAACCCGTTTGCCTTCAATATTGCCGACGCGGCGATCTTCGGGGGCGCCATCTTCATTGCCTTGTTCGTCCGAAGCGACGATGCACCTCGCTGATAGCCCCATGATCAACACATCCAGCGGGATTGTGCGGAGCATGTCGGCAGAGACCTATTATCAGATGGCATTTCCATCTGAACCGGTTTTGGTCTAGAGACGAGACCGTCAAAAACGGATAGCGCCGATCATGCCGATACCGCCCCGAAAGGTGACATACGCCGTCCTTCTCCTGCCGCTCGCGCTGCTTCTTGGCGGATGCGGAAACGGTGGGCTCGCGGGCGCATTGCGCTCGTCCGGCGTGACCAGCACCCCGGACGAATTCCTGGTTCTGCCCACCCGGCCGCTCGAAATGCCCGACGATCTTGCGGCTCTTCCCACGCCGACGCCGGGTCAGCGGAGCCGAGTGGAATACGAGCCCGAGGCGATCGCCGTCGCGGGGCTGACCGGCCGGGAAAGCACGGCTCGCACCGCCAACGGCACGGCGCTGCTCGCGCGCGCAGGCGTTGCCTCCAACACGCCGCAGATCCGGCAGATCCTCGCCGAAGAGGACGTGGTCTACCAGCAGAACCACAAGGGGCGCTTGCTCGAGTGGGTCTTCTCGCCAGACAAGGAATCGCTGGTCTACCGCGACATGATCCTCGATCCGGGCGCGGCCTACGAGGCGATGCGCGCACGTGGGGTCAAGGTTCCTGCGGCACCGCCCGAACTTCTCGAGGGCGACAACTGAGTTCGCCCCGGAAATCGGGCGGATTCGGCGCGTCTACAGCTTCTTCACGAGCCCCAATGCGAATATCACGAGTGCGGCGCAGGCACAGACGGCCATGATTCCCGCCATCGGGTAGGCCGTCCCGTCCTGCAGCATTCCCACCATCCCGCTGACCACAGCACCGAACCCGAACTGCACGACGCCGACGATGGCCGATGCGCTGCCCGTGAGCCCGCTTGCGGCCTTGAGCGAGATTGCCACCGAATTGGCCGACGACATCGGTATCGGGGCGAGGCAGAAGAAAGCAAGAATCACGACAACAGTCAGGGAATCGGTCCCGGCCATTCCGAGCAGGGCCAGGCCCGCGACGGCTGTCACGATGGATGCCGCGATCAGAACGTGCCGCAACTGGTAGTATGAGAGAAACAAACGGTTGAGCTGGGACAAGCCGATCATCCCGATCGCATTGAGAGCGAAGAGCCAGCCGAAGAGTTGCGGGCTCGCCCCAAAGACTTCCATGTAGACGAAAGGGCATGCCGCGACGAACGTAAAGAGGGCCGCGAGGCTGAAGCCCGCCCCGAATGTCGGAACGAGGAAATCCCGGTTCGTGAGCACGAGGCCATAGTTGCGCAGGACGCTTCCAAGGTTGAACGGCTTGCGCTCCTCCCGCGGCAGGGTCTCCGGAAGCCCCAGGAACGCGGCGATCCAGCAGCCCGCCCCAATCACTGCCAGCAGGATGAAGATCAGGTGCCAGCTCGCATGCGCGACGATATAGGCGCCGGTCATGGGCGCCAGAACGGGCGCAAGCCCGATGGCCAGCATCAGGAGCGACATCACGCGGGCGACCTCGGTTTCCTCGAAGAGATCGCTGATGATTGCCCGCCCGATGATCATGCCAGCACACGCGCCCACCGCCTGAAAGAACCGCAGGATGACGAAGCTTTCGATATTGGGTGCCAGCGCAAGCAACAGCGATGTGAGAGTGAAGCCGCCGATCCCCGCGAGCAGCGCACCCCTGCGGCCATAACTGTCGATTAGCGGGCCGTAGAGCAACTGGCCCAGTGCCAGCCCGAGGAAGAAGAGGGAGAGCCCTAGCTGGACCTCGGCCGCCGTGGCGTCGAAAACCCGCGCGAGCTCGGGAAAGCTCGCAAGATACATGTCGATGGCGAATGGGCCTGTGGCCGTGAGAGCCCCCAGAATGGCCACAAGCCGGACGAATGCCCTGCCCTCGATATGTGCAGTCATGGCAGGACCCCCGCAATACTCGAAAATCAATGTCAGTTGCCGCTGTGTTTCGCAGAATTCCCGTGGGAGCAAGGGCCGCCCCCTTTAACTGCCGCTCACAGAACCGTGAATCGGCCCTCGACCTAGCCCATGCGCTCGGAGGCGAACCCGCCCGGGCTTGCAGGAAAGACCACCGTTCGGCTGCCATTCATGAAGACCCGGCGATGGATCACCGCGTGGATGGCTCGGGCCAGAACCTGGGCCTCCACGTCGCGGCCGATCGCGACATAATCATCCACGCTCTGAGCATGGGTCACGCGGGCGGTGTCCTGTTCGATGATCGGACCTTCATCGAGATCGGTCGTGACGAAATGCGCAGTCGCACCAATGAGCTTCACACCGCGTTCATGTGCCTGCTGATAGGGCCGCGCACCCTTGAAACTCGGCAGGAACGAGTGGTGGATATTGATGATCCGGCCCGACATCTTCTCGCACAGTGCACCGGAGAGCACCTGCATGTAGCGGGCCAGAACCACGAGTTCCGTGCCCGATTCCTCGACGATCTCGAGAAGCTCGGCCTCTGCCTTGGGCTTGTTTTCCTTAGTCACCTTGATGTGGTGGAATGGGAGGTCATGGTTCACGACCACTTTCTGGTAGGTCATGTGGTTGGAGACGACACCCGTGACCTCGATGGGCAGCGCGCCGATCCGCCAGCGATAGAGCAGATCGTTGAGGCAGTGCCCGAAACTCGAGACCATCAACAAGACCTTCATCTTCCTGGAACTGTCGTGAAATGCCCATTCCATCTCGAAGCGCTCGGCGACCGCCTGGAATGACTCGCGCAGTGTTTCGAGATCCGCGCCCGTCTCACTGTCGAAGCTGGTGCGCATGAAGAAGTTGCCGGTCTGGCGATCATCGAACTGCGCACTGTCGCGGATATTGCAACCGTAATCGGCCAGGAACGTGGAAACGGCAGCGACGATCCCACGTGTGGAGGGGCATTGCACGGTGAGCACGAAGGATGTGGACATCGGATCTCCAGCCGTTTCTTGATGGGCCTGACAGCGCCTTATGCCCGGAAGCGACACCACCCGCGGCACGAAAAGCGACACCTTGCGGCTGGTTTTGTGCGGCGTGCCTCAACCATGACCGTCCTCTCCGTCTGTGAGGGTGTGCTTCAGGCGCCGCACACCGAGCCAGACCGCGATGACCACCGGTACGGTCAGGAGCGCGACGACATGGGTCTTGTCGAGACCGAGCTTGTAGCCGATTGGCGCGAGAAGGCCGGCGGCGAGGTTGACCGCATAGTAGCTGATTGCGACGACCGAGAGGCCCTCGACCGTCTCCTGCAAGCGAAGCTGAAGCGCCGCCCGTCGGTCCATCGCTTTGAGAATCTCGACATTCTGCTCCTGATTGGCAACGTCCACGCGGGTTCGCAGGAGGTTCGCGGCGCGTTCGGCGCGGCCCGAGAGTTCCGCAAGCCTTCCCTTCGATGAGCGACAGGTGCGCATGGCCGGATCGAACCGACGCATCATGAACTCGCTCAGAAGCTGGTGATCACCGATCCGCCTTTCTCGAAGCGCGCTGATCCGATGCATGACAATGGCCTCATAGGCCTCGAAAGCGCCGAACCGGAATGCCGTGGCGGAGGAAAGTGCCTCGATCTCTGCGGTCATCGTCAGCAGCCGCCGTAGAACCTCGGCGGCCTCGTTGCTCTCCCGCGCCATTCCGGCCGCGTTCTCCGCGAGTTCCCGGTCCAGATGCGCCACCGTGCCGGAGACCTTACGTGCCGTTGGCAGGGTCAGCATGGCCATGCTCTTGTAGGTCTCGACCTCGAGCACACGCTGCACGATTCGGCCCAATCGGCTATCGGTGATGTCGGGATGCGCCAGAACGGCAAAGCGCATGTGCCCGTGTTCATCGATCTGGAAATCACCGACGACCACCGCAGTGTCCTCCGTCACCGCGCTCGCGGTGAGGCTCTCGGGCACGAACCAGCCGGGGAAGTTCCGGTTCATGTAGTCCTCGCGGTCTTCCGGCTCGACCGTTTCCACATTCACGACACAGGAGGTCACGATCCGGCCCGGCGCATCGGCCAGCCAGTCGCGGGGAAAGAGGTTGAACAGATCCGGCGAGAACGGCTCGCTATGCGGTTCGGTCGCAAAGAGCGTGTAGGTCACGAACTCGGTGTGCATCTCCCATTTCAGGAAACCACGGCCCAGCTTGCCCGAATACTGGTCAGCATTCGGTGCGGGACGGGAAGCGCCATAGCGATCGAGAAGGGCCTCGAGATGGGCGAGATCTTCCGAGCGGTCCCTTTCAGCAGCGTTCTCGACCTTCTTGATCGCGAGATACATCGCGCGGCATGGAGCCTTAAGCACCGGGAAGGGCCGGGCGTGCAGTTCATTGGCAAGCGCATAACGCATCGGATGATCGGGAAGCGGGGTCTGCGCCATTCTCTGCTCCGGTTGGCCGTTGCGAGCAGCTTACAAGCCTCGTCCGGGCGAGTCATTGCGCCGAAAGGCTCAGGCGCGAACCGGCCTGCATCCTGTGTCGCCAGTGCCGCGTCGAATCTCAGACGCGCCCCGCGTGGTCGAGAACCTCGACGCCAAGGACGGTCGGCAAGTGCCGCGCGATCTCTGACCAGGTCTCACCTTCGTCAAGGCTCGCGAACACCGATCCGCTGTTGGTCCCGAAATAGACCCCGACCGGATCGCGACCATCTGTGGCCATGGCCTGCCGCAAGACGGTGAAGAAGCAGCTTTTCTGGGGCAGCCCGTCGCGCATGGCCAGCCAGCTTGCCCCGCCGTCGTCGGAGCGCCAAACCGCGCAGGCCGCGTCGGGCGGAAAGCGGCCGGCCATGTCGCCATTGAGCGGCAGGGTCCAGACCGTTTGACCATCGCGCGGGTGAACGGCGATGGGAAAGCCGAAGGACGAGGGCAATCCGGGTGTGATGTCATCCCAACTTCGCCCGCCATCGCGCGAGCGCCAGACGCCATGGTGGTTCTGCTGGTAGAGCAGATCGGCATCCCCGGGGGCACGGACCATGTTATGGACGCAATGCCCGGTTTCGCCATCCCGCGGCGCGGCCGGGTGGTCGTGCTGGTCGCTGCATTCCGCATTCGACAGCCGGTTGCGCCGCTCCCAGCTTGCCCCGCCATCTTCGGTCGCGAAGACACCGGCCGCGGAGATCGCCACCCAGATCTTGCCGGGATCGGCGGGATGCGTGACGATGGTGTGCAGCACCAGCCCGGCGCCCCCCGGCGTCCAGCTCTCGGCAGAGGGGTGATCGGTCAGCCCCTCGACCTTTTCCCATGTCCTTCCGCCATCGCGACTCGAGATCAGGCTGGCGGGCTTGGTCCCTGCATGAAGCAGGCCATGCGCATGGTGAAGCGACCAGATCTGGGAGAAATCCTCGTTGAAGGGGAGCGGCGCGTCCGTCCAGCCGATCATGGCCGCGAAATCGGGATCGTTGGCAGCCCATTCATCCATCTGGCCTTTGGTGAGTTTCGCAAGAGACCAGGTTTCACCGCCATCCTCTGAACGCCAGACACCGGCCCCATTCCAGTCGCCGCCGCCTCCGGCCCAGATCGTGCCGGTTTCGGGATCGCCCGCCATGTGGTTGATCGGCCAGCCATTGCAGAACGGTCCGCGCACCTCCCAGCCCGCGCGCTCCGCACCGCCCTCGACCAGGAATGCGCCTTTGCTGGTACCGACCAGTATCGTCACGCCACCCGACACCATGCGCCAATCCTCCCCGATGCCTTGCCCAAGAATAGCATCAGATTGTCCGATGACACAGTCGCGCGTGCGCCACCCCAGCTTGAACAATTTCCTGGCCACGCCTAATCCGGTTCAATGCTTATTCTGGACCACATCCTGACAGACCGGGGCTCGAAATACGCGGTCTCCGGCGGACCTGCCCGTTCTGGGGAGGCCGCACGCGAATTCGTCAAGGAGCTCAAGCGACGGAAGAAATTCGCAAAGGCAACGCACAATACCTGGGGGCTACTCTGCGAAGAAGGCCCGCTCAAGAACGATGACGGCGAAAGCGGCACAGGGATGGTTATCCTGCGGATGCTCGAACGCGAAGGCCTGCGCGACCATGTGGTGGTGGTGACGCGCTGGTATGGGGGCAAGCATCTGGGCGGCGACCGGTTCCGCCACGTTCAGGAGGCCGTGCGAGCCTATATCGAAGCGCTCAGGGCCGGCGAGGTCAGGTAGAGCCGAGCCTTACGACACCTTCGCCCAGGTCCTTCTCGTTGTCATCGCTGAAATCGACCGCTTCGAGCTTGCGCGCACGTGTCTGGGCCTTGTTGGTCGAAATGCGGATTTCCTCCACATCCTTCTGAGCCTGGCCGAAATGCCGCTCGAGATTGCCGACACGCGAGGACATGCGCTCGACATCACGGTAGAGCAAACCCAACTCGCGCCGGATCGCATGGGCCTCGGCCCGCAGCCGGGTGTCCTTGAGCACGGCGCGGAGCGTATGAAGCGTCGCCATGCAGGTCGTGGGCGAAACGATCCAGACACGGGCCTCGAAACCCTCGCGCACGATCTCCGAAAAACGCGCATGAAGCTCGGCATAAACCGCTTCGGAGGGCAGGAACATCAGAGCGCCTTCGGCGGTCTCGCCTTCGATGATGTATTTCTCCGATATGGCCTTGATATGGGCGCGAAGGGCGGCGCGCATCTGCCGCCGCGCCTCGTTGGTTTCCTGCGGCGTGTTCGCGTTGACCAACGCCTCGTAGGGTTCGAGCGGGAACTTCGCGTCGATCACGATCGGGCCCGGCGGGTGTGGCATCAGGATCATGCAATCGGCGCGGGTGCCATTCGAGAGCGTGGTCTGGAAGCTCACCGCATCGGGCGGCAACGCCTTGGTCACGATCTCCCGGAGCTGGATCTCGCCGAACGCACCACGGGTCTGCTTGTTGGAGAGGATGTCCTGCAGGCCGAGCACGTCGCCCGAGAGCTTCTCGATCCGGGTCTGCGCCTTGTCGATGGATTGCAGCCGCTGTTGCAGGTCGCCCAGCGAACGCGCCGTGTGCTGGGCCGAGCGGCCAAGGCTCTCGCCCATCGCGTTGGTCACTTCCGCCAAACGCCGCTCCATCGCCTCCGCCATCCGCGCCTGGGCCGCGGCCTGGGCCTCCGCCACATGCGTGATCCCGCCATGGAGCTGGTTCTGCCCGTCGTTCAGCGCCCGCACGGCCCCATCGAGATCCGCGAGGTGGCGTGCCAGGGGTTCCGCCGCGCGCGCTGCCCGCAAGGTCGTGCGCAGGACCAGCAGCGCCAGAACAAGACCCGCGATGGCAAGCCAGAGCAGTGGGTTTTGGAGGGAGATGGTGAAATCGCCAAGTTCGATCATGTGCGTCCGAAGAGCCGTTCGATATCGGCCAGCTTGAGTTCGATATAGGTGGGCCGGCCATGGTTGCACTGCCCGGAATGGGGCGTCGCTTCCATCTCGCGCAGAAGCGCGTTCATCTCCGGGCCAGACATGCGACGGCCCGACCGCACGGAGCCGTGGCACGCCATTCGGCTGAGTATCGCGTCGATACGCGCCTCGAGTGACCCGCGCCCCGAGCCCTCGGCGAGCGCATCCGCAATATCGCGCAGGAGGCTCGTTCCATCGACTTCGCCCAGAATGGCCGGTGTTTCGCGCAGGCAAAGCGCATTGCCGCCGAAAGGCTCGAACGCTAGGCCCAGCGCCTCGAGATCTTCACATGCGTCGAGAAGGCGGGCGTGGGCATCGGGGTCGAGCTCGACGACTTCGGGGATCAGCAGCATCTGCCGTGCCACCGTCGCCTCCGCGCGCTGCGCCTTGAGCCGTTCGTAGACCAGCCGTTCATGCGCTGCGTGCTGATCGACAATCACCATGCCGTCCTCGGTCTGGGCGACCACGTAGTTCTCGTGAAGCTGGGCCCGCGCGACACCGAGCGGGAGCGATTCCTGCTCGGGCTGGGCCTCCGCAGGCTCGGTCCCGGCATGATCCACCCCTGCACCCTCATCTGCACTGGAGGGTGGAACCTCCTCCACCCGCGCGGACCAAATGTCGGTCCCGAGGGTGGGTGCCGACGGCCGGGGCGTCGGCCAGGACCGGCGCTGCGACATATGGCTGGTTGCGGGTCCGGCTAACTGTGTTTCAGGGCGAAACGCGCCAAGCATGCCGACGCCCGATGTGGTCGAACCGCGGAACCCCGCATCCGCCAGCACCGCCTTCAGCCCGCCGACGATCAGCCCCCGCACGAGCCCCGGGTCGCGGAAACGGACCTCAGCCTTTGCCGGATGGACATTCACGTCCACCTCTTCCGGCGGGCAATCGAGAAACAGCGCTGCAACGGGATGACGGTCCCGCGAAAGTGTATCGGAATACGCTGCACGAAGGGCACCGACCAGAAGCTTGTCGCGCACGGGTCGCCCATTGACGAAAAGATACTGCGCCACCGCCGCCCCTCGGGAATAGGTGGGCAAAGCGGCAAAGCCGGAAAGCTGGAGCTCCTCGCGCGCCGTGTCGACGGGAAGCGCGTTTTCGGCAAACCCGCTCCCGAGAATGGCCGTAAGCCGTGCCCGGCGGCTCTCGAACAGATCCTCCGGGCCTGCATCGAGACGCAGGATCTGCCGGGGCGCGCCCGCATCACTCATATCGGTGAGCAGGAACGAAACCTGCGGCGCGGCCATGGCCAATCGGCGCACCACATCGCCGATAGCCTGGGCTTCGGCCCGATCCGTGCGCAGAAACTTGAGACGTGCCGGCGTGGCGGAGAAGAGGCTCTCGACTTCGACCACCGTTCCGCGCGCGAGCGCTGCGGGACGGACCTTGTCGCTCCAGTCACCCCGCACGCAAAGGGTCGCAGCCTCACCCGCTCCTTCCGCACGGGAGGTCAGCGTCAGACGTCCCGCCGCGCCGAGCGAGGCCAGGGCCTCGCCGCGAAACCCGAAGCTGCGGATATTCGCCAGATCGTCACCATCGAGCTTCGATGTCGCGTGGCGCGAGAGGGCAAGCTCGAGCTGACCCTCGGGAATGCCGTGACCGTCATCCGTGACCCGGATCAGGCGCTTTCCGCCGTCGGCATAGGCGATCTCGATACGGCGCGCGCCGGCGTCGATCGCATTCTCCACCAGTTCCTTGATCGCAGATGCCGGCCGTTCGACGACCTCACCGGCCGCAATCCTGTTGGCCGCAGCCGCATCGAGCTGCCGGATCGGTCGATAACTTTCCTTTATCTTGGGGGTCGCGAGTTCCATACCGCAATGACTAGCACGGCCTGCCGTCCGGATGCCATGGTTAATCGGTTAAGGCATGGAGGCACCCAAGGCTTTTGCGCCGCGAGCAGACACCGCCTTCGCGCAGCTTGAAGCACCCGAATTCTCCTCTGAAAATCAGCAGGTGCCGTTAAAAAGGGCATGCATCGGAGCGGCAATCGATGCAAGCCACATGAAAACTTTTCTGAAGTCTTGACTTGGCCACCCGCGCTCGGTGACGCTCGCCCCGCGGGTTTTTGCGAAAAATTTTCCGAGGCCGAGTTCGGCCCGGCCAAACTGTCAGAATCGGAACCCATTCTCGATGATGAATGCCTTTTTGAACCTCTCGGACATTGGTCTTGCAACAGTCGCGCTTTCCCTGGCGGGGGCTCTCGGACTGCTGATCGGCAAGCTGCAGTTCCGCGGCGTGGGTCTGGGCATTGGCGGGGTGCTCTTTGCTGGAATTGCCGTGGGGCATTTCGCCGGCATGGCCCAGATCGAGTTCAATCCCGAAACGATGGAGTTCGTGCGGGAGTTCGGCCTCATTCTGTTCGTGTTCACCATCGGCATACAGGTGGGACCCGGCTTCTTCGCCACCCTTCAGACCGCTGGGCTGAGACTGAATGCCGCAGCGGCCTGTGTCGTTCTCCTCGGGGTCATGGTCACGATCGCGCTTCATTTCGCGTTGCAGATCCCGGTGCCGGTGCTTGTCGGGCTCATGTCCGGCGCCGTCACGAACACGCCCGGCCTGGGTGCGGCGACGCAGGTTCTTGTGGATACCGGTGCAACGCCCGAAACCGTTGCCCTTCCCGGCCTCGGCTATGCGGTGGCCTACCCCTTCGGTATTCTCGGCATTCTCACGACCATGCTGCTCATCCGCTTCATCTTGAAGATTTCTCTTGAGGACGAAGCCGAAGACTTCTCCGCGGCAAGCCGGTCCGGCGCAAGTTCGCTTCCCACCATGAACGTCATCGTGCGAAACGCCAACCTCGACGGTCTGACACTGTCCGACGTGCCGGGCCTCTTCGATTCCGGCGTGGTTGCCTCACGAATGATGCGCGACGGCAAACTCGCCGTTCCCAAGCGGGACATGCGGATCGAGCCCGGAGATGTTCTGCATCTCGTGGGTCCCGCAGAGAGACTTCGCGACATGCAGCTCATTCTCGGCGAGGAAGCCGATGTTCCGCTGACGACCAAGGGCTCCGCTCTCACCTGGACACGGCTTGTGGTGACCGAGCACAAGATCCTCGGACGCAAGCTTCGCTCTCTCGGGCTTACCGAGACCCACGGGGTCAGCATTTCCCGCATCAACCGCTCGGGTGTCGAGCTTCCGGCGATGGCGGACAGCGCTCTGCTCTTCGGGGATATCGTCACGGTGGTCGGCCCGCCGGAAGGCATCGACGCCGTGCGCGGGGAGCTCGGCGATCAGAAGCGCCGGCTCGACGAGGTCCAGTTCACCGCCGTCTTCGTGGGAATCGCGCTCGGTGTGCTCTTCGGGTCCATCCCCTTCGCGGTGCCCGGTCTGCCCGCGCCGATCAAGCTCGGCCTTGCCGGCGGACCGCTCGTCATCGCGATCCTGCTGTCGCGCCTCGGGCATTTTGGTCCTTTCGTCTGGTTCATGCCACCTGTTGCGAACCACGCGCTGCGCGAACTGGGTATCGTGCTTTTCCTCGCGGTCGTGGGCATCAAGGCAGGGGACAAGTTTCTTGAAACGCTCATTCACGGCGATGGCCTGCTCTGGATGCTCTACGGCGCAATCATCACGCTCGTCCCGCTGATGATCGTTGGGTTCGTGGCAAGGCTTGTCTTCCGGTTCAACTATCTCTCGCTTTGTGGCGTGCTGGCCGGCTCGATGACCGATCCGCCCGCGCTCGCCTTTGCCAGCGGGATGAGCACGTCTTCGGCCGCCCCGATCGGCTATGCGACGGTCTATCCGCTGGTGATGTGCATGCGCATACTTGCACCACAGATCATTGTCCTGACTCTCATGTGAGGGGTCTGATGGCCTTGCTCTGGGATGCTACGGTCTAACTTGAGGAGTGTGGAACATGAGTCTGCTGGCCGACCTTCTCTCGCCCCTGTTCGACAGGCGCTATGCCTCGGCCGAGACCCGCGACAATCGGCCCATGCGCGATCTCGCGCATGATCTGCTGACCAGTCGCGGAGAGGTTTCGGGGATGGCGCTCGCCCGCCAGATCCTCGACCGCTATGCCTCCATGGAGGACGAGAACAAGCGCACGTTTCTGGAGTATCTCGGGCGCGAACTCGATTTGGACCCGGATGCGGTGCAGGTCGCTCTCGAAACCTATCGCGGCGATCCCTCGCGTCGGAATTATGTAACTCTCATGAGCGCCTCGGAACCGCCCAGGCAGGAGTTGTTCCGCCGCCTCAACCAGGTTCCGGGCGCGACGGGCAAATTGGTCGCGATGCGCGCGGATCTCATTCGCTTCGCCGACGGCGATCCGGCGCTCGCGCGGGTCGAGTCGGATCTCAAGCATCTGTTCAAATCCTGGTTCAACCGCGGCTTTCTCGTGCTTCGGCCGATGAACTGGGAAAGTCCCGCGCATATCCTGGAGAAGATCACGCGCTACGAGGCGGTTCACGCCATTCACTCCTGGGAGGATCTGCGCAGGAGGCTACAGCCAGAAGACAGGCGATGCTTCGGCTTCTTCCACCCGGTCATGCCCGATGAACCCCTGATCTTCGTGCAGGTGGCACTGACGAAGGGCATTCCCGGTTCGATTCAGGGGCTTCTGGCCGAGGAACGCGAGAACCTGCCCGTGGGCGAGGCGGATACTGCGGTTTTCTACTCGATCTCGAACTGTCAGGCGGGGCTTGCGGGCATCTCCTTCGGCAACTCCCTGATCAAGCAGGTCGTCGAGGATCTGTCGCGCGATCTGCCGCAGTTGAAGACCTTTGTCACGCTCTCGCCCATCCCCGGTCTGATGGCCTGGATGCGATCTGTCGGGCTGGAAAGCCATATGTCCAACCCCGAAACGCTCGGGCCGCTCGCAGGGCATTACCTACTGAATGCAAAGGATAAATCGGGGCGGCCACTCGATCCCGTGGCCCGGTTTCACCTCAATAACGGAGCGCTGGTTCACGCGATCCACGCAAAGGGCGATCTTTCGCCCAACGGAATCGCGCAGTCGGGCGGCGCAATGGTGAACTACCTCTACGACCTCAAGCGCATTTCGCGGAACCACGAGGATTTTGCAAACAACAAGAAGGTTGTCGCGGCAAAGGACGTGCAGAACCTGGCCCGCACGCCCCTGCCGGAAACGCAAGATTCGCCGGCAGATGCCGGGACCTGAACCACCCCAACCCGAGGCCTCGGGCTACATCGTGTAGTAGAATTCCTCGCGGATGATCTTGCCCGCATCATTGGTGGTGTAGACCGCAACTTCCTTCATTTTCATACGGTTACCACTGGACTTATCGGTCGCATCGAAGTCGAAGATGATGGCGAAACGGTCGTCGCCATGGGGGAAGGGGCCTTCGAGGTTGGAGGAGTGAACCTCCATGTTGTTGAGCCACCATTCGTGCTTGCCCTTGATGGCGGGCACGCCGACCGTCTCGCGGCTGTCGGAGCCGGGGCCGACCATGGCCTCGACCGACACGGCATCGGGGTCATAGAGGGTGTCGAGACCCTCTATCGTGTTCTCGTTGCGGCAAAATTCGGCAAGCTTTTCAGCCGTTTGCATCAAGGTTTCACGCGACATCTGCACCTCCCGCTGTTCATGTTATGTTCTAGTCATACGCCAATCGGACCGATTCGAGAAGTCTCCTCACGGCGCCCCGAAGAGGCGTATTCCTTCGATGCATATTCCATGCATATTTCATGCATACGATTTCGCGGCGGAGCCCGAAATGTTGCACGATGACCGGGCGGAGCGCCCGCCCGGCCAGAAGAGACTGCGCGATCAGGTGGCGCGGGCCGGATCGAGGGTGATCGACCACAGCTCGACATCATCGCGGTCCATGAGACGGACGGTCATCTGCTCGGTGTCGCCGTCGATATCCACGAGACCGAAGAACTGGAAGCCCATCGAGGGCGGCAGGTTGACGCCCTGCTCCTCGGAAGGCGCCTTCACGAAACGCACCTCGGGACCGAAGGTCATGTCGAGGTTGTTCGGGCCGAAGGTGCCGGCGTGGAGCGGACCGGAGACGAATTCCCAGAACGGCGCGAATTCCTGGAAGGCGGCACGCGACGGATCGTAGTGATGGGCGGCGGTGTAGTGGACATCCGCCGTCAGCCACACGGTGTTCATGATGGCTTCATCTCGGATGTAGCGCAGCAGGTCGGCGATCTCGAGTTCGCGGCCCAGCGGCGCGCCATCATCGGCATTGGAGATCGCCTCGACGAACTTGGTGTTGTCGTCGATCGTGTCCTGCACCACGAGGCCGATCGGCATGTCGGAGGCGATGACCTTCCAGGTGGCATTGGAAGCCGCAAGCTCGCGCTTGAGCCAGTCGACCTGTTCCTTGCCGAGCACGCGGGCCTCGTCGGTCAACTCCTCCTGCATGCCCAGCGAGTTCGGGCCGCGATAGGTCCGCAGATCGAGGAAGAAGATGTCGAGCATCGGCCCGTAGTTGACCTTGCGATAGACCCGGCCCGGCTCGGTGGGCGTGTAGCTGATCGGGGTCATCTCGTGGAAGGCGCGGCCCGCGCGGGCGGCGAGCAGTTCGACCGATTTCTCGGTGTAGCGCTCGTCGAGCACCTTGGCGGGCGACCAGTTGTTGACGACCTCATGGTCATCCCACTGGTAGAAGGTCGGCACGAGCGCATTCATGGCGCGGACGTGCTCGTCCATCATGTTGTATTTCCACTGGCCGCGGAACTCGTCGAGGGTTTCGGCGACCTTGCGCTTCTCGTCGATCATCACGACGTTCTGCCAGGTGCCGCCCTGGGCGATTTCGACCTCGTCTTCCATCGGGCCGTCGGCATAGATCGTGTCGCCCGAGTGGATGAAGAAATCGAGATCGTGGCCCGCCATGGTCTGGTAGGTCTTCATGCCGGTCTCGTCGATGCCCCAGCCCTGACCGGCGGTATCGCCCGACCAGGCGAAGCGGATGCTGCGGCGCTCGGTGGGCGCGGTGCGGAACTGGCCGACGATGGGCTCGGAGGTGGCGTTGATGTCCGAGAGATCGGCCGCGACCATGCGGTAGAAGATCTGCTGGTCGGGAGCGAGGCCCGGAACGAGCTGCTTCACCGCGAGATCGCTCTCGGGCAGGGCATTGATCGCGGGCAGGCGTATCGGGTCGGAAAAGCTCTCGGTGGTCGAGATTTCCATCATCACGCGCGCAGGACGGTCGGTGCGCGTCCAGATCATGCCCGAATTCGCACGCACATCCCCCGACTGCACCCCGTGGGTGAAGGTCGGGCGGGACTGGGCGCGGCTGATCGAGGGCATGGCGAGACCGGAGGCAAGCGCGGCCCCGGCACTGGTCGCGAGGAAGCGGCGACGAGACAGGGGAAGCGGGCGGCGGGGAGCTGGCTTTACCATGGCGGAGATCCACTGGCTGGAAATGTATGGGATTTTGTCGCGAAGGACGCCCGGCGACATTCCTCTTGCCATGCGACCGGAACGTAATGGATGCATGAACTTTTCGTTAAGGTCGCGGGACCCGAAGGTCGTCTTGAACGCTTTACTGGACTTCTGGCCACGCGCGCGCAATTCAGGTGTTGCGACAAAAAGTCGCAGAGACAGCTAGAGCCAGGCCAAAAAACATGCACTTCCTGATGCACTACGTTCGCTACACGACGCTCATTCTCGTCACGCTTCTCACCCTCCTGTCGCTCTATTTCGCGGTGACATGGTCGGCTTGGATGTGGGTGCCGACTGTGCTGTTTGCCGCGCTTTCGATCCTCGGCGTGCATGACATCTTCCAGAAGAAGCACTCGATCCTGCGCAATTACCCGGTTCTGGCGCATCTGCGGTTCGTGCTCGAAGATATCCGGCCCGAGATGCGGCAGTATTTCTTCGAGTCCGACAAGGACGAGGAGCCGTTCAGCCGCGAGACCCGCAGCCTCGTCTATCAGCGGGCGAAGAACGTCGAAGACAAGCGCCCCTTCGGCACCACCGAGCGGGTCTACGATCCGGGCTATTCCTGGCTCACCCATTCGGTTTCGCCGAAGCACATCACCGATTTCAATTTCCGGGTGCATGTGGGCGGGCCGGATTGTCGCCAGCCCTATGAGGCCTCGCTGCTCAACATCTCGGCCATGAGTTTCGGCTCGCTCTCGGCCAATGCGATCCTGGCCCTCAACACCGGCGCGAAGAAGGGCGGCTTTGCCCATGACACCGGCGAGGGCGGGATCAGCCGCTATCACCGGCAGGCCGGCGGTGACCTGATCTACCAGGTGGCCTCGGGCTATTTCGGCTGTCGCAACGACGATGGCAGCTTCAACCCCGAGAAGTTCGCCGCGCAAGCCTGCGATCCGCAGATCAAGATGATCGAGATAAAGCTGAGCCAGGGCGCCAAGCCGGGCCATGGCGGGATGCTGCCGGCGGCGAAGATCTCGCCGGAGATCGCGGAGGCGCGCGGCATTCCCATGGATCGCGACTGCATTTCGCCGGCCGCCCATACCGCCTTCTCGACGCCGATAGAACTGGTGCAGTTCATCGGGCAGCTGCGAGAACTCTCGGGCGGCAAGCCCATCGGCTTCAAGCTCTGCATCGGGCATCGCCGCGAATTCATGTGCATCGTCAAGGCGATGCTCGAGACCGGGATCAAGCCGGACTTCATCATCGTCGACGGCAAGGAGGGCGGCACGGGCGCGGCCCCTCTGGAGTTTGCCAACCGGGTCGGGATGCCGATGCTCGAGGGGCTGCATTTCGTGCACAACACGCTGCGCGGGGCGGGGCTGCGCGACGAGATCCGCATCGGGGCTGCGGGCAAGATCACCAGCGCCTATCATCTCGCGCGTGCCCTCGCGCTCGGTGCGGACTGGTGCAACGCCGCGCGCGGCTTCATGTTCGCGGTGGGCTGCATCCAGGCGCAGGCCTGCCACACCAACAAGTGCCCGGTCGGCATCACCACCCAGGACAAGCAGCGGCAGCGGGCCATCGACGTGCCGGACAAGAGCGAGCGGGTCTACCAGTTCCATCGCAACACGATGCACGCCCTGGGCGAGATCGCGGGCGCGGCCGGGCTGGAGCACCCGATCGACTTCATGCCCTATCACTTCATGTTCCGCAGCAAGGGCGCGGAGTTCGTCGACGGGAACGAGGCCTATCCCTATCTGCCCGACGGGTTCCTGCTTGCGGATACCGAGATCGAGGAGCTGCGCGAGTGGCATCGGCGCTGGGACCGGGCAGCGGCCGACAGCTTCGCGCCGCCCGTGATCCCGCACGGGCCTTTCCTCACGCCTGCCGGCGGCGAGAAGCGGCAGGTCGCGGCCTCCTGACGTCGCGCAGGCCGCTGCGATCGTTCATTTGGCAGGCAGCGGGACCATCGGGCCCGGTCTTTCTGGCGCTGGCGGTTCCCGTTCGGGGTTCGAGCCTCTAGGCTGCGGGGAGTTTCTTGCAGCAAGGGGTATGCGTTGTGACCGTATTGACGTCCGCAGAGGAAATTTCCGACATCGCCTTCGGGTTCATGGGATCGAAGGCGCTGTTTGCGGCGCTGCACTATGGGCTTTTCACGCGTCTGGCAGAGGGTCCGCTCACGGCCGAGGCGGCGGGTGCGGCCTGCGGGCTGCATCCCGAGCGGGCGCGCACCCTGCTCACGGCGCTGGCAGGCCTCGGGGTCGTCACGGTCGAGGCGGGCCGTTTCGCCAACTCTCCGGCGGCGGAGGCGTTCCTCGTGAAGGGGGCGAAATACGATTTCGGGGATTACCTGCGGCTTCAGGTGGACCGGCAGATGTATTCCCTGCTCGACCAGATCGAGGCGGCTCTCGGCGACACCCTGCCCGAAGGCGCGATCGGTTCCTATGACGAGTGGTTCTCCGACCCGGAGCAGGCGCGGATCTACTCCGAGAGCCAGCATTCCGGCTCGCTGGGGCCGGCGCGGGGGCTGGCGAAGACCGTGGATCTCTCGAAGGCACGCAAGCTTCTTGATGTCGGGGGCGGGACGGGTGCCTTCGCGATCACGCTCTGCAAGGCATTCCCCGAGCTTGAAGTGACGATCGTGGATTTCCCGAACGTGGCCGCGATCGGCCGGGGTTTTGTCGAAGAGGCGGGGCTCGGCGAGCGCATCACCTATCAGACCGGGAATGCGCTCGAGGCGGAGTGGCCGGCGGGGCAGGACGGGATCCTGATGTCCTACCTGTTCTCGGGGGTTCCGGTGGACACCCATGCCGGGCTGATCGCGCGGGCCTTCGATCATCTCGCGCCGGGGGGGCGGATCATGATCCACGATTTCGTCGTCAATGCGGACCGGACGGGGCCGAAGCTCGCCGCCCTCTGGCAGCTTCAGCACACCGCCTTCACGCCCAAGGCCGGATCGCTCGACGATGCGGGGCTGGCGGCGATGATCGAGGCGGCGGGGTTCGCGGATGTCTCGGTGGGCGAGATGATCCCCGGCATGACGATGCTCGGCACCGGGCTGCGCCCCTGAGCCCGCGCCGCAACCGGCGCCTCAGCCGCGGCGGAACACCATGACCCGCGAGGTCATTTCCTGCACCGCTTCATCCTTCTGATTGAGCGTGCGGCTTTGCACCGTCACGAAGCCCCGGTCGGGCTTCGAGCGGGAGGGGCGCACCTCGATCACTTCACTGACGACGCGCAAGGTATCACCGGGCCGGACCGGCCGTGACCAGGCAAGCTCGACACCCGCGCCGATCATGCCGCCCTTGATGGGCAGCCCGCCCGTGACCAGCAGGCGCATGGTGAGCGCAGCCGTATGCCAACCGCTTGCGGCCAGCCCGCCGAAAAAGCTTCCGCGCGCCGCTATCTCGTCGAGATGGAACGGCTGCGGATCGAACCGGGCCGCGAACCCCTTGATATCGGCAGCATCGACGGTGAGCGTGCCGCTCTCGTAAATCTGCCCGACAGCGAAATCCTCGAGCCCGAGCGCAACCGGCGTCCCCTGCCCTGCCGATACCTGTTCCATGCCAGCGCGGGTCAGAGACCGCGGGCCTTGTCGAGCGCTGACATGCAGCCCTGCTCGTCGCCGGCTGCGAGCGCATCGCGGGCCTCCTGGATCGCGGCGGAGGTGTCGTCTGGCCCACCATCGCTTCCGCCAGTACCAAGATCGGATTCGGTTGCGTCCATTTCCCGCGCCAGTTCCTCGTTCTGGGCTTCGAGCTCGGCGAGATCGCCATCGAGACTTCCTGTCTCGGCGGTGCCTGCTTCGGCGCTCTCCCCGCTGGAGGGTTCGAGCGCATCGATGGTGCCGCTTCCCAAGCCGGACAGGCCCGCCTCGCCAGCGCCGCTGGACGCGAGAAAGGAATCGAGTTCCGCCTGGCAATCCGCGAGAGCCATGGTGCCCGAAAGGGAGACTGCTGCGGCGAGAGCGGCGGGGACGGCAAAACGTTGCATGATCGAAGCTCCTTTTCCGGCCTGGGCTGCCGGGGTCAAATCAGGGGATGCGTCAAAGCGGGATCGACCCGCGGATCTCTTGCAGTGCGCGCAGCTGAATCCCTTCTGGAGTGAAATTAGCCGGATCGAGCCATGCTTGGAAGGCGGATCTGACACGGGGCCATTCGCCATCGAGGATCGAGAACCAGGCCGTGTCGCGGTTGCGGTGCTTGTAGATCGTGGCCTGACGGAAGGTGCCTTCATAGGTGAAGCCCAGCCGCTCGGCGGCACGACGCGAGGCGGCATTGAGCGCATCGCATTTCCACTCGTAGCGCCGGTAGCCGAGATCATCGAAGGCGTGCGCCATCATGAGATACATGGCCTCGGTCGCGGCGGTGGTGCCCTGCAGGCGGGGCGAGAAGGCGATGAAGCCCACCTCGATCACGCCGGTTTCGGGTGCAATGCGGAGATAGCTGGCGATGCCGAGGCCCGCGCCGGTCTCCGCATCGAGGATCGCGTGAAACAGCGGATCGTGGCTGCGTTGGGCGGTTTCGAGCCAGCCATCGAAATCGGCCTGATCCGCGAAGGGGCCTACGGGCATGTAGGTCCAGACCCGGCCCTCCCGATCCTCAGCGAAGGCTTCGTGGAGCGAGCGCCCGTGCCGGGCCGCGCGGATCGGTTCGAGCCGCACGAGGCGCCCGTTCAACGTCACGAGCGGCGGGCGGTCGGCCGGTTTCCAGTCGGGAAGCTCGGGGCCGATCGGCTGGCCGAGAGGATTCAGTCGGGTCATGTCATCACAGTCCGCGTCTTCAGGTCCGGGTCATCAGAACGGCAACCGCCACGTAGCGGAAGGGGTATCGTTCCGGCGTATCCCGCACCAGGCGCTCCGCCCGGCGATAGATGTCCTCCACAAGGTCGTCGAGCTCGGCGATTTCCGCGAAGGAAAGCCGAAGAACCGCCTCGGTGAAGGCCCTGAAGAAATTGGTGTAGTCCCTCGCGTAGGCCGCGCGATCCCCGGTGCGTTCGAATGCCTCGTTGAATGGCACCGGGGCCTCGTAGCTTTCGGCGCGCTCGATCCGGAAGGGCATGTCATCGGCCTCCGCGATCGCGGTGATTTCCTCGAGCGTGCGAAAATAGACCGGCTGGTAATAGGCCTCATAGGTTTCGCGGCTGATCCCCCCGACCTTCAGCACCTCGAGAACCGCATCGTTGAGCACATCGTAGATCCCGTCACAGGTTCGCCGGTCGCCCTCCGCGCCGAAGACCTGCAGCAGGAGCTTCCCGCCCGGAACGAGTTCCTCTGCACGCGCCGACAGGAAGGCGCGGATGTCTTCGGCGGCCCTCTGCCGGAAGACGCGATGCTCCTCCTCGCTGACCCTGCCGATACCGCGCAGGCGGCTGGGACCGTTCGGAAGGATGTAGCGCGGCAGCCGGTCCAGGGGCTTCTCGCTCAGGAATCCGATGGCGTTGAAGGTCATTGCGAGATGAGTCGAAGCGCGGGGCAGAAGCCGGTCGAACATCGACCCCCCGACGGCGCAGGAGGAGACACCAGGCCCCCCGAAGACGGAGGTCCCCTCGGGTCTCAGATCGCGAAAGAGCGCCGAGAAATCGTTGGTCGGCAGATCGCTGTGAATGGTGAGAATGTCTGCGTCCGTCCGCGCGCGCAGGGCCGGGACAATGCGTTGCATCAGCGCGATGGAATTGCGGCCCTCGGAGCATCCGAAATCCGCGAGCCCGATCGCGCCCGGTCCTTCGAGCGGCAGCGCGCTTACCGCGGCATCGAGCCAGGGCAGGACGTGTTCGATGGCGGACATCTGGGGGGCGGAGTTCCGGTTGTAGAACCCCTGCCCCATCATTCCGGTGGTTACTTGCATTGATTTCCCCTCCCGGCGCTCTTGCATGGCGCTCGGCGGAAGGGTGCGCTTCCTCCGCGGTTTACTCAAGCCTCGTCGCGGCGCGCGTCATCTTGCGCGTTCGCGGTAGATGATGAACACGCCGCTGGCGATGATGATGGATGCGCCGACATAGGTGGCGAGGTCGGGCAGTTCGCCCCAGATCACCCAGCCGAGCGCCGTGGCCCAAAGAAGCGCGCTGTAGTCGATGGGCGCGACCACGGCGGCGGGGGCGAAGCGGAAGGCCTGGGTCATCATGGTGACGCCCGCCGTGCCGAAGAGTGCGATGGCCAGAAAGAGCGGGAGATGTGCGGCCTGGGGCGTGACCCAGAAGAATGGGACGATGAGGGCGCTGAAGAGCAGGCCGGTGCCTGTCATGTAGAAGAGCAGCGTCCAGACGCTTTCGCGCGGATCGACCCAGCGCGCAGCGATCATCAGGATGGCGTAGAACAGCGCGGTGGTGAGCGGGAAGAGCGATGCGGGCTGGAAGGCCGCGCCGCCGGGGCGGATCACGATCATCGCCCCGATGAACCCCACCAGCACGGCGGACCAGCGCCGCCAGCCGACCTGCTCGCGCAGGATGATCGCGGACAGCGCCGTGATGAAGATCGGAGCGACGAAGACGAGCGCCGTGGCCTCCGCGAGTTCGAGCTGCTTGAGACCGGAGAAGAACAGGATCGTGGCGCAGAGCCAGAGCGCGCCGCGGAGGAAATGCGGCTTCGGGCGCCGGGACCGCATGGCCTCCGCTCCTCCGGTGATGAGCACGCAGAAGACCGCGAAAGGCATGGCGATCAGGTTGCGCAGGAAGAAGATCTGCACCGGGGAATAGCTCTCGGTCAGGGTCTTGGCGAAGGCATCGTTGATGCAGAGGCAGCCCACGCCCGTGGCCATCAGGAAGATGCCGGTGAGAGCCTGCTGGCCGGGTTTGCCGGTCCGTGGCGGTTCGACTGCGTGGTCCATGGTGGTGCCGTTTCGGTAGTGCCGGGCGACGTGGGCGCCCCACCGGCTGGGTCGCCCATGGAAGGGCCAGCGTCAAAGGAAAAAATCACTGGGGTCAGGTGAGCGGCTGACCACCTGGAGACGACTCAGGCCGAAAGAGCGCCAATCGGAAAACTCCACGGGATTTGCGCCTGCCTGTCGGGCGGATGCGCGCAGGCCCGGCGGTGCTGCGCACCCTGGGGCCGGGCCGTTGCCGTTCGGAGCAGGTGTTGGCCTGTTGTCCCGGCGCTTCGTCCGAAAAGAAAAGCTGCGCTCGCATCGAGCGCAGCCAAATCAGGGTCTCGCTAGAGCGTTTTCCGGGCGCACCCTTGCCAGGGCTCCGCCCGTGATTTCTGGATCCGAGCCTTACCGGGGCTCCGCCCGTTCGCGGCTGAAACGCTCCACCGGAGCGTTTCCGAGACGCCGCTCACCCACCGAAGTCGTCGAGCATGATGTCCTCGCGGTCGACGCCGAGGTCGAGGAGCATGTTGATGACCGACTGGTTCATGATGGGCGGACCGCACATGTAGTATTCGCAGTCTTCCGGCGCGGGGTGGTTCTTGAGGTATTCCTCAAAGAGCACGTTGTGGATGAAGCCGGTGTAGCCGGTCCAGTTGTCCTCGGGCATCGCGTCCGAAAGCGCCACATGCCATTCGAAGTTGGGGTTCTCGGCGGCCAGGCCGTCGAAATCCTCGACGTAGAACATCTCGCGCTTGGAGCGCGCGCCATACCAGAAGGAGATCTTGCGGTCGGTCTTGATCCGCTTGAGCTGGTCGAAAATGTGGCTGCGCATCGGTGCCATGCCGGCCCCGCCGCCGACGAAGATCATTTCCTTGTCGGTGTCGCGGGCGAAGAACTCGCCGAACGGACCCGAGATCGTCACCTCATCGCCGGGTTTGAGGTTGAAGATGAAGGAAGACATCTTGCCCGCCGGGATGCCCTGCGAGCCCGGAGGCGGCGAGGCGATGCGGACGTTGAGCATGATGATGCCCTCTTCCTGCGGGTAGTTCGCCATGGAGTAGGCGCGCTCGACCGGCTCGCTCACCTTGGAGGTCACGTCCCAGATCTTGAAGCGATCCCAATCCGGGTGGTACTCCTCCTCGATGTCGAAATCCTTGTAGGAGATGTCGTAGGGCGGGCATTCGATCTGGATGTAGCCCCCGGCGCGGAAGTTGACGTTCTCGCCCTCGGGCAGTTCCAGCACCAGCTCCTTGATGAAGGTCGCCACGTTGTGGTTGGAGCGGACCTTGCAGCGCCATTTCTTGACCCCGAAGACCTCTTCCGGGACCTGGACCTTCATGTCCTGCTTGACGGCGACCTGGCAGGAGAGGCGGTCGCCCTCGCGGGCCTCGCGCTTGGAGATGTGGCTTTCCTCGGTCGGCAGGATCGACCCGCCGCCCTCGAAGATCTTCACCCGGCACTGGGCGCAGGTGCCGCCACCACCGCAGGCCGAGGGCACGAAGAGTTTCGCCTCCGCGAGCGTCTGCAGCAGCTTGCCACCCGTGGGCACCGAGATGGTCTTCTCGTCATTGATCGTGATGTTGACGTTGCCCTGCGGCACCAGCTTGCTCTTGGCGAACATGATGATCGACACCAGCGCCAGAACGATGAGGGTGAAGAGGAGAACGCCGAGAAGGAAAGTGCTCATGACCCCACTCCCTCAGAGCTTGACGCCGGAGAAGGACATGAACCCGAGGGCCATGAGTCCGGCGGTGATGAAGGTGATGCCGAGGCCCTGAAGCCCGTCGGGGATGTCGGAATACTTGAGCTTCTCGCGCACGCCCGCCATGGCGGTGATCGCCAGCGCCCAGCCGATGCCCGACGACAGGCCGTAGGTCGCAGCTTCGGGGAAGCTGTAGTCGCGTTCCACCATGAACAGCGAGCCACCGAGGATGGCGCAGTTCACGGTGATGAGCGGCAGGAAGATCCCGAGCGCGTTGTAGAGCGGCGGGAAGAACTTATCGAGGATCATCTCGAGGATCTGCACCATGGCGGCGATCATCCCGATGTAGGAGATGAGGCCGAGGAAGGTGAGGTCCACGTCCGGGAACCCCGCCCAGGAGAGCGCGCCGGGCTTGAGCAGCCCGTTCAGGATCAGGTTGTTGGCGGGCACGGTGATCGCCTGCACGACGGTCACCGAGATGCCGAGGCCGATGGCGGTCTCGATCTTCTTCGACACCGCGATGAATGTACACATGCCGAGGAAGAAGGAGAGCGCGAGGTTCTCGACGAAGATCGCCTTTACGGCAAGAGAGAGAAGGCCTTCCATCTCAGTGCGCCTCCACCGTCTGGATACGATACTCGCGGGCTTCGACCTGTTCGGGCTTCCAGGTGCGGAAGGCCCAGATCAGCAGCCCGATTACGAAGAAGGCCGAGGGCGGCAGCAGCAGCAGGCCGTTCGGCACATACCAGCCGCCGTTGTTGACGGTCTGCAGGATGGTGATGCCGAAGAGCGAGCCGGAGCCGAAAAGCTCGCGGATGAAGCCCACCAGCATCAGGATCAGCGAATAGCCCAGCCCGTTGCCGACACCGTCGAAGAAGGAGGCCACCGGCGGGTTCTTCATGGCGAAGGCTTCGGCGCGACCCATCACGATGCAGTTGGTGATGATGAGGCCGACGAAGACCGAGAGCGTCTTGGAGATCTCGTAGAAGAAGGCCTTCAGGATCTGGTCCACCACGATCACGAGGCTCGCGATGATGACCATCTGCACGATGATGCGGATCGCGGACGGGATGTGGTTGCGCAGGAGCGAGATGAAGAAGCTCGCGCAGCCCGTCACCGCGATCACGGCGAGCGACATCACCGCCGAAACCTGGAGCGAGGAGGTCACCGCCAGCGCGGAGCAGAGGCCCAGGACCTGCAGGGTGATCGGATTGTTGTCGACGAGCGGGTCGACGAGGAGTTCCTTGCGCGTCTGAGCCATCAGGCGTCTCCTTCTTTCAAGCGTTCGAGATAGGGGCCGAAGCCCTCCTCACCCATCCAGTAGCGCACGAGGTTGTCGACACCGACCGAGGTCAGCGTCGCGCCGGCCAGTGCGTCGACATGGAATTCCTGCCCGGCGGGGGGAACGGTCTTCGCCACGGTGATCTCGAGGTCACCCTCCTCGTCGCGGAGTTTCTTGCCGTTCCACTGCGTGCGCCAGCGGGGGTTGTCCACCTCCGCGCCGAGGCCCGGCGTTTCGGCGTGTTCGTAGAACTGGAGGCCGAAGATGTCGTTGCCGTTCGCCTCGAGGGCGATGAAGCCCCAGAGCGTGGACCAGAGGCCGTAGCCGTTGATCGGCAGGATGACCTTGTCGATGGAGCCGTCCTCGGCCTCGAGGAGGTAGACGGTCCGGTAGTTCGGCTTGCGGCCGATGCCGGCGGGATCGTCGGTCAGCGCGACCGACAGGGTGAGATCCTGCATTGCCGCACGATCATCGTAGGTCACGGCGTCGATCTCGTCATTGTATTCGCCGGTCTCGAGTTCGACGACCTTGGGCGTGAAGAACTCGGTGAAGGCGGCGTTCACGTCCATGCCTTCCTCGTAGATCCCCGCGACCTGCAGGATGTTGATCCGCTTGTCGCGAAGCTGGTTCGCCTCCTGCACGGGGCGCAGGCTGACGGCGGCGAAGGCCACCACCATCGAGCAGAACAGGCAGAGCGTGACCGCGACGAAGATCGTCTTCGGGGTCGAGTCGACCGGCATCGCCTTGAAACGGGCGAGGAAGCCCTGAGGGTTTTCATCAGGCATGACGCTTGGCCCTCCGTGCGATGTTGGCCTTGACGACGAAGTAGTCGATCAGCGGTGCAAAGATGTTGGCAAACAGGATCGCGAGCATCATGCCTTCGGGGAAGGCCGGGTTGATGACGCGGATCATGACGACCATGAAGCCGATCAGCGCCCCGTAGATGTAGCGACCCATGTTGGTGTGGCTGGCCGAGACGGGCTCGGTCACCATGAAGGCGAGGCCGAAGGCGTAGCCGCCGATCACCATGTGCCAGTACCAGGGCATCGCGAACATCGGGTTCGTGTCGCTGCCGATCAGGTTCAGCAGCAGCGAGAAGGCGATGGTGCCGACCACGCAGCCGACCACGAGGCGGTAGTTGGCGATCTTGGTGTAGAGCAGGAACGCGAGCCCGATCAGCGCGGCGAGCGCCGAGGTTTCGCCGAGGCACCCCTGGATCGCCCCGAAGAAGGACTGCCACCAGGTGATGTCGTAGGCGTTCAGTGCCTGATGGCCCTCGGCGGCGGAGACGGCGAGCGCGGTCGCGCCCGAGAAGCCGTCCACCGGGGTCCAGACCGTGTCGCCGGACATCTGTGCGGGATAGGCGAAGTAGAGGAAGGCGCGGCCGACCAGCGCGGGATTGAGGAAGTTTTTCCCCGTTCCGCCAAAGACTTCCTTGCCGATCACCACCCCGAAGGAGATGCCGAGCGCCACCTGCCAGAGCGGCGTGGAGGCCGGCAGGATGAGCACGTAGAGCATGGAGGAGACGAGGAAGCCCTCGTTGACCTCATGGCCGCGCACCGTGGCAAAGACCACTTCCCAGAAGCCCCCCACCGCGAGCGTGACTATATATATGGGCAGGAAGTAGAGGAACCCGTGCACGAAGCAGGCAAAGGCGTTGTCAGGGTTCAGCCCGATGCCGCTCGCCTGCATGATCCAGGCGCGCCAGCCCGTGGCGCTTTCCGGGCCCAGCAGCGCGATGGCCGAGTTGGTCTGGAATCCGGTGTTCCAGAGGCCGATCAGGATGCAGGGGATCGTGGAGATGACCACGTAGGTCATGATCCGCTTCATGTCGACGAAGCTGCGCGCGTGGGGCGCGACCGTCGTGACCGTCCGCGGTGTGTAGACAAGCGATTCCACCATTTCGTAGAGCGGGAAATACTTCTCGTAGCGCCCGCCCTTGGTGAAATTGGGCTCGATCTTGTCGAAGAAGTCTCTGACTCCCATGCCTCAGCCCTCCTTCTCGATCTTCTCGAGGCTTGCGCGGAGCGCCAGCCCGTACTCGTATTTCGCGGGACAGGCGAAGGTGCAGAGCGCGAGGTCTTCCTCGTCGAGCTCCAGCGCGCCCAGCGCCTGTGCCGTATCGGTATCCATTACCAGCAGCGCCCGCAGAAGCTGCGTTGGCAGGTAATCCTGCGGCATCAGCTCCTCGAAGATGCCCGTGGGCACCATGGCGCGGCGGCCACCGTTGAGATTGGTGGTCAGGTTGAAGAGCATTCCCCTCTTCCGCCCCGATGCAAGCACCGGATGCACCGCGTATTTTTCGCGCTGTGGCGAGATCCAGCCCAGCACTTCCTGGTCGTGGTTCTCGGTGATCAGCGTCACCTGCCGGGCATAGCGCCCGAGATAGGCATAGGGGCCTTCGGCGCTGCGACCCGAAAGGACCGAGCCCGAGATCACGCGGATCGGTTCGTGATCGCTGTATTCATCGGCCACCAGATCGGGGATGTAGGCGCCCGTGTAGGTGCGCACGAGGCGCGGGTTGAGCGCGCGCGGCCCGGCGATCGAGATGATGCGCGAAGGATGGATGTGACCGGTCAGGAAGAGCTTCCCGATCGCGATAACGTCCTGGTAGCCGATGTGCCAGACGAATTTCTCGGCCGTGGGCGGTTCAAGGAAGTGGATATGCGTGCCGGGAAGCCCCGCCGGGTGCGGCCCGCTGAACTCGTGGATCTCGACGCCGTGGACGCCTGCGTGGGGAAGCGTCCGGCCGCTTTCCTTGCAGACGTAGATCTTGCCGTCCGTGAGGCGGGTGAGCGCCGTGAGACCGGCCTCGAACGCATCCGTCTCGGCCTCGATGATCGGAACCGGGTCGGGCGCATGGGGTTCGGTGTCCATCGCGGTGACGAAGATCGCGGCCGGGACATCGTCCTGGGCCGGAACCTTGGAGTAGGGCCGCGTGCGGAAGGCGGTCCAGAGCCCGGAGGCGTAGAGCTTGGACTGGATATCCTCGCGCGGGGCCTCGGGGAGAGCCTCGAGCGCGACCGGCCCGAAATCCTGGCCGTGGTCGAGGGCGTCGTCCACGTCGATCACGACGCTCTGGAGCACGCGTCTCGCGCCGCGGTTGATCGCCCGCACCCGCCCGCTGGCCGGCGCGACGTAGAAGACATCCGGTGAGGTCTTGTGGCAGAAGAGCGGGTCGCCGCGGCGAACGGTATCGCCTTCCGCAACCAGCATCTTCGGCTTCAGCCCAAGATAGTCATCACCGACAACTGCAACTGAGGCGGGCGCCCTGCCCGCATCGACTACCTGCTCGGGCGCCCCGCTCATTGGCAGGTCGAGGCCCCGTTTCAACACATGTTCCGACATCCGCACCGCTGTATCGCTGTCCCTGTTCCATCTCTTAAAGGTAAACAATCCGAGATGCGAGGGTCCAACATGCGCTCAGACGGGAAAATGGCGCCAGTGTGACCGTTCGCTTGCAAATGATGACGATCCGGGCAGTTTCGCTGCCCGGTCGGGCGGATTCGCGCGGTCGCATTCCTTTGTGCGGCATCTTTTGGCTCCATGCGAAATCACGCGATTGGCCGAGTTGACACCGGCCGATCAAGCTGTTGATACGAATTTTCGTATTCTCAGACGGAACCGTTCATGCGACTGATCGCCTGCATTGCGACCGCCTTCCTCCTTCTGGCCTCCTGCGACCGGACACCCGAGGTCATCAGAATCGCCGGCGAGACCATGGGGACGACCTATCATGTCACGGTCGTCGATCCGCCGTCCGAGGAGGACGCGGAGACCTTGCGCGACGCCATCGAGGCAAAGCTCGCGGCTGTCAACGGCTGCATGTCGACCTGGGATCCCGATTCGGAGATCTCCCGCTTCAACGCGATGCAATCGTCCGAGCCCATGGAGATCACCGAGAACATGGCGGAAGTCGTGCGCGCGGCGGATGCGATCCACGCGCTCTCGCACGGCAAGTTCGACATTACCCTCGGGCCGCTGATCGACCTCTGGGGCTTCGGGGAGCCGCGGCCCGGCGAGCCGATACCCTCCGACGAGGCGATCGCGGAAGCGCTCGAGATCGTCGGGCAGGCCCGTCTGATCGACCTCAAGCCCGGCCCCAGCCTCGCCAAGCGCGATCCGCGTGTCAGAGTGAACCTGTCGGCGATCGCCAAGGGATACGGGATCGACCAGGTGGCGGCCGTGCTGGCGGAGAAAGGCATCGAGAACTACCTCGTGGAGATCGGCGGGGATCTCGTCGCCTCGGGGCAGAACCCGCTGGGCGACGCCTGGGTGATCGGGATCGAACGCCCCGACGCACAGCAGCGCGCGGTCGAGATGGTCCTGCCGCTGACCGATCTGGGCGCGGCGACCTCTGGCGACTACCGCAACTTCTTCGAGGAGGACGGGGTGCGCTACAGCCATATCATCGACCCGACCACGGGCCGGCCCGTCACCCACCGCACCACTTCCGTCACGGTGGTGGCGAAGAGCGCGATGCTGGCGGACGGGCTGGCCACAGCACTTCTGGCAACCGGCGAGCGCCGCGGCATCGATCTCGCGGAGGAGAACAACATCGCCGCGCTCTTCATCGTTCACGATGGCGAGGGATTCGTCACACGCTCCACAAGCGCGTTTGAAAAGATCGCCAATCTGAAATAGGTTCAGGTCAAGTTCGGGAAAGAGGGAGCGGCACGCATGGTTGCGACATTCATTCTGGCATTCGTGTTCCTGCTGCTCATCGTTGTGGGCATGTCGCTTGGCGTCATGCTGATGGGCAAGCGGATCAAGGGAAGCTGCGGCGGGCTCAACGCCATTTCGGGCGCGGACAAGTGCCTGGTGTGCAGCCAGCCGATCGATCCCGACAGCCCGATCCGCGACAAGCTGGCCTGCAAGCGCGCGCGCAGCCGGGCCTGATACGCGCACACCGGAGAACAGCGGGGGCGCGTGGCTTCAGGCGCCCTGAACCGGTATGAAGGCCAGGGCGAAGAAGGCGATGGCCGCGGGCACACCGAAAGCCCAGGCCCGCTGCTCCCAACCGGGCTCCTGCGCCTTCCAGTTCAGCCGGAACGACCGACCGGCAAACAGCATCACCAGAAGCAGCACGATCGCGATGGTCGGCGAGAGCGTGAGCGATCCGAAGTCGGGGCGCGCGATCAGGGCGGGTGTGGTCAACATGCGCGTTACATAGCGCCGCGGACCTGCGCGCGGAAGGCTCTCCGGGCAGCATGGCGATCAATTGATCGGGCCGACTGATCGGGTCGACTGATCGGGTCGGCGCGGGCACCGTCGCCGCTCTGACATTTGTGTGACCGGGCTCGACGAAACGGCTGGCACCCGTCAAACGAAACGGCAAAGAATGACCGAACACAGGGAGCCATCGTCATGCGCATGTTCATTGCCGCCGCCGCACTCACCTTCGCCGCCGCACAGGTGGGGGCGCAGTCCATGGAACCGCGCGAGGGATGGTCGGTCTCCCCGACGACCAAGAGCTACGCAGACCTGGTCGAAGCCACCAAGGACGCGATAACCGGCGAGGGCTTCGGCGTCGTGACGGAGGCAGGACCGACGGAAGCCGCTGCCCAGCGCGGCGTGGAGATCCCCGGCAACCGGGTGATCGGCGCGTTCAACAACGTCTATGCGGTGCGCATCCTAGAGCTTTCGGTGCCCGCGATGATAGAGGCGCCGGTGCGCTTCTACGTCACGGAGAACGAGGACGGCACGGCCATGCTCTCCTACAAGCTGCCGAGCCATGTATTCGCGCCGTACTACGACGATGCGGGAGAGGAGCTGGAAACGATCGCAGGCGAGCTCGATGCCGCCTTCGCCGCGATTGCCGAAGTTGCGGTGAACTGAGCCGATGAGCCCGCGCGAGACCATCCGTGCCGCCGATGCCCTTGCACGGCGGCTTCATGAGGCCGGCTGCCGCCATGCTTTCGGCATTCCCGGTGGCGAGGTTCTGACCCTCGTCGATGCGCTGGAACGCGCGGGCATCCGCTTTACCCTCGTCAAGCACGAGAACGCGGCCGGGTTCATGGCCGAAGGGGTCTGGCATCGCACGGGCGCGCCGGGCGTCATGGTGGCGACACTCGGCCCTGGTGCGCTCAACGCGGTCAATGTCGCGGCCAATGCCGAGCAGGACCGGGTGCCGCTCATCGTTCTGACCGGCTGCGTCGATGAGGACGAGGCGCTGACCTACACCCACCAGGTGCTCGATCACCAGGCGGTGTTCCGGCCCGTGACCAAGGCGAGCTTCCGGATGAGTGCGGCGGGCGCGGACACGCTTGCCGACAAGGCGCTCGCCATCGCGACCGAGGCGCGGCCCGGTCCGGTGCATGTAGATGTGCCGATCTCGGTGGCAGATGCGCCCTGCCCATCCGCCGTGACGCGTCGCCGCCCGCAGGCAAGCCCGGTGGCGCCCGCCCCCGGCCCGGATCTGGAGCGCGCGCGGCAATGGCTGGCGGAGGCCGAGCGGCCAGTGATGATCGCGGGCCTCGATGCGGTGCGCGACGGGGCCGGTGCGGAGATCCGCGCGTTCGCCGAAGAGCACGGCGTGCCGCTTGTCACCAGCTACAAGGCCAAGGGCCTCCTGCCCGAGGATCACGCCATGGCGCTCGGGGGCGCGGGCCTCTCGCCCAAGGCCGATGCACTGCTGCTGCCCTTCATCCGGCAGGCGGATCTGGTCATCTCCGCGGGCTACGATCCGATCGAGATGCGCACTGGTTGGCGCGAGATCTGGGACCCGGCGGACACGCGCGTCATCGAGATCGAGGCCACTCCGAGTCATCACTACATGCATCAGGCGGGCCTGCGCTTCGTGGCCGATAGCGCCGCCGGCCTGCACGCGCTGCGCGAGGGCGTGTCACCGCGGCCAACCTGGGCTGGCGGGGAGATCCCCGCGCTGAAGGCCGGGCTTGCGGCGGCTTTCCCGGAGGATGAGGCCTGGGGGCCGGGGGCGGTGATCGCCGAGTGCCGCGAGGCTCTTCCGCCCGAGACCATCGCCACGGTCGATTCGGGCGCGCACCGCATCCTTCTGTCGCAGATGTGGCGCTGCACGGAGCCTTCGACACTGCTGCAATCCACCGGGCTCTGCACCATGGGATGCGCCGTGCCGCTGGCCATCGGCGCGAAGATCGCCGATCCCACCCGGCCCGTGGTGTCCTTCTCGGGCGATGCGGGCCTTCTGATGATCGCAGGCGAGCTTGCCACCGCGGCGGAACTTAACCTTCCGGTGATCTTCGTGGTGTTTGTGGATCAGAGCCTCGCGCTGATCGAATTGAAGCAGCGCCAGCGCCAGATGGGTAATGCGGGCGTCGACTTCCCGCGCCATGATTTCGCCGCCATCGGGCGCGCCTTCGGCGGCGAGGGGCATACCGTCACTTCGCGGGCGGAGTTGCGCACGGCGCTCGACGCGGCCCTCGTGTCCGAGCGCTTCACGGTGATCGCGGCGGAGATCGACCGGCAGGGCTATGACGGGCGGATCTGAGGCAATCGGGAGACGGCAAGGCAGATGACGGGCGCGCTGGACGGTATCACGGTTCTCGATCTCTCGCGGATCCTGGCGGGCCCCACCTGCACCCAACTTCTGGGCGATCTGGGCGCGACGGTCATCAAGATCGAGAACCCGGCCACGGGCGGCGACGATACGCGCCAGTGGGGACCGCCCTACGCGACCGATGCGGATGGCAACCCGACCGACCTCAGCGCCTATTTCCTCTCGGCCAATCGCAACAAGTTCTCGGTTGCGCTCGATATCGCGACCGCGGAGGGCCAGGAGACGATCCGCGCGCTGGCGGCTGAGGCCGATGTTGTGATCGAGAACTTCAAGCCCGGCGGCCTCGCCAAATACGGGCTCGACCACGAAAGCCTGCTGGGGCTCAACCCGGGGCTGGTCTATTGCTCGATCTCGGGCTTCGGCCAGACCGGGCCGAATGCGGCGAAACCGGGCTACGACCTGATGGCGCAGGGCTTCGGCGGCATCATGAGCCTGACGGGTCAGCCCGAGGGCGAGCCGATGAAGGTGGGCGTGGGCATCGCGGACGTGATGTGCGGGATGTATGCCACCGTGGGCATTCTCGCCGCGCTGCGCCACCGGGACCGGACCGGCGAGGGCCAGCATATCGACATCGCGCTGGTGGATTCGCAGATCGCCTGGCTCATCAACGAGGGGCTGAACTACCTCGTGAGCGGCGAGGTGCCCGCGCGGCGCGGCAACGGCCACCCCAATATCGTCCCCTACCAGGTTTTCGGCACGGCGGACGGACATGTGATCGTGGCGGTGGGCAATGACAGCCAGTTCCGGCGGTTCGCGAAGTTCATCGGGCGGCCCGATCTGGCCGACGACCCGCGCTATGCCACCAACCCCGCACGGCTGGAACATCGCGAGGCGCTGGTGGCCGAGGTCGCGAAAGAGCTGGCCAGATTGACGACCCAGGCGGTCGTGACGGGGCTGGAGGCGCTGCGGGTGCCGGTGGGCCCGGTGAACCGGCTCGACGAGGTCTTCTCCTCCGATCAGGTGGCCGCCCGGGAGATGCGGCTCTCGCTCGATCACCCGGCAATCGGCGGAGCGCAGGTGCCGGCCATCGGCAATCCGCTCAAGCTTTCGCGCACGCCGGTGAGCTATCGCCGCCCGCCGCCTGTCTTCGGGCAGGATACAGAAGCGATTCTATCGGGTATCGGCAGGCGCGATCCCGCGAAAAAGACTTGAGTTCGAGCGCGCGGCCGGAGTAGATCGCGACCCGCCGAGCCATATTCTCACCGGGCGACCTGATGGCACATGCTGTCAAAATTTCGGGCGTTCGGTGCTCTCGCTGCACAAAATGCACGCTTTGGCAGGATTTTCTTGTGCGTTGCGGGATGGGAGGTGGCGATTTGATGCATATGTATACAGCATGAAACTTGAACTATTCGGATGGCATTGCCCTACATGGCAACTTCTTCAATGCATGAGCCTTTTAATTTCTCATACGCACCGACGCTCTTGTCTCACTGTTCGGATACGAGTTCGCGATTTAACGGCTCGGTAAGGTGCGACATTTCTGCAGGTATTGGCAAACTTTCGCCGAATTTTAACATCCTCACAGTCACGTTTCTTGCGACAGCACCGAAGCAGTATATATCCGGCCTATCAAAGCGACGCCGTGGGGACGGCAATGCAATATGGAGGGAGACGCCATGGGAAGGGAGGCGACGTTTGACGCGATCGTCTCGAAGTGAACCGAAAGCGTTCGGTATGTGGCGCGGGTTGACCGCAGCCCCGGCCCGGACCGAACGGCAGACTTCTCTGGTCTCATGAAATCACACATCCCTGACCAAACCGGTCGCGCCCATGGCGGCCCGAATGACCCTGCCCGGCTCTCGCATTCCCGGGTCCTCACGCCTCAACCGCCCCATTTCGGGCATTCTCTGAAGTCCAGTTCCGGTATGATGAATCGCAGATCGATCCTGACAAGTCTTCTCGGCCTCGCAGCGGCGGGGATCGGGGGCGGTGTCGCCTCCCTCGTGCGGGCCGAGACCGTCGACCCCAGACCGGGCCCGCAGCTCGGCGAGGAGGCCGTACCGTTTTCGCTCGAGGGATTGCACGAGATCGCCAGGGAACTCGCCGGGCACGGCTACGACCCGGTGCCGGAAGTTCCCGAAGCCTGGCGGAATCTCAACTACGAGCAGTATCGCTCTATCTGGTACAATTCCGGCCGGGGCCTCTGGCAGGGAAGCGACAGGCCCGTCCGGGTCGACATGTTCGCGCCCGGCGCGTTCTACACCCGTCCTGTCGAGATCAACATCGTCTCGGACGGCATGGCGCGGCCCATGCAGTTCGATTTCGACCTGTTCAAGACCGGCGAGCTTCTGCCCGCCGATCTGCCCATGGACGACACGCTGGGCTATTCCGGCTTCCGCCTGCGGGGCAATGTGGCCGATCCGGGCGAATACAAGGAATTCCTGGTTTTCCAGGGCGCGAGCTATTTCCGCGCGATCGCACGCGGCGAGAACTACGGCCTCTCGGCGCGCGGACTCGCGATCCGCACCGGCGACGAGCGCGGCGAGGAATTCCCGGCCTTCACCAGGTTCTGGATCGAGGCCCCGGAACCGGGCGCGGAAGTGACCGTGATCCACGCGCTGCTCGATTCGCCGAGCACCACCGGGATCTACACCTTCGAGGCAGAGCCGGGCGACGTGACGCGGATCGCGGTGCGCGCCTCGCTCTACCCGCGCACCGACATCGACCACCTCGGCCTCGCGCCGCTGACCTCGATGTTCCTGTTCGACGAGACCAACCGCAACCGGTTCGACGATTTCCGCCCTGCCGTGCACGATTCGGACGGGCTGCTGATGTGGAACGGCAACGGCGAGGTGCTGTGGCGTCCGCTGGCCAACCCGAACGGCCTGCAGATCAGCAACTTCATCGACGAGAACCCCAAGGGGTTCGGGCTGATGCAGCGCAGCCGGAACTTCTCCGATTTCGCGGATCTCGAAGCGCTCTATCACACACGGCCCAGCCTCTGGATCGAACCGGGCTCCGACTGGGGCAACGGCTCGGTGACGCTGGTCGAGATCCCGGCCGAAAAAGAGATCTACGACAACATCGTCGCCTACTGGCGGCCGCGTGACACGGTGGCTTCCGGCGAGCGCTACGACTTCTCCTACCGGATGTTCTGGGGCGGAGAACCGATCCTGGGTCGCGACGTGGCGCGGGTCACGAACACGCGAGTCGGTCGGAACCATCATGGGCCCGGCATCGTTGTAACGGTGGATTTCGCCGCGCATGAGGCGTTCCCGGACAATCCCCGCGACGTGGCGGTTGTCCTGAACGACAATCGCGGCGGTGTGGTGTCGGAGGGGGTTCTTCAGCGAAACCCGGAAACGGGGGGGCTGAGGCTCGCCTTTACCTTCGAGCCCGGCGACGAGACGACTATTGAAATGAGGGCGCAACTCCTCAAGGACGGGCAGGTCATCAGTGAGACCTGGCTTTACAGGTGGACAGCATGAATACGATTTCGATCAAGGCCAATCCACAGAACGCACCCGCGGGAGCAGCAGGGCGTGACACGCCGCTGATGCCGCCCGAGGCCCCGTTGCAGCGGCCGATCCAGAACCTCTACGCGCCTTATCGCGACACGGCGGCACCCGGCGTCCAGTCCGGCCCGAACGTGGGTCTGTGGCGGCTTGCGACCTTCCTTCCGGCGATCGTCATGACCGCGGGTCTCATCGCGGCCTTCACGGAATGGTTCAGCCCCGACGGACATACCTCCTTCGAGATCCTGCTGATCATCCTGATCGCGACGACCTTCTTCTGGATCGCCCTCTCGGTCAGCACCGTGACGGTGGGGATCATCAACCGGCTGCGCGAGCGCAACAGCGCGGAGGCCGACACCCCGCCCGAGCCGCTGAAGGTCGCACTTCTGGTGCCGATCTACAACGAGGTGCCGTGGGACGTTTACGGCAATGCCGCCGCCATGCTCGAGGAGCTTCTGGAGCGGGATTGCGTGCACGACTACACGCTCTTCATCCTCAGCGACACGCGCGACGAGGCCATCGCGAAGCAGGAGTTGCAGGCGCTCGAGGAACTGCGCCGCTCCTTCCCGGTGGCCGAGAAGATCTGCTATCGCCGCCGCGTGGAGAACACTGACCGCAAGGTGGGCAACCTCGCCGACTGGGTCGAGCGCTGGGGCGGCGCCTACGAGGCGATGCTGGTGCTCGATGCGGACAGCCTGATGGCGGGCTCGGCGATCTCCGAACTGGCTGACGAGCTTTCGCGCGATCCGACCGCCGGTCTGATCCAGTCCTTCCCGCAGCTTTTCGGCGCGCAGTCGCTCTTCGGCCGGGTGCAGCAGTTCTCCTCCGCGATCTACGGCAGCCTGCTCTCCGAGGGTCTGGCAAAGTGGACCGACCGCGAGGGCAACTACTGGGGCCACAACGCGATCATCCGCACGGCGGCCTTCGCCTCCTGTGCCGGTCTGCCGCGCATCTGGACGCCGCAGGAAAAGGACGCACTGATTCTGAGCCACGACTTCGTCGAGGCAGGCCTCCTGCGCCGCGCCGGCTGGTCGGTGCGCTTCCTGCCGCGCATCCGGGGCAGCTACGAGGAAGTGCCGGCGACGCTGGTGGATTACGTGATCCGCGATCGTCGCTGGTGCCAGGGCAACCTGCAGCACCTCAACATCCTGAACTCGCGCGGCTTCCACGCCGTCTCGCGCTTCCATCTCTTCCAGGGCGCGATGGCCTACCTGCTGTCGCCCGCGTGGTTCATGCTGCTCGTCTCCTGGGCAATCATCGGTAATGGCGGCGAGAACAACGTGATCTCGTATTTCTCCGCCGCGAACCCGATGTTCCCCGAGTGGCCCGAGATGTCCTCGGTGAACAACTTCTTCATCCTGCTCTTCATGTACGGGATGCTGCTGGCGCCGAAGTTCATGGGCGCGTCGTCGGTCTGGATGACGGGCATCACGCTGCAGAAGCTCGGCGGGCTGAAGCAGTTCGTCATGTCCTTCCTGATCGAGATCGTGCTCTCCATCGCCTTTGCGCCCGTGCTCATGGTGCAGCAGACGGTGGCCGTGGTCCGGACGCTCTTCGGGATCAAGGAGACCTGGAACCCGCAGCAGCGCGCGGGTGGCAAGTATTCCATCAAGGAACTGGCGAAGTTCCACTGGCTCGAGACCTCGATCGGTGTCCTGCTGCTTTCGGGCATGTATCTCGGCATCGTGTCGATCTGGCTTCTGCCGATTGCCCTGAGCCTTGCCATCGCCATCCTGCTCTCGGCACTTTCGGGCGTGAACCTGCGCGAGATGAAGTGGAGCCGGAACCACATGGGCACGCCGGAGGAGTTCGACGAGCCCAACATCATCCGGCTTGCACGCGATTATCGCCTGCGTCTGCGCGGCATCCTCGAAGCCGGACCGGCCGACAAGATCGCCGCCGAGTAAGGCCAGCAGGATCGACAGATGGGGGCGTGAATGCGCAAGCGTCAGGCCCCTTTCCCGATGTCTTGACGCGCCGCGCGGCGCGCCCACGGCGACAGGCCCTTTGATAGGCGAACGCCCTCGCAAAAATCTGCGAGGGCGTTTTGTTGCGGGATGTCGGCTTTGCGGGACGAAGCGCCAATTCGCTTCAGCAGATTTTAGTGACCGCTATTTCAAGAAAGCTACGAACGGCACGCATCCTTGGCGAGCATTCTCTGCATTAATTTATCAAACGCTGCCAGGAAATGTGGTTATGCATTGTGCGCTTCCCATCCGAACGCATCTTTAAGAAACCGGATCAGTCGCAAAGTAGCACTAAGCCTCCAATTGTGTCCTACGCGAATTTTCTTCTCACAGTTCTGTTTCGATCTGACGGACAAAAGTTCTCGGGGCCGCTCCCATGGTTCTTCGGAAAGCAGCGGCGAACGCACTTTCCGAGCCGTATCCGACTTCGGTCGCGACCGTTGCGACGGACGAGCCCGGTAAGCGCAGCCGTTCGACCGCCAGCAACATGCGCCACTTCGTTAGGTACTCAATGGGGGACTGCCCAACGACAGCGCGAAACCTGACCGCGAAGGTCGTTCGCGACTGTGCGGCCACCGCGGCGAGGTCTTGGACTGTCCACGCCCGCGCGGGATCGGCGTGGATCGCGGCGATCGCGGGCATGATCTTGGGGTTCGTTAGGGACGAGAGCCATCCGGTCTGTTCGGTGTCGCCTTGCGCCAGGGTGCTGCGGATCACATGCACCAGAAGGACGTGCGACAAATGCGTGATGGTCAGGGCACTGCCGATCTGCGGATTGCGTAGCTCGGCGGCGAGGCGCGACAGAACCCACGGGACGACCCCGTCGTCCGCACCGTGCCGAAGCACCAAAACAGGGGGTAGGGTGCCCAACAGCATCCGCGCGTTTGGCCCTGCGAGCAGGAACCGCGCGCCCGTCATGAAGAAGTCTTCGCCCTTCCCGTACCGGGCAGTTCCGCCGAGACGTGCCGGTGCGTAGATCGACCTCGCGTCGGCGGAACGGATCGCCGCGCCCGACGACATGACGAAGGGCAGTCCGTGGGGCAAGATAACGCAATCCCCCGCCTTGAGCGCGACAGTGGGGCCGTCGTTCACAGACAGATTGCAACTACCGTCCACGATGCCGTTGCACTTCAACCCCTCGTGCGCTTCGAAGTGGATCGACCAGGTGCCGCCCGCGACGAGACCGGCGGCGACGCAGTCGTGCGGACGCAGAAGCGATACGATATCTGACAATGGGTCCATACGGACTTTCGAACGATTGCGATGATTTTAGGGACGATAGCGCATAGGTCATTCGACACCTACATCGTATTCAGGGTCGGAACAACTGCACGGGCAGTCGAACACGCACTGTCAATTGCGGACCCTCCGACCAGGATCCCGTCCCAAATTCATACATAACCGAGAGCTTCTCGCCTGCTGTGCTGCCCCGAAACCGAAATAGATTGGAAGCACCGCTATGATCCTCGTGACAACCCCAACCGGCGACATCGGTTCGCGTGTCTTGGCGAAACTGCTGGAGGCCAAAGAAGACGTGCGCGTAATCGCCCGAAGCTCCTCGAAACTCTCCGACGACGTGAAGGGGGCTGTCGATGTCGTCGTTGGGTCACACGCTGATGAGGCCGTTATATGCAAGGCTCTGTATGGGGTGGATGCCGTGTTCTGGCTCCCTCCCGGCAGCCCTACCGACGCGAACGCACATGCGGGCTACGTCGAGTTTTCCGAGGCTTTCGTTCGGGCGCTGCCGACTTCGGGCGTCAAGAACGTCGTCGGTGTTTCCGCGCTGGGAAGGGGATGGGAAAAGCCTGCGGGCCTCGTGTCGGCGAGCCTGGCGATGGACGAGACGATCGCGAACACTGGCGTTGCTTACCGTGCGCTTGCCTGCGCATCCCTGATGGACAATCAGCTGCGTCAGCTGGCACCGATCCGGGCGGCAGGCACATTCTACGCGCCCCACCCCAGCGACCTGAAGCTGCCGCATGTCGCGAAATCCGACGTGGCCGACGTCGCCGTGGGCCTACTGACGTCGCGGGACTGGCGGGGCTTCGAGGACGTTCCGCTGCTCGGGCCCGAGGACATCACCTTCGAGGAGATGGGCCGCGTCATGTCGAACGTGCTGGGGCGCGAGATCACTTTCCAATCCATGCCCATTGAGCAGTTCGAAGGAGTGATGCGGTCGATTGGGGCGAGCAAGGGCATGGTGCACGACTACGCCAGCATGATGATCGCCAAAAATGAAGGCATGGACCACATGCTGCCGGACGCTCCGCGCACGAACACACCGACGACGTTCCGACAGTGGTGCGAGGACGAGCTGAAACCTGCGCTATTTGATGGCTAATTGTTCAGCTTACGCTATGCACATAGAAATAAGGCCCTTCAATAACCCAGAACTACAAGCAAGAGGCGAAACTCTATTTGATTTTTCCATGTATTATTTCCGCCAACTTAAGACCGGACTTTGGCTGCGATGCAGAAATTTGGTAAAGTGGGCTCGAAGCGGTCATTGCCCGGAGAACGGTCGGCCATGTTCGGCCGTGTTTCAGCACATCCGGCAAGGGGGCTTGCGAAAGCCTGCGCGCCCTTTTCTTTTGCGCTGTCAGATGCATGTAAGCATCAACCGGGGCCGGGGGACGAGACACCGAGATGACATCCACGCTCATCATTGCCGCAATCGCGCTGTCGCTGATCATCGGCGCGGCCTGGGGTCTCTTCCTGCCGCTGCCCGCGCGACTCAAGGGCAATGCGATGGCCTTCGGCGGCGGCGCGCTGCTCAGCTCGCTGGTGCTGGAGCTCTTCGTCCCGGCGATCAACAGCGCAGGCATGAGCGCCGCGGCGACGGCGCTGCTCCTGGGCGCACTGGTGTTCTCCGTGCTCGATCACGTGATCGACGAGGTCTGGACGAATGCGGGCGGCATTGCCGTGCTGGCCGCCATCTCGCTCGACGGCATCCCGGAGAATTTCGCGCTGGGGGCGGAAATGGCGCAGAGCTCGGGGGCGGGGCTTTCGGCGCTGGCCGGGGCGATCTTCCTTTCGAACCTGCCCGAAGCGGCGGCCGGTGCGCACAGCATGCGGGACCGCTGGTCGCGGCGCAGCGTGATGGCCCTCTGGACGGGAACCGCGCTGGTACTCTCGTCCTGCACCTTGGTGGGGCGGTGGGCCCTGACCGATGTGCAGCCCGAATCCCTGTCGCTCATCAGCGCCTTCGCCGGGGGCGCGGTCATTGCCTCGCTCGTCACGGAGATCTTCCCGCAGGCCCACCGGGAGGATGACGATCTCACCGGCATATCCTCGGCGCTCGGCGTGATCTGCGCCACCATGCTCAGCCGTTAACCCTTTTCTCGAAGTCTCGGCAATATTTTGATAACCGCCGAGAGCCGCTACCAGATCATGCGTCTCCGCTTGACAGGACTGGCCGGAAAACCGATTCTGCCCCGGCACCTACAGGAAAGCGCAATTTGCACTTCACCCGCCTGCGTCTCGTCGGATTCAAGAGCTTCGTCGATCCGACCGAATTGCTGATTTCCCCAGGCCTGACCGGTGTCGTGGGGCCGAATGGTTGCGGCAAGTCGAACCTTCTGGAAGCGCTGCGCTGGGTGATGGGCGAGAACCGGGCCAAGGCGATGCGCGGCTCCGGCATGGAGGACGTGATCTTCGCGGGTTCCGGCGACCGGCCTGCGCGCAATCATGCCGAGGTCACCCTTACGCTCGACAACCGCGAGCGGCTGGCGCCTGCGGCATTCAACGCCTCCGACACGCTCGAGGTGATCCGGCGGATCACCCGCGATGCCGGGTCCGCCTACCGGGCCAACGGCAAGGAAGCCCGCGCACGCGACGTGCAGATGCTGTTTGCGGACGCCTCTACCGGCGCGCATTCCCCTGCCCTTGTGCGGCAGGGCCAGATTTCGGAGCTCATCAACGCCAAGCCCACCGCGCGGCGCCGGGTTCTCGAGGAGGCGGCGGGGATCTCGGGCCTCTACCAGCGCCGCCACGAGGCCGAACTGAAGCTGCGCGCGACCGAGACCAACCTCGAGCGCGTGGCGGATGTGCTCGACGCGCTCGATGCGCAGATCTCGACGCTCGAGCGCCAGGCGAAACAGGCGCGGCGCTACCGCGAGATCGCCGAGGCCCTGCGGCACACCGAGGCGCTTCTGCTCTGGCGGCTCTGGCGCGATGCGGAGAGCGACCGCGAACAGGCAGCCGCAGCCCTGATGGCGGCGACCCGCAAGGCCGGGGTGAGCCAGACGGAAGCTGCTTCCGCGCTCAAACAGCAGGCCGAGGCCGAGGAAGCCATCCCCGCATTGCGCGAGGAGGATGCCATCGCGGGTGCGGTCCTGCAGCGGCTGACCATCGAGCGCGACCGGCAGTCCGCCAAGGCCGACGAGGCCAGGCGGCAGATCGACGAGCTTGAGGCAAAGAAGACCCAGATCGCTGCCGACCTCAGCCGCGAGGCCGCACTGAACTCCGATGCGGACGGCATGATCGCCAAGCTGCGCGAGGAGGCAGAAGCGCTCGAAGCCGAAGGCGACGGACATGACGAGGCGCTGGAAGTCGCGCGGGAGATCGCGGAGGAAGCCGCCGCCGGGCTTGCGGCTGCCGAGGCGCGTCTCGATGCGAAATCGCAGGAATCGGCCAAGCTGATCGCGGATCACCGCGCCGCCCAACGCGCGCTCGAGGAGGCGCGGAAGCGCGAGGCCGAGGCGGGCCGGGCACTGGCACAGAACGAAGAGGCGCTGGCCAAGGCCGAGGCCGAACTGGAAGCTGCGAGCGAGGCGCTGGAAACCGCGGCCGAAGAGGCGGATTTCGCCGCCCATGAGGCGGGTGCTGCGGATGAGGCGCTGGCCGAGGCCGAGGCATTGATGGCCGAAACCCAGGCGCAGGAACAGGCCATTCGCGCCAGGCTCGCAGATGCAGAGGGCGCCGAGCGGGCGCTCGCCACGGAGGTCTCCGGGCTTGAGCGACTGCTGGGCCAGGACACCGGCTCGGTCGACCAGATTCTTGATGCGATCACGGTGGAGCCGGGCTTCGAGGCAGCGCTTGGCGCGGTCTTTGCCGAGGAACTGGCACTGCCTGCGCTCGATGGCACGGACGGGGCATCGGGCTGGCGGGCGCTGCCCGATCTGGAGCCGCAGCCGTTCCCGAGCAGCGTCGCGGTGCTCGCCCGTCATGTGACGGCCCCGCCCGAACTGGCCCGGCGTCTGGCCGCGACCGGGATCGTGGAGGCCGCCGAGGCCCCTGCCCTTCAGGCGAGCCTCAGGCCCGGCCAATGCCTGGTGAGCCGCGACGGCGATCTCTGGCGCTGGGACGGTCTGAGCATGGCGGCAGGCAGTGCGCCTTCCGCAGCCGCGCTCCGGCTTCAGCAGAAGAACCGGCTCGCGACACTCACCGCCGAACGGGACGAGGCGCAGGCGCTCGCGGACGAATTGAGGGGCGAGGCCTCGGATGCGCGGGCGGCACGGGATGCGGCACGCGATCAGGAGGCCCAGGCCCGGCGCGCGCGCAAGGCCGCAGAACAGGCGGCGAATGACACGGCCCGCGCGCTCGCCCGCGCGCAGACCGCCCGCGAAACTCTCGAAGGCCGGCTGGAAACGCTGAACTCGGCGCTCCGTCGCCGCAAGCAGGACATGGAAGAACTCGCCGCCGCGCGTGCGAAGGCCGAAGGTGAGGCCGGCGCGCTCGCCGATCCGGCACTGGCGCAGGCTGCCGTCGACGAGGAGAGGACACGGGTCGAGGCGGCGCGCATCCTGATGATGACCCGCCGCGCCGAAGCCGACGAGCTCGACCGGGCGGGCAAGGCGCGCGAGCGCAGGCTTCAGGATGTGGCGCGCGAGGCGGATGGATGGGCGAAGCGTCAGGCCAATGCCGCCGGGCGTCTCGCCGATCTCGAGCGCCGGGCGCTTGCCACCGAAGAGGCGCTGACGGAGGCGCGTGCCCTGCCCGAGGCGCTGAAGGACGAACTCGAACAGATTACCCAGTCGCTCGAGGAGGCCGAGGCGCGGCGCAGGAAGGCGTCCGATGCCCTGGCCGAAGCCGAAACCCGACTGCGCAGCCTCACGGCGGCGGCTCGCGAGGCGGAGAAGACCGCCAGCGAGGCGCGGGAGGGGCGCGCGCGCGTCGAGGCCCTGTCGGAAGCCGCGGAGATCGCAGCGGCCGCGGCGGCCGAACGGATCGAGGCCGAGCGCAATGTCACCCCGCAGGTGCTCATCGAACAGCTCGGCGACGATCCCACCCTGGTTCAGAGCGCCGATGCGCTCGATGCGCGGGCCGGGCAGCTCCGCCGCCAGCGCGACGGGCTGGGCGCGGTCAACCTGCGCGCCGAAGAGGACAGCCGCGAGGTGATCGCCGAGCGCGAGGCTCTTGTGAGCGAGAAGTCCGACCTCGAGGAGGCGATCCGCAAGCTCCGCCAGGGCATCGCCAATCTCAACCGGGAGGGGCGCGAGCGCCTGCTCGAGGCCTTCGACGAGGTGAACCGCAATTTCGCCATGCTCTTCCGCCACCTCTTCGGCGGGGGCGAGGCGAATCTGGTGCTGGTCGAGAGCGACGATCCGCTCGAAGCCGGGCTCGAGATCATGTGTCAGCCGCCGGGAAAGAAGCTCTCCACCCTGTCGCTGCTCTCGGGCGGCGAACAAACGCTCACGGCGCTTTCGCTCATCTTCGCGGTGTTTCTCGCCAATCCTTCGCCGATCTGCGTGCTCGACGAGGTGGATGCCCCGCTCGACGACGCCAATGTCACGCGATTCTGCGATCTGCTCGACGAAATGACCCGCCGCACGAAGACCCGCTTCCTCATCATCACGCACCACGCTGTTACCATGGGTCGCATGGATCGCCTTTTTGGGGTAACCATGGCCGAACAGGGAGTGAGCAAGCTCGTCTCGGTCGATCTGGCGGCAGCCGAACGGATCATGGAGACGGCGGTGGCGTGAGGGGAGACAATGACAAGACCGGCAGGACCTCGATGCGGTGCGCCGAGGGGCGCGGCCGGAAGGGTCACATTTCTGTTGCGCGGCTGCGATAGACAATGCCCCGACAGGAGCAGGACAGGGACAAGATGGTGAAGTATCGCACGATTTTCCTGTCCGACATCCATCTCGGCACCCGTGGGTGCCAGGCCGAACTTCTGCTCGATTTCCTCGCGCAGCACGAGGCCGACACCTACTACCTCGTGGGCGACATTCTCGACGGCTGGCGGCTGCGGCGCGGCTGGCACTGGCCGCAATCCCACAACGACGTGGTCCAGGCGCTCCTGGCCCGTGCCCATGACGGCGCGACCGTCTACTACATTCCGGGCAACCACGACGAGATCATGCGCAAGTATCTCGGCACCCATTTCGGCGGCATCGAGGTCATGGAACGGGCGGAGTTCGTCACCGCCGATGACCGGCGCTTCCTCGTGACCCATGGCGACCAGTTCGACGCGGTGGTGGTGAACGCGAAATGGCTCGCCCATGTGGGCGACCGGGCCTACAACCTCGCGCTCTGGCTCAACACCTGGGCCAATCGCATCCGCAGGCTCTGGGGCGGGCAGTACTGGTCGCTGTCGAACTGGGCCAAGCAGCAGGTGAAGCAGGCCGTCAACTTCATCGGCGAATACGAATCCGTGCTGACCGAAGAGGCCCGGCGCGGGGATTACGACGGCATCATCTGCGGCCATATCCACAACGCGAACATGCGCGAACTGAACGGCATCACCTATATCAACACCGGCGATTGGGTGGAGAGCTGCACGGCGGTCGTCGAACGCGAGGACGGCTCCCTGCACCTGATCGACTGGGCCGCGACCCTGCGCAAACGCCGCTCGGTGCCCGCCCTCAAGCAACTGCCGGACGACCGGAACGTCCGCTACCGCAAAAAGAAACAGGCAGCCTGACCTCCATGCAACACGCCCAGATCGTCCAGGACCAACTCGGTGAAGCCGTCCTGCAGAAAGGCAAGCTGAGCCTTACCGGCCTCCAGGAGCGCCTTTTCTCGCGTCTCTTCCAGAACCTCGTCTATGCCCAGATCTGGGAAGACCCGGTCGCGGACATGATGGCGCTGGAGATCGGCCCGGAAGATCACGTGGTCTGTATCGCCTCGGGCGGCTGCAACGTGATGTCCTATCTCACGGCGAGCCCGGCCGCGATCACGGCAGTGGACCTTTCGCCGGCGCATGTGGCACTCCTCAAGCTCAAGCTGGCGGCGGCGAGGCACCTGCCCGATCACGCGCGCTTCTACGATCTCTTCGGCCATGCCGATCAGCCGACCAACCCCGAGCTCTACGACACCTATCTCAAGGACAAGCTCGACCCGGTCACCCGCGCCTACTGGGAAGGGCGACCCTACGGGCGGCGGCGCATCCGCATGTTCACGCAAGGGTTCTACCGCCACGGGCTGCTGGGGCGGTTCATCGGCTCGGCACATGTGGCCTCCCGGCTGGGACAGGTGAAATACGACGCGCTTCTCTCGGCGGAGACGCTCGAGGATCAGCGGCGGTTCTTCGAGGAGAACATGGAGCCGCTCTTCGACAAGCCGCTGGTGAAATTCCTCGGACGCCGTCCGGCAGCCCTCTTCGGGCTCGGCATTCCGCCCGCACAGTTCGACAAGCTCGCGGCCGATGGCTCCGGCGACGTGATCCCGGTGCTGCGCGAACGGCTGCGCAAGCTGATGTGCGACTTCCCGCTTAACGACAACTACTTCGCCTGGCAGGCCTTCAACCGCGGTTACGGCCCGGAGGGGCGCGGGGGCGTCCCGCCCTACCTGGCGGAGGAGAATTTCGCCACGCTCAAGGCCAACACCGATCGGGTCCGGGTGCTCAACCGCTCGCTGACCGACATGCTGGCCGGGGAACCCGCCGCCTCGCGGAACGCCTATGTGCTGCTCGATGCGCAGGACTGGATGAACGACGGGCAGCTCAACGATCTCTGGACCCAGATCACCCGCACCGCCGTCAAGGGCGCCCGCGTGGTGTTCCGCACCGGCGGCACGGAGGACATCCTGCCGGGCCGGGTGAAGGAGGAGATCCTGTCGCGCTGGACCTATGACGCGGAGATGTCGCGCGCCTGCTTCGAGGCGGACCGCTCGGCGATCTACGGCGGCTTCCACCTCTATCGCTTCAACGGTTGAGGGCATGACGATCTCGGAAGGAAACGAGCCCTCGCATGCTGCGCTGATGAATGAGACCTACCGCTACCAGCGGTGGATCTATGACGCCACGCGCAAGTATTTCCTCTTCGGCCGCGATCACCTGATCGCCGATCTCGCCCCGCCCCCGGGCGGCAGCGTTCTGGAGGTGGGCTGCGGCACCGGGCGCAACCTGCGTATCATCGACCACTGCTATCCCGGCTGTGCGCTGCACGGGCTCGATATCTCCTCGGAAATGCTGCGCTCGGCGCGCAAGAAGCTCGGCGACGACGCCGTGCTGGCCGAAGCGGATGCCACCGACTTCGACGCCCAGGAGGTCTTTGGCCGCGCGGGGTTCGACCGGGTGGTCCTCTCCTTCGCCCTGTCGATGATCCCGGACTGGCGCGCGGCGTTGCGGCAGGCGGCGGGCGCGGTCGCACCGGGCGGATCGCTCCACGTGGTCGATTTCGGCACGCAGGAGGGAATGCCCGGCTGGTTCCGCGGGCCGCTGAATGCCTGGCTCGCGAAGTTTCATGTCGAGCCGCGCCACGATCTCGGTGCGGCGATTGCAGACCTCGCGAAAGAGACCGGCGCGAGCGTCACCTGCGAGCAGCTGCACCGCAGCTACTCGATCTACGCGACATTGCAGCGCTGATCACGCCCATACTGTAAAATCGCCGCCACGTGAGCCTGCAACGCATTCCGTGTGCTACGAGACTACGGCACGGAACAAGCCGAAGGCGCCGTGCCTGCGACGGCCCGTTCCGGCGGGCTGGCGCATCGTCGATGCAGGGGCATACCGCCGAACTAGGCCGTGTCGTCACCATAAACTGCGTCGAACAACCGGAATTGCGCCACCCCCCGGTCCGCCGCCGGCACGGCTTCACGAGTTGCAGCGGCTCGCGCAAGATCGAAACGCCGCGCCGCTGATTCCTTTTCCCACATCGTGAAATCGCCCCCGCACGGGCTTGACGCCAATAAGATATATCCATAGTTCCCGAAATATGGATATGAACCAGGCGCTCACTGCATTCTCGGCCCTGTCGCAGGACACGCGGCTTCGTGTTTTCCGGCTTCTCGTCAGGGCGGGCCCGAAGGGCATGCCGGCCGGAGAAATCAGCGAGGCGCTCGCCGTGCGACAGAACACCCTGTCGGCCAATCTCTCGATCCTGCTCGGCGCCGGTCTCGTGCGCAACACCCGCGAGGGCCGCTCGATCCGGTATTTCGCCGATTTCGACGGGCTCACCTCCCTGCTGAGGTTCCTGATGGAGGATTGCTGCGGCGGAAGCCCCGAGTTGTGCCAGACGCTGCTGGACGAAATTGCGTGCGACCCAAACCGCGAGGACTGCACATGACCGATACCCCGATGGAACAGGGCTCCCCGATGGGCCTGTTCGAACGTTACCTGTCTCTCTGGATTCTCATGGCCATCATCGTGGGCCTCATCCTGGGCGGCCTTGCGCCGGGGGTGGCCGAGGCCATCGCCAGCGCCGAGGTCGCATCCGTGAACCTCGTCGTGGCCGTGCTGATCTGGGCCATGGTCTACCCGATGATGGTGAATGTCGATTTCGGCGCGGTGAAGGGCGTGGCGAAGCAACCCCGCGGCCTCCTGATCACGCTTCTGGTCAACTGGCTCATCAAGCCCTTCACCATGGCAGGGCTCGCCGTCCTCTTCTTCGAGTATATCTTCGCCCCGCTGATCGCACCGGAGGATGCCGCACAATATATTGCCGGCCTCATCCTTCTGGGGGCCGCGCCCTGCACTGCGATGGTCTTCGTCTGGTCGCAGCTCACCCGCGGGGATGCCACCTATACACTGGTGCAGGTCTCGGTGAACGATCTCATCATGGTCGTGGCCTTCGCGCCCATCGTGGCCCTGCTGCTCGGCGTGACCGATATCCAGGTGCCGTGGGAGACGCTGCTCCTCTCCGTTGTGCTCTACGTGGTGCTGCCGCTCTGCGCCGGGCTCTACACCCGCAGCGTGCTCGGGTCCGACGAGGCGATCCACCGCTTCACGGAAAAGGTCAAACCCTTCTCGGTGATCGGCCTGATCGTGACGGTCATGATCCTCTTCAGTCTTCAGGGGCCGGTGATCCTGCAGAACCCCCTGGTGATCCTGCTCATTGCGATCCCCATCGTGATCCAGAGCTACGGGATCTTCGTCATCGCCTATGGCGCGGCATGGGCGCTAAAGGTCCCACACAAGATCGCCGCTCCCTGCGCGATGATTGGCACCTCGAACTTCTTCGAGCTTGCCGTCGCGGTCGCCATCAGCCTCTTCGGCCTTCATTCGGGTGCTGCCCTCGCGACCGTGGTGGGCGTGCTGGTGGAAGTGCCGGTCATGCTTTCGCTCGTGGCCTTCGCGAACCGCACGCGCGCCCGTTTCCCGGCCGCCTGACGCCCCTCTGCCAAGGTATCCTGCCGTGACCGATCTCCCGAACATCGACTTTGCCCAGCTTCAGCCCATCGACCCCACGCTCTACGCGCCGGCGGGCGATCCGGGCCATCCGCCGCGCATTCTTCTGCTCTACGGCTCGCTGCGCGAGCGGTCCTTCTCCCGCTTCCTGGCCGAGGAAGCGGGGCGCCTGCTCGAGTGGTATGGCGCCGAAACCCGCTTCTTCGATCCCCGCGGGCTGCCGCTGCCGGACGCGGAGACCGCGGACCATCCGAAAGTGGCCGAACTGCGGGATCTCGCCATGTGGGCCGAAGGCATGGTCTGGGTCTCGCCCGAGCGCCACGGCGCCATGACCGGCATCCTCAAGGCCCAGATCGACTGGCTGCCGCTCTCGCTCGGCGGCGTGCGGCCCACCCAGGGCAAGACGCTGGCGCTCGCGCAAGTCTCGGGCGGCTCGCAGAGCTTCAACACGCTCAACCAGATGCGCGTGCTCGGCCGATGGATGCGGATGGTGACGATCCCGAACCAGTCCTCGGTCGCCAAGGCCTGGGACGAGTTCGACGAGACCGGCCGCATGAAGCCCTCGGCCTACTACCTGCGGCTGGTGGATGTCATGGAGGAACTGATGAAATTCACCTGGATGACCCGCGCCCGCTCCGCGCACCTCACGGACCGCTACTCGGAGCGGGTCGAAAGCGCCGCGGAGCTCTCAAAGCGCGTGAACCAGGCGCGCATCTGATCCGGCGGCTTCAGACCTCGACGAGATCGTAGTGACTGATGCTGCGGCTCGCGACGATCTCGGCCTCCGCCGGGTCGATATGCGGGCTCGTGTAGTCTTCACCCACGAAGGCCTTGAGCGCGTCGAGGTCCCGCCAGATCATGACGAAGCTGAACGCGTTGGGCGTCTCCGGTCGCGCAGCCCCCGGCAGCACCTCGACGATCCCCTCCGTTCCCTTCATGAGCGGGATCGCGGTTTCGTGGAAGAACCGGCTGAAGTCCTTCTCCTTGCCCGGATGTGTCGTGACCTGGAAAATGCGCATGATCATCTTGCCCTCCCCCACCGGTCGCGGCCGCGACCGATGTGCCAAAGGCAGAGCATAACACATTCCCGCCCTCAGTAGCGGCGGCGCAGCCCGAGAACGATGGCGTTGGAACTCCCCGGCTGCTCGAACGTGTCAAACCCGTTCGAACGGTGGTGGAGCCGAAGGAACGGGTTGAAGCGCTGACGCGCATAGCCGAACTCCGCCTCCATGTACCAGTAGAACAGCACCCGCTGCGAGGCACCGCCCTTGTCGACCTCGATATCGGGCACGTCCGTCGTCAGCGATGGCCCGAGACCATAGGCGAAACTGCGCACCGGCAGCGACCATTTCGGCTCGTAGCGCAGCACGAAGGGCAGGTTGAACTCTCCATAGGTCTGGCCACCGAAATGCAGATTAGCCTGCGCCTCGACACCGCCGTAGATCCCGAAGCGCCCGAAGGGCCTGAACTGGGCGTAGGAAATCCCGATCAGCCCGTCGTCGTAGAATTCCTCGCTGTCAGGATGGCTCACCACATCCTGCCAGACCTGGCTCGACTGGATGCCGCCATAAAGCGCGGCTTCCCCCCGCCTTTCGGCACCGAATGCCTCGGCGCGAACCGCCATCAGGCATGACAAAAACAGACAAAGACAAATGAAAAACCGCACCAAACCGATCACCCATATCGCGGGAACACCCACAAGACCGGATCAGAGGGCGTTGTGCCCGCGTTGAAGCCCCCTCAACGCCCCCGTGCGGAAGCGCGGGGTCTCCGATCGCGCGCGCCGGATCTGCTCCGAACCGGTTCCCACGTTCGCGCGGCACGCGCCCTCAAGCTATAGCCTGCGATCGCGCACAAAAAAACCGGCAGAGCCGTGGCCCTGCCGGTTTTCTCGGTCACCGAGGTTGTCAGTGCTTGCCCTTGTGCGGCGCCCAGAGCTTCTTGTTGGTGAAGTAGAGCAGCACGGTGAGAACGACGAGGAAAAGCACGCCCGTCATGCCGGCACTCTTGCGCGCCATCATCTTCGGCTCCGCGGTCCACATCAGGAAGGCCGCGACATCCATCGCTTCCTGTTCCATCGTGGCCGGGGTGCCGTCCTCGTAGGTGACGTCATCGCCGTAGAGAACCGGGTTCATGGCCATGTAGCCGCCATAGGCCTCGTTCTCGTAAAGGATCGTGCCCGCCATTTCCTCTTCCTCGCCGGTGAACCCGACGAGCATGCTGGCGATGTATTCCGGGCCACCCATGCCGTTGACGAACTGGCTGATCCCGGTGCCGAGCGGCCCGTGGAAGCCCGCACGCGCCTTGGCCATCAGGCTCAGGTCCGGCGCGTTCGAGATCGAGGACTCGGGGAAGTGATCGGGCGGCGTGGCCGTGCGGAAATCGTCCAGTTCCGGGTCGAAGACCTCGTACTGGGCGGCATAGGCCCGCATCTGGTCTTCGGGCAGCGCCGGACCGCCCGGGTCCGACAGCGTGCGGAAGGCCACGTATTTCAGGCCGTGGCACGCCGCGCAGACCTCGGTGTAGACCTGAAGGCCGCGCTGGAGCTGGGCCTGGTCGTAGCTGCCGAAGGGCCCCTCGAACGAGAAGCTGTAGTCGTGGACATGGCCTTCCCCGCCGGCCGCGAGACCGGGCGCGGCACTGGCCGCGACGATCCCGAGAGCGGCAAGCCCGGAGAGAAGCGTTTTCTTCAACATCAGATCAATCCTCTCTCAAGCTTACTCGGCCGGGGTCTCTTCACCGGGCAACTTCATCGGGTAGTGCGCCTTGAAGTCCTGCTCGATCGTCTCGGGCTGCGGCAGGGGTTTCTCGATGAGCCCCAGGAGCGGCAGGATGACGAGGAAGTAGGCGAACCAGTAGAGCGTGCCGAGCTGGCTGATGATCACGAAGGGCTGTTCGGCGGGCATCGCACCGCACCACATCAGCAGGAAGAAGTCGAAGACCAGGATCCAGAACCAGATCTTGAACTGCGGCCGGAAGCGACCCGAACGCACCCGGCTGGTGTCGAGCCAGGGGGCCAGAGCCATGATGGCGATCGAGCCGAACATGGCGATGACGCCGCCGAGCTTCGAGTTGATGAACAGGATGTCGAAGGTGATCGCACGGAGCATCGCGTAGAACGGCAGGAAATACCATTCGGGCACGATATGCGCCGGTGTCACCAGCGGATCGGCTTCGATGTAGTTGTCCGGGTGGCCGAGATAGTTCGGCATGAAGCCCACGATCGCGGCAAAGACGGCCAGGATCAGGGCGAGTGCGAACAGGTCCTTGATGACGAAATAGGGCCAGAAGGGGAGCGTGTCGGCCTGGGCTTCCGCCTTCGACGTGCGCCGCACCTCGACACCGGTGGGGTTGTTGTTCCCGGTGGTGTGGAACGCCCAGATGTGGACGGCGACGAGGGCCGCGATCACGAAGGGCAGCAGGTAGTGCAGCGAGAAGAAGTGGGTCAGCGTGGCATTGTCCACCGCCGGTCCGCCGAGCAGCCAGGTCTGGATGTCGTCGCCGATGACCGGGATCGCGCCGAAGAGGCCGGTGATCACGGTGGCGCCCCAGAAGGACATCTGGCCCCAGGGAAGCACGTAGCCCATGAAGGCGGTGCCCATCATCAGCAGGAAGATCAGCATCCCGATGATCCATGTGATCTCGCGCGGCGTCTTGTAGGAGCCGTAGTAGAGACCGCGGAAGATGTGGGCATAGACCGCGATGAAGAAGAGCGACGCCCCGTTCATGTGGGCATAGCGCAGCGCCCAGCCGCCGTTCACGTCACGCATGATGTGCTCGACGGAGGCGAAGGCGAGGCTGGTGTCGGGGGTGTAGTGCATCACGAGGGTGATGCCGGTGATGATCTGCAACGCGAGGCAGAAGGTCAGCACGATGCCCCAGATCCACATCCAGTTGAGGTTCTTGGGGGTTGGGATGGTCAGGGTCGCGTGCAGCAGGCCGAGGATCGGCAGGCGGCTCTCGACCCATTTCTCCGCGCCGGTCTTCGGCTCGTAATGATCGTGTGGAATGCCACTCATGGACGGTTTCCTCCTGCTAGTTCAACCCAGTTCCACGACGGTTTCCGACACGAACTGCGCGACGGGAATCGGAAGGTTCTCCGGCGCCGGTCCTTTGCGGATCCGGCCCGACGTGTCGTAGTGCGATCCGTGGCACGGGCAGAACCAGCCACCGAAATCACCCGCTTCGCCGAGCGGAATGCAGCCCAGGTGGGTGCAGACGCCCGTCATGAGGAGCCACTCGCCGGCTTCGTCCATGGTGCGGTTCTCGTCGAGCGCCGGATCTTCGGCAGCGTGGTTCGCGTTCCGCGCGAGCGGGTCCTTGAGCTCGGACACCGGCGTCTCGCGGGCGGCTTCGATCTCTTCGGGCGTTCTGCGACGGATGAAGACCGGCTTGCCGAGGAACTTGACGGTGATCTGGCTGCCCACCTCGACACCTGCGATATCGACCTGGATCGAGGAAAGTGCCTGAACGTCCGCTGCCGGGTTCATCTGATTGACGAGGGGCCAGATTGCGGCACCGGCGGTAACTGCACCCGCGGCCCCTGTCGCTACGTAGAGGAAATCCCTCCGGGTTCCACCTTGGTCTTCAACGTGGGCCACGTTGCATACTCCTTGCCTAAGCTCCCATCCGGGGCGCGGGTGGTCGTACGAACCAGACCGTTTTCTGCAATGCAAGAAAGGGTCGGATTCCGGTGTGGTTTAATTAGTTTGTTACCCGCGGTCCAGTCAGTTCAGCACCACACTAGACCAAAAGGAGTTCAGGTGAAAACTCCGCAATGCATGGTTCTTGCACATAATCATTGGTTGCGGCCCGGAACTTTTTCCGACCGATTTTCTCTGATTAGCGCCCTCACCTTTGCCTTTCCGGGCGGGCGGGAGGGATTCGCGCAACCAGTGTTTCAGAGTATGAAATCCGCGACGGAGTAATCCGCGGCCTGCACATCGCCATCGACGATACTGATGCGGAAATCCGCGCCGTCCTTGCCGTCGACATTTCCCTGCACCAGCGTGTTGCCGCCCTTGTCGCGCAGCCAGATCGTGCCCTTTTCCTTCGTGTCGGAGAGGGTGAAGGCCTGGTTGCCGCTCCGCGACGTGTTCGCGTCGATCCGGCTCAGGTCGATCAGGTCGCCCTTGCCCGCGCCGGGCTTCTGGAAGGCCTCGGCATTTCCCCCCGCCACGATCCTGTCCGGCGCGCCCGTCGTGCTGTCGCTCGTCGACTTGAAGCGGAAGATGTCGCCGCCGCGCCCGCCGATCAGCTCGTCCCGGTCCTTGCCCCCCATCAGCGTGTCCGCGCCCTTGCCGCCCTTCAGCGTGTCCTTGCCTTCCCCGCCCATGAACTTGTTGCCGGTGTCGTTGCCCGTCAGGAGATCGTCGCCGCTGCCGCCCCTGGCGTTCTCGATGAGCGAACGCTTGTCGCCCTCGAAAAGCAGCGCGTTGAAGATGTTGCCCCGCGCGAAGCCATCGTTCGGCCCGCCGCCGAGATCCGCAAGCTGGGCCGCGTCGAAGGTGGAATACCCGCCGGCCCGCAGGCTGATGTCGAGATCCGTGTCGTAATCGGAGAGGTCATAGGTGTCGGTGCCGCCGCCATCCCAGATCGTCGCGAAGATCCGGTTGGCGCCGGGCTCGATCACCCGCACGCCGTCGACACGGGTCACGCCGCTGCCCTCCTTCCAGGAATAGGTCGTATCGCCCGAGTTCACCGCGTAGTTCGCGCCATACATGTATTGCAGCGCGGCGATATCGAGCATCATGAAGCTCTGCGCATAGCCCCATTTCTCCCCCCCGAAGGGCGCGTAGATGCCGCCCCCCTCGTAGGGCCGATAGGTCATGACGGTGAATTCCGGGCTGTCGTGTTCCTCCGGCAGGGCCTCGAAGGACAGTTCCGCCTCATGGGCGTGCTTCAGGCCCAGCGCGTGGCCCAGTTCGTGGAGCATCGCGAAATGGTCGTAGTTGCCCGCGATGGGCTTCGCACCCGCGCCACCGAACCAGGCATCACCGCCGGTCTCCACCCGGTTGGGGTAGTAGGCATAGGCGGTCGCGGCATCCCCGGAATTGGCGACCCGGATCTCTGCCTCGCCGCTGCCGTAGCCCGCATAGGTCAGTTCGAGACCCGTGAAGCCCTCGACCGAGAAGCCTGCACCCGCCGTGACCGCCCCGCCCTTCTCCGAATCGAGATAGGCGCGCAGAACCGCGATCTGCCGGTTCGAGAGGGGCGAGAAACCGTCATCCTCCGCCGAGAGGCCATCGCCGTCATCGTCGGAGAAATCGAAGATGTTGTAGTCGAAGGGGCTGTCCGGGGCGCCGAAGAAGATCTCGTCCTCGGACCAGCGCACGCCGATCAGAAGCCCGTCGATCCGGTCGTCGCCGCTCGCCGAGACACGGCTTGATCCTGAATGGCTGAAGGACATGGCGGCGGCCTCCCGGGGAGATGAGGATGATCACCCCGGAGAGCCGGCCACCGGGGATCAGGGAAAGGGTTCTCCCTGACTAGCCCCGTGAGGATAACGGAAAGTTTAGCCTGCGGCGGGCGCGCCGCCACCAGTCAGTCGTGTTTCAGGTGTTCACCGAGGGAACCAGCCCGCGCTCGATGGCCAGTTCGCGCATCTTCTTCTGCAGCTTCTCGAAGGCGCGAACCTCGATCTGGCGAATGCGCTCGCGGCTGACGTCATAGACCTGGCTGAGGTCTTCGAGCGTCACCGGCTCGTCCTTCAGGCGCCGCTCGGTGAGGATGTGACGCTCGCGCTCGTTGAGCGCCTGCATCGCCTCGATCAGCAGCTCCTGCCGGCTCTTGTATTCATCCTGCTCGGCATAGGCGGCCGCCTGGTCGGCATCCTCGTCCTCGAGCCAGTCCTGCCACTCGGCCGCGCCCTCGCCATCGTTCTTGATCTGCGAGTTGAGGCTGGCATCCCCGCCGGACATGCGGCGGTTCATCGAGATGACCTCGTCTTCGGTGACGTTAAGATCCTTCGCGATCCGCTCGACGTTCTCGGGGCGAAGCTCGCCATCCTCGAGCGCGCCGATGCGGTTCTTCGCCTTGCGCAGGTTGAAGAAGAGCTTCTTCTGCGCCGCGGTGGTACCGAGCTTCACGAGGCTCCAGGACCGCAGGATGTATTCCTGGATGCTCGCGCGGATCCACCACATGGCATAGGTCGCAAGCCGGAAGCCCTTTTCCGGGTCGAAACGCTTGACCGCCTGCATCAGGCCGACATTGGCCTCGGACACGACCTCCGAAGTCGGCAGGCCGTAGCCGCGATAGCCCATGGCGATCTTGGCCGCGAGCCGCAGGTGGCTGGTAACGAGCTGATGTGCGGCATCCTTGTCGCCGTGATCGACCCACGCCTTGGCCAGCATGTATTCCTGTTCCGGTTCCAGCATCGGGAACTTGCGGATTTCCTGCATGTAGCGCGACAGCCCCTGTTCCGGGGACGGTGCGGGAAGATTAGCGTAACTCAATCGAACCTCCTTCAGGATCGCTTTTCCATCGGCATCTGGAACAGAAGCCCAAACGAAACCGATCCGTTTGGTTTCAGATTATCGATATAGTGACGAATTCACAAACTCTAACCCCTTTCGGGGCTATTTGCGTCGCAGAGATGTGATGAGATCGGCCATATCGGGGGGTATGGGGGCATCGAACTGTAACATTTCGCGACTGACCGGATGCACGAATCCCAGTCGCGCGGCATGAAGTGCCTGGCGCGGAAAGGTCGCGAGCGGCGCGAAACCGCCCTTCCGGCCATAGACCTGATCGCCCGCGAGCGCATGGCCCGCGAAGGTGAGATGCACCCGGATCTGGTGGGTGCGGCCGGTTTCCAGCCGGCATTCGACCAGCGCTCCCACGGGCTTTTCCCCGGCCTCGAACCGCTCGACGACGCGCGCACGCGTCACGGCGCGCTTGCCCCCCCGGTTCAGCACCGCCATGCGCTTCCGGTCGCCCGGATGACGGCCGATGTTGCCCTCGATCCGAAGCGTGCCGCCCCCCTCCCAGCTGATTCCCGCCAGCCCCGAGAGCCGCGGGTCCGACCGCTCCGGCACGCCATGGGTGATGGCCAGATAGCGTCGGTCGATGCTGTGATCCGCGAATTGCTCCGCAAGCCCGTGGTGGGCGCGGTCGCTCTTGGCCACCACGAGCAGCCCGGAGGTGTCTTTGTCGATCCGGTGGACGATGCCCGGCCGGATCGTGCCACCGATCCCCGACAGGCTCCCGCCGCAATGATGCAGGAGCGCATTGACCAGCGTGCCGCGCGGCGCGCCGGCCGCCGGGTGCACCACCAGCCCCGCCGGCTTGTCGATCACGATGAGATCCTCATCCTCGTGCACGATGACAAGCGGAATGTCCTCGGGCTCGGCCCGGTCCGGCGTTGCGGGGGGCGGCGTGATGACGATCTCGGTGCCGGGCGCCAGCGCGATGCGGGGGTCGATCAGCACGGCGCCATCGGCCTGCGTCACCGCACCCTCCGCGATCAGCGCCTGAAGCCGCGAGCGGCTCAGCCCCGCTTCCTCTGGCACCGCGGCGGCAAGCGCCTTATCAAGGCGCTGCGCGGGCCCCGGCCCGAGCGTGACCCGGATCGTCTCGACGGATGTGGACATGGCAGGCAAGATACTCCCGGATGGGCAGGAAGACGGCGCAGAGCCTCCAAAAATTCGGCAACTGCGCCTGCTCGTCAATGGGCTCATGCTCACGCTGACCGTGGGTTTCATCATTATCGTCGTGGCGATGCTCACCCGGCTCAACCAGGTGCCCGCCCCGGTGGCGCTGCCCGAGAGCGTCGAGCTTCCCACGGGCGAGAGCGCACGGGCCGTGACGATGGGCTCCGACTGGGTGGCGCTGGTGACCGCGGATGCCGATGGTCAGGAGCGCATCCGGGTCTATGACCGCATGAGCGGCGCACCACGGGGCGAGATCGCGATCGAGGGCGGGAACTAGGGGCCGCAGCAGAGCTGCCATTTGTGCTAGACGATAATAGCACGGAACAAGCCGAAGGCGCCGTGCTTGCGGCGGCCCGTCCCCCGGGCTGGCGCATCGTCAATGCGGGGACAACGAGACGATCTAGGCAATGTCGTCACTGTAAACCGCGTCAAACAAGCGGAGTTGCGCCAACCCCCGGCCCGCCGCGGGCACGGCTTCCTCTAAAGCCCACACCGTGGGTAGTCAAAGCACGCCAACGTCAACATCATCTCTCGGTCGCCGCGAAATGCGGCAATACCCGGGGTTGCCGCTGAATTTCACCCTATTTCGAAATATGCTTGGGGAATTATTTCACGCGCGCATCTACGCCAAACCAGACCTGCGGTATGCCCCTGCATCGACGATGCGCCAGCCCGTCGTGCCGGAGGCACGCCGCCTTAATCTGTCTCGCCTCGGGCGCGGCGGACGGGCCGTCGCAGGCACGGCGCTTTCGGCTTGTTCCGTGCCAATGGCTCCTGGCACAAGCGCGCCAAACCAAACGGGCGGCTTTCCCTTTGTGCATTCCCCCAAGCATGGGCACCGCTCGGCACGTGCCCGATCATCACGGCCATTAATCCCTCGCCCCAAACCGTAATTCGTATGCATGGAATATGCATGAAATATGCATGCAATGCACACGACCCAAGCGACTGTTAACGCGAGCCAATTCCGCCCCGAAGCCACTCCGGCCGTTCAAGCATGTGAAATGTGCGGCTTGGAGCGGCTGAAGGGAATCGAACCCTCGTATTCTGGATGGGAACCAGACGCTCTACCATTGAGCTACAGCCGCGTGAGGCGGTGAGATACCACCACCGCCCGCACCCCATCAAGCGGATTTTGCGCAGCCCCTATTCCGCAGGGGCCGCACCGTCATCCGACTGCCCCTCCAGGAACCGCCGGTCGATCTCCGGCAGTTCCTCGCCACTGAGCGCCGCCTCGAAGGACCGCAGACGCTTGTAGATCGAAAGCAGCTCAACCACCGTCGTCCAGGAGTTCACCAGATACTGGAACGAGGTCCGTACCTGGTTGAAAGCATTGAGAATCTGGTTCATCAGACCGAGCGTGATCGTGCCCGCCACGATGGCTGGCGCCAGCACGATGAAGCCGAAGACGTTGTCCGCCTGAAGGTAGAAGATCCGGGCGATGTTGAAATACATGTAGTGGAAGTAGAGCCGGAAATAGTTCCGCCGCACGTTGCGAAACAGCTCCTGCGTGGTCGGCGGCTGGGCGCGATCGGGGTCGTCCTCGCCATAGACCAGCTCCTTGCGATAGGCCGCCTCGACCCGCTGGTTACGGAACTCCAGCCCCGGCAGCTTGATGCCCACGAGCGCGAGGAACCCGGTGCCGAACACCGACCAGACGATGGCCGCCACCACCAGCGGATAAGGCACCGTGCCCAGAATCGGCACCTCGGTGATCTCGGCCGAAAGCCGCACGAGCACCGGAAGGAAGGCGATGAGCGTCATGACCGCATCGACAAGACTGACCCCGAGCCCTTCCATCGTGGCGGAGAACCGCATCGTGTCTTCCTGCACGCGCTGCGCCGCGCCTTCGATATGGCGCAGCCGGCCCCAGTTCTCCATGTAGTAGTCGTTCATCGCCGTGCGCCAGCGGAAGATCCAGTGGCTCACGAAGAACCGCGTCAGCACGCCGACGACCACCGCCACCAGCGCGATGCCGAGGAACTGCCCGATTCCACGGTAGAAATCCCCGAGCGTCACATCCTGGGTCTGGGCAAGCGCGGCCTGCACGAGGTCGTAGAACGGCCCGTACCAGTCGTTGATCGCGACGCTCACCTGCACCTGGAAATAGGTGGTGAAAAGGATCAGCGCCGAGCCGAGAATCGACCATTTCTCCCAAGGATGCGGCGAATAGAAATGCCAAAACAGCGCGAAGACACCGACGGAGAGCGCGTAGTAGATGTAGAACCAGACGAACTGTGCCGACCAGAAACGCTCGACGCCCAGCGCGCGTTCCGCCCCTTCCTCCCCCACGAGGCCCAGGGCCGCGCCGAGTTCCGACCCGCCCGCATACCAGCTCAGCATGCACAGGATCGTCCAGAGGATCGCGGACCAGATGAAAAGCTTCGGGCTTGGAAAGAAGGATACAAACACGTCGGATACGGCCCATCGATGGTTGAACGAAGTCTGCCAAGCACATCTGCCGCCTCGCGGCAACACAAGACGCCAAAACGTCTTCGTGTGCAAATTGCTTCCGGCCGATGCGACTGCGACACCATATCCCGCACAGTCCCGGCGTCCCGCCTAGGCAACCTCCGGCAACCTCCCTATATCGGAACGCAAACCGATGGAGGGTGCATGAGCGAGAACAAATTTCCCGGCTGGCATGGAACGACGATCGTCGCGGTGCGCAAGGGCGGTCGTGTCGTGGTCGCGGGCGATGGCCAAGTGAGCCTCGGCAACACCGTGATCAAGGGCTCGGCCCGCAAGGTGCGACGGATCTCACCGGGCGGCCGCCCGGTCGTCTGCGGTTTTGCCGGCTCGACGGCAGATGCGTTTACCCTGCTCGAACGACTGGAAAAGAAGCTCGAGGCGGCACCCGGCCAGCTTCAGCGCGCAGCCGTGGAACTCGCCAAGGACTGGCGCACGGACAAATACCTGCGCAACCTCGAAGCCATGCTGATCGTGACCGACGGCGCGGACCTCTTCGTGATCACCGGCGCAGGGGACGTGCTGGAACCGGAGCATGATGTCACCGCGATCGGCTCCGGCGGAAACTATGCCCTCGCTGCTGCACGTGCGCTCTACGACACCGATGCGGATGCCGAGACCATCGCACGCAAGGCGCTGACGATCGCCGCCGAGATCTGCGTCTTCACCAATGGCAACATGATCGTGGAGGAGTTGAGCGCCTGAGCGCCCGGCCCCACCTGTCTAGCCGATGGACGCGACCCCGAGCGGCACGTCGAACCGCTCGCACCAGACCCAGATCTCGTTGTAGTCGGCGGGGTTGAACCCCTCTGGCAGGGCATAGGTCTGCGCGCCTGCGTTGCTTTGGAGCGGCCCGAGGATCGTGTCGCCGTCATAGCCGTCGCGACCCAGCGCGACCTTCGGGTCCGGCGCCCCGTCGAAGCTGAAATCGTGCCCCAGGCTCACGAAATGCCGGCCATCCTGCTCGGTAATGGCGGCGGAACCGGTGGTGACATGGGCACTGCGGCCCGAAAAGCTGCCCTGCTTGAGCACGCGGAGCTCCTCGGCGCGCAGGGCGGCAGGAAGCGGCGCGAGCGAAACGGCCAGCCCGGCCAGTGTGGTGCGCAGGAAATCACGGCGAAGGGTCATGGAATGGATCCTCGATCGAATTGCGTTGGTGATCCATTCGCCTGCCTGACCCAACCCTTACCGGATCACGGAAAGTTTGGCGCGGAACTGGACCGTTCTGGCCTGCGATGAGCCAATTCACCCCGCCCTTGCGCTCCTGCGCTGCCAATGAGATAGCCATGCCGGTCTTGTTCCACAGGATTGCGTGCATATCTCGGCAGGATCGCAGGAAGCGCCCGCACAGGGTTTCAACAGGAAAGGCATGAGCCAGGTGACCGAACTCACTCCCCGCGAGATCGTTTCCGAACTTGACCGTTTCATCATCGGACAGAAGGACGCGAAGCGTGCGGTTGCCGTGGCGCTTCGGAACCGCTGGCGGCGCAAGCAGCTGCCCGATGACATCCGCGACGAGGTCTATCCGAAGAACATCCTGATGATCGGTCCGACCGGCGTCGGCAAGACCGAGATCTCGCGCCGCCTCGCCAAGCTCGCCAGAGCGCCCTTCGTCAAGGTCGAGGCGACGAAATTCACCGAAGTCGGTTATGTGGGCCGCGACGTGGAGCAGATCGTGCGCGACCTGGTGGATGCGGCCATCGTCATGGTCCGTGCGGAGATGCGCGAGAGCGTGAAGGCCGCCGCCCACGAAGCCGCCGAGAATCGCGTGATCGAGGCGCTGGCCGGCCAGGGCGCACGCGATCAGACCCGCGAGATGTTCCGCAAGAAGCTGCGCGACGGCGTGCTCGACGACAAGGAAATTGAACTGGACGTGGCGGACACCTCCAACCCGTTCTCCACCATGGAAATCCCCGGCCAGCCGGGCATGAACATGGGCGCGATCAATCTTGGCGACATGTTCGGCAAGGCCTTCGGCGGGCGCACCACCCGGCGGCGTCTGAGCGTCGCGGCCTCCTACGAACTCCTGATCGCCGAGGAAGCCGACAAGCTGATCGACGCCGAGGCCGTGAACCGCAACGCCATCGAGGCGGTGGAGCAGAACGGCATCGTGTTCCTCGACGAGATCGACAAGGTCTGCGCACGGGCCGAGGCGCGCGGCGGCGACGTGAGCCGCGAGGGCGTTCAGCGCGACCTCCTGCCGCTGATCGAGGGCACGACCGTCTCGACGAAGCATGGCCCGGTGAAGACAGACCACATCCTCTTCATCGCATCGGGCGCCTTCCACATCGCGAAACCCTCCGATCTCCTGCCCGAACTTCAGGGCCGTCTGCCGATTCGCGTCGAACTGCGGGCACTCACGGAAGAGGATTTCGTCCGCATCCTGACCGAGACGGACAACGCGCTGACAAGGCAGTATACCGCGCTGATGGCGACCGAGAACGTCACCGCAACCTTCTCGCAGGACGGGATCGAGGCGCTGGCGCAGATCGCGGCGGAAGTGAACCGCACGGTCGAGAACATCGGCGCGCGCCGACTTTACACGGTGATGGAGCGGGTGTTCGAGGAATTGAGCTTCACCGCCCCGGACAAGTCTGGCGAGGCGGTCGAAGTGGACCGGGCCTTCGTGGAGGCCCATCTCGGGGAGCTCATGGCATCGAGCGACCTGAGCCGCTACGTGCTCTGAGGATCAGGTGCTCTGCACGCGGGGGATGGCGGCGTCCGCAGTCTTGCCGGACGTCTTCCCCCGCTCTTCCGCTTCCTGGGCGCGGGAGTAGCTCCAGAGCGCCAGAAGCACGAGCACGGTCGAAGCCGTGAAGGAGTAGACGATCAGGGACACGAGGATCCCGTTTCCGAAGACCAGCGCTGCACCTCCCGCGACCGCGCCGATGATCATTGATATGGACATTAGGCCGACAAGCATTTTTACGCTTTTCCTTTTCAGCTCGCACGCCGATTGATTTTAGACCAACACATACCACTTAGACGGTAGCCTGACCACGGGGTTACGGCAACTGATTATTGCGCAAAACCCTAACCAAACGATAACATTCGAACTCGGCACTCGGCGGAGGGCGGCTTTTGGCGCGGCTGGATCGGTGAGTCAAGACACTTCAGACGATTCGTATCAGCCGTCGCATCGCATCTATTCCATATATGGGCCCGAAAACCATGATTGCCAGAGCCGCCTGCCAGCCGAAGGCCTGCGCGAAGAAGGGCATGGCCTGCACCGTGAAGAACGTCATCGTGAAACCGATAGCCGTCTGGAAGGTCATCAGGCTGCCCGCGCGGTCGGGCGGAGCCGAATCGGCGACAAGTGCCGAAAATTGCGCGGAATCCGGGATCACCGAGGCGCCCCACAGAATCGCCAGCGCCGCGACGAGCCAGACGGGCCCGCCGAAGGCCGCCGCCGTGGCGAGCCCCGAGACGCCGCTCACGATCAGTGAAATCTTCGCGACCTGTGCCTTGCCGATCCGATCCGCGAACCAGCCAGCCGGCACGCACATGACCCCGCCCAGCGCGATCGCGACGAAAGTGACGAGCTTGGCGGCGGACTGGGCGTCCTCCAGGGCGAGTTGCGCGGAAAAGGAAACCGCAAGCGCCGCCCCGATCCAGGCCCAGTAGGTATAGAGCTCCCACATGTGCCCGAGATACCCCGCATAGGCGAGCCGTATGCGCCGGTCCGTCCAGGCCATGCGAATCGCGCCCGGATCGAAGGCCCGCGCCTGGGCATGGGCCGGACCAAGCGAAGTCATGAGCGCGAGCCCGGCGGAAACGAGCGCAAGCGCGGAGGACCCCGCCACGGTCACGCGCCAGTTCGTGCCGCCCAGAAAGGCAAAGAGGTGCGGCAGCGCCGAGCCAAGCGTGAGCGCGCCCACGAGCAGCCCGACGAGCAGCCCGCGATCCTTCGTGCCCCAGCCGACGATGATCTTCATCCCCACCGGATAGACGCCTGCGAGGCAGATCCCGGTGATGCCGCGCAGGAGCACCTGCACCACGCCGCCAATGGGCGTGACGAGCAGCGCAAGATTGGCCACGCTGCCGATGACCGCACAGACCGCGATCACTCGCCTCGGGTCGATCCGATCCGGCGTGCCATGCACTGCCATGCCCAGCGCCCCGAGCACGAAGCCGATCTGCACCGCACTCGTCAGCAATGCGGCGCGGAAATGGCCGATGTCGCCTTCCGCGATCAGTTCCGGCAGGATCGCGGCCGAAACGAACCAGAGGCTCATCGTCATCACCTCGACAACCGCGAGGATGCCGACACTTCTCGCTTTTCCGGGCATCATGATCTGGATGTCACCTCGGGCGCGGCCATGCGCGGCAGGATGTATTCGAGCAGCGTCGCGATCTTCTCGCCAGCGATGGCGGCGTTGGCGAGTACCTCCTCGATGGTGTCCGGCTGCTGGTCCACCCCACCGGTCGCGGAATTTGTCACCGCCGAAAGTCCCAGAACCCTGAGGCCGGCATGGACAGCCGCGATCACCTCGACAACCGTGGACATGCCCACCGCATCGCCGCCCGAATTGCGCAGAAAGCGCCGCTCGGCGGACGTCTCGAGCGATGGACCCGTGATGCCGGCATAGATCCCCCGTCGCAGATCCGGCCCGCCAGCAGAGATCGCGAGTTCCCGCCATTCGGGATCATAGGCGCGCGACATGTCGGGAAACCGCAAGCCGACACTTTCATCGTTGTCACCGATGAGCGGGTTGGCCCCCGTCAGGTTGAGATGGTCCTCGATCAGCATCACGTCCCCCGGTGCAAAATCGGGGTTCAGTGCGCCGGCCGCATTGGTCACGACGAGCGATTTGGCCCCCATGGCGCGGAGGAGGTATATGGGGAAGGCGACCTCTTGCGCAGACCGACCTTCGTAGAGATGGATCCGCCCCTGCATCAGCGCGCAGCGAACGCCGGAAAGCTCCCCGATGACGAACTGCCCCACGTGTCCCGGCGCCGTCGAAGAGGCCATGCCGGGAACCGAGAGATAGGAGATGCGCACCGCGCCCTGAACCTTGTCCGCCAGCCCGCCAAGGCCCGAGCCCAACACGATCCCAAGCTCGACGGGCGCGCCGGACAGTTCTCCCATCGAGGTGATTGCGCCGTCGATCTTCGTCTTGAGAAACCCGTTCATGCGATGCTGGCCGCGATGGCGGGCTCCAGCGTGCGCACCGCCGCCAGCGTTTCGGCCAGGTCCGATTTCACCAGCGCCCCGTCGCGCACCACCTGCTCGCCCGCAACGAACACATGCCGCACATCGGATTTCGCCGCCGAGTAGACGATATGGGTCATTGGGTCGAACATCGGCACCGCATGGGCCCGGTCGGTCGCGAGCAGGATCATGTCGGCCTCCTTGCCCACTTCCAGCGAGCCGATCCGCTCGCCCGCGCCCAGCGCCTCGGCACCGTTCTGCGTGACCATCCGGAGCGCCTGCGCCGTGGTGACGGCATCCGCCCGGAGCGTCGTCGCCTTGGGCATCGTCGCCGCCATGCGAAGCGCCATCCACATGTCGAGATCGTTGCCCGAGATCGCACCATCCGTGCCGACCGTCACCCGCACGCCCGCCGCGAGCATGTCGGCGATCCGAGCGAAACCGCTGGCGAGTTTCAGGTTCGACATCGGGTTATGCGCCACAGTCACCTTGCGCCGCGCAAGAATGTCGATCTCCTCGTCGTCGAGCCAGACGCAATGGGCCAGAACCGCGCGCTCATCCAACAGGCCGAGGTGTTCCAGATGCCGGATCACCGTGCGCCCGTAGCGGCTCTCGATATCGGCAAGCTCCGCTTTCGTTTCGGCGGCATGGGTGCAGAAGAGCCCGCCATGGCGGTCGGTCGCGTCGCGCGCGGCCCGCAGGTTCTCGGGATTGACCGTGTAGGCTCCGTGCGGAAATGTGCCGGGCAGCACCATCGGGTCCGCGCCGAACTCCTCGAAGAAGGCCTCCGCATCCCTGACCCGGCGCTCGGGCCCGTGCTTGTCCATGCCGGGAAAGTCGAAGAATATGCCGCCAGTGGAGACCCGCAGTCCCACGTCCCGCGCCGCTCCAACCGTTTCGGTGGGATGCCAGAACATGTCCATGACGGTGGTGACACCGCCGAGCAGCAGTTCCGAGAACCCGAGCCGCGCCCCGAGCCGCACCGTTTCGCGGTTGAGAATGGCGCCTTCCGCCTTCCAGACTGTCTGGAGCCAGGGTTCGAGCGGCAGATCCTCGATCAGACCCCGAAAGAGACTGTCCGCCGCATGGCAATGGGTGTTGATCAGCCCGGGCATCAGGATCATGCCGGCCGCGTCGATGACCTTTCCCGCGTTGCCGGAGAGATCCGCCGCAGGCCCGATCGCCGCGATCCTGCCACCGGAGACGGCAAGCGCGCCATCCCGAACCACGGTATCGCTCTCATCGGCCGTGACGATGATGGCATTGGTAATAACGAAATCGAATGACATGAGCCCCGCCGCGCAAGTTCCCGTTTGGCTTGCACACGCTTGGCCGGGCTGTCAACCAGAGCGGTATGTCACGTCTCGCGGAGGAGAATCGCCATGCCCCCCGACTGGCTCCTGCCCGGCCCGGTCCCGCCCGAATTCGCCACCGACGAACTCTGCCATATCACCGAACTCCTCAACGATCCCGCCTGCCCTGAGGTTTCCCTGGCACGCGCTAGGGTTGAGCCTGGCGTGACGACCCGCCTGCACCGGGTCATGGCGACGGCGGAGCGCTACGTGATCACGCAAGGCACGGGCCTGGTCGAGATCGATGGCGAAAGCCGGGAAGTGAGGGCCGGCGACCGCGTGCTGATTCCTCCCGGCGCGGCGCAGAGGATCACCAATACCGGCGCGCAGGACCTGATTTTCGACTGCATCTGCACGCCTCGCTTCGATCCCGCTGCCTATATCGACATCGACCGGGCGAAATAGCACTACCCCTGATGCCGGATCGGGCAAAACCTGTAGTCAGAATGTATAATTGATCGACATGTTGCGGAATCACTATAGTAGGTTCCAAGATGTTGATTCACACGATGGGCAAGACAATGCTCTTTTTGCCGGCGTCGGCCTCATAATATTTTACAACCACCTATTTCGCTTTTATAAAAATGCGCAACGGGTGTCGGGTGGGCGCTTCTGGGGAGAAACGCGCCGACAACCTGTGTAAGTTGTCCGCGCTGGGGAGTGCGGCTGCAGTACCCAAGAAACATAGTGAAGTGGAAACGCCAATGACCGACCAGATGCATAAGCCCTCGGCCGAGATCGTCGCGAATGCTCATGCAGATGCCGCGAGGTACGAAGAGCTCTACAAGGCTTCGGTTACGGATCCCGACGCGTTCTGGGGAGAACACGGCAAGCGGCTTGACTGGATCAAGCCCTACACCAAGGTCAAGAACACGTCCTACGACTACCACAACGTGTCGATCAAATGGTTCGAGGATGGCGAGCTGAACGTCTCCGCGAACTGCATCGACCGTCACCTCGAAACCCGCGGCGACCAGACGGCAATCATCTGGGAAAGCGATGACCCGAACGTCAGCGAGAACATTACCTACCGGCAGCTCCACGAGAAGGTCTGCAAGTTCTCCAACGTTCTCAAGAATCTGGGCGTCTCGCGCGGCGATCGCGTCGTTCTCTACCTCCCGATGATCCCCGAAGCGGCCTACGCCATGCTGGCCTGCACCCGCATCGGCGCGGTGCACTCCATCGTGTTCGCCGGTTTCTCGCCGGACGCGCTGAAGGCCCGTGTCGAGGGTTCCGGCGCCAAGCTCGTCGTCACCGCCGACCAGGCCCCCCGCGGCGGCCGCATGACCCCGCTCAAGACCAATGCCGACAAGGCGCTCGAAGGCCTCTCGGGCGTGAAGCAGCTCGTGGTCAAGCGCTCCGGCGCGGACATTCCCTGGGAATCGGGCCGTGATTTCTGGGTGCATGAGGAGATGGAGAAGGCCTCCGCCGAATGCGCGCCCGAGGCGATGAACGCGGAAGACCCGCTCTTCATCCTCTACACCTCCGGCTCCACCGGCGCACCGAAGGGCGTGGTCCACACCACCGGCGGCTACCTCGTCTACGCCTCCATGACCCACGAATACATCTTCGACTACCACGAGGGCGACATCTACTGGTGCACGGCGGACGTGGGCTGGGTCACGGGCCACAGCTACATCGTCTACGGGCCGCTCGCCAACGGCGCGACGACCCTGATGTTCGAGGGCGTGCCGACCTACCCGGATGCCGGCCGGTTCTGGGACGTCTGCCAGAAGCACAAGGTCAACATCTTCTACACCGCGCCCACCGCGATCCGCGCGCTGATGGGCAAGGGCCGCGAGTTCGTCGACAAATACGACCTCTCCGACCTGCGCATCCTCGGCTCCGTGGGCGAGCCGATCAATCCCGAAGCCTGGAACTGGTATAACGATGTCGTCGGCAAGGGGAACTGCCCGATCGTCGACACCTGGTGGCAGACCGAAACCGGCGGCATCCTGATCTCGCCGCTTCCGGGCGCCACGCCCACCAAGCCCGGCTCGGCCACCAAGCCGTTCTTCGGCGTGCAGCCTGTGGTCCTCGAACCCACCTCGGGCCAGGAGATCGAGGAGACCCAATGCGAAGGCGTGCTGGCCATCAAGGACAGCTGGCCGGGCCAGATGCGCACGGTCTACGGCGATCACGACCGCTTCGTGCAGACCTATTTCAGCCAGTACAAGGGCTACTACTTCTCCGGTGACGGCTGCCGCCGCGACTCGGACGGCTACTACTGGATCACCGGCCGCGTCGATGACGTGATCAACGTCTCCGGCCACCGCATGGGCACGGCGGAAGTGGAAAGCGCCCTGGTCGCGCACGCCAAGGTCGCCGAAGCCGCCGTGGTGGGCTACCCCCACGAGGTCAAGGGCCAGGGCATCTACGCCTATGTGACGCTCAACGCCGGCGAGGAATACACCGAGGAACTGCGGAAGGAACTGCGCAACTGGGTCCGCAAGGAAATCGGCCCGATCGCCAGCCCCGACCTGATCCAGTGGGCACCCGGCCTGCCGAAGACCCGTTCGGGCAAGATCATGCGCCGCATCCTGCGCAAGATTGCCGAGAACGACTACGGCGCATTGGGCGATACTTCCACGCTGGCCGATCCGAGCGTGGTGGACGAGCTGATCGACAACCGGATGAACGACGGCTGAACCCGTTAACCATTCCGGAACGTGATGGGCGGGGCTTCGGCTCCGCCTTTTGCTTATGTTGCAGCGCAGCAACGCTCAGGATCGTAGAAGCGCGCGCTCCATGCCTCGGACTGGACAAGCGCACCTTGCCCGTGTTTTCTTCCCCCCATCTGTAACAACACGGATCGACCGCATTGAGCATCAGAACTGCGCTGGCCCTCTGTCTGGGCATCGCTGCAACCGTTCCGGCGCAAGCCTCGGAATCAGATCAGCCCAGCCCCGAGGCCGTCGCATGTCTTGCGGAAGCGGTCTACTTCGAGGCCCGTGGAACCACGGATCGCGGCGCGCTGGCCGTGGCGCATGTGGTTGTCAATCGCCGGGAGAACGACGAGTTTCCCGGAACCATCTGCGGCGTCGTCGAGGATGGCTGCCAGTTCTCATACAAATGCGACGGTAAGCCGGAGGTTCTCGCGAACCCCGATGAGCGCGAACGTGCCTTCGAGGCCGCCGAAGCCGTTCTCGCCGGGGATGCACCGGACCCGACCGACGGCGCGCTGTTCTTCCATGCCAGCAGCGTCGATCCCGGCTGGTTCGCCTCCCGCCCGCGCGTGGGCGAGATCGCCGGAAACGTCTTTTATCGCTGAAGCCAACGAGCCGATCCGCAAAATTTTCATGAAGTGTTCATGAAGTATCGCGGATCTTCCTGGTCAGGAATGAAGCCCATGAAACCAATACGCAATCTTCTGGCCGCACTCGGTGCGGCCGCCCTGGTCACCGGTTGTGCGATGCCGCCCGAAACCCCCGAGGTCGAGGCACCGCCGAGCCGCGCCGCGGCCAACCCGCAGGATCTGAGCTGCCTCGCGGAAGCGATCTATTTCGAGGCGCGCGGCACCGGGCAGGCCGGAACGGAAGCGGTGGCGCATGTTGTGGTCAACCGCGCCAAGAACCCGGAATTCCCCAATTCGGTCTGCGGCGTGGTCGCGGACCGCTGCCAGTTCGCCTACCGCTGCGACGGTATCCCGGAAACCTATGCCGAGCCGCTCGAGCGTGAGAAAGCGCTGAGAACGGCGGAGAAGGTCCTGACCGGCGCCCCGGACATCACCAAGGGCGCGCTCTTCTTCCACGCGGCCTGGGCCGAACCGGGCTGGTTCAACACCCGCCCCCGCGTCGGCAAGTTCGGCGGGAACGTGTTCTACCGGTAAGAGAAGATCGACCGGGGCTTCAGGCCCCGGTCTTTACCAACTCGCCCGCCAGCGCCTTGTCGATCAGCGCGATGGTCTCGTTCACGCCGTAAAGCGCGATGAACCCGCCGAAACGCGGACCCTGTTTCGCCCCGAGCAGCACCTCGTAGATCGCGCCGAACCAGGCTCGAAGCGGATCGAAGCCGTGCTCGTTCCCGACCGCGAACACCACCGTCTGGAGCGCCTCGCCCTCGATCTCGCCATCGTAAGCCGCAAGCCGGTCGCGTAGATCCTTGAGCGCCGCCGCCTCTTTCTCGTCCGCCGCCCGGTAGACCTTCTCGGGCAGGACGAAATCCTCGAAATAGCGCACCGCGCGCCCGGCAGCCGCATCGAGACCCGGATGGCTCTCCGGGCTCGCCTCGGGGGCGTATTTGCGGATGAAGCCCCAGAGCACGTCCTTGTCATGCGCACCCGAAGCGGAGGCGAGGTTCAGCAGCATCGAGAACGGCACCACCATGTCGGAGGCTGGCGGCTTGCCGCCATGGATGTGCCAGGCGGGATTGGCCAGTTGCTGGTCCGGCGTCTGCCCAGGGAAGGCCCGCAGATGCTGGTGATATTCGTCCACAGCCTTCGGGATCACGTCGAAGAACAGCCGCTTGGCGGTCTTCGGCTTCTGGAACATGAAGTTTGCCAGCGATTCCGGGCTCGCATAGGTGAGCCACTCGTCGATCGAGATCCCGTTTCCGGTGGATTTCGAGATCTTGCCGCCCTTCTCGTCGAGGAACAGCTCGTAGACGAAGTGCTCCGGCGGGTTGCCCCCAAGGATGCGGCAGATCCTGTCGTAAATCGGCGTGTTGGAGCTGTGATCCTTGCCGTACATCTCGAAATCGACGTCGAGTGCGGCCCAGCGCGCGCCGAAATCCGGCTTCCATTGCAGCTTCACCTGCCCGCCGGTGACGGGAAGCGTCCATTCGCGCCCCTCCTCGTCGTCGAAGGTGATGGTGCCCTCGGCCCCGTCCACATGCTTCATCGGCACGTAGAGCACCCGCCCCGTTTCCGGGTGGATCGGCAGGAAGCAGGAATAGGTCTGCTGGCGCTCCTCGCGGAGCGATTTCAGCATCACCTTCATGATGTCATCATAGCGCTCGGCAGCGCGCAGAAGCACTGCGTCGAACTGGCCGGACTTGTAGAAGTCCGTCGCCGAGATGAACTCGTATTCGAAGCCGAACGTGTCGAGAAACCGCCGCAGCATGGCGTTGTTGTGGTGCCCGAAGCTCTCGAACTCCCCGAACGGATCGGGCACGCTCGTCAGCGGCTTCTGGAGATGTTCGCGCAGCGCGTCGCGGTTCGGCACGTTCTCCGGCACCTTGCGCATCCCGTCCATGTCGTCCGAGAAGCAGATCAGCCGCGTCGGAATGTCCGAGATCAGCTCGAAGGCGCGCCGGATCATCGTCGTGCGCGCAACCTCGCCGAAGGTCCCGATATGCGGCAGTCCCGAAGGCCCGTAGCCGGTCTCGAACAGCACGTAGCCCTTTTTGGGCGGGGCTTTCTCATAGCGTTTGGCAAGCGCACGAGCCTCCTGGAAGGGCCATGCCTTCGATGTCTCAGCCGCCTTGCGCAAATCGTCCATTGCCGTGCCCTCGATGCACACATTTTCCTGATGGGCGGGCATGAGCCGCCACTTGCGCTTCCTATTGCCCGGCCCTGCGGCGGTCAATAGAACGGCAGGGACGTTTGACCCCTCCCAGGAGTGACCATGCCTGCTTCCGACTACTCGGTTCCGCCGCTTTCCGCACAGGATGCGCTCGTGGCGATCATGGTTGCCGTCTCCGCCTCGGACGAGCACATCACCAGCAACGAGCTGCTGTCCATCGGCCGCATGATCGAGGCGCTGCCGGTCTTCGACGGTTTCGACCGCGACCACCTGCCCCGCATCAGCCAGACGGTCTTCGATCTCTTCGAGGAAGAGGACGGACTCGAGGCCTTCTTCGGCATCGTCCGCGACGCGCTGCCCGACAATCTCCAGGAAACCGCCTACGCGCTGGCCTGCGACGTGGCCGCCGCCGATGGCCACGCCTTCCAGGCCGAACTGCGCTTCCTCGAGGAACTGCGCTACGAGTTCGACATCGACCGGCTCCACGCAGCCGCCATCGAACGCGGAAGTGCTGCCCGCCACCGGAGACTGATGCCCGAGGCCGACTGAGCCCTCACCGCACGCAGCGCGGGAGATCGTCACCGCACGCAGCGCACGAGGTTGTCGGACCGGTTGTAGTCGCAGGCATTGATCGAACAGGTGGTGTCCTCGGTCATCTCCTGGCCGATGACCGTCTTGATCGACGAGCGCTGCGCCCCGGCACCGTGCCAATCCGTGTAGTCGGTCTGATCGCCCGATCTGCTGAGCGCCTTTCCGAACGCAATGACGTTGGCATAAGTCTTCCAGTCGCCGAAGGTCGTGCTGGTCCAGTAGTCCAGCGTCTCGGAATCCTGCGTGACACCGAAGATGTCGTCGATCGCCGGAATGCTGGTGCGCTCGTAATCCACGATGCTCTGGAGTGCCTTGCTGTCGGGCAGGCGCCAGTCGCTGTGCCCGCCAAGTTCGAGCGCCTCGCAATAGGCCAGCGCCTCGGACCATTCCCGGCGGGTGCCGTCATCGGCCTGCTGCCACATCAGACCGGTCGCCGCGTCGGTCACCGTGCCGTCACCATTGTCGCTGAAGGCATTCACGCCATAGACGCCCGCCTCTCCCGCCACGCAACGCACGAAATTGCCCGGCGCCTTGCCATCCGGACCGGTCAGTCCGCCGGAGGCCGCCGCACCGGTGAAGAAATCGAGCCCGGTTCCGTAGGCCTTGATATGACCGTCGGCAAAGTTGAACCCGAACGCCGCCTGGTTTCGGCCGTTCTGTACCGGACCCTTCACGTAAAGCGTGCTGCTCCAGTATTGCCCGGCAAAGGCCATCGGCCCCTGCGGATAGGAGAAATCGAACACGCCCGTATCGATATAAGGCGTGGGTGTGCCCTCTTCGGGCTTGAGCAACTCGCCCCGATTGTCGGCCAGCGAATAGAGCTCCTTGATCGACGGCACGCGCCAGTCCGTCCGGCCGCCAAGCTCAAGCGCCGCGCAATAGGACATGGCCTCGGCATATTGCAGACGGTCCTCGGGAGGGGTCTGCTGCCACGAGAGCCCCGTGACGGTATCGCTCACGGTGCCGTCGCCATTGTCGGCATAGGCTGATTCGGTCCGGGCGTATTGCGCATCCTGCCCGTAAAGCGCGTCCCCTTCGGCAGGGCAGTCGATGGCGTCACCGGCAAGATCGAAACAGCGGTCCTGCATGGTATCGACCACCGGATAGGTGAGATCCTGCGCCGCGCAGACCTGGGCCCCGAGGGCCACCGTACCGACAATGAGGGAAGTGGGAAGAACGCGCATGAACCGGCTCCAGTCCTGACAGTCTTTATAGCGAACGGGAAAGGGCCGCGCGACAATGGGCGGCACCCTTCGCGCGGACACTAGAGCCTGCCGCGGCGTACCGAATTGATCTGGATCGTGAAGTGAGGCGTTGTGCCGATTAACCGCGGTTCCCCCTACAGGACGAGCCGGTCGCCGCAGGTCGCTCCAAGGGCGGCAGTGCGGACCTAGCTGCCGTTGTCAAAGCCGGGTCAGCGGCCGTCCGAGGGTGGCGCGTCCTGCGGACTGTGCAGCGCAATTTATGGTGTCGACACCACGCGCGACCGGTCTTGAAAATGGCGGAAAAGAAAGCGCCCGCCATCGTGCAGAATGCACGCCTCCGACGTAACGGGCGGACGGGCGCTGGCCCGGCGGTGCTACGCACCTCGATTCCGGGCCATGAACGTTAGGCCCCAATGTTCCATACGGGCTCCGATCCGCTGTTAGCCGCCTGGCCTCAAAGCACCCCCTTCGCACTCTCCCGCAGCACCTGCATCAGCGCCTCGTCCTCGTATCGCGCGAGCGAGAACCCCGCGCCGTAAGGTGCAACCTGCGCCCCCGCCACCCAGGCCGCGGCCAATTCGCCCCCGGCACAGGCCGCCATGGTCCCGAACCCGGAATAGGCGCAGTTCATGAACGCCCCCTCCGGTCCCATGGGGCCGATCAGCGGCCAGTTCTCCCCGGTCATGGTGTACCAGCCGCCGTAGTGGTGCATGTTGCGCGGAAGCTGGCCGTAATAGGCCTTTAGGCTCGGGTTCAGCCGCGCCGCCCCGCGCAGCACGATCTCGGGGAAATTGTCGTCGAGCGCCGCCTCCCAGCCTGCTTCCGCCGGGCTGTCGTTATAGGCCCAGCCCAGCTTCACCCAGGAGCCCCGGTCGCCACCGTCCGGACGGCAGTGGATCGCGCCGGGCATGTCTCCGGCCAGCCAGCGGAAATCCGGGTCTTCGGCCAGCATCTCCCGCTCCTCCGCCGACCAGTCGATCCGCTGCCCGTCGAGATCGATGGTGAAGGGCATGGCGCGCGGAATCGCCCCCTCCCGGTCCTCGAAGGCGATCTTCTGCTGAAACGTGTTGCGAAGCGGAAGCTCCACGCCCAGCATCGCCGCGATCCTGCCCGCGAAAGGCCCGGCAGCGTTGACGATCCTCTCGGCCCGGATCTGCCGCGCCCCATCCGCCCCGGAAAGTTCGAGCGCGAACCCGTCCCTGCCCAAGATTCCCTCGACCGAGGCCTCGATCCGCTCGAGCCCGGTGCCTTTCAGCGCCTCGAGCATGTGCATGCCGAGCTGCTGGCCGCTGATATCGCCCCCGCGCCGGATATGGATCACTGTTCGTACATCCGTCGCATAGGAGGGAAAGGCCTCCCGAATGAGCGAGACGTCCCGCAGGATATCCACCCCCACCGGCGCGGTCTCCCAGTCCGGGTCCACGGGCGGCTGGTAACCGGAGCCCTGCCCCGCCTCATGATACCGGATCAGATTTCCTGCGGTCTCGCCCAGCCCGTCATGAAGCTGCTGCACTAGCGCGTCGATCTCCGTCTCCCGCGTCACCAGCGCATAGCCGCGCCGGGTCATGTTGATCCGGTTGCCGCTCTCCCGCGCGATCCCTTCCAGCAGGTCGATCGAGCGATTGGTGAAGGCCACCATCGCGGGATGGGGCCACCAGTTGCGGTAGTTCTCGCCCGATTGCGCCGAGGTGAAACCCATCGGCGCGCCCCGGTCGATCAGGGCGATGCGGCGCATCCCGTGGTTCCGGTGAAGATAGAACGCCGTCGCGATGCCGATGATCCCCGCACCGATGATCGCGACCTCATAGGAGTTTTCCGTCATTCCCCTCGTGGCTCCCGCCCGTGTTCCACATCCCGTCCGAATCGTCGGACAATGGCAATTCCAAAATCGTATTCGATCATGATATAAACGAATACGATTCTCAATACCCGACCAGATCGGGGGAATGGCAATGTGGCAAATGTGCGAATACCCTCCCGGAAAAAGCGAGCGAGCCAGATGACTTCACAGCGATCCGACCTTCGGGAGCAACCGGCCCTCTCGGCCTCGCAGCCGATCTACGAGGGGCTGCGCAACGACATCCTTTCGGGCAAGCTCACACCGGGCGCGCCCTTGCGCCAGGACGACATCGCCCGGCAGCACGGGGTCAGCAAGATGCCCGTGCGCGAGGCGCTGATGAAGCTCGAGGCGGATGGTTATGTGCTGTTCCGCAAGAACCGGGGGGCGATCGTGCGCGAGGTCTCCGTCGCGGAGCTTCTCAACCTGATGGACATTCGCATCGCACTCGAATGCAAGGCGCTCGAGCTTGCGATCCCGAACCAGGTCGCCGCCGATCATGAGCAGGCCGGGCGCTTGCTCGACGATTACGCCAGCCATCGAAGCTCGGCGCAGTGGAGCGAGATGAACCGGGCCTTCCACCACATGCTCTACGAGCCCTGCGGCAATCCCCAGCTTCTCGAAATGATCACCGACATCCAGCGCCGCATCGGCCCCGCCACGCGGTTGCTGGTGAGCGAGACCTCAGGGCTGGAACGCCCCGACAGGGAGCATCGCGAGATCCTGCGTGCCTGCATCGAAGGCGATGTCGCTCGCGGCGTCGATCTGTTGAAGGCGCATATCACCACCACCAGGAAGGAGATTGCGGCGCAATTCCGCCGCAGAGGGTGATCTCCGGACCAGCCTGTGACCCCGGCATTTTGCACCCTCGTATGCATATCAAATATGCATGGAATATGCATGGAATATGCATACGCCAAATGGCCGGATTCAGAGGGCGATTGCGGAGATCAGCCGGCCATAATCCGGCTCTTTGAGATGGGTCGAACGGCGGTAGGAAAAGAACCTGTCGGGCTCGGAATAGGTGCAGGCCCGGATCCACGCCGCCGAGCCAACGCCCGCCTCCCGAAGCCGCCAGAGCACGAAGCCCGGCAGGTCGAACTGGTATTTCCCAGGCGCGCGGCCATTCACGAAAAACTGCGTGTATTCAGGGCCTTCCGCTAGAAATTCCTCGAAGAATTCCTCGCCCACCTCGTAGTTGCGCTGGCTGATCGTCGGCCCCACCACGGCGCTGATCGAACCCCGCTCCGCACCGAGGCGCACCATCGCCGCGACCGTTTCCTCGAGCACGCCGCCGAATGCTCCGCGCCAGCCCGCGTGGGCCGCCCCGATTACGCCCGCGTCACTGTCCGCGAACAGCACCGGCGCGCAATCGGCCGTTAGCACCGCCAGCGCAATCCCCTCGTGTTTTGTCACCATCCCGTCCGCCTTCGGCCGCTCTTCCCAGCCTTCGGGTCCGGCGACAACCACCTCCGCCGAATGATACTGTTGCAAAGACAACAACTTAGGAGGATCGACATCCATTGCTTCCGCCACCCGCTGGCGGTTGAGCCCGACCGCTGCGCGCTGATCCGATGACCCCGGCCCACAATTGAGACCCTGATAAACACCCGAAGACGCGCCGCCCCGTCGGGTGAAAAAGCCATGTCTGGCAGGCGCGAGGTCCTCGCTGGTCAGTATTTCAAGGGTCATTCATCAAATCCCGGCAATGGCGGGGCGCCCTCACCCGTAAGCGCGAGCACCTGAAAGAGGTTTCCCATTTCCTCGGGATGGGTCAAGCGCCGATGCGCCGCGACATGGTTCGTCAGGGCCTCGCCCTTGAGCCCACGCGCCAGAACCTGCGCCCGGGCCGTGATTCCGAGCCGTTCCAGAAAAACACCTTGCGGCACCGTGCCGACGGCCCGCGCGGGTCGCGCCGCCTCCGCCAGCGCGCGAAAGCGGACATGAGCAGTGACATCCGCCTCCCCCGGTGCATCAAGCGGATCGTAGGACGCATGTTGCCGCAGGGCCTGAAGGGTATCTCCGGTGCCGTCCCAAGCGCCATAATCGATGAAGAGCGCAGCACCGCCTCGCTCGGCGATACGCTTTCCGATCCAGCCTGCCACATGCTCGCCCAAGGGGTTCACTTCGACGATCACCCCATCCGGTGCGGCCACGAATGACCTGTCGAGATCAGGGTTCGCCACCGGGCGCGCCCATTGGAATCCAAGGCTTTTATCAGCTTCAAGCCTGACTTTCCGCTCTGCCCAGAAGTCTCCGGTTCGACTGTACTGCCGGATGGGAAGCGCGTCGAAAAACTCGTTCGCCACGAGGAAAAGAGGCGCATCGGGCAAGACCTCCACGCGCTCCGCCCAATGCACGGCGTGACCGGCAAGGGTTTCTCTCTGCACATCGCGCAGACCGGTGCTGGTCTCCACAAGCCATATTTCGGCAGCCTCCAGGAAACCCGGAAGTGCCGTTGCTGCCCGCAGAATGTCGCGCATGAGCGTGCCGCGCCCTGGCCCCAATTCGGCCAGGACGAATGGTGCGGGTCTGCCATGATCGTGCCAGACCTGCGCGAGCCACAGGCCAATCATTTCGCCGAACATCTGGCTGATTTCCGGCGCGGTGGTGAAATCACCTGCAGCGCCGATCCGCCCGGGCGCCATGTAGTATCCATGCTCGGGATGGGCGAGACACCATGACATGTATTCCGCGACACTGATGGGGCCGATCTCGGAGATCCGGTTCCGGATCAGTCTTTCGAGCGCCTCGCTCACGCCCGCCGCCGTGCGGTCCAGAGCAGGAGCGCGAGCCCCGCGACGACCATCGGTAGTGACAGGATCTGGCCCATTGTGAGCCCCGCTTCCATCCCGAAGCGTATGACATGTCCCGAGGGATTATCAGACGTGATGAATTGTGCGTCAGCCTGCCGAAAGCCCTCAACGAACGTCCGTGCCAGGCCATAGCCGATCAGGAAGAGAGCGATTATCCGGCCTGGCCGCTTGAGCGCGCCTCGCCGACAGGCAATGAAAAGCACCGCGAATAGAACGACGCCTTCGAGTCCCGCCTCGTAGAGTTGGGACGGATGGCGCGCGCATACTGCCTCCCAGATTGGTGGGCAGGTTTGGGCCTCCACGCCCGGGAAGATCACGCCCCATGGAAGCTCGGTCGGTCGCCCCCAAAGTTCGGCATTGATGAAATTCGCGATCCGACCGAAAAAGAGCCCGATGGGAGCGGCCGCCGCCACCGCGTCACCGATGCGAACCGCATCGAGCCCATTGCGCAAGGCATAGCCCAGAATGCCAACAATCACGCCGAGAAAACCGCCGTGGAACGACATGCCGCCCTGCCAGATGGCGAGGATTTCCGCCGGATGTGCCAGATAGTACGCGGGCTTATAGAAGAACACGAAACCGAGCCGCCCTCCGAGGATCACGCCGAGGATCATCCAGGTCAGCAGATCGTCGGTTTGCTCGGGTTTCATGGGCGGCGCGCCCCCCCAAAGCGCCGGCCTGCGGCAGAGGCCCGCCACAAAGCGCCATCCGAGAAGAAGACCGGCAATATAGGCCAGTGCATACCAGCGAATCGCAAGCTCGATGCCAAAAAGCTCGACAGAGAACAGAACAGGATCGATTTCGGGAAATGGCAGAACGAGCTGCATTGGGGCTCCGTGCTGAATTCGGGCCCTGCATCTCCGGGGCAGACACGGGTGTCAAGCGGCCTTGGCACGAGCCGCCGCGGAGACCATATAAGGGAATAGGTTCAAGGAGGCTCACATGCAATCGCGTAACAAGGTACTCGACGACGTCGCTCAGCTTTTCACAAACGCGATGGGCGTTGCCCAAGGCGCACGTTCGGAGGCGGAAACTGCTTTCAAGGGAATGCTGGACCGCTGGCTCGCAGATCGCAACTTCGTGACCCGCGAGGAATTTGACGCGGTTCGGGTGATGGCACAGAAGGCGCGCGAGGAGAATGAGGCGCTGAAGTCAAGAATTGAGGCGCTTGAGGCGCGCAAGGGCGCACCCTCGGACCTTGCGGACGGTTAAGTGCCGTTTACCCGACTCCCAGATGTTTTCCCGGAAGAGAACATTTCTCTTTACAGGTCATTTTCCATCTCCCACCATATGTAGTGGATGAGGGGTGGTGAACCTCTCATCATTGTCAACCTCACAGCCCCCGCGCGGGCTCGGTTCCGCCGGAGGCCATTAAGAGAGGCATCGGGTATGAGCTACGTCGAGCGTGACTTTGACTGCGAGGAACTTCATCCCATCGATATCGTGGAAACTCTCGCCGAAGAGCGGGACTGGGATTTCGATCGTATTGGAGATGATCAGATTGCCATGGCAATCGAAGGCACCTGGAGCACGTATTCCGTGACCCTCGCCCTCTCTCATCAGGATCAGAGCCTCCGCCTCATCTGCGCCTTCCCGATGGATCCGCCCGAAGAGCGTCTTCGGGAACTTTATACCGTCATGGGCATGGCAAACGACAAGTGCTGGTCTGGAGCCTTCACCATGTGGAGCGAGCAGAGCCTGATGGCGTATCGCTACAGTCTCAACCTCGCAGGCGGGGCGCAGGCCTCTTCGGCCCAGATCAATGACATGGTCCGATGCGCCATCGCCGTCTGCGAGCGGTTCTATCCGGCCTTCCAGCTTGTGGCCGCCGGAGAGGATTCCGCCGAGAATTCCCTTGGAATGGCGATGGCGGAGGCCTACGGTCGGGCCTGAGCGACCCCGCGTCCTACCGATTGATCGGGGCGGAAAAGACTCGGACCATCTTGGTTCGGGTCGAGTTGTCCGCCCCGCTCCACAGTTGCGGGGCCGGACAAAGGGGGAAGAATGTCACTCGAAGCGATCCAGGACCGTGGCCTCGTTCTGCTCGGCTGCGGCAAGATGGGTTCGGCCCTTCTGGCCGGCTGGCTGGAAAGGGGGCTGGCGCCCGGTGCCTTTACCATTATCGATCCGAAGCCGTCACCCTGGCTCGAGGAGCTTGCGCAGAAGGGCCTTCGCCTGAACGCGGAGGTGCCTGATGCGCCTGCGGCCGCAATGTTTGCGGTCAAACCACAGATGATGGACGAGGCGCTTCCCAGCCTGCGTGCGCTTGGAGGAGGGGAGACGGTGCTGCTCTCCATTGCGGCTGGGACACCGATAGGACGGTTCGAAACGGAATTCGGCAGCGAGACACCAATCGTCCGCGCCATGCCGAACACGCCTGCATCCATTGGAAGGGGTGTGACGGCACTTGTCGGCAATGAACCGGCTCAGGGAAGCCCGCTTGATCTTTCGGAAGCGCTCATGTCAGCCGTGGGGGAAACAGTTCGACTGACGAGCGAGGATCAGATGGATGCGGTTACGGCCGTGTCCGGTTCCGGCCCGGCCTATGTCTTTCTCATGGTCGAAGCGTTGGCCGCTGCCGGAGAGGCGGAAGGGCTCGAACCCGAGTTGGCGCTAACACTCGCCCGCGCGACTGTCTCTGGGGCAGGCGCGATGGCCTTGGCCCAGGACATCCCGCCGGGCCAACTGCGCGAGAACGTGACGAGCCCCGGCGGAACAACGGCCGCCGCCCTCTCGGTTCTGATGCGAGAGGGAGACGGGCTGCCCCGGCTCTTGCGCGAAGCGGTGGCCGCTGCAGCCCAGCGCGGCCGCGAACTCGCCAGGGGCTGAATGATGCAGGCGGGAACACAAGACCCATCGGCCCGCAGAGACAATCAGGATCACGCGGAAAACGCGTGAACGTCTCGCGCTTCACCGCGGGGCAAATTTATTGTGCGGTGCAGCATAAAACTTGACTTTCATGCTGCACCGCACAATATCCGGAGTGTCGCAAGGACACAGCAAGGAAGGAGAGCCCGATGTTCGACCCCAAGACCTACGCATTCGACGTTGAGAAGATGACCGAATTCTTCAAGCAGAACGACTTTACCAAGCAGTTCAGCAACATGAAGCTGCCGAATGTTGACGCGGAATCCATCATGGCCGCGCAGCAGAAGAACATGGATGCGCTGATCGAAGCCAACAAGGCAGCCGCAGCCGGCTATCAGGATCTGTTCAAGAAGCAGATGGCCGTGTTCGAAGAGACGATGGCTGAAGCTCAAAAGTACATGGGCTCGATGGATACCACGAAGCTCGATCCCGAAGCCGCCAAGGCCCAGGCCGAACTTGCAAAGGCTGCCTTCGAGAAGGCCCTCGCAAACATGCAGGCCCTTGCCGAGAGCGCCCAGAAAGCCAACTCGGAAGCCTATGAGATCGTCTCCGCTCGTGTTCAGGAGAGCCTGAACGAACTGCGCGAATACGCTTCCAAGATCGCCACCAACGCCTGATCCTTCAGGTTCAGCGCCGAATGTCGAAACCGCTTGCCCTATCAGGGCTGGCGGTTTTTGTTATGCGCGGCTTCCATTGCCGGTTTGCATGTGTTTGGGGGTAGCGTCTTGCTCCCGCGCGGGAAACGGGGCAGGCAGGCGGTCATGGGCTGCAGTGGCCAGAGCGGAACCGGCGACAGGAGAAGGAGCGTATGAAGCAGATCGGGTTCGAAGATTTCCTGAAGGTGGATATTCGCGTCGGACGGATCACTCGAGCCGAACCGTTCCCGGAAGCGCGGAAACCGGCCTTCAAGCTCTGGATTGATTTCGGCCCCGAGATCGGCGAGCGCAAATCCTCCGCGCAGATTACGAAGCATTACGATCCGGAAAGACTTGTCGGCCGCCAAGTCATGGCCGTGGTGAATTTCCCGCCCCGCCAGATCGGCCCGGTCCGCTCGGAAGTTCTGGTGCTTGGAGTCTCCGATGCCGAAGGCGGCATCGTGCTTCTCACCCCCGACCAAACCGTGCCGCTCGGCGCACGGATGCATTGACCCTCACCAACCGAGACACGCCATGAGCCCTCCGAGAATTATCGTGACGCGCAAACTGCCGAAACCGGTTGAGGACCGCCTTCGCGATAGCTTCATCGTTGCCCTGAATCCGGATGACACACCCTTCACAAGCGATCGGCTGACGCTAGCACTCAAGCATGCCGATGGTATGCTCTGCACCGTGACCGATCTCTTCGACGAGGAGATCCTCTCGGCAGAGGGCAGGCGCAGGACGCGGATTATCGCGAATTTCGGTGTGGGTGTGAACAATATCGATCTCGACGCAGCAGAGGCGCAGGGTCTTACGATCACGAACACTCCGGACGTGCTTACCGACGCGACGGCCGATCTCGCCATGGCGCTGATCCTTGCCGCGACCCGGCGCATGACCGAGAGCGAAGCGATCCTGCGGCGTGGGGAATGGAAGCAGTTCGCACCAACTGGCTTTCTTGGCACCGGGCTGCAGGGCAAGACCCTCGGCATTGTCGGCATGGGGCGGATCGGTGAGGCAACTGCACGTCGGGCTCATTTCGGCTTCGGAATGAAGATTGCCTATCATAGCCGGTCGCCCAAGGGGCCGTTCGATTTTCCGGCCGACGGCCTCACTTCGCTGAAGCGGCTGCTGGCGGTTTCCGATGTTGTTTCGCTACACCTCCCCGGCGGCGGATCGAACAGCGGGCTGATCTCGGCCGAGGAACTGGCGGCAATGAAGCCGGGCGCATACCTCGTGAATACTGCACGAGGCGATCTGGTGAATGAGGCCGCCCTTGCCCATGCGCTGCGGGAAGGTCGTCTGGCGGGCGCCGGTCTCGATGTTTTCGCCGAAGAGCCTCATGTTCCCGAGGCTCTACTGACGCTGCCGAACGTCACGCTCCTGCCGCATATCGGCAGTGCGACCGTAGAGACGCGAACGGCCATGGGTATGCTGGCGGTGGACAACCTTGAGGCGTTCTTCGACGGTCGGGAACTGCCGAGCAAAGTCGTGTAGAACGGCCCCATTTCTCCGCGTCGTTGCCATCGACTTTGGGCCATCGGACGCCTAAATGTGCGTGACAAACCACGGAGGTCCGATGCACACGCCCCTATTCGACGCCCGCGATGCAGCCGCCGGTGACACTCTTGGCGACCTGCCCGAATGGAACCTCGACGATCTCTACACAGGGCCGGATGCGCCTGAGATTGCACGCGACATGGATTGGCTGCGCGCCGAATGCCAGGCATTTGCCGCAGATTTCGAAGGCAAGCTCGGCACGCTCGATGCCGCGGGTCTGCTCGGCGCAATCCGGCGCTACGAGAAGATCCAGACAGTTTCGGGCCGCATCATGAGCTATGCGGGCCTGCGCTATTATCAAAATACGACCGATGCGAACCGTGCCAAGTTCTTTGGGGACAAGCAGGGCGAGATAACGGATATCTCTACGCCCCTGGTCTTCTTTTCACTCGAACTGAACCGTATTGACGATGGAGCGCTCGACGCGCGGCTGGCAGAAGATGACGAACTCGCGCGCTACAAGCCGGTAATTGATCGCATCCGCGCCATGAAACCCTACCAGCTCTCGGACGAGCTGGAAAAGTTTCTCCATGACCAATCCGTCGTCGGCGCAGCTGCCTGGAACCGGCTCTTTGACGAGACGATGGCGGGGCTGACCTTCGACGTTGATGGCGAAATCCTCACGCTCGAGGCGACGCTGAACCTTCTGACCGAGCAGGATCGCGCAAGGCGTCAGGCCGGGGCCGAGGCGCTTGCAGGCGTTTTCAAAGAGAACCTCCCGCTGTTTGCGCGCATCACCAATACGCTGGCGAAGGAAAAGGAAATCGAGGACCGCTGGCGCAAGCTACCGACCCCTCAAACCGCTCGCCATCTCTCGAACGATGTTGAACCCGAGGTCGTCGAGGCACTGCGCAACGCGGTGGTCAGCGCGTATCCGAAGCTCTCGCATCGCTACTATGCCCTGAAAGCCAAATGGCTGGGACTGGAGCAACTCGAAGTCTGGGATCGCAATGCGCCGCTGCCGATGGAGGACGATCGCAAGATCGGCTGGACCGAGGCGCGCGAAACCGTGCTTGGGGCCTATTCGGGCTTTGATCCGAAGATGGCCGAGATTGCCGAGCCGTTTTTCGAGAAAGGCTGGATCGACGCCCCGGTAAAGCCCGGCAAGGCTCCGGGCGCTTTTGCGCATCCCACCGTAACCGAGGTGCATCCCTACGTGATGCTTAACTATCTCGGCAAACCGCGCGATGTGATGACACTTGCTCATGAACTGGGGCATGGCGTTCACCAGGTTCTCGCGGCTGAACAGGGCGAGTTGCTCTCCTCTACGCCACTTACGTTGGCTGAGACTGCAAGCGTTTTCGGGGAGATGCTGACCTTCCGCCGGTTGCTGGATGCCGCCCCCGACCAGAAGACCCGCAAGGTTCTGCTCGCCGGCAAGGTCGAGGACATGATCAACACGGTCGTGCGTCAGATCGCCTTCTATGATTTCGAATGCAAGCTTCATGCAGCGCGCCGCGAGGGCGAACTGACGCCAGATGATATCAATGAGATCTGGATGAGCATCCAGGCCGAAAGCCTTGGTCCGGTATTCAACTTCATGGAAGGCTACGAGACCTTCTGGACGTATATCCCGCATTTCATCCATTCGCCGTTCTACGTTTATGCCTATGCGTTCGGCGATGGGCTGGTGAATGCACTTTACGCCGTCTACCAGGACGGTGACCCAGCCTTCGCGGAGAAGTATTGCGAGATGCTGAAGGCCGGCGGCTCGAAGCATCACAAGGAGCTTCTGGCGCCCTTCGGGCTCGATGCATCCGACCCCAAATTCTGGGATAAGGGGCTCGACCTCATTTCCTCTATGATCGACGAGCTCGAGGCGATGGAAGGGTGAGCCTTGCGAAAAGCGTGAGCTCGCCGATGACTTGGGAAGAGCGGATCGAGAGCTATGCGCGGGAAACGAGATACCCGCGCAGCCTTTTCGTGGCCGAGGATGGCCGCGTCGTCGGCACGTGGATCATGGGCAACAACTACCGGGTGAAATCCGAGTACTACGGAGGTTACCCGGCAGGCTATCTTCGCCGGATAAAAGCGCTTTTTCCGGATAAACAGCGGGTATTGCACCTCTTCAGCGGGCGGGTCGATACGGAGCTCTTCCCCGGCGACACGGTCGACATTAACCCGGACCTGAAGCCCACTTACCTCGACGATGCCCAGAGCCTCGAAGGCGTGCCGCTTGGACAGTATGACCTCGTCCTCGCGGATCCGCCCTACAGCGTCGAGGATTGCGATCACTACGGCACAAGCATGGTGAGCCGGAACAAGGTCATGCGCGCATTGTCCCGTGTGAGGCCGGGAACCCACGTGGTTTGGCTCGACCAGGTGCTGCCGATGTATCGCAAGGACACATTCGACATTGAAGCGGTGATCGGCATGTGGAAATCCACCAATCACCGCTTCAGGGGCATCACGATCTTCTGCCGCCGCACGGACTGAGCCTTATGCCGGCGCGGTCGGCTCTACCAAGCCCTTTTCTGACTCTGGTGCATCCAGCGGTGTGTAGATGCCTTGGTATTGCCGTTTGCTCCATTCGCGCGCGGCTTGGATCGCAACGTAGAGTACCGGGATAAGGATCAGTCCGAGGGTGGTTGCGGCCAGCATGCCACCAAAAACCGCAACTCCGATCGAGCTTTGGCTCGCAGCACCCGCACCAGATGCGATTACGAGCGGGAAAACTCCGAGCAGGAAGGAAAGTGCTGTCATGAGCACAGCTCTGAACCGGAGACGAGCGGCGGTGAGTGCGGCATCGTAGATCGAGGCACCCTTGGCGCGCGTCTCCATGGCGAACTCCACCACGAGAATGGCATTCTTCGCGCCCATACCGACCAACATGATCATTCCGATCTGGGTGTAGAGATTCGCATCCTTGCCTGCGACCCAGACCGCGCAATAGGCGCCGAAAATGGCGACAATGACCGTAAGGAGGATTGCGATGGGCATCGTCCAGCTTTCGTACTGCGCCACGAGAAACAGGTAGGCGAAGATAACCGCTAGCCCGAGGATGAGCGCGACGAGTCCGCCGGCCTCCTGTTCCTGCACCGCAGACCCCGTCCATTCGAAAGCGTAACCAGGGGGAAGCGCGTCGGATGCAACCTCCTCTAGTGCCGCGATGGCCGATCCGGTGGAATAGCCCGGCGCCGGATTGGCGGTCACGCTGGCGGCACGGAACATGTTGAACCGGTTGAGGCTCATCGGTCCAAGAATGTTATCGACCGTGACCAATGTGCTCATCGGTACCATTTCGCCACCATTCGAGCGGACATAGAGCTTGCCAATGTCATCCACCGTGTCGCGGTAGCCGCTGTCGGCCTGCATCATCACCTTGTAGACCCGACCGAACATGTTGAAGTCGTTGACGTAGTAGGAGCCCAGATACGCTTGCAAGGTGCCGAAGACCTCGGAGACATTCACATCGAGCGTCTTGGCCTTCTCGCGATCGAGATCGACGAAGAGCTGCGGAACGTTGGCCCGGAAGGTGGAATAGGCCAGCGCAATTTCGGGGCGCTGATTGGCGGCGTAGACCATGCTACCGATGGCCGAGGCAAGATCCTGAGGAGAGCCGCCACCCGTCTGCTGAATTTTCATCTCGACACCACCCGCACTGCCCAACCCAGCGATGGGCGGCGGGTTGAAGGCGATAATCGAAGCTGACGGGATGGTATTGAACATGCCCTGAATCTTTGCGAGCAGCGCCTGCGCGGAAAGCTCGGGCTCGGTGCGTTCGGACCATGGCGTAAGCGTTATCGCCATGAAGGCCGCGTTCGACGACGCACCTCCGTTCAGCATCGAGAAGCCGTCGACGGTCACGAGATGGGCAATACCCGGCACCTCTTCGAGCATGGCCTCCATCTCGCGACTCACCGCTTCGGTACGATTGAGTGAAGCGCCCTCGGGGAGTTGCACATCGACCATAAGAAAGCCCTGATCCTCGTCGGGCAGAAAACCCGAGGGCACCACTCCGGAAAGGCCTCCAATCCCGGCAACTACAAGCGCGATTGCGACGAGGCCGAAGACCGCCTTCCGCGCAAGAGCCGCGACAATTGCGGCATATCCGTCCCTCGCGACCCCGATCGTGCGCTCGAATCCCGCGAGCAGTCCCTTGGGCGGCCCCTGGCGCGGCTTCAGAATGAGCGCGCAAAGCGCGGGAGAAAGGGTCAGCGCATTGATCGACGAAATGATGACGGCTCCGGAGATCGTAATGGCGAACTGGCTATAAAGCCGGCCAGTGATCCCCGGCATGATCGTGACCGGCACAAAAACAGCAAGAAGCACAAGGGTCGTCGCTATGACCGGGGCCGTGATTTCTCGCATGGCAAGCCGGGTCGCATCCCGCGGCGAAAGACCTTCTGCGATGTGATGCTCGACGTTTTCCACCACGATAATCGCGTCATCCACCACAATACCGATGGCGAGCACGAGCGCGAAGAGCGTCACCGTGTTCAGTGACATGCCCAATGCAAACATGATCGCGAAGGCACCGATAAGTGAGACTGGAATCGCGACCATGGGAACGATGGTGGCACGCAAGTTCCCCAGGAAGATGAAAACAACCGAAATCACCAAGACGAAGGCAATCAGAAGTGTCTCGATCACGTCGTCTAGCGAACTCTCGACGAATGCTGTGGTGTTGAAGGGCACTTCATAGTCCACCCCCTGGGGGAAGCGTGCCTTTAAACGGTCCAACTCCGCCAGCACACCTTCAGAGACGTCGAGTGCGTTCGCACCGGGAGCCTGATAGACAGCCATTACCGTCGCGCTTTCGCGGTCGTAACGTCCGGCGAAGCTGTAAACCTGAGAACCCAGCTCCACGCGCGCTACATCTCCAACCGTGACAATCGCGCCATCTTCACCGGTGCGCAGAACGATTTGCTCAAACTCGGCTGGGTCAGACAGGCGGCCTTTGGCCTTCACGGTATACTGAAATTGCTGATCGGCGGCGGCTGGTGGTGCACCGATCTGGCCGGCCGGCACGATGGCATTCTGATCGGAGATCGCATTGGCGAAATCGGTAGGTGTCATGCCAAGGCTGGCCAGCCTGTCAGGATCGAGCCAGATGCGCATTCCGTAGGAGAAGTCAGTCATCACATCGACGCGGCCGACCCCGGTGACCCGGCTCAATGCGTCGCGCAAATTGATCGAGGCGAAGTTCGACAGGAACACCTCGTCATAGCCTTCGTCCTCGGAGAAGACCGTCACCAGCATGAGCATGTTGGTGCTCGATTTCTGTGTCGAGACACCGTTCTGGTTCACCTCGGCCGGCAATTGGTTGACCGCCTGGCTTACACGGTTCTGGGTATTTACCGTTGCAAGGTCAGGATCCGTGCCGACAGCGAAGGTCACATCGAGGCTGTAGGACCCGCTGTCCGCACTGGTGGATGACATATAGAGCATGTCATCCACCCCGTTGACCTGGGCTTCGATCGGGGCGGCGACGGTTTCTTCGAGTGTCTCCGCGCTCGCGCCGGTGAAACTGGCGGAAACCCGCACGACGGGCGGGGTGATCTGCGGAAACTGTTCGACGGGAAGCACAATGTAAGCGATCCCACCGATGAGTGAGATCACGATGGAGATTACCAGTGCGAATTTCGGGCGGTCGATAAAGGTAGACGAAATCATCGCCTCAGCCCTCCGTTCCGCCGGCCACCACCGCGTTCACCGGAACGCCCGGCCGAACACGCTGAAGCCCCTCCGTGATAACGCTTTCGCCTTCCTGCAGACCACTGCGGAGTATGAAATCCGTACCGTCGGTCGGCCCTATTTCGACATAGCGCTGTTCGACAGTTCCTTCGCTGCCCACGACAAGCACAAAGCTGCCGCGCTGGTCTCGCTGCACCGCAGCCTGCGGCACGACGAGGCGGGATACTGGAGCTTCCTGTTCGACCTCGACGGCAACGTAGATCCCGGGAGCAAGGAGGTTGTCCGCGTTGTCAAACCGCGCGCGCACCGTGATCGTACCGGTTTGTGGATCGACCGTATTGTTGACAAAGATGATCTTACCGATCTCGCCATAGGCATTCCCGTTGGGCAGGATGAGTTTGATGGGCGTGCTCTCCGGGCCGTCATGGGTACCGAGCGTCTCGGTGCCGATATGCTGCAAGATATCGAGGTATGTGCTCTCGCTAAGGGAAAAGCTGACCTCGATCGGGCTAAGGCTCACGAGTCGAGTAAGTGTCACACCTGGTCCGACGGTATCGCCTTCACTTACCTGAATCTCGCCAATGCGGCCCGAGAAGGGCGCATGAATCTTTGTGTAGTCTAGGTTGAGCTGGGCAAGCGATATCTGTGCGTTTGCGGCTTCCAGGCTCGCCTTTGTGGCGTCGCGCTGCGCCAGTGAGGCGTCGTATTGGGCCTGAGCGACGGTGTTTGACTGCAGAAGCTTGGTATTTCGTTCCAGTTCGATTTCCGCCAGCGCGAGTTCTGCTTCCTGTTGCGCCGCAGCCGCTTGTGCCGCCGTCAGGTCAGCCTCGAACTCTTCAGGCTCGATCTCGAACAGGAGATCTCCCTGCTTGACCCAGGAGCCATCCGTTACTGCCGGCGCCTTGAGAAAACCCTGAACACGCGGCACGAGATCGATGGAATCAACCGCTCTCACACGGCCGACGAAACTGAAGACGCTGGTAATCTCACGGGAGGAAATTCCGGCCACGGTAACACTGGGGGCCGCTGCCGCTCCTCCGCCCTCAGCGTCACTCTGCTCGTCATCACACCCTGCGATGGCCGTGAGCGCGAACAACAGGAGGAAGGGTCGCACCCAAGTCACATTCAAAGCGCGAAGAAGCATGGCAATTACATCCCAATGTAGTGAAGAGGCCCTGTTCGGTCCTCGACAAACGATGTCAGTTGCCGGGCCGCAATCCGTGCAAACGCGGCCCACGCAGATATCTGTTGCCCTCAGTCGAGCTGGTAACCCGGCGTCGAACGCGAGATCTCTACTTCCTCGTCGTTCATGTCCGCACCAAAAGGCTCGAAGAGCGGAGTCGAAAGATAGCGTTCTCCAGTGTCAGGCAACATGGCGAGGATGACCGAACCTGGCGCGGCCCTCTCTGCGATCTGCATCGCAATTGCAAAGGTCGAACCGCCAGAGACGCCTGTAAAAATGCCCTCCTTCGCGGCAAGTTCGCGCGCCCATTTCATGCCGTCCGGCCCCGAAACGGGGATAAGTTCATCGTAGTAGTTTCCGTCAATGGCTTCTTGAAGCACATGAGGGATAAAGTCGGGCGTCCATCCTTGGATCGGATGGGGTTCGAAGGATGGGTGGCTCTCGGCCGGGCCGTGGTCCTCCGTGCGCTTCTGCGGTGTTCCTGAGCCGACAAGCTGCGCGTTGGCAGGCTCCGAAAGAATGATCCTGGCTTCGGGCCATGTTTTCTTCAGAACGCGGCCTACGCCGGCGACTGTGCCACCCGTTCCATAGCCCGTAATGAAATAGTCGAGCTTCTGACCGGCGAAATCGGCCAGGATCTCCCGGGCTGTGGTGTTTTCATGAATTTCGGCATTGGCGTCGGTTTCGAACTGACGCGCGAGAAACCACCCGTTCTTCTCAGCCAATTCCTTGGCTTTCATGTACATACCGGTGCCCTTCTGGCCCTTTGGTGTCAGGATGACCTTCGCTCCGAGGTAGCGCATGACCTGGCGACGCTCGACCGAAAAGCTTTCGGCCATGGTCACCACGAGTGGATACCCCTTTGCGGCACACACCATGGCGAGACCAATACCGGTGTTTCCTGATGTCGCCTCTACGACCGTCTGACCGGGTTTGAGGGATCCGTCGCGCTCGGCCGCCTCAATAATGTTGAGTGCCAGCCTATCTTTCACCGAAGAGGCCGGATTGAAGAACTCGCATTTGACGTAGATTGTCACGCCATCGGGAGCGAGACGGTTGATGCGGACGCATGGCGTGTTCCCTACGGTCTCGATAATGCTGTCAAAGGTCTGCCCGAGCCCCTCGGTCTGACGCACTTTGCCGCTCGATCCAACTGCTGAAGCCATTTTCTCCCCCCTTCCAGATTTCACCCCAGAGGACCCGAATTTGCGGGCCTTTCACTCTGCAGCTTCAGGTCTAAACCTATAACCGGACCACGGCTACGGCCAAACCGTTTTGCCGAAAATGAGGGTTTCCTGTGTGTGTCGGCCATCTACAAGATGGGGCCGCACATCGCGATGCACGACCCCAAAAGTCAGTCAAGAAATGAGCAGCATCAACGGCTGAGGTTCAGTGCAACGAACCGCGGCGCTCCATCGCGACGAACAAGAAGAAGAATCGAGTTTCGGCCTGCCGCTTCGGCCGCTTCAATCCGCTTGTTCATGTCTTGAGGGCTTCGAACGCTTTCTTGGCCGACCTCCGCGATCACATCGCCTTCGCGCATACCCTTCGAATAGGCGTCGGAACTGCTTTCCACTTCGAGAACAAGGAGGCCGCGGACGTCTGCATCAAGACCATACTGATCACGCAGATTGTCATCGAGTTCGGAAACGGACATGCCGAGAATTGCGCTTTCCTCAGGCTGGCCAGCATCATCCGGGCTGTCAACGGTGGCAGCCGCCAATGTCGGCTCATCCTCAAGCAGCCCGATCTTCACGGAAAGCGTTTCTTCCTTTCCATTGCGGAGCACGACGACATCGACCTCTTTCCCCACCTGAGTATCGGCCACGATCCTGACAAGTTCGCGAGTATCGTCGATCACCTCGCCATCGAACTCAAGGATCACGTCGCCCGTCTGCATGCCCCCCTGACGCGCAGGCCCTTCGGGCACATCCGTGACCATTGCACCATCGGTGGAATTGCGTCCAAGGGCTTCGGCCATGTCCGGGTCCACGTTCTGGATACGAACTCCGAGCCAACCGCGGCGCGTCTCGCCAAAATTGCGAAGCTGCATCACCACGCGCTCGACAACAGCCGAAGACATGGCAAAACCGATACCGATCGAACCGCCATTCGGGCTCAGGATCGCGGTATTCACCCCGATCACGTCGCCATCCATGTTGAAGAGCGGGCCTCCAGAATTGCCGCGGTTGATCGCCGCGTCGGTCTGGATGAAATCATCGTAGTTGCCCTGTAGGGTGCGGTTGCGAGCAGAGACAATGCCGGCAGAAACCGAAAACCCCTGCCCGAGCGGATTGCCGATGGCCAGAACCCATTCCCCGACCCGCGCGGCATCCGAGTCACCGAATGTCACGAAGGGAAGCGGGTCCTCGCGCTCGACCTTCAAAAGTGCGAGATCGGTTCTCGGGTCACGGCCGACAATATTTGCGTCTAGCATCTCACCGGAGAAAAGCTCAACGCTAATTTCATCGGCGGATTCTATGACATGATTATTCGTGACGATGTAGCCGTCCTCGGAAATGAGAAAGCCGGAACCAAGCGCGCTTGAGCGGCGCTGACGTCGAGGCTCACCATTCTGCTGACGGTCCAGGAAGTCCCGAAAGAGATCCTCGAAAGGGGAGCCTTCGGGAACGATCGGCCGCATTCCGTCTGCCTGCGCGACATTGGTTGTTGTGGTGATATTGACCACGGAAGGACTGAGAGTTTCGGCAAGATCGGCAAAACTCTCCGGCAGGGGACCGCGTGCCCAAGACGGAGATGAACCTGCGAAGACCAACAGACAGGCTACCGTGATCAACACCCCGAGGAAGCCTGTTGCCAAGCCCTTCGAACTTCGTGAGCCGACCTCGGTGATCGCAGCTCGTGCAGCCGAACGTGCCAAATGATGCCCTCCTCTCGGTGCGATTGCGGATCTCATTCAGAGACAGTCACCAATCGTAGCGCCGATTTTGACAACTGTCTCCCGAGATCTGATAACACGCTATCACACGCCCGTGCGCATCGTTGTCGATTGAAGCCCGAAGCCTTCAACCAAACCGCGATCAACGGGTCAGGCCGCCTGAAGGACGCCCCTTACGAGCTTCTCGTAGGCTGAAGCTATATCTCGGGTCAGCGCACCTACCTCGAATGTGTAGTCACCGATTTGCCCCACAGGTGTGACTTCTGCCGCCGTGCCAGTCAGCCAGCACTGCTCGAAGCCTTCCATTTCGGCCGGGTCAATGTGACGTTCGATGACTTTGACACCACGCTCCTTAAGAAGGTCGATTACTGTCCGGCGGGTGATGCCATCGAGGAAGCAATCAGGCTTGGGCGTATGCACTTCCCCATCTTTCACGAAGAACACGTTGGCTCCGGTAGCCTCGGCGACGTAGCCGCGGTAGTCCATCATCAGCGCGTCGGAGCAGCCCTTGGCCTCCGCGGCATGCTTTGACATCGTGCAGATCATGTAGAGACCGCTAGCCTTAGCCTTTGAGGGGATTGTCTCCGGGCTAGGTCGTTTCCACTTGGAGATGTCGAGCTTAGCGCCGTTCATCTTCGCATCGCCGTAGTATGCACCCCATTCCCACACGGCAATCGAGGTGCAGACCGGATTGCGCGCGGATGCCACACCCATATCCGGGCCCGACCCCCGGAAGATGAGTGCACGGACATAGGCATCCTGCAATCCGCTCCGCTCGAGTGCTTCGCTCTTCGCCGCCTCGAGCTCATCGACGCTGTAGGGGCGCGGTATGTCGAGCAGATCGCACGAGGTGAGCAGGCGCTCGCTGTGTTCCCGGCTCTTGAAGATCTTCCCCGAATAGGCGCGCTCGCCCTCGAAAACCGCACTTGCATAATGAAGCGCGTGGGTCAGCACATGTACCTTTGCCTCGCGCCACGGCACGAACGTGCCATCCATCCAGATGACTCCATCCCGATCGTCATATGCGCCAGACATGCTGAACTCCAAGTTTGTCAGATATTACCGAATCCCCGCGGGTTGCGACAGCTTATTTCGCCGCAGGTGTGCTTGGCTATCATTTGAGTCTTGGAATGTCAACATGACTGACATAAACTGCGTGAACTTCCGAATATGGAGCGACTTTGTGCCCGAGCGCGGCTTTCCGACAAACTTCTCCCGCAGCGATCAGCTTCTTTTCTTGACGGACGAGCAGCTCCGCCAGGGAATTGAGTTGATGTATTTCGCCTATCGCAGCTTTACGGCCGATCCGGATCGGATACTCGCAAAACGGCACTATGGGCGAGCGCATCACCGAGCGATCCATTTTATCAACAGAGCTCCGGGCCTGACCGTAAATGAGCTTCTGGCCACGCTTGGTGTCACCAAACAGAGCCTCAATCGCGTACTACGGCAACTCGTTGAAGACGGCTTGGTCGAGAGCAGAGTGGGGGCTGAAGATCGGCGTCAGCGACTGCTCTACCTCACCGAGCAAGGCAAGGCGCTCGAGACCGAACTCTCCGCGGCCCAACGCCAGCGAATGCGAACTGCCTTCTCGAATGCCGGACCCGAGGCGGTAGTTGGATTTCGGAAGGTTCTGGAGCAAATGGTAGACGCTCATCTCCGGGAAAGGGTTCTTACTCCTGTCGAGAACAACCGGTCATGAGTGGTAGCGAACAGTCGCATATTCTGGTCGTGGATGACGATGCACGCATTCGCACCTTGCTGCAGAAGTTCCTGGCGCGAAGTGGCTTTCTGGTTACACCTGCTCGAGATGCAGCCCATGCGCGTGTTCTTCTTGAGGGATTGGAATTTGATTTGATCGTCCTCGACGTCATGATGCCGGGAGAGGACGGTCTTTCCCTCACCACCTCGCTGAGGGCGACGATGACAACTCCGATCTTGCTACTGACTGCGCGGGGTGAAGCGGACGATCGTATCAAGGGGCTTGAGGCAGGTGCAGATGACTACCTCCCAAAGCCATTCGAGCCGCGTGAACTTCTGCTTCGAATCAACGCGATCCTTCGTCGCGTGCCTGCGGTCCCAACAAAGGCGGAGCCACCCAAGACAATCCATCTCGGGGACTACCGCTACGATCTTTCGCGAGGAGAACTCTGGCGGGGCAAGGAACTCATTCGGCTGACTTCCACCGAAGCGCTTCTGATGCGGATATTCGCCCAGCGCGCACATGAACCGGTCAGCCGGATCGAGCTCGTAGAAGAACTGGGGGGCGGCGTCGCGGAAGCCCAGGAACGCGCGGTGGATGTGCAGATTACCCGGCTTCGGCGAAAGCTCGAAGCCGATCCAAAAGCGCCGCGCTACCTACAGACAGTGCGCGGCGCGGGCTATATGCTCGCTCCCGACTGAGCTTGATCGGCCTGATCGAAGCGATCAGTTCCGATCATTGTCCTCATCTTCGCTGTCTTCGCCACGGGGATCCGTCGGGAAAGAAAACAGGCTCTCCGCGTCATGGGCCGCCTCTTCCGCGCTCTTGGTATCTTCCTCTTCGTTCGAATCGCCCGCGAGAGTGAAGTTTTCGAGTCCGGCCATGTTGGCGGGAATGCGCGGCTCAACGTCCATCGAGAGTGACTGCTCGGTCGAAACCAGCTTCATCCGCTCGTCGTTTGACATCACGGTACCCTCCGCTTCCGCTTTCTTCACGGCCTTCGCCACGGCAGCATCAAGCTCGCCCTGCCGGCACATGCCCAGCGCAACCGGATCAACAGGAGAGATATTCGCGATGTTCCAGTGAGTACGATTGCGAATCGACTCGATCGTCGGCTTGGTGGTTCCGACAAGTTTGGAAATCTGGCCATCCGATAGTTCCGGATGGAACTTCACCAGCCAGGCGATGGCCGCCGGCCTGTCTTGCCTCTTGGAGAGCGGCGTGTAGCGCGGCCCCTTACGCTTCATCTCACCGTCAGCGGCCGGATTGTGCATAAGCTGCAGCTTGGCGCGCGGGTTCTCTTCGCAGCGCTTGATCTCGGCGACCGTCAGCTGGCTGTTCGCGATCGGGTCGAAACCCTTGATCCCCTGCGCGACTTCCCCATCCGCAATGCCATTCACCTCAAGCTCGTGCAGCCCGCAGAAATCCGCGATCTGCTTGAAGGACAGTGTCGTGTTGTCGACCAGCCAGACGGCGGTCGCCTTTTGCATCAATGGTAGCGCCATGGCTCGGCTCCCTTCGTCATGCCAAAGTCCGTCCCAGTCCGAAAACTCGGTTGCGCGGCTGCGCGGGAGACGGTTTTCGTGGGAGAATGGCGAGCATATAGGGAAGATCGGGGCGATAATAAAGTATTTTGTTGGCTGGCATGACACCCACCCAAGATGCTCTTGGTCTCAAACTGCAAAAATCGCTGCTCGCAGGCTCCCAGCGATTGGCACTTATGTCCGGGTCAGAAAATGGACGATCGTATCGCCATAGCGGCGGATGTCCTGCATCGCAAAGCCGTCCGGTGGCGAGACATCACGGCCCTCCTCCCACACGACGACTGCATTAGCGGCGATCCAGTTTCCCTGCAATGCGGCGCCAAGGGCCTTCTCGCCCAAGCCCTTATTGTAGGGCGGGTCAAGAAAGACGAGATCGTATCCCACGCCTTCGTTCAGCCCGGGCCGGAGCGCATCACACGACAGTACCTGCGTCGTCCTTGTTGCGGAGAGGGTTTCGATGTTCTGCTTGAGGAGTTTCAGAGCAGGCCGACCGCTTTCGAAGAAAGTGACGGTATCCGCCCCCCGAGACAGAGCTTCGAGACCCAATGCCCCTGTGCCGGCAAAGAGATCCAGCACGCGTGCACCTTCTGGAATCTCCCGGTCGAGAAAGGCAGCATGCGCGAGTAGATTGAAAATGCTCTCTCGCACTCTGTCAGATGTTGGGCGCAGACGGGCTTTGGCGTCTCCCGCGCCTATCGCGGCAAGCGCGCGTCCCCGGTGCACACCACCAATGATCCGCATCAGGTTCGCCTCCAAGTGCCGCTATCTGCCAGTATCATACTCGCAACCCGTTGTGGCAATTCCCGAAGGCCCTCTTATAAGGTGCCAAAGACTGCCTGCAACATGAGAGGGACACGCGACAATGGCGATCGAAGTAGGGGACAGACTACCCGAGAGTACCTTCCTGGTCTTCGGTTCGGAGGGCCCCAAGGAAGTGCCTTCCGGCGATGTTTTTTCGGGCCGGAAGGTCGTGGTCTTTGCAGTGCCTGGTGCCTACACGCCCACTTGCACTAAAGAGCATGTGCCAAGTTTCGTCAAAGCGGCTGAAGCCCTTTCGGGCAAAGGCGTTGACGAGATCGTCTGTATTTCTGTCAACGATCCGTTCGTGATGTCAGAATGGGGCGAATCGACTGGCGCGACCTCCGCAGGAATCCGTATGCTGGCTGACCCAAAGGGTGATTTCACCTCTGCAATTGGCCTTGCATTCGATGCGCCGCCCGCAGGTCTCTTTGGCCGGTCCAAACGCTATTCGATGCTTGTTGAGGACACCGTGGTTTCGAAACTGAACATTGAGCCGGCCACAGCTTGCACAATCAGCGGCGGCGAAACCATTCTAGAGCAGATCTGAGGCATTCAGAGACTATCGGAGCGTGGCTTTCAGGTGGCGCTCCGACCCGAAATGCCGTTCAAGCGACAGCCTGCTGTTTTGTGTCTCCCAACATGCGGGCAACCCGTGCCAATACGGCATTGCGGAAGGCCTGATCGGTGAGGGTGAGGCCTGGAACAGACGCCCAATCGCGCGCTGCCCGAACGGCGTCCGTTCCGAATCTGGACAAAAGCCGAGTCGCCTCATCCTGGATCCGGCGCCCATAGGCAATTCTTTCTGACATAGCTGAATTCATGATCCTGCCCCCGTTCTCCAGGTGAGATCATGCCTTTTCATCAAATTTGAAACAAGATTTTCACGCTGATGGGGTTAATTGCCCCCCTGCAAGCTGTGGCGAAAGCGCAAAGAATCTGGGCGAACCTGACATGCGCGAAGTCCAAAGGTTAGCGCTCCACCGTTGTTGCTAACTTGCTGGTAACCAAGCGGGCCTACTTCTCATTTGATATAACGAGGTGAGGAGTGTCTCGAGTTGTTGCCCCGCCTGGCCTTCGGGCTTTGCACAATGATCGCGTTCCTTTCCGCCGCGCCATCCCTGGCGGAAGGCGCAGCAGACGACGAGCGCAATGCACAGCTCTGTGAACGGGCAATCGTCAATGGTGCCCGTCGCGGGGGTGTTCCCCCGGAAGTCCTCTATGCCATTTCACTGACGGAAACCGGACGAATGACAGGCGGCCGCCTTCGCCCTTGGCCGTGGGCAATCAACCGCGAGGGGAAGGGGCATTGGTTCAAAAATCGCGAAGAAGCCGTGGCTTTCGGCAAGCAAAGCCTTGCGGATGGCCGAAAGAGCTTCGATGTGGGTTGCGTCCAGATCAACTATCGCTGGCATGGCCATGCCTTCCCAAGCCTCGACGACATGTTTGACCCGGAGTGGACGGCGACCTATGCGGCGCAGTTCCTTCGCACGCTCTACGAGGAGCGGGGCAACTGGTCCGAAGCCGCAGGCGCATATCATTCCCTGACGCCGCAGTATTCCTCAATCTACCGGAAGAGGTTCGATCGAATCCTCGCTGGCATAGACTCGACCTTTCTGCTCGAGAGCGCGAACACGCGATTCGCGGCCGGGGCGCCAAGCAGTGGTCGGGTGGGACCACCACGCGCGGGCACGCGGATGACTCTAGAGCAGCGTCAGGAAACCGCGCGAGCAACATTCGAGGAACGCAGGCGCGCACTCGGTCCCCCACCCGAACCCGCGCCGGGTGGCATTGCCGGCACAATCTTTCTTCCAGCGACCGGCTCTCTGCTCAATGAGGGCCGGTCTTCGCTCCTGACCGAAGGCAAGCCGCTCCTGACGGCCCCACGCGGCAGCCTGTATTGACGCAGCGAGACTCATGCCCAAGAACCTGACTATCGCAGATCTCTTTCAACCCACCATCCTGCTGTCGATGGCCCTGATGGCCGTCATCGTGATGATGGTCCTGCCGATGCCGTCTTGGGTGCTTGACCTTGGACTCGCGGGCTCCTTCGGTCTGGCAATCCTCATCTTCACGATCACGCTCTTCATTCAGCGACCTCTGGACTTTTCCGCCTTCCCGACGGTGCTACTCGCGAGCCTGATGCTGAGGCTTTCGCTGAATGTCTCATCAACCAAGCTCATCATTGGCGAGGGCCATACGGGCACATCCGCTGCAGGCAATGTCATCGAGGGCTTCTCGATGTTCGTCATGGGTGGCTCGGTCTTTCTGGGCCTTGTGGTGTTCTGCGTTCTAATGATCGTGAACTTCATCGTCATCACCAAGGGCGCGGGCCGCATGGCCGAAGTGGGGGCTCGTTTTGCCCTCGACGGAATGCCCGGCAAGCAACTTGCGATCGACAGCGATATGGCCGCGGGTGCCATCAGTCACAAAGAGGCCGCCGAACGTCGACGTATTGAACAGGAAGAAACTACGTTCTTCGGCTCTCTAGACGGTGCGTCGAAATTTGTGAAGGGCGATGCGATTGCGGGGCTGCTCATCACGCTCCTGAACCTCGTCATGGGGCTCGCCATGGGCGTGCTGGTTCACGGGATGCCGATTGGCAAAGCCTTTCAGACCTACTCGATCCTGACTGTCGGCGACGGTCTGGTGAGCCAGATTCCTTCGGTCATCATCTCCATCGCCACTGCCATGCTGCTCTCGAAGGGGGGTGTCGTGGGTTCCACCGACAGCGCCCTGATGCGCCAGTTGGGTGGTTTCCCAAAGGCACTCGGGACGGTCGCAGTGCTGATGGCATTTTTTGCCTTCATCCCCGGCATGCCCTTCGTTCCCTTCGTAGCCGGGGCCGCCTGTCTTGCCGGCGCCGCGGTTCTGTCCAAGTTGGGCAAAGACAAGGATGAAGCAAAGGCCCTTGCAATCCAGCAGGAGGAAACGAAGAAGCCCTCTTCCCGCAAGTCGCTCGGCGACCTTCTGGATGTTGACGAGATTCACATGGAGTTTGCTCCTGATCTCGTGCCTGTCGTCATGGATGAGGTTTCCGGTCTGGATGCGCGCATCATGAACATGCGGAATCATATTGCGACCGAATTCGGACTCATCATGCCCGAGATCCGCCTGACCGATAACCCGGCCCTTGAGCAGGGCTTCTATGTGATCCGAATACAAGGGGTCGAGACAGCACGCGCCCAGATTGAAACCCGCAAGGTTCTCGTTTTGCTGCCCGATGAGAATGCCGAGGCTCCCGATGGCCGACTGGTTGCAGAACCGGTCTATGGTGCACCGGCACGCTGGATCGACCCGGCCAAGCAGGAAGAAGCCGCGCTCATGGGGCTCTCAGTCGTTAACCCCACGGAGGTGGTGGCCACACATCTTCTGGAAATCGTCAAGTCGAGTTTCGGCCGCCTCTTCAACCGTCGGGCAATGCGCAGGCTTCTCGACGAGTTCACGTCCTTGTCCGATCCGAAGAGGGCGGAGACCAACAAGAAGATGCTCGATGAGTTCGTTCCGGACAAGTTCCCGGTTGACACCCTTCAAGCCGTTCTGCGGCTCTTGCTCGAAGAACGTGTCTCCATCCGCAATCTGCCGCTGATATTCGAGGCCATCGGAGAGGTCTACTCTCCTCAGGTGAGCCCGGAAGCCATCTGCGAGCATGTGCGTCACCGACTTGGCTTCCAGCTCATCGCAGACATGCGGGAGGCCGATGGAGCGCTGCCTCTGATCCAGCTGAACCCGACCTGGGAAGAGCTTTTCCAGCGCTACCAGCTCCCCGAGGGATCCGGCGTCGTTGATGTTGCGCTGCCTCCCGCCGAATTCAACAAGCTCGCCAACTCGATTGCGGAGAAGATCGCCAATGCCGGTGGGCAGGGCCGCTACCCGGCTGTCGTGACCTCTACAAAGCGCCGTCGTTTCCTCCATACGGTTCTGAGCGCAAAGGGCATTCGCAACCCGGTGTTCTCATTCGAAGAGATAGGCACTTCAGCTCGACCTGCCGTGCTGGGACTGGCCTGAAATGATCGAGGGCCTCGCCCGCCTGACAGACATGGCCGAGAGCGGATTGGCATCATTCGTGCTCGTGTTCATGCGGATCGGTGCGGTGATGTTCCTGCTCCCCGGTTTTGGCGACAACTCCATCCCGCAGCGTGTAAGGCTTGCTCTTACATTCGCCTTTGCGCTCGTCGTATGGCCGATGATCGCACCTACACTCGATCCGCCTTCCCCCGAAAGGCCTCTCTTCTTCCAGATGATCATAGAAGCCTGCGCAGGGTTGTTGCTCGGTCTCTCGCTCCGGCTGATGATCTTCGCATTGCAATTTGCAGGCTCGGTCGCGGCGCAGTCCACGTCACTTGCCCAGATCTTCGGGTCAGGTGTCGCACCCGATCCGATGCCCGCAATTGGCAACCTGATGATGCTTGCTGGTGTCGCCCTCGCCGTCACGACAGGCCTGCATGTAAAGGTTGCGATCCTTCTCGCGCGCTCCTACGAGATTCTGCCGCTCGGGTTGCCCATTCCTTCCCAAGACGTTGCAACCTGGGGAACGGCGAGAGTAGGTGCCGCATTTGCACTTGGCTTCTCTCTCGCGGCGCCATTCGTCCTCACAGCCTTCGCCTACAACGTTGCCCTTGGAGCGATCAACCGCGCGATGCCCACGCTCATGGTTGCCTTCATTGGTGCCCCGGCAATCGTGGGCGCTTCCATTTTGCTGCTTCTGCTTGCCTCGCCTCTCATGCTGACCTTCTGGAATGCCAGGCTCGATGACGTGATAATGAACCCCTTGGCGGTGCCGCGATGAGCGACGAGTCGAGTGGTGGTGGCGAGAAGTCATTCGATCCTACCCCGCAGCGCCTGGAGGAGGCGCGCAAGAAAGGCGATATTCCTCGCTCCAACGATCTCACTGCAGCAGCCGTCTACCTCGCTTTCCTTGGCGTGGTAGTTACGGTCGGTGGATTTGCGGTCGAACAGGCAGCGTCGACACTGATGATCTTCATCAGTCACCCCGACAGGCTCGCGGGCGTTATCCTTGGCCCGGCAGGTCCCACAATGCTAGGCGGTATCCTGTCAGAAGCCCTCTGGGCGTTGGGTCCACTGTTCCTTATCCCGATTGCCGCAGTGATCGTGAGCCTCGTCGCCCAACGGGCGGTGGTGTTCTCAGGCGACAAGATCAAACCAAAACTCTCTAAGATCTCTGTTCTGAAGAACGCAAAGCAGAAATTCGGGCCCACGGGCCTCATGGAATTCTTCAAGCAGTTCGTGAAGCTGAGCGCGATTTCATTGACGCTCTACATCTTCATGAAAGGCGATCTCGACCGGATGATCGGCGCGGCCAGAACGGACGCACGGGTTACTGTGACGCTGATGCTCGACTCCCTGAAGATCATCTTGAGCGCGATTTGCATAATGGCGGCGGTCATCGCGGCACTCGATCTTTTCTGGCAACGGTATGATCACGCGCGCAAGCTGCGCATGTCCTACCAGGATCTCAAGGAAGAGCTGAAGCGATCGGAGGGCGATCCGCACATGAAGGCCCAGCGGCGTCAGCGTGCCCAATCCATCGCAACAAACCGGATGCTGCTCGATGTGCCAAAGGCAGATGTCATCATCGTCAACCCAACCCATTTTGCGGTGGCTCTGAAGTGGTCACGAGAAAAAGGGTCGGCACCGGAATGCATAGCGAAGGGCGAAGACGAGATCGCACTCAGAATTCGCGAAATCGCCGAAACTGCGAAGATCCCGATACACAGCGATCCACCTACCGCAAGAGCACTCTTCGCTTCGGTCGAAATCGGACAGCAGATCTCGACGGAACACTACCGTGCCGTTGCTGCCGCGATTCGCTTCGCTGACCACGCCCGCAAGAGCGCCAGGGAAAGGGGAGATCTATGAAACCCAAACAGCTGCGCCAATTGACCGCGCTCGCCGAGGCACGCAGATCGCGGGATCTCGCGGCATTGGAAGCGGCAATGAATGAGGATCGTCGTTTAGCCCAAGCCATCGACCACTACGCGAAGTCGCCGGCACTGGACCTCAGAGAAGACGGAGGTGCTTTCCAGTTCAATCAGATGGCCCTGCGACAGCAATGGGCTGACCGCAACATCGCTCTGGCGCGTCAGCAGCGGGTCGAACTTGCCAAACGAATTGCCGGATTGAGGAAGAAGGCAGCTTCCAGTCTCGGCAAGCACGAAGCTCTCGAGAAACTGACCGAGCAGGCGAACAAGTCGCAGGCAGAGACAGAGCGCACACGGACCGAACGCGAAGCACCCGTGCCGCAGCCCCAGAAAGGCTGGGGCGAGACGTACTAATAGAATGGGTGGCAAGAAGCGCGGACGGATACGAACGCTAAACGTCCTGCCGGTTGATCTCTGTGATCAGGACCTCAGTCACCAGTTCGCTCCCCATAACCGACTGTGCGGCACGCAGAAGTGCTGTCTTTAGATCTTCAATCTTGCGACCGGCGGTGAAGCTGCCGCTGAACCCACCCGTATTCGAATGCTGGAACATTGCATCAAGAAGCCGATCGCGCAGCCGCGGTTCCATGGCAAGTACAAGGTCGGGGTTTTCGACAGTCGCAGCGACCGAGAGTGAAACCACCACCATCGAGACCACTTTTTCTCCAGACGAGAAAACGGGAATGACAAAAGGCTTCTCGAGAGGCACGTAGATTGCCTCTGCCTCGTCCTCATCATGGTTGCCTGCATCATCGGGCTCGAAGGGATCGACACCTGCCACGTCTGTGCAATCTTCGACGGAAACGGGTCCATGATCGCCGTCTGACTCCATCTCCGCGGCGCCATCACCTTCATGAAGCGCGTCGCCACAAGCCGCAAGGGCGTGTTCGCCTTCCGGTGGTGGTGGCTTCAGTGCGAAGCCCGCCCCGACGCCCGCACCCAATCCAACCAACGCCAGTGCAATGGGAACCAGCAGTTTCATAGGCAAGCGCTCCTTAGTACGGAATGACTTGGTCGATCACCTGTTGCCCCCAGCGCGGCTGCTGGACATTGGTGATCTGGCCGCGGCCGCCATATGAGATACGTGCACCGGCGATCCGGTCGTAGCTGATCTCATTGTAGCGGGAGATGTCCTCGGGCCGCACGATTCCCGCGACCAGAAGGTTGCGCAACTCGTTGTTGACCCGTACTTCCTGGTCGCCCTGTATGACGAGATGACCGTTGGGCAGCACATCGACTACAGTCGCCGCAACCCTCAAGGAGATGCTCTCGTCCCGGGAAACCGAACCGGAGCCGCTGAAGTTCGAGTTTGACCCCATCTCCAGGTCGGGTGTGAAGGAACCCACATCGGGGCCAAGCTTCGGGCCGATCCCGAAGAACGCTCCGACGGATGCGCTTTCGCTTCCGGAGCGAGAACGATCTGTTTCGTTGTTGATTTCAGCCTCGTCGTCGATCTCGATCGTGACCGTGAGAATATCACCCAGCTTCCGGGCACGCTTGTCCCCCAAAAGACCGCTCGGGCTTGTACTCCATAGAGAGCCACTCTGATAGGCGAATCTTGCGGGTTCCGGCGCCGGCACTGCCAATGCGGCACGATCAGCCGACATCATTCCATTTGCGGCATCGTAGTCCGATCCGATCTCACTCAGTTCGGGCGGTTTGCCGATAGGTGTGCAGGCGATCAAACCACAAGAGAGCGCGGCACATGCGAAGGAATGGAAGCGGCGGCGCATCATCTTGCAACCCTTATGGTTCCGTTGGGGGCTACTGATCCCGTCACGACCTGACGGGAAGAGAGGTTCATCACACGGATCTGATCTCCGGGACCGCCACGATCGAGCGAGCGACCGTCGGTCGCGATATTGAGGGGACCTTCGGCATAGATCATTTTGACGAGCTGATTCCGCTCGACAATTGCCGGAGCGCCGATCTGCCCCTTCAGAATAGGTCGACCGGGATAAAGCGAGACCTTTGCCTCCTGGCCGACGACCGCTGAAGCGTCGTGATACGCACCCGGGGCATCCTTGTCTTCCGCAATCGCTACGTCTTCCGGACCGATCACCTGCGCTCCGCGAATTGCCCGGATCGGCACAACAGCCTGAGCCAGGGCAAATTCAACTGGCAGCGCGGCGGCCATCAGGACCGCCAGCGCCGCATTCGCGCAGTTCCGGAGCGTCAGTGGCATGATTTACCTGATCTGAACCGTCGAAGAGAGCATCTGGTCAGCTGCAGTGATGACCTTGGCGTTGAGCTCGTAGCCCCTCTGCGCCTCGATCAGATCCGTGAGTTCCTTCACCGCGTCGACACTCGAGTCTTCCAGATAGCCCTGACGGAAGATCCCGCGTCCGTCCTCCCCGGGAGCACCGACATTGGGTTGGCCGGAAGCTTCGGTTTCCCGGTAGAGATTCGAGCCAAGAGCCTCGAGGCCCTTGTCATTGGAGAAGGTCACGATGTCGAACTGGCCGATCAGTTGTGCCTCGATCTGATCCCGGAAATAGACATAGACTTCGCCATCAGCATTGATTGCAATTTCAATTGCCTCTTCAGGGACCGTCACACCAGCACCAACCTGAAAGCCATCCGAAGTCACGATCAGCCCGTCGCCGTTGCGCTTGAGTGCGCCATCGCGGGTATAGGCCTGCTCGCCGCCAGGGAGGGCAATCTCGATATACCCACCGCCATCAATCGCAAGATCCAGCGAAGCGCCGGTTTCGGACAACGACCCTTGCATGACATCCATGGATACGGCCGCGGTTCGGACACCGAGACCAAGCTGCACGCCGGCCGGGATCACGGTCCCCTCTGCCGAACTGATGGAACCGGGCTGAACCGCCTGCTGATAGTGCAGGTCGGCAAATTCCGCGCGGCGGGCGTTATACCCCGTGGTATTCATGTTCGCGAGGTTGTTGGAGATCACCTCGACGCGGCGCTGCTGGGCTGACATACCGGTTGCCGCAATACTCAAAGCACGCATTTTACTAACTCTCCCAATACTTCAGGGTGTGTGGGGCTCAACTACCCTGGCCGAGAACCTGTACGACCTGCTTGATCCGCTCATCCTCTTGCTCGACTAGTTTCTGACCAAATTCGTAGGCCCGCTGAACCTCGATCAGTTGGGTCATCTCCCAGACCGCATTGACGTTTGACTGCTCGACGAAACCCTGCACGATATTGGACGCACCAGGCTCCACGGGTGCCACGTTTCCGTCGACTCGGAAGAGTGTGCCTCCTTCACGAAAGACGGTTGTGGGATCCTCGGGCACGACAAGCCCAAGCTGGGCAATCGGCTGACCATCACCCGAAAGCGTCCCATCTGGCGAAAGGTTGATGCTGGCGATCTCAAAGGGGATCAGGACCGGACCACCGCCTTCGTCAAGCAGTTGATGGCCATCCATGTTGACGACCTGGCCATTTGCATCACGTGTGAAAGCTCCTGCGCGTGTAAGGCGCTCTCCCGCCGGGGTCATGACGGTAAAGTAGCCCTCTCCTTCAATCGCAAAGTCGAGAGACCCGCCCGTGGGCGACAGTGCTCCCTGAAGAAGGTCGGTATAGCGTCCCCGTGCATCCGTCATGGCGACACTGCCGCCTTCAACCGGAAGCATCTCGACCATTTCCGCGAATACCACGCCTTCTCGCTGGTATCCGGTCGTGGAAACGTTCGCGATATTGTTGGCGACCGTCTGCATCGCTTTCTGGAGTCCCGCCTGGCGGGTCAAAGAGACATAGCCTGCAAGATCCATCGACTTCTCCGCTTTCTGCGCCTGGCTGCCCGGGAGATACCGGTGCAGGACGCAACTTGAACCGCCTTGGTAAAGATTCAGTCAAAGACGGAAATTCACTGCTTTGTTTAGGCAAACGCGCTGCAGACAGCGCATTCATTGCCATTGGGCCTCTAGAATCACCCGGCGTCAGGCACCCGTGATCAGAGGGATGATCTTTTCCTGGAAGAGGCGCACAAGCATTTGGCTCGCAAAGCTCATCGAAAACCAATAGGCGGCCAGAATTGCAGCCAGCTTAGGCACGAAGGTGAGAGTCAGCTCTTGGACGGACGTAAGAGCCTGCAGAAGGCCGATGACCAAACCCACAATCAGAGCGACACCCAGAATGGGCAAAGCAATGATCAAAGCGGTCCAGAGGCTCTCCCGCAGGATATCTAGCATGACAGGCTCAGTCAGCATGACCGCACCATTTGGAGCCCTCTTCCGTCATTAGACGGGCATTCGCAGAATTTCCTGATAGGCTTCGACAACCTTGTTGCGGACCGCGACGGCCGTCTGAACAGCGAGATCGGTCGCGGCCATCGCTTCGACGACAGCCTGCGGATCGGCCCGACCTGCAAGTCCTGCCTTTACCGTTTCCTCGCCTGCACGGAGCGTTTGCATGAAGTCTTCGGTGGTTGTCTGAAAGACCTCGCCCGCAGTCTTGGCTTCAGCCTCACGGGGCTCGGGCCGCGCAGCCATCTGCGCCTTGTTGTAGAGTTGGGAGGCGAGCGTTGCGTTGACGTCCATGACTAGGGATCCCTTTTTCATCTACGTAGCAGTTCGAGAAGCGACGAGTTCATGTCTCGCGCTTGCTCGAACATCCTCAGGTTTGCCTGGTAGCTACGGTTCGCTTCCCGCGAGTCCGCGACCTCTACCATCAGCTGTACATTGGAACCCTCGACGAAGCCCTGTTCATCGGCCAGCGGATGATTGGGTTGTAGGGTTCGCTCGACCGGTGACTCGTCGAGCCGGACGCGGCCGGTAGCTACCGCGCGCGTCTCGTTGGTGTGGTCATAGACTTCTTCAAATGAAACGACTTTCCGCTGATAGCCCGGTGTGTCGACATTGGCGATATTCTCTGCCGATAGCCGGATCCGCGCCGCCTGAGCACGCATGCCACTCGCGGACGCCGCCATAGTACGCATCAACTCATCCATCTGGCTTACCTCGTAGCTCAGCGCCCAAGTGAGGTGCGCATGATTTCCATAGATTTCTGGTAGACGCCGAGCGCGAGCTTGTGATGCTCACGCACATCGGTCGAACGCATCATCTGATCTTCAAGCGAAACGGTATTGCCGTTCGGCGATTCAGCACCAAAAGCCGTCAACTCGAACGGCCTATAGTTTGGATTGTCGGCGCCGAAGGCGATATGGCCCGGTCGTGTGGTCTTTGCCTCGAAATGGGGAACACTGTTGTTCAGTGTTTCCTCAAAACTGGCAATGTCGCGCGCCCGATAGCCAGGTGTATCCGCATGGGCTATGTTCTCCGCAATGACCTGCTGCCGGGCGGCGGAGTGCGTTGCAAGCCCGCTTGCGAGACGCAAAACATTCAGGTTCATATCCATGAGCCGGCTTCTCCCGCGTGATACGACGAAACCTGCTCTTAACCTACTCATGGTTTACAAACTGTAACCGCAGGTAGCGAGGATAGGCCCGATGCTCACTGATTTTTCCGCGCTCAGCACGGAAATCTCCCGTATTTCAAATACGCGACGAGTCGGACGCGTCGTTGCCGTCAGCACCGATTCGCTTGAGATCGCCGGACTGGTTCATCAGGCACGAATTGGCGATCAGATCGCGATTATGCTGAAGAATGGAACGGAACTCGGAGGCGAAATAGTGGGCGTATCGGAAAGCCGAGCGCGCGCCATGACCTATGCTCCTCTTGATGGGGCAGCCATCGGCAATCCGGTAACGCTGCTTGGTCCCGCTGGAGTTCATCCAGATGTCAGTTGGATGGGCCGGATCGTCGATGCGTTCGGACACCCAATGGATGGACGGCCGCTCTCCCAAGGTACGGCAAGTGCGAGCCTGCGCCAACCACCGCCCGAACCCGCCCTTCGAAAGGCCATGGGCGCGCGCGTCTCGACGGGGTTGGCAGCTTTCAATTCCGTCCTGCCACTCGCACGTGGACAGCGTATCGGCGTCTTTTCCGGTTCGGGTGTTGGCAAGTCCACACTGCTTGCCGATCTAGCGCGCGGGATCGAGGCCGATATCGTTGTGCTTGCCCTGATTGGTGAACGCGGTCGCGAGTTGCGCGACTTCGTCGACAATGTGTTGGGGCCCGAAGGCATGGCACGGTCAGTGGTCGTCGCGGCAACTTCAGATCAGGCTCCATTAATCAAGCGCCGTGCGGCATGGATGGCGATGGCATCTGCAGAAGTATTTCGCGACCAGGGCCATCATGTCCTCCTTCTAATCGATTCGCTGACACGCTTTGCGGAAGCCCATCGGGAGATCGCGCTGACGGCTGGAGAATCGGCTACGCTCCGCGGCTTCCCGCCCTCAGTATCCAATCTTATCGCTTCACTCTGCGAGCGGGCTGGCCCCGGCACTTTCGGCAAGGGCGACATTACCGGAGTTTTCAGCGTACTCGTTGCCGGTTCGGATATGGAAGAACCCATCGCGGATATTACCCGCGGCGTGCTCGACGGCCATGTCGTTTTGGACAGAGAGATAGCGGAGCGCGGTCGCTTCCCGGCAGTGGATGTCCGCCGGTCTGTGTCCCGCTCCCTGCCGGGCGTTGCCACCGAGGCCGAGAATGCAATGATCGGAAAGGTTCGACGCGTTTTGACGGCCTACGAGAATTCAGCACTCATGATCCAGACCGGCCTCTATGCAAAGGGCAGTGACCCGGCAATTGACGAGGCTATCAACCTATGGCCGAAACTTGATGCATTCTTCGCGGAACGTGCGGAAGATGGAATCGAGGCAACCTTCGAAAGGCTTGCCTCGTTGCTGGAAACCGCACCCGGCCAAGCCGGCGGTTACTCGTCGATTCCGTAGAGCAGATTGATAATTCCGTAGGACGCCGAAGAATGGTTGCCCTGTAGTATCTTGAGCGCGTTGGCACCGGGACCCTGCGGATTGTTCCAGCCTTCTTCGATCTGCTGAAATGCCAGGAAGCGCGTGATGAGCTTGTCGACATTGGCCTCATCTTCCAGCGCCGAAAGACTCCCATCGCCGAGAAACTGCTCGGCCTTCCGTTCCATCATCCGGGCCTGCTGGTCGATGTCGAGGTTAACGAACTGCGACGGCAATCCGAACGCACCCTCGAAGAATGTGCGCAGATCCTCATCTCCGAGCACAGTGTACCAGGATTTCGCCTTGGCCTCCTCGTCGCCCTCGGCCGCTGCCTCGGCCCCGGTCAGCATGTCGATGCTGCGCTCGAACGCCATGACCGTTCCCAGATAGTCCTTTTCCTCGGAGACGGCGGTCTCGAATTTCCGCTCTTTGAAAGCGGAAATGATCTTGTCCGCGAAACCCTCGGTCGCGGTCTGCACTCCGGTCTCGTTGCCGAAGCCGAAATCTTCCGCCATCTCCTTGTACCCGTTCACCGTTATACGATTGGCAAGCGAGTCTTCGTCGTCCGTACCGCCCTCCAGAACTGTACGAACGAGCGCCTTCTTGTAGGTGTCATCTTCAAGGCCATAGGCCGTCAGGGCGAATTCCAGAAGTCGGTAGTCGCCGATGAGATCTTCAGCGGTCTCGACCTTACCGATGTTCTCCTTGAAGTAGGCAATCTCCCGCTGCATGAGCGCATCGTTTTCGAAAGTTGCCTTCTGCGCTTCCTGAGTGCGCTCCAAGTAGCGCCACCCGGCAATGCCCGACAAAGGAACCTGTACCTGGTATGCCATGACCTCTCTCCTGCCCTATTGCCCCGAGGCAACGGCCATCAGTCGGGTTTCGCGCGGAAGAAGACACCGTAGCGCCTTCAGCGCCTGGTAGAACCGGCCTTCGATCACCGAATCGGTCGCGGCGACGAGATGGTCTCGGCTATCTTGGTCGAGGAAAACCTGGCTGAGCTGCTCAATACCGTTCAGAAGCTGCGGTCGCGCATCTTCCGGATCGGCCTCGCCCGCAAGAACGAGCTGGGCGATGTAGCAAACCCGCTTGACCGGTGTGTTGGCCTCGTTGGGATGGATCGCATCACGAAGACGGAGCACATTCGCATCCGGTGTCATGATGTTGATGCGGGTCCGACGATCACCGTTTTCCATGACAACGCCGTTGATCATGATACGCTCGCGCGGACCAAGCTTGAGAACAAGACCGCTCATGCCGCCACCTCGACCGATCCTCTCAGACCACGCATGATCGAGGTATTGATGTCGATGAGCGGCTCAATGCTTTCCCTGCCACGAAGCACTGCCTTGCTGTGCTTCTGAACGAAGTCAGCCAAGGAAAGCAGCTGAACCCGCAAATCCATTGGGAGTGAATTCCCGTCCTCACGCAGATCCTGCGAGAGGATCGCCCAAAGTCTCTGATTGACAAAAACCGCTTCCGCGAGTGCCGGGAATGCAGACTTGTCGCTCTCGTCGACGGCCTTGAGGGAACTGGTTACACGAGCGAATGCTGCATACTCAGCACCCCGGTCGGTCCGGACGGGTGCGGCGGCAGCGGCATATCCGCTTAGGGCGTTCTTACTATTGCTCATCGGAAACCTCAGGAATCACATACGGCGACTTCGTCCGCGGCCGGGGAGGTCAGGACAATTCTTGCTACCCGGAAAAACGGGGCGGGATATTTCCCGCCCCGCTCAGGTCCATTACTGGAACAGCGACAGGATTGCCTGCGGTGCCTGGTTGGCGATCGACAGAGCCTGCGTGCCAAGCTGCTGCTGCGTCTGAAGAGCGGTCAGACGGGCAGAAGCTTCTTCCATGTCAGCGTCGACGAGCGCGCTCACACCGTTGGTCAGTGCGTCCGACTGCTTGGACAGGTAGGAAGACTGGGTCTCGATGCGAGCCTGCGCGGCACCGAAGGCAGCTGCGGCTGCGTTCACGGTGTCGAGTTCGGCATCAACCGCATCCATGTCGGCCTGCGAACCATCGAAAGCAAGGCCGGTCAGGGCCGATGCAACGGCTTCGAGGTCAACCATAGCGATGGTCATGGTATCGACCGTTGCCAGGGTGCCCGAAGCATCGCGAACAACAGCCATCGTCACCGTCTGGCTTGCGCCGTTCGTGCCGTTGGTGAGGCTCGCGCCGTTGAACTGGGACGACAGAGCAATCGAGCTGATCGTCGCAGCCAGAGCTTCGATTTCGGTCTGCAGGGTAGCCTGTTCTTCAGCGGTCGCACCAGCGGCCTGAACAACCTTTTCCTGAGCCTGGATGAGCAGGTCAGCAACCTGTTCCGTTGCAGAACGGGCTACGCCAACCATCGCGTCAGCCTTGTCGAGGTTCTCGACAAGTTTGTCGAAGATGGCGACGTCTTCCTTCATGGTCGAAGCAATCGACCAAGTCGCAGCGTTATCCTTCGAGTTGGAAACCTTGAGGCCGGTCGAAACTTCGTTCTGAACGCCCGCGAGGTCATTGTTGATCCCCTTGAGGGTCTGGAGAGCAACCATTGCGGAGGAGTTGGTGAGAATGCTGGACATAAGTCAGTTCCTTGATACAAGCGGTGCCTTCGACACCGCGTAGGGTTTACAGGCCCCGCACCACACGGGACCGCTACTCGCCATTCTGACTTTGCGACTACTGGTCAGTTCCCAACCTCGCCGCGCCGGCTCATCGCCGCATGCAACGGACATACAGCGAACACGGTTGCGCAAATCCTAACGGGGCCCCGAAATCGGCTCGGCAAACCCCTGAGAATGCTTAGATTTTTTCGGGAATTTAATTAAGTCACGGGTGCATCTTCATGCGAGAAATCGTCATCCCCTTGAAAATGCAAGCTTGCTTCCGGGCGAAGCCCTGCGATTTTCTGATTGTTTCATCTGTCCATCACGGAGTTCAGCTAGGGTCTGATCGGCAATTTTACGGCTTTCTGGGTACCTTGCGGCAGTACAGCTCCAACCTGTGATGCACGATTTCATATCCCAGCTCGGCCGCGATCTCCTTCTGGAGCGCCTCGATGCGATCGGAAGCAAACTCGATCACATCCCCTGTTTCCAAGTCAATCAGGTGATCGTGGTGGTCCGAATGCGCATTCTCGAACCTGGCCGGTCCCCCGCCAAACGCGTGGCGCTGGATTGCACCTGATTCTTCAAGGACCCGCATGGTCCGATAGACGGTTGCCAGAGAAATACGGCTGTCCTGCAATGAGGCACGGCGATGAATCTCACCCGCGTCCGGATGCCCGCCGATCGAATGCAGGATCTCCAGAATGATGCGTCGCTGACGAGTCATCCGCAGCCCTGCCGAACGGAGCAGTTCTTCAGACTCATCAATCGCGGTCATATCGTTCATGGTCCGAACCATACACCGAAGCTTCCCGGCTTGGGAAGCTCTTGATGCAAATGATTTGCAATTGCATTGACAGCTAGCTTTCGATTGCTAATCTCCGCCTCGACTTGTTCCAAAAGGGTAGGTGTTCCATGCGCCGAATCGGCACTCTTCTGATTTCAATGATTGCGGTCAGCACCGCGCTGCCGGCCTTAGCCGATGAGAAACTGAAAGTAGCAACGACATTCACGATCATCGCCGACATGGCCCGAAACGTCGGAGGTGAAGCAGTCGAGGTCGAATCGCTGACGAAACCGGGCGCCGAGATCCATTACTATCAGCCGACACCGGGCGATATCATCCGGGCACGAGACGCCGACATGGTGCTGCTTAATGGGTTGAACCTTGAGCAATGGTTCGAGCGGTTTCTGAGGAACCTGGGCGATATCCCCTCTGTAACGGTCACGGAAGGAATCGAGCCACTGAGTATCGTGGAGGGACCGTACGAAGGCAAACCCAACCCCCACGCGTGGATGTCCCCGGATGCGGCGATCACATATGTGGAGAATATTCGCGCGGCCTTCGCAGAAGCGGATCCTGAGAATGCCGAACTCTACGCAGAAAATGCCGCCGCATACTCTGACCAGATCCGAGCCCTGACCGATCCGATCCGGAAGTCCTTCGCCGACATTCCCGAAGAGCAACGCTGGCTCGTCACCTCTGAAGGGGCATTCAGTTATCTGGCGCGCGACTTCGACCTGCGGGAACTCTACATTTGGCCGATCAATGCAGACCAGCAGGGGACCCCCCAGCAGGTACGCAATGTCATCGATACAGTTCGAGAAAACAACATTCCGGTCGTGTTCAGCGAAAGCACTGTCCCCCCCGACGCCGCAGAACAGATTGCACGGGAAACTGGCGCTGAATACGGTGGCGTGCTTTACGTTGACAGTCTCTCGGAAGCGAACGGGCCTGTCCCGACCTATATCGAACTGATGCGAGTGACGACTGGAACTATTGCGGAGGGGCTTCTGCGTTGAAGGATACTTCAGCCCATGAAGAAGGGCTCCATCTTACCGATGTGAGTGTCACGTATCGATCTGGTCTGACGGCGATCGAGGGCGCAAGTTTTTCGATTCCACGCGGATCGATCACGGCGCTCGTGGGTGTAAACGGATCGGGCAAATCGACCCTCTTTAAGTCGATCATGGGATTTGTCCCACTCTCCGCGGGACAGGTCGATATCCTCGGCCGCCCAGCCCGTGCCGCTCTCTCTGACAACTTGGTGGCATACGTTCCCCAGGCAGAGGAAGTGGACTGGTCCTTTCCCGTTCTTGTCGAAGACGTGGTGATGATGGGCCGATATGGTCACATGAACTGGCTGCGGCGTCCAAAGGCCCGCGATCACGACCTCGTCGCATCATCACTCGCACGGGTAAATATGCTCGAGTTCCGCAAGCGACAGATCGGTGAGCTCTCGGGCGGGCAGAAGAAGCGCGTCTTCCTCGCCCGTGCACTGGCGCAGGAGAGTCAGGTAATTCTACTTGACGAACCTTTCACGGGCGTCGACGTCACGACCGAGGACCAGATCGTTCAACTCCTGAAGGACCTTCGCGAGGAGGGACGTGTGATGCTCGTTTCGACCCACAACCTCGGGTCGGTGACGGAATATTGCGATCGAGCCGTAGTGATCAATCGTCGGGTGCTCGCTGCCGGTCTGACGGAAGAGGTCTTCACGCAGGCAAATCTGGAAGAAGCCTTTGGCGGCAAGCTCAGGCACTTCGTGCTCGGAGGGGCTGACCTGCACCACGACGACGAGGATCGTCGGCGCGTTACGGTTCTCACTGATGATGAACGACCCTTTGTCATCTACAGTGAGGACGAAGCCGATTCAGAACTCCGGCGCCAAGCCACCGCGGAAGGCAATGGATGACGTTTCTGCTGGAGCCTCTCGACTACAACTACATGGTCAACGCCATATGGGTGAGCGGCTTGGTTGGTTGTGTATGCGGCTTCCTTTCTGCGTTCCTCATGCTGAAGGGCTGGTCGCTGATCGGTGACGCGCTCAGCCACGCGATCATTCCTGGTGTAGCTGGCGCCTACATGCTGGGTCTGCCCTTCGCGGCTGGTGCGTTCATTTCCGGCGGTCTGGCTGCGGCAGCGATCCTCTCGCTTTCATCGATCACTCGACTGAAGCAGGATGCGGTAATCGGCATTATCTTCACATCCTTCTTCGCGCTCGGCCTCTTCATGGTGTCACTGAACCCGACATCGGTGAATGTGCAGACGATCGTAATGGGCAACATTCTTGCCGTCACACCGGCAGACACGGTTCAGCTCGTCATAATCTCCGTTGTCACGCTGGCCATCCTGCTGGCGAAATGGAAAGATCTGATGGTGGTTTTCTTTGACGAGGCTCATGCGCGCTCCGTCGGGCTGCCTGCCACGACGCTCAAGATCGTATTCTTCACCCTCCTTGCAGCGGCAACCGTCGCAGCGCTCCAGACCGTCGGCGCGTTTCTCGTCATCGCAATGGTGGTAACACCCGGCGCCACGGCCTATCTCCTCACGGATCGGTTTGATCGACTGATCATGCTCAGCGCGGCCATCGGGCTGCTCACCTCGGTTGTGGGGGGCTATGGAAGCTATTTTCTCGATGGTGCGACTGGAGGCATCGTGGTTGTTCTGCAAACACTCGTGTTCCTCGCGGCATTTGTCCTGGCACCGAAACACGGGATGCTCGCGGCAAGAAGGCGGGCTCGGCAGGGAGATAGCTGAGAATGGAACTCGTATTCCTGCCCTTCCAACTCGACTTCATGCAACGCGCCTTCTTGGTGACAGCGCTTGTTGCACTGCCAATGTCGCTTCTTTCCTGCTTTCTCGTGTTGCGTGGCTGGTCGTTGATGGGAGATGCAATCAGTCACGCCGTCCTGCCGGGCATCGTCGTGGCCTACTGGTTTGCGATACCACTGGCTATCGGGGCCTTTCTCGCCGGCATGCTATGCGCATTGGCCACCGGCTTCGTGAAAGACCACAGCCGGATCAAGGAAGACACCGCCATGGGCATCGTCTTTTCCGGCATGTTTGCGCTCGGGATCGTACTCTATATATGGACACCCACTGACGTACACCTCGATCACATCCTCTTCGGTGATCCACTTGGCATCAGCTGGGACGATCTATGGAAAACCGCGCTGCTCGTCCTGCCGATCACGGCTGTTGTACTTGCCGCGCGTCGAGGTCTTCTCGTTCATGCATTCGACGCCCAACACGCCCGCGCCATCGGTTTGCCCACTGGCTGGCTGCACTACGGTCTCTTGGCACTGGTATCCCTGACTGTCGTCGCGGCACTTCAGGCCGTGGGGATTATCCTCGCCATTGCATTCCTCATCACGCCCGGCGCCATCGCGTCTCTCTGGGTAAAGCGTTTTGGACCGATGCTGGTTCTGGCCTGCGCGGTTGCGCTCGTTTCAACTCTTGTCGGGGTTTATGCCAGCTTCTGGCTGGATAGCGCGCCAGCTCCCACGACAGTGCTGGCCATGATGATCGCTTTCGTAGGAAGCCTCATGGTGCCGGGGCGAGAACGCGCAACACAACAGAGCCAGAAAGCCTAGCCTACTCTGCCGCGGCGAAATCGCGCGGTGGCCCAAGCGCGGAAAGGGCCATGAAGGCTGCTACGACGAATAGTCCTGCCTCAATGGCGAATACGATCCCATATGCCAGATGCTGCTGCTCGAAGACCAGACGCATCGTATCGGCACCAGCCGCGCCGATTAGCCCGCCAAGCCCGGCCGCAACCGCCTGAGCCCCACCCCAGACGCCCATTCGGGCACCTTCCCGGCCCCCTTCACGACCCCCGGCCAGTTGCATCATCGCTCCAATGGCGGAGACGGCGAAGACGCCATTCGCAAACCCAAGGAAAAACACAGGCACAAGGAGGAGTGTGCCAGATCCCGTCGCCCCTACTACGGCGATTGCGGCAAGCGCGCATGCCGACCCGATACAACCGACGGACGTCCAGAAGCGCAAGGAGCCGATCCCGAACCCTGTCGACAATCCGCCAACCGCGATGACCCCAAGCAAGACCGCGCCGTTCTGCATACCGGCCATGGAGGTCGAACTACCCGGCGAAAAACCGAAGACGTGACCCGCATATGGTTCAAGGATCAGTTCCTGCATCGAATAAGCAATCATCGAGAGGAACACAAAGAGCGCAAAGCGCCGTGACGACGGTTCTGACCAGATTTCGGCAAGGGCCACGCGAAAGGGCGTACGCGAAGGCTCATGCTCCTTTTGGGTGCCTGCCTCAGTTTCGAGACGGGCAATCGAAAGAACGGAAACCGCCAGAGAAAGGGCGCAGACCACAGCCACGATCCGAAGAAGCCGCCCCGGCGAGTAGGGATCCAGAAACTGTCCCATCAATGTCGCAGTAAGGGCTATTCCGCCGATCATCATGAGCCAGGTGATCGTTGCGGCCGCAGCTCTCCGTTCAGGTTGGGTCAGGACGGCAAGCAGCGCAAGCAATGTAGTGGCCGCCGCACCTGCTCCCGCACCGATGAGCGCAAAACCCAGTGCCGCAAGGGCCAGACCTGCGCCGATTTGCGTCCCCGCAAGAACGGTGCCGAATGTAGCCAGCATCCCGCCTGCGGCAAGAACCGCCACGCCGCCAATGATCCATGGCACCCGACGCCGACCGGAGTCCGAACGAAAGCCCCAGTAGGGCCTCGACAGCTGAAGGGCATAGTAAAGCGCCACCAGCAAACCAGGCACGACGGCAGCCAGGTCAAGCTCCACAACCATGATGCGGTTGAGTGTCGAAGTCGTCATCGCGATCACGGAACCGATCGCCATCTGAACAAGTCCGAGGCGAATGATGCCGGTCCACGACAAGCCAGCAGAGCCGTCGGGCCCGTATGTCACGAGAACTCTCCTCCTGACGATTCGCCATGGGTCGGCGGCCTGGCCGGAAAATTGAGCCGTACTTGACCGAAATCAAACGGCGAGTCGCTTGGCGACGTCAGTATGCACCTCTGTTTCGGAGCGAATGCAAGACCAATGGCGTAGAGCCAGTCCAGTAAAAATTCTGGCAAGACGGGGCTTGTTCCCTAGAATGCATGTCGCTTCATTCGATATAAGACACCGACGGGTGGACATGGCGGCCAACAGATGTCATTTCCTCCTGACCCTGAACCCACGCCTGTCCCCTTCTGGTGGACAGGGGCACGAAGGCAAAAGGTTAGACTGATGGACTATGATGCCCTGTTCCGCCAGCATCTGAATCAGCTACAGGACGAGGGCAACTACCGTGTCTTCGCTGAACTGGAACGGGAGAGGGGTTCTTTTCCCCGCGCGCGGCGCCACTCCGATGGCACCGTCAGTGATGTGACGGTCTGGTGTTCGAACGACTATCTCGGCATGGGACAGCATCCTAACGTGGTGGCTGCGATGCATGAGGCCGTGGACCGCTGCGGTGTTGGAGCGGGCGGAACCCGGAACATCTCGGGCACCAATCACGATCATGTCCTGCTCGAAGCCGAACTCGCCGACCTTCATCAGAAGGAAGCGGCGCTGCTCTTTACCTCCGGATACGTGTCGAACTGGGCGTCACTTGGCACATTGGGGGCCAAGCTGGATGGATGCGTCATTCTTTCTGACGCTTTGAACCATGCCAGCATGATTGAAGGTATTCGTCACTCCCGCGCTGAAAAACGCATCTGGAAGCACAACGATCCCGAGGATCTCGACAGGAAGCTGTCTCAGATCGACCCCGACCGACCGAAAGTGGTAGCATTCGAGAGCGTCTACTCGATGGACGGCGATATCGCACCCATCGAGGAAATCTGCGATGTGGCAGATGCCCATGGGGCAATGACCTACCTCGACGAGGTCCATGCTGTCGGTCTCTACGGCCCGCGCGGCGGCGGGGTTGCGGAAGAGCGTGGCCTGATGGACCGCGTGACACTCATCGAGGGCACGCTCGGGAAGGCTTTCGGAGTCGTTGGCGGCTACATCACCGGTTCGGCACCCCTGATCGATTTCATCCGTTCGTTTGCAAGTGGCTTCATCTTCACCACCGCGCTTCCGCCGGCAGTCGCGGCCGCGGCTCGTGCCAGCATCAGCCACCTCAAGACCAGTCAGATCGAGCGGATGCGCCAGCGCCGCAACGTGGAGAAGCTCCGCGCACGACTCGATGCCATCGGAATTCCGCATCTTCCAAACCCGAGCCACATCGTGCCGGTGATGGTGAAAGACCCGGTCAAATGCAAAATGATCTCCGATATCCTGCTGAATGATTTCGGAATCTATGTTCAGCCGATCAACTATCCCACAGTGCCGAAGGGGACGGAGCGCCTGCGGTTTACTCCGTCGCCCGTGCATACGGATGAGGATCTCGATCGGCTGATGGCGGCCCTGACCTCGCTCTGGAGTCAATGCGCCCTCGCGCGCGCCGTTGCCTGACCGCCACATCCCTTCCTACGTTCACGCGCCAGTTGTCTGCCGCGCTTTGGCGTGACACTCTTGCGCGGGGAAAACGGAGGGGAACATGATCAGATTAAACGTGCCTTGCGCAGTCGCCACCTTGCTGGCGGTTGTGCCTTGCGTAACCGTGGCACAGGAGGCACGGCTGGTGCGCATGGCGACCGGCAGCCCGGCCGGCGTCTATTTTCCAGTCGGGCTCTCCCTTTGCCGTCTGGTCAATGAGAATCGCTCGGAACACAAAATTCGATGCGCTGCGGAAACGAGCGAAGGTTCACTGGACAACCTCGAGAAACTGAGAGCGAAGGATGTCGATCTTGCAATCGTACAATCCGACGTTCAGGCTGCGGCTTCGACTGGCGACAACGCCTTTGACACCATGCGCGCTGTCATGTCGCTCTACCCGGAAACGGTAACGATCGTGGCGGGATCCGACACCGACATCGACAGCCTTGCGGCACTTGAAGGCAAACGCATCAGTGCCGGACCCATGGGATCAGCCCAACGTGCCATGTGGAACACGCTCATGGCGGCCGAAGGCTGGACCGAGGAGAGCTTCGCCGACCTGCTGGATCTGTCGCCCGCGGATCAGGCATCTAGCTTATGCGAAGGACAGATTGACGCCTTCGTGACGACAATCGGACATCCGGCGCTTACGGTGCAGGAGGCTACTCTGGGCTGCGACGCGGAGATCGTCCCGGTGGAAAGCCCCGAGATCGAACAGTTCGTGTCTGAGAGTTCCGCGCTTGTGCAGGCCGAGATCCCCGGCGGACTCTATGCCGGACATGCGGAACCAATACCGAGCTTTGGCGTCACGGCGACGGTCATCACCCGAACCAATGTTTCGGAAGAGATCGTCTATACCTTCGTTTCGGCCGCGTTAATCAACCTGGACCGGCTTCGGCTTTTTGATCCAGCGCTGGCGGATCTTGAGATAGAGACCATGGCAAGCGCCGGCCTCTCCGTCCCCCTACATGACGGAGCCGCACAGGCCTTCGATGCAGCGGCGAACCCCGTTCCCGCCAACTGACTAATTTAGGGCCTAAACGGTGACACTCTGGGGTTCTTCCCGTGTTTCGTGAACGTTGCGATCGAGACGAAGGCGCCCGCGGGCAGCCTGCTCGACCAGACCGTCCATGGCGAGTGCGGCGGCCCCGCGCGCCCAGATGCGTTCGCCCCATTTGTGTATCTGGATCTCGGGGCGGGAACGCTCCGGCACCACAGTCAAGCTCTGCATCTGCTCAAGAACATTCTGGCTGTAGAGATAATCATACTGCATCCGTTCTCCGGAAAAGATGATCAGGCTCGGATCGAAGACATTGACGAGATTGGCCAGACCAAGAGCAAAGAGACTGCCTGCACGCTCGAACACACCGCGCGCCACGGGATTGCCCGCCATCGCTTCCTGATAGAGCAGATCGAGTTCGGTTCTGGGCGTGACATCGTGCGAAAGATCCCGCCCCAAAGCCACTCCAGCTTCACGCGCGATCGCGTAGTCAGCGACATAAGCCTCGAGACAACCACGCTGCCCGCAGCGGCAGAGCATTCCGCCATGCTGAATCTTGGTGTGCGCGAATTCGGTTCCGATCCCCCGAGCCCCCCTGAAGATCTTGCCATCCAGCACGATACCGAGGCCAATCCCCTGCTCGATCGTCAGCACGATAAAATTGTCGATGCCCCGCCCGTGACCAAACCATTTCTCCGCGAGAGCGACGAGGTTTGCATCATTGTCGAGCGCCACGGGACAGGAAAATCGCCGCTCGATCAGGTCTCCGAACGGAGCATTCCGATCCCCGAAACATGCGCTCCAATGGATGACACCGGTATTCGAGTCCACGAAACCTGGAACCCCCACACCAAGCGAAGCGAGTTCTTCTTCCCGTCTTCCGCAAAGCGCTAGCGCCTCGAGAACCGTGTCGCGAAGCAGGTCCGCGACATCGCCTGCTGTCCTCGACAGGGGAGCCGCCAGTTCGCTAACGACGTATGACAGTTCTTCTCCGGCAAAATCGGTCAATGTAACCGTGATCTTTTCGGCAGAGATTTTCGCGCCCCCGATCAGAAACGCATCGGGGCGCACCTGCAACAGCACCCGGGGCCGACCGCGACTGCCCGCACGCACGTGCTCAGGATCAACGGTCTCCTCGACAAGCCCCTCAGCAACGAGATCCGCAGTGATAGACGTCACCGTTGCGGCGCTTATGCCGGTCTCGCGCGCGATATCCACGCGGGCGATGCGACTGTGGTTGCGGATTGCAGCCATTATCGCGCGACGGTTCTGCGCACGCAGACCTTGGACCTGTGTCAACTGAACTGGCAAGGTTTCGTCCCTGTGAGAGCAATTGTTCAGATGGCACTACAAATATTCAGAGCCCACCAAGCGCCGACCTGCAAATTTTTTGCTCACTATAGCTTGCAGTTGCAGTGCCAATTTGTCTCATAAATTAATCACTGGATGACAAATTTGTCAAACTAAATTCATTTCGAGAATTATTTACTGTCAAAAACCGGCAAATTGCCATTCAGCACGCAGGGACCTCCGAGCAAACTAGCGTGTTCGGGTTCCACGGCGGGGTGACAGAACGTTCGATCTGGGATAAACAACCTTTACTCATTTTGGAGGTCGTCATGGAAAACACCCGGATACCACGCTGGTTCTGACCAGGCCGGACAGGCCCGCCGGGCCATATTCCATGCAATTCCCGCTGCCAATATCCTCCAATCGAGTGCTTTTTCATGTTTGCCTTCTTCGAATCGCTCGTCGATCCGTATCAGCGTTACACTGAGGATGAGACGCCCTCCCGGCGCCTGATACCGTATATCGCTTCCTTTCTGAGGCCCGCCCGCGGCGTGATGTTCATGGCGTTTCTCGCGGTCATGACGATCAGCCTCATCGAGGTCTGGCTCATCCGATATACCGGGCAGGTCGTGGATAGCCTGTCGGAAACCGGTGCCGAAGGTGTATGGCAGGCCCATGGGCTCGAGTTGCTTGGGGTCGCGGTCTTCATCCTGCTGGTTCGCCCCGTGGTACAATTCATTGCGGATGCGCTGCTCAACCAGTCCCTGATGCCCAACATAGGTGCGATGGTCCGCTGGCGGAGCCACCGGCACCTCCTCCGCCAGTCGGTCGGCTGGTTCCAGAACGATTTTGCGGGGCGTATCGCCAATCGGGTGATGCAGACCGCGCCGGCCGTTTCGGAGGCGACCTTTCAGACCTTCGATGCCATTGTCTACTCGACCGTCTACCTCACCGGTGCGATCTGGCTCCTGTCCGAAACCGATCCGCGACTCGCCATCCCGCTCGTGTTCTGGTTCGGTCTCTATGTCGCGCTGATGGCGTGGATCGTGCCTCAGGTCGGACGTGCTTCCAAGGCGGCCGCAGACGCTCGTTCTCAGGTGACGGGCCGCATCGTCGACAGCTACACGAACATTCAGTCCGTGAAGCTCTTCGCCCATGGCCGGGTCGAGGAAGCCTATGCCGGTGATGCGATCGAGGCTGCCCGCAAGACCTTTCAGGGCCAGATGCGGCTCATCACCAAGATGGAATTAGGGCTGACGCTTCTGAACGGCATTCTTGTCGTCTCGGTCGTCGGACTGGCAATCCATCTCTGGCATGGAGGCTATGCCACGATCGGCACCGTCGCCGCCGCCACAGCCCTTACTTTGCGGCTTTCCGCAATGACGGGTTGGATCATGTGGGCGCTCTCGGAGCTGTTCGAGAACATCGGCACAATCCGGGAGGGCATGGAGACCATCGCGCAGCCCGTTGACCTGCCCGATACGGAGGGCGCCACGGCACTTGTTGTGGACAAGGGCGAGGTTATGTTCGATCGGGTGAGCCATCATTATGGAAAGGGCGAAGGCGGCCTGCGCAGGGTGTCGCTCTCCATCGCCCCAGGCGAACGCATCGGGCTCGTGGGGCGTTCGGGGGCGGGGAAATCGACCCTTGTGAACCTTCTCCTGCGCTTCTTCGATGCCGAAACCGGCACGATCCGGATCGACGGGCAGGATATCCGTGCGGTTACGCAGGACAGTCTGAGGCGCAACATTGGCATGGTGACGCAGGATCCTTCCCTGCTTCACCGCTCCGTCCGCGACAATCTGCTCTATGGAAAGCCGGAGGCGAGCGAAGCGGAAATGATCGCCGCCGCGAAACGGGCCGAAGCCCATGACTTCATCCTCGGTCTGCGCGATGCCGCCGGCAACACGGGATATGACGCCATGGTCGGAGAACGGGGAGTCAAGCTTTCGGGCGGGCAACGGCAAAGGATTGCGCTGGCACGCGTGATCCTGAAAAATGCGCCCATCCTGGTGCTGGATGAGGCAACCTCCGCACTCGACAGCGAAATCGAGGCCGCGATCCAGACCAGCCTCTACGGACTGATGGAAGGAAAGACCGTGATCGCCATTGCGCACCGCCTGTCGACAATTGCTCATATGGACCGGATAGTCGTTCTGGAGGATGGCGCTATCGCGGAGCAGGGCAGCCACAAGGAGCTTCTGGCGCGGGGCCGGTCCTATGCAGCCTTTTGGCAGCGGCAATCGGGCGGCTTCCTTGCCACCGAACCGGAACCGGAGGGGGCCGAGTGAAATTCCTTTCGGACATCATTTATGCCTTCCGTCATGCGGATGGCCCGCCACCGGACCGGCTCCTGCCCTTCCTGCGATGGGCGCTCGACGGCGCTTTTCCGGCCATTTTCCTCATGCTGGGCCTCAGCATCGCCACCGGCCTGACGGAAGTGGCGGGCGCGGCGATCATTGGCTGGGTGATAGATGCGGCGCTGGCGCGCGGACCGGAGGGTCTGTTTCCGGGAATCCTGCCAGGACTTCTGGGCGTGGTGGCATTCTTCCTGATTCTGCGGCCCTTCGTGATGGGTGGAGGTGCTGCCGTCACGGCGCTGACATTGCAGCCCAACATCTATCCCCTCGTTCTTTCACGGATAAACCGTCATGTGCTCGGTCATTCCCTGAGTTATTTCGACGATGACTTTGCCGGGCGCATTGCCCAGAAGGCGCAACAGACCTCGCGCGCCACGACAGAGGTCGTGACCGAGATCTGCAACACCTTCGGCTTCGCGATCAGCGCCGTAATCGGGGCCGCCACGGTCATGGCCCTGGTGAGTTGGCAACTTGGCGTGATACTGGCGCTCTGGGTAGTGGGATATGTCTTCCTGATCCAGTACTTCCTGCCGCGCATCCGATCCCGCTCGAAGGCCCGGGCTGCGGCGCGCGCCGTGGTGACCGGCCAGATCGTCGATACGGTCTCGAACATCGCGACCGTCAAGCTCTTCGCCCATGGCGCCTTCGAGGATCGCGCGGCGCTCGATGCGCTTTCGGGGTATCGCGACAGCGCCATCGGGTTCGGGCGCGTTGCAACCGGGTTCCGGTTCCTCCTGATGACCCTCGCGGGGCTACTGCCCGTCGCGCTGATATCGGCTTCGCTGTGGTTCTGGTCCCAAGGTACCGCGAGCGCGGGCGACATCGCAGCGGCGGGGCTCATCTCGACCCGTCTCGCGCAGATGTCGGGATGGGTGAGCATGGTGGCCATGGGGGTCTTCGCCAATATCGGCGAGATTGAGGATGGCATCCGCACGCTCAGTCCCCCGCATCGGGTGGTCGACCGGCCTGATGCGCAGCCGATCGAGCGCGCGCGCGGTGCGGTGAACTTCGAGCACGTGCGCTTCGGATACGGGCGCAAGGAAGCCGCCATCGAGGATCTCTCGCTCCATGTCTCACCTGGCGAGAAGGTCGCGCTGGTCGGTCGGTCGGGGGCCGGAAAGTCGACGCTCGTTTCGCTGCTCCTGCGGCTCTACGATACCGAAGCCGGGCGGATCACTCTCGACGGCACCGATATTCGCGACCTGACCCAGGATGGACTTCGGGCACAGATCGGCATGGTCCGGCAAGAGACCTCGATGTTCAACCGCTCGGCATTGGAGAACATCCGCTATGGCCGACCCAACGCCACGGACGAGGAAGTTATTGCCGCGGCCAAGCGTGCGGAAGCCCATGATTTCATCCTCGGAATGCGGGACTTTCTTGGTCGCGAAGGCTACGACGCGCATCTCGGAGAGCGCGGGGTCAAACTCTCTGGCGGGCAGCGGCAGCGGATCGCGCTGGCCCGCGTGATCCTCAAGAACGCGCCGGTTCTGGTGCTCGATGAAGCCACATCCGCGCTTGACAGCGAGGTCGAGGCCGCGATCCAAGGCACACTCGAGACGGTGATGGAAGGCAAGACCGTAATCGCCATCGCGCACCGGCTTTCGACCATCGCCCGGATGGACAGGATCGTGGTGCTCGATGGCGGCAGGATCGCGGAAGAAGGCAGCCATGCCGAGTTACTTGATCAGGGCGGGCTCTACGCCGGCTTCTGGGATCATCAGTCGGGCGGGTTCATCAACCTTGCGGCGGAGTGACGCGGGCCATGCCGCGGCTCGATCAGGCGCTTGTCGAGGCGGGGCTGGCGGAAAGCCGGGCGCGGGCGCAGGCTCTGATCGCCGCGGGTGTGGTCGAGATTGACGGCAGGCCGGCAGCAAAACCGGCGCAGAAGGTCGGCCCCGATAGCAGGGTCAGGCTCACCGAAGATCCCCTGCCCTATGTTTCGCGCGCTGCCCTGAAGCTCAAACATGCGCTGGACACGTTCGGGCTCGATCCCGGTGGCGCGGGGGCGCTTGATCTCGGCGCCTCGACTGGAGGGTTCACCCAGGTGCTTCTCGAAGCGGGCGCGGCACAGGTCTGGGCCATTGATGTGGGCCATGGGCAGCTTCACAAGAAGCTTCGAGGCGACCCGCGCGTGCAGGTCATCGAAGGTTTGAACGTGCGGGATCTGACCCCGGAGCAAGTGCCCCCACCCGACTGGATCGTTTCGGATCTTTCCTTCATTTCGCTCGAGAAGGCACTGCCGCCCGCACTCGACATGGCTGGGCCCGGCGCGACGCTGGTTTGCCTTGTGAAGCCACAATTCGAAGTGGGTCGCGCGCATGTCGGCAAGGGTGGAATCGTGCGCGATCACGGCGCGATAGAGGCCGCGCGCGAGCGAATCCGTCGGTTCATCGAACGATCGGGCTGGACCGTGATCGGAGAGTGCGAAAGCCCGATCCGTGGCGGTGACGGAAACGTGGAGTTCCTCCTCGCGGCCCACAAATCAACTCCAGACCGCTAGACCGAAATCCGGACCACCCAGGCTCCAGGCGTTCCGAATGCCAGTCACGGTGCGGTGACGAGACCGTCACGTCCGGGATGTTCTCTTGTGGATCATCACCGTCACGAGGAGCTTGTGATGAACATGCCGCAGAGAAAATTCGAGCTGCAAGCCAATGCGAGCCGGCTCACGCTCGCCACCCGGATGAGGCCGGAAGCCGCGATGGGTCTGGCCACGGCGCGCCTCATGGTTCACCCGGCGTTTGCCCGCGCGCCCTTCGGGCATATCGCCCGCGCGCTAGCCGGGCAGGTCAACCGAGGACACTATGCCTTCGCCATGCGAAGCGGACAGCCGGTGGGGTTCGTGGGCTATGGCCTTGTTTCGGAAGCCGTCGGCGAGGGCTGGCTCGCGGGGAACCGCGCCATCGGCACCGCGGAGGCCGTGGGCGGCGATTGCCTGCTGCTCAATTTCTGGCAGGCGGATGATGCCGAGGTTGGGGCTTTCCTTCGTTCAGCCCTCCGCATGACCCTGCCCGCTATCCGCCGCATTTATGCCAAACGTCACTACCCGGACGGCCGCACCCGGCCCGTGCGGCTCGAACTCGCCTGATTTCCTGAGAATTTTCCCTGAGAACAGCGAAATGGATGTTCCATCATGACCCGAGTCAATGCGGCCCTCGCGCGGGAAGGCGTCACATTTCTTGACGGAAGTTTCGACTATGAAAGACATGCGTTTGATGACTTCCGTTATCCAAACAGCTCACGAAATTCTGGAGGGGGAACGAGCTGGAACGAATATTTCTGGTTCGACAAGGAAGAAAACATCGTCAGTGCATTCGGGCATGACATGTATATCCTCAATTCATACCCAGGCGGATTTGTAGACCGGCTCGAAATCGCATTCGACAAGAATGACCATGTCATTCGAGATGACGGCGACCCTGACACAAACGATTTATATCTGCGCCCTGATGTCACCATCGACAAGCTCACGCCAAAGGATCTTGCCGGCGAAGAGGGCGAAGCCATCTTTTATGAAATTACTGGCCACCAGAGCGATGGAAGCTTCCACAATTATCTCATGAGCCATGATGATGAGATCACCGGAAGCGACTATGACGACGCAATCAAGGCCGGGGGTGGGGCGGACGACCTTTGGCTGCGGGATGGCGATGACCTTGGCATTGGGGGTGAAGGCGACGATTTCATCACCGGAGGGCTGGGAGATGACTGGCTCGAGGGTGACACTGGCAACGACCAGCTTCATGGCGAATTCGGTAAAGACACGCTCAGTGGCGGCAGTGGCAATGATACCCTCACCGGTGGCAGCAACAACGACACACTCAGCGGCGGATCTGGCAACGATACGCTCAGTGGCGACGGCGGCAACGATACGCTCAACGGCGGGGCAGGCAATGATGACCTGACCGGTGGAGCCGGTGCCGACCTGATGAATGGCGGAACGGGAAGTGACCGCTTCATTTTCGAGGCCGTTTCGGACTCAACCAGCCGCAAACCGGACATCATTCGCGATTTCGATTTTGACGGATTCGAGCGAGACAAGATCGACCTGAGCGAACTCGGTGTAACCGGCTTAACGTCCCTTGGCTCATTCGGTGGTCCGGGCGCGTATTTGGTCGGGGCACGGAATGTCGGAACGGATACCCATCTGCTGGTCAACACGGATTCCGATGCGACTGTCGAGATGAAAATCATCGTTCGGGACGGGTTCGTCACGGCACAAGACTGGTCCGAAAGCGATTTCATCCTGGCCTGACCGGCGGCCAGGCATTTTTAAATCCCCCTTTGAAATTCGATCATCAGGAGGTGACGAATGACCAGAGTAAACGCACATGACGCGAGAGAGGGCTTGAATTTGACGCCCGGAAGCTTCGCCTTCGCGGGACGGTATGTTTCGATTTCCGGGCAGAAGTCCACATGGCTCGATGAGGACATAAACCACATCACCGCCACCGGTTCGGAGCTGAATTCGAACGGAACCCAACCCAGTCACGGTTTTGTCGAGCGCCTTGAAATCGACCTCTCCTGGAACGACACCAGCGATCCGGATGTCACGATCAGCGGGATCACGCCGGACCATGCCGAAGGGCGTCTGGCCCCCGCGAGCCTTGCGGATCTCACCGCACCGGATCACGGAGCGTTTTTTGACGAACTGATGGCCTTCGACGACAACGTCATCGGGAGCGGCCACGACGACGTGATAAAAGCCGGAGGTGGCGCGGATACATTGTCTCTGGGCTGGGGGGATGACCTCGCCTACGGACAAGAAGGCAACGACCGGATCACCGGGTCCGGAGGCCGTGATACGCTCTATGGCGGGGCTGGCGATGACAGCCTGTTCGGGGATGCCCCGAGCCCCGCTAGCGATATTAATGGAATTGGTGGTGACAGTCTCTATGGCGGGAGCGGGAATGATCTGCTCGACGGCGGACTTGGGCTCGATCTGCTCGACGGCGGCGGCGGCAACGATTTGCTGATCGGCGACCGCGGAGGGCCATGGTTCGAACCGTACTCGAGCTTCGCAACAGACACGCTGCTCGGCGGGGCAGGAAACGACATTCTGATCGGAGGTTATGGCGCAGACATCCTAACCGGCGGCACGGGCAGAGATACCTTTGTTTTTGAGCGTGAGACAGATTCAACACTCTACAATCCGGATATCATTTCGGACTGGAGCGCAAACGACCGGATCGACCTGAGCGACCTCGGCGTAAGGGAGCTCATCCATCCGGACGAGCCTTGGGCACCTGGCGGACACAGGGTTGTTGCGCGCGACGTGGGAACCGAAACACACCTTTACGTCAATACCGACACCGATCTGTTCGCCGAGATGAAGATCGTTCTCCAGGATGGCGACAGCACAGCGCGCGATCTCAGCTACGATAACTTCATTCTGGCCTGATCGGGGCCGTTAATGGCCGCCCCTTTCCGTAGAAAAATATTGGTTTCCGGGCGGGCGCTTTATCTGCCTCCCGGCACGACCTCGCCCCCTGGGGCGAGAATTTTCCCTGAAATCAGAGATAAAGGAAGTATTTCATGACGAGCGTAAATGCGAGCAATTCGACAGAAGGCGTCAGCTTTGCGATCGGGAACTATGCCTTTTTCAGGCAAGATTTTGCATTGAGTTCAAGTGAATACTCCTGGATCGATCGGCAAGGCCACGACATCAGTGCGCATGGCAGCTTTATCGATACAGAGGGAGCGCCGCCCAGCTCCGGCTTTATCACCGAGATCGAAATTGATCTTTCCAATAACGATTTCAGCGATCCCGATGTACTGATTACCGACATTACCGCGGACGACGGCTTCGGCGGTCTGTTAAGTGCGCGGCTCGCCGACCTGACCAGTTCGGATGCCGGTGCGTTCTTCAACGAACTGATGACATTCAACGATGACATCACCGGAAGCGCCTACAGCGACACCATGAAGGCCGGTGGCGGCGCCGATGAACTGGACCTCGGGGGCGGAAACGATTTCGGATATGGCGACGCCGGAAACGACACGCTGCGGGGCGGCAATGGCAATGACATGCTGTTTGGCGACAGCATTGAGCTTTTCGGCCCCAGCGGCACGGGTGGAAACGATGAGCTCTTCGGCGGAAACGGCCAAGACACGCTGAACGGCGGCGGCGGAAATGACGACCTCAATGGCGGAGCAAACAATGATCTGCTGATCGGCGGTGCCGGAAGGGACATCATGACAGGCGGGGGCGGTAGCGACGTTTTTGAGTTCCGAAGAGTGACCGATTCTACCAACTCCAACCCCGATACCATCTCGGGTTGGAACGCAAATGACCGGATCGACCTGAGCGACCTCGGCGTGACCGATTTCACGGTTCTGGGCGCGGGCGCGACACCGGGCGCGCATACGGTCGGGGCTCGGGGAATGGGGCAGGATACCCACTTGCTGGTGAACACCGACGGCGATGCGGCGGTGGAGATGACCCTAATCGTCCAGGACGGTTCCGTGCGAGCGGTGGACTGGAACGCAGGCGATTTCATCCTCGCCTGATGGGCGGTTGGCGGAGAGCGGGGCGCAGCATGCGCTCCGCTTTTTCGGGCGCGAAACGCGGTATGGAAACGATATGGATTCCGTATGGTTTGCGTATGGTTTCGGTATGGCTACCTTTTAACAGTTTGATCACCATTTCAGGCAGATCGAGAGGGCCGATGGCGCCCCGCAGCTTACCCTTGCCCACACCGGAGGGTTCGGCGGAACCACCGTGCTGTGCGCCTGAACAGGGTATGGAACCGGACGGCTGCACAAGCATTACGCATGGATACTACTATAACGCGTAATGTGTAGCGTCGCGAGTTGCTAATCGTATTGAGTGTACCCAAGCTTGGGTTGGCCTGGCGGTGCCTTGGGCGTTCGGGTCGCAGCTACATTTATTGAAACACGGGAGTGGTGTCGGACTTACGGGTCCATGAAACAGCGCTCCGCCCTGCTCCCGTGAAACCAACAGACGGGGGTCAATCACATGTCAGGCGAAAGCAAGTTCGAACGCGTGATCGGGAGCCGCGATGTCATCGCACTGGCTTTCGGCGCGATGATCGGCTGGGGATGGGTCGTCCTTGCGGGGTCGTGGCTCAGCAATGCCGGGACATTCGGCGCGGTGACCGCCTTTGCAGTTGGTGGCGTTGCGGTCGTGCTCATTGGGCTCACCTATGCGGAACTGGCATCCGCCATGCCGCTGACCGGCGGGGAACATGTCTATTCCCACAGAGCGCTGGGGGAGGTCGGCTCTTTCATTTGCACCTGGGCGATCATATTCGGATACGTATCTGTGGTCGCGTTCGAAGCGGTCGCGCTTCCCACGGTGGTCGAGCAACTGATCCCGGTCTACAAGCAGGTCCACCTCTATTCCGTTGCCGGTTCCGATGTGTACCTCACCTGGGCGATGCTCGGTAGCGCCGCTGCAGTCTTCATCACCTGGATCAACATTCGCGGCATCAAGACCTGTGCCCTTCTGCAGCGAACCGTTCTGCTGCTGATCTTTCTCGGCGGGGCCGCACTCTTCAGCGGCAGCCTCTTCGATGGCAGCCAGGCAAATGCGGAACCGCTCTTCACCGGCGGGGCCGGCGGCATCTTCGCAGTGCTGGTGATGGTGCCCTTTCTCTTCGTCGGTTTCGACGTCATTCCGCAGGCCGCGGAGGAGATCAATCTGCCCCCGCGCAAGATCGGCACCTTGCTCATCTTCTCGGTGGTTCTGGCCGTTGTTTGGTATATGCTTGTTGCCGTTTCGGCCGGTCGCGCTCTCGACGAGGAGGCCCGCGCAGCGAGCGGGCTGGTCGCGGCTGATGCCGCCACGGCGGTTCTCGGGGGCGAATGGGGCGGCATGCTGGTCATCCTCGCCGGAATCGGCGGGATCATCACGAGCTGGAACGCTTTCCTGATCGGCGGCAGCCGTGCGATCTACGCGATGGCGGAGGCCCGAATGCTGCCGGCATTCCTCGCGAAGCTACATCCTGTTTACAAGACGCCGGTCAATGCGATCTTGCTCGTCGGCACGCTTTCGGTTTTCGCGCCGCTGCTGGGTCGTGGAGCATTGGTCTGGTTCGTCGATGGCGGCGGGCTCGGCATCATCGTTGCCTATGCGATGGTCGCGCTTTCGTTCATCGTGTTGAGGCGCCGGGAACCGGACATGCCTCGGCCCTTCCGCGCCGGAAAGGGCCCCTGGGTTGGCTACGCCGCACTCGTCCTTTCGATCGGACTGACGCTGCTCTACCTGCCGGGTTCGCCCGCAGCACTGGTTTGGCCGGTCGAATGGGGCATCGTCGCCTTCTGGTCCGTGCTAGGCGCGGTCTTCTACGCCTATTCGCGGTTCACCTACGGCCGCGCCGTCATGGAGCACTGATCCCGCGGCATTCACGTCTCAGCCAGTAGCGCGCGCAGGTCGAGCGGGCGGGTGACCATCGAGAGGTTCCCGTCCGCATCGTGCGGCCAATCCGCGCGCGGACGATCCCAGTAAAGCTCGACGCCGTTCTGGTCCGGGTCGCGCAGATAGAGCGCCTCGGAGACCCCGTGATCGGAGGCGCCGTCGAGCGGTATGCCGGCCGCCTGAAGCCGCCGATAGGCATCCGCGAGATCCCGGCGCTCGGGATAGAGAAACGCAGTGTGGAAGAGACCGGTATGACCGGGAGGCGGCGGGGTCGCGCCCGCACTTTCCCATGTGTTCAGCCCGATATGATGGTGATACCCTCCTGCCGAGAGGAAAGCGGCTTCGCGGCCATAGTATTGCTGGACCTCGAACCCCAGAACGCCGGAATAGAAGGCGACGGCGCGGTCGAGATCCGCGACCTTGAGGTGGACATGACCTACACGGGCACCGGAGGCGATTGGTTTGCTCATAACATTTTCCGTTTGTTGCTAAAATTAGTATAATGGATGTTATGGCTGAAATAAGGTGCCAATTTGGAAACTGAAGGTTTCTCCGATGCATGATGCCCAGGGCATTCTGATTGAACGGCTTGGCCAGGATGGCGACGGTATTGCGGGAGAGACGCGCATACCCGGTGCGCTGCCGGGAGAGGTCTGGTCGATCGAGCCGCCAGCGCTCCTGCGCGGCGCATCGCAGGCGCGAGTGGAACCGAAATGCCCGCTCTTCGGCTCATGCGGCGGATGCAGCCTGCAACATGCGAGCCCGTCCTTTCTCGCGGCGTGGAAGGGCGATGTGATCGCGCGCGCCCTTCTGGCACATGGGCTTGAAACGGAGATCCAGCCGACGCGAATGTCTCTGCCCTGGTCCCGGCGCCGGGCCGGGCTGTCCGCACGGCGAACGAAGAAGACCGTGCGCGTCGGGTTTCATGCCCGTCGCTCGGAGGAAATCGTGCCGCTGACCACCTGCGAGGTGGTGGAACCCGCGATCCTTGCCTCGATCCCGGTGCTGGAGCGGCTGACGGTGATCGCGGCTCCCCGCGCGCGGGAGATCCGCATTCAGGTCACGCATGGCCCGGCAGGGCTCGATGTGGATCTGCGCGAGACGAAGGAACTGGACGGAAAGGCACGGGCCGATCTGGCGGCGCTTGCGCGGGACGCAGGGATCGCGCGGCTGAGCCTCGCGGGCGAGACGCTTTTCCTCGCCCATCCGCCAATCCAGCAGATCGGTCGGGCGCGGGTGGTGCCGCCCCCCGGCGCGTTCCTTCAGGCGACGCAGCAGGGGGAAGCCGCCCTGACGGATGCGGTTCGGGAGATTGTCGGAGAGGCCAGGCGGGTCGTGGACCTGTTTTCCGGCTGCGGGACCTTCGCGCTGCCACTGGCCGAAGGGGCTGAGGTTCATGCGGTGGAAGGGGCCGCGGATCTGACCGGCGCGCTCGATCGAGCCTGGCGCGGCGCGACAGGGCTCAAGCGTGTGACCACCGAGGTGCGGGATCTCTTCCGCCGCCCTCTCATGGCCGATGAACTGGACCGGTTCGATGCCGTCGTCATGGATCCGCCGCGCGCCGGTGCCGAGGCACAAAGCGCTGAGATCGCGCGGAGTCGGCTGTCTACGCTGGCCTATGTTTCCTGCAATCCGGCGACATTTGCCCGCGATGCGGCGGTGCTTGTCGCATCGGGTTTCCGGCTCGAGTGGGTGCGCCCGGTGGACCAGTTTCTCTGGTCGGGGCACGTGGAACTGGTCGCGCATCTTGTGCGATAGCGACCTGACGCCCTGCCCCTCGAAAGATTTGAGACAAAATCCGGCGGCATGTGATGCAGGTTTTGCCTTGCCTGCTTGACTTTTTCCTTCGCAAGCGGCGGCTTCTCTGGCATAGTTCGCGCGACGTGCAATCAAAAAAGACACGCGAGCAGTGAAATGACAGGCAAGAAACGCGTGCGGCGTTTCGTTCTCCTGGGCTTTGTATTGGCCTTGAGTGCGTGTGGAGGGACCAAGAAGCCGCCCTCGACCGTGGTAGACGCATGCCGCATGAAATCCGAAAGACCCCAGTGGTTCCGGGCGATGGAGCAGACCGAGCGGAAATACGGCGTGCCCGTTTCCGTCCAGATGGCGACAATCGCGCGAGAGTCGAGTTTCCGGCATGATGCCCGCCCGATGAAACGGGTCGGCAGCAGCATCTTCGCCCGCGAGGTGCCGCGCTCCAGCGCCTACGGCTATTCGCAGGCGCTCGACGGGACTTGGGAGTGGTACAAGAACGAGACGGGACGGAGCCGGGCAAGCCGGACCAACTTCTCGGATTCCTCCGATTTCATCGGTTGGTACATGACCCAGAACGCCCGCGCGAACGGCGTTTCCCAGCAGGACGCATATCGGCAATATCTGGCCTATCATGACGGGATTACCGGCTATGCCCGTGGTTCCTATAGGAAAAAATCCTGGCTGCCGGCCGTGGCGCGCGACGTTGAGGCCTGGGCGGCGCGTTATGACAGCCAACTTAAGAACTGTCGGTAACTGTAGATTTTGACGATGGCCGCAGAACTCGCCTATCGTCGCAGCGCAACAGGTCAGGAACGCGCTGATGGACAGGCTGGCGGAAATGGAGGCCTTCGTGACGGTGGTCGATGCGGGCGGCTTCACCGAGGCCGCGCGCAAGCTCGAGGTGTCCAAGTCCGCGATTTCCAAGAGTGTTTCGGCACTTGAGGGGCGGCTTGGCGTGCGCCTACTCAATCGGACCACGCGGCGGGTGAACCCGACGGATGTGGGCCTGGCCTACTACGATCGCGCGCGTGCGGTGATCCGCGATGCACGCGATGCGGACAGCATGGTCACGGCGATGCAGGACATGCCCAAGGGCTCGCTGCGCATTTCGGTGCCGGTGAGCTTCGGTATCGGCGGGTTCTCCAAGGTCATTGCCGGGTTCCTCGCTGCCTACCCCGAGGTCGAGATCGACATGGTGCTCGACGACCGGTTCGTGGAGCTGGTCGCGGAGGGTTATGATCTCGCGATCCGCATTGGCACGCTGGCCGACAGTTCGCTGAAGGCGCGCAAGATCGCGGAGGCGCGCATTCATCTCGTGGCCTCGCCCGAGTATCTCGCGGCTCATGGGACGCCGATCACGATCGAGGCGCTGAACCAGCACGATCTCCTGCATTATTCCTATCTTTCGACCGGAAATTTCTGGCGGCTGCGCAGTTCGTCAGGTCAGGAGCGGCAGATACGCGCTGGCGGGCGGTTGACGGTCAACAATGCCAACTCCCTGCGCAAGGCGGCGGAGACCGGGATCGGCATTGCCTGGATTCCGAATTTTGCGCTCGGCGACAGCCTCACTTCCGGCCGACTGGTGGAGATCCTGCCGGAGACCGCGAGCGAGCCCTTCGGGGTCTATGCGGTCTATCCGCCGGGGCCGTTTCCACAGCCGAAGCTCCGGGCGCTCATCGACTATCTCGTGGAGCATTATCGCGGCCAGGGCCCCGATCAGTGGGAGGGATAGGCCCTCACGCTCTTTCGCGATAGTGGTAGCGACCGATTTCGACAAAACCGAGGCCAGAATAGAGGGCGATTGCGGGTTCGTTGGAGGCGCGCACCGCGAGGGCCAGGGTATCAGCGCCTTGCGCTGCAGCCCAGCTTGCCGCGGCACGGGTAATGCGTGCGCCGAGCCCGTGGCGGCGGGCCGAGGCGCGCACTTCCAGCGCGTGGAGCATGGCAGTGGAGCCACTGACCGCCACGAAAGCCGCGCCCTCCGGTCGGTCGCCAGCGCGGCCCATGATCCAGATCTTGGGCAGCTGCACCCGATCCATGATCCGGAGTTCGGCCGGACGCGATCCCGCGTCGCGCCAGATTTCCTCCAGGGCCATCAGCGGACCGGCGCAGAAGATGGTGCGTTCGTCGCAGCGGTCGAGAGCGAGGCTGCGCACGGGCGCCTCGACCAGAATGGCCGGGTCGCCTACCGCGTAGCCCTTCCCTGCAAGCTCCGTATCGAGTGCCGCGTGTTCCGGCCAGATCTGGAAACAGGGGCTCTGGCCCCACCCCGTCATCGCCGCTTCGGCCTCTTGCACCGACCAGTCAAGGGATTGCAGCAGCGCCGAGGAGACCCGCCGTCCGCCGCCCAGGCCCTGACGGATGAGGAACCCGCCCGCGCTTGCCGTTGCGGCCGGTGGCCAGGTTGCGTTGAGGTCGAGGGCGTGGCTCACGTCGTCTCTTCGGCTGCGCTGATTGCGGGAGAGACGATCACAGTTTCGGGTCGGATGGTAGAGGTGTCTCGCCTCAGTGCAGGCTCAGGAGCACCTCGATGTCGCGCTGGCCCAGCGGTTCCATCAGCGCGCGTTCCTCGGCATTGAGATGGGCGCCGCCAGCGATGTAGCTGCGCATCTGCCGCGCGATCTCGCTGGCCGACTGATAGTAGAGGTCGGGGTATTCCCGGCTCAGCTCCGTGATCAGCCGCTGGAGCAGCTTCTTCCGCTTTTCGGCGTCAAGGTCTTCCCGCTTTTCCTGCAACATTGCCCGGTGCGCTTTCCCGTCTACTTCATCCTTTGACAAGATAGGGGGCGCGGACGCCGCGTCGAGGCCCCCTACGGGCATTCGGCGGGCAATCGACTGGCAGGGAAGGACAGGCGACGGATGATCGGGAGGTTCGCATCGCTTCTGGGGCGCGGTCGGTCAGCGGGGGAGCAGGAAGCGGGCACGGTTTCGGCCCCGGCTGTGCCCTTCGCCGAGCGGGTGCGGGCGCTCGACCGGGATCCCTACTTGATGGTCGCGGATGCGGACCTCAGGGTGATCTCGGTCTTCGACGATCTGAGATACGACCGGGCCGATCTGGACATTCTCACGGGGTCGATGCGGGCGCGCGCGCTGAAGCGCCTCGTGCCGCTGGGATTCCGGCAGGTTTCGGGCTCGGTGTTCGAGAACCGGGTGGAGGACATTCGCTTTCTGCTGCCGAAATTCCATGCGCTCGGAGCATCACCCTTCGACGCCACGCGCTACGCGACCCGGCGGGAGCAGGACTACTTCATCCTGACGCCGACGCAGTGCGCCTGCCTGATGGTCGATAGCTATCCGGTGGAGGAGGCCGTGGACCGGATAAAGGCGCTGATCGTGCGGCACCCAATCAATCTCTACCGCATTCTCGATTTCCTGGAACGAAAGCCCGTGCATCAAACCTTCGAGGGGGCTATCGGCCATCTGAAGTTTGTCCAGCGCGAGGCAGTCGAGAGCGAGCCGCTGAAGAGCCGTCGCGCCCTGGGGTGAGCGTGCGCCGATCTAGTAGAGCTGAGACGAATGCTCGACGGTGCGGACGAAGACATCGTTGTCGGCACAAAGCTGGGTGATGGTGCGGGGCGGGGCGATGTCGGTGAAGAAGCCGTTGAGTTCGGCCAGAGAGGCGATGCGCACGGGTGCGGCCATGCGGAACTTGGAGTTGTCCGCCACGAGGTAGCTCTTGCGGGCGTTCTTGATGATGGCCTGTGCCACCCGGACCTCGCGGAAATCATAGTCCAGCAGCGAGCCGTCGGGATCGACCGCCGCCGAGCCGATGATCGCGTAGTCCACCTTGAACTGGCCGATGAACTCGGCGGTCACTTCCCCAACCAGTGCCCCATCCGAGCGGCGCAGCATCCCGCCGGTGACGATGACCTCGCAGTTGGGCGAGGTGGCGAGGATGTTGGCCACGTTGAGGTTGTTGGTGACCACCATCAGGTTCCGGTGCTTGAGGAGCGCGCGGGCCACGGCTTCGGTCGTCGTGCCGATGTTCATGAAAATCGAGACGCCATCGGGGATCTGCTCGGCGACCATGCGCGCCATCATTTCCTTGGCGTCGGATGCCAGCGAGCGGCGATCCTCGTACCCCAGCGCGATGACACCCGAGGGTATCGTGGCGCCGCCATGGACACGGGTGAGCTGGCCGATGTCGCACAGCTCGGCCAGATCCCGGCGGATGGTCTGGGCGGTCACGTTGAACTTCGCCGCCAGTCCCTCGACCGTGACCTTGCCTGACTCCCGCGCCATGGCCAGGATCTCGGAGTGACGGAAATTCTGCGCCATATGGGTAGGGTCCTCTTTTGGCTATTTAATCCGCGGTCCGGCCTGCTTGCAACAACTCGCATGGGTTCTGTCTTCGAACCACCGCCAGACCCGCGAAACCGGATCCGTCGAGCTCAAATCGCCCCTTGGCGTGTGCCATGGCTTGCAGGGACGCGGAAGGGGCGTTATCCCGAACAGGCTTAATTCACGAATGGCCCGATCCGGGACATCTCCCCGCGGGTTCCAGCGTGTAGGACGCAAATGCATTTCCTGCTGCAGGTCGGCAACGGGCCGGTCACTGCAGTCTGAGTAGACAGGCGTTATGGAAGGGGGAACTCAATGGCAGTCAAGGTAGCCATCAACGGCTTCGGCCGCATCGGGCGGAACGTGCTGCGGGCGATCGTCGAATCGGGACGTGACGACATCGAGGTCGTGGCGATCAACGATCTCGGCCCCGTCGAAACCAACGCCCACCTGGTGCGCTACGACAGCGTGCACGGCAAGTTCCCGGGTACGGTGACAGTCGATGGCGACACGATCGACGTCGGTCGCGGTCCGATCAAGGTGACCGCCGAGCGCGATCCGAAGGCGCTTCCCTGGGGTGACGTGGATATCGCGCTGGAGTGCACCGGCATCTTCACCGCCCGCGACAAGGCGGCCTTCCACCTCGAGAACGGCTCCAAGCGCGTGATCGTCTCGGCACCGGCCAGCGGCGCGGACAAGACCATCGTCTACGGCGTGAACCATGATGCGCTGACCAAGGACGACCTGGTGATCTCCAACGCGTCCTGCACCACGAACTGCCTCGCCCCTGTCGCCTATGTGCTCAACAACGCCATCGGGATCGAGAAGGGTTTCATGACCACGATCCACAGCTACACGGGCGACCAGCCGACGCTCGACACGATGCACAAGGATCTCTACCGCGCCCGTGCCGCCGCACTTTCGATGATCCCGACCTCGACCGGTGCCGCGAAGGCCGTGGGCCTCGTGCTGCCAGAGCTCAACGGCAAGCTTGACGGTGTCGCGATCCGCGTTCCCACCCCGAACGTTTCGGTCGTGGACTTCAAGTTCATCGCGAAGAAGTCGACCACCGTCGAAGAAATCAACGCCGCGATCGAGGAAGCTGCGGAAGGCCCGCTCAAGGGCATCCTTGGCTACACCAAGGAAAAGAACGTCTCGACCGACTTCAACCACGACCCGCATTCCTCCATGTTCCACATGGATCAGACCAAGGTCATGGACGGCACGCTTGTCCGCATCATGTCCTGGTATGACAACGAGTGGGGCTTCTCGAACCGCATGGCCGACACCTCGGTCGCCTTCGCGAAGCTGATCTGATCCCTGCCGGCCCATTGGCCGGAATCCAATGCTTCAAGGCCGCGCCGATTTCTCTGCGCGGCCTTTTTTCGTGAGCGCAAGGCGGATGGAACGGCGGGAATGGCAGGGTGCAGGAATGGCCCCCGGCTGTTATACTTGCATCGAAGAACCATGTACCCGCGGCGCAACAATCTCGTGCTGCATTGCGATATGAGCATTTTTTGCTTACGCGAGCAATTGCTCAGGTATAGAGGGAGCCATCATAGAAAAGCAGGGGGATGGATGCATGAAGCCACGGATACTCATTCTCGGCGGCGGGTTTGCCGGCATGTTTGCGGCCAAGGAACTCTCCAAGACCCTTGGGGATCGGGCCGACCTCGAGCTGATCAACGGCACCAATCACTTCGTTTTTCAGCCGCTCCTGCCGGAGGTGGCTGCGGGTTCCATCACCACCCGTGACGCGATCGCGCCGCTGCGGCTGCTGCTGCCGAACGTCAAGATCCGTCAGGCGCAGATCTACGACGTGGACACCGAGAAGAAGATCGTGACCATCTTCCAAGGCCAGCAGCGGCGCTATACCGAGGTGAGCTATGATCATCTCGTGGTCTCGCTCGGCCAGGAGGTGGATCTCTCGCGTTTTCCGGGGCTGAGCGATCATGCGATCACCATGAAGAACGTGAGCGACGCCTTTCGGCTGCGCAATCACGTCATCGACAAGCTCGAACATGCGGACATCACCGCCATGCCGGAGGTCAAGCGCGAGTTGCTGACCTTCACGGTGATCGGCGCGGGCTTCTCGGGGATCGAGACCGTGGGCGAGATGAAGGAGCTGATCGACCGGTCGCTGAAATTCTATCCCAATATCGATCCGGGCGAGATCCGGGTGGTGGTGCTCGAATTCGCCGATCGAGTGCTGGCGGAACTGCCCGAGAGCCTGGCTCAATACGCGCATGGCGCGCTGGAGAAGCGCGGGATCGAGATCAAGCTCAAGACAGGTGTGGCGCGGGCGACGGGCACCTGTGTCGTTACCTCCGATGGCGAAAAGATCGGCACGCGCACCATCGTCGCCACGATCGGGAACGCCCCTGCCCCGCTTCTGGGCAAGATCGGCCTGGAGACGGCCCATGGGCGTCTTGCGGTGGATCGGACGCTCAAGGCACGCGGCGCGGAGAATGTCTGGTCGCTGGGAGACTGCGCGCTCATTCCCATGAAGGAGGACGCCAAGGACCGACGAGATTTCGCGCCACCCACGGCGCAGTTCGCCGTGCGCGAGGCCCGGTTGCTCGCCAAGAACCTTGCCGCCAGCATCAGCGGCGCCAATCTCGTGCCGTTCGACTACACGTCGAAAGGGTCTCTGGCCTCGCTCGGTGGGCGACGCGGTGTGGCGGAAGTCTACGGGATGCGGCTCACGGGGTTCGCGGCCTGGCTCCTCTGGAGGGCCTATTATCTCGGCTTCCTGCCGGGCTTCGGGACCAAGCTGCGCGTCCTGCTCAACTGGCTGAGCGACACCGTGCTCTCGCGCAACACCGTGCAGGTAAAGACCCATCTGCAGGGCGGGTCGGAATACGTTCATTACCTGGCGGGTGACCGGATCTTCGAACGGGGCAGCAGGGCGGATGGCTTCTACACGGTGATCGAGGGAAAGGTGGAGCAGCGCATTCCCGGAGCAGACGGCGAGGAAATCGTGCGAGTTCTCGGACCGGGCGATCATTTCGGCGAACGAGTGCTGCTTGGCAGCGGCCTGCGGACCGGCACCGTGCGGGCCATCGAGGATACCAAGGTCATGGTATTGGCGGCCGATGACTTCCAGCGGCTCACGAGCGCCTTCCCGGCCCTGAAGGTCTATTTCGACAAGCATGTCGAAAAGATGACGCGGGTGCGTGCGTCCGGTGGCGAGACGGAAGTGAAGCCCGTGGAAACGCAGGGCGCCAGCGAAAAGAGCGCGGTCTAGACCGGACCCGTTTCAGACGGGCTTGCCGTCTGAATGAGCGATAGGCAGGAGCATTCCGACGGCTTCGGGGCGGCGGCGCGTCGCCCCGAAGCCGTCTCATCCTCTTGCCGGACCTCTCAGCGGCACTTCGCGGTCGAGCAATCCCCGAGCCGGGCCATCAGGATGTCGAGCGGCGGCATGACCGGGCTGTAGCTCGGGTGGAAGAAATCGGCGTAGAATTGCGGGAACGGGTAGCCGCTCTCGCACTCCGGATCCGAAAGTTCCTGGATCGCCTGCTCGACGCCTTCCCTTTCGGGCAGCTGGATCACAAGGGTTTCCTCGTCGCCCTGCGCAAATTCCAGGCGGGTGATCCGCTCCGGAATCTCGGCGATGCCGCGCAGCTCCTTGCGGAGATCCTGCACCGTTTCCGGCCGGTTGCGCTGCCCGGTGGCCCAGTCCGTCACGAGCCGGCCCATTTCGACATGGTCGATGATCCGGATCGCCTCTTCATGCGAATCCGTATTTGCTACGCGATGGTCAAACATACTCTTCCCTCCTTCGGTATGCCGACTGCCTGCCCCCCCAGTATTCACGGCGTGCAGTCTTGCCCCATCTGCAAACCCGTAGTGGCTTTGCAGATATTCGATCATGGTGCCGATCTCCTCCGGCACTCGCCCTCCGAAGACGCGGCAGCGCAGCGCCTCGAAGGCATCGTTTCGTTCCGCGGGAACCAGTGCCGCGGATATCGTTTCGCCCATGATCAGTGATCCGAGCGCGCCGAGGCTGCGCCCGCCCGCATCCGCTTCTGCCTCGAGCATGAGGAAGAGCGGCAGCGGGGGATCCTCGGCCAGTCTCTTGAGTTGCGCCCCCGCAAATCCCGCGTTCACGAGCCAGGATTTCAGCGCCCGCCGCCATACGGTGTCCTTTCCAGCAAAACGGCCCGCGACCAGTTCGGGATGATGCTCCCGCGCCAGACGGGTGAGCGAGGCGACCGAACGGACACTTCCGCTCGATGCGGCGATGAGGTCATTCAGGACCAGGTATTCGGGCGTGCCCGCGCGCATCAGACCGCCCCAAGCGGCGAAGGCCCGTGGAACATGGGGCCCGATCGGCGCGGCCTGTTGCGGCGTGGAGCCCGCCACAGCGAAGAAGTTCGAGAAATCCGCAAGCCAGTCTTCGGTCAGCGGCATATCCGATGGGCGGCCCGTGCTGGTATGGCGCAGGATGTCCCGCAGCGACACCGCGCCACGCCGGGCGTTGATCCGGTAGCTGTCGCGCGGAATGCAATGGCGCAGCGGCGCGACCCCGGCCAGGAACTCCGGCGATGCGACCTGTCCGGCTTGTGCGCCCCAGGGTTCGAAATCGCGGCCCTCGAGTGCCTTGTAGACGACCGGCAGCATCCAGGCGCGGAGCAGGTCGCGGGTCAGGACGTCGCGATAGATGCTTCGGGTGATTCTGCGGGCGAACATGAAGGCCGGGCCGTAGGGATCGGCCCCAGGCTCTTCAACCGGAGATTGCTGCTTCTGAATCGCGACCAGTGTCGCGGCGATAGCATTGTGCAACATCACCCAGAGCGTTTGGGTCTGGCCCAGGAGCAAATTTGAATCGGACAGCGGGGAAGGAAACAGCGCGTCGCGGCCGGGATGGGCTCCCGTCAGTTCACGCTGCGGGCGGGTCATGCGCGGCAGATCCCTGTCCGCACCCCATGGCGGGGCGGTATCCGAAATCCGGGTCCGGTTGAGCAGCAGCAGGTAACGCGGATTTCCCGGCGCGGCCGGACCCTGGTAATATTCCTGATCGACCAGCGGACCGTTGCCGTAGATCAGCGCGAGATCGAGGCGGTTTGCCCCGGTTGGCGTATCCTCGCCGGAAAACAGCAGATCATGGAAGGCGAATTGGGTGAGATAGGTGATGCCGGCGGGAATGGACGAGTCCCGTAAGGGGCGTGATGTACCTCCGATGGCTTCGGCAATGCGCCGGAGGCAGGCGTAGGCTCCGCCCTTTTCGTCGGGTCTGTCCGGGTTGATGAGAACAGCGCGCGCCATCTCTTCGGGGGAGGGATTTCCCCAGAGATTGGTCGGCCCGGCCTGCGTGTCAAATCTCATGTCTGCCCTGGGTTCTGCGGTGCGTTGAACGGTTAATTTTCAGATAAACAAAGTCAGCGTTACAGCAGCGTGACTCGCGTTCGCACGTGCGGGAGCGGCAGGTCTAATCGTATTACGCCTGACAGACCGCAGCCAGGGGCGTGACGGGCCGAGGCGGTTCACGTAACGGATGACGGGCCTTCCGAAACGCAGGACGGGTCTAGTTTTTCGGGTGCTACGCGATCAGTTGGTAGAAATCACGAGATCGGCCAGCCACGCCTGCGCGGTGGTTCCGGTATCGTCACTGTCGGCGGAAACGGCGATTCCGACCAGCGGACCGGGTTCACGCCCGAAGGCACGACGAAAATCCCCGCGCAGGTCCGCCGTTTCGGAGATCCACCGTCCGGACGGACCCGCGGCCGGCTGAGCGACGATCATCTGGCCGCGACCGCGCATCCAGGGGCTCTGAATGATGCTTCCGCGCGCATCGTCTCCGCCCCAGACATATATCAGTGCCCGGCCCCGGCGCATGGCTGCGCGCAGCGAGTCCGGGGGATTTTCCGCCGCGCGCGCATCATCCGCAAAGAGAAAGTAGAGGGCCAGCGAGCGGTCGTCCTCGCCACGGCGCGCCAGATCGGTTGCGGGTACGCCCGGTGCGACCTGCCAACTCCAGCTTGCGGTGGAACCGGCCGCGTAGTCAGAGCCAAGGGGTTTCCAGATCAGGGACACCGCACTCTTCGATGTTGCTCGAAGGGTCCCTGTTCCTTCCGCGACGTAGTCGACCGGCACCTGGTTGCGGAAGGTCAGATCCTGCCAGCCGGATGCATCGAGGTTCGGGCCGAAGCTGACAGGCCCCAGCGCGAACGCGGGGGCGACGGCAAGGGCCAAGCCGGCGAGAAGGGGCGTGAGGAGACGTTTCATGCCGGGTCTTTCTTGGAGCAACTGTCCCGCCATGAAATCGGCAAAACGCGGAAAACATCAAATCGCGTCCGATCACAAGGCCGCGTGCGGCGCAGTCGGCTTTGCGGAAGCTATCTCGTCCTGGCAGAGCGGATGATCGTGTAGACCCCGGCGGAGAGGATCATTGCCGTTCCCGCGATAGTCCAGGTATCGGGTCGCTCGCCGAAGATGCTGACGCCGATGATGCTCACGAAGACGAGCTGGAAATAGGCGAAGGGCTGGATCGCGCCGGCCTCGGAGTATTCGTAGGCCTTGATCATCAGGAAGTGGCCAAGCAGTCCCGCAAAGCTCAGGGAGAGCATGAGCGTCCAGTCGAGCCAGCCGTGGATCGGGTCCCAGAAGAACGGTCCGATGACCGTGACCGCCGCCGCGCCCGCAACCCCGGTATAGAAGAAGCTGGTGGCCGCACTGTCGGCCCGGCTGACGAAGCGGGTGAGAAGGGCATAGAGCGCGAACATCAGGGCCGCGACGAAGGGTATCAGCGCTACGGGACTGAAGACGCCGCCACCGGGGCGAAGGATGATGAGCACGCCGACAAGCCCGACAAGGATCGCCGCCGCCCGGCGCCAGCCGACGTATTCCCCCAGCACCGGCCCCGCGAGGGCCGCGACGAGCAGCGGGTAGACCGCGAAGATCGCATGGCTTTCGATCAAGCCCAGGGCGACGAACCCGATAACGATGACCATGATCTCGAACACCAGCAGCACGCCACGCAGGATCTGCCACCGGAGCGCGCCGCTCCTCGCCACCTGCGCGAGACCGCCGGGCTGGCGCTTGAAGAAGAGGATCACGAAAGCACCGAAGACCCAGAAGCGGATCATCACCACCGTCATCACATGGTAGTGCTCGGCCAGATAACGCGACAGACCGTCCTGGATGGCGAAAACCGCCATGGCCAGGATCATGAGGATGATCCCGAGCTTCGGATTGCTTGTCTGGGACATGGCTAGGGCTGTCGGCCCCGCGTCATGTGGCGTTTCCTGCCGAATCCCGGCACGCGTTCGACCTCGAAGCCGGCGGCGCTCAGACGGTTTCGCACGGCGCTGGCGGCGGAATAGGTCGCGAAGGTTCCGCCCGGCGGGGTGTGGGCGGCCACATCGGCAAGCAGCGCCTCCTCCCAGAGCTCGGGATTGCGCGATGGGCTGAAGCCGTCGAGGAACCACGCATCTGCCCGGCCGGTCCAATGGGTCAGCATCTCGCGTGCATCCCCTTCGACGACGGTGAGCCTGAGACCGAGAAGTTCGATGAAGCGGGCCCCCGCACCCCAGGCGCGGACGAGCGGTTCGGCGAGAGGCGCAAGTTCGGGCCAGACCGACAGCGCGCGTTCCATTTCGCGGGCACCGATCGGAAAGGCCTCGAAGCTGGTGTAGTTCAGGTGGCCGCTCTGGCCGCTTTCGTTCCACGCCTGGGCCGCGGCGAGCGCGTTGAGCCCCGTGCCGAAGCCAAGTTCCGCGATCTGGAAGCCGGGACGGAACCTCTCAGGCAGGTCATTGCCGGCGAGAAAGACATGGCGGGTTTCAGCGAGCCCGTTTCCCAGCGCGAAATACGGATCGGCAAAGCGCACCGAGACAGGCACATCGCCCTCCTGCCACGTTACTTCCGCCTTTTGCGCACCGCAGGCAAACATGATCTATCCCCAACTGAAGATCGGGGCAGGATAGGCAGGCAGCGCAACATGGAAAAGGGCAGGACGGGCGAATCCGTCGATGTCGCCGTCATCGGCGCGGGAATCTTCGGTCTGAGTTGCGCCTATGCCGCAGTTCGGGCCGGATTGAGCGTCTGTCTCCTGGAGGCGGAGCGGCCGGGAGCGGGGGCAAGTGGCGGAATCGTCGGGGCGCTCTCGCCGCATCTGCCGCTGGGCTGGAACGAGAAGAAGCAGGTTCAACTCGATTCGCTGGCGAGCGCGGAGGATTTCTGGGCCGAAATCGAAGCCGTAGGCGGTGCCTCGGCCGGCTATGGACGGATCGGGCGCTACCTGCCGATCGGCAGCGAGACCGAGCGCGCGAAGATGCAAGCGCAGGTGGAGGGCGCGCGGGAGAACTGGCGCGGTCGCTTTTGTTGGGATCTGGTCGAGGCAAGTCGCCTGCCGGATTGGCTCGATCCCATGTCCTGCCCGTTCGGGGCCGTGCGGGAAACACTCTCTGCGCGGTTGCATCCACGGCGGGCTGTCGATGCGCTTGTCGCTGCCCTGCACGGCTCCGGGGCGGAGCTGCGCCATCCCGCGCCGGTTCGCGCCGTCGCCTCGGGGCGCGTGGAACTCGACAGCGGGGCAATGTCGGCGGACGCGATCGTGCTGGCGGCGGGAACCGGGGGCGAGGCACTGGCGCCCGGAACGCTCGGGCGGGGCGTGAAGGGTCAGGCCGCACTTCTCGCGCCGCGCGCGGCACCCGATGCCATGGTCTTTGCCGACGGGGTCTATATCGTGCCCCATGCCCATGGCACGGTGGCCGTGGGCTCGACCAGCGAGAAGGTGTTTGACGATCCTTGCGGCACGGACGGACAACTCGATGACGTGATCGCGCGGGCAGCGCGGATTGTCCCGGCGCTTGCAGATGCGGAGGTGCTCGAACGCTGGGCAGGCGTACGGCCCAGGGGACCGAAACCCGATCCGGTCGTGGGCCCATTGCCGGGCCAACCGGGCCTCTATCTTGCGAATGGGGGGTTCAAGACCGGTTTCGGCTTCGCGCCCGTTGTCGGCAATGCGATGGTGGAGATGATGGCAGGGCGGTCGCACGGGCTCCCCGAACGGTTCCTTCCCTGATAGACGGGATGCTGCACGAAGACGGAGACCGGCATGGAAAATCTTTCACTGCTGATCGATCTGCACCTGGGCGGAGCGAGACAGGGCCCGGGCAGCGATGCCATGACGCGGCGAGCCATCGGGCTTGCCGGGCTTGGGGCCCATACGGGGCTCAGAATCGCGGATATCGGCTGCGGGACCGGCGCATCGACGCTCGTTCTGGCGCAAGAGCTGGACGCCGAGATCACGGCAGTGGATTTTCTGCCCGATTTCCTGCGAGCGCTGGAGGACCGGGCCGACGCCGCCGGCGTGCGCGAGAGGATCACGACGCTCGAAGCCTCGATGGAGGCGCTGGATTTCCGGGTGGGGTCGTTCGATGCGATCTGGTCGGAGGGGGCGATCTACAACATCGGGTTCGCAGCGGGCGTGCGGCGCTGGCGGGATTTTCTCAAACCCGGTGGTGTTCTGGCGGTCTCGGAGCTGACCTGGCTCACGAAAGAGCGCCCGCGTGACCTGCACGAACACTGGGTCTCGCAGTACGCCGAGGTCGCGACAGCGGCGGAAAAGATGGCGCAATTGGAAGCGGCGGGCTACGCGCCGCTGGGGTATTTCCCGCTGCCCGAGTCTTGTTGGCTGGAGACCTATTACCGGCCTCTGGAGGGCAGGTTTGACGATTTCCTGGCCCGGCATCGGGGCGATCCGGCAGCGGAGGCGATTGTCGAGGCCGAACGCGCGGAAATTGCGCTTTACGAGCAGAACAGCGCCTATTTCAGCTATGGCTTCTATATCGCCCGCAAGCTGCCGGAATAGCCCCGCCTACTCCGCCGCGATGCGCAGTGCCTCCACCAGCGGGATGCCGGTGCGCTCGGACATGCGATCCCGGTAGGCGGCGACTTCGGCCGGCAGGTTGAGCTGCGGCACGATCGAGAGGCTGCGCAGGATCGGGAAGAGCAGGATGTCCTCGATGGAAGCGCCTTCCGGGTCGGGCAAGATCGGTGCGAGCTCTGCGAGGCCGGTTTCCATTTCCGCCGTGAGGCGGTCCGTCTCGGCGATCAGATCATCGAACCTGCCGAAATCCGCCTCCTTCTTGCGGGTGAAATAGGCGCGCGCGGATGCCGTCCGGAATTCTGGGAAGACCGGATCGGGCGTGCGCGGAATGACAAGACCGTTAACGGTGGAATTCCACTGGCTGAGCCAGTCTCTGAGGTCCTGACGCGGCTCGCCGTCGAAAAGGCGCGTGCCCTTCAGGCCATCCACCTTGTGGACGATATCGAGGCTTTCGCCCATGAAGCCGTCTGCGTCCTCGAGAATCGGCAGCATCTTGGCACCGATCATCGAGATCGGGGTCTCTTCGTCATCATTTGCCTGGAAGCACAATTCGAAGGGAATGTCCTTCAGGCCGAAAGGCATGCGTGCCCGGACGCAGAACGGACAATGGTCGTAGACATAGAGCTTCATCCACTCACTCCTCGTGTTCGGCCCTGAGCGCAACGATTCGGGCGCCATTCATCGGGCAGGCCTGTTCGGAAGACACAAGCGGAATTCGACAATCCTCGGCGCGGGAATGCAAGAGGGCGCGCCTGGATTTCCCCAGGCGCAAAGGCGTTGTTCAGCCCAGGCAGGCCAGCTTTTCCGAAAGCCGGAAATCCCCCGTCGCGCGATCCTGATCATAGGAGCCGGAGGGGCCGTGGGTGACGATGCAATCAAGAGCTTCGGCCAGCGCATCCACATCGTCGGTCGTGTTGTAGGCCCCGAAGCTTGCGCGGACGAGCCCCGGTACCTGACGCCGGTCGCCCTGCGCGATCCGGGACCTGATCGCCGAAACGTCCTGTTCCCCCAGCCCGAGCAGATGGACGAGGTAGGGGTGTGCGCAGAAGCAGCCATTGCGCACGCCGATGCCGAATTCCTGGGAGAGGATGGCTGCGACAAGCCCGTGGTGCATGCCTGCGACATTGAAGGGAATCACCCCGAGGCGGGTGCCCGCGCCGCGTGGATTGGGATCGCCATAGATGTCGATGCCCGGAATACGGCCCAGCCGGGCGAGCGCATAGGCGGTGAGCTCCTCTTCGTGGGCGGCCACGGTGTCCATGCCGATGGCCTCGAGCGCGTCGATTGCCGCGGCGAAGGCGATCGCGCCAATGACATTGGGACTGCCGGCCTCGTCGCGTTCCGGGCCTTCCGCCCAGGCAATGCCGTCGAGGCCGACAAAATCGACGGTGCCGCCGCCAGAGTATTCCGGGGCACCTTCGGCAAACGTGTCGGCCCGACCCACGAGTGCGCCGGACCCGAAGGGCGCATACAGCTTGTGGGCGGAAAGCGCGACATAGTCGAGATGCGCAGGATCCGCGAGCAGGCCCATCTCGATCCGCCTGTGAGGGGCAAGCTGCGCACAGTCGACAAGGATCTGCGCGCCCGCGGCATGGGCCTTCGCCGCCAGCCAATGGATGCGCGGCATGAATCCGGTCACGTTCGATCCGCCGGTGACGGCAACGAGGCGGACATGGCCCGCATGTTGCTGCAGAAGCTCCTGATAGTGGTCTTCATCGAGCCGGCCAGCGGCATCGGCGCGGATGTGTTCGACGCGCGCCCGTCGCCGCCAGGGCAGGTCGTTGCTGTGATGTTCGAGCATCGAGACCAGTACGACATCGTCCTCGCCGAGCGGCAGGCGGTGCGCGAGCTTGTTGATGGCCTCTGTGGCGTTCTTGCCGAAGATGGTGACGTGCTCGCGCGCATTGCCGCCGACAAACCGGCGCACGGTTTCGCGCGCGGCCTCATAAGCCTCGGTCGAGACCTGGCTCTTGAAGCCCGCGCCGCGATGAACCGAGGAATACCAGTTGAGGAAGGTGCTCACCACGTCCCGAACCTCGCGGAGAGCGGGTGTGCTCGCGGCATTGTCGAGATTGACGTAGGCGCGGCGCGATCCGTCGAGCAGGGGCACGAGGCTCTCGGTTCCGACCATGCGATCGGGAGAAAACGGCAGCTTGACCCGAAACGTCATGTTCATGGCGCTTCTCCCGGTCGGGGCGCGGAGATGGCGCAGTCGCCGTGGGTGCAGACCTCGAACTCCGGATCGGGTTCTGCCCAGCCGCGGCGCACGATGAGCCGGTGGATTTCGCAGCCGACGCAGATCCCGAGGACGGCCTCGAGCCACATCAGCGCGAGACAAAGCAGGCAAATGAGGAGCGTCGGTGGTCCGAGATTGCCACTCAATGCAACGATCAGCATGGCAGATGACATCACCAGACCGATGCTCCAGGCGAAACGCTTGGGCCGCGCGGACACCCAGTGTGGCGAAATGCGGCGGGTCATCAGGCGCGCGATCCGGCCGAAAGGGCTTCTGTGCAGGCCGAGGGTGATGCGGATCAGGAACTCGGCGAAGAAGACCGCGACGACGATCTGGATCGGCAGGAAGTTCCTGTCGAAATAGGCATGTGCGAGTCCGATCCCGCCGATGGCCATCATGATGCCGGCCGCGGCGCGGACCTCGTTCTCGTTGAACACGCCTGCCTTAAAGCGCGCGCCATGTTGTGCGGAAGGATCGAGCCGTTGACCGTAGAATGGCCGCTTGGTGCCGGGTTCGCGATGAAGGGTTTGAAGTATGGAGCCGTCCAATGCCTTGTCCTCCGTGCGTGCGAAAGCAGTGCAGGCAAGCCTCCGGAAGCAGATCTCGGGCGTCTTGCCCCCAATTTACCAGTATTCACTCAGTAAGCTGCATTCGCGGGTGAAACGAATTCGATGCGTTGAAAATACTATGCGGCCTTTGTGCGGGCCTGTGGCAATGAACACAGTATTCCACAAATACCATCTGAATTGAACTAGGCCATTGGCAAAAAAAAAGGTGCACGGACCGAAACCCGCGCACCCATGAAATTTCAAATCCGAGATCGGATCAGTCGAGACGACCCAGAAGCGCGTCGACGGAAGCCTTAGCGTCGCCGTAGTACATCCGCGTGTTGTCCTTGTAGAACAGCGGGTTCTCGATGCCCGAGTAGCCCGTTCCCTGGCCACGCTTGGAGACGAAGACCTGCTTTGCCTTCCAGACCTCGAGCACCGGCATGCCAGCGATCGGCGAGTTCGGGTCTTCCTGTGCCGCGGGGTTCACGATGTCGTTCGAGCCGATCACGATCACCACGTCGGTGGAGGGGAAGTCCTCGTTTATCTCGTCCATTTCCAGCACGATGTCGTAGGGCACCTTGGCCTCGGCCAGAAGCACGTTCATGTGGCCAGGCAGACGGCCCGCGACCGGGTGGATCGCGAAACGCACTTCCTTGCCCGCCGCACGAAGCTTGCGCGTGAGCTCGGAGACGGAGTTCTGCGCCTGCGCGACGGCCATGCCGTAACCCGGAACGATGATGACCGAATCCGCATCCTTCAGCGCATCGGCCACGGCTTCGGTGTCGGTTGCGATCATCTCGCCCTCGACTTCCATCGCCGGACCTGACGTGTTGCCGAAACCGCCCAGGATCACCGAGATGAAGCTGCGGTTCATGGCCTTGCACATGATGTAGGACAGGATCGCACCCGAGGAGCCGACCAGTGCCCCGACCACGATCAGCAGGTCGTTTCCGAGCGAGAAGCCGATGGCCGCCGCGGCCCAGCCCGAGTAGCTGTTCAGCATCGACACGACGACCGGCATGTCGGCGCCGCCGATGCCCATGATGAGGTGGTAGCCGATGAAGAAGGCGAGCAGCGTCATCAGGAGAAGCGCCCACATTCCGCCACCCATGAGGTAGACGAAGAGCAGGATCAGCGAGAGACCGGCGGCAGACGCATTGAGGATATGACCACCGGGCAGTTTCTCGGCCTTGGAGGTGACCTTGCCGGCGAGCTTGCCGAAGGCCACGACGGAGCCGGTGAAAGTCACGGCCCCGATGAAGACACCGAGGAAGACCTCGACCCGAAGGATCGACTGCTCGACCGGGCTCTTGTGAGCGAGAACGCCCGCAAAGCCGGTGAGCGCCTCACGCGCCGTCTCGTCCATGGCCAGCACGCGGCCAAGCTCGAGATGGGCGTTGTAGCCGACGAAGACCGCCGCCAGGCCGACCAGCGAGTGCATGGCCGCGACAAGCTGCGGCATCTCGGTCATCTGGACGCGCTTGGCGACGACCACACCGATGGCACCGCCTGCGGCAATCAGGATGACGGAGAGCAGCCAGAGGCCCGAGCCCGGGCCGATCAGCGTGGCAAAGACCGCCAGCGCCATGCCGGCGATGCCGTACCAGACCGCGCGTTTGGCGCTTTCCTGGCCCGACAGACCGCCGAGCGACAGGATGAAGAGGACAGCCGCGACCACATAGGCCGCTGTCGTGAATCCGAATTCCATTGTGCTACCCCCCGATTACGATTTCTGGAACATGGCGAGCATGCGCCGCGTCACCAGGAAGCCGCCGAAAATGTTCACCCCGGCCATGAAGATCGAAACCGCCGCCAGCAGGATCACCAGGAACGAGCCCGAACCCACCTGCATGAGCGCGCCGAGGATGATGATCGACGAGATCGCGTTCGTCACCGCCATGAGCGGCGTGTGCAGGCTGTGAGAGACATTCCAGATCACCTGGAAACCGACGAAGACCGACAGGACGAAGACGATGAAGTGCTGCATGAATGACGCGGGCGCCACGAGGCCCACGGCCAGTAGCAGGATCGCACCCACGGCGATGAGCGTGACCTGGTTCTTGGTCTGTGCCTTGAAGGCGGCGACTTCCTGCGCGCGCTTTTCCTCCGGCGTCAGCTCCTTCGGCTTTTCCTTCGGCTTCTGCGCCGCAATGGCCTGAACCTTGGGCGGTGGCGGCGGGAAGGTGATCTCGTTCTCGTGGGTGACCGTTGCGCCGCGGATCACGTCGTCTTCCATGTTGATGAAAGGCGTGCCGTCCTTCTCGGGCGTGAGGTCGTCCATCATGTGACGGATGTTGTTGGCGTAGAGCGTGGAGCTCTGGGTCGCCATCCGGCTGGGGAAATCGGTGTAGCCGACGATGGTGACGCCCGGCTCGACCACGACCTTCTCGTTCGGGACGGTGAGATCGCAGTTGCCGCCGCGCTCGGCCGCAAGATCGATCACGACTGAGCCCGGCTTCATGGCGCGGACCATGTCCTCGGTCCAGAGCTTCGGGGCGTCGCGACCCGGAATGAGCGCGGTGGTGATCACCACGTCCATCTCGGGGGCGAGCTCGCGGAACTTCTCGAGCTGCTTCTCGCGAAACTCGGGGCTTGAGGGAGCCGCGTAGCCGCCGGTGGCTGCGCCGTCCTGGGCCTGCTCCTCGAAATCGAGGAAGACGAATTCCGCACCCATGGATTCGATCTGCTCTGCCACTTCGGGCCGCACGTCGAAGGCGTAGGTGATGGCGCCCAGCGAGGTTGCCGTGCCGATGGCCGCGAGACCCGCAACGCCAGCGCCCACGACGAGCACCTTGGCAGGCGGCACCTTGCCCGCGGCGGTCACCTGACCGGTGAAGAAGCGGCCGAAGTTGTTGCCAGCCTCGATCACTGCGCGGTAGCCCGCGATGTTGGCCATGGAAGACAGCGCGTCCATCTTCTGCGCGCGGGAGATGCGCGGCACCATGTCCATGGCAAGTGCCGTGACGCCCTTGGCCTTGAGGCTTTCCAGAAGATCGGAGTTCTGCGCCGGGTAGACGAAGCTGATGAGCACCTGGCCCGCGCGTGCCATTTCGACTTCCGCAGGCTCCGGGGGCCGCACCTTCACCACCACGTCGGCGCGGCTCCAGAGGTCCGCCGCCGAGGGCACCACCTCCACGCCGGCTTCGGCATAGGCTTCATCGGTAAATCGGGCAGCGCCACCCGCACCGCTCTCCACAATACAATCGTATCCCAGTTTCTTGAGAAGCTGGGCCGACTGCGGGGACAGCGCGACACGCGCCTCACCCTCCAGTATCTCCTTGGGAGCACCAATTATCACGGATTCATGTCCTCTTCCATCACGCCGGGCATCAACTCGTCTCGCCGTTCACAAGACAGTCACCTGATCGTTATCGGGCAAACTGTCTAGGTTGGAGCCTTTTTCGAGTCAAACTGCGTCCGGACCCACTTCCCCCCGGTCTGGGGTCTTAGCAGACTAATCCCGCGAGGTCTTGAAACAATTGGGGCCCTTCCACCGATAATTAGTGGAATGAGCGGGTTTCCCTCGTGGATGCTCGCGCTACGATGATCCACGTCTTTCTCGGGAGTTCACATGTTTCGGCCCTTTGCATCTGTCCTGTTTCTCGGAGCGCTCCTTGCCGGGGCACCATCCACGGCGGAAACCGGAGCGCCGGACCCCGCGGACTGGGAGAGCGTTCTGGAGGCGGCGCAGGGGCAGGAGGTCTATTTCCACGCCTGGGGCGGGGACCCGCGGCGCAACGACTATATCTCCTGGGCGGCGGAGGAGGTCGAGGATCGCTACGGCGTTCGCGTCACGCAGGTTAAGCTTGCCGATACCGGGGAGGCCGTGGCAAGGGTCGCGGCGGAGAAGGCGGCGGGGCGTGACGAGGGCGGGGCCGTGGATCTCATCTGGATCAACGGCCCCAACTTTGCGGCGATGAAGCGCGAGGGGTTGCTCTTTGGTCCCTGGGCGGAGGATCTGCCGAACTGGAAATTTGTCGACGTCGAGGGAAAACCTACAGTCGTCAATGACTTCACGGTTCCGACGGACGGTTACGAAGCTCCCTGGGGCATGGCACAGATCATCTTCTACCATGATACGGAACGGCTCGCCGAGCCCCCGCGATCCATTGCGGCGCTGGGAGATTGGGCCGCGGAGAATCCGGGCCGTTTCGCCTATCCGCAGCCGCCGGATTTCCTCGGTGTGAGCTTTCTGAAACAGGCCGCGGTCGAACTGGTGACGGAGCCCGAAGCCCTTCAGCAGCCGGTGGACCGAACGGCGTATGACGCAATGACCGCGCCGCTGTGGGACTGGCTTGACGCACTGCAGCCCAATCTCTGGCGCAGCGGACGCGCCTATCCGGCCACCGGCACCACGCTCAAACAGCTCCTGGCGGACGGGGAAATCGAACTGGCCTATTCGTTCAACCAGTCCGAAGCGAGTGCCGCGATCGCCAACGGTGAATTGCCCGGGAGCGTCCGCTCCTACGTGTTCGACGAGGGCACGATCGGTAACGCGAACTTCGTCGCCATCCCCTTCAATGCCAACGCCAAAGCCGGGGCGATGGTTTTCGCGAATTTCCTCATGTCGCCGGAAGCACAGGCATATGCGCAGGATCCTGCGATATTGGGAAATTTCACCGTGCTCGACGTCGCGAATCTGCCTGACGCGGAGCGTGCGCGATTCGAGGCGCTCGACCTCGGTGTCGCCACGCTTTCACCCCAGGAGCTGGGGGAAAGCCTGCCTGAACCGCATCCGAGCTGGATGGAGCGGCTGTCCGAGGATTGGGCACGCCGCTACGGGCTGGGAAACTGACGCATGAACCCTCAACAATCGGGCCCCGACACCGTGCCGAGCAGCCAGCCTGCGCGGCTCGGCGGTAGGGGACATGGGCGCCCTGCCCATGGCTGAAGCCTTCCGCCCACTTGCCTGGGCGCCGAGGGCAACGCTGGCCGCACTCGCCCTGCCCGTCGCGGCGGGGCTGGCCGGAACGATTCTTCCCGGTCTAGGCTGGATGCCGGCACTCGGCGGCGAACGGCTGGACCTTGCCCCCTGGCACGCGTTGCTCGGCACGCCGGGCATCGCACGATCGGCGGGCCTGAGTCTTGCCACGGGCCTGATCGCGACGCTTCTTTCGCTCGGTTGCGTCGTGCTCATCATGGCGTCTCTCTCCGGCACGCGGGCCTTCGATGTCGTGCGCCATGCGATCTCCCCCATCCTTTCGGTCCCCCATGCGGCGGCCGCTTTCGGACTGGCCTTCCTGATCGCGCCATCGGGCTGGATCGTGCGGGCGCTTTCGCCCTGGGCCACCGGCTGGGAGCGCCCGCCAGATTGGCTCGTTCCCGGAGATCCGATGGGGCTGACGCTCATCGCCGGGCTGGCCACAAAGGAAATCCCGTTCCTGATGCTGATGGCCATAGCGGCATTGCCCCAGACCGATGCGGAGCGAAGCCTGCGCGTGGCGCTCACGCTGGGATACGGGCGGGTCGCCGCCTGGGTGGCTTGCGTCTTTCCGCGGATCTATGCCCAGATCCGGCTGCCGGTCTATGCGGTGCTGGCCTATTCGCTGTCGAATGTCGAAACCGCGCTGATCCTCGGGCCGAGCACCCCGCCGACACTGGCCGTTCGGCTCACGGCCTGGATGCGCGATCCCGATCTGGCGGTCTGGCTCAAGGCATCCGCGGGCGCGACATTGCAGCTGGTGCTGGTGCTGGTGGCTTTCGCGCTTTGGGTCGCGGGTGAGCGCGCGGCGATCCTGATCGGCCGACGCTGGATCCTTCGGGGCGGCCGCGCGCCACGGGACGGGCTCGCGCGCGGTTTCGGTGTCGTGATGGCCGGAATGGTATCGCTCCCGGTCTTCCTCGGGCTTGCGGGGCTCGCGATCTGGTCGGTGGCAGGGTTCTGGCGATTTCCCGATCTGCTGCCGGGCAGCTTCACCCTGACCGGTTGGACCCGCGCGGGCCCGGATCTGCTCGATCTTGCCGCAACGACGATCCTGATTGCCGGGGGAGCGGTTGTCGCGGGCCTCACCCTGGTTCTGGCCTGTCTCGAACATGGCGCACGCAGCGGAGCACGGCCCGGCACCGCCGCGCTCCTGCTTCTCTACCTTCCGCTGCTCATCCCCCAGATCTCCTTTCTCTTCGGACTGCAGATCCTCGGGCTCTGGTCCGGGTTCGATGGAACCCTCTGGGCGGTGATCTTCGCGCATGGGGTCTTCGTGCTGCCCTATCTCTACCTGTCTCTGGCCGATCCCTGGGACGCGCTCGATCCGCGCCTCGCGGTCGCGGCGGCAACACTGGGCGCCGGGCCGAACCGGGTGTTCTGGCGCGTTCGCCTGCCGATGATGCTCGGTCCGATCCTGACGGCGGGCGCCGTGGGACTGGCGGTTTCGATCGGGCTCTACCTGCCCACGCTGCTGGTCGGAGCGGGGCGCGTTCCCACCCTCACCACGGAAGCGGTCGCGCTGGCAGCGGGGGGCGACCGGCGCCTGATCGGGGTCTATGCCCTGCTGCAGGCGGCACTGCCTTTTCTGGGTTTCGCGCTGGCGCTCGGTCTGCCGGCGCTGATCTGGCGCAATCGCCGCGCAATGAGGGCCGGATGGTGACGGACGCTCTGATCTTCGAGAAGGTGCGTATCCACAGAGGCGATGCCTTGCTGATCGCGCTCGATGCCGAGGTTCCGCCCGGCGACGTGCTGACGATCATGGGACCATCGGGGTCCGGCAAGTCGACGCTCCTCGCCTTCGCCACCGGAACGCTGCCCCGCGGGTTCCGGGCGGAGGGGCGGGTTCTGCTTGGTGGCCGCGATATCACGGCCCTTTCCCCGCAGGAGCGACGCATCGGCATGATGTTCCAGGAGGACGTGCTGTTCCCGCATCTCTCCGTGGGGGGCAACCTGGCCTTCGGGCTTGCACCGGATGTCCGCGGGCGAAAGGCGAGGCGGGACGCCGTCGAGCGAGCCCTGGCGGAAGCCGGGCTCGAAGGCATGGCCGACCGTGATCCGGCGACGCTTTCGGGCGGGCAGCGCGCGCGCGTCGCGCTGATGCGGGCCCTGCTTTCCGCACCCCGGGCGCTCGCGCTCGACGAGCCGTTCTCCAAGCTCGATGCGAACCTTCGCGCCCAGATCCGGGATTTCGTCTTTGACCATGCCCGCGCGTTGGGCCTGCCCACGCTTCTGGTGACCCACGATCCAGAGGATGCAGCGGCGGCGGGCGGAGAGGTGATTCAGATCGCATCCTAGACGGGTTGGCCTTCGTTTTGGCCGCCATGGTGGGGGCTGGAACGATCACTGCGCCTCACGCAACCGTGTTGAGTCGAAAACATCGCTCGCTATGATCCTCTTCCTTGGCGGCGGAAGGAGAGCACATGCTGGGCCAGATACTTGGGGGCGTAGGGCTCTTTCTCATGGGCATGTGGCTCATGACGGACGGGCTGCGGGCGGCGGCCGGCAGCGCGCTGAAGCGCATTCTTGCAAGCTGGACGTCGACCGGCTTGCGCGGCTTCCTGACCGGGGCCGGCCTGACCACCCTTGTGCAATCCTCGAGCGCGGTCACAGTTGCGACCATCGGTTTCGCCAATGCCGGTTTCCTGACACTGACCCAGGCGGTCTGGGTCGTCTACGGCACCAATATCGGCACGACGCTCACCGGCTGGATCGTCTCGATCTTCGGGTTCAAGCTCGAAATCGCGGCCTTCTCCTTGCCGCTGATCGGGATCGGAATGCTTCTGCGCATGACCGGCGGGGCCCACCGGCGTGCCGATTTCGGCGTCGCGCTGGCGGGATTCGGCCTGCTATTTCTTGGCATCGACCTTCTCAAGGAGGGGTTCGAGGGGCTCAGCACCGAAATCGCGCTGCCGGGGATTGCCGGCGACACGGTTGCGGGCCGGCTGGTCTATACCGGCATCGGTGCGATTCTCTCGCTTCTCATGCAGTCCTCGAGCGCGGCGACGGTCGTGGCGCTGACCGCTGTGTCTTCGGGCCTGATCGAGCCGGTTCAGGCAGCGGCGCTCGTGGTCGGGGCCAATATCGGCACCACGACCACAGCGCTCCTGGCGGCCTGGGGCGCGACTTCGGTGGCCCGCCGGGTGGCACTCGTCCATGTGACCTTCAACCTGTTGGGCGCGTCTTTCGCGCTGGTGTTTCTCCCCCAACTCGTCGGGCTTGTGCATGGCCTGCTGGGATTGGTCGGAGCGCAAGCTGACGAAACGCTGGCTCTGGCGCTCTTTCATACGGTCTTCAACGTTATCGGCGTGCTCCTGATCTGGCCGATGACGCCTGCAATCGTGCGACACCTGAACCGGCGGTTCCGCAGCCGGGAGGAAGAGGCTGCGCGGCTGCACTATCTCGACAGCACGGTGCTGGCTGTGCCCTCCATGGCCGTGGAAGCCGCGATCAAAGAAAGCCGCAGGCTGGAGGCGATGGCCACGGATGCGGTGCGAAGCTGGCTTGATGACCCGGCAGCGACGGACAGGCTGCCCGAAGCTATCTCTGCGGCCCGCGCGGTCGGACGCGGGATCGCCGATTTCCTTGCCGATCTCACCACGCAACCGCTTGGGCCGGAAGAGGCGCGGCAGGCGCAGGATCTCATGCGCGCGATCCAGCATTGCGTGGCGGCGATCGAGGATGCCGAGACTGCGCGCCGCACGATGGAGGATGTGGACACGGTGCCGCCGCAGCGCATCGAGATGGAGAACCGCATCCGCGAAGTGATTGCCCACCCAGAGACCATGGGCGTGCCGGTGGAGGCGGAGCTTCTGGCGCATCGCGAGGAAATCAAGGATGAACTGGTGCGGTTGGTCTCGCGGCGGGCGCTGACCATCGACAGCCTCGATCACGCGCTGCGGGGGATGAATGCCGAGCTGCGGATGTTGCGCCACCTGCGCAAGGCTCGCGATCACCTGGCCGCCGAACAGGCCCCGGGCGGGAGCCCGGAGACGGCCGAATAGATCGGATCCGATCGACCAACTATTGATGCGCGGATCGCGAGCACCACGGGAGCGACCTGCCCCCGGATTCCGGTGGAGCAGAGCCGGCGTAAAGCCCGCGCCAATTCGGCGCCGGGCAGTGACCCGATGGGAAGACTCAGGCCTCCGCGCGGTCCCAGGTCGGGTGGAACGTGCCCGCAGGCGAGATGGTAAAGATCTCGACGCCCGTTTCGGTCACGCCCACCGAATGCTCGAACTGCGCCGAGAGCGAGCGGTCCTTGGTCACGGCGGTCCAGTCATCGGCGAGGATCTTCGTCTCGGGGCGGCCGAGATTGATCATCGGCTCGATGGTGAAGAACATGCCCGGCTCCAGAACCGGGCCCGACCCCCAGCGTCCATAGTGCAGCACGTTCGGGGCTGCGTGGAACACGCGACCGAGCCCATGGCCGCAGAAATCCCGCACAACGGAGCAACGATGCGCCTCGGCGTAGCGCTGGATGGCCGCGCCGATGTCGCCGAAGGTATTGCCCGGACGGACCTGCTCGATGCCCTTCATCAGGCAGTCATGGGTAATGTCGATCAGCCGCTCGGCTTTCCGGTTGGGCTGACCGGCCACATACATCCGGCTCGTGTCGCCGAACCAGCCATCGACGATGACCGTCACGTCGATATTCAGAATGTCGCCCGACTTGATCTTCTTGTCCGACGGAATGCCGTGGCAGACCACGTGGTTGATCGAGATGCAGCTCGCGTGCTGGTAGCCCTTGTAGCCGATCGTGGCTGATGTGGCACCTGCCTCCTTGATCATGTCGAGGATCGCGTTGTCGATGTCGATGGTCCTGACACCGGGCACGACATGAGCGGCAATGCGGTCGAGAATGTCAGCGGCAAGCTTGCCGGCTTCGCGCATCCCGGCAAAGTCCTCGGGCGAATAGATACGGATGCCGTCCTTGTTCAGGCGGCCGGGCAGCATGCTATCCAAGGCGGTTTCTCCGGAGCTCATCATGTTGGGGAATTAGTCCCTTGGGCAGGGATATGCAAATCGGTTGGCCCAGAATCTGCCTTCTCGCAAAGACGCTATTTGATCGACTGCCTCGAACATGCTGATTTCCGGCAGGTGAGACCACATTCGCATCGGAAGGAAGAGCGCATGGCCTTTGGCAAACTGGGGTTGCTCGGGATGGGGTGCGGCCTCGGCCTTCTGGCGGGGCTCACGGCACCGGACGCGGCATTGGCTTGCGGGCAGGAGAGCGACTGCGCACTGGGGGATCGCAGCTTTCGCATTCTTCTGCCCGACTCCGGGGAGCCGCGCGGTGCCATCATCTTCGCCCATGGCTATCGCGGGAGTGCAGCCGGCACCATGCGCAACGAGGGTCTCACGGGGCTGGTGGACCAGTTGAATGTCGCTCTCGTTGCGCTGGAGGGTGTGAACGGCATCTGGAACACGCCCAACAATCCCGGAGCCGGCGAGCGCGAAGGAGACGAATTCGCCTATGTGGACGCGCTCTCGGATCGGCTTGAAGAGGAATGGGGCATTCCCGCGGAGCGCACGGTCGTGTCGGGCTTTTCGGGCGGGGCGATGCTGGTCTGGAACATCGCTTGCGAGCGCGGTGACGAATACGCGGGTTTCGCGCCCTTGTCGGGGACGTTCTGGGACCCGATTCCCGAGAACTGCCCGACCGTGCCGAACAACCTGATCCATTTCCACGGCACGCAAGACGAGGTGGTGCCCCTGGAAGGCCGCATGATTCGCACCACGATGCAGGGCGACGTGCATGAAGCGCTGAAGATGCTGTTGGAAAAGAGCGATTTCGGCGCGGAGGAGGTTGTCGAGGAAGGCGGTGTGGAATGCCGGGCGCGGCGCGACAGCGAGGATCGCCTGCTCGAGTTCTGCACGTTCCCCGGCGGTCATGGCTACAGGCCGGAGTTCGTCGCCGAGGCCGTGGAGGAGTTCCTGCCGAAGGGTTGAGGGTCAACGGGCCTCTGACGAGGCTAGTTTCATTTGGGAGAGGAGCATGACCCGGCTTTCGGACTCGGACATTCGCGCGATCACCGACTATCTCCTGGTGCGCACGCGGCTCGAACCGGCGGATCTCTGTTTCGTGTTCGGATCGCGGCGCGGAGAGGCCGTGTTTCCGGCGGAAATCGCGAGGATGTGGCGGGAGAAGCTCTTCTCCCGCATCCTGATCTCCGGTGGCCTGACACCCGGCGGACATGCCCCAGAAGCGGCCATCATCAAAGACCTGGTCGTGTCGCAAGGCGTACCGGAGGACTCGATCCTGCTTGAAACCAGGGCCACAAACTCCGGCCAGAACGTGCAATTCGCGCTGCCGATCATCGACAAGGTGATGGGACTTGGAAACATCCGCTCGATCATCGCGGTCGGGCAACTTCAGACCTCGCGACGCTATCTCATGACGCTAGAGCGCTATTGGCCCGGGCCCGTTCGCAAGATGCTGGCGCCTGTCGCGACCTATCCGGTCACGCGCGACGCATGGCAATGCGATCTGGAGTTTCGGGCCGTGATGCTCGCGGAATGGGCGCGGATCGGCCCCTATCTCGCGGAGGGGTTGATTGCGGAGCTTACGCCCGAAACCTGCCCCCTGCTTGCGCCCAGGATCTGGTCAGCGCCGGTTGTCGATGCGAACGGGTACGGGGGTCCGGGCTTCGGTGCTTTCGCGGAGAAGATGAAATGAGGCCGCACTCACAAGCGTTACAAATGCAAGCCCGAGCAGCGGCTTGACGGCAATGAGGACGGTTCCGGCAGTGGCAATGGCGAACAGGGCAAAAACTCGCGGAACGATTTCTGCGAATTGTCTGCCGACAGGTCTTTCAAGCATGTTCTTCTCCCGACAAGTCTCGAATACACATATGATGGTGTTAACGAAAGTTTCAAGCACAATCGTGCGAGCGAAACTTTGTTGCGTTAGATTTGGGCATGGGTCAGTTCGCAGTGCCTGACTGCCTGCTCCCGCATGACGTTTCCCGCCTCTGTGAGACTGATGTGTGACGCGCGGGATCGGGATCAACCATGACCTCGATCAAACTTCTCCGCCAATGGCTAAAGTGGGCTATTTTGCCTGGCGGGAGCAGACGGAGGAGGGTCGGATGCAATCCAATGCTGCAACAGCCGAGGCCTATATCGACGAGGTCCCGGCTGAACGACGCGCGGATTTCGTGGCCGTGCTGGACGTTGTTCGAAGCCACATGCCCGATGGCTATGTGGAGGCGATGAACTGGGGCATGATCTGCTGGGAGGTGCCGCTCTCGGTTTCTGGAAAGACCTACAATGGCAAACCGCTGATGTATGTGGCGCTCGCCAGTCAGAAACGTCACATGGCGCTTTACCTCTGCGGTGCGAACTGCCTGCCCGGAGTGAAGGACAGGCTTGCCGCGGCATTCGATGCGGCCGGCAAGAAGCTCGACATGGGTGCTGCCTGCCTGCGGTTTCGCCGCAGCGCGGATCTGCCGCTCGATGCGGTTGGCGAAACGATCGCGGCGGTGTCGGTGGCGCGGTTTCTCGAGGCGTCGCGACGCTGACACAGCACTTGCTTGCCGTTTTGCCGGCGGGAGTCTAAAAGACGCGGCGGTGCCGGAGACAGCTTCGGACCGATGCTTCAGCCTGGGAACCTCGAGATGGACAAATTCAACAAGCTGACCGGAACCGCGGCGCCGCTGCCGCTGATCAATGTCGATACCGACATGATCATTCCAAAGCAGTTCCTGAAGACCATCAAGCGTTCGGGCCTGGGCAAGAACCTCTTCGACGAGATGCGCTTCGACGACCAGGGCAACGAGATCCCAGATTTCGTGCTGAACAAGCCCGCCTATCGCGACGCGCAGATCCTCGTGGCGGGCGAGAATTTCGGCTGCGGATCGAGCCGCGAGCACGCGCCCTGGGCCCTGCTCGATTTCGGCATCCGCTGCGTGATCGCGCCCTCCTTCGCGGACATCTTCTTCAACAACTGCTTCAAGAACGGCATCCTGCCCATCGTCCTGCCGCAAGAGGATGTGGACAAGCTGATGGATGACGCCGAGCGTGGCGCGAATGCGAAGATCACCGTCGATCTGGAAAACCAGGTGATCACCGGCCCCGATGGCGGCTCGATCGCCTTCGACGTGGACCCGTTCCGCAAGCATTGCCTGCTCAACGGGTTGGACGATATCGGCCTGACGCTTGAAAAGGCAGAGGAAATCGACACGTTCGAGGCAAAGATGGATGCGCAGACGCCCTGGCTGAAGGCCGGTTAACGAAGTCTTAATCCCGGCGGCGCAAGCGTGCCGCCATGCGCCTTCTGTTTCTCTTCATTCTCGCGTTTGTCTGCGCGCCGGCCATGGCGCAAGAGAGCTTTCGCGTCGCGACCTATGATGTGGGCATGACCCGCAACGGCGCGGGCGTGCTATTGCGCGATCTGCAAGAAAAGCCGGACGAGAAGATCGAGGCCGCTGTGGCCGTCATTCAGGCGGTGCGGCCCGATATCCTGCTTCTTACCGGGTTCGACCATGATGCGACGGGGCGCGCGCTCGACGCCTTCCGATCCTTGCTTGCGGGCGGAGATGCCGGAATAGACTACCCGCATAGCTATAACGGCCCGTTAAACGCGGGCGAACCCTCGGGGCTCGATCTCGATGGAGACGGGCTTGTGGCGGGCTGGGCGGACAACTGGGGCTGGGGCAAATTTCCCGGTCATGGGGGAATGGCGCTGCTCTCGCGATACCCCGTGGTGGCGGAGAATGTTCGCACATTCAACACGTTCCTCTGGCGCGACCTGCCCGGAGCAATCGAACCGGTGCAGGAGGACGGCACGCCCTGGCCCAGTGCGGAGGCGGCGGAGGCCCGCAGGCTCTCTTCCCTAGGGCACTGGCAGGTGGCGGTGCGCGTGCCGGGCGGTGTGATCACCTTGCTGGCGTCCAACCCGACCCCGCCGCTCTTCGACGGGCCGGAGGGCGCAAACGCGAAGCGCAACAGGGACGAGATCCGCTTCTGGGCCGAGTATCTCGCGGGCACTGCCTTCGCGGACGACGCGGGGAACGAGGCCGGGCTGCCGGACACCCCGCTGATATTGCTTGGAAATCTCAACAAGGATCCGGAGGATGGTGCGGGAGAGGCGGATGCCATCGCCGCTCTCGTGGAGACGGGACGACTGAACGATGTGAAACCCGCGTCACAAGGCGGGCGGGTGGCGGCCGAGGAACAGGGCGGCCGGAACATCGACCATGCGACACCCCCCGCGTTGGACACGGCCGATTGGCGCGACGACGAAGGGCCGGGGAACCTGCGGGTGGATTATGTTCTGCCTGACGTCCGGCTGAGGGTGCAGGATGCGGGTGTCTTCTGGCCCGAGCCGGGTCAGCCGCTTGCGCGGGAGGTCGAAACCGCCTCGCGGCACAGGCTGGTCTGGATCGACGTTGCGCTGCCATGAAGGGTTAACAGGACATTAGGCCGAGCCGGGCGGTTTGGCGGGTGTGCGCGAAAGGCCCAGTAAAACAGGGGCCGAATCGCTTCGAAGGCGGTTCGGGCAAATGCATATTTCATGCATATTCCGTGCATATTTCATGCAGAGGATTTCCCGCAACCGTTACCGAGACGTTGATTTTCCGGCAATCCGCCAATTTGACGAAACCGGTCAGAATACGCCGGGGTCACAAGCGTTGCGGGACATGGCGCTGCACCGCGCAGGCCGGACCGAGCGGGGCGCCATTCGAGACAATTGGGGTGGTTTGGCAACGCGCGTGCCGGCGCGCCGCGGGACTGGCCCGCCCTGGGCGGCATCACCACAAGGTGAATGAGCCGTGAGCGCGATCGGACACCAAGCCACTGAATTACAATGAAAAACCGCGGAGAACCTCTCCGACATCACGGAAGGCCGGCGGAACCGCGAACCTCGCCAGTCGTTAGATAGGCATGGAAACAATGGAGCACTTCTGCTCCGGATTGAGGAGGAAGAAACCATGTCAAAAGCCATATTGCTCGCGAGTTCGATCGGGATGCTCATGGCGACGAGCGCATTCGCCCAGACCGAGCCCGCAACCGGTGACGAACCGATGCCTTCAACCATGGAGCAGGAAGCGCCAGCGGCCGATGCACCGACCGCAGACGAGAACATGGGTGCGGACGGCATGACAGGCGACGTGGACCCGGCCGTCACGGAAGGCGACACGGCGCATTCCGACGGGGAGGCCATGCCCGTCGAAATCACGGAAGTGTCCGGCGAAGAGCTGATGGGTGCGGATATCCGCTCCGTGGACGGAGACACCATCGCGACCGTTTCGGATGTGGTTCTGAGCGGTGACGGGATGGTCGAGGGGATCGTCGCCCAGTTCGGCGGTGTGCTCGGCTTCGGCTCCAACCATGTGGAGCTTTCGCCGGACGAGGTGCAGATCTTGCGCGAAGAGGATGACACCATTTTCGTCGAAACCTCGATGACGCCGGAAGATCTCGAAGGTCGGCCGGAATACGAAGAGCCGAACTCCGACAGCTGATCCCTCGCTCTGCGGGGAAACCTCGCGGACGGGCCTTGCGGCCGGCCTGCCTTGACGCTCACGCGGCAAGCGGCTACCGCAAGGCCCGAATTCCGAGCGTGAGGACCCCGAAATGACCACCCCGACCCTTCTGATCCTGGCTGGCGACGGCATCGGCCCCGAAGTGATGGCCGAGGTGCGCAAGATCATCGACTGGTTCGGGGCCAAGCGCGACCTTGCCTTCAACGTCGAGGAAGACCTCGTGGGCGGCGCCTCCTATGATGCGCATGGCACGCCGCTCACCGATGCGGCCATGGAACGCGCGCAGGAAGCGGACGCGGTTCTGCTCGGTGCGGTCGGCGGGCCGAAATACGATACGCTCGATTTCTCCGTGAAGCCCGAGCGCGGCCTTCTGCGGCTGCGTAAGGAGATGGATCTTTTCGCCAACCTTCGCCCGGCGCAGTGCTTCGACGCGCTGGCGGATTTCTCCTCGCTCAAGCGCGACGTGGTTGCCGGGCTCGACATCATGATCGTGCGCGAGCTGACCTCGGGCATCTATTTCGGGGAGCCGCGCGGCATCATCACCGAGGGCAATGAGCGCGTCGGCATCAACACCCAGCGCTATACCGAGAGCGAGATCGACCGCGTGGCGCGGGTGGCCTTCGATCTGGCGCGCAAGCGCGACGGCAAGGTCTGCTCGATGGAGAAGGCCAACGTGATGGAGTCGGGCGTGCTTTGGCGCGAGGTGGTCACGAAGGTTCACGAGGCCGACTATGCCGATGTCGAGCTTTCGCACATGTACGCGGACGCGGGCGCGATGCAGCTTTGCCGCTGGCCCAAGCAGTTCGACGTGATCGTCACCGACAACCTCTTCGGCGATCTGCTGTCGGATGCCGCAGCCATGCTGACAGGCTCGCTCGGAATGCTGCCCTCCGCCTCGCTCGGCAGCCCGATGTCGAACGGTCGCCCCAAGGCGCTCTACGAGCCGGTGCATGGCTCCGCGCCCGATATCGCGGGACAGGGCAAGGCCAACCCGATCGCCTGCATCCTCTCCTTCGCCATGGCGCTGCGCTATTCCTTCGATCAGGGCGACGAAGCCACGCGGCTCGAGAACGCCATCGAAGCGGTGCTGGCGGATGGCGCGCGCACGGCGGATCTGCTCGGGCCCGAGGGCGGCAAGCCGATTTCGACCGGGGAGATGGGCGACGCGGTCATCAAGGCGCTCGACGCCTCCCTGTGAGGACAGCCTCACTTCCCGAGGCCTGGCGCGAACCGCTGGAGGCAGAAGGCGTCTGGCCTGAGCTTTCGCGCCTGGCGGATCGGGCACAAGCCACGGAAAACATTGCGCCTGCGCCCGAGCGGATCTTTCGGGCGCTGGAGATGGTGCCCCCCGAGGCCGTGCGCGTTGTGATCCTGGGCCAGGACCCCTATCCCACGCCGGGCCATGCCAACGGGCTCTCGTTCTCGGTGGAGCCGGGGGTTGCGCCGCCGCGTTCGCTGAAGAACATCTATCGTGAAATGCAGGACGATCTCGGTGTGAGCCCGGCCTCACATGGTGATCTCGGGGCCTGGGCGCGGCAGGGCGTGCTTCTGCTCAACACGGTGCTGACCGTGGAACTGGGGCAGGCCAACGCCCACGCGAAATGGGGCTGGCAAACGGTCACGGACGGGATCATTCGGGCGACTGCCGAGCTGCCGCAGCCGGTGGTCTACATGCTGTGGGGCAAATCGGCGGAGGCCAAGACCGCCCTGATCGGCGAGGGCCGCCATCTGATCCTCACGGCCCCCCACCCTTCGCCGCTTTCGGCGCGGCGCGGATTCTTCGGGTGCCGCCATTTCTCCAAGGCCAATGCCTGGCTGGCAGAGCAGGGGCAAAAGCCGATCGACTGGGCGCTCGCCTGATCAGACGAGATCGTCAGGCGTTCCGAAAACCTGGGTCCAGTAGTGGCCGAAGGGGGCGTCGCCGCCATCATTGTCGCGGAAGTAATAGCCGACGCCGATTTCGGTGAATTTCTCGCTCAGCAGGTTTTCCCGGTGGCCTTCGCTGTTGATCCAGCCCTCGACCACCTCTTCGGGGGTCGGGTAGCCGGCGGCGATGTTCTCGCCGAGGGATTGCCAGTCATAGCCCTCCTCCTCGACGATTTCGGGCGTATCGGAATGTTCGAAGAAGTCGCCCTGCGCCATCTCCTTGCTCCAGCCTTCGGCGGCGGCGGTGAGGGCGGCATTGGCCGCGAGCGGGTCGAGACCGTTTTCCTCCCGGAAGTCGTTGGTCAGTTCCAGAACCTCGGCCTCGAATTTGTCGAGTTCCACGCCCTCGGGATCGACATCGAGGCTGATCTCGTCGATCAGGATCTTCACCTTCTCGGTCTTGCTGGTCTTGGCGTTCATGAAGCCGCCGATGTCGAGCTCGTGCTTTCCGGCCTCCAGCGTTCCGAGCGAGATCGTCGCCTCCTGCCAGCCGGTCGACATCTGGCTGCCGCCCTCGCCATCGCCGCTGAGCTTCGCGAGGTAGTTCTTGCCGTCCACGCCATGGGCTTCGCCGTCGAGCGCGAGCCTGACCGCGCCGAATTCATCCTCCTCGAGATTGGCGTTGGCCGTGAGCTTGAAGCGCACCGTGATCTCGGCGACACCTTCCTCCTCGAGCTTGAAGGTCTTCTTCCAGCCGCCGGACAGATCCTCGACATCCTTGTCGTCCTGCCCGCCGAGGCGGATGAACAGGGCGCCATCCCTGCCGCTCTCTTCCTTGTAGGTTCCGCGGGCATATTTGCCGCTATCGCCATCGCCGAAGAGATCATCCTCGTAGGTGAAGCTGTTCTTGCCCCCGTCGAACGTCCATTCCTTGATCATCGGCCTGCCCTCGCATTCTTCAGCGGTGCAAGACCGCCCGTTCTGATCCTCTGTCGATGGAGACAGTTGCCCGGTTCAATCGGGAAGCACGAATTCCACCGGCTCGCCCCAGCCATGAACGCTGTCGCGGGCGCGAACGAGCACGCGGTCCACGCCTTCAGGTATGGCAACGCCGGACAGCGAGCGCGTGAAGGGCTGTTCGGTTTCGTGGGGGTGCAGCAGTTCGCGGGTGCCCAGGACCTCGCCTTCAGGGCTCGCGACCTCCCAGGCATCGGCGTAGTGATCCCAGCCCGCGTCGGCGTGGGACACGGTCACATCGAAACGCCAGCCGCCCGAGGCTTCGCTCGTGCGCACATTCTCGACCACCGGCATGTCCGCCAGGGCCGCGCTGCCCATCGTCAGGAGGGCCGTAAGAAACAGATATCGCATGGCCCTTTGACTAACACAGCAAAGGGCCCGCGTGGATCACGATTGCGCCTGTTTTGCAGGCTTTTTCTTGAAGGGCGCCATGCCTTCGCGGGCGAGTTCGTCGGCCCGCTCGTTTTCCGGGTGGCCCGCGTGGCCCTTGATCCACTCCCAGGTGACGTCATGCCGCGCGGCGGCGGAATCGAGGCGCTTCCAGAGGTCCTCGTTCTTCACCGGCTTCTTGGCGGCGGTCTTCCAGCCGTTGCGTTTCCAGCCGTGGATCCACTTGGTGACGCCATCGCGGACATAGACGCTGTCGGTGACCACGGTGATCGGAGAGGGGCGGCCCAGGACTTCGAGCGCGGAGATGGCCGCCATGAGCTCCATGCGATTGTTGGTGGTTTCGGGCTCGCCGCCGTTCAACTCGCGCGCCTTGACGACCTCATCGGCGTCCTTCGCCTGCAGAAGGACACCCCAGCCGCCCGGGCCGGGGTTCCCGGAGCAGGCGCCGTCGGTATAGGCGAAGAACTTGGGCATGGCGGGCTCGCATCGCAGTTGAGCCTTGCTGATAACGGCTCGGCGCGACCGCCGAAACCCCGGATCAGCCCATGAGGCCGATCACGAGGCACATGAGCACGAGGGAGGTGAGCACGATGCGCAGGCGCATCCACCACGGCGGGGTGAGACCCCAGGCCGAGAAGCGGTAATCGAGTGCGAGAAGCCCGAGATAGCCCGCGATCAGGAAGACGAGCGCCCGTTCAGCCCCGCCGCCCACGAAGAAGAAGGCCCAGAGCGCGGGCAGCGTGCTGAGCCCGTAGCCCAGGGCCGCACGGGACCCCTCGACCTTGGTGGCGAAGCCCCAGAGCACGCCGGACATGAAGGCGAGAATGATCGTGCCATAGAAAACAATGACATACGGACCCACGAACCGCGCGCCGAACACAGTTTGACCCAGATCGAACAATCCGTCGAAAACGCAGGTGAGCGCGCCCCAGAGGAAGGGTATGACGCCAGCAAGACCGAGCAGCAGGGCTGATTTCGGAATTGCCGGCGGGGCGGTCATGCGGGCACCCGCAGGACGCGCGGAACCTTGAACTCGATGTCTTCCTTGGCGGTTTCAACCTGACGCTCGGTGACATCGAAGCGGGCCCGGAAGGCATCGATCACCTCCTCGACCAGCACTTCCGGCGCGGAAGCGCCGGCGGTGATGCCCACGGAGCGGATGCCTTCCAGCGCCCGCCAGTCGATATCCGTCGCGCGCTGGACGAGCTGGGCGTATTTGCAGCCGGCCCGGCTGCCCACTTCCACCAGTCGCTTGGAATTCGAGGAGTTCGGCGCGCCGATCACGAGGAGCGCATCGATCATTGGCGCCATCGTCTTGACCGCATCCTGTCGGTTCGTGGTGGCGTAGCAGATGTCTTCCTTGCGCGGTCCGATGATCTTCGGGAACCGCTTCCGCAGCGCCTCGACCACGAGGGCGGTGTCATCGACGCTCAGGGTCGTCTGGGTGATGTAGGCCAGCTGTTCGGGATCGCGCGGTTCCAGCCCCTCGACGTCATCGGGGGTTTCCACCAGCATGACCTCGCCTTCGGGCAACTGGCCCATGGTGCCGATCACCTCCGGGTGGCCGGCATGGCCGATCATCACCATCTGCAGGCCCCTCTGGTGATGGCGTTCGGCCTCGATATGCACCTTGGACACCAGCGGGCAGGTGGCGTCGACGTAGAGCATCTGGCGTTGCTCGGCTTCTGCCGGGACGCATTTCGGCACGCCATGGGCGGAAAAGATCACCGGCCGATCCGTCGGGCACTGCTCGAGCTCCTCGACGAAGATCGCGCCCTGCTCGCGCAGGCTGTCGACCACATAGCGGTTGTGGACGATCTCGTGGCGGACATAGACGGGGGCGCCCCACTTCTCGAGGGCCATCTCGACGATCTTGATCGCCCTGTCCACGCCGGCGCAGAAGCCGCGCGGCGCGGCGAGATAGAGATCGAGTGGTTTGGTCATGATCGGTACTTTGCTTGCTACAGCCCCACATGTGGCCGCAGGGCCGTGCTCGTCAACCGCCCTGGTGCGACGAGATGGCCTTTCGGCCGCTGCCTGCCGTCGCCGGGCGGCCTCGGGGCAGCCTCGGGGCGCGTTCAGAGAAACATCGCGGTTCTGACCTGACGCAGCAGCCGGCTTGCCGCATGGGAGATCCGCAACCCGGCCGTTTCCAAGGCAGATGCAAGGGGCGAGGCCCAGCCGCTCTCGCGATAGGCCTCGAAGAAGGCCTCGTCGCAATAGCCGCGATAGCGCAGATGCCAGGGCTTGAAGGGCCCGGTGTAGTGCAGGATGCGGGCGTGATCGAGCATGTCGCGGCAGCACCGTTCGACATCTGCCGCGGGCAGGTGATCGCCGCAGATCCGGTCGACGGTGAGCAACTGGACGTTCCATTCCGGATCGAGCAGACCCCAGCCGCCCCGAAGGACGGCATTGAGCCCATCCTGATCCCCGAAGGTGATGTCATCGCCGTGCCGGGCCAGGAAATCGATGGCGATCCCGCTCAGACCCATTTCCCGCCAGCGCGGCATGTTCAGGAGCATGATGCCCGCGTTGCAGTAGAGCGTCGTCTCGGGAGCCGGATCGATGCGCGCGCGGATCTTTTGAAGGTTGTTGGAAAACAGGGACGGGTAGTAGTTGACCACGGCCCAGAACGGGTGGTCGCCCATCTCGAACTCCCAGAGTTTCGTGATGTCGTCCTGCACCACCACGTCGCTGTCGAGATAGAGAACGCGCTCGTGCTCCGCCGGGACGATGTATTCGATCAGGAACCGGAGATAGGTCGTGCGGGTGTGCCATTCGGGTTTCTTCAGACCCTCGATCAGCGAGAGATCCGGGTCGATCCACTCGATGGTCAGGTTTGACCGGGCGGCATGGAGCACCCGCAGCGTGCGCGCCCGATCTTCGGGACGAATTCCATCGTCGAGAACGTAGAGAATGACATCGCGATCCGCCGGAACATGCTTCAGGGCGGAATGGACCGCCACGCACATCGAACGGGCAAAGCAGGCGTTTGCCGCCGTGACGATGACAACGGGTGTGCCGACACCTTCGCCGGAACAGCCGGTCGAGAGGGAGATCGGTCGAATTTCCATGGCTCACAACCAGTTACAGACTGCTGCTATGCCAATGGTGTTCTGAAAAAGCCGCAGCGTCCATTCCCCTTAAGGGAGAATGGTTACGAGACAGCAAATACCGGAACGATCAGTTGGCAGACCTTTTCGGGTCAGCCTTCCTCGTTGTTGGCTGGGGGGGGGTCGTTGCGCGGCGGACGGCCGATCACTTCGCGAAGCTCGTCGAGCTCGATGAAGTTGTCCGCCTGGCGGCGCAGTTCATCGGCGATCATCGGCGGGTTCGTCCGGATGGTCGAGACCACGGAGACGCGAACGCCCTGGCGCTGAAGCGACTCGACCAGCGGCCGGAAGTCACCGTCGCCCGAGAAGAGGACGATGTGATCGACATGCGGCGCGATTTCCATCGCGTCCACCGCAAGCTCGATGTCCATGTTGCCCTTCACCTTGCGGCGACCGCTGGAATCCGTGAATTCCTTCGCCGGCTTGGTGACCATCGAGAAGCCGTTGTAGTGCAACCAGTCGACCAGCGGGCGGATCGGGGAATATTCCTCGGTTTCCAGGAGCGCGGTGTAGTAGAATGCCCGCAAGAGCTTGCCACGACGCATGAATTCCGTACGCAGCAATTTGTAATCTATATCGAAACCCAAAGCGCGCGCTGCGGCATACAGATTGGCGCCGTCGATGAACAACGCGAGTCGTTCGTCACGATAAAACATGCGCCAACTCCTTTTTTACCCTGTTTGAATGACACTGAAGCCGACAAGAAACTTCGCCTAGCGGAGAGCGCCTTATAATTGCACTCATCCGACAGGGGAAGTTAAAAAACATTGCAATATGCAACCAAAAAAATGTGGGTCTCACTCTTTTGTATCACTTTCTAGCTCTCGGCTCCAACCTGTCCAGCAAAATCGGCGGATCTCTACATACACTCGAATCAGCAATAGACAAGTTGAAGGCGTGCGGTTTGGAAGTCACTTCAACCAGCAAGTGGTACTCGACGCCCGCATTTCCAGTCGGAAAAGGACCCGATTTCGTGAATGGGGCCATATCGGTCAAATCCCGCCGGACGCCCAAAGATGTGCTTGAAATCATTCATTCTGTCGAGGATGAACTCGGGCGTGTCAGACGCGAACGCTGGGCGCCGCGGGTTTGCGATATCGATCTTATTGCAAGCGGCGGGATGATCTGCCCGTCCGTCGAGATCTGGCGACACTGGGCCGATCTGCCCCTTGAGCGCCAACTCGAGGAGCAGCCATCACAGCTGATCCTTCCGCATCCCCGGCTGCATGAGCGCGGATTTGTCCTGAAACCGCTTGCAGATATTGCTCCCGACTGGGTCCATCCGGTTCTTAACCTTACGGTGGAAAAGATGCTGGAAGCGCTTCCCGGAGAGGCTCTCGCGGATGTTCGCGAGATTTGACATGGTTAAAAACCCGCTAAGGGGGTCCACGGGGATCCAGCGTGGGGTGGCGAAGATCCGATATCACGGCCCGAAGAAGAAGCGCGGTGATCCGGGCAAGACCTGCCGCTCGGGAACGGCGCGGTTTGGTCAAAGCGGCCAGAGGGCCCACGACCCCCGGAAAACGCTACGATTGTGGGTGAAGGCAAACTGAAGACGCCCCGAAGTGGGCTTGCACCTCAGGGCAGGAACGGGTAGTTATGCACAGATCGGCACAAATAGCTAGAGGCATATATGGCCCGCGTTACCGTTGAAGATTGCGTCGACAAGGTACCGAATCGCTTTGAACTCGTGATGCTCGCAGCACATCGTGCGCGCTCACTGTCTTCGGGCGCTCCGCTGACCGTCGAACGCGACAACGACAAGAACCCGGTGGTCGCCCTGCGCGAAATCGCCGAAGAAACCCTTTCCGCAGAAGAGTTGCGGGAATCCGCGATCGAAAGCTTCCAGCGTCAGATCGAGGTCGACGAGCCCGAAGAGGACGTCATGACCCTGCTGGCCGGCAACGCCGATGCGCCCGCCGAGGACGACATGTCCGAGGAGCGGCTCCTGCGTGCGCTGATGGAAGCACAGGGCGAGCGCTGAACCTGCCCCACCACCCGCCTCCCACCACTGCGATCGCCCAGACCGCGGTGGCAGGAGGGTTGGTTCCGGCAGAAATACTTGCCAACCAGGTCAAGGCCTATAATCCGCACTCGAATTCGGGCCTGATCGCCGCCGCCTACGAGTATGGCGAGCGGATGCATGACGGCCAGCTGCGGCGGAGCGGTGAGCCCTACTTCACCCATCCCGTCGCTGTCGCCTTCCTGCTCGCGGAGCAGCGGCTCGACGATGCGACCATCATCACCGCGCTCCTGCACGACACGATAGAAGACACCAAGAGCACCTATACCGAGATCGCGCTTCGGTTTGGGGATGAGATCGCGCAACTCGTCAACGGCGTGACCAAGCTCACCAACCTGGAACTTTCCTCGAACCAGAACGCCCAGGCCGAGAACTTCCGCAAGCTTCTCATGGCGATGTCGAAGGACGTGCGTGTCCTGCTCGTCAAGCTGGCCGACCGGCTGCACAACATGCGCACGATCCGGCACCTGCGCTACGAGAAGCAGGTGCGCAAGGCGCGCGAGACCATGGACATCTACGCGCCGCTTGCCGGGCGCATGGGCATGCAGTGGATGCGCGACGAGCTGGAAGACATCTCCTTCCGCATCCTGAACCCGGAAGCGCGCAAGTCCATCATCCGGCGATTCGTGACGCTTCGGCGCGAGACCGGGGACGTGATCCCGAAGATCACCGACGACATCCGGGCCGTGCTTGCACAGGCGAAGGTGGATGCCGAGGTGTTCGGCCGGGAAAAGAAGCCCTACTCCATCTGGCGCAAGATGCAGGAGAAGGGCGAGGGCTTTTCGCGCCTCTCGGACATCTACGGTTTTCGCATCATCACCGCGAGCGCCGTCGACTGCTACGTGGCGCTCGGCGCGGTGCACAAACGCTGGGCGGCGGTGCCGGGGCGGTTCAAGGACTATATCTCCGCGCCGAAATCGAACGGTTACCGCTCCATTCACACGACGGTTTCTGGGCGCGACGGCAAGCAGGTCGAGGTGCAGATCCGCACCCAGCAGATGCACACCGTGGCCGAAACCGGCGTTGCGGCCCATTGGTCCTATCGCGATGGCGAGCGGTTCGAGAACCCCTTCGCGGTCGATCCGTTCCGCTGGCTTTCGACCATCACGGCCGGGTTCGAGGGCGCCGAGGACAGCGATGATTTCCTCGAGCACGTGAAGCTCGAGATGTTCACCGACCAGGTGTTCTGCTTCACGCCGAAGGGCGAAGTGGTGAAGCTTCCCAAAGGCGCGACCCCCATCGACTTCGCCTATGCGATCCATACCCGCATCGGAGACAGCTGCGTCGGCGCCAAGGTGGACGGGCGACGCGTTCCGCTCTGGACCAAGCTCAAGAACGGCCAGTCCGTGACCATCATCCGGGCGGAAGGGCAGCGACCGCAGCCCTCCTGGGAGGACATGGTGGTGACGGGGCGGGCCAAATCCGCGATTCGCCGCTCGCTCCGGGGTGAGCGGCGCGCGACGCAGATCCGGCTCGGGCGCGAGATCGCGCGCGTGGCGCTCGAACGGGTCGGAAAGAAGGCGACGGACAAGGCGCTTGCCACCGCTGCGAAACGCATGGGCGAGGACGATCTCGAGGACGTGCTGGCCAAGCTCGGTGCGGCGGAGATCACCGGACGCGATCTGATCGGGGCGCTTTATCCCGAGATCATCCGCCATTCCGCCGATGGACCGGAAGAGCGCGATCCCTCCAGCCCCATCGTCATCGGCCTCGGCTCCGGTCAGGAGGGTCGGCCAGCGCCCTGCTGCAGCCCGATACCGGGAGAGCGGATCGTCGGCATCGCGGTGCGCGGAAAGGGCGTGATGATCCACGCGATCGACTGCGCGGAACTGACCAACTACGAAGACCAGCCGGATCGCTGGATCGACCTGAGATGGGCCGATTCGCACTCCACACCGGATCACGAGGTCAAGATCGAGCTGGTCATGGCGAATGACACCGGCGTCTTGGGCCGAATCTGCACACTTATCGGTGAGCAGCGCTCGAATATCACGAATATACAGTTTACCGACCGGAAGCCGGATTATTATCGTATGCTCGTGGATATAGAAGTGCGCGACATGGAGCACCTGACCCATGTGCTCACGGCAATTGATGCGGATTCGGACATCGCCGAGGTTCGCAGACACCGAAACGTTTCCTCTGGCGGACTGAGCACCACGACAAGTTAGGATTTCGGTGCCATAGAGGGTGCTCCGCAGACTGGAAACGCCAGAATCGATGGTCTTCAAGAGACGAGACAAGCTGCCGTTCTTCTCCCGACTGAGGGAGGTGGTGTATCCTCAGAAGGGATGGCGCCGGGGGATCGAGTATCTCGGGCACCGGGTGCGGCGCCTGCCCGACACGCCTCATCGGATCTCGCTGGGCGTGGCCTGCGGTGTCTTTGCCTCCTTCACCCCGCTTTTCGGGCTGCATTTCATCCTTGCCGCCGGCCTCGCGCGGGTCGTGCGTGCCAATATTCTTGCGTCCCTGATCGGCACGGCCTTCGGCAATCCGCTCACCTTCCCGTTCATCGCCTCGGTTTCGCTCAAGACCGGCCGGACGATCGTCGGGCACGGCCCGACGGGCAGCAATTTCCAGTTGCTGATCGAGGCCTTCAAGGATTTCTTCAGCGGACTTTGGCAGAGCCTGCTCAGCCTCGTCGGCATCGGGGAACCGCAGTGGACCAAGCTGACGGATTTCCTCCAGGATGTGTTCTGGCCCTATCTTGTCGGCGGATTGATCCCCGGCCTCCTTTCAGCACTTGCCTGCTATCTCCTTTGCCGGCCCATCGTGTCGGCCTATCAGGTGAGGCGACGCGCGAAGCTTCTGGAACGAATTTCCGCCCTTGAAGCGAAAGCCGAGGCCAACGGAAAAAGTGACGCCTCGAAAAAGACGTCCTATATTGCGACGAAGAAAACGGCGACGAATTGAGGTCCCCCAAATATGACCAAGTCCGAACCGCTGGGGCGACTGCGCCTCGGCGTGAATATCGACCATGTGGCCACGGTGCGGAATGCCCGTGGCGGCCCCTATCCTGACCCGGTTCGGGCGGCGCGGCTTGCGGAAACCGCCGGTGCTGACGGGATCACCGCCCATCTGCGTGAAGATCGACGTCACATCACCGATGCGGACATCGAAGCCCTTTCGAAGGGTATCGAGATCCCGCTGAACCTTGAAATGGCAGCGACCGACGAGATGCAGGCCATTGCCCTGCGCCACAAGCCCCATGCGGTCTGCCTCGTGCCGGAGCGGCGTCAGGAACGGACGACGGAAGGCGGCCTCGAGGTTGCGCGCGACGAGAACCGGCTCGCGCATTTCATCGCCCCGCTGAGGGATGCCGGTTGCCGGGTCTCGATCTTCATTGCGGCCGACAGGCGCCAGATCGAAGCCGCGCACCGCATCGGCGCTCCGGTCATCGAGCTTCATACCGGCGCCTACTGCGAGCATGACATCGCGGGAGATGTCGCCGCACGGGATGCCGAATGCGAGCGTCTGCGCGAGATGGCGCAGTTCGCCCATGAGCTGGGCCTCGAAGTTCATGCAGGTCATGGCCTCACGTTCGAGAACGTGAAGCCGATTGCGGCCTTCCCCGAGGTCATGGAGCTGAACATCGGGCATTTCCTCGTCGGCGAGGCGATCTTCTCCGGGCTCGACAGTTCGATCCGCCGGATGCGCTCGCTGATGGATGAGGCGCGGCGCGAGGCCTTCGGAGAGGGCGTGGCCTAAAGGCTTTGCGCGAGGGGGAAGGTCCGGGCGAAGAGTTCCTCGCCGCGGGGTGAAAACCGGACGATACGGGTCGATTCGACCCGTTCGGCCCAACCCAGTGTTTCGAATCGCGCGAGAAACGCCCGACCGAGACTGCCGGCGAGGTGGATCTTGCGTTCGCTCCAGTCGAGACATTCTCGGCAGAGCGGCGCGCGGGCCTCTTCGAGCGCGGCCACGTCGATCCCGAACCCGTGGACGAAGGATCGGCCCGCATCCGTCAGGTGCAGGCCCTCATCTTCGCCCGCAAGAAAGCCCCGGCTACGAAGGCTTTCGAACAGTTGCACGCCCAGATCGCCCGCGAGGTGATTGTAGCAGACGCGCGCATGGCGAAGTGCAGGGTCCTGCGGGCCGGGCCTGGTTCTTGGCTCGGTTTCGTCGGCGGCGAGCCCCATCAGGCCTTCGAGCACCTCCGCGACGTTCCGGCCCGCGAGATTGAAATACTTGTGCCGCCCCTGCTTTCGGACGGCGATCAAGCCGCTCCGGTTCAGCTTGGAGAGATGCGAACTCGCGGTCTGAAGCGTCACGCCCGCCTCGCCCGCCAGTTCCGTCGCCGTGAGAGCCCGTCCGGACAGAAGTGCGGCCAGCATGTTTGCCCGCGCGGGATCACCGATCAGCGCTGCAATCTTTGCAAAATCCGGGGCTTCACTCATGCTTCGACGATACCCGAACAATGTGGTGTTGCCAAACCTTCCCTTGGCTGCGGGGGCGGAGAATTAACCGCATTTCCCATCATGGGCGGATCGGAGCGCTGCATGAGCGAATCGGCGTTGCACTAGCGCGAATGGTGTATTATTAGCCCGCCGGTGTCGGAGTGTAGCGCAGCCTGGTAGCGCACCTGCTTCGGGAGCAGGGGGTCGGAGGTTCGAATCCTCTCACTCCGACCAGTCCGGTCTTCGCGCCGGAGCATGACGCTAGGACGATCTGCGAAGCGAGGCCTGACTGACATGGCGACAGAGACCCGGTTGCCAGATGAGCACCCATGGCTCTCGATCGTGATTCCCGCCAAGAACGAATCCGGAAACATCGAACTTGTCGTCGAAGGGATCGTGGCCGCCTGCGCGGCGCATGCGCCCTACGAAATCATCTATGTCGATGACGGCTCAACGGACGACACGGCCGCGAAGGTCCGGGAGATGGCCGCGATATACCCGTTCGTGCGGCTCATTCAGCACGAGACGAGCGGCGGGCAATCCGCGGCGGTGCATTCCGGTGTACTGGCGGCGCGTGGCACGGTGATCGCGACGCTCGATGCGGATGGCCAGAACCCCCCGTCCGAGATCCCGAAGCTGATCGAGAAGATCGACGGGCGGGCCTTCCCGGAAGATGTCGCGCTTGTGGCCGGCCAGCGCGTCGGGCGACAGGATACCGCCTCCAAGCGTTGGGCCTCGAAGGCCGCCAATGCCATCCGCGCCCGGCTTCTGAAGGACGGCACGCGGGATACGGGCTGCGGATTGAAGCTCTTCCGGCGGGATGCCTTTCTTGCCTTTCCCTATTTCGACCACATGCATCGCTACCTTCCCGCACTGGCGGCGCGCGACGGCTGGACGGTTCTCCATGCCGATGTGTCCCATGCGCCACGCCACGCGGGATCCTCGCAATATTCCAACCTCGGGCGCGCGATTGTTGGTGTATACGACCTCGTCGGCGTCGTCTGGCTGCTCAAGCGACGCAAGAAGGTCCGGGGTGTGGAGATGCGGGGCGAAGGATGAGTTTCGAAGGACTGATGAATTTCCTGCGTGTTCACAGCTGGGGTGAATTCTGGTGGGTCGCCGTGGGCCTTGCCGGGCAGCTCATGTTCTCCATGCGCTTTCTTATCCAGTGGATCAGTTCGGAACGGGCCGGCAAATCGGTCATGCCAATCGCATTCTGGTATTTCTCCATAGCGGGCGGGCTGATTCTCTTTGCCTATGCGGTCTATCGGGAAGACCCGGTCTTCATCCTGGGTCAGGCGACCGGGATCATCATCTATTCGCGCAACCTCTACCTGATCTATGCCGAAAAACGATCCGCAGCCTGACAGGCGCCTCCTGCAGCTTTGCCTCGCGGGGATTGCGGCGATCACGCTCTGGCGGATTGCGCTGCTGCCGTTTTCCACGGCCGAGCTTTTCGTCGACGAAGCGCAATACTGGTTCTGGGGGCAGGAGCTTGACTGGGGATACTACTCGAAGCCGCCCCTGATCGGCTGGCTGTTGCGGCTTTCCACCACGATCGGGACCGATTCGCCCTTCTGGATCCATGTCCCGCTCGCGATCATCCATGCCGGAACCGCGCTTCTGGTCATGGCAACGGGGCGGCAGCTGCTCGGTGCGCGGGTCGGGTCGCTGGCCGGACTCGCCTTCGCCACCCTGCCCGGTGTGGCGCTCGCGAGCCTCCTGGTTTCGACCGATACCCCCATGCTCTTCTTCTTCGCGCTTGCGCTTCTGGCCTTCGTAAAGCTTGGCAAGAAACCCTCGACCGCATGGGCGGTTGCCATGGGTGCGGCGATCGGGCTGGGACTCATGTCGAAATATGCCATGATCTATTTCCCGGTGTCCGCCGCCCTTTGCGCGTTCCTGCTGCCGAGCGCGCGGATCTCCTGGCGCGATGCGGGCATCGCGGCGGTGGTGGCGCTGATCGTGATTTCCCCGAACATCTGGTGGAACCTGAGCAACGATCTCACCACGTTGCAGCACACAGCCGACAATGCGGACTACAGGGGGCTGCAACTCGAGTTCGGCAAGCTGCTCGAATTCTGGGGCGGACAGTTCGCGGTTTCCGGCCCGGTGCTGTTCGCGGCCTTCCTGGTTGCACTGCGCACGGCATCGCGGCGGCCCGAAACCGCGTTTCTTGCACTCATGGCCCTGCCCACGCTGGTGATTGTCAGTGTTCAGGCGGTTCTTTCCGGGGCGAATGCCAACTGGGCCGCTGCGGGCCATATCGCCGCCGTGCTTCTTGGCATGTCGCTGCTCGTGCGCTTCCCCGCCTGGTTGAAGGCTTCTTTTGCGGTGAACGGGGTGTTGTGCATCGCCCTGCCCGTTCTGGTCATTTTCGCGGACAGCCTGCGAATCGGCTCGGGCAACCTGCTGATGGACCGCTATATCGGCATGAGGGCCGTGAGCGAGCGCGCCGCGACGATAGCGGAGCGCGAGGGGCTCGACACGCTGGTCTCGGAAAACCGGGCGATCCTTGCCGACTTCTTCTACACGCTGAAGGGGTCGGATCTCGCCCTCTACTCGGAGCCGCCCGAGGGGTTTCCGAAGCACCATTACGCGCAATCCCACCCCTTGCCGCGCGAAGGAGGCGAGGTCCTCTACATCAGCAAGAAGGCAAAGCCGCCCGCTCGCTGCGCCGAGGCCGAGCCCATCGAGACCTGGGAAGCGACGGAAGGATTCTTCGTCGGTACGCTTGGCGCCTTCCGGCTTCCGCGAAGCTGCTGGTTCGACGAATAGACCGGGGCGGACAAGGTTAACCTTCCCAATATCTTGTGGCGCCGCGTTTCACGTGAAGCAATTGTGGCGGCTATCCGGCGCCATCGAGGTGTTCGAGTTCCTCATCGCGCAGGAGCCGCGAGCGGGTGAGGAATCGTTTCTCCCGGCCATTGTCGAGGCTGAACATCCCGCCCCGCCCTGGCACCACGTCGAGTATGAGCTGGGTGTGCTTCCAGACCTCGAACTGCGGCCCGGAGATCCAGACCTTTGTCCCGTCGATCTCGCCGAGGCAGACGTCGGTGTCGCCGACCTGGAAGTCATTGACCGGGTAGCACATGGGTGATGAGCCGTCGCAGCAGCCACCGGACTGGTGAAACAGCACCTCGCCGTGATCGGCGCGGATCGCCGCCAGAAGTTGCCGTGCGGCCTGCGTCGCCGTCACGCGGGTGAACTCTTCCGTTCCCGCCAAGGGAGCGTCATCCGTGACGCATGTGATGCCGGTTTCGGTCATGGCGCGCTTTCCTTCAGTTCAGGTATCCGCGGATGGAGCGGGATCGGGCCTGCCATCCCGCATCAAAAGAGGGGCCCGCGACGCGGACCCCCTCAAGTTGCTCAGGTCGGGAGGAAATCAGAAGAACCCGAGCTTCGATGTGGAGTAGCTCACCAGCATGTTCTTGGTCTGCTGGTAGTGGTCGAGCATCATGCGGTGGTTTTCGCGGCCGATACCGGACTGCTTGTAGCCGCCGAAGGCCGCGTGGGCCGGATAGGCGTGGTAGCAGTTGGTCCAGACACGGCCCGCCTCGATCGCGCGGCCAAAGCGGTAGCAGGTGTTGGCATCGCGGGACCAGACGCCGGCGCCGAGGCCATAGAGCGTGTCGTTGGCGATCTCGAGCGCCTCTTCGGCGGTCTTGAAGGTCGTGACCGACAGGACCGGTCCGAAGATCTCTTCCTGGAAGATCCGCATCTTGTTGTTGCCGCGGAAAACGGTCGGCTTGACGTAGTAACCGCCTTCGAGATCACCGCCGAAGCTGTTCCGGCCGCCACCGGTCAGAAGCTCCGCGCCTTCCTGCTTGCCGATGTCGATGTAGGACAGAATCTTCTCAAGCTGCTCGGAGGAAGCCTGCGCACCGATCATGGTCTCGGCCACCCGCGGGTCGCCCTGCACGATGGCCTCGGTGCGGGCAATCGCGCGCTCCATGAAGCGGTCATAGATGCTTTCGTGGATGATCGCGCGCGAGGGGCAGGTGCAGACCTCGCCCTGGTTGAGTGCGAACATCACGAAGCCTTCGATCGCCTTGTCGAAGAACTCGTCGTCTTCGCGGGCCACATCCTCGAAGAAGATGTTGGGGGACTTGCCGCCAAGCTCCAGCGTCACCGGGATCAGGTTCTGGCTGGCATACTGCATGATAAGCCGGCCGGTGGTCGTCTCGCCGGTGAAGGCGATCTTGGCGATCCGGTTCGAGGAGGCGAGCGGCTTGCCGGCTTCGAGGCCGAAACCGTTGACGATATTGAGCACGCCGGCGGGCAGCAGGTCACCGATCAGTTCGGCCCAGAGCATGATGGTGGCGGGCGTCTGCTCGGCAGGCTTGAGGACCACGCAGTTGCCTGCGGCCAGCGCCGGTGCAAGCTTCCAGGCCGCCATCAGGAGCGGGAAGTTCCAGGGGATGATCTGGCCCACCACGCCGAGCGGTTCGTGGAAGTGATAGGCGATCATGTCGTCGTCGATCTCGCCCATCGAGCCTTCCTGGGCGCGGATGCAGCTGGCGAAATAGCGGAAGTGGTCGATGGCGAGCGGCACGTCGGCGGCGGTCGTTTCGCGGATCGGCTTGCCGTTGTCCCAGGTCTCGGCGAGCGCGAGCAGGTCGAGGTTCTGCTCCATGCGATCGGCGATCTTCAGCAGGATGTTCGAACGCTCGGTCGGCGAGGTCTTGCCCCACTTCTCGCGGATCGCATGGGCGGCATCGAGCGCGTCGTTGATGTCGCTCTCATCGGACCGGGCAATTTCGCCGATGCCCTTGCCTGTCACCGGCGAGGTATTCTCGAAGTAGCGGCCCGCGTTCGGTGCCTTGAAGGTGCCGCCGATGAAATTGTCGTAGCGGTTCTTGAACGGGCAGGCGGTTGCCGGATTTGCGGCGGCTTCGCGGACTTTCTCGAGCTGTTCAGTGGACATGCGTCCTCCCCTTGTGACTGCGGCCATTTCCGACCGATGAAATTCACGACTGGCCGCCACGCCGGACCGGCATGAACGGACATGAGACATCCCTCCCCGCCGAGCATGGCGGGACGGAACCCATTCGGGTGCGGCCCCCGGGGTTATCGGCGGGCCGGAATTTTCGCTGGCGTCAGGCTGGCGACCGGGGCTTCAGAAACGAAAGCCCGAAGGCAGATACGTTCCGGTTCGAAGCCACATCCAGAAAGCCTCCTTGCAACTCTTGAAACGATAAGCGTTTGCTGAGGACTTTATTGCACAGCACACGTCTGCGGTGCATCTGCACCATGGTCGTACTGCCAAGGGAGGAGATCGGGGCTCGGGCGCAGGTTTCGCCCCAAGCGCGGATTGGCCCGACAACGCACTGATTCAATTGCGAAATGATGGGAGCCTCAGACGGGCTCGAGGTCCGTGACATGCCCGTCATGGGTTGCGGTGCAGTTCCACATGCCCCGACTGTCCTGCAGGGTGACGAGGCTGTCCTGATCGAAGCGGCGGGTTCTCACGAACGTAATCTCCTCTTCGAAGGCATGGGTATTCGCGAGCGCGTTGTAGCACGCGCGTTCGGCAGGACCGGACGTGTGTGCTCGCCCATCACCTTCTGCACATGCGGCCAGAAAGAGCGCCGCACCTGCCATCCCAAACATCGGCTTCATGACCTCACCCTCCGATACCGAGGCAGAGCCTAGCCCGACAATCCCGGCTCGTCGAGAAGCGTGCGGCCTGCCCGATCCTCAACTTCGATCAGCCAGAGATCGGGGTCGAACCCGCGCTGGCGCGCGAGAGCGGCATCGACGTCGGGCTCGGCACCCTCCGCGAGGACGGTCCAGACGCGTTTGCCCTCCATGTCGAAGCTGCGGGCAAAGGCCTGCGCCCGGCCATCGAGCGTGTTGAGCTTCACGATCACCGCGCCGGCGGTTTCATCGCCGCGGCGCACCACGAAGGCCGGAATATCGGCGAAGCGGAGCCGGGCAAGGTAGGCCTGAACCCAGAATTCCGCGGTGAGCCGCGGCTCCATCAGCTGTCGCCGTCCTTGAACTCCAGCCCCATCTCGGAATAGCGCTCGGCCTCTTCGAGCCAGCCCGGCCGGACCTTGACCTGCAGGAAGAGATGGACCTCGCGACCAAGGAACTCCTTGATGTCCGCCCGCGCCGCCTGCCCGACCGCCTTGATCGTCTCGCCCTTCGGACCCAGCGCGATCCCCTTGTGACCATCGCGGGCCACGTAGATGATCTGGTCGATGCGGACCGAGCCGTCCTTGCGCTCTTCCCAGGATTCGGTTTCGACCGTGAGCTGGTAGGGAAGCTCCTGATGCAGGCGCAGGGTGAGTTTCTCGCGGGTCATTTCGGCCGCGATCTGGCGCTGTGCCACATCCGCGATCTGATCCTCGGGATAGAGCCACGGCCCTTCGGGCACTGCCTCGCCGAGCCAGCGGCGCAGTCCGTCGACACCCTTGCCCCGCTCCGCGGAGATCATGAAGGTCGCGGCAAAATCGCGCAGCTCGTTCATTTCGGCGCTGAGGGCGAGCAGCTTCTCCGCCTTCACCCGGTCGATCTTGTTGATGGCAAGCGCCACCGTCCGGCCCTGGGGCATCTGATCGGCCAACCGCTCGAGGATCTCGCGGACACCATCGGTGATCCCGCGATGGGCCTCGATCAGGAGGACGACGACATCGGCATCGAGCGCACCGCCCCAGGCGGCAGTGACCATCGCGCGGTCGAGCCTGCGGCGCGGCCGGAACAGGCCCGGAGTGTCGATGAAGACGAACTGCGCATTGCCCTCTGTCGCGATGCCGCGGATCCGGGTGCGCGTGGTCTGCACCTTGTGCGTGACGATCGAGACCTTCGCCCCGACCATCCGGTTCATGAGCGTGGACTTGCCCGCGTTCGGCTCCCCGATCAGGGCCACGAGACCGCACCGGCTCGGCTGAGTGTTCAAGATTGCTCCTCCAGTCGCATGAGCAGGGCTTCGGCGGCCTGTTGCTGGGCGCCGCGTTTCGAGGCAGCCCGCCCTCGGGCACTCTCCCCGTTCTTGAGCCGCACCTCGACCGTGAAGATCGGTGCATGATCCGGACCGGACCGTTCGAGATCGACATAGACAGGGGGTTGCTGTCCCCGCGCCTGCGCCCATTCCTGAAGCGTCGTCTTGGCATCGACAGTCTGTGCGTCCTTGGCCTTCGCGATCCGGTCGGCCCAATGTGCCAGGATGCAGGACCGCGCCGCCTCGAGACCGCCATCGAGATAGACTGCCGCGATGACGGCTTCCATGGCATCGCCCAGGATCGCCATCTTGCGCCGGCCACCCGAGAGCATTTCCGAGCGGCCCATGCGCAGAACCTCGCCAAGACCGATTTCCGTCGCCACTTCGGCACAGGTTTCCTTGCGCACGAGCGCGTTCAGGCGGGGCGCGAGCTTGCCCTCGTCCGCATCCTGGTCCTGTGCGAGCAGTTCCTCGGAAATCACCAGCCCGAGCACCCGGTCACCCAGGAATTCGAGGCGCTGGTTGTTGGGCCGCGTGCTCATCGACGGATGGGTCAGGGCCTCGATCAGCAGGGCAGGATCGGTAAAGCCATGCCCCAGCCGCTTGGCTGCGTCCGAAAGCGCCCGGCTGAGCTTCAATCGATCCTCGCGAAGAAGCGATCCGGCCGCCAGGTCCAGAAGGCCAGCATCGACGATCCGGCAGAGGAGAAGATCACGCGATCGGCGCGGCCCACGAGATTTTCGAAGGGCACGGTACCGACGCCGCCGGCACTGCGCGGAAAGCGCGAGTCCATGGAGTTGTCGCGATTGTCGCCCATGAAGAAGTATTCTCCTTCCGGCACGACGAAGACGGGCGTGTTGTCGCCAAAGCTCGGCTCGATGTCGAGCACGGCATGCTGAAGGCCCTCGGGCAGCGTCTCGATCGCTTCCTGCTTGATGCACTCGCCGCCGTCAGCGGCTGGGCGGTTTTCGCACCGGGGCATGGAACGCATCGGGCCCTGACGCTCGTAGGGTTCCACGAATACGCCATCGGGTTCCTGCGGCAGCGCTTCCCCGTTGATATAGAGGATCCCCTCCTTCATCTGAACGGTATCGCCCGGCAGGCCGACAAGCCGCTTGATGTAGTCCGACCCGTTGGCCGGGTGCTTGAAGACCACCACATCGCCGCGATCGGGTTCCGAGCCCAGGATGCGCCCCGAGAACGGGCAGATCGAGAACGGGCAGGAATGCTGCGAATAGCCGTAGGCCATCTTGTTGACGAAGAGGAAATCGCCGATCAGCAGCGTTGGCTTCATCGAGCCGGACGGGATCCAGAACGGCTGGAAGAACAGCGTGCGGATCACACCTGCGAGAAGAAGCGCGTAGACGATCGTCTTTATCAGTTCGACGATACCGCCCTTAGCTTTCGTTTTGGTCGCCATCAACAGATTCCACGGGGCCCAGGCAGAAACGCCTTGTGACGGCTGGCCCTCAGCCTGTCAAGGCAGGCGCCGGGGCGGATGACGCGCTGGTGACTCCATGTCGGGCAGGGCTTCGATCACCACGAAGGCCTGCGCCCAGGGGTGGTCGTCGGTGAGCGTCACATGGACGAAGGCCTTGTGCCCGTCGGGTGTCAGTTCCTTCAGCCGTTCGGCCGCCCAGCCGGTGAGGCGCATGGTCGGCTGGCCCGTCTGGATATTCAGCACGCCCATGTCCTTCCAGGCAATTCCCATCCGGAGCCCTGTTCCAAGCGCCTTGGAACACGCCTCCTTTGCCGCCCATCGCTTGGCATAGGTCGCAACGCGCTGCGCCCGGCGCTCGGCCGTGGCCTTTTCGCGTTCGGTGAAGACGCGGTTGAGAAACCGGTCGCCGAAGCGCTCGATCGTTCCCTCGATCCGCTCGATATTGGCCAGGTCCGTCCCGATCCCGATGATCATCCGCGCCGCGCTTCCATTCTAGCAAGGGGAGGTTTCGGATAGCACCCTCCCCCGCAGGCGGCCAGACCTCACCAGGATTTCAGCGCCCGGAGTTGCGGCGTCTTCTTGAACATGTGGGCATCCATGCGTGCGAGCAGGCCGTCGAGCATCCCGATGGTCTCCACCACCGCCGGTCCCTTGTTCAGCATCACGCATTCCGCCCGCGCCGCCATGGCCGCATCCGTCATCTCACCGCGCGAGGGGAGGCCCGTCTTCATCAGGTCCTCGAGCACCTGGGTCGCCCAGATCGCCGGCACGCTGGCGGCTTCGCAGATCCAGAGGAGCTCTTCCTGCATTTCCGCCACCCGGTCGAAGCCGAGTTCCGCCGCCAGATCGCCCCGCGCGATCATCACGCCGAACGGCCGCCGTCCGCCGACGCGGGCAATGAGGGCGGGCAGGTTGCGCACGGCTTCGGGAAGCTCGATCTTCGCCACGACGCCCAGGGGCGAGCCTTGCCGATCGTGGCGGGCGAGCACCTCCTCGAGGAGATCGATGTCATCGGCCCGGCTTACGAAGGAATAGCCGATCATGTCGGCGCATTCGACCACCGTGGCGAGATCACCCTCGTCCTTGGCGGTCAGCGGTGACAGGCCAAGCTCGGTATCGGGGAGGTTCAACCCCTTCTCGGGCTTCAGCTTTGTTCCGCCGGTCTTGGCATGGGTCACACGCACGATCGCCTCGCCACCGACGACCGTTTCGACCACCCCTTCGAGCTTGCCGTCGTCATAGCGGATCCGATCGCCATGGGAGAGCCGTGTCACAATCTCCGGCAGCGAGACCTGTGCGGAAAAGCGCGCCCGTTCGTCCACCCAAGGTTCGTCATCGGCCACCAGCCGCAGCGCCTCGCCGGGCAGGAGTTTGGCCTTCCCGGTCGAGCTTTTCACCGCGCCCGTGCGGATCTTGGGACCGGCGACATCCATGAAGATGGCGATCTCGCGCCCGACCACCCTTGCCGCGGCACGGATATTGGCAACCATCGCCCGCCAGGTCATTGCATCGTCATGGGCGCAGTTGATCCGGGCCACGTTCATGCCCGCGCGGGCACAGGCCAGAACCATCTCCGGGTCCGTGGCGGCGGTGCTCGGCATGGTGACCATGATGCGAGCGCGGCGATTGGCCGGGGGTATCCCAAAAAGCGCGTCCGTCGCCTGGTGGAGCGCGGCTTCGCCGGCAAAGAATGCCTGCTCCGACGGCGCGGGAACCGCCGAGACCTGCCCCGCCAGGGCCGAGATGTTCGCGATCACCGCATCGAGCGTCGGGACCACGCGGCTTTCGAGCCGACCGAGGGACGAATAGCCGCGCCACATCAGTTCCCGTTGCAGCGGGCGGAGATCATGCTGACGAATGGCGAGATAGGCCGCGAGGTTGCGCAATTCCGGGGTTGCCTCGCCATCCGAAAGGCCGAAACGCTCAAGAATGCCGCGTGCCGTCACGGCGACATCCGCGCGAAATCCGATCATCCGCTCGAGGAGGTCCGCATGACCCGTGTCGAGAGGTAATTCGTTGCCCATCATGGCGATTCCATCCCCTGGCCAAACATGCGCCTGTTGACCGGCGCGCCATCCCTTTTCATAGCCCATGGCAGGTGCCCTGTGTGGGAACTTCTTGTGACCCCATGCTTTGCTTGCACTCGGGCGGCATTTCGGGCTCTAGGAGACATGACCACGTTCGGGAGGTTCCCATGGACCTGCATCTCTGGCTCGCTTTTGTCGCCGCTTCCACGGTTCTCGTTATCATTCCGGGACCGACCGTGCTTCTCGTGCTCAGCTACGCGCTGTCCAAGGGGCGCCGGGTGGCACTGGCCACCGCCGCGGGTGTCGCGGTTGGCGATTTCGTGGCGATGACGGCTTCGGTCGCAGGGCTCGGGGCGCTCGTGCTGGCTTCCGCCACGCTTTTCACGGTGCTGAAATGGATCGGTGCGGCCTATCTCGTCTGGCTGGGGGTGCGGCTCTTTAGGAGCGCCAAGAATGCCGAGAGCGTGGTCCTTCCCGGCCAGGAAACAGGTGGTGCCGGGCGCGACGTGTTCTGGCATGCGGCCGCGGTGACCGCGCTCAACCCGAAGTCCATTGCCTTCTTCATCGCCTTCGTGCCGCAGTTCGTGCGGCCCGAGGCCCCGCTTGTGCCGCAGTTCGCGGTTCTGATCGCCACCTTCGTTGCGCTCGGTGCGGGAAATGCGCTGGCCTATGCGCTGCTTGCCGATCGGCTGCGCGCCCGGATCACCCGCCCGCGGGTCATCACCGGCCTCACCCGGACGGGTGGCGGCACACTGGTCGCGATGGGGCTCGCCACCGCCGCGATGCAGCGCACCGCCTGAGGCTCGAATGACACTTCCAGCGTTTCTCGATTTCGCTTCCGTTTTCGTCTTCGCGTTGACCGGGGGGCTTGTCGCGAGCCGGGCCCAACTCGATCTCGTCGGCTTTACCTTCCTTGCGGCACTGACCGGGATCGGCGGCGGCACGACGCGCGACCTGATACTCGGGCGGGACCAGGTCTTCTGGGTCGCGGAGCCGGTCTATCTCTCGATCATCTGCGTCGCCGCCGTGCTCACCTTCTTCGGCGCGCATCTCATCCACCGGCGCTACTCCGTTCTGGTCTGGCTCGATGCCGTGGCGCTTTGCATCGCGGTATCGGCCGGAATGCTCACGGCGCGGACGCTCGGGGCGAGCTGGCCCATCGAGATCGTTATGGGGGTGATGACAGGTTGCCTCGGCGGGCTCCTGCGTGACGTGGTCTGCAACGAGGTTCCGCTCGTGCTCAAGCAGGGCGAGCTTTACGTCACGGCTGCTTTGGCGGGCGTCGTTACCAGCGTTGTGCTGATCGCCATCGGCGTGAACGATCAGCTTTCCATAGCTGCTTGCGTGGGAGTTACCTTTGCACTGCGCGCTGGCGCCATCGCTCTTGGCTGGCGTCTGCCCACCTACAAGCACCAGCCGCCGCAGAACGTCGTCAAGTGAGGCGGTCGCCGGTCTTGATGGCGAAGCCGCGCAGGAAATCACGCGCGTCCATCGGGCCTTTCCCGGCGCGCTGAAGGCGAAGAAGTCGCACCGCACCCTCGCCGCAGGCGATCTTCAGTCCATCATCGAGCACGTCGCCCGGTTCGCCCTGTCCATCGGCGGGTTCACTGAGGAGCAGCTTCACCCGCTCGCCGCCGACTTCCGCCCAGGCCCCCGGAAAGGGAGAGAGACCCCGGATCTGCCGGTCGATCTCGACAGCTGGCCGTGTCCAGTCCACCCGCGCCTCTGCCTTGTCGATCTTTTCGGCATAGGTCACGCCTGTCTCCGGCTGCACCTGCGGGGCAAGCTGGTCGATCTGCGCAATCGCATCGACGATCAGCCGCGCACCGAGCTCCGACAGCCGGTCATGGAGCGTTCCGGCCGTATCCGCCGGTCCGATTTCCACCGCTTCCCGGAGCAGGACAGGCCCTGTATCAAGCCCCGCCTCCATCTGCATGATGCAGACCCCGGTTTCGGCGTCACCCGCCATGATCGCGCGCTGAATGGGCGCAGCCCCCCGCCAGCGCGGGAGGAGCGATGCGTGGATGTTGAAGCACCCCCGTGCCGTGGCATCGAGAACAGCTTGCGGCAGGATGAGCCCATAGGCCACCACGACCGCAGCCTCGGCGCCAAGCGCACGGAACGCCGCCTGTTCCTCGGCCGATTTCAGGGAAACGGGATGTCGCACGGGCAGACCCAGCGCTTCCGCTCGCGCCTGCACCGGACTGGGGCGGGGCTTCTTTCCGCGCCCCGCAGGACGTGGCGGCTGCGTGTAGACACAGGCGATCTCGTGACCGGCCTCGCGCAGGGCGTCGAGCGCGGAAACGGAAAAATCGGGCGTTCCCATGAAGATCAGACGCATGACACCCCCCTCAACCCCTCAAGTGGCGACGGCACGATGCCCTGTTCAGGCCCGTCCCCGCTCCTTCTTGAGCTTTTTCATCTTGGAAACGATCATTCGGCGCTTCACCGGCCCGAGATAGTCGATGAACAGCTTGCCATCGAGGTGATCGAGCTCGTGCTGGATGCAGACCGCCCAGCGATCGCCGAACTCCTGTTCGTGCGTCTCACCATCGAGGCCGAGCCACCGCATCCGGACCCGCTCGTGCCGTGTCACTTCCTCGTAAACATCCGGGATCGAGAGGCAGCCTTCCTCGCTTGTCTCAGGCTCTTCGGAGGTCCAGAGGATCTCGGGATTGACGATCGTCATCGGCTGCGGCGGATCGTCTGGCGGGGCGCAATCCATCACGAAGATCCGCTTCATGATACCGAGCTGGGTTGCCGCAAGCCCGATGCCCGGCGCATCATACATCGTCTCGAGCATGTCCACGGACAGCGCGCGGATCGTGTCGTCGATTTCGGCCACGGGTTCCGCCACCTTCCTCAGGCGCGGATCTGGCAGGATGAGAATTGGTCGGATCGCCATCCCTGCGATCTAGGCGATGCTCCGAGGCTTGACAAGACGCCTTCGAGCAACTCCAACACCGGGGCGCCGAGGACCGGTGACAGTTCAGTGCTTGAGGAGTGGCATGTTCGATTTCGACGAGGTGATTGACCGGCGCGGGACCCATAGCAGCAAATGGGACACGATCGAGCAGGGCTTTGGCGTCTCGCCGGATGACGGGCTGGCCATGTGGGTTGCGGACATGGATTTCCGCGCGCCCCCGGCGGTGAACGAGGCGCTGCACGAATTGGCCGCGCACGGCGTTCACGGCTACTATGGCGACGACGCATCCTACACCGCCGCGATTGCCGGATGGATGAAGCGCCGGCACGACTGGCATGTGGAGCCGGAGTGGATCGCGACCGCCCATGGCATCGTCGCAGGGCTCGCGGTCTGCCTTCAGGCCTTCAGCCAGCCGGGCGAGGGCGTCGTCCTTTTCACGCCCGTTTACCATGCCTTCGCCAAGATCATCAAAGCCAACGGTCGGCGGGTCCACGAATGCCCGCTCAAGCTCGAAGAGGGCCGTTTCGAGATGGACCTCGACGCCCTTGCCGCGTCGCTCACGGGGCAGGAGAAGATCGTCGTCTTCTGTTCGCCGCACAATCCCGGCGGTCGGATCTGGTCTGTCGAGGAGCAACGGGCGCTGGCGGATTTCTGCGCAGAGCATGGTCTTCTGCTCATCTCCGACGAGATCCACCATGATATCGTCATGCCCGGTCGCAAGCACGTCGTGATGCCAAACGCCGCCCCCGAGCATGTCGGCAATACCGTCATGCTCACCGGCGCGACGAAGGTGTTCAACATTGCCGGGTGCCTCACCGGCAACGTGATCATCGCCGATCCGGGCCTGCGCGAGCGCTTCCATCGTGCGCATATGGCCGTGGGCACCTCGGTCAACCGGCTTGGCGCGGTGATGGTCGAAGCGGCCTATTCCAAAGGCGATGCCTGGTGCGACGCGCTTTGCGCCTATATCGACGAGAATTTCCGCGTCTTCGCCGAAGGTGTAAACGCGATCCCGGGCCTCTGGGCCATGCCGCTCGATTCGACCTACCTCGCTTGGGTGGATTTCAACAACACGGGCATGAGCCAGGCCGAGATCACCGAGCGGGTGCGGAAGGAAGCGGGTATTGCCGCCAATGACGGCCCCCTCTTCGGGACGGGGGGCGAGGGCCACATGCGGTTCAATATCGCGACACCGCGCGTGCGGATCGAGGATGCGGTCGCGCGGCTTCAGCGCGCCTTCGGCGATCTTCAATAGCTCTACTGGGGCAGGCCACCGGCGCTCTGCGCATCCGTGGCGAGCCTGCCGGTTTTCCCATTCTAAAACCTTGTAGCGGTTCCGGGCCCAAGCCCGGTGCCGCTCTTGTGCTTTTGGATCATGTCGCAAGTGCGAAATGCATTTGACGTGAGCGCTGCGACATATCATATCACTGCGGGATAGGATTTCGAAACAAACTTGCACGAGGACCCGATGAGTTTCACCGTTCCGCCGTCGCCACCTGCCCGTCCGAACCGCTGCCAGCTCTTCGCGCCCGGCTCGCGGCCCGAGATCTTCGCGAAGGCGGCCGCCTCGGCTGCCGATGTGATCAACCTCGACCTCGAAGACAGTGTCTCACCGGCGGACAAGCCCGCAGCACGGGCCAACATCATCAAGGCGATCAACGAGATCGACTGGGGCACCAAGACGCTCTCGGTGCGGATCAACGGCCTCGACACAGAGTTCTGGTATCGCGACGTGGTGGAGGTTCTGGAACAGGCGGGCGACCGGATCGACCTTTTCATGATCCCGAAGGCGGGTAACGCAAAGGACATCTACGCGGTGGATGCGCTCTGCTCCGCCATCGAATGGGCCAAGGGACGCCAGAAGAGAGTCGGTTTCGAGGTCATCATCGAGACTGCCGCCGGCTTCGCCCATGCGGAAGAGATTGCCGCCTCGAGCCCACGGATGCAGGCCATGAGCCTCGGCGCGGCCGATTTCGCGGCCTCCATGGGAATGGCAACCACCGGCATCGGCGGCACGCAGGCCAATTACTACATGCTGCCTCCGAAGGACGGCGATGCCGCCCGCGAACCAGTTTTCGGCGATCCCTGGCACGGTGTCACGGCGGCCATCGTCTCGGCCTGCCGCACCCATGGCATCCTGCCGGTGGATGGACCCTTCGGCGATTTCTCCGACGACGACGGCTATGTCGCGCAGGCGCGGCGCTCGGCGACCATGGGGATGGTCGGCAAATGGGCGATCCATCCCAAGCAGGTGGCGCTTGCCAACCAGGTCTTCACTCCCTCCGAAGAAGCCGTTTCCGAGGCGCGGGAGATCCTCGCCGCCATGAAGGAGGCCGAAGCGAAGGGCCAGGGCGCCGCCGTATACAAGGGCCGGCTGGTGGACATCGCCTCCGTGCGCCAGGCACAGGTGATCGTCAAACAGTCCGAGATGATCGCGGGCTGAAGGCCGGGATTGCCAGTCCTGTGCGACAATCACGCGCAGGACACGAAACCCTTGTCTGAAACCACGGCAGGGCCTATTTTCGGCCCTATCCGGCGCGTTTTGCGCCCGATGGAGTGTGGATGTCCGAGATTGTGTGATCGCCGTTCTTCGCGGCAGCGAAGAACAGAGTGAGCCTGAACGACGCGCCCGTATGAGGCCGCGCCGACCGATCACACCTGCTCCGGACCAAGATATTGAACATCTCCAGACCCGAACAGCGAGTGCTGCACGTACTCGCCCAGGGCGGCACGATCCGCCATGAACGCAACGACAGCCGCAAGATCACGGATGTGCTTTGCGTCACCCGCGACGGTGCGATCCTTTCGGATTGCACCCTCGACATCTTCTCACGGCTGAAACGAAAACGGCTCATCGCCTCGCGTAGCGGAGAGCCCTACCGGATCTCCCGACGCGGGCTCTGCACCGTTCGCGCGCAACTCGACAACCGGTGAGCAATCGGGGGCCGCGAAATGCGGCCCTCTTCCACGGGATTGGCCTGACATGCACAACAGAGTTCCAGCCGCGCCGCATCCCCCGGTTTCATGTGCCTTTGCGTCAGCAAACGTCGCCTGCGGTCGGGCGCGGTCGGCGGTTGTTCCGCCGCCCGCGACCCATCTCCGGCCCGATCCGTTCGGGTCCAGTTGCAAAGCCCTGTCTCCAAAGGCATATAGAGCACGACCATAGCAGGGGTGCAGATGACCTACCTCGATTTCGAGAAGGGCCTCGCCGAGATCGAAGGCAAGGCCGAGGAACTGCGGGCGCTCGCGCGCTCGAACTCGGAAATGGACGTTGAGCAGGAGGCCGCCGCGCTGGACGCGAAGGCTTCGGCCTTGCTCGATGAACTCTACCGAAACCTGAACCCCTGGCGGAAATGCCAGGTCGCGCGCCACCCGGATCGGCCGCATTGCAAAGACTATATCGACGCGCTGTTCACCGAGTGGACGCCGCTCGCGGGAGATCGGAACTTCGCGGATGACCAGGCCATCATGGGTGGTGTGGCCCGGTTCGACGACCGCCCGGTGGTGGTGATCGGCCATGAGAAGGGCAATGACACCAAGAGCCGGATCGAACGCAATTTCGGCATGGCGCGACCCGAGGGCTACCGCAAGGCCATCCGGCTGATGGATCTGGCGGACCGCTTCAATCTCCCGGTCGTCACCTTGGTGGACACGCCCGGCGCCTATCCGGGCAAGGGCGCGGAAGAGCGCGGGCAGGCAGAAGCCATTGCGCGCTCGACCGAGAAATGCCTCGCGCTCGGCGTGCCGCTCGTCTCGGTGATCATCGGCGAAGGCGGATCCGGCGGCGCAGTCGCTTTCGCCACGGCCGACCGCCTGGCGATGCTCGAGCACTCCATTTACTCCGTGATTTCGCCCGAGGGCTGCGCCTCCATCCTCTGGAAAGATGCCGAGAAGATGCGCGAGGCCGCCGAAGCCTTGAAGCTCACGGCGCAGGATCTTTTCGCGCTCGGCGTCTGCGACCGCATCATTCCCGAACCGATCGGCGGTGCACAGCGCCATCGGCTTGCAGCCGTCGACGGGGTGCGGATCGCGATATCCGGAATGCTCGCCGAGGTTCAGGGCATGGATCGCGAATCGCTTCGCATTGCCCGACGGCAGAAATACCTCACGATGGGGTCGCGCTCACTCGTCGAGTGAGGTGCCTCCCTTCAAGTTACCGGCCAGATCGTCGATGATCGGGCAATCCGGCCGGTCATTCCCCTGACACGCGCGGGTCAGGTGCTCCAGCGCGCCACGCATTGCCTCGAGTTCCTCGATCCGGGCGGCAAGCTCCGCGATATGGCCTTCCGCGATCACCTTGACCTCGTGGCTGGCGCGCCCCTTGTCCTGCCAGAGGCGCAGGAGGTCCCTGATCTGCGAGATGGAAAAGCCCAGCCGCCGAGCACGCCGGATGAAGCTCAGCGTGTGGATGTCTTCCTCAGCGTAGGTCCGGTAGCCGTTCTCGCTGCGTCGCACGTGAGGAATCAGCTCGATCTCCTCGTAGTGGCGAATCATCTTGGAAGAGACGCCGGATGCCTTTGCCGCTTCCCCGATATTCATGCGCCGCCTCCCAGTCGCACCCGGCGCAGTCTCAGGGCATTCGACACGACGCAGACACTTGAGGCGGCCATCGCGCCCGCGGCAAAGACCGGGGACATCAGAATGCCCGCAACCGGGTAGAGCACGCCCGCTGCCACCGGGATCAGGGCGACATTGTATCCGAACGCCCAGAACAGGTTCTGGCGGATGTTGCTCAAGGTCGCCCGGCTCAGCGCCACGGCATCGGCCACATGCGCGATTTCATCGGCCATCAGCACGGCATCCGCAGTCTCTATCGCGATGTCCGTGCCGGTTCCGATCGCGATCCCGACATCCGCCTGCGCCAGTGCCGGCGCGTCGTTGATCCCGTCTCCCACGAATGTCACGGCGCCCTTCTCCTGCAGGGCCTTGACCGCATCGGCCTTGCCACCCGGAAGCACGTCCGCCTGGATCAGATCAATGCCGAGCGCCGAACCGACCGTGTGCGCCACGGCTGCGCCATCGCCGGTGATCATCGCGATTTCGAACCCCATGCCGCGCAGGCGGTGGATCGCATCGCGCGTTCCGGGCCGGATCTCGTCCGCCACGGCGAGAATCCCTTCGAGTTTCCCGTCCACGGCCACGAGGATCGGGCTCTTCCCGTCTGCTTCGAGACGCAGGAGGACGTCCTTGCCGGATTCCGTCGCGATGCCCGTATCCCGGAAGAACGCGACATTGCCCAGCAAGATCTCGTGGTTCGAGACATGCGCCCGAACCCCCTGGCCCGAAACGGCCTCGAATTCCGCCGCTTCCGGGATCGACAGTTCTTCGGCCTTTGCAGCATCCAGAATGGCACGCGCAATCGGGTGCTCGGACCCGGCCTCGGCCCCGGCGACCAGCGCGAGCAATTCGTCGCGGTCGAGGTTTCCGACGGTTTCCAGATCCGTGAGCTTCGGCTTGCCGAGCGTCAATGTGCCGGTCTTGTCGAAGGCGACGACTTTCGCATCCGCCAGCCTCTGAAGCCCAGCACCGCGCCGGAACAGGATGCCGGCTTCGGCGCCGCGCCCCGTTCCCACGAGGATTGATGTCGGCGTGGCCAGACCCATGGCGCAGGGACAGGCGACGATCAAAACACAGACCGCGCTCACGATTGCCATTGGCAACGCGGGAGCGGGCCCAAAGATCATCCAGCCAATGAATGTCAGCGCGGAAATGACCATGATCGCGGGAACGAACCAGGCAATGACGCGATCCGCCTGTTCCTGGATCGGAAGCTTGTCGGCCTGGGCCTCCTCGACCATCCGCACGATCCGCGCGAGCAGCGTGTCCTCCCCCGTCTGGGTGACACGGAAGGTGAAACTCCCGTTGCCGTTCACCGTGCCGCCGATCAGCGCGTCCCCGGGCGCTTTCCTGACCGGCTCCGGCTCTCCGGTGACCATGGCTTCGTCCACCCAGGACGCCCCGTCGATCAGAACACCATCGAGTGGAATGCGCTCACCCGGCCGCACGCGCAGCTCCGCGCCCCGACGCACCTCATCCACCGGCACATCGCGCTCGGTCCCATTTGAGATGAGCCGCGCCATGGGCGGTTGCAGATCCACAAGCTTCTCGATGGCGGCACTCATCTGTCCGCGCGCGCGGGCTTCGAGGTAGCGACCGAGCAGGATCAGGGTGACGATCAGTGCGGCGGATTCGAAATAGATGTGAGCCGTGTTCTCGGGCAGCGCAGCGGGTGCAAATTCCGCGACCGTCGAATAGGCCCAGGCCGCTCCGGCTCCGAGCATGACCAGCGTGTTCATGTCCGGCGCGGCCTTGGCCAGCGCGTTCCATCCCATCTCGAAGAACACCCGCCCCGGCCAAAAGAGCACCGCCGAGGTCAGCGCGAAAAGGAGCAGGTTGATCCCCAGGGTGCCGAAAGCTCCGACCAGCGCGTGGTGGAATGCCGGGAAAACATGCCCCCCCATTTCGATGACAAAGACCGGCAGGGTCAGCGCCCCGGCGATCCAGACATTGCGCCGGAGCAGGTCCGCCTCGTCCCGCCTTTCCGCCTGGGGCCGTCTCGGCCCTTCATCGGCAATGCGCGCCGGATAACCGGCCTGCGTCACACGGTCCGCAAGGTCTGCGGGGGCGCCTTGGACACCTTCCACGCGGGCGCGACCGGTTGCGAAATTCACGCTCGCGGACGCGACACCGGGAGCTGCAAGCAATTCCTTCTCCACCCGGCCCGCACATCCGGCACAGGACATTCCCTCGACAATCAGATCACAGGTGTAGTGTTGCTCGTCCAGCATCCGAACCTCCTCGATTGCGGCTGATATGGGGCTTCCCATCATGGGAAGGTCAAGAGGGTGAGGCCCGGCTTTATTCGCCGATTGCCTATCGCGCGGGCCGGAATGTCCAGAGTTTGAGCAGGAAGGGGCCTTCGGTCCGTCGGGGCGTTCCGGCACGGAGCGGATGCGTTGCCAGACGGGTTTTCTGCCGCCTAGCCTTGCCGCTCGGCCAGATGGCCACGAATTTGCTTGCCGGAGTGACCATGTCGCAGGACATCGAGACCCACCGCCATTTCATGGCCCTTGCCCTCGCCGAAGCCGAACAGGGCATGGCCGAGGGTGGCCTGCCCATCGGGGCCGTCCTGGTGCGCGGAAATGAAATCGTCGCCGCCGGGCATAACCAGCGTGTCCAGCAGGGCGACCCGATCGCCCATGGCGAAATGGACTGCCTGCGCAAGGCGGGGCGTCAGCGGACCTACCGCGACACGGTACTCTACACCACGCTCAGCCCCTGCATGATGTGCGGCGGCACAATCGTGCAATTCGGCATTCCGCGCGTCGTGGTCGGCGAGGCGGAAAACTTCGAGGGCAACATCCCGTTCCTGCGCGAACGGGGCGTCGATGTGGTGCTGCTCGATGACGAAGGCTGCAAGGACGCCATGCGCCGGTTTCTCTCCAAGCCCGAGAACGTGACGCTCTGGCACGAGGACATCGCGGAAGACTGAACCGAAGGGAAACAGGATGGACGACATGAAGGCGAACCCGGTGGACACCGCTGCCGAGGACTATCCCCTCTCCGAGGTGCCGCAATCGGCGCGAAAGAGCCTGCTGTCGCTCTGTGTCGTGCTCCTGGGTTTCACCTTCTTTACCGCGACGATGTTCGGCGGTGGCCGGATCGGACCGGCCTTCCCGCTCTGGCCTGACCTCGTCAGCGTGATCGTGATCGGCAACCTGCTTCTCGGTATCTATGTCGCGATCCTGAGCTATGTCGGCTGCAAGACCGGGCTAAACACCGCGCTCCTGAGCCGCTTCGGCTTCGGTCGGATCGGTGCACGGCTGCCGGATGCCGTGCTCGGTTTCACCCAGATCGGCTGGTATGGCTGGGGCACTGCCACGATTGCCATTGTTCTCCTGAAACTCGTGGGCGTTGATGGCGAAGCGAACCCGGTCCTGATGTACACGCTGATGATCATCTTCGGTCTCGCCTTCTGCTGGACCGCCTATATCGGCTATCGCGGCCTCGAGATCCTCTCCATCGTCTCGGTCCCGCTGATGGCGCTTCTTCTGCTCGTGTCGCTCTGGATCGCTCTGGGCGACGCGGGCGGTTGGACCGGGCTGGCCGGAATCGAACCGACGGCAGCGCTCGGGGTCGGAACCGCGATCACCATCGTCTTCGGAACATTCGTTTCGGGTGGGACGCAGGCCACCAACTGGACGCGCTTCGCGATGAAGCCAAACCATGCCGTTTTCGGGGCGCTGGCCGCTTTCTTCATCGGCAACGGCTTGATGATCGCAACCGGCGCCATCGGTGCGCTGGTCTATGCCCAGCCCGACGTGGTGGATGTTCTGGTTCTGCAGGGGCTGACAGTTCTTGGCATCCTGATGCTGTTTCTCAATCTCTGGACCACGCAGGACAACACGATCTACAATTTTTCGGCCGTCGGCTGCACCGCGCTTGCGACCAACCGGCGCAAACTTGTCACGATCATCGGTGCCGTCATCGGGACGGGGCTTGGCCTGATGCGCATCGACCTCCATCTCATCCCGTTCCTGCTGATGCTCGGCACCTTCATCCCGCCCATTGGCGGCGTGATCATGGCCGATTTCTTCTACAAGCATCGCAGCCAGTATCCGAAGATCGGCACCGCGGATATCCCGGCGATCAACCCCGCCGGTTTTGCAGGCTATCTGGTGGGCTGCCTTGCGGGCTATTTCTCGCCCGGCATTCCGCCGATCAACGGAATTATCGCCGCAATTGCCGCCTATATCATCGCGGACAAGCTGCTGGCACGGCGAGAGACGGCTGCAGTCTCGTGAACCATGCGGGTGGTGGCGCGGGCGCCACCACCCACTGCTTCACACGACGACAGGCATGGCTTTCTGTGCCCCAACGCCGAAGACGCGCTTGTAGCGCTCGATCTCGTCCGCCGGTCCCATTGCCTTGGCCGGGTTGTCCGAGAGCTTGACCGTCGGGCGGCCATTCGCGCTCACGGCCTTGCAGACAAGACTGAATGGCGCGAGCGCATCGTCGGGGGCGAGCCCGCGGAAATCGTTCGTCAGCAAGGTTCCCCAGCCGAAGCCGAGCTTCACGCGGCCCTCGAACCGCGCGTGAAGCTCCTCGATCCGCGCGACATCCAGTCCATCGGAGAAGATCACCAGCTTCTCCTCGGGGTTCTGCCCCCGCCGCTTCCACCAGTCGATCGCGGCCTCCGCCCCTGCCTCTGGATCTCCCGAATCGATCCGGATGCCTGTCCAGTCGGAGAGCCAATCCGGCGCGCGCTCCAGGAACCCTTGCGTTCCGTAGGTATCGGGGAGGATGATGAGCAGGTTTCCGTCATAGTCCCGCTGCCAGTTTTCCAGCACCCGATACGGCGCTTCTCGCAATTCGGCGTCCGTTTCGGCGAGCGCGGCATAGACCATCGGCAACTCGTGAGCGTTGGTGCCGATCGCCTCGATGTCGTGGTGCATGGCGATGAGACAGTTCGAGGAACCGGTGAATTTCGGCCCCAGCCCCTCGATCATCGCTTCCACGCACCAGTCCTGCCAGAGAAACCCGTGGCGCCGCCGCGTGCCGAAATCGGAGATGCGCAGATCCTCGATCTTGTTCAGCCGCTCGATCTTCTCCCATACGCGCGTCATCGCCTGGGCGTAGAGAATCTGCAGTTCGAAACGGCCCATTCCGTTGAGCACGGCGCGCGAGCGCAGCTCCATGAGGATTGCCAGCGCGGGGATTTCCCACATCATCACCTCGGGCCACGAACCCCGAAACGTGAGCTCATACTGGTCGCCGCGCCGGGTGAGCTCGTATTCGGGCAACCGGAACGCCTCGAGCCAGGACATGAAGTCCGGACCGAACATCCACCGCTTGCCGTAGAAGGTGTTCCCGCGCAGCCAGGTGCTCTCGCCGCGCGACAGGCTCAAACTTCGAGCGTGATCGAGCTGTTCGCGCAGCTCGCCCTCGTCGATCAGTTTGGCCAACGGAACATGGGTCGATCGGTTGATGAGGCTGAATTCGACGGTGACGTCCGCGTGCCGCTTGTAGACCGTCTGCAGCATCAGAAGCTTGTAGAAGTCGGTATCGATCACCGAACGCACGATCGGGTCGATCCGCCAGGCATGGTCATAGACGCGCTTTGCGATATCAATCGTTGCCATGGCGGGATCCTACGCTTCGAGATCGGCGACGGAGACCAGATCGACCCCCGCCTTGCTCATGTTCGACATCGCCGCATCCAGCGAGCCGTCGAGATCGATGGCCCGGCAGGCATCGGTGACGACCGCGACCTCGAACCCCTGCTTCACGGCATCAAGCGCGGACCAGGCGACGCAGAAATCGGTGGCAAGCCCCGCGAAACAGAGCTTGGTGACACCCCGTTCGCGCAGGTAGCCGGCGAGCCCCGTCGCGGTCTCGTGGTCGTTCTCGAAGAATGCCGAATAGCTGTCGATACCGGAGCGAAACCCCTTGCGTATCACCAGATCGGCTGCGGTGGTCTCGAGCTTTGCGTGAAAGGCCGCGCCCTCGGTGCCCTGGATGCAATGGGCCGGCCAGAGAACCTGGGTGCCATAGGGCATTTCCACGGTCGAGAATGGCGTTGCGCCGGGATGATTGTCGGCGAAGGAGGAGTGATCTGCGGGATGCCAGTCCTGCGTGAGAACTCGAACCCCGAATTTCGGCAGAAGCCGGTTGATCGGCGCAACCACACTGTCGCCATCTCCGACGGCGAGTGCGCCCCCCGGACAGAAATCGTTCTGGACGTCGATGACGACGAGAGCCCTGTCTTCCAGTGATACCGCCATTTGCTCCTCTTTCGCCGCAGCACGTCAGCACAGGGAGCAACCTGTCAGGTGTGGTGCACCAATTCAACACCGCCAAACGAAAGCGCGCGGCAGACGATCCCACCGCGCGCAACCCGGTTCGAAGGGGTCAGCCTACTTCTTGTCGTCAGACAGATAGTTCTTCGGCGAGAACGCCTCGGTCATGGTCATGAAGCGCGCGCTAAGTGCGGCGTAATCCTTCATCGCGGTATCAAGAAACTCCTTCTGAACCGCGCGGAAATCCTCCAGCGACCGACAGCTCATCAGCTTGCTCTGCGCTTCCATGTCCTGACGGATCCGGCTGGAGACGAACTCGGACACATCGGCCTGCGCCTTGGTCAGCCCGCCAAAGAGCGCGCTCCCGGCGGCCTCCGCCCCCTTGTAGGCCTTCTGCTGCACTTCGTTCGCGCGGGCCTTGGCGGCCTTGGTGTTTTCTTCGGCCTGCGCCTTGAACTTGGCCATGTTGGCTTCGGCGGCCGACATCTGGTCGGAGAAGAGCTGCTGCATCCGCTGCGCTGCCTTCTCGTTTGCCTCCTCCGCGGCCTTCATCTGCTTGGTCATCATCTCCTGGAACTTGGCAAAGGCATCCTCGGCGGCCTTCATGTTCGCCTTGGACTGCTCGGTGATCTTTTCGAGCTTCTCTTCGGCGGCCTTGACCTGCTCCTGTGCTTTCGCGATTGCGTCCTCGGTCGATTTCACCGTCGACGCCGCGATCTCCTTCATCTGTTCGGTCGCCTTGGTCGCGGCCGCCTCGGCAGTTTTTGCAGCCTCTTCCGTCTTTGCGGTTACATCTTCCGCGACTGCTTCAGGGTTTTGGGCGGTCTTCCTGGTGGTGGTTCTGGTAGTCGAAGAGGACTTCGCGGTCGTGCCGGTCGTCTTCCGCGTTGTGCGCCGCCGCGGCTTGGCGGGAGCCGGAGCCGATGCGCCTTCAGCCGCTGCTTCCGGGGTTGCATCTTGAGGGGCTGCATTATCGGGATTCGGCGTATCGGACATGAGCTTTGACCTCACTTTGGCTCGGTTTACCTGAATGATCGTAGACACACTCTCATCAATCATAAACCCGCTCCGGCAAGAAAAGCGCGTCATAAATGCGTCGGCGATGTCCGAAGATGCGCTTTTCCGCCAGAAGCGAAGACCAGATCCGCGATCTTTCCCTCGCCGCTGCTTTCGCGGTGCGGCAAGGCAACTGCAACTTTCTCAATACCGAGTGAGGTAAGCTGGGCATACACGCCAAGGTGGTATTCAAGATGCCCCCGGCCAATGATGCCCGCCACGCAGCCGGCGCCGTCTTGCTCGAGCGCATGGGCAATCGCGCAGGCGAAGGCACGATCCCAGACCTGCTGCGCCCGCACAAAATTGTCGAACGCGGGATCTTCGGGTGACTGCGCCTTGCGCCCGGGCCGCACTCCGCCCGTGACCTCGAAGAGATAGCGCCGGTAGGCTGGTGTCGCGGGCACCGCCGGCGTCATCCAACTTCGATACTCCTCTGGCAGCGCTTCCCAACCTTCCCGACCGATGATGGATACGACCGGTCGCTCGACATTCATGGCGATCATCGGCAACGAAAGGTCGCGGCAGATCCGGAAGAGCGGCAAATAGAGTTCCGGCGGAAAACCCCAGACCTTCTCCCAGCCGACCTCCCGAAGGAACCCGGCCTCGCTCATCTGTCCCTCTACCCAGACATCGAGCACCGGCTGCAGGTGACGGGGAAACATCTCGAACCCGATCTGAAGCCCTTCGACCTGTGCGGCGAGCCCCGCAATCGAAAGCTCCTGGAAGCGATGGTCCTCCGCCCGGTCATGCTGTTCACCCAGAAGCACGGCCCGGCAATTTGCCATGCACGCAACGGCCTGGGGGTGGGTAAGACCCTCACCAGATCCCGGATCTATCCACGACATGCCCGTCTCCCTCATCCACTGAACGGCCAGAGGAGAGCGCGGAATCCGCCGAAAGCACAAGGGTCTGAAAATGATGCTTGATTAACCCGACTAATTTAGTCATGTTCTTTTTACCAGCCAGCTTCACGAGCCAGCCGCCACGTCAACCGTTGAACCGGGAAGAGGAGCTCCCAGAGAGCATCGTCACGCGCCAGTGGGTGTCGTGTCGCCTCGGGTCCGGAACCTGAAATTAGGCCCCATGGAGGATCAGCCGTGAACGCACCAGTCCATTCTCAGACGTTCCGCCGTGAACAGACCCGCCTCGCCGAACCCCGCCCCGTGCATGATGCACGCGTGCTGACCCGCGGCAACCGCGAAGCCGAGGTTCTGCTCGACGGAATGCGCTACGTTCTGCGCATCACCCGGCAGGGAAAACTCATTCTGACCAAGTGACGCCCGGCACCCGGATTCCCATCATCATCCGACGGGCGGGCGCCGAAGACTCGTGACAGGCCCCCCGCCCGTATCGAGAATCCGCTGAACCGCGCCCTCAAGGGCCTCTTCGGCAACCGCCATGTGGTGGGCGTTGGCATGGATGATCGTGCCTTCGCCCGTACACATCGCGACATGCCCCTTCCAGAACAGCAGATCCCCCCGCGCCGGTGCGTCGCCCTCCGCGAGCTTCGTTCCGAACAGCGCCTCCTGCATGTCCGAATCGCGCGGGCAGTCCATCTGTCCGGCCGCACGGAAGGCGAGCTGGACCAATGCGGAACAGTCCAGACCCCGCGCGCTGCGCCCGCCCCATAGGTACGGTGCGCCCAGGAATCGCCTTGCGTGGTCGACCGCATCGCCAGGGCGCGCTTCGAAATGGACACGAGGCACGTATCCCCCGCGCGCCAGACGGTAGAATGCCCCCTCTTCCGCCACGGTGGCGACCTCGGCCAGGTAGGGTATCGACCTGAAGACCGGCGCCTTGATGTCCGGCCGCGTATAGATGTGGCTCGAAAGTGCGGTGACCGTGCGATGCTGTGTCGGCACCGATACACCCAGCGTCGCCAAACCGGCCGAGGCGACGAACCCGACATAGCCGTCCCAACCGGATTGCCCCCAGGCAAGCCCGTCGCCGCGATCCTCGTAGACCGTGAAGCTCTCGCCATAAAGAAGCTGTGTCGCAAGGCCGGCATTCGGCTCCGGCGAAAGCGCCAGGTCGAGAATCGGTGCCGTCACCACGCAGGACACGCCCTGCTCGAAACGTTCCGCGGCGACCTGGCCCTTCAGGTATTCGGCGGCGAGATCGGGCCGACGCGGCACGAGCCGGCCGGCAAAAGGGGTCAGGTCCGCTTCCATGCCCGCGCCTCCAGCACGTCGAGCAGCGCTCTTGCCGCCTGATAGGCCCCGCCCTTGGGTCGACCGGGTTTCGGGCTAGGTGTCCAACCGTAAATGTCGAAATGCGCGTAGGACCGATCGCTACCGACGAAGCGGCGCAGGAACAGCGCCGCCGTGATGGAACCGGCCATTCCACCCTTGGGTGCGTTATCAAGATCGGCGATACCCGGCTCGATCATCGGCTCGTAAGGGTCCCAGAACGGCAATCGCCACAGCGGATCAGCGACCCGACGCGCGGCGGCAGCAAGCGCCGCCGCCAGATCCTCGTCATCTGTGAAGAAGGGCGGCACATCCGGCCCGAGGGCCACCCGTGCCGCACCCGTCAGCGTGGCGAGGCTGATCATCAGATCAGGATTCTCCTCATCGGCCAGCGCCAGAGCATCGGCCAGCACGAGCCTGCCCTCAGCATCGGTATTGTTGACCTCGACCGACAACCCCTTTCGGCTTGGAAGGATGTCACCCGGGCGGAACGCCGGCGCGGAGATCGCGTTCTCCACCGCCGGGATCAGCACCCGAAGCCGCAGATCGAGCCCCAGTTCCATGATCGTCTGCGCGAGCCCGAGCGCAGTTGCAGCGCCGCCCATGTCCTTTTTCATCAGGCCCATGGATGCACCGGGCTTGATGTTGAGCCCGCCCGTGTCGAAGCAGACCCCCTTCCCGACAAGCGTGACCGTGGGCGCATCCGGCCGCCCCCAGCGCATGTCGAGAAGCCGGGGTTCCTGCGTGGCGGCAGCGCCCACCGCGGCTATCATCGGGAAGTTCTCGGCCTCAAGAGCGGCGTGACCGGAGAGCACGGTCGCTTCCGCGCCGCACGCAGTGGCGACCTTTCGGAAAGCCTGTTCGAGCGCCTCCGGCCCCATGTCCCGCGCGGGTGTGTTGATCAGATCGAAACAGAGCGAGGCGCCGCGCTCGATGGCCGCAAGCCGCGTGGTATCCACCGTATCGGGACAGGTAAGCACGGGCTGAGGGGCGTCGGAGGCCTTGTAGCGCTGGAAACGGTACTGGCCAAGGTGCCAGCCCAGCGTTTCGAGAGCAGGGTCGATTTCGAGATCGGGCGGCAGGACAAGCTGGTAGTGATGTGGCGGAAGCCTGTCCGCGGCAGCGGCGAGATGAAACCTGTCGCGCGCACGCGCCTCCGGCGTTCCCCAGCCAACCAGAGCCGCTGCGATCCCGCCCTCTTCGTCCGGCAGACAGACCACTTCACCGAGGCCCGCCCGGAAACCCATTGCCTCCACCCAGGCTCGAGGCCGCGCATCGGCAGCGTCGAGCCAGGCGTCAAGACTGCGTGCCTCGATCACATGGAGCGGGATTGTCGGGGTGTTGGGCGGTGGTAGGGGCATCGGGCGGTTCCGCGTGGTTTCCTGCCCGATGAACCCTAGCTTTCACACTCCGCCAACCACAAGACCGCAGCACGGTCTTGCACAGAATTCCCGCAGTTCGGGTTCTGAGCAGGGCCAGAACCCGAAAAGGAAATCTTGCCCTCCGGGTCGGGATTCGGCTTCGGCATGGTCAGGCCCGACCGCCAGAAGGCGCAAGCCAGTCCTAGAGCGCCGCCTGATCCGCGTAGAGCATGACCGACAGGATGGACTCGTCGCCCAACCGAAGCAGCCGCGCAGCCACGGCACCCGTCGCAATCGGGTCTTCCGCGTCGATGCACTGGCACAGATCGCGCGACACGCGGGCGAAATCGGCAAGCCCGACCTGCTCGCTGAGGCTCGCCAGCCGCGAGGCCAGCGCACGCATCTCCGCGCCATCCCATTCGTGAAGTGCGGTCTCAAGCTTGGTCAACCGCTCGGAGAGGTGATATACGACCTCCTCGATGATTTCCCGGCAGCGCTCATCGCCGACAGACTGGCGCAGAACCAGAATTCGCGACGTGTCGATGTTTGCCACTTCTTGCGGCAAGAACTGAATCGGATCGTGTTGAAGCATACTCGTCCCCTGTCCACCCACGGACTGAGATGCCATGTTTCGTTGAAACAAGCGTTAAGGGCGAGGTTTTCATGGGGCCGAAAGCGCATTAATGTCGTGCGTTGTTTAGGTAAATGCAGTGTCGTTTCGCCAGTTCGAGGATTAGCCGATGAAAGAAGCACGCCCGCTTCCAAAGTTCCTTGTCGACCGCCACCATGGCTGGCGGAAGGAACTCGAACCGGCGACGCGCATGCGCCTGTCGCAGCTGGCAGCGGATGGCCAGTCTCCGGCCGCGATGATCGTCGCCTGCTGCGACAGCCGCGTGATGGCCTCGGACGTGTTCGGTGCCGAAGCTGGCGAGTTCTTCGTTCACCGCAACATCGCCAACCTCGTGCCCCCCTACCAGCCGGACGGCGAACCCCACGGAACCTCGGCCACGATCGAGTTCGCCGTGAACGTCCTGGGCGTCCGACATCTTATCGTCATGGGCCATTACGGCTGCGGCGGTGTCGCGGGCTGCATCAAGCAGCATCAGGACCCGTCCGTGAAGGAACAGGACAAGACCGCCTTCGTCAGCCAGTGGCTTGAAGTGCTCGAACCGCGAGTTCCCGGCGTTCTCAAAAAGGGGCTCGACGAAACGCACACCCAGCGCGCGCTCGAACATGACGGGGTCGTTCTGAGCCTCGAGAACCTGGCCACCTTCCCCTTCGTCAAGGAAGCGATGGCTGCTGGCAAGCTGGAGCTTCACGGCATCTGGTACGACATCCAGGGCGGTGTGCTCGAGTATTACGACGCCGAGGAAGGCGAGTTCCGCACGGTCTGAGAAGGCGCGCACCGTGACCGACGGAACGCCACTTGCCGGATCACAAACCGGTGATCCCATGGCGCCCTTCGCTTCGCAGGCTTGACCACTCGCCGAGGCCGCGGGGAGGATGCGCCCGACGGATGTGCCGATAGCGTTTCCGCCACGGGAGCGCGGGCGTCCGGTCCGAAAGTCAATTGATCTCCGCAAAGCGGGCGGTCAGATAGCCATTTGGAGGCATTCATGAAGGCCAGTGTTCTGTTCGCCGGCGTGCTCGCACTGAGCGCGCTGCCTGTTTTCGCAGCCGATGATCCGATCGCGGTGCGCAAGGCACTGATGGGTGGCATGGGCGGCGCAGCCGGGCTGACCGCTGGTGTCATGAAGGGCGAGCTGGACTACAGCCCTGCGATCGGAAAGGCCGCCATCTCCACTGCCGCTGCGGTTGCCGCCGCCTATCCCGACTTCTTCCCGGAAGGAAGTGGCGAAGGAGATACCACCGCGGCACCAGCGATCTGGGAGGATCCCGAGGGTTTTGCCGAGGAAATCGGCAAGCTTCAGGAGGCCACGACTGCAGCGCTCGAAGTGTCCGGGCGCAATGGCCCGGCGGATGCCGAAAGCTTCACCGAAGCGATGAAACCGGTTCTGGGCACCTGCAAGGGCTGCCACGAGAACTACCGGATCGAGAAGTAAGACGAATCCATGGCCAAGCGCATTCTGATCGCACTCGCGGTTGTCGGTGGCGCGGCTGCCGTGGCGGCCTATGCTGCCACGGGGCCCAACCGGCTCAGCGAAACCGAACTGGCTGAACTGCCCGAGGGCGATGCAGAGCGCGGGGAGCTCGTGTTCTGGGCAGGGGGCTGTGCCTCCTGCCATGCGGCCAAGGATGCCGAAGGAGACGAGAAGCTCGCCCTAGGCGGCGGGTTGGTCCTGCAGACCGATTTTGGCGATTTCGTCGTTCCCAACATCTCAATGGATCCGCAGGACGGGATCGGGGCATGGTCGGAGGAAGATTTCGCCAATGCCATGCTTCGGGGAGTCTCCCCCGAAGGCAGCCACTATTATCCGTCCTTTCCCTACACGTCCTTTGCCCGCATGGAGATGTCCGACATCGCCGATCTCTGGGCCTTCTGGCAGACGCTGCCGAGCGTGGAAGGGGCCACGCAAGACCATTCCCTGACCTTCCCCTTCAACATGCGGCGCGGTCTTGGCCTCTGGAAACAGGCGTTTCTTTCGGACGCTCCGGCTGTCGAGCTTCAGGACCCGAGCGCGGAAGTCGCCCGCGGACAATATCTTGTCGAAGGGCCCGGACATTGCGGCGAATGCCATTCGCCGCGCGATACCGCCGGCGCAATCAACTATGATCTCTGGCTCGCGGGCGCACCCAATCCCGACGGTGAGGGCCGCATCCCGAACATCACGGGTGGCGAGGGCGGTATCGGCTCATGGTCCGCATCCGATGTGGCCTATTATCTGGAAAGCGGGTTCACGCCCGATTTCGACTCCGTCGGCGGCTCCATGGTCGGCGTGCAGGAAAGTCTCGCGCATCTTCCTTCCGAGGATCTCGAGGCGATCGGCGCCTATCTCAAGGCCGTGCCCGAGCACGCAACGTCACCCTAGAGTGAAAAACGACGTAGAAGCCGATCTCCGGTGCTCGGAGAGATGCGAGATCCGCCCTGTAAGGCTCGGGGCTGCGCTTTCCGGCATTGGCAGCAACGCTGATCCTCATGTCGGCGGGCTGCAAGCATGCCCGATCGGTTGCGTCTCCCACATTGTTCCTTGCCTGATCCCGCGTTAGTGGCTGAGACATCATGAGCGAACGTGCCGCCATCCTGGCCACTTCAATCGTCTTTGCCACAGGCGCATTCTGGGGCTTCTACTGGCTCCCGGTTCGCGCCCTGACGGAGATGGGATTGACGGGTGCATGGGGAACAGCCGCCATTACCGGCGCGGCTGTCGTTCTCCTGCTTCCCGTGGCGTTGCGGAACTGGGCGGCGATCCGAGGTGCAGGTTCGGTTGCCCTGATCTCGATAGCTCTGGGAGGCGCGGCCTTCGCCCTCTACTCCGTTGCCTTCGTTTATGGCCGCGTTGCAATCGTCATCCTGCTCTACTTCCTGACGCCCGTCTGGAGCACCCTCATCGGCCGATATGTCATGGGTTGGAATACGCCTAACATGCGTATGGTGGCGATTGGGGTGGGCCTCACTGGCCTGGCCGTCATGCTGAGTGCCGACGGTGCCGCACCCCTTCCGCGCAGCGTCGGTGAATGGATGGCGCTCATCGCGGGGCTACTCTGGTCGATTGCCACAACCGGCATCCGCTCAAAGTCCACGCTCGCGCCCGCCGCATCGGCCTTCGTTTTCTGTGCCGGTGCGATGGTGACGTCCCTTTTGTTGGCACCTGTTCTGGCTTCGTCGCCGACCGTTGAAACGTTCGATAACCTCGGGCGCCTGTTTTCCGTCGCCTTCGCGACTGGGGGCATCTGGTGGGCGCTATCCGTGAGCAGTCTCATGTGGGCGACCGTGCGCCTGGAACCGGCACGGGTTGGCATATTGCTGATGTCCGAGGTTCTGGTGGGGGCGATATCCGCCGCGATCCTTGCCGGTGAGCACCTGCATTCCCTCGAACTCGCGGGAGGATCGCTTGTCTTGCTTGCCGGCATTCTGGAAGTGTGGCCCATTCGCCGGGATCGCGCGTCGACGGCGGCATGAGGCAATCCATCGCGTAATGTCCTTTCAAGACGGGCGGGGATCATTTCGCGAGGAATCCTTTTCCCGCCCGGGAATCCGATTGAAACGGTTCTGGACCAACGGGTTTGGTCCGAAGGCAATTAGACCAAGGGAGCAACGCTGATCTGTTGATCCCCCGCCGCGGAATGCCGAATATGGCGCAGGGGGAGAGGGGTAATTTCTTGAACGGACTGCAAATATCCGAACTTGGCTTCTCCTATGGCTCGAAACGGGCGCTCGACAGCGTGAGTTTCAGGGTCGAGCCCGGAGCGTTCTGCGCGTTGCTGGGTCCGAATGGGGCCGGCAAGAGCACATTGTTCGGGCTCCTGACCCGGCTCTTCACGACCCGCGAGGGTTCGATCGAGATCGAGGGTTTCGATCTTGCCCGCAACCCGCGCGCCGCTCTCGCGCGGATCGGCGTCGTCTTCCAGAGCCAGACACTCGACCTCGACCTGACGGTCCAGCGAAACCTCTCCTATTTCGCAGCGCTTCACGGACTCGGGGGCAAGGATGCAGCGCACCGCATATCTGCCGCCCTCGAGCGTCTCGGTATGGCGGATCGCGCGGGCGAAAGGGCGCGTGATCTCAATGGCGGCCATCGCCGGCGCACCGAGATCGCGCGGGCACTGATCCACGATCCCAAGGTCCTGTTGCTGGACGAACCGACCGTGGGCCTCGATGTCTCCGCCCGCGCGTCCATCGTCTCCCATGTTCATGCCCTTGCGGACGAGGAAAACCTCACTGTCCTCTGGGCCACGCATCTCACCGATGAAGTCCATCCCGGCGACCAGCTCGTCCTGCTGCATCGGGGTCGCATCCTCGCAGACAGCACGGCCAAAGAGGTCGCGGGTGACAAAACTCTGTCCGACAGGTTCCTCGCGATGACCGAGCTTGCGTCATGAAGGGCTACATGCTTGCGCTCCGGGCCATCGTGCTGCGGGAAGCGCTCCGTTTCCTGCAACAGCGCGGTCGGTTTGTTGCGGCCCTGGTGCGTCCGCTGGTCTGGCTGCTCGTCTTCGCTGCCGGGTTTCGCGCCGCACTCGGCCTCTCGATCATCCCGCCCTACCAGACCTACATCACCTACGAGACCTATATCGTGCCCGGTCTCTGCGGCATGATCCTGCTCTTCAACGGCATGCAGGGCTCGCTGTCCCTCGTCTACGACCGGGAAATGGGCTCCATGCGGCTCCTGCTCACGAGCCCCCTGCCCCGAGGCTGGCTTCTCTTCTGCAAGCTCCTGGGCGGCACCGCGATCTCTATCTTGCAGGTCTATTCGTTTCTCGCCGTGGCCGCGGTTTTCGACATCCGACTGCCCGCACTGGGCTATGTCACCGTCTTTCCCGCCCTGCTTCTGGGCGGGCTCATGCTCGGCGCCCTCGGCCTCGCACTTTCCTCCTTCATCCGCCAGCTGGAGAACTTCGCTGGCGTGATGAATTTCGTGATCTTCCCGATGTTCTTCCTGTCCTCCGCGCTCTATCCGCTGTGGAAGATGGCCGAGAGCTCGCCGCTGCTCCGGGACATCTGCGCCGCCAACCCCTTCACCTATGCCGTCGAGATGATCCGTTTCGCGCTCTATCTCCGCATCGAGCCCACTTCGATCGCCATCGTCATCGCCTCCACCGCAGGTTTCCTGGCTCTCGCACTGTGGGGCTACGACCCGTCGCGCGGCATGATGACCCGGAAGGGCTGAGTGCGATGGGCCATTCGTTCGATCCGGATGTCCTGCTGGAAAGACCGTTGATGGCGACGCTCTCGACCATCGGACCATCCGGGCCCTGCAATGCGCCGGTCTGGTATGTCTGGGAAGACAATGCCCTCTGGATGCTCGGCTCGGACACGGGAAGTTCCGTCCGCCGGTTGCGCGAAGATCCGCGCTGCGCGGTCGAGATCGTGGATTACCAGAACGCGGCCGGCATTCTCCTGCATCTCGGATTTCGTGGTAGCGCTAGCATCGAACCCTCATGCCCCGCGCGCTTCCGGAGACTCCTCTCCCGATATCTCGACCCGGAAGAGGCGTCGTGGAATCCCTGGTTCATCGAGACAGTGGCCCGCATGGACGACCCAGACAACCGATGGATCCGGCTCGCCCCCGAGAGCACCTTCACCAACAACGTGTCCTATTTCCGCTCCGGGCCAAACCTCGCATGGCCCTGATCGGGCCCGTGCAGCACCGCCGGGCTTCCTTCAAGCCGCAGGATGCGGTCAGCCAGCGCCTCCGCTTCCCGGGTTTCGTGCGTCACCAGCACCGTAGCTACCCTGCTTCTGGATCGCAGCGCGATGAATAGCTCCATCATCTCGGCGGCGAGCTCGGGATCGAGCGACACGAACGGTTCGTCCATCAGAAGCACCGTCGGATCGCGCGCAAAGGCCCGCGCCAGCGTGAGGCGCCGCTGCTGCCCGAGAGACAGCTCCGCCGGATAGTAGTCGGCCTTGCCCCCCAGCCGCACGGTCTCAAGCGCGGGTTCGACCTCATCCTGCGTGAGATGCGCGGTCAGCATCAGGTTTTCCCCGGCCGTCCGCCAGGGAAGCAGGCGCGGCTCCTGAAACACCATCGAAAGCCGCTCCGCAGGTGCGATGCGGCCCACGAACCCGGTTTCGACCTGCGCCAGAACCCGCAACAGGGTCGTCTTTCCGATCCCCGATGGTCCGGTGATCGCGACCGTCTCACCCGGTTGCAGCACGAAATCGACCTGCCCGAGAATGGCCGCCCCACCTAGCTCCAGACGCTCCAGATGCAGCTCCAGGGCGGGCGCGGCCCCGCTCGAGGCCGGAAGATCAGCTGCCAGGCTGGTAGAAGACGCCATCGGGAAGTTCCTTCACCGATCCCAGAAGATCCTCGCCACCCAGTTCGGCCATGAATCGCAGCATCCGATCGGCGGCATCGGTATCGATCGGACCCGCCTCCGGGATACCGGCCCGCCAGCCCGAGACCAGCGCGTCAAACTCGGCATCGGACGCGGCGTTCATCCGCGGGCGCAACCGCTCCCACGCCTCGGCGTCTTCCGCGAGCAGTTCCTTGGCCTCCCGCGACGCCGTCGCCAGCCCCGCGACCGCACTTGGGTTGGACTCGATGAGCTCTTCCCGCACTACGTAGCCCAGAAGCGGAGTATTCGGGTCGAGCCCGAGCGCCAGTGCCGCGTCCTCGACACTCACGAGGAGTTCCATCCCGCCCGCTTCCATCTTCGCCATGTAGTGCCAGAAGTTGATCGCACCATCGAGATCACCGGCAAGCGCCGTCTTATAAATGAGTGGAGGTGCCCCGAACACTTGCTCGGTACTCGCCATCAGGTCCATCCGGTGTTCCTGTTCAGCAAAGGCGCGCAGGATGAGCCAGCTCTTGTCGAGCGGACCGCCGGCAATGCCGATCTTGCCGCCATTGAGATCGGCGATGGTCAACGCATCGCTGTCGCCGGGCACCATCAGCCCGCCAACCGCCTTCGAATAGGGAATGAAGACATAATCCTTGCCATTGGCGCGTTGCCGCGCGACCCAGAGCCAGTCGGAAACGATCACATCCGTCTCGCCACCCTGGAAAGCCACCTGCGCGGCCGAACTGCCCGCCATACCCTGAACCTCGAGGTCGAAGCCGTTCGCCTCATCGAGCCCGTAGTGCTCGATCGTGTCGAGTTCCCAGTTCACCGTGCCGAATTCCAGCACTGCCGCCCGCAGGACTTGCGTTTCGGAAAGGGCCGCCGGCGCCAAGCCCAGCATGATCGAGAACAGAGCCAAGACGGAAATGTTCCGGGCAAAACTCATGCGATTCTCCACTTAATCAAAGATCTAACAATAGTAGGTCCGCGTGAATCGTTCCGCAAACACCTCTGAGGATGCGGAGTTTGACCAGATCCATCGCCATGTATACCCGGAAGTTCCACCCGACGCCGAAGTATTTCGTACCACAATCGCATCAGGCCCGGCGCGAACCCCTGCTCGCGGCGTTTACATTTGCACGACGAGAGGTCAGAAGAGCGGCACTTCATTCCGGAGAGTCGAAAAAATGGGTTATCGCATCGCCGTCGTCGGTGCCACGGGCAACGTGGGCCGTGAAATGCTGAACATCCTCGCCGAGCGGGAATTCCCCGTGGACGAGATCGCCGTTCTTGCTTCGCGCAAGAGCCTTGGTACCGAATGTTCCTTCGGCGACAAAACCCTGAAGACCGACGATCTTGACACGTTCGACTTCACCGGTTGGGACATGGCGCTCTTTGCCATCGGCTCCGAGGCCACGAAACAGTATGCTCCCAAGGCCGCCAAGGCCGGCTGCGTGGTGATCGACAACTCGTCGCTCTATCGCTACGAGCCCGACGTTCCGCTGATCGTACCGGAAGTGAACCCGGACGCGATCGAGGGTTACGCGAAGCGCAACATCATCGCCAATCCGAATTGCTCGACCGCTCAGATGGTCGTGGCACTCAAGCCGCTGCACGACCGCGCGACGATCAAGCGCGTCGTCGTCTCGACCTATCAGTCCGTTTCCGGTTCCGGCAAGGAAGCGATGGACGAACTGTGGAACCAGACCAAGGGTCTCTACGTGCCGGGACAGGAAGTCGAGCCGAGCGTCTATCCGAAACAGATCGCCTTCAACGTCATCCCGCACATCGATGTGTTCATGGAAGATGGCTACACGAAGGAAGAGTGGAAGATGGTCGCCGAGACCAAGAAGATCGTGGACCCCAAGATCAAGGTCACCGCGACCTGCGTCCGCGTTCCGGTTTTCGTCGGCCATTCCGAGGCGGTCAACGTCGAGTTCGAGGATCCGCTCGACGAGGACGAGGCCCGCGACATTCTCCGCGAGGCGCCGGGCTGTCTGGTCGTCGACAAGCGCGAGGACGGTGGCTACACCACGCCGGTCGAATGCGTCGGCGATTACGCAACCTTCATCAGCCGCATCCGGACCGATCCGACGATCGACAATGGCCTGGCGATGTGGGTGGTTTCGGACAACCTGCGCAAGGGTGCCGCCCTCAATGCCGTGCAGATTGCCGAGCTTCTGGGTCGCCGCGTTCTGAAGAAGGGCTGATCGACCAGAACTATTAATCATATGCGGGGCCGCTTGATGCAGCCCCGCATTTTTTGTGACTAGAAGGTGTTCAGACCTTGGTGTCTTCGTCGCGGCGAACGCTTTCGCCCACGCCCTGACGCTCGCTTTCCTTGCGACCGGCTTCTGCCACACGCTCAGCAGCAGCGCGAACCTTCGCCTCGGCGCGATCCACCGCCTCACGTCCATCGGGCGTCTCAGTGTTGGCGGAATCCGCGGTCTCGTCAGCCATGTTTGCGGCTTCATCGACCATCGCTTCACCAACCGCCTTCATTTTGGCGCCTTCGGTTTCCGCGACACGGCGGGCCGTATCCTTGGCACGGGCCGAGGTCTTGCCGAACAGGCGGTTCTCGGTCTGCGACGCCGGCATGGAACTGCCGAAGGCCGCGCCCAATGCGAGGGCCAGCGCGCCGAAGACGAGCGGTTGCTCCTGCATCATGGAGTCGAGCGAGTTCCGACCCCGACGACCGGCTGCCGTCGCCCGTTCGTGGGCGCTGCGAGCATTGCGGCGCATCGCGCGACCTGCATCGGACATAGCGCCCTGAGCCTGCCCGGCCCGGTCACGGATTGCATCGGACGCGCTTTCGGCACCTGCACGTGCCTTGTCTGCTGCATTCCGACCGCCTTCGGCAACTCGACTGGCCGCATCCTTTGCACCGGACGCGGCGCGCTTGGCTACACCATCCGATGAGGAATCGGACGTGCCTGCGGTTGAGACGGTATAGGCGCCGCCACCGGAGGTGTTCTTCGGCGGCATCAGCGGATCGTGGTAGGGTTCCGTGTAGCCGACGCCGCGCGCCGGGGTGTCGAAATCCTCGTCATCGCGCCAGTCGTCCGAACCGTAGTCGTCGCGGTAGGACGACCGTTCCAAGCGCGGACCGCCACCACCGGCCATCAGCCAGGCAATTCCGACCGAGGTCAGCAGCACTGGAAGCGGGTTGTCACGCAGGGTGCGCCCGAGGTTGCGGCTGACTTCCCCACCGTTTTCGCTGACCGCCTTGACGACCTGATCGATGATCCCGTCCCGGCTTGCTCGGGCCTGAAGCTCGTCGATCGTATTGGAGACCGTGCGGCGCTGGGTCTCAACATCGCGTTCTAGTTCGCCGACACTGCGCGAACCCGGATCTGTCGTAGTCACTGCCATTACACTTTCTCCTTAATCATCTCAGCGTCGCGCATCGTGGCGCGGGCGGTGCGCTCGGGTGCGAGATTGCTGGCCTTAAGCGAGCTGGCTCCTTTCGCGGCGAGCCCGATCGCACAAAGGGCAATCGCACCACCCACGATCACCGCAGACCAGACGGCCGGAATACCGGCTTCGACCAGCGCCGAAACCAGCGCCGCCGAAAGCACGTTGAGTGCTACGATGCTGAAGACGAGGGCTGCGACCAGCGTGCCGAGAGCAACGGCGATCTGCGTCGATTTCGAGCTCATCTCGGCCCGAAGCAACTGAACTTCCTTGCGGAACAGGTCGGTGATGTTACCGACGAGATCCGTCATCAGCGCGGGCGTCGAACGTTCGTTCAAATCCTGCATGTCTTATACTCCCGTCGGGTTGGTGATGCGGCCGGCCGGCGTGGTTTCGGTCGGACGATGTGGCGCGGGCGTATCCACGGGCACAGGTCCGGCCGAACTCGGCATGGGCGCGGGACGTGGAGACGGAGGCAGCGGGCGATCCACGGTCTTCCGGGATTCAGCCATCCGTGGCGCAGAGTCATCTTCCGCGGGATCGGTTGCACGGGCGAAACGTGCCATCGCGAAACCGGCCAACGCAGCCCCACCGAGGAACGCTGCAGGGTTTTTGCGGGCCAGATCGGAAAGACCCGATGCCATTTCCGAGAGGCTCTTGCCTTCGACGCTGCGGGAGATCTGCTTCAGCCCGTCGGCGGCCTCGTGAAGAAGGTCGCGCTGAAGCGGCGAATCCTCGAGTTCTGCTGCGGCAGCTTCCAGCCCATCCGCAGTGCGGCGCACCTCACCGGCGGCATCCTTCTTGGCCGCCTCGGCCTTGTCCATCGCCATGGCGCTGGCGTCCTGCAGACCGGCTTCCGCCTGGGCGCGAGCATCGTCGAACCGTTCCCTGGCGCGCTCTGCTGCTTCACGACCTGTTGCTTCCAGACCTTCTTTGCCGGAAAGCGTCTCACTCTGCGGTGTAGATTTATCGTGTTCCATAGTATTCATCACTTCTCCTGTTCGGTGATTTCTTTCGACTGCGCTCAAGCCAATCCAACAAGAGACAGAACAGCGAGAATCACCACAATCACACCGATCAGCCAGAAAATATTATGCATGACATACCTCTCCTTTTTACGTGCTGTGGCCCCGCGATTTCGCGGCTGCCTCAGCAAGTGATTTGGGTCGTTAACGTCGCGTGGCTGGAATTGTTCCCGGAAATCCGGCCGACAACGCGCCTCTCAGAAAGTTTACCAAGGGCGCCTTTGCGCAGTAGTGGCACAGGTCACGGCGAAGGTTGCCGGAATGCGATAGAGCTGCATTCTCGATAAACACATAACTTTTTGTAAAATTACCGCAGCCCCTCTCTATCGCTGGGCGTGCTGGGTTGGGGTGGCGCATTCCCGCGTCGTGGAACAGGCCCGGCACGACATGCGCACCGGGCCGCCAGGAATGGTCAGGCGTCAGAGGATCGCGCCCAGAGGTTGATATCCTCTTCGGTCGCGTATTGATCGATCAAGCTCAACTCTTCTGCGGTGAATTCGAGATTGTTCACCGCTTCCGCACAATCGGCCACCTGCTCCGGGCGCGAGGCCCCGATCAGCGCGGTGGTGATACCCTCGTCCCGCAGCACCCAGGCAATCGCCATCTGCGCCAGTGTCTGTCCACGGGCCTGCGCGATCTCATTGAGTTTTTGCAAATGCGTGATCGCCTTGTCACTCAGCATGGAGGGTTTCAGCGACTTGCCCAGCGTTGCGCGCGAGCCTTCCGGGATACCCTTGAGGTATTTCGATGTGAGCATTCCCTGCGCCAATGGCGTGAAGGCAATAGACCCGACACCAAGCTCGGCGAGCGTTTCCTTCAACCCGTCACGCTCCACCCAGCGGTTGAGCATGTTGTAGCTCGGCTGGTGAATGAGCAGTGGCGTGCCCATTTCCTTCAGGATCCGGCAGGCTTCCCGCGTGCGATCCGAATTGTAGGAGGAAATGCCCACATAGAGAGCCTTTCCTTGCCGCACGATGGAATCGAGGGCTCCCATCGTCTCCTCGAGCGGCGTATCCGGATCGAAGCGATGGGAATAGAAGATATCGACATAGTCGAGACCCATACGTTTCAGCGACTGATCGCAGGATGCCATGAGATACTTGCGGCTGCCCCAGGCCCCGTAGGGTCCGGGCCACATGTCGTAACCTGCCTTGCTCGAGATCACCAATTCGTCCCGATAGCCGCGAAAATCCGTTCGCAGCATCTCGCCGAACGCTTCCTCGGCACTGCCCGGCGGCGGGCCGTAGTTGTTGGCAAGATCGAAATGGGTGATGCCCCGGTCAAAGGCCTCCCGGCAGATCGCACGCTTGGTATCGAGCCGCGAATCTTCTCCGAAATTGTGCCAGAGCCCCAGCGAGATCGCGGGAAGCTTGAGCCCCGATCGCCCGCATCGGCGGTATTTCATGGTCTCGTAGCGTGCATCGGATGGTGTGTAGGTCATACAGCCCTCAATCTTCGTCTTTTGCTACCGTTCGGTAACCGAGTTCATACCGGGAGGCAAATCGTGCATACGGCGGCAAAGGCAAGCGCCAGTATTGTGATACTTTCCTCTGAGACCGCCGGGGAGCAACATCTATCGACCAAAGTCTGCACCGGTCTCACGTTCGAGGACCATGGATCAGCCGCCTCTTGCATGAGACACTGCGACCGGGAGGAAATCGGGCTTGATCAAACGCCGGAAAGACAGGGTAGACCCAAGAGTCATGGTCGCCTCACTCGGCGCATTCCTGCTTTTCTGGGCTCTGCTGTCGGCCCTCAAGGGCGATCCGAGCATCCTGCCTTCTCCAATCGCCGTCTGGCAGGCCTTGGTCAACCAGTTGCTCGCGGGCAAGCTCCTCTACCATGTCTGGATGACACTGCTGCGGGTGATTGCCGCCTTCTCGATCTCGATGGTGATCGGAACCGGGCTCGGCATGGCTCTAGGCACCTGGCCACGCTTCAACCGATGGGCCGATCCCTGGGTCGTTGTGTTCCTGAACCTTCCAGCCCTTGTGGTGATCGTGCTCTGCTATCTCTGGATCGGCCTGAATGATGTGGCCGCGATCACGGCCGTTGCCATCAACAAGATTGCCATGGTCTCGGTCACCGTCCGGGAAGGCATGTTCGTTCTCGATCGGGGCATTGCCGAAATGGCTCAGGTCTACCGCCTTGGCCGGTGGACCCGCTTCCGCCATATCCTCCTGCCGCAACTCGCCCCGTTTCTTGCCGCAAGCGTGCGCAATGGGCTGGCCGTCATCTGGAAAATCGTGCTGGTGGTCGAGTTCCTGGGCCGCTCGAACGGCGTCGGCTTCCAGATCCATCTCTATTTCCAGCTCTTCGATGTGGCGAATGTCCTGGCTTATTCCCTCAGCTTCGTCGCTGTCATGCTGGCAATCGAATACCTGATCGTGAAACCCTTCGAGCGACGGACGACTACCCCCCGTTAACCTTTTCCGCGGCGGAAGTGAGGGGGCTTGAGGAAGGATCATTGATCCGGTTCACTGGCTCCGTCCGCGGATCATCACCAGAAAGCCACATGACCGAAACGCCCTCAGTTCTCTTCGTCTGTCTCGGCAATATCTGCCGCTCACCACTGGCCGAAGCCGCAATGCGACTGGCCGCCAGTGATGCCGGTGTCGATATCGAGGTCGATTCCGCCGGCACAAGTGGCTGGCATGTGGGCGAGCCTCCGGACGACCGGGCACGGGCAACCGCGTTGCGCCATGGAACGGACATCGGGGGCTATCGTGGCCGTCAGGTGGATCGCGAGGATTTCACGCGCTTCACCCACATCATCGCGCTTGATCGCAGCAACATGGCAAAGCTGAAGGCCCTTCGACCCAAGGACTCCACCGCGAAGCTGAGCATGTTGATGGATCACGTTCCGGGCGACGGGGGGCGGGATGTGAAAGATCCCTACTACGGCGGCGCATCCGGTTTCGAGGACACGTGGTCGGTTGTGACGAAGGGCGCAGAGGGTCTTCTTCAGGCCATTCGGTCCGGGGAATGACCAATCTCGCCGCTCATGCGTCCCGTTTGCTCGGTCGAGGCGCCATCGGTTCCACGCCACTCCATGGCGGCGATCTTTCCGAGATCCAGATGGTCACGCTCGAAGGCGGCACCCGCCTCGTAGCGAAATCGGGCGAGACCGCCAAGACCGAAGCGGACATGCTTGCGGCCATCCGCGCCGCAGACGTTCCCGCACCGGCCGTTCTGGCCTGTGACGAAACAATGCTCGTTCTTGAGTTGCTCCCCGACGACGGCTCGCTGTCAAATACCTGGGCGGATCTCGGCGAGAAGATCCGCAGACTGCACGCGGCCTTGGGATCAGCATATGGGTGGGAAAAGGACTACCGTTTCCATACGGTTTCCATACCGAATATGTATGCCGAGTCATGGCCCCAATTCTGGGCCGAGCGCCGGCTTTTGCCGTCCCTGCCCCATGTCGCTGCAAGCTTCGTTCCCCGTATCGAAAAACTTGCAGCCCGGCTTGGCGAGATCCTGCCCACAACCCCTCCCCCGTCCCTGCTGCATGGGGATCTGTGGTCGGGTAACATTTTGTCCTACAAGGGAAAAACAAGCGGGCTTATCGATCCGGCCTGCTATTACGGGCACGGGGAGGTTGATCTCGCCATGCTCCATCTTTTCGCCTCGCCCGGCCCGGAATTCCAGGCAGGTTACGGAGAGCTCGAAGCAGGATGGGAGGCAAGACTTCCAATATACCAGCTCTGGCCTGCTTTGGTGCATCTCCGCCTCTTCGGCAGCGGTTATTCCGGCATGGTCGACCGGATGCTGCGCGCGGCAGGTGTCTGAACAAACTTGTGAAATATTGCTGTCAGACCAGCGCAGGATCTTCGAGATAAAGCCGCAACATCCGCCGGATTTCCGTGCGCATCAGGGAATCTGACGCTGGATTCGCGACCAATCCGGGTGCATGGGCCGCATCCGCAAGGTGTAGCACAAGGATGGCCGAAACCATTGCGCGCGAAGGCGACAGAGGAGGCTCCGCCCGTCGCAGCCGATCCGCAATTCTCGCGCAGATCATGTCCCGCATCTGCTTCCTGGCAGCCGGATCGAGATCGTGCCGTTCACTTATGACGCGGAATGCCGGATCCTTGTTCCCGCAATCCACCAGCGCGTCGAATGCCTCGACCGCAATCTCGGAAGGCGGCCGATCACAAGCGCCCAGACCATCGAGACAGGCCAGAACGGCGGAGAGCCCATCCTTCTCGATCTCCTGGACAATGTGCTGTTTCGTCGGGAAATATTGATAGAGCGACCCGATCGAGGCCCCGGCCTCCGCGGCAATCGCACTCATGGTTGTGCCGTCGTAGCCAAGATCCACGAAGAGTCCTTTGGCCGTTTGTTTGAGCAGATCAACCCTCAGACGACCTTTCTGCGTCCGTGGTACGCGCCCCTTGGCATTGGTTTTGCTGCAATCTGGAGACATTTTCATTTCTGCGCCCCCAAGGATCCGATTTCCCCTGTTTGCTTCAATATGCAGGATGGCGAAGAAACGAGCCATCGATCCACTGGTTGAATACGATCTATACACGCACAGCTTGCAGGTATGTTCAACTATGCCGTGAAGTTTTTCGTGGGCTGGCATGATCCCCCTCCATCGAAGTATGGGGGAGGCCAAGAGGCAGGGGAATTCTGGGAGAATCGATGTGTGCAGCGACTTCGTCATAGGCTGGGAAGAGTGGGTTTCCCTGCCGGACCTCGGTCTGCCCGCAATCAAGGCAAAGGTGGATACCGGCGCCAAGACACCGGCCCTGCACGCCTCGGTGATCGAACCGTTCGGTCCCGCGGACAATCCGCAGGTCCGTTTCATGCTGCAACCGAATCCCGACAATCCTGATCTAGAGATTACCTGTTCTGCACCTGTGATCGATCGACGCTATGTCACCAGTTCAAACGGCGACAGCGAACAGCGCTACGTGATTTCCACGCATATCAAGATTGCCGACCGAACATGGCCAATCGAGGTGACGCTTACGGACCGCAGTTCGATGGCCTATCGGATGCTGCTCGGGCGGTCCGCCATCGACTCCGACATGGTTGTCGATCCAAACCGCTCGTTCATCCAGCCGCAACTGTCCTTCGATCTGTTTCGCAATATCCCGCACCGCAAACCGATCCACCGGCCTCTGCGAATTGCCTTGCTGACGCGAGAACCCGAAAACTACTCGAGCCGCCGCTTGGCCGAAGCTGCACGGGAACGCGGCCATGTGCTTGAGATGATCGACACCAGCCGCTGCTACATGCGTATCGGAGGAACGATTTCCGAAGTGCATTACGACGGCAAGGTTCTGCCTCGCTACGATGCGGTGATCCCGCGTATTGGCGCTTCCATTACCGCTTACGGCATGGCTGTCCTGCGGCAATTCGCCAGTACTGGCGCGCTTTGCCTCAATTCCGCCGAGGCAATCGGCGCCTCGCGAGACAAGCTTCTCGCCCACCAGCTTCTCGCGCGCGCCGGGATCGGCATGCCCATAACGACCTTCGCGAATTCACCCAAGGACACGCGCGACCTGATCAACATTGCCGGAGGATCGCCGGTCGTTGTAAAGCTGCTCGAATCGACCCAGGGGCGCGGCGTGGTGCTCGCCGAAACCCGGAAGGCGGCAGAAAGTCTGGTAGACGCGTTTCGCGGGCTCGATGCCAACTTTCTCGTTCAGGAGTTCGTCAAGGAAGCCGGTGGCTCGGACATCCGCTGCTTCGTGGTCGGCAACAAGGTTGTCGGCGCCATGATGCGATCGGCGGCAGAAGGCGAGTTTCGCTCCAACCTTCACCGCGGGGGTACCGCGAGAGTTGTGAAACTCAGCAGGGACGAGAGGAATGTTGCGCGCCTGGCCTCCCGCGAACTCGGCCTATCCGTCGCCGGTGTGGACATTCTGCGAAGCTCCGAGGGCCCGAAGGTTCTCGAAGTGAATTCCTCGCCGGGGCTGCAGGGGATCGAGGCCGTCACAAAGAAGGACGTCGCGAGCCAGATGATCATGCTCCTCGAGAGTCGGGTACGACCGCTTTCCAAGACCCGCGACACCATAACAAAACGCTCTTGAGAGCCAGATCGGGCGTAGCGGCGCCATTTCGAAAGGTCGATCCAACGCGCGGACCTACAACAGGCCGAGGCTTCGGAAGGAAGAGTCCGTTTCCTTTCCAATGATCACATGGTCATGCACCACCACGCCGATCGCCTTGCACGCCTGCGCGATCTGTTCGGTCATGTCGACATCAGCTCGGCTCGGCGTCGGATCTCCTGACGGGTGATTGTGAACAAGGATGATTGCGGTCGCATTCAATTCGAGTGCCCGCTTCACGACCTCGCGCGGATAGACGGGCACATGGTTCACCGTTCCCTTGGCCTGTTCTTCGTCGGCGACCAGCACGTTCTTCTGATCGAGGAAGAGGATGCGAAACTGTTCGGTGTCCCGGTGCGCCATGACCGTTTTGCAATAGGTCATCAACGCGTCCCACGAACTGATCACAGACCGCTGCATCACCTTGGCGCGTGCCATGCGGTGCGCGATGGCTTCGACGATACGCAGCTGCAGATAGACCTTGCTTGTTGTGCCCGGCACTTGCAGCAGCCGATGCTCTGACGCTGCGACCACGCCGTTCAGATCCCCAAAGGACTCCAGCAGCTTCTTGGCCAGGGGCTTCACGTCAATGCGCGGGATCGCGTTGAAGAGCAACAGTTCGAGCAACTCATATTCCGGCATGGCATCGTGTCCGCCGGAGAGAAATCTCTGCCGCAAGCGCTCTCGATGCCCCCAGTAGTGCGGGCGGTTCGGGTTCGCATTCTGTCCGCTCGGTCCGGGAAACTGCGCATTGGGCGCGCCCGACGTCATCCGCTGATAAGCATCGGGCGGCGGCAGGTGTTGCTCGAATGCTTCGAGACTCCGCATGGCTTCTTCAGAGAAACCGTAATTTTGCCGCTTTTCCGTCATGGCTGCCTCCGCTGCGCGGAAGCCAAATTCCACTGCTCTGGTTAAGGGAGAGTTTCAGACCTCTCCCTCCAAACCGCCCGTTGCCGCTACGTCGCAAAAAGAATGGAGAGTTCGTCCCAGGCTCCGGGGGCTGCGGTGAGAACCCGTTCCTGCTTCGATTCCGTCGGATCATGCGCCAGCGGCAAGCTTTGTCCACCTGCTTCGTGGACCATCAGCAGACCACCCAAACAATCCCAAGGGTACATCACCGTCTCGTAATAACCAGCCAGCCGGCCCGCCGCCACATAAGCCAGCATCTGAGCACCAGACCCATTGCGATAGAACATGCCGCCGGCTCCAAGAAGCTGTTCGACCTTGATCCCGAGGTCCTGAGGCACGGAATAGGCGCTGGCCCCGAGCCCGACGATGCCGGTACCGACGGTCAGATCAGGCGAAATGCGGCTTAGTTTGCCATTGACCAACATTCCCCCACCCTTGATCGCCGCAAACCGCTCGGTGTTTGTCGGAACCTCCGTGACGGCAGCGACGCATTCCCCTCCCTTCAGGACGGCAATGGCCACGCACCAGTTGGGCAAACCGTGGAGGAAGGGTGACGTGCCATCGATCGGGTCGATCACCCAGATGAACTCGGATTGACCGGTCTCGAAGCCATATTCCTCTCCGAGAAAGCCATCCTGCGGAAAGACCTTGCCGACCTTCTCCCTGACAAGCCGCTCAATGGTGCGATCCGCCTCTGAGACGACGTCCTGCGCCCCGCCCTTGGCCTCAACCGCGAGATTTTCCCGGTTCTGCCAGAAGTTGAACGCGAGCCGTCCAGCCTCTTCCGCTATGGTTTGAGCCAAATCGAAGCGTTCGCGAACCTGCTGATCTATCAAGGTTTCCTACTCCAATACCCTGCTTCAACATTACATGAAATCCTGCCTCTCCGTGTCACATCGCGACACCCGTCTCATCTCTGGCGGGACAGGTAGACATAGAATGCGCCCTCGCCGCCATGCCGGCGGTGCGCGGGTGTCACCTGCAGGATTCGTTGACGGTTGGGGGACATCGACAACCAGTGTGGGACGCTGCGACGCAGAATGCCATGTCCGCCATCCCCGGACATGAAATCATTTTCTGCCCTGCCCTTGCCCGTGATGATCAGAACAAGCCGCAGGCCTGAATGGTAGGACGAAGCAATGAAGCCGTTGAGCGCACCGTGCGCGCGCTCGGCCGTCATGCCATGGAGATCGAGCCGAGCTTCGGGTTTCATAAGTCCCCGTCGAAGCTTTTCGTACCGTCTGCGGTCCATCCGCAAGGACGGCGAAGATGGCTTCTCGGCTTGCTGGAGCAACCTCGGCGCAATCTCTGGCCGTTTAGAGCTGGCTGCGGGTTTCTTGATCGGTACAGGTGCTACAGCCGGTTCCGCCGATTGAGCCGCTTTCCGAACAGCCTCACGGTGCAATGGCTCAACCGTTGCCTTCAGCCGATCCCAAAGTTCCGCATCTTCGGGGCTGAGACCCCGCCGACGCTTTCGCCCCGCCATGCCCCCATTGCCCCGACGCTTAGCCGCCGGTGCCGGTCAGGAGCCAGTTCGGATTGCCGGAGGTCATGTCGCGGCTGAATGTCCATACATCAGGCTGCTGCTTGATATCATTCGGTCCGCCCTCGACGATTTCGCCTTCGGCATTCCGTACGGTCGACGTCAATTCACCAAGGAACCGCATCGTGATATCGCCTTCGTTGGTTTCCTCGTCGAACTGTGCATCGACCAGCTTCACCTCGCGAATGCCTGCAAACTGAGCCTCGACCGTGTAACCCTTCGCGTTCCGCTCCTCGATTGCCGCCGCAAAAGGCTCGAACACCTCGGGCGCGAGAAACTCGCGAAGCGTGTCAAGGTCGCCGTTCTCATAGGCCATAACAATCATTTCATAAGCCGAACGCGCGCCATGTGCGAACTCGCTTGCAGAAAAATCCGGATCGACGCGCTTCATGGATGCAAGCGCGCGCCCAGCTTCGCTTTCGGGATCCACGAGCTGTGCGATGTCGTGATCCACGCCACCGCCATCAATGACCTCAAACGCTCGTCCATTGTTGGCCGCAGCGTTTTGATCCGGCAATTCGCGTGGTTTTTCAAAACCTTCACGGGTACCAAGAACATTACGGAGCCTCAGGATCAGGAACAGCGCAACGCCGGCCAAGATTATGATCTGGATCATTTGCGACCCCATCGGCCACCCTTTCAGTTAATTTGCTTGCCAGTTTATGGCGTTTCGTCTCGGTTACTCTTATGTAAGCACTCAAAGAGGCGAAGTCCATCAGAGCAGGGCTGTCGCGGGGAGGGTTGGACCGTCGATGTGGTTGTTTCTGATATTTGTGGCGGTTCCGATTATTGAAATCGCCCTGTTCATCCAGGTCGGCGGTGCAATCGGTCTGCTCCCTACACTTCTGATTGTGGTAGCCACCGCCATCGTGGGAACCGCACTCATGCGCCATCAGGGAGTGCAGGCTCTCGCGCGACTTCAATCGAGGCTGGAAGCGGGAGGAGATCCTGTCGGCCCGATTGCCCATGGCGCGCTGATCCTCGTGGCGGGTGTGCTGTTGCTCACACCGGGTTTCTTCACGGATGCGACCGGTCTTCTGCTTCTCGTTCCCGCAGTCAGGGACCGCGTCATATCCTGGGGCGCATCGCGGATCACCGTTCAGACCTTCTCATTCGGGTCCACAACCCGACAACAGCCAAAGCCCGGGACGGACACGATCGACGCGGAATACGAGGAGATCCTCGAAGAAGATGATACCGGGAAACCGCGCGGCAACTCGGGCTGGACCCGCCCGGACTCCTGAGAGATTTCGGAGCAGAACTTGCAAGGGCTGCGTTGTGAGCCGGGTTCGGAAGTGATAGACGGCCCCAAACGCATTTTTCCAACGGATGGTCTGACACATGGCTGATGAAACCACCAATGGAGCGGACGCCCCCGCCCTGCCGAAACTCCAGATCCTGACGCAGTATATTCGGGACATGTCCTTCGAGAACATCGCGGTTCAGAAGGGCCTCGGTGGCGAAGGCAAGCCGGATATCAAGGTCCAGGTCAACCTTGATGCCAAGAAGCGGTCCGAAGATCGCTACGAGGTCTCGATCAAGGTCACCGCGAACTCCACCATTGGCGAGAACCCGGTTTTCATCCTCGAACTCGACTATGCAGGTCTTTTCGTCGTGCAGAACGTGCCGAAGGAGCAGCTGCATCCGTTCCTTATGATCGAATGCCCGAGGCAGATCTTCCCGTTCCTTCGCCGCATCGTCAGCGATGTGACCCGTGACGGTGGCTTCCCGCCGCTCAATCTCGAACCCATCGACTTCGTCGCGCTCTACAAAGCCGGCATGGCACGTCAGGCTGAAGCGGCAAAACAGCAGGAACCGGCCGGGACCGCCTGAACCGTATCGTTCTTCTGCCAAGCCTTGAGAACTCGTCTGCCCTGTTTGCCTAGCGGCAACAGGGCAGAATTCTTTGATCCAGCGCCCCGGCTATCCAATCATTCCGTTGCAGGCCATAGCGGTGCCGCGCCAAGGCTCGCCAAAAAGCCCGCATGCGCCTCGCGCTCGGCGTCGGTCAGTCTTTCCGGCAGTGGCCGTGGCCGCTTCGTCGGCTGCCAATTCCCTGCCCCTTCGGTCTTTGTTTCCGACTGAACGACAGAGAGCGTGAAATCCGGCTGCCGCCCGCCCATGAGCTCGAGATAGACTTCCGCAAGCAATTCGCTGTCGAGCAGAGCTCCGTGTTTTTCACGGCCCGAGTTGTCGACGCCGAACCTGCGGCAAAGGGCATCCAGTGTATTCTGTGCACCCGGATACCTGCGCCGTGCCATGTCCAACGTGTCGACGGCCTGTGCCCACGGGATACTGGGCCGTTTGACCCACCCAAGTTCAGCATTGAGAAACTTCATGTCGAACGCCGCGTTGTGGATCACCAGTTTGGCATCGCCGACGAAGTTCAGAAATTCATCCGCAATCTTCTCGAATACCGGTTTGTCCGACAGAAACTCGCTGCTCAGCCCGTGCACCTTGAAAGCATCTTCCGGCATGTCGCGTTCCGGATTGATATACTGGTGATATGTCCGACCTGTCGGCACCAGATTGAGAAGTTCCACCCCACCGATCTCCACAATCCGATCCCCTGCACTTGGATCAAACCCGGTGGTTTCCGTATCCATCACGATTTCACGCATTTGTTGGCTCCTCTCCTTCCTTGGAAAGCCTCCGAAGGATCTTCCGGACCTCGTCGCGAGCATGATCGAGACCCTTGTGTGTCTCGATCAGAAAATCCGCACGCTTTCTCTTTTCGTCATCAGGCACCTGCCGCGAAAGAATTCGCGCAAAATGCGCTTCAGTCATGCCTGGTCGAGCCAAAACCCGATCTTTCTGGACCTCCGCAGGTGCGGTCACGACAACGATTCCGTCCATCACCGCATCCGCAGATGTCTCAAACAGGAGCGGAATATCAAACACCAGCACAGGGTGGTGTAGATGACGATTGATGAAATCCGCTCGATCCTGCGCGACGAGCGGGTGTATCACAGCCTCGATCTGCGCAAGCAATTCCGGTTTCGCGGCAATCTCGTGCTTCAAATTCCCACGATCTACGAGGCCGTCGGCAATTGCCCCCGGAACGATCCGGGCAATGGGCGCAACCCCTGCCCCCCCACGGTCATAAAGTCGATGCACTGCGGCGTCTGCATCCCAAACCGGCACGCCTTCCTCTGCGAACATTCGGGTCGTGGTGCTTTTTCCCATTCCGATCGAACCGGTAAGCCCGAGTTTATAGGGTCGGGAGACACTCACCCCAGCACGCGGGCCCTGAGGTCGGCGTCGACGACCGGCATCTTGCCGAACCAGGCCTGAAATCCGGGCACACCCTGGTGAAGCAGCATTCCCAGTCCATCGACTGTCCGGAAACCTTGCGACGACGCCTTTTTCAGGAAAGGTGTTTCGAGAGGGACATATACAATATCCGACACAATTGCCTCGGGGTCGGCGCGCATCAGGTTCACTTCCAATGGCTCCTGCCCGGCCATTCCCAGAGCCGTCGTGTTGACCACGGTAACTGCGCTGTCCGTGGCATCTTCGAGTTTAGACCAATCGACAGGTTTTACCGGCCCACCGAAATGCTCCGATAGTGCTTCAGCTCGTTGTCGTGTTCTGTTTGCCAAACGGATTTCAGGTGTACCCTCGTCGATGAGCGTCTGGATCACGGCCCGAGATGCGCCGCCCGCACCGATAACGAGCGCCGGCCCCCGATCGGCGCGCCAATCGGGATGAGTCTGACGAATGTTCTCCCTGAAACCGTAGGCGTCCGTGTTGTCGGCGTGAAAGCCGCCACCTTCGAGAAAGGTGATCGTATTCGCCGCTCCGATCGCCTTGGCGGTCTCCGACACGGTCTTGGCAAGCTCCAGAACGGCTTCCTTGTGCGGAATCGTGACATTGACGCCGCGAAACCCCAGCAAGGAGAGCGAGCCGAGCGCCTCGCGCAAGTTCTCAGGCGCCACGGCGACAGGCACGTAGTAGCCCGTGATTCCATATCGCTCGAGCCAATAGCCATGCAGAACCGGCGAACGGGAATGGTTGATCGGCCAGCCAATGACGCCTGCAAGCGGAATTCCGTCTTTCATGCCGTTCCTATGTTTCTTGTCCGGAGAAAGCCGAGAATTTCGAGCAAGGGAAGGCCCAGGACGCAGAAATAGTCACCGGAAACCTGTGTGAACAGTTGCGCGCCCAATCCTTCAAGCCTGTAGCACCCCACCGTCTGGAGAAGAGCCTCGCCTTCAGCGGCAATATACCTGTCGAGAAATGCGTCACTGAAAGGCCGCATGGTGAGTCGAACTTTCCCGACGTGCCGCCAGACCGGTTGGCCGCCCTCATAGATAACCGCTGCTGAAAGCAAATCATGCGGTCTGCCGCTCAGCGACTTGAGCTGGAACCGGGCGTCCTCCAGATCGCGAGGCTTGCTAAAAAGCTTTCCCCTGCAATCCAGAACCTGGTCGGCGCCGATCGTCAGTGCCGCCGGATCACGTGTAGCTGCCCTGTGCGCCTTCAGTTCCGCGAGAGTGTCGGCGATGTCCCGTGGTGGGGCGCCCTCCGCCAACATGCTCTCCTTCACGGCATCCTCGTCCACCGAAACCGGACGGGCTTCGAATGCGATGCCTGCATTTCGCAGCAGGGTCGCTCGACTGCTGGAACGTGAGGCGAGAATCACCCTTGGCTGCATATTGGCTAAAGTCCGGCTTTTCTGTGTCGAAGCCCCTATTTGCGGCCTATCGGAACGACTGGCAACCCGCCGGACTGCCCCGCAACGCGTCAGAAACCGGTTGTACTAAAAGAATCCTGCGGGTACATCTGTGGATAAGGACTGCGCGCCCCTTGCACGGTACGGGGGATAACTCGGTGAGCTGAATCTGCTCCCCGTGTGCCTGGAGGTTATCCACCGAGTCCTTCCACGTGGACAAAAGAATCGGAGGGTTCGGGATAACTCGCTTAACGATGTGTCCAAATAGGTAAAGATCGCCTTAACACTCACCTTCTCCAATTTATATCAACTTGTCAAATAACTGAAATATATGAGAAAAATTGGTTTCCGGATTCCTGAAGGCAAAGCCTCAAAGTTTCTCACATCGGCCTACAGCCTGTGGAAAACTTTGTGGGAAGTTTTTGGTTTACGGTTATCCCCATGACTCACGGGATAAACCTTCTAAAACCATCCTGAGACTCAAATAAGGATTAGAGAGGGATATCCGGCCAACTTGCGTACCCTCCCACATGTGCTAGCCCAGAGTGAGAATCTGATCGGAGAAGCCGATGCTCGACCTGTTGTCAGCACTCTATCCCTGGACGAAAGCGTTCCACGTCATCTCGATGACGGCCTGGATGGCCGGAATGTTCTACATGCCCAGGCTTTTCGTCTATCACGCCGAAAGAGCGCCGGTTGGTTCGGAAACATCTGAAATCTTCAAGGTGATGGAGCGAAAGCTTCTCCGGCTCATCATCAATCCATCCATGGTCGCGACATGGGTCTTCGGCCTGATGCTGCTATTCACCCCGGGCATCGTGTCATGGAGCGTTGATTTCTGGATCTATCCGAAACTGGCTGCCGTTCTTCTCCTGACGTGGATGCACCATTGGATGGTCAAACGATGGAAAGATTTCTTGAATGACGAAAATACCCGTTCCGGTCGCCATTACCGGCTCATGAACGAAGTTCCGACGCTGGCTCTGGTTGTCATCGTCATCATGGTGATCGTAAGACCCATTTGACAGATGCCGAGAAATGTGACATTGAGCCAAAAATTCGGGGAGGCGTCCTGCCTCGAACCCCGCTTCTTCCCCTTATACATTCCGGATCAATTCTGTGTCTCCGATGGATCTATCGACTGATTTCAAGCAACTTTCGCTGGCCGAACTCAAGGCCAAAAGCCCGGCCGATCTTCTGACCTTTGCGGAAGAGCTCGAGATCGACAACGCATCGAGCATGCGCAAGGGCGACATGATGTTCGCCATCCTCAAGGACATGGCCGAAGAGGGCGTTGAGATCTCCGGTGACGGAGTGCTCGAGGTTCTTCAGGATGGCTTTGGCTTCCTGCGGTCTCCAGAGGCTAACTATCTCGCAGGTCCGGACGATATATATGTAAGCCCGACCCAGATCCGCAAATTCAATTTGAGAACGGGCGACACGGTTGAAGGTGTCATTCGGGCTCCGAAAGAGAACGAGAAATATTTCGGTCTCGTGAAGGTCTCGAAGATCAACTTCCAGGAACCCGAGGCCGCCCGGCACAAGGTCCATTTCGACAACCTGACACCGCTTTATCCCGACGAGAGGATCAAGCTTGAAGTCGAGGATCCGACGATTAAGGACAAGTCTGCTCGGGTGATCGACCTGGTGGCGCCAATCGGTAAGGGCCAAAGGGGTTTGATCGTGGCTCCGCCGCGTTCGGGCAAGACGGTCATCCTTCAGAATATCGCCAGCTCAATCGAGAAGAACCATCCGGAGTGTTTTCTCATCGTGCTGCTTGTAGATGAACGTCCGGAAGAAGTGACCGACATGCAGCGCTCCGTGCGGGGCGAAGTCGTTGCTTCCACTTTCGACGAACCAGCATCTCGTCACGTGGCCGTGGCGGAAATGGTGATCGAAAAGGCGAAGCGCCTCGTCGAACACAAGCGGGACGTGGTTATCCTTCTCGACTCGATCACGCGCCTTGGCCGCGCTTACAATACGGTCGTTCCGTCCTCCGGGAAGGTTCTGACGGGTGGTGTCGATGCCAATGCATTGCAGCGGCCAAAGCGCTTCTTCGGTGCTGCTCGAAATATCGAAGAGGGCGGCTCGCTGACTATCATCGCGACGGCGCTGATCGACACCGGTAGCCGAATGGACGAAGTGATCTTCGAAGAGTTCAAGGGAACGGGTAACTCCGAAGTCGTCCTGGATCGCAAGATTGCGGACAAACGTGTATTCCCGGCCATCGACATCCTGAAATCCGGTACCCGGAAAGAAGAGCTTCTCGTCGATAAGGTCAATTTGACGAAGATGTTCGTGCTTCGTCGAATCCTGAATCCGATGGGCACAACGGATGCGATCGAATTCCTCCTCGGTAAATTGAAACAAACAAAGAGCAACTCCGAGTTCTTCGATTCGATGAACAGTTGATCTAATGGTGTGGCTCAACAATCTGAAGACACGATATTCGCGCAGTCATCCGCCCCTGGAAGGGCGGGTGTTTCTGTTGTTCGACTTTCGGGATCCCTTGTAGGGCAAACTATAAAGTCGATTTGTGGTCTGGTGCCTGCTCCACGCCACGCTACATTACTTTGGGTACGTGAGCCAGGTTCAGGTGCACGGATAGATCAGGCGCTTGTCCTTTGGTTTCCCGGACCGGCGAGCTTCACGGGTGAAGACGTCGCTGAACTCCATCTCCATGGCAGTCCTGCGGTCGTTCGGAGGATCTTCTCCGTTCTAAGTGAACAATCGGGACATCGGATAGCGGAACCCGGTGAGTTCACCCGTCGAGCGATTCTTAATGGGAAGATGGATATCGTTCAGGCCGAAGGTCTTGGCGATCTCCTGTCAGCCGAAACCGAGGCGCAGCGCCGACAGGCCTTCGATGTCCTGGACGGGAAACTCTCCAAGAGTGCGCAAGCATGGAAACAGTCCTTGATGACTGCGCTATCGCTACTCGAGGTTTCGATCGATTTTTCTGACGAAGAGCTACCGTCGGACGTACTCGATAACGTTCATGGTTTGGTCTCTGAGGTTCTTCGGGCCATCAAGACCAGCCTTGAAGGGAGCTCGCAAGCCGAACGTCTGCGTGAAGGTTTCGAGGTCGCAATTGTCGGACCTCCAAACGCAGGTAAGTCAACACTGCTGAACTATTTGGCCGGTCGCGAAGCTGCAATAACATCTGCACGCCCAGGCACTACGCGGGATGTAATTGAACTGAGTTTCGATCTCGATGGTATCCCGGTTACCTTTCTCGATACAGCCGGCCTGAGATCTACGGATGACGAGATAGAGGCAATTGGAGTCGAACGCGCACTGCGACGGGCGCGGAACGCTGATGTGAGGATCTTCCTTCGGAGCGATTCATCAGATGAAAATTTTGACGATCTGATACCGGCGGGTGATGATCTGGTTCTCACCGCAAAGTCGGATTTGGACGCAACTGCAGGTCGGGCCATTTCCGGAAAGACGGGAGATGGTGTTAGGGAGATGCTCAGTGATCTGAGTGCGGTGCTAAGCGGCCGGATAGCTGGCGCTAGTCTCGTCGCTCACGAACGGCAACGCATCGCGCTCGAGAGAGCAGCATCGGCTTTGGATCTAGTGGTCAGGCGAGGGGGCTCCATTGCCTTTGATCCGGAACTTGCCTCCGCTGATATACATTCGGCTTTGAATGCCCTTGATTACCTGATCGGAAAATTCGATATCGAAGCAGTGTTCGATCTGATCTTCAGGAATTTCTGTCTCGGGAAATAGGGAATGTTTCACGTGAAACACCAGAACTTCGACGTCATCGTGGTCGGTGGCGGGCATGCGGGTACCGAGGCGGCATACGCGGCACACCGCAAGGGTATGAATGTCGGCCTTGTCACCCATCGGTTCGATAGACTGGGTGAGATGTCATGCAATCCGGCGATTGGCGGGCTCGGCAAGGGACATATGGTGCGGGAAATTGACGCACTCGATGGCATGATGGGCTGGGCTGCAGATCAGGCCGCGATCCAGTTTCGCCTTCTCAACAGGTCCAAAGGTCCTGCAGTTCGGGGGCCGCGGGCCCAGATCGATCGTGATCTCTATCGTCGGACAGTCCAGGGGTTTCTCAAACACTTGCCGCGACTTACGGTGATTGAAGGCGAAGTTACTGATCTGCTCACCGAGAAAGACAGAGTTTTGGGTGTCAGGATTGCCGATGATAGTGAGATACATGCACCGGCCGTTGTTCTGACTACCGGAACTTTCCTTGGTGGAAAGATATTCATTGGCGAGAAGGTCGTTGAGGCCGGAAGGATGGGCGACAAGGCAGCGACGCGTCTATCGGATTCGCTCAAGGATCTGGGTATCGGGCTGGGCCGGTTGAAGACGGGCACCCCGCCACGACTGGACGGCAGGACTATTGATTGGTCTGTGGTCGACTCCCAAGAGGCGGATGATGAGCCGTTCTATTTCTCGTTTCTCACGAAGAACACTGCAGCAAAACAGATTCCGTGTGGCATAACCCATACAAACGCTAGGACACATGACGTGATCCGGGAGAACATTGGTCGTTCAGCGATGTATGGCGGGCACATCCATGGTGTTGGTCCAAGATACTGCCCGTCGATCGAAGACAAGGTCATGAGGTTCGCGGACAAGAACAGTCATCAGGTCTTCCTTGAACCGGAGGGCTTGGAGACAGATGTCGTTTATCCGAACGGCATCTCGACATCGCTTCCCGAGGATGTTCAGAAGGAATATGTGAGGAGTATCAAAGGCTTGGAGAATGTGGACATTCTGCAGCCTGGATACGCAGTCGAGTACGACTACCTCGATCCTCGCGGGTTGGGTGCAACCTTGGAAATGAAGAACCTCAAGGGCCTGTTTCTCGCGGGGCAGATCAACGGGACAACGGGTTATGAGGAAGCCGCAGCACAAGGTTTGGTAGCTGGATTGAACGCAACCCGATATATAGTGGGTGGCGATGCCTTTGTTCTGAGCCGTGGCGATGCATATATCGGTGTAATGATTGATGATCTCGTGACAAGAGGAGTATCCGAACCTTATCGGATGTTCACGTCCCGGGCGGAGTTCAGGCTTCATCTGCGAGCTGACAATGCGGATCAACGTCTCACGCCACTTGGCCAGGAATTCGGCTGTATCGGAATCGAGAGATATGAAGTCTTCGAAAGGAAACGAGAAGCTCTTCGCACAGCGGAGTGTTTCGCGAAAGAGACTGTAGTCACGGACGAGCAGGCTCGAGATCTCGAGTTTCGTATGGCTCAGAATGGCCAGAAGCGTTCCATATATGATCTGTTCAGTTACCCTGAAGGGTCCGTAGATCGGCTCTGGCCCCTGTTTGACGCGCTAGATGGGGTTAAACGAGAGGCAATCGAGCAATTGGCAAATGATGCGAAGTATGCTCCGTATCTACAGAGACAAGAGAGCGAAATAACCCAGTTGCAGCGTGATGAGGCGGTATTGCTCCCGGAATCAATGAGATACGAGGGTATTTCTGGTCTTTCAGCCGAACTGGCGGGGAAACTTGAGAAAGTTCGACCACGGACACTAGGCCAGGCAGGTCGGATAGAGGGTATGACGCCTGCGGCGCTTACGCTTGTACTTCTGAACGCCAAGAAAGCTGGCTTGGGCAAGACTGGCTCGTGATATTCTCATAGTTCCGGAAATTACACCTGATGGCATTCCATGTTTCACGTGAAACAACCGACGATCTGCGGCAATTCAGCGAACTCCTTCTAAAATGGAACAGGAGGATCAATCTCGTTTCCAAGTCGTCGGAAAATGACATCTGGGAGCGGCATATTGAGGATTCTCTGCAGATTTGGGGTCTGAAACCCGAGAAACTGGATGCTTGGGCTGATCTGGGGTCGGGTGGTGGGTTTCCGGGTATCGTGATTGCCATCGCCGCCAAGACCGAAAAGCCTGAACTGCAGGTAAATCTTGTTGAAGCAGATGCCCGAAAATGCGCGTTTCTTCATACAGTGGCAACCAATCTGAATCTTAATACGAGGATAATCAACACGAGGATCGAGGAGCTCCCGCCCTTGAATACCGATGTGATTTCCGCTCGAGCGCTCGCTCCACTGCCGACATTGCTCGAGATGGCAAAAAAACATCTGCAACCTAAGGGTATTTGCTTGTTCCCGAAGGGGGAGACAGTGCATAAGGAGATCGAAGCTGCCCGGAAGCTCTGGTCGTTCGAGTGCATTTCTCACCCAAGTCAAACGAGCCCAGCCTCTGCGATCCTGGAAATTGGAGCCATTGAGCGTGATCGAGCCGTATCGTAAGACCAAAATCATCGCGATCGCCAACCAGAAGGGTGGCGTAGGAAAGACTACCACCGCGATTAATCTGGGTACTGCATTGGCCGCACTTGGCCGCAGCGTGCTTTTGATTGACATCGACCCGCAGGGGAACGCATCGACGGGATTGGGGATTCTGCCCTCAGAGCGCAGTTTTACGTCCTATGATCTGCTGTTCCGGTCTCGACCCGATGAACTGAAGAGCTACACGACATCTGTCCCAGGCCTCGAGATCGTGCCGGCAACGTCCGATCTCAGCTCCGCAGATGTCGAGATGGTTCAGGACCCTCGCCGCATCCACAAGATGAGGGATAAACTCCACTCAAGAATACCTAATATGGTGAAGAGAGACTTCATACTGATTGATTGTCCACCATCCCTCAATTTGTTGACGATCAACGCGCTTGTGGCCGCGGATTCTGTTCTGGTGCCTCTCCAGTGCGAGTTCTTTGCTCTGGAAGGATTGTCCCAGTTGATGCGGACAGTACAGACAGTGAAAGCAGGATCGAACCCGGCCTTAAAGATCGAGGGTATCGTTCTGACGATGTTCGACCGGAGAAACAATCTCTCGGGTCAGGTTGAATCCGATGTTCGGGAGAACCTCGGAGAACTGGTTTACGAGACTGTTATTCCGCGCAATGTGAGGTTGAGCGAAGCGCCGTCTCACGCCGTTCCAGCATTGATTTACGATCACTCGAGCAGCGGAAGTGTCGCTTATCAGAAACTCGCGGGCGAACTGCTCGCACGACTGCAGCGGTCAGAGCACATGGCTGAAACGGCCTGATTGGGAGGAGTGGGATTTGGAAAAGAAGGGATTGGGCCGAGGTCTATCCGCTTTGTTAGCGGACGTAGCTCCGGCAGAAGAGCCATCGCTCATGCGACCTGTAACGTCGCCGGACCGAATGATCCCGATCGAGTGTATTCATCCAAATCCCGATCAGCCGCGACGCCAGTTCAATGAGAAGGACCTGACCGACCTCTCGAACTCGATCCGGGAAAAGGGTGTAATTCAGCCCCTGATCCTGCGACCACTCCCGGGTCAGGCTGGCGAGTATCAGATCGTCGCCGGTGAACGTCGTTGGCGGGCCGCACAGATGGCCGAGCGGCATGAATTGCCTGCGGTCATCCGCGAGTTGACAGATGCGGAAGTCATCGAACTTGCAATCATCGAGAATATTCAACGTTCGGATCTCAACGCCGTGGAAGAAGCATTGGGCTATCGCATGTTGATGGAACGTTTTGGCCATACGCAGGAAAAACTAGCTGAAGCGCTTGGCAAGAGCCGCAGCCATATCGCGAACTTGCTCCGTTTGCTGAATCTGCCCGAAACAGTTCTGGCTCTGGTGCGCGAGGGGAAGCTCTCAGCTGGACATGCACGGACCCTCGTGACGGTTCCCAATCCGGAAGAACTGGCCAAGCAGATTATCGAGAAGGATCTCTCCGTCCGCCAGGCGGAACAGCTCGCGCGCACGATAGGTGTAAAGCCCAAGAAGAAGGTCGCGAAGAAGGAGCAGGAGAAGGACGCCGACACACGGGCGTTGGAGGCGGATCTTTCGGCCAACCTGCGCATGGAAGTCCTGATCGCCCACAGGCCGGGACAACAATCAGGCGAATTGCGCGTTCGGTACACGACGTTGGAACAGCTTGATGGTCTTTGTCAACGACTTGGTCAGTAAGTTACTGGATTAAAAGAGATTTTATGATGGCGTTGGCCAAGGGACGGCCCTTGGCCGTCAGCTTCAGCATCCCATCTTCCATGCGCGCGAAATCGGCGCTTTCCAGTTCGGCAATGACCGTCGGGTTCAGCTCTTGTCCGGCCAGAATTGCATAGCGGCGGCAATCTATTCCGCCTGCGAGCCGCAACCCCATCATGACCATTTCTTCTGCTTGGTTCTGGGGCGAAAGAATTTCTCGTTCGAGTTCGCCCGAACCTGTCTCGGCAACCCGTTTCAGCCACGTCTCGGGATTGGACGCACTGACGGTCGATTGGCGCGTGCCCCGAAGCGAAAGACGTCCATGCGCGCCGGGCCCGACACCGACATAGTCGCCGTATCTCCAGTAGACGAGATTGTGCCGGCACTCGGCTCCCGGTCTCGCATGGTTGGAAATCTCGTAAGCCGGAAGCCCATTCTGTTCGAGTGTTTCCTGGGTCATCAGATACATATCGGCCGCGGAATCGTCGTCCGGCAATCCGCGCAATCGGTCCAGCGCGGCCAGCTCTCCGAAACGAGTGTTCGGTTCGATCGTCAGCTGGTAGAGGGACAGGTGATCGACCGCGATATCAATCGCTTGAAGCAGCTCCGCGCGCCATGCTTCAGGGGTTTGCCCTTGTCGCGCATAGATCAGGTCGAAGCTGATCCGCGAGAATGTTTCCCGGGCAATATTGAATGCGGCCAATGCCTCTGACGCCGTATGCATCCGACCAAGCGCCTTGAGGTCCCGGTCGTTCAAGGCCTGAACCCCCATGGAGAGCCGATTGACTCCGGCGGAACGGAACGCCCGAAACTTACCGGCTTCTACCGACGTGGGATTGGCCTCCAACGTGACCTCCACGTCTGGAGAAAGAGGCCAATGACGCGAGATCGCGGTCAGAATGGTATCGACAAGCGCAGGGTCCATCAGGCTCGGGGTACCACCGCCGAAGAAGATCGAACCGACTTCCCGACCGGCAAGTTCCTCGGAAAGACGTTCAAACTCGCGCAAATAGGCCTTGGCCCAGCGATCCTGATCTATGTTGCGCGAAACGTGACTGTTGAAATCACAGTAGGGGCATTTTGCCGCGCAGAATGGCCAGTGGACATAGATGCCGAACCCGCCATTCCTCCAGTCCTCAGCCAAAGCAGGCTGAAACGAACTCTCCGAAGGCATCGGCGCGGTGGCTGATCCGGTTCTTTTCATCGGGGTCCATCTCGCCCAGGGTGATCTCATATCCATCCGGTTGGAATATGGGATCGAATCCGTGCCCCTGTAGTCCGCGCATGGGCCAGACGCAACGCCCCTCGATCTTGCCCTCGAACACTTCGTCATGACCGTCCGGCCAAGCCAGAACGAGCGTACAGCGGAACCGTGCCGTTCTTGGTTCCGGTGCGCCAATCTTCTCCAGCTCGTCATGAACGCGCGCCATGGCCATGGGGAAATCCCGGCCCTCGGGCGTCTCGGCCCAATCCGCGGTGTAGACCCCGGGCGCACCGTCAAGCGCATCGACCTCAATTCCGCTGTCGTCCGCAAGTGCCGGTTGCCCGCTCGCCTTTGCCGCGGCATGAGCCTTTATCCGGGCATTGCCCAGAAAAGTCGTCTCGGTCTCATCAGGCTCGCCGAGGCCAAGCTGTTTTGCGGAGGTGACATCAACTCCGAAGGGCCCGAGCAGCGCCCGAATCTCTGCCAGTTTCCCGTCATTGTGGGTGGCAACGAGCAGGGATGTCTCGGTGAAACGCCGCGTCATGCAACCGCCGTCTTCTGTGCTTCGACGAGGTCAGCAATTCCCTTCTCGGCAAGATCGAGAAGACCGACCATCTGATCGCGAGAGAAGGTAGCACCCTCCGCACTGGCCTGAACCTCGATCAGCCCGAGCGCATCGGTCATCACGAAATTCGCATCTGTCCCGGCCGTGCTGTCTTCCGCATAGTCCAGATCGAGAACCGGCTGACCTCCATAGACACCGCAACTAATGGCAGCCACATGGGTCGTGATCGGGTCGTTCTTCAGAACCTTGTCGGCGAGCAGCTTGTTCACAGCCAGGCGCAATGCCACCCAACCGCCCGTAATCGAGGCGCAACGTGTTCCGCCATCGGCCTGCAGCACATCGCAGTCCACCGTGATCTGGCGTTCACCGAGCGCCACGCGATCTATCCCGGCGCGCAGCGAGCGCCCGATTAACCGCTGGATTTCCTGGGTCCGGCCAGACTGCTTTCCGGCCGCTGCCTCGCGGCGGTTCCGGCTCGTGGTGGCGCGGGGCAGCATCCCGTATTCAGCCGTGACCCACCCGAGCCCTGTTTTGCGCAGGAAGGGCGGTACGTTTTCCTCCACACTCGCCGTGCAGAGAACATGGGTGTCACCCATCTTGATGAGGCAGGAGCCCTCCGCGTGGCGGGTGGCGTTCGTAACGATCTCGACGGAACGGATGGCGTCCACAGCTCGGCCAGAGGGGCGCATAAATATGTCTCCAAGTCTGAAGTATTCGAATTTCGCTCCCCTTAGCGGCTCAGGCGGCCAACGTCCAGCAAGAGCCGCCCGATGTTCCCTTGACGCTCAACATTGACGTGATACGTGCCGGTTTCTATGTCTTGTTGAGGTTCCGCACGGGTCGGCAGTGTGACAGAAAACAAGTCCCCGCTGAATGAAATGAGCGCGAGAAGCCGCGAAGTTTTTCGCAGGCTGGTCGAGACTTATCTCGAAACCGGCGAACCCGTGGGATCGCGAACACTCACCCGACAGATCGAGGAAAAGGTCTCGGCCGCCACGATCCGTAATGTCATGCAGGATCTTGAATATCTTGGGTTGCTCGACTCGCCCCATGTCTCGGCGGGGCGAATCCCGACGCAATTCGGCTTGCGGCTGTTCCTCGACGGCATTCTCGAGATTGGTGATGTCAGCGGGGCGGAGCGCACGGAGATCGAGCGTTCGCTCTCCAGTTCCGATGGCGGGCTCGGTGATGTGCTCGACAAGGCCGGCGAGATGCTCTCGGGATTGACGCATGGGGCCAGTCTCGTTCTGGCACCAAAGACGGAAGCGCCCATCAAGCATATCGAATTCGTGTCGCTGGGGCCGGAACGCGGCCTCGTCGTGCTCGTCACCGCTGACGGAAATGTCGAGAACCGGCTTTTCACGCCACCAAAGGGGCTGACGCCGTCGGCGATGCAGGCCGCGGCGAACTTCCTCAATACGATTCTGGTTGGCCGGACGCTCGGCGACATGCGCAAGGTTGTAGCCGAAGAAATCAGGAAGCGCCGCGCCGAGCTCGACACGTTGTCTCAGGAGATGATCGAAAGCGGTCTGGCTGTCTGGGAAGAACCGCCTGAAAATGGAGGGCGGCTCATCGTGCGGGGCAGGGCCAACCTTCTCGAGGCAACGGATGACGCGGCCCAACTCGAACGTATCCGGGAGTTGCTGGATGATCTCGAACGCAAACGCGATCTGGCCCAACTCCTGGAACAAAGCGAAACCGCCGATGGCGTGCGTGTCTTTATTGGCTCCGAGAACAAGCTTTTTTCACTTTCCGGTTCATCTCTAGTGGTCTCTCCCTATATGAATGCGGATCGAAAAATCATTGGTGCTGTTGGTGTGATCGGACCAACGCGGCTGAACTATGGCCGGATTGTTCCGATTGTTGACTATACGGCGCAATTGGTCGGCCGGTTGGTGACAAGCCGAGGCCAAGTGTAGGACGGAGTGCAATGAGCAAAGAGAAATTCAGCGAGTCAGACGAGGAAGCCTTTCTCGATGACCCGGACGAACTGGATCCGGAGGCCGAGGAATACTCCGATGAAGCAATCGAAGCCGACGAGCTTCAGGCGCTGAAGGCCGAGAACGGTGAATTGAAGGATCGACTGCTGCGCGCGTTGGCGGATGTGGAAAACGTTCGCAAGCGTGGCGACAGGGATCGGCGTGACGCGGAACTTTATGCATCGACACGGTTCGCGCGGGATCTCCTTTCGGTCCATGACAATTTCGACCGGGCTCTCGACAACATCACGGATGAGCTGCGCGACACTGCGCCCGGTCTCATCGAAGGTATTGAACTGACCCAGCGCGATCTGCTGAACGTGTTCGAGAAGCACAAGATCGTTCGTGTCGAGCCCTCGCCGGGTGAGAAATTCGATCCGAAGCAGCATCAGGCGATGTTCGAGGCACCGGTCCCCGGGACGAAGGCCGGCGACATCATTCAGGTGATGAATGTCGGCTTCATGATTGGCGAGCGTCTGCTGCGCCCGGCCCAGGTAGGTGTTTCCGCAGGTGGACCGGCCACACCCGCTCCAGAACAGGACATTTCCGGCGAATAGGTCTCAATTCGCGATCAGGTCGCGGAGTTCGTAGACAAGCGACAGTGCCTCGCGCGGAGACAATTCGTCCGGGGCGATCTGTTTCAGTCGGGTTTCGAGCGCGGAACCCGAATTTTTCCTTGGCGCCGATGCGCGATCTTCCAGGAATTGAGTGAAGAGCGGTAGCTCGTCCACCAGGGCCTTCGCTTTTCCGCCGTGCTCGCGCTCGGCCTCTTCCAGCGTTTCGAGCACATATCTGGCGCGCTCGATTACCGCGTCGGGCAGCCCGGCCAGTCGCGCGACCTGAATGCCGTAGGAGCGATCCGCAGCACCGTCGCGCACCTCGTGCAGGAAGATGACTTCACCCTCCCATTCGCGAACCGCAACCGTCGCGTTGCGCAAGCCGGGCAGTTTCGCCGAGAGCGCGGTCAATTCGTGGTAGTGAGTGGCAAACAATGCGCGGCACCGGTTCCGGTCGTGCAGATGCTCGAGCACGGCCCAGGCGATCGACAGCCCGTCATAGGTCGCGGTTCCACGGCCGATCTCGTCGAGAATGACAAGCGCCCGTTCGCCCGCCTGATTCAGGATCGCCGCGGTCTCAACCATCTCGACCATGAAGGTCGAGCGCCCGCGCGCCAGATCATCTGCGGCGCCAACCCTGCTGAACAGCCGATCGACAATACCGATCCGCGCATACTTTGCCGGAACATGCGCGCCGATTTGCGCGAGCAGGGCAATGAGCGCGTTCTGTCGCAGGAAGGTCGATTTGCCGGCCATGTTCGGACCGGTCATCAGCCAGATCGGTCGCGCCTTGGGCGTTCCGGCCGAGAGGTCGCAATCGTTCGAAACGAACTGCTCGCCGGTTCTGCGCAGGGACTGCTCGACCACGGGATGGCGTCCTTCCCGCACATCGAAGGCTCGGCTTTCATCGACATCAGGGCAGACCCAATTCTCGGCGAGTGAAAGATCCGCCAAGGCTGCGGCCAGATCCAGTTCCGCGAGCGCCTTGGCGGCCACGCCGATCTCTCCCGCCCGATCCAGTATTGCGCCGCGCAGGCTCTCGAAGATCCGCTTCTCGATTTCCAGCGCATGACTGCCGGCATTCAGGATGCGCGTCTCGATTTCCGACAGCGCCAGCGTCGTGAAACGAACCGCGTTGGCCGTGGTCTGGCGATGGACGAAGGTCTCGTTCAGCGGCGCGCTCATCATTCGTTCCGAATGGGTCGCAGATGTCTCGATGAAATAGCCAAGCACGTTGTTGTGCTTCACCTTGAGAGAATTGACTCCGCTTGTCTCGACATATTCCTTCTGCAGCTCCGCGATTACGGCGCGTCCTTCGTCCCGAAGCTTCCGGGTTTCGTCCAGTTCGCCATCATGTCCGGGGGCAACGAAACCGCCATCCCGCGCCAGGAGCGGTGGTTCGGCCACGAGCGCGGCATCGAGCAATTCGACAAGAGTGTCATGCCCCGAAAGCCCTTCCCGAGCAGCGCCGACGATCCCGCCGATATCCTCGGGCAGAAGAGCGATGAGGCGCTCTCCCTCACCAAGGGCATCGCGGATGGCCGCTAGATCCCTTGGTCCCCCACGCTCAAGCGCCAATCGGGACAACGCACGCTCGAGATCGGGAACATTGCGAAGGATGTCGCGGAACTTGCGTGAGAGTTCGGCATTGCCGTGAAAAAGGGCCAGCGCCTCCTGACGTTCGCGGATCACGGCAACATCGGTGGAAGGTCCGTTGAGCCGCGTTTCCAGCAGGCGCGCCCCGGCACCGGTCTGCGTTCGATCGATGGCGGCAAGCAGAGAACCATCCCGACCTCCGGACATGCTCCGCGTCAGCTCGAGGTTTCGCCGTGTGGCGGCGTCGATCTGCATCACGCCCCCGGGTGCCTCTCGCATGGGCGGTTTCAGGAGCGGAAGTTTCCCTTTCTGCGTCATTTCGAGATAGTCGAGCATCGCACCGAGGGCCGAGATCTCGTGCCGTCCGAATGTCCCGAAACCTTCCACCGACCCGACCTTGTAGGCCGTCGTGATCCGGCCTTCGGCAAGCTGCGAGTCAAAGCTCGAACGGGCCAGCGGTGTGGCGACTGTCGCCGTATCTTCCAGGAGGGGCGCTATCTCGCTTTCCTGCGCTTCGCTGACGAGTATTTCACGCGGTGCAAGTCGCGCAAGCATCGGCCCGAGTTGAACGCGCGGACAAGGAGCAGCCCAGACATCGCCCGTGGACATGTCGAGCCATGCGATTGCGCCTTCGCCGCGAATTTCGGCATAGGAGGCAAGATAATTGTGCTGGCGGCTTTCGAGCAGGCTTTCCTCTGTCAGCGTGCCGGGTGTCACAAGCCGAACAACCTCCCGCCGCACGACAGATTTCGATCCGCGTTTGCGGGCCTCCGACGGGTCTTCGGTCTGTTCGCAAACCGCCACGCGAAAGCCCTTGCGGATGAGCGTCAAGAGATACCCTTCGGCCGAGTGGACCGGCACACCGCACATCGGGATGTCGTTGCCCAGGTGTTTCCCGCGCTTCGTGAGCGCAATGTCGAGCGCAATGCTTGCGGCCTCCGCATCCTGGAAAAACAGCTCGTAGAAATCGCCCATTCGGTAGAAGAGCAGCGCGTCCTGATGCGCTGCCTTGATTTCCAGATACTGGGCCATCATCGGCGTTACGGATGCAGTCATGCTTGTTCGCTCGGAATGGTCAGGGGGGGCAGGGGGCTCATGCTCGTGTCATGGAACACACCTGAAAACGTGTCGGGCACCATTTGAAGGCTTCGGGTTCATCGTTCGGGCATTCCAACCGCATACATGGGCTGGATGGCAACGGCAATGAATTGGCGGCTCCTTCCCCGGCGACAACCGGCTTCATGCGGCCACGATCACAGGACCGTTAACAAATCCTCTTTTTGCGGGAGAGTATGTCCCAGTTAAATGCGGAAGGACCCCCCTCTGCCCCAAGTTCGCCCTACAGCGTTTCGAGGAATCGGAGCGTGTCGTCGAAACTGACAGGTCTTGGAGGGCTATCTTGCAGACACCGAACAACGAATTTCTTCGTGAGATTGTGTCTTACACCCCCGCACTTACGCGGCGGGCGCGTCGGCTCTGCTATGATGTCAACATGGCGGACGATCTCGTGCAGGAGACACTCATGCGCGCGATCCAGCGGCATCACCAGTTCCGAACAGGCAGCAATCTCGCCGCGTGGCTCATGACGATTTTGAGGAACTGCTTCCTCACCGACATGCGCAAGGACAAGCGCCGTCGCGCCGTAATGGAACGGATCAGCGCGGGACCGACGTCCTGCCAGGGATCTCAGGAGCATACGGTCAAGCTCCGTGAGGTTGCGAACGCACTGGAGGATCTGCCCGAACAGCAGCGCGCATCCCTTGTGATGATCGGTATCGAGAACACGAGCTACACGGAAGCCGCCGATCGCAGCGGATGCTCGGTCGGAACGATCAAGAGTCGCGTCAGCCGAGCTCGTCGCAGGCTCGCAGAGTGCGGCCTCGAAGCGTAAGGAGTAACCGCCTCCTCCGGCGCGGCTGGGAACCGCGAGCCTGGGTCGAGCATTTGCAAGGCAGATCCAGAACGGAGGAGGCACCAATGCTCAAATGGGCACTGATTTTCCTGGCCGTCGCGATCGTCGCTGGAATCCTGGGATTTGGCGGAATTGCGACAGCCTCTGCAGGCATTGCGCAAGTTCTGCTGGTGGTATTCATCGTCCTGCTCGCGATCATACTGGTCGCGAACTCCCAAAGCGGACGGGGGCCACGTATCTGACGTGGTTTGCGGGCCGGTCCATCGGAGGTGGACCGGCCCGTTTCTTCAGCCCTTCATTCCATCCCAGAAATGTTTTACCCGGCTGAAGAAGTCGTTTGTTTCAGGGCTGTTGTCCTTGCCTGCACCTTCGAACTCCCGCAGGAGTTCCTTCTGACGGTGCGACAGGTTGACCGGTGTTTCGACCTTCAACTCGATATATAGATCACCAAAGCCCGATCCGCGCAGGGCGGGCATCCCCTTTCCACGAAGCCGGAGCTGTTTGCCCGACTGCACGCCGGCCGGAACCTTCACACGGGTCCGTCCGCCATCAAGCGTCGGGGCTTCCAATTCGCCACCCAGAGCGGCCGTGGTCATCGAAACGGGAATGCGGCAGAACAGGTTCTGATTGTCCCGCTCGAAGATCGCGTGTGGCTCGACCTCGATGAAAATGTAGAGATCACCCGCCGGTCCCCCGCGAAGTCCGGCTTCGCCCTCACCGGCCAGCCTGATCCGCGTGCCGGTTTCTACGCCCGCCGGGATATTGACATTGAGGGTGCGATCCTTTCGCACACGACCGGCCCCGGCACACGCACCGCAGGGGTTCTTGATGATCTGCCCGCGTCCATTACAGGTCGGGCAGGTTCGCTCCACGGTAAAGAAACCCTGCTGGGCACGCACCTTCCCCATGCCTGAACAGGTCGGGCAGGTCGTGGGTTCAGCGCCGCCCTCGGCACCGGTCCCGTCGCAGGTGTCGCAGGTCACACTGCCGGGCACCGTGATCGTGGCCTGTTTCCCGTGAAACGCTTCCTGAAGCGAGAGCCGCAAATTGTAGCGCAGATCGGACCCGCGCGAGGCCCGCTGACTGCGGCCACGTGCTCCACCGGCATTGTTGCCCATGAAATCGCCGAAGAGATCGTCGAAAACGTCGGAGAACGCAGATGCGAAATCCGCATTTCCGGCCGCTCCGCCGCCACCGCGAAAACCACCGGCGCCAGGACCTGCGCTGCCATTCTCGAAAGCCGCGTGACCAAAACGGTCGTAGGCCGCCTTCTTCTGATCGTCCTTCAGGACGTCATAGGCCTCGTTGATTTCCTTGAACTTGGATTCGGCCTGCGGATTGTCGCGGTTCCGGTCGGGGTGAAATTCCATTGCCTTCTTCTTGAAGGCCTTCTTGATCTCGGCGTCCGACGCGCCGCGAGCGACGCCGAGCATTTCGTAATAGTCGCGTTTCGCCATGAACGTAGGCTCTCCCGAAACGGCAAAGTGGCCCACTCATGTGAGAGGGCCACTCCAACCAGGTCAAAGGGTTCAGGACTTCTTGTCGTCCTTGCCGATATCCTCGAAATCGGCATCGACGATGTCGTCGTCAGCCTTGTCAGTGGATGCGGCCGGCTCGGCTTCCATGCCGTCGCCCCCCTCTGCGGCGGCCATCTCTTCGGCCTGAGCCTTGTAGATCGCTTCACCGAGCTTCATCGAGGCTTCGGTCACATCCTGGATGCGTGCCTTGATGGCTTCCGGCTCGTCCTTCTCCATCGTTTCCTTGAGCGCCTTGATCGACAGCTCAATGGCTTCGATGGTGGTCGGGTCGACCTTGTCGCCGTGATCCTGAATCGACTTTTCGGTGCCGTGGATGAGGCTTTCGGCCTGGTTCCGGGCCTCGACCAGCTCGCGGCGCGCCTTGTCGGCTTCCGCGTTCTCCTCGGCTTCCTTGACCATCTTCTCGATGTCGTCGTCGGACAGACCGCCCGAAGCCTGGATCGTGATCTTCTGCTCCTTGTTGGTGCCTTTGTCCTTCGCGGAAACGGACACGATGCCGTTTGCGTCGATGTCGAAGGTCACCTCGATCTGCGGCACGCCGCGCGGGGCAGGGGGAATCTGCTCGAGGTTGAACTGGCCAAGCATCTTGTTGTCGGCCGCCATCTCGCGCTCACCCTGGAAGACCCGGATGGTCACGGCATTCTGGTTGTCTTCCGCCGTGGAGAAGATCTGGCTCTTCTTCGTCGGGATCGTGGTGTTGCGGTCGATCAGACGGGTGAAGACACCGCCCAGCGTCTCGATGCCGAGCGAAAGCGGCGTGACGTCGAGCAGAACCACGTCCTTCACGTCGCCCTGAAGCACGCCGGCCTGGATCGCAGCACCCATCGCCACGACTTCATCGGGGTTCACGCCCTTGTGCGGCTCCTTGCCGAAGAACTTCGTGACCTCTTCGATCACCTTCGGCATGCGGGTCATGCCGCCAACGAGAACCACTTCGTCGATCTCGGACTTGGAGACGCCCGCATCCTTGAGCGCGGCAGCGCAGGGCTTCATGGAGCGCGCGATCAGGTCTGCGACGATGCTTTCGAGCTTGGCACGGGTCAGCTTGAGCACGAGGTGCAGCGGCTGGTGCGTCTTCGGGTCCATCGAGATGAACGGCTGGTTGATCTCGGTCTGGGACGAGGAGGACAGCTCGATCTTGGCCTTTTCCGCAGCTTCCTTGAGCCGTTGAAGCGCCATCTTGTCCTTCGTCAGGTCAACGCCGTTCTCTTTCTTGAACTCGTTGGCGAGGTATTCGACGATCCGCATGTCGAAGTCTTCACCGCCGAGGAACGTGTCGCCGTTCGTGGACTTCACCTCGAAGAGGCCTTCGTCGATCTCGAGGATCGAGATATCGAACGTGCCGCCGCCAAGGTCATAGACCGCGATGGTCTTGGAACCTTCCTTGTCGAGGCCATAGGCCAGTGCGGCCGCGGTGGGCTCGTTGATGATGCGCAGGACTTCGAGGCCCGCGATCTTGCCCGCGTCCTTGGTCGCCTGACGCTGGGCGTCGTTGAAGTAGGCCGGAACCGTGATGACCGCCTGGGTCACGTTCTCGCCGAGATAGCTTTCGGCGGTTTCCTTCATCTTCTGGAGCGTGAAGGCCGAGACCTGGCTGGGGGAATACTTCTCGCCCTTCGCTTCGAGCCAGGCATCCCCGTTGGGGCCCGAGACGATCTTGTAGGGGACCATCTCCTTGTCCTTTGCCACGGTCGGGTCGTCATAACGACGACCGATCAGGCGCTTGACGGCGAAGAGGGTGTTCTCGGAGTTGGTGACGGCCTGACGCTTGGCGGACTGGCCAACGAGGCGCTCGTCGTCGGTGAAGGCTACGATCGACGGGGTCGTGCGCGCACCTTCCGAGTTCTCGATGACTCGCGGCTGGCTGCCGTCCATAATGGCAACGCAGGAGTTCGTCGTACCGAGGTCAATACCGATGACTTTCGACATTTATGTTCCTTCCTTTCGGCGATTACTCAGGGCAGGTCCGGGACAGGCCCCCGCCCCTCATCCCTCTCCAACGCCTCACAAATCCGTGTGAGCGCTGGATTTGCAGGTATATAGGTGCCGATCCTTTGGCCTGCAACCAGTCCGATGCCGAGCAATTGGGCTTTTTCGAGGAAGTGTTCCGGGATGCTGATCAATCATCAGGGATTCGAGATCCACAAGGCGTATCTGGATGAGGCTGCGCAGGCCGGACTCGTCGAGGATATCCGCAAGGTCTCGGAGCAGGCACCGTTGTTTTCACCCGAGACACGCTGGGGAAAGAAAATGAGCGTGCGCATGACTTCGGCCGGGCGCTACGGCTGGTTCAGCGACCGGTCGGGCTATCGTTACATCGAACGTCATCCGTCAGGGAGCCACTGGCCGCCGATCCCCGAAAGCGTGCTCGCAATCTGGCGCACCCTCTGCTCCCCGCAGCGCGACCCGGATTGCTGTCTTGTGAATTTCTATGGCGAGACGGCAAAGATGGGTCTTCATCAGGACAAGGATGAGAAGGAGTTTTCCTGGCCCGTCCTGTCCATCAGCCTCGGGGACCCCGGGCGCTTTCGCATGGGAGGGCAGGAGCGGGGCGGCAAGACCCATGCGGTCGTTCTGGAGAGCGGCGATGTGGTGGTGATGGGCGGAGAGGCCCGTCTCGCCTATCATGGAATCGACCGGATCTACTTCGGCCGGTCCACTCTCCTGCCCAAGGGCGGGCGGATCAATCTGACGCTTCGGGTGGTGGATTGAAGCTGCCGTTCTCCGGCTCGGCCACATGCACCTCCGTTCCCCAGGCAAGGCAGAGTTCGGCGAGTTTCGGTGTTACCGGGCAATCGGTGAAGAAGTGATCGATGTCGCGCAGCGAGGCGATCTGCGCCGGGGCCGTCCGCTGGAACTTGGTCGCATCCGCCACCAGGCAGGTCCGCCGCGCCCGCTGGATGATCAGGCGGCTCACCCCGACTTCCTGAATGTCGAAATCCAGAAGGTCCCCGTCTTCGTCGAGCGCCGAACAGCCGATCACCGCGAAGTCGAACTTGAACTGTTCGATTGCCTGCAAAGTCAGTGTGCCGACGAGGCCGCCATCCGCACGGCGCAGCGATCCCCCGGCCACGATGGTTTCGCAGTTTCGGTTCTCGCGCAAAATGTTGGCGACGTTGATGTTGTTCGTGACCACCAGCAGTCCGTGGTGGCGAAGCAGCGCCCGCGCGACTTCCTCCGTGCTCGTGCCGATATTGAGAAAGATCGAGCAGTTGTCGGGGATGATCTCCGCGCAGGCCCGTGCAATCGCGGCCTTTGCCCCTGCAGCCAGGTCGCGCCGGAATTCATAGCCCATGTTGCTGACGCTGGAGGGCAGGATCGCCCCGCCATGCACCCGCTCCAGCTTGCCGGAATTCGCAAGTTCCGCGAGGTCGCGTCGGATGGTCTGGACCGTGACGCCGAAACGCTCGGCCAGATCGTCCACCGTGACCTTTCCCTCCCTGCGGGCGACTTCGAGGATGTCGGGATGGCGGAACGTCTGGGACATCTGGCAAGGTATCCGGCTTCTCGGTGAGGGGAATCCCACCTCAGGGGCGCTGAGCGCGATCACAATCGAAAACAACCGAACGCTATCCGCCGATCATGGCCCATGACAAGGGGGTGAAGCATCAGTTCTGGGCCGATCTGGCGCCGATCCGCGGAAAATCGCACGTTCCTTTCGCAGTTGCAGCGCTCCCTTCGGCAGAAGCGAAGCGCGCGAACATTCCTAAACGAACACAAAAGAAAATATGTTGACAGAACTCGCGCATTCGTATTTCGTATTTACCAAGGGGAGGACAAACATGCACGAAAAAGCGGATGCTGATGCCGTCAGCGACCTGATCGTCATTGGGGGCGGGATCAATGGCTGCGGGATAGCCCGCGATGCCGTGGGGCGGGGCCTCTCGGTCACGCTGCTCGAGATGAACGATCTCGCGTCCGCCACGTCCTCTGCATCCACCAAGCTCTTTCATGGCGGGCTGCGCTATCTCGAATATTTCGAGTTCCGGCTCGTGCGTGAGGCCCTGATCGAGCGTGAAACCCTGCTTCGCGCGATGCCGCATATCTCGTGGCCGATGCGCTTCGTTCTGCCGTACCACCCATCGATGCGGTTCGAGAGCGAGACGCCCACGTCGCGCCTGCTCAACATCTTCATGCCCTGGATGAAGGGGCGCCGCCCGGCCTGGCTCATCCGGTTCGGTCTTTTTCTCTATGATCACCTCGGCGGCCGGAAGATCCTTCCCGGAACTTCCAGCGTCGATCTGCGCAACGGCCCGGAGGGCGCGCCGCTCAAGTCGAAGTTCGAGCGCGCCTACGAGTATTCCGACTGCTGGGTCGAGGATTCCCGGCTGGTTGCTCTCAATGCTCGCGATGCCGCGGTCCGCGGTGCCGAGGTTCTGACTCGCTCCAAGCTCGTTGCGGCCCGATGCGACGATGGTGTGTGGACCGTCACCGTCGAAGACACCGAAACGGGCGAGCAGCGTGAGCGCAAGGCGAAGATGCTGGTCAATGCCGGCGGACCTTGGGTGGCCGACATCATCAGCGGCAAGCTCTCACGGAATTCGGGCGAGAAGGTCCGCCTCGTGCGCGGCAGTCATATCGTGACCCGCAGGCTTTTTGATCATGGCAAGTGTTATTTTTTCCAAGGCACCGATGGCCGCATCATCTTCGCAATTCCCTACGAGACGGATTTCACCCTGATCGGAACGACGGACCGCGAGCATTCGGATCCGTTCGAGACGCCGGTTTGCACCGATGCCGAGCGGGACTACCTGCTGAAATTTGCGTCCGAGTATTTCGAAAAGCCGATCACCGCCGATGAAGTCGTCTGGTCCTATTCCGGTGTGCGCCCGCTCTACGATGATGGCGCCAAATCCGCGACGGCTGCTACCCGCGATTACGTGCTTCGGCTCGACCAGAGCGCGGGCGCGCCGGTGCTCAACGTCTTCGGCGGAAAGATCACCACCTATCGCCGACTTGCCGAAAGTGCGCTTGAGAAGATCGGCGAGAGCTTCCCGAACCTCAAGGGTCCCTGGACTGCCGGTGTGCCGCTTCCGGGCGGCGACTTCCCGGTAGACGGTTTCGATGCACTGGTGGCCGAGCTTTCTGCGTCCTTTCCGTTCCTGACCGACCGCTGGGCAAGACGTCTTGCCCGCGCCTACGGGACCGAAGCGCGTGACATTCTGGGCGAAGCCGGGGCTGCCGCCGATCTGGGTGAGGATTTCGGAGCCACGCTGACGGAAGCCGAGGTTCGCTGGCTCATGACGCGTGAGTTCGCACGATCCGCAGAGGATGTAGTCTGGCGCCGCTCCAAGCTCGGTCTGCGCCTCGACGTGGACCAGATCGCCCACCTTGACCAATGGATGAAGACGCAGAAGGAGAATCTGTCGTCCGCCGCAGCGGAATAGCGGTCTGCCAGCGCAAAACGCGCCAAGGCGAGAAGATAGGAACAAGAACAGAGGAGGAAACGCTCAATGACATTGACGCTCGACGGCGTAACGAAGGTCGTCCAGGGACAAACGCATATCTACCCGACGAGCCTGACGTTGGAAAAGGGCACGATGAACGTGCTGCTCGGGCCGACTTTGTCGGGCAAGACCTCGCTGATGCGTCTCATGGCGGGGCTCGATGTCCCGCAATCGGGCAAGGTGATCTGGAACGGGGAAGACGTGACCGGGATGCGCGTGCAGGAGCGTGGCGTCGCCATGGTCTACCAGCAGTTCATCAACTACCCCTCCATGACCGTCTACGACAACATCGCCTCGCCCATGCGCCTGCTGGGCAAGCCGAAATCGGAGATCGACGAGGCGGTCAGACGCGCAGCCGACCTGATGAAGCTCGGCCCCATGCTCGACCGCAAGCCGCTCGAGCTTTCGGGTGGCCAGCAGCAGCGCTGCGCCCTTGCCCGCGCTCTGGTGAAGGATGCCGGTCTCGTTCTGCTCGACGAACCGCTTGCCAATCTCGATTACAAGCTGCGCGAGGAATTGCGCGTCGAGATCCCGAAGATCTTCGAGGCCTCCGGCTCCATCTTCGTCTATGCCACCACGGAACCCGAAGAAGCCCTGCTTCTGGGCGGCAACACCGCAACGCTCTGGGAAGGCCGCGTTACCCAGTTCGGCCCGACCGCGCAGGTCTATCGCAAGCCGGTCGATTCCACGACCGCGCGGGTCTTCTCCGATCCGCCGATGAACTTCCTGAAGATCTCCAAGGCGGGCAGCCGCCTGCTCTTCGGAGACGGCCAGTCCGCTGAAGCCAGGGGGGCGCTCGCCAACCTTCCCGATGGTCGCTACACCGCCGGATTCCGGCCCAATCACGTGGAGCTCGAGCAGCACACGGCCGACGCCATGGCGTTCCGAACCAGGCTCGCCGTGTTCGAGATCACCGGCTCGGAAACCTTCGTCCATCTCGATCACCACGGCGAACGCTGGGTCGGCCTGATCCACGGTGTGCGCGATCTGGATATCGGCTCCGACCTGACCGTCTATCTCGATCCGTCGCATGTCTACACATTCGCCGAAGATGGCGCGCTGGTCGCACCGGCCGCCTATGCGCAGGCGGCTTGAGGAGAAGCGCATGGCAAAGATCACTCTCGACAACCTCGCCCATTCCTACAAGCCGAACCCGGCGGGCGAAGACGACTACGCGCTCAAGGAACTCAACCATGTCTGGGCGGATGGCGAAGCCTATGCGCTGCTCGGGTCCTCGGGCTGTGGCAAGTCGACGCTGCTCAACATCATTTCGGGCCTGCTGCAGCCGAGCCGTGGCCGCATCCTTTTCGACGACAACGACGTGACCCATGCGCCGACGGCCGAACGCAACATCGCGCAGGTCTTCCAGTTCCCGGTGGTCTACGACACCATGAGCGTGCGCGACAATCTCGCCTTCCCGCTGCGCAACCGTGGTCGGGACGAGGCCTATGTCGCGGCCCGCGTCCAGGAAATCGCGCAGATGATCGGCATGGAAGCCGAGCTCGACCGCAAGGCGCGCGGTCTCACCGCCGATGCCAAGCAGAAGATCAGCCTTGGTCGGGGCATGGTCCGCAAGGACGTGAACGCGCTCCTCTTTGACGAGCCTCTGACCGTGATCGACCCGCATATGAAATGGGCGCTGCGCACCCAGCTCAAGTCACTGCACCACCAGTTCGGTCACACGATGATCTACGTTACGCATGATCAGACCGAGGCGCTCACCTTCGCGGACAAGGTCGTGGTCATGTATGACGGTCGCGTGGTGCAGATCGGCACGCCTCAGGAGCTTTTCGAGAAACCGGCCCACACCTTTGTCGGCTATTTCATCGGCTCGCCGGGCATGAACCTTCTTCCGGCCCGCGTCGAGGGTGACAGGGCCATCGTCGAGGGCTCGGAAGTCCGGCTTGGCGGCGGCTACAGCGCGCTTTCCGGCAAGGTCGAGATCGGTGTGCGCCCCGAATTCGTCCGCCTCACCTCCGGTGAAGGCCTGCCGGTCCGCATCCGTCGTGTCGAGGACGTGGGTCGCCACAAGATTGTGCGCGCCGAAGCGTTTGGCAAGGAAATCAACATCATCGCAGCCGAGGGAGAGAGCATCGGCCCGGACATGACCCGTGCCACCTTCGATCCGGCGCACGTCAATGTCTATGCCGACGACTGGCTCGTCGAACCCCGGAATACCACCACGCCGGTCGAGGAGGCCGCCTGATGGAAAAGACAGTCAACCAGAAGGCCTGGTTCCTCGTTCTCCCGGTCCTCATCCTCGTCGCCTTCTCGGCCGTTATCCCGCTCATGACGGTGGTCAACTACTCCGTGCAGGACACCTTCGGAAACAACGTGTTCTTCTGGGCCGGTCTCGAATGGTTCGAGGAAATGCTATCGAGCGACCGGATGTGGGATGCGCTCGGGCGTCAGGCGGTGTTCTCCGCGATCATTCTCGCCATCGAGGTTCCGCTCGGCATTCTCGTAGCCCTCAGCATGCCCAAGAAGGGCGTATGGGCCTCGGCCTGTCTTGTGCTCATGGCACTGCCTCTGCTCATTCCGTGGAACGTGGTCGGAACGATCTGGCAGATCTTCGGCCGCGAGGATATCGGCCTTCTGGGCTACATCCTCAATGCGCTCAACGTCGACTACAACTACACCCAGGGCTATTTCGCCGCCTGGATCACCGTCATCGTGATGGATGTCTGGCATTGGACCTCGCTTGTCGCGCTTCTCGCCTATGCCGGCCTCCAGTCGATCCCGGATGCCTATTATCAGGCCGCGAAGATCGACCAGGCCAGCCGCTGGAAGGTGTTCCGCTACATCGAACTGCCCAAGATGCAGGGCGTGCTCATGATCGCGATCCTGCTGCGTTTCATGGACAGTTTCATGATCTACACCGAGCCATTCGTCGTCACGGGCGGTGGACCGGGCAACGCGACCACCTTCCTTTCCATCGACCTCGTGAAGATGGCCCTCGGGCAGTTCGACCTCGGACCGGCCGCCGCCTTCTCACTGATGTATTTCCTCGTGATCCTGCTGATCTCCTGGGTGTTCTACACCGTGATGACCAATCTCGAAAAAAGGGATGGCGTGTGATGGCTGAACTGACCGAAACCGCCCCGCAAACACGCAGCCGCAGCCTGCCGCGCGTCAATACGAGTGCCGTGGTGATGGTGCTCTACCTGCTCTTCCTGCTTCTGCCGATCTACTGGCTGATCAACATGAGCCTGAAGACCAACGCGGAGATCCTCGGTTCCTTCTCGCTCTGGCCGCGTGATCTCACCTTTCAAAACTACGCCACGATCCTCACCGACCCGGCCTGGTACATGGGCTATGTGAACTCGCTGATCTACGTGGTCATGAACACGGTCATCTCGCTCGCCGTGGCGCTCCCGGCGGCTTATGCCTTCTCGCGCTATCACTTCATGGGCGACAAGCACCTGTTCTTCTGGCTGCTGACCAACCGCATGGCCCCGCCAGCTGTCTTCGCACTGCCCTTCTTCCAGCTCTACTCGTCGGTCGGACTGTTCGACACGCATATCGCGGTTGCGCTGGCGCACTGCCTCTTCAACGTTCCGCTGGCAGTCTGGATCCTCGAAGGGTTCATGCGCGGCGTGCCGAAGGAAATCGACGAGACCGCCTATATCGACGGCTATTCCTTCGGGCGCTTCTTTGTGAAGATCTTCATGCCTCTGATCGCCTCCGGCATCGGTGTCGCGGCCTTCTTCTGTTTCATGTTCTCGTGGGTCGAGCTGCTGCTTTCGCGGACACTGACCTCCGTGGATGCGAAGCCCATCGCCGCCACCATGACGCGCACGGTCTCGGCTTCCGGGCTCGACTGGGGTGTTCTTGCCGCGGCGGGTGTGCTCACCATCGTGCCCGGCGCACTCGTGATCTATTTCGTCCGCAACTACATCGCCAAGGGCTTCGCCCTCGGGCGGGTCTGAGAAAGAGGGAGAAGACATATGGCATGGATGGCATGGACCTGGCCGACCGCGATCTTCTTCATCGTGATCGCAAGCCTTCTCGCGCTCTTCACCGTTCTCGCGATTCGGCGCCCGGAAACGCCGCGGATGGGCATTCTCCAAATCGAGACCACCCGCGGGGACCGGCTTTTCATCACGCTGCTCGGCTCGGCTTTCATCAACCTGGCGTGGCTAGGCGTGGGCGTCGGCCCGCAATGGATCGCGCTCATCATCTGCGCGGCCTATGCGGCGGCGGTCTTTCGATGGGTCTAGGCGGGTACTGATCCCGCCTGCCAACAGAACAACAAGGTTCATACACAGGGAGAAAACGAAATGAACCCAGTCCTAAAATCAACCACGGCGATGGGCTTGGCACTTGCCATGCTCTCGGCGCCTGCCTTTGCGGGCATGGAGGAGGCGACCGAGTTTCTCGACAGCGAGATCAACGGCGTCTCTGTGCTCTCCCGCGAGGAGCAGGACGCGGAGATGCAGTGGTTCATCGACGCCGCCGAACCGTTCCAGGGTATGGACATTCGCGTCGTCTCCGAAACGATCACCACGCACGAATATGAGTCGAAGGTGCTCGCACCGGCGTTCACGGCAATCACCGGCATCAATGTCACCCATGACCTGATCGGCGAAGGCGATGTCGTCGAGAAGCTCCAGACCCAGATGCAGTCGGGCGAGAACATCTACGACGCCTACATCAACGACAGCGATCTGATCGGCACCCACTGGCGCTACCAGCAGGCCCGCAACCTGACCGACTGGATGGAAGGCGAAGGCGCTGATGTCACCAATCCGGGGCTCGACCTCGAGGATTTCATCGGGATTTCCTTCACTACCGGCCCGGATGGCAAGCTCTACCAGCTTCCCGACCAGCAGTTCGCGAACCTCTACTGGTTCCGCTACGACTGGTTCACCGATCCGAAGAACATGGAGGATTTCCAGTCCGAGTATGGCTACGAGCTCGGCGTGCCGGTCAACTGGTCGGCTTATGAGGACATCGCGGAGTTCTTCACCGGTCGCGATCTGAGCCATCTCGATGTCTCGGGCGATGTCTATGGCAACATGGACTACGGCAAGAAGGACCCGTCCCTCGGCTGGCGTTACACCGATGCGTGGATGTCCATGGCCGGCATGGGCGACACGGGCGAGCCGAACGGCCTGCCGGTCGATGAATGGGGCATCCGGGTCAACGAGAACTCGCAGCCCGTCGGATCCTGCGTCGCCCGCGGCGGTGCCACCAATTCGCCCGCGGCCGTCTATGCCGTGACCAAGGCGATCGAATGGCTCCAGAAGTATTCGCCGCCCACCGCCGCCGGCATGACCTTCTCCGAGGCCGGCCCGGTCCCGGCACAGGGTCAGATCGCCCAGCAGATGTTCTGGTACACCGCCTTCACCGCCGACATGGTGGGCGATGGGGCTGATGCGGTGCTCAACGAGGACGGCACGCCGAAATGGCGCATGGCGCCCAGCCCGCACGGTGTCTATTGGGAAGAAGGCATGAAGGTCGGCTACCAGGACGCTGGCTCCTGGACGCTGATGGAATCGACCCCGGTGGACCGCGCCAAGGCCGCCTGGCTCTACGCGCAGTTCGTGACCTCCAAGACGGTGGACCTCAAGAAGTCCGATGTCGGTCTCACCTTCATCCGCGAGTCGACCATCAATTCGGATCACTTCACCGAACGCGCCCACAAGCTCGGCGGTCTGGTCGAGTTCTACCGCTCGCCGGCCCGCACGCAGTGGTCGCCGACCGGCACGAACGTTCCCGACTACCCCAAGCTCGCGCAGCTCTGGTGGCAGAATATCGGTGACGCGATGTCGGGCGCGAAGTCGCCGCAGGAAGCCCTCGATGGCCTGTGCGCCGACCAGGAGCGCGTGCTAGAGCGCCTCGAGCGCGCCGGCGTTCAGGGCGATATCGGTCCGAAGATGAACGAGGAGATGGACCCCGAGCACTGGCTGTCCCAGCCCGGCGCCCCGAAGGCCCTCCTCGAGAACGAGGACGAAGAGCCGATCACCGTCTCCTATGACGAGTTGATCGAATCCTGGAACAACTGATCCAGGCAAGACACCAGCTTGCGCGCGCGCTCCGGCCCTGCGCGCAGGCCACCACACAACGAAAAGACTGACGACCACGCATTAGGGGGCGGAAACGATGGGCCATATTCTCGCCATCGACCAGGGAACGACGTCAAGCCGGGCCATCATCTTCGATGCGTCGATGCAGATCACTGCCAGCGCGCAGGAAGAGTTTCCCCAGCACTACCCTTCGAGCGGCTGGGTGGAGCATGACCCCGAAGATCTCTGGTCCTCGACCATCCGCACCTGCCGCGAGGCCATCGAGAAAGCCGGCCTGAGCGCCTCCGACATCGCGGCCATCGGCATCACCAACCAGCGCGAAACGGCCCTCGTCTGGGAGCGCTCGACCGGCAAACCGATCCACAACGCCATCGTCTGGCAGGACCGCCGCACCGCGGAAATCTGTCGCGAGCTGCATGACGCCGGCAACGAGGAAACCGTCGCGGGCATCACCGGCCTCCTGCTCGACCCCTACTTCTCGGGCACCAAGGTCAAATGGATCCTCGACACCGTCGAGGGCGCGCGCGAACGGGCCAAGGCCGGCGAACTGCTCTTCGGCACGGTCGACAGCTACCTGATCTGGCACCTCACCGGCGGCACGGTCCACGCGACCGATGCGACCAACGCCTGCCGCACCATGCTCTACGACATCCGCGAAGGGTGCTGGAGCGAAACGATCTGCGACATGCTCGGCATCCCCCTCTCCATGCTGCCGGAGGTCCGCGACAGCGCAGCCGATTTCGGCAAGACCCGCTCCGATCTCTTCGGCACGGAAATCCCCATTCTCGGTGTTGCCGGTGACCAGCAGGCCGCCACGGTCGGCCAGGCCTGCTTCAAGCCCGGCATGCTCAAGAGCACCTATGGCACCGGGTGCTTCGCGCTCCTCAACACGGGCGAGACCCCGATCACATCGGGGCACAGGCTTCTCACGACCATCGCGTATCAGCTCGATGGCACACCCACCTATGCGCTCGAGGGGTCGATCTTCGTCGCTGGCGCCGTCGTGCAATGGCTCCGCGACTCACTCAAGCTCGTTCCCGATGCCGCAGGGTCCCAGACCCTGGCCGAGACCGCCGATCCGAGCCAGGAGGTCCTGCTCGTGCCCGCGTTCACCGGCCTAGGCGCACCGCACTGGGACCCGAATGCCCGAGGCGCGATGTTCGGCCTCACGCGGAATACTGGCCCTGCGGAGTTCGCTCGTGCCGCACTCGAAAGTGTGGGATATCAGACCCGCGATCTGCTCGAAGCGATGCATGCCGACTGGGAAGAAGCCGACGGTGGCCCCACCCTGCGCGTCGATGGCGGGATGAGTGCCTCGGACTACGCCATGCAGTTCCTTGCCGACATCCTGGGTGCTCCCGTGGATCGCCCGCGTATTACCGAAACCACCGCGCTCGGTGCCGCCTGGCTTGCGGGAATGAAGGCTGGAACCTATCCGGGAATGAAGGAGTTCTCGGAGAACTGGGTGCTCGACCGCGAGTTCAAACCTCAGGTTTCACAGGCCGAGATCGACCGGAAATACGCCCGCTGGAAAACCGCCGTCGAGGCCGTGCGCAGCGTCGGATGATCAGGACCGCGGGCCAGCATCAGCCGGTCTAACGCGAGACGGAGCAGCATCCCGTGACAAGCGTCTTGTCACCTTCGGAATCGAGCAGGACATTCGCGGAAAGCCCGTACTCCAAACCGTTGTCATGGGTGCGACATAGTCCTTCCGCGACGCTGATATAGGCTCTGTTGCGCGGGTTCACCGCCTCGATGAAACGGCTGGAGCGGTTCTCGCCGTCGGGTGCGAACATCTCGGCGATTGTCAGGGAGTGATCCTCGCCAGTTCCCAGGGAAAGCGCCACCTCGGGACCTGAAATCTGCAACCACCAGACCGGACCGTTTCCGAGACAGGCAAGAAACTCCGGCGCCGAATCCCGCGCCCAGACCGAATCCGTCTGCTTGAGATAGCGCATTTCCACCCAGCCCGCGCGCTCGTCCGAATTCACTATTCCCCAGGCAGTGTCAGGCGTCTGGCCAACCACCTCGATGTCTTTGCCGTCAGACGGAATGAAACCGATCGGATCGCTCGTGGGATTGGGCTTGGCGTGAATCGTCACTGCCTCACCAGGCTTGATGCCGCTGATCTGGAAAATCGCCGGAAAATGGATCTCATGCGCCGGTGCGGACGCCGCAACGAACAGGATGGCGGCAGGAAAGGTCAACTGAAACTTCACACGTCCTCCTGCTCCGGCAGTGGGCGTTTCCTGCCATTCTCGTCGACGGCAACAAAGACGAATTCCGCCTCCGTTACCTTGATCCGCGTCCCTTCGGGCTGGCGCAGGATCCAGGCCTCGATCTTCATCTGCATGGAGGTATTGCCCTCGCGCAGCATCGTGGCATGGATGGAAAGCACATCGCCCACGTGAACCGGATGATGGAAGGTCATGGCATCGACCGCCACGGTCGCGACCCGGCCCTTTGCCCGACGCCGCGCCATGACCGAGGAGCCCAGGTCCATCTGGCTCATCAGCCAGCCACCGAAGATATCACCGTTCGCGTTGGTGTCCGCCGGCATGGCAATCGTTTGCAGGGTCAGTTCGCCCGTAGGCTGATCTTGTGTCTTCATGGAGTCACCCGGGCTGATTCGACCTTACCGATAGCAGATGTTCTGCCTCTGGATGTTTACAAATCGAGCATTCGTGGTCCATAGCTTGCCAAGGTCTCGGGCTGTGGGTCCGCGCGCATGTGTGTTTCGCGTGGTCCCGCCCGGTGAAATGGTAACGAGAGGTTGGCCAAGGTCATGGATTACACGAGTATCGTAAGCACCATCCGGAAACTCGCGCTCGAGGCGGGCGATGCGATTCTGGAAGTCTACAATCGCGAAGATTTCGATGTCCGCGCAAAGTCGGACGATTCGCCCGTGACGGAAGCTGACGAACTCGCAGACAAGCTGATCTCCGCAGGTCTCAAGGCCGCGTTCCCCGAGATCGCCATCGTGACCGAGGAACAGTCCGATACCCACGATGTGGCGGCTTCCGTGTTCTTCCTCGTCGACCCGCTCGACGGAACCAAGGAATTCGTGAAGCGCCGCGGTGATTTCACCGTGAACATCGCCCTGATCGAGAATGGCGTGCCCACCCGTGGCGTCGTCTACGCACCTGCCAAGGACCGCCTGTTCTATACCGGCGGCGACGGGAAGACCGTCGAGGAAGCAGGTCCTTTTGCCAAGGATACCGCCGGCGACGTGAAGCCGCTCAGTGTCTCCAACCCTGATCCCTCGGCTCTCGTGGTCGTCGCGTCGAAATCGCACCGCGATCAGGCAACGGATGACTACATCAACAGCTACTCCGTTTCCGAATTCCGCTCGGCCGGTTCCTCGCTGAAGTTCTGCCTTGTTGCGGCCGGTGAGGCCGATCTCTATCCGCGTCTCGGCCGCACCATGGAATGGGATACCGCCGCCGGTCAGGCCGTTCTTCTGGGCGCAGGCGGCAAGGTCGTCCGCTTCGACGATCACACTCCGCTCACGTATGGCAAGAACATCTATGAAAACCCGTTCTTCATCGCCTATGCTCCGGGTATCGAGCTGAAGAAAAGCGCCTGAACGGGAGGGGCGGAAACCATGTCGGTCCTGATCGTCATTCCCGCCCGCTACGCTTCCACCCGCTATCCCGGCAAGCCCCTGGCCGAACTCAGGGGCGCGACCGGTGAGGCGAAAAGCCTCATCCGCCGCAGTTGGGATGCGGGGTGCAGTGTCACCGGTGTCGACCGGGTTGCCGTCGCGACCGATGACGACCGGATCGCCTCCGCGGCCAGGGCCTTCGGCGCGGACGTCATCATGACGCCCGAAACCTGCCGCAACGGCACCGAGCGGTGCAGTGCCGTTCTCGAAACGCTCGATGCCGAACCGGAAATCATCGTCAATCTTCAGGGCGATGCGCCACTCACGCCGCACTGGTTCGTGGAGGCGCTGGTCGAGGCGATGCGTGCAAATCCCGAGGCGCAGGTGGCCACTCCGATTCTACGCTCGAGTGCGCAGACCGTCGCCGATCTTCTGGAGGATCGCCGCGAGGGCCGGGTCGGCGCCACGACCGCCGTATTTGACCGGGCAGGAGACGCGCTCTACTTCTCCAAGGAGGTTCTGCCCTTCACCGGCAGGCCGCTGAGAGAGGACGAGACCATCCCGGTCTTTCATCATGTGGGGGTCTATGCCTATCGCCCGGCAGCCCTGCGCGCCTATTCCCAATGGGACATGGGCGAACTGGAGCGGTGGGAAGGCCTCGAACAACTTCGGTTCATGGAGAACGGGGTTCGGGTGAAATGTGTCGAAGTCGAAGCCAGAGGCCATGCCTTCTGGGAGGTAAACAATCCGGCGGATATTGCCCGAGTAGAGAGCATTTTCCAGAGATTGGGTATCGAATGACCGGCATATAACTGCCTGAGCATCCATTCTTTGGACTTTTTTAGTGGGACCGTTGTCATGGGTTATGGTAGCCAACGGTCGGGAACTGTTAGCCTGCGTATGCCAGAGTTGATCTAGTAAATGGGGAAGATATGACCAATCGAGTGACCAAGGCGGTTCTTCCGGTAGCGGGGTTCGGAACGCGCTTCCTGCCTGCGACGAAATCCGTGCCGAAAGAAATCATGCCGCTCGTCGATCGGCCGCTGGTACAGTATGCCATTGATGAGGCACGCGCCGCGGGGATCACAGAATTCATCTTCGTGACGTCGCGCGGCAAAAGCGCCCTCGAAGACTATTTCGACAGCGCGCCCGAACTCGAGAAGGCGCTGCATGACGGCAAGAAGCATCACCTGATCGAAGCGCTGAAGCAGACCGATATGGACAGCGGCGCCGTCGCCTACATTCGTCAGCAGGAACGCCGCGGCCTTGGCCACGCCGTCTGGTGTGCCCGCCGCCTGATCGGCGACGAGCCCTTCGCCGTCATCCTGCCCGACGACGTGATCGATGCCGACAAGCCCTGCCTTCAGCAGATGGTCGAAGCCTATGCCGAGCATGGCGGCAACATGGTTGCGGCGATGGAAGTCGAGCACAGCCGCGTTTCCTCCTACGGTATCCTGGACGTGAAGAGCGAATCGGGCGCCTCCATGAAGGTGCAGGGCATGGTCGAGAAGCCGCAGCCCGAGGATGCGCCCTCTGATCTCGCGGTTATCGGTCGCTACATCCTGAGCCCGCAGATCCTGCGCAATCTCGACACGATGGACAGCGGCGCGGGCGGAGAAATCCAGCTCACCGACGCCATCGCGGCCGAGATCGAGAAGAACGACAACGTCTATGCCTACCGGTTCCAGGGCCGCCGTTTCGACTGCGGGTCCAAGTCCGGCTACCTGCAGGCAACGGTCGCCTTCGGCATGGCCCGTGACGACCTGCGTCCGGAGTTCGTCGAATTCCTCCGCAGCTACCTCGAGAACGACGCGCCGAAGCCGGCGATCCGCGCCGTCTGAGACCGCAGGCGTCCGATCTTCCCGTATGACGCTCTTGGTCACCCCTCGGGGTGGCCTTTTGCATGCAAGCGTGTCGCGCAAAGCCGGGCACCGACTTTGCGCTATCCGACACGCGACCGGACAGATTATGCGTGTCGCGCAAAGCCAAGCATCGGTTTCGAGCTGCCCGACACGCGACCGGACAGATTCAGCGTAGCGTGCAAAACCACGCTCCCCGAAACGAAAAAGCCCCCGCGTGGTGCAGGGGCGCAAGCCGGAGACCGGAATGACCGAGAGCGGCGTCAGGCGGCTTGGCTTGCCTTGTCTTCGGTCAGAATGGAATAGATTGCCGCGGCCTCGAAGGTCGAGCGCAGCTTCGCACAAATGGCATCGCTGCGCAGTGTCCGTGAAACGCGCGCCAACGCCTTCAGGTGATCGGCACCTGCGGATTCCGGGGCAAACAGGGCAAAGACCAGATCCACCGGCTGCCGGTCGATGGCATCGAAATCGACCGGCTTCTCCAGCCGGACGAACAGTCCGCAGACCTTGTCGACCTCGGCAAACCGGGCGTGCGGAATGCCGATGCCGCGACCGAAACCGGTGGGGCCGAGGGCCTCCCGGTCCATCAGGGCCCTGTAGGTAGAAGCCGAGGAAAGGCCATATACGGATTCCGCCATGTCAGCGAGATCCTGCATGAGGCGCTTCTTGCTCGTCACCTTGAGTGGAGCCCTTACGGCCTCCACGCCAATGATATCTGAAAGCTCCATGAGCCGGCTTCCTTACAACAAAAAGGCGCCTACTGAGAATTGCGAGGATCGATCCAGCCGATGTTCCCATCCTCGCGGGTGTATACAACGTTTACACCACCGTGCTTCTCGTTGCGAAAAACAAGGAGAGGAGCGCCCGCAAGCTCCATCTGCATCACTGCCTCGCCCACCGAAAGATTTGGCACCTTCGTTTCCATCTCCGCAATTATAACGGGTTGAAGCGATTCGGGTTCCATCTCTTCGTCGTGATCGTTAGCGGCAAGGATGTATGATGCCTCTCCGAGCGTTTCAATGGGGTTTTCCCGGCTTCGGTGATGGTCCTTCAGTCGACGCTTGTAGCGGCGAAGCTGCTTTTCCATGCGGTCGACCGAGCCCTCGAACGCGGCATAGATCTCGTTCGCCCGCGATTTGGCCTGGACGTTGAGACCGGTTGGCAGGTGAACCGAAAGATCGGAAACGAACTCGTGCGCGTCCTTGGAAAACGTCACGATGGCCTCGGCAGGGCGCTCGAAATACTTGCCCACCGATTCCACGAGACTTGTCTCGACATGCGTTCGCAACGCGTCGCCGACGTCGATATGTTTTCCGCTGACCTGGATATGCATGTTCTTCTTTCCCCCGAACGACTGCCCTGGGCCTGGCTCGGATCTGTTTTGCACGGGCGGACCCTATGGACGGGCGGCCCGATATTGTCAACCGCCGCCCGCCGCCGGCCCCGCCTGTCGATTTCCGTTAGACCTTGGAAAGAGACAGTTTCTTGCGGCGGCGTTGGACAGAAGACGGTATGCCCAAGACCCCACGGTATTTCGCAACGGTCCTGCGCGCAATATCAATCCCTTCAGCCTTGAGCATTGTCACCAAAGCATCGTCGGAAAGCGTGGCGCGCGGTTCTTCGGCATCGACCATCACGCGGATGCGATCCTGAACCGCCGTTGAGGAGTATCCCTCTCCGCCGATGACCGACTGGATGGCCGAACTGAAGAAGTATCGGAGCTCGAAAGTGCCCTGGTCGCAGGCCAGGAATTTACCTGCGGCGACGCGACTTATGGTTGATTCGTGAAGATTCACCCGCTCGGCAACCGTGCGCTGGGTGAGGGGGCGAAGCGCCCCGACACCGTCCGAAAAGAAGCGTTCCTGCTGAAGCGCGATCTCGGATGCGACCTTCAGAATCGTGCGGGCACGCTGCTCAAGCGACCTTACAAGCCAGTTCGCACTTGATCGGCATTCCGAGATGAATGCCTTCGATGCCCCGTCGCCTTCGCCAAGTTCTGCAACATAGGCGTTGTCAACCAGCACCCGCGGCAGGGTCTCGGTATTCAGTTCGACCTGGATCCCCGCATTTCCGATGCTCACGAAAATATCGGGGACTGCCACCTGAATCTGGGCCGTGCCAAATTTCAGGCCGGGTTTGGGATCGAGCTCGCGCAGTTCGACGAGCATGTCGGCGATATCCTCGGCATCGACACGGCAGACCCGTTCCAGTTCCTGCGTTCGGCCCTTGGCCGAAAGATGCAGGTTGGCCAAGAGGGCCTGCATCGCCGGATCGAGCCGATCGCGTTCGCGCAGTTGAAGGGCGAGGCACTCCTGGAGCGTTCGCGCGCCCACCCCCGTCGGCTCGCAGGACTGCACCGCGCGCAGCCCTTCCGCGATCTGCGCCATGCTCAGGCGATGGCGCCGGGAGATATCTTCCGGCTGGGCCCGGAGATAGCCGTCCTCCTCGAGCTCGTCCGCGATTATGAGGGCGGCGTCCCGCGCGTCCGGGCCAAGCCGCATGAACCGGATCTGTTCGTGAAGGTGTTCCCAGAGCGTGATCTGCTCCGCGACCCGCGACATGGGATCGTCGTCGGCGCCCTGTGCGCCGCCCGCCGAGCGCGCGGGTCCCGTGCCAGTTCCGTGCTGCGCGGGCTGAAAGTCGAGCAGGGGATTGCGCTCCACTTCCGTCGAAACATAGTCCGCCAGCTCCACGTTGGACATCTGCAGGAGCTTGATCGCCTGCTGAAGCTGCGGTGTCATTACCAGCGATTGTTGCTGGCGAAATTCGAGGCGCGGCGAAAGCGACATTACGTCCCTCTCGCCCCCGTCTCCCGGCTGGAGCGGCTACATCTGGAAAGAATCGCCAAGATAGACCCGCCGAACATCGTCGTCGCGCACGACCTCCTCAGGGGTGCCTGTCATCAGAACGCTGCCTCCGTGGAGGATATAGGCCCGGTCGACAATTTCCAGCGTTTCTCTCACGTTGTGGTCGGTGATCAGCACCCCGATGCCCCGGTCCTTCAGGTGCCGCACGAGGTCGCGGATGTCATTGACCGCGAGGGGGTCAACGCCCGCGAAGGGCTCGTCGAGCAGAACGAACTTGGGCTGCGAGGCGAGGCAGCGCGCAATCTCCACCCTGCGCCGTTCCCCGCCCGAGAGCGCGATGGCCGGCGTGCGCCGCAGATGGGTGATCGAGAACTCCGCCATCAGTTCATCGAGCATCTCGTGCTGCTTTTCCTGGTTCGGGATCGTGACCTCGAGGATCGAACGGATATTGTTGGCCACCGTCATGCCCCGGAAGATCGAGGCTTCCTGCGGCAGGTAGCCGATCCCGATTTTTGCCCGGCGATACATCGGCAGAAAGGTCACGTCCCGACCATCGACGAGGACAGAACCCGCGTCGGGCGGGACAAGCCCCGCGACCGCGTAGAAGCAGGTGGTCTTGCCGGCGCCATTCGGGCCGAGGAGCGCCGCGACCTCGCCCCGGCGTACCGAGAGCGAGACATTCCGGAGAACCGGGCGTTTGCGATAGCTCTTCGCCAGCCCGATCACTTCGAGCCCGGACGAACTGTGCTCGCTCAAAGAGGATTCCCCTGCTTTCATTGCGTACCCGCGGGCTCGTAGACGGTGCGAACCCGCCCGTCGAAGGTGCCTGTTCCGGCGTTGAGGTCGATCCGAAGCGCCTGGCTCGCCAGCGCGTTCGGCCCCTGGGTCAGGAGCACGTCGCCTTCCATCAGCACCAGTCCGGGCCCCACGTCATAGCTCGCCTCGCTGGCCTCCGCCGCTTCCTCGCCGTTGGTGAGGGTGACGTTTCCCTCGGCCTCCATCCGCGTGATGCCGCCCGCGCTCTCCTCCCCGGTCTCGGCATAAAAGACCAGCACCTTGTCGGCGGCAATCCGGAGCGCGCCCTGGATGGCCCGCACCTCCCCGGTGAAGAGCGCCGTGCCCCCGGCCTGATCAAGCTCGAGATGATCCGCCGTCACCTCGATGCGCTGCGTCGTGTCGTGCCCTCCCTGCGAGCCGAAGGGAACGGTGGTCTCCTGCGCCGCCGCGACAAGCGGCAGGACAAGGACGGCAAGGAAGGCTGCTGGGCGAAACATCGTCACGGGGTTCTCGAGCTTTCGGTTGTCGGGGCAGGGGGATCGTATAGGAGGCGCACCCCGTTGCCGAACGAAAAGCGCCGCTCCGAGGCGTCATCGCCGCTTGGCACGATCTCGAGCGTCTCGGACCGGATCTCGCCCATCGGCCCTGCGCCTTCCACGTTGCCCTCCCCCCGCATGGTTCCGGCCGCGAGGTCGAGCACCACCGTATCGGCCACGAGATCGTAGCCGCCAGGCACATGGATCTCCACCGACCCGGCAAGATCGAGAACCCGGTCGGCGATCGTCAACTCCCCCTCGTCGGCCGAGAGCTGCACCTCCGTCCCGCCCGAAAGCGTGACCCGACCGCGCAACCGGGTGATGGCAGCCCGCGTCGGCGGCGCCGCGTCGGGCACCACCAGATCCGCCTCGAAGACGAAGGGATCGCCATCGCGCGTGGTCCCGGTGAAGGTCGGATTGGTGATCTGGAACCCGCTCCCGAGCTCCTCCAGATCGGCTTCGGAGAAGACGATCTCGGCCCCGTCCTCGTCGGAGGGCTGGCTGATGAACACGCTCAGCAGCAGCGCCGCGGCCAGAAGCGGAAATCCCACCTTGAGGATCGCCACCACGCGCGTGTGAAGGCCGGGACCATCCGCCATCGCCTCAGGTCACACCCGCCCGCAGACAGTCATGGACATGCAGGATCCCAACCGGACGGCCGGGCGCATCCGGGTCCATGGCGAAAAGCGTGGTGATCTTGCGCTCGTTCATCAACCCGAGGGCCTCCGAGGCCAGGGAGGTCTTCGGGATCGTCGTGGGATCGCGCGTCATCACGTCCTCGACCCGCCGCTCCAGAAGTCCGTCGAGATTGCGCCGCAGGTCGCCATCGGTGATCAGACCCGCGAGCAACCCGGCCTCGTCGATCACCCCGACCACGCCGAAACTCTTGCGCGTCATCTCGATCAGCGCCTCGCCCATGGGTGTACCGATGCTCACGACCGGCACATCCGGACCCGAATGCATCAGGTTCTCGACCGTCGCCAGCCGGGCGCCCAGCTTGCCACCGGGATGGAACGCCCGGAAATCCTCCGGCGTGAAATGCCGGTGATCCATCAGCGCCACCGCAAGCGCATCGCCCAGGGCCATCGCCATGGTGGTGGAAGTGGTGGGCGCAAGCCCCACGGCGCAAGCTTCGGGCGCGGGCGGCAGCACCAGTCGCACGTCGGACTGGTTGATCAGCGTGCTGTCCGCGCGGCTCGCCATGCCGATCAGCGGGATCGAATACCGCCGGGTATAGGCGATCATGTCCGAAAGCTCCGCCGTCTCGCCGGAATTCGACAGGAGCATCACCACGTCGTCGCGGGTGATCATGCCGAGATCGCCATGGCTCGCCTCGGCCGGATGCACGAACATCGCCGGCGTGCCGGTGGAGGCAAAGGTCGCGGCGATCTTGCGCGCCACATGGCCCGACTTGCCCATGCCCGAAACGATCAACCGCCCCGGTGCAAGCAGGATACGCTCGATCGCCTCGGCGAATGCGGGGCCGAGCGAGCCCTTGAGCAGCGCGAGCGCGGAGGCCTCGGTCTCGATGACCTCACGCCCGGTCGCGATCAGCCGCTCGGGATCTGGGAGGGGAGTGTTTCGTATCATGACCTCTGGGCCGCCAATCTCAGGAATGCGCGAAGATGTCGATCTCGTCCCATCCCGCCAGATCGAGCGCCGCTCGGTGCGGCAGGAAGTCGAAACAGGCCTGCGCGATTTCGGCCCGGCCCTCGCGCTGGAGGCGCTGATCGAGCACCGCGCGCAGCCGATGCAGGTAGAGAACGTCCGAGGCGGCATAGTCGAGCTGGGCCGGGGTCAGCTCCGCAGCGCCCCAGTCGCTTGACTGCTGATGCTTGGAAATGTCGATTTCCAGCATCTCCCGCACCAGTTCCTTCAGCCCGTGGCGATCAGTATAGGTCCGAACCAGCTTCGAGGCGATCTTCGTGCAGTAGACGGGGGTGGTGAGAACCTTGAACCGGAAGAGCATCACGGCGATGTCGAAGCGCCCGAAATGGAAGAGCTTGAGCCGGTTCGGATCGGCAAGAAGGGCGCAGAGATTGGGCGCCTCGGTCTGGTCGGGCATGATCTGCACCATATGCGCGTCGCCATCACCGGCCGAAAGCTGCACAAGGCAAAGCCGATCCCGATGCGGCACCAGACCCATGGTCTCGCTGTCGATCGCAATGACACTGCCGAGATCGAGATCGTCGGGAAGATCGCCCCGGTGCAAGTAGTTTCCCATGAAACGCTCCGTTCTTGGCCGGGGGCCGCGCTGCCGGGTGGCCTGTTCCGGGCATGAAGGCCGGTCGTGGCGGGCGGCGGCGCAATCGGGCCGTGCTTGTCCTTGGCTCAGATGATCGATGCGGAATGCAATCGCCTCCGCGCCGGTGTCGCGGGGATACTTGCCCAAGAGCTAAGAGCGAATCCAGTGCAAATTGCGCTTGTACGCGCTAACGCTGTTCTATCTTGAACCAGATTGTCCGGGCGGGTTCGGAACCCTCGTTGATTGTCCGGCGCAGTTTTTCGGCGCGATAGGAGATGAGATCCCCCGCGCCGATGGCATAGGTCTTCCCTTCGACCTCCACCTTGAGAGCTCCCTCGAGCATCAGCCCGTGGATCGTTCCGGGCGTGCCGTCCCCCGTAACGGGCGAGGTGCGGCCCGGCGCGTATTCCGAGATCGAGATGCAGATGCCCGCAGTGGTATCGCGCCTCAGGATCCGATGCACCACCTCGTCCCGGACAACAACCTGAATTGCGTCCTCCGAACGCACGACAACATCCTCTTCCGAACGTGTCGCCGCGAAGAACTCGGAAATTTCCGTCCCCAGCGCTTCCTTGAGAAGGATCAGCGAGCCGATGGAAGGGGCGGCAAGGCCGCGTTCGACCAGGCTGAGCATGGAGGAACTCAGCCCGGATTCCTCCGCAAGGGCCTGCAAGGTCATGTTCCGCCCTTTTCGGAGTTCTCTTATGCGTCCGCCAATCGCGAGGAGAGTATCTCTTGCGTCATCCGCGTCAGGTGGATCTGAACTTCTTTGTCTTTCAAGGCTCACGGCAAACGTTCCTCAAAAAAGTATATTAATTACAATTCTCTCTGGCCTCCATAATAAGTAGCATACCAGTAGACCAACGCAATCGAAACTGCGTCGGCCGGTTTTCACAAGTCGGAATTTGAAGTGTGAGGGGCCCGGCCTTGCCTGTTTTGCCGGCGTCCCAAATCAAGAAATAGCGTGATTGGCCGGGTCCGTACCCTTTCCGTGGTGATGACCTTCGTTTACTCGGGATTAACTGTAGAATCGAAAGGTCGCCGGATGCCACTGCCAGGTTCATTTGAAGGACGTCTTCGCCTCCCAGCTATTGCGGCGCCGATGTTCCTCGTATCGGGCGTGGAACTCGTTGCCCGGGTTTGTGCGTCGGGTCTTGTCGGGACATTTCCCGCGCTCAACGCCCGTTCAACGCAGAATCTGTCCGAGTGGTTCCACGAGCTCGATACCACGCTGGCGGAATGCAGCGAGCCAGCACCCTATGGGGTCAATCTGATCGTCCACAAGACGAACCCGCGACTTCACGACGATCTGGAAATGATCGTCCGGCACAAGGTTCCCCTGGTGATCACGTCCCTCGGCGCGGTCAGGGAGGTGGTCGAGGCTGTGCACGGATATGGCGGACTGGTCTTTCATGATGTCATCTCCCGCCGCCATGCCGAGAAGGCTGCCGAAGCCGAGGTGGACGGGATCATTGCGGTCTGCGCCGGAGCAGGCGGCCACGCGGGCAGTTTGAGCCCTTTCGCGTTGGTTCCCGAGATCCGTCAGGTCTTTGATGGCACCATCGTGCTCGGCGGTGCCATCTCGACCGGCAGCCAGGTTCTCGCGGCGCAGGTCATCGGGGCCGATTTGGCCTACATCGGCACGCGGTTCATCGCCACGCGCGAGGCGATGGTCACCGAGGCGCAGAAACGCATGATCCTGGAGTGCCGGGCCGGCGATGTGACCTACACCTCCCGGATCTCCGGCGTTCATGCGAACTTCATGCGCCCCAGCATCGTTGCCGCCGGTCTCGATCTCGACGATCCCAAGGCCGCCCATGATCTCGACATGAGTGGAGAGGCGAAGGCCTGGAAGCAGATCTGGTCTGCCGGGCAGGGGGTCGGCTCCATCGACGATTTGCCACCCGTTGCCGACCTTTGCGAGCGGCTCATCTTGGAATATGACGCGGCCCTCGCAGCCCTGCCGCCTCGCCGGTCCCCGCTCGCAGCGGGGTAACTGTCGCGACGGGGCGGGAGTGCGGAGGTCTGCTGCGAGCCCTTTTGGAAAATTGGGGCCTGGTGTTCATGGCCCGGAGTAGAGGTGCGTAGCACCGCCGGGCCAGCGCCCGTCCGCCCCATGGGCGGGCGCTCACTCAGCCAGCCTTTTCCAGACCAGTCGCGCGTGGTGTCGGCACCATAAATGGCGTTTTACAGTCTTCAGGACGCGCCACCCTCGGACGGCCGCTGGCCGCCGTGTCGTGCGAAGACGAATGTCAAATACGTCCGTATTGCCAACCACCACAGCTTGTGGACACCCCCAGAATTTTTGCTGCGGCAGCCGCGCATGTTCAGTGCACGAGGGTATTCCGTCGTGAAACCCGCGGCCATGAGCCCGGTTTCGGTACTGCGGTCTGTGCGCCAGTATGCATATCAAATGCATATGAAATATGTATCAAATGCACATTCCCGAATCCGGCGTTTCAGGCGGGGCTTCGGGCCTCAATTCGGCCCGTCACGCGCCGTCCCTTTCCGGTCCCGGATCACTTGAGGTTCAGGCCGCGAGCCTGGCGTAGACGCCCGCTTGCCGGATCAGATCATCGTGCCGTCCGACCTCCACGATACGCCCCGCATCCATCACCGCAATCCGGTTCGCAGAGCGGATCGTGCCGAGCCTGTGGGCAATTACCAAGGTCGTCCGCCCCACCGCAAGTGCTTCCAATGCCTGCTGAATTTCCCGTTCTGTCTCGCTGTCGAGCGCGGATGTCGCTTCGTCGAGAATGAGGATCGGCGGGTTCTTGAGGAAGGCCCGCGCGATGGCGACCCGCTGTTTCTGCCCGCCCGAAAGGGTCACGCCGCGTTCGCCCACGATGGTGTCGAGCCCTTCCGGCAGGCCGGCGATCAGGTCGGCGATCTGCGCCTTTCGGGCCGCTTCCATGATCTCCTCATCGCTCGCCCCGAGCCGCCCGTAGGCGATGTTTTCGCGGATCGTCCCCCCAAACAGAAACACATCCTGACTCACCAACCCGATCTGCCGCCGCAGACTCGCGACAGTCATGTTACGAAGCGGCACGCCGTCGATTGTGATCTCACCGGAATTCGGTTCGTAAAAACGGGGTACAAGTGCGAGCAGCGTCGATTTTCCGGCACCTGATGCCCCCACGAATGCCACGGTCTCGCCGGGGTTTACAGTGATGGAAACGTCATGGAGCACGGCCCGAGAGGTGTCGTAGCTGAAGCTCACGTTCTCAAATGAGATCTCACCGCGAAAGTCAGGAGCCTCGCGCGCATCGGCTTTGTCCGCTATTTCCGGTTCGGTTTCCAGAAGGCTCAGATAGTTCTGAAAGCCGGCGATACCTTTCGGATAAACTTCCATCACGGCCGCGATCTTTTCCAGCGGGCGGAAGAAAACGTTCACCAGTAGCAGGAATCCCACGAATCCGCCCGCCGTGAGACTTCCCGACAGTACCAACCACGCACCTGCAACCATGATTATGACCTGCACGAGACGCATTCCGAGATAGTTCAACGCCTGTGAGGCGGCCATGACCCGGTAACCTTCGAGCTTGGCACTGCGATACTGATCGTTATCGCTGTCGAACAACGTGCGCTCGTGGCTCTCGTTGGCGAATGCCTGAACGAGGCGTATGCCCCCCAGCGCCTCCTCCAGGCGGACATTGAACTGTCCGAGCCGTGAGAAAATGTCGCGCCAGGCGCGTGTCATGCGACCACCGAAATGCGAGACGATCCAGACGGTTGAGGGCACGATTAATGCCGTCAGAACAGCGAGTCCGGGATGGATGCTCAGCATGAGCGCGAAGGCACCAATGAAGGTCATCACTGCGACAAAAAGATCTTCCGGTCCGTGATGGGCAACTTCGCCGATTTCCTCCAGATCCCGTGTCACACGGGCGACAAGCTTCCCGGTGCGCATCCTGTCATACCAGCGCCAGCTGAGCCGCGTGAGATGCTCGAACGCCCGAGCGCGCATGACCGTCTCGATATTTATGCCCAGCATGTGACCCCAATAGGTCACGACTGCCATCAGCCCCGCATTTATCATGTAGATGACGAGCAGCCCGCCCGCTGCCAGAAGGGTGAGACCCCAATCACCCTGAGGCAGAAGTTTGTCGATGAAAGCTGTCACCGCCAGCGGAAAGGCGAGCTCCAGTATGCCGGAGAGTACGGCACAGCAAAAGTCGAGCCAAAACAGGCGTTTCCACGGACTGTAGTACTCAGCGAACCGACGTAGCATCCTGCGCGTATCGGGTTGGGCTCCGTTCAGCGCTGGGGCTCCCTCAAGCGAGACCTTCATTCGAGTGCCTGTTCCGTTACGATCATGACCCGCGCAGCACCAGCTTCGCGAAGATCGCGTCCGAGAGCGATCAGTTCCGCCGCCGGAGCTTCCCGGTCTGGAACGATCCGAACCGTAGGTTCGTCCCCGAGCTGTTCGAGGTAGTTTCCGAGGTCCCCGAGCGGTTCACCCCTATAGCGCCTCTCGCCTTCGCCGCTGAGAATGATCGCGTCTGGTGGCTCGCGACCTTCGAGTTCCGCGGTGCTGACAAGTGTGACGTCCTTGTCCATGGGCGGTGCGACGGTCCCGGCAACGAGGAAGAATACGAGCATCAGGAAAACGACGTTTATCAGTGCGATCGTGGGTTCAAGCTTCGAACGTTTCCTGAGCTTGCGCATCAAGACCCCTCCAGGACCGTGACCGGAACATCCGGCAGCGCTTTTGCCTCTACCAGTGCGTCAGTCAGGAGTTGCGCATCCACGTCTTTGCCAATCGAAATGATCAGGGCGGCTTCTTCCTCGTCGCCGATGCGCTTCTCTACAACGTCGGCCAGTTCATCGAGTGCAATCTCGGAACCGTTCAACGTTATCCGCTCCGGGCTCAGGCGAAGGAACAGCATCTGGCGATCAACCTCGGTTTCGGACGCATCCGCAGCACCCGCAGCCGAAAGCTCCACTTCGGCGAAGCGCGAGAAGGTCGAACTCAGCATGAAGAACAGCAGCAGGAGAAAAATAACGTCAATCAGGGACGTGAGCGATAGTCGCCGTGCACGCCTGCGTGACTTAAGTGGCATGGCCCATTGCCGCATAAGGAGCGGCCAATGCGCTCCTCCCGGCCCTTTCCTCCGCTGCCGAACCGAGCGGGTTCAGAATGGTTGCGATGGCCCGCCCGGCAATCACCCGCTCCGCTTCCATCCGGGCCTCAAGCCAGGACAACACTGCGGACGTCGGCATCGCCACCGCCAGTCCGACAGCTGTCGTGAGCAGCGCCACCCAGATCCCGCCGGCCAGGATTGAGGGATCAACCTGGCTGCCTGCATCCTGCAGGGCGCGGAACGCGTCGATCATGCCGAGGACGGTCCCGAACAGACCCAGAAGTGGTGCAATCTGCGCCACGGTATCCAGAAACCGGAAACCATGTTCGAGTCGCAGAAACCGCGTTTCGGCTTCGGCTTCAAGCCGGGCGGCAACACCGATGCCCGGTTCGGCGGAATAGGCCATGGCAATCACGGGCCCGAGATAACTCGTGGAACGTTCAAGCTCCCGCCTTGCTTCGGCGGGACGATGATCGTCCCAAAGCGCGATGGATGCCTGCAGCGCGCGATGTCGACCGACACCGTTGGCTTTGAATTGCCAGACTTTCCAGATTGCGACAGCGGAGGTCAGAACAGAGATCAAAACCAGAAGGGCGACAACTGGTCCTCCGAGATCGATGATCTCCCTGAGCGGCTCGAGTGTAGCGAATCGTTCCATGATCTCTAACCGTCGATCTCGATTTCGGTGTCACTGGAGACGCTCAATGAACCGATGCAGACACCTGCTCCGAGATCTCCGGCTTCGCAGGTCTCGGCGCCGTTGATCAGAACGCTGCCAAGTCCCTCGCAGGTGATACCATCGACTTCGAAGCGCCGAACACGTGGACGATCGGCAGGCAGAGTGCCCATGTCAAAGAGCAGCAGCCGCTCGACGCGCCCATCGGTTGAAAAAAGTACGGTCTCGAAAACCGCCTGACCGATATCACTGTCGAAACCGTTCTCTGCCATGAACGTCAGCAGGCAGCCGTTCTCGGTGGGATCGACAGCGTTCAGAGACAGTTTCAATTGAGGTTCAGCCGGGATCTGGGCGGTCTCCTGTTCCTGCGCCATGGCTGCCATGGGCAGGAGCGTGACCAGCGCCGCCGCTGACAAAACCTGTCTCAACTCGTCCAACATGTACGTTTCTCCTGCGCCATATGCCCCTCGAAGGCGCGGGTGCGCTCGGTCCGATCCGAACAGGGACGAAGGCGCGCATTCCCGCGCGCATACCGCAATAACCGACTTAAATTGTCAACATGCGTTCTCTCGATCCCTTCACCCGGCTTCGACTCAGTTTGCCGTGCTTTCGTTCCATAGCAACCGATGAGGCAACTCGTCTTCCTCAATGGCAGTGAACCTGCCTAAGGGCTCGAGAAAAAAGTTGTCGCTGCGGTCATCGTTGCACTGGCTCACCTCGGCCACGAATACTGCTGCACCTTCGCCCCAGAAACGGTGCTGCAGCCCGCGCGGGATGGTAATTGCCTGGCCCGCTTTCAACCGATGGACACAACCGTGTGCCGGAAAGACTTCTCCATCAATCCGGATTGTTCTTGCCACGGGTTCGCCGCTCAGTGGTGGCACCGCGCCTTCCGCTGTGAACTCGACACAAAGTGTTCCGCCACCGCGCACAATGATGTCTTCGAGTTTCATTTTGTGCGCATGGAACGGTGTTTCCTGATCCACGCCCACAAAGAGCAGTTTTTCGGCGTAGGGGCGTTCGCCCTCGATGCCAAAGAGGCCGTTGCGCACGCAAAAGAGTACAAGGCCCCGTGTCTCGAACCGGCCGGAGCCGAAATCGGTCACGTCCCAGCCGATCTGTCGCTCGGAAAGCCAGGCGCTGCGCGCAGAATGTGCCTTGTGGTCTTCGGGCGTCCAGCTTGCGAAGTCTGGCATGGCCCAGCCATGTTCGGCGAGTTGCATCTCGGCTTCGCGAATGGCGGCGTTGATCTGGGATCTCTTCATGTTTGAAACCTCCCAATGCGATCTTCAGCAGGCGGTGAAACCGCCGTCGACGGGCAGCGAGACACCGGAGATCATCGAGGCACCGTCGCTCAAGAGAAATGCTATAGGCGCGGCTATTTCCGCTTCGGTCGCCCACCGGCCCAACGGCATCTGGCTCAGGAATGGCTCCTCGATTTCCGGACGGCCCCAGTACCAGGCCGACATCGGCGTCATGACCACCGTCGGGTGGACCCCATTGACCCGGATATTATGCGAGCCCAATTCGAGCGCGGACACCCGTGTGATGTTGTCAAGGGCAGCCTTCGAGGAGCCGTAGGAGATGTGACCTCTCAGGGCCACGAGGGAGGCCTGGCTGGAGACATTGACGATGGCACCACCCCGGCCCAGCCTGATCATGCTCCGGGAGGCATATTTCGTGACAAGCAGGGCGCCTCGCGCGTTGATGGAGATGACCTTGTCGAAGACAGAGATATCGGTTTCCATCGGGGTCGCGATTTCACCGCCAAATCCACCGCAGTTGACCACGCCCCAGAGGTCGAGATCCTTCAGAGCGGCCTTCACGCTCTCTTCCGATGTCAGATCGAAAGCCAATGTGCGACATCCGCAATCGCTCGCCAACGCCGTTAGTTTCTCCTGGTCCCTGCCTGCCGCAATGACATCAGCGCCGTTTCTGCACAGCAGTTTCACGGTCGCGCCGCCGATGCCCCCGCTCGCGCCGGTGACCAGGATCGCGCCCTTTTCGTAGTCCGCCATTTCTGTATTTTCACCTCCCGTGTGCCGGCTTTCTGCCGGTCGGTTTGTTCGTACAGCCTATTCCAACGCCGCCAGAACCCGGTTGGCCAGATCAAATGGTGCCGGTCCAGCCCCATCGACCTCGATGACCGGACCCAGCGCAATGGGACGGGCACGTTCAGCAAGCGCGAGAAGTTCCTCGGCATAGGATGCGGGTGGATGTCCTGCATGGCGCTTGGTTGCACGGGTCCGGTAACGTTCGGCAGCAATTCTGGGCACAATCCGCACCCAGATCTCAGCAACTCTCTCAATCTTCGCATGTTTGAGATGTCCGCGCAGCACGGTCGCCGGCTGGAACCCATGCCAAGCGTCGATCACCGGTAGCAGATCGTCGGGAAACTCCGCGACCGAATTGAAGATTGCCTGGTAGCTGGCGCGCCCGAGTTTCCGATTGTAGTCACGGTCGCCAGTTCCGAGGTGGGCGAAGAGCCCTTCCTTGATCGTATCAAGCCCGAGCGGAACCGCGGCTTTCCCGGATGCCAGCAATTCTGCGACCAGAGCTTGGGCAACCGTGGATTTGCCGCTCGCGGGAACCCCGTTGACCAGCACCGCACACTTCATGCTCGCTGTCCTTCGCTCGATCGGCCGTATGCCGATAGCGCAGCGAGCCCTGCGCCGATCACCCCTGCATCGTCGCCGAGACGGGCGGCTTCGATCGGCAAGCCAAACCAGCTTGATCTATTTGGCAGTCGCAAGAGCGCACGTGTCATCTCATGGCCCAGTCCACCACCGATCACGATCAAACGAGGGTCCGCCACGGCGACCAGAGTCGCGATCGCACTTTGCAATGGTAGAGCCCAGGTTGCGAGCAGGGTTTCCGCCTCCACATTTCCGCTTTTGGCGCGGGAAATCAAATCCTCTGCTTGGGTGTCTTGGGGAAAGCCGGCGGCGGCGATAAGCTTCCCAAGGGCGGTCCCCGAACTGAAGGTTTCGACACATCCTCTTCGGCCGCAATTGCAGAGCGATCCGTCGGGGGAGACGACAATATGGCCAAACTGGCCGGCCAGACCGCCACCATACCAGGGGTGACCATCCAGAAGCGCTGCGCCGCCAATCCCGGTGCCGATCGTGATCATGAAGATCAGTCCATCACCTGCTCCAGGCCGCACCCGACCCTCCGCGATCAGAGCCATGGTTGCATCGTTCTCGATGCGTACGGGTAGCCCCGTTTCTTTACTGATGCGACCCACGAGGTCGAGCCCACCAATATCAAGGTAGCCTGCGGACAGGATATGTTGTGCCTCGCCGTCAACACGGCCTGGAATTCCGATTCCGATCGCGACAGACCCCCGATCCTGGAGCTGTGCAATGAGCTCTACGAGCTGTGCCACGAAACCTTCCCGGTCAGATTTGACCGGCTCGACTACGCGCTCAAGTAGCGTCCCGTCTGAAGCAATTCGCGCTACCCTGATGCGGGTTCCCCCGACATCCACTCCAATCGCAGTATCAGGCTCTTCCCGCATGACGGTCCAAGACGTCCTGGATCTGGTTCAATCGGTCGCTCGCGATGCTTTCCAGTCTTTCCTCGTTGACCTTCGCATCAAGCGAGATGCAGTCTTTCCAGAGTGCGCGGCCCGCGATGACACCCGATGCGCCGTTTTCCATCGCCGTTTCAACTTGGCCGATAAAGGTTTCATGGTCCACGCCGGCCGATAGCACTGCCCAGGGAACGCCATTGCAGAGCCGCGTGATTTCGGCGCAGGCCTCTGCGGTGCCCGGGAAGGGTAGCTTAAGAACCTTCGCACCCAGTTCGATGGAAATGCGTGCGCTCTCCACGATCAATCCGGGGAAGGCTGTCTTGTATTCAGCCTCGCTTTCGCCCTCAAGCTGGTAGGTCAGTATTTCGACCACGAGCAAAAGATCTTCGGCTGCGAAGTCGGCGATACAGTCGCGAATGATACCAATATTGACTTTATTGGCGTCAGGTGTGTCGGGTCGAAGGTATACCATTAACTTGGCGCCGGTACCGCCGAGTTTACGAGTGCGACGCGCAGTGATCCCCGGCACCAGTTTGGAGATCCTGTAACCGTTCTGATCCGTGTCCCAACCTGACGCGTCGAGCCCGACAAGCAGGCCGGTATCGCGCGCCAATACTCCCTCATCCACCACATCTGGAACCGCGCAGACGGCATCCAGCAAAACACAAGACGCCTTGTTCGCAAGGTGCCGGACAATACCTGATTTCACGACCCCGAGAGCTTTCTCGTCGATCGCCGCCTGCTTTTCCTTAGTGTCGGCCAGGACCTTTCGCATTCCTCCGCGCTGGTCGCAGGCAACCACCATCATCAGGCCGTTCGATCCACAAATCTGCTGATATCCGCGCCGTTCCGATGTCGTCATATTATTGGTCATACGGGAAAATCCTCGCTCCATCCCCTGATGCCGCCAGCGCAAAATCGGCCTTGGTTCACACGTCTCCAACCCAGAGAAACGCCCTCGCGTCCTGTGATTAGGCCACTAACAGGCCTCGATTGCCGAAGCGGAGTTGACGCGGCATCTCTCGGTCGCCGCAGACGTTTCCATGCGGTCAAACGAGAAGTAGCGTCAGCATAAATGATCATCAACAATTATTTTCAGAAATATATTGCAAAACTAGTTGTCGTGCTCGTGTAGTCTTTCGAGGATCAGGCTCGCGGTTCGCGTATCTGTCACCAAGGCATTGATCATACGGGAGCGAGCAGCACCGATGATGGCACCAACCTTCTCCGGTCCCATGGCGACACCGATTGAAAACGGAATGCGTGCAAGTTCGGCACGGCTGATCGCCACCAACCGGTCAGGATTGGGCCAGTGGACGGGGCTTCCGTTGGAATCGAAATAGTGCCGCACGACATCTCCTACTGTTCTATCGGCTTCATCTGCCGAAAAACCGATATCGATACCGCCCCGCCCGGGTTGAAAATGTCCAACTCCCAGGATTGCCGCATCCACCCGCGCCCACAGTTCAGTCAATCGAGCCGTTTCCGGATCGCGTGAAAGGACGTTATGCATCTCGGGTGTCACGACGGATGGCGCATAGAGAAAACGTGGTTCACCACCCATTTGCTCGGCAGCCGTTCTTACGAACTCGTTGATCTGGAAATGAGACGCCGTTTCATGCATTCCCCCGGTGGTCGGGACGACCAGAACATTTGGTATCTTGGGTAGTTCGGCAGCGATAACCGCCTGGACGGTTCGCCCCCAGCCTACGGCAATGACCGAGCCGGGCCTCAGCTTTGCTTCAAGCAACAATGATCCAACTTCGGAGCTGAATCCTGCGGCGCGCCCGCCCTCGACGACGCGGACTTCTTTCAGACCCAGTACTTCCCGGAGTTTCTCACCCAAAGTGTCGATTTCATCGAGGTCGACAACCTGTATTCGAACAATACCCTCTTCACGAGCGAGACCGAGTAGCCGAGATACGCTCGCAGTGGAAATCTCCATCCGTCGGGAAACTTCGACCTGTGACAGCCCTTCGGAGTAGTGAAGTTTCGCTGCAGTATGCATCATTCGGCGATTGAGCAGCTTGCCGGTCTTTCTCATGATCTGCACTCGGAGAAACAACTTTCAGAAATATTATCTCTGACAGACAGGTGTGTTGCTTGCAATGCGTGTGTTGCGTTTTCCTGCGACGCTCTCGGGTTGGTCCGTTTGTCGATAATCTGACACTTTAAACCGAATCTCTAAGGACGAGCCTCGCGGGAATGCGTCGGGTAATCGGCGGATCGCTCATACTGCGCGGTTCGGCCATGCGGCGGAACAGGATTTGCAGAGCCTCACGAGCGATCCGAGTTACGTTCTGTTCGACGGTAGTCAGGCCCGGATGCAAGAAGCGTGTGAGGACGTCATTGTCATGTCCTGCAATCCGGAAATTGGCGACCTTGCCAGCCGGAAACAAACCGAATTCGTGCGCGGCCTTGAGCGCGCCCATCGCACATCGATCGTTTGCGCAAAGAAGCGTAGCTTGAGTATAGCGTCCTGCGGCAAAGTGTCCGCACATCAATTCATAGCCGAAACTCTCGAAATTCCAGTCAACGGAAGCGTTGCTGATGTCCAGAATCTCTGGTTTCAGGCCTAGGCGCGTCATGGAATCACGGTAGGCCTTCGTCCTTTCAACCGGGCTCAAATTGACCTCAGGCATTGGCAGAAACACCGGCTGGTGCCCCGAGCGCACGAGGTAGTCAACCATAAGGCGGACGCTCTGATCATTGTCGTTTCCGACAAAATCGAAGTCCTCTACGTTTCCCAGAGCCGGTGAATCGATCAGAACGACCGGGAGATGCGCCTCGGCTCGACGCAACATCGTCGTGTCGGATGCTTCTCCGAGTGGCGAGATTATGATTCCATCCGCGTTCATAGATCTCAGTGTCTCGATGGCCGAAACTTCCCGCTGAGGATCATTGTGCGAATTCTGCGCAATGATCCGATAATCACTTTCGGCTGCGGCGAGCTCGATTGCGTTGACCATATTGGTCTGAAAGATGTCGTTAAGATGCGGAATGACCACTCCGATGAGCTTCGTCCGCTTTCGGTTCAGGTTCATCGCGAAGAAATTCGGCACATAATCGACGGCCGCAAGACGTTGTTCGATCTTAGCGCGCGTCCTATCGCGAACACTGGACGGGTCTTGGAAATATCGGGAAAGGGTTGGGCGAGAGACATCAATCTCGCGGGAGAGTTCCTCCATCGTGCGAATGATTTTTTTTGTCATTCTTTTCCTACATTTTGGCCGCAACAGGCTAGCCGTCGCGACACCCCCCAGAACATCGAGTGAAAGACTCCTCGATCCTACGTTCATAAAGATTTGCGACGACAGTGAAAGTCTGTGTGGGGCAGATTGTACGTTGCGACCCCGCATCCCCTGCGAATCTTATAGCAGCGAATGTGGGATGCTTGCCTGATCGACATATCTGCGGTTGAATATTTACGTGAGTAAATCTTCTTGTAGTGTCCCACGATGTTGAAATTTGACGCTCTCGGCAATGCCGCGTTGTGGCATAGTTCGCATATGCATCATGTCGAAACATTTTTCTTTACGTGTGTATTCTCAGATGTAAGTCTCTCGTCACTAAAAGTGGCAAGGCGCCGTTTCGCGTATCGCCGAAGTTCCTGAAGCTGATCTACGAGGCAGACTACGGAATTGTGGCGTACAGTCATTGTGGCGGACGCAGGATAGCGTTGGTTGTCCAGGGCAATCGGGAGGCAAAACGGGATCTTTGGGCAGCCGCTCAACGAGAAAAGAAATATCTTTCTGATATTTTATTCTTGATGGGAGGCGGCTATCTCGGCAATCTGTCACCGTACGAGCTTCGGTTCTCGATTCGTCACGCCTGCTTTGCAGGCGTAGAAATAAGGCTTCGAATGGGGCCATCTACCAAAGGGAGGAAAGACAATGAGAAATTTAATCCGATCTGCTGCAGTGGCTGCGGCGCTAGGTGCTGCAAGCATCTCACATGCACAGGAAGATCTTACGATCACTCTGGTACCAGGTCTCACCACTGACGCGTTCTATATCACCATGAACCGTGGGGCGCAGGCAGCTGCAGAAGCTCTCGGTATCACCGTTGATTTCCAGGGCGCCGAAGAATTCGATCCGGTTCTGCAAACACCCGTGCTCGATGCCGTGATCGGACGAGGCCCTGACGCAATACTGATCGCGCCCACCGACAGTACCCAGATGATCGAACCGCTTCGGCGAGCTTCGGAGGCTGGCATTCCCGTGATAACGGTAGACACCTTTATCGATGACGGAAAATACCAGGACGGGTCCGGCGATGGGGATTTTCCGCTCTCGTACATTGCCTCTGACAATGTCGGCGGCGGGCGAATGGCTGCTCGCTACATGGCTGACGAAATAGGTGGCCAAGGGAAGGTCTACGTTTCAAACGTGCGGCCTGGCATTTCCACGACCGATCAGCGGGAAGAAGGTTTCAAAGCCGAAATGGCCGAGAACTTTCCAGAGGTGGAAGTTCTGGAAACGCAGTACAATGAGAATGACGCGTCTCTAGCGGCTTCCCAATTTCAAGCCGTTCTGGCGCGCAATCCCGACGTTGCCGGCGTTTTTGGCGCAAACCTCTTCTCTGCGCTGGGTGCCGGGAATGGTGTGGAAAGTGCCAACAAAGCCGAAGATGTGACGGTAATCGCTTTTGATGCGCCAACTTCCATAGTGAACAACATCTCCAGCGGACTGGTCGATGCGGCAATCGCACAGCATCCGGCAGAGATCGGCTATTTCGGTGTCATGACAGCATATGCGGTGCTCACGGGCCAGTCAGTGCCGACGTCAATCGGAACCGGCTTCACAGTGATTGATGCTTCGAATGTCGATGACGAGAGCATCGCAAAGTTCATCTATTCAGAATGAAGATGGACGAAATGAAGAACAAGACTGGGGCCTCATTCGTGAGGTCCCTGCTCAACGCCTGGTCGTGGCTCTTTCTGATCCTCATCCTTGGCTTTTTCGAGATATACGCGCAAACGCAAACGGGAAACACATTCCTCTTTCGCGTATACAATCTGCAATCGATTTCAATTGCGGCTTCACAGATCTTGCTCCTTGCACTCGGTCTGACGCTTGTGATTGTCGCCGGGCATATCGACCTCTCGATCGCGTTCAGTACGGGCTTTGCCGCCGTGGTTATGGCGTTGATCATCCGGGCCGCAGGTGATGACGCGCATTGGCTCGTAGTACTGCTGGCCATGGGTGCCGGGATTTCCGCTGCGGCCTTTGTAGGGCTGGTCAATGGTTGGCTTGTTGCCCTCCTGAATGTGCCAAGTTTCATCGGAACGCTTGGTACTTACGGAATCGCACGCGGGGCTGCGCTCATCGTCGCCGGCGGTGCGACCGTCTCGATACGAAACGATTTCGCCAGGAGTTTCGGCAATGGGAACGTCCTTGGTTTTCCAATTCCGCTTGTAACAGCAGCCATTCTGGCACTGGTCTGCCACTATGTTCTCAAGCACACGAAATTCGGCGCTCACACCTACGCGCTTGGGGCGAACCGCGCCTCCGTCGAACGCGCGGGCGTAGACGTGAAGAAGCATCTAATCCAGCTCTTCGTTTTCTCAGCAGTAACCGCAGGAATTGGGGGCATCATCTACACGAGCCGCTTCTCTGCCGGAGCTGCGAATGCCGGTGAGCCGATCCTGCTTTATGCGGTGGCAGCGGTCTTCATCGGAGGGGCTTCGCTGACCGGGGGGCAGGGCACTATCGCTGGCACGGTCATTGGCGCTTTCATCATCGCGGTAATCCAGTTCGGTCTGGTTTTCTGCGGGTTGCCTCCCTATTGGCAGTTCGTCGCTGTCGGGCTTGTCATCATCGTGGCGGTTCTTGTCGATCAGTCAAAGGATCGGATCGTTGGAGGCAGGGCATGAGTGCGCTTCTGAAGGTTGAGGGGCTCAAAAAGCGTTTCGGCGGGAACGAGGCGGTGAGCGATGTCACGTTCGAGGTAAACGCGGGTGAATGCGTTGTACTCGCGGGCGACAATGGCGCAGGCAAATCCACGGTCATCAAGATGATCTCAGGGGTATACCAACCGACTGCTGGCAGGGTTTACCTCAAGGACGAACTTCTTACCGGTAAAACGCCAGAAGCCGTGCGCACTGCAGGTATTGAGACAATATACCAGGATCTTGCCCTTGCAGACAATCTGGACCCCGGGCTTAATCTCTATCTGGGTCGAGAGCGCACCCGAAAGTTCATGGGTCTGCCTTTTCTCGATCGCAAGACAATGCGAGACGATGCCGTCAAGGTGATGAAAAGCCTCGGCATTGTCGTTCCAGATCCCGCTGCACCCGTTCGGGAGATGTCGGGAGGTCAGCGACAGGCCATCGCAATTGCACGGGCGATTCATTGGGAAGCCGGTCTCGTTATTATGGATGAACCGACTGCGGCGCTTGGTGTTCCCGAGCAGCGTGAGGTTATGGCCCTGATCGAGCGACTGAAGAAACAGGGTGTCGGGATCATTCTGATTTCGCACAACCTGCCGGACATTTTTGCGGCTGCGGACAGGATCATCGTCTTGGCCAGAGGGGTGGTGGCCGGGACGCGACGGCCCTCGGAGACCAACGACGAAGAAATTGTTCGGATGATGATGGGGGCAACGCTCTGAAGAGTGCGCTAAGTTCCATTTGCCCGGAATTATAAAGCGAACGGGCGCCCATAGCCTACGGGCGCCCGAACGATGCGCTGGCTAAAGGTTCATCCAGCTAGATGAGCGCTCCGGCACCGCTATCCGGCACTGTCCAGCGGAAGAAGGCCTCGTTGTCGGCATAGTATTGGTCGCTCCAGATCCACTCGCCATTGGTGTCGGATGGCAACGCTCCTCCGGTGCCGCCCGTGCCAGCCAGACGGCCGGTCGCTGCAGTGCCGTAGGTCGATGCGGCATCCCAGCCGCTGTCATCGAAGCCAGATTGCGTCCAGGCCGTACCGGTGAGGCCGGTTTCGACTAACCAGTCAGAACCTGAATCGTAGCGCGTGCCGTCTGCCATTTCGATATCGACGAAGATCTCCCCGGCCCCGCCCGTATCGATACCTTCGATGGCGATCAGGTCGCCTTCGGCCAGATCTGCATCGAAAGTGAAAGTCTGGGCCCAGTTGGACCCAGAAAAGATCGAAGTGCCATTGACATAGAAGGTGAACGCATTGTCCGCGCGAACGTTCACGGTCGCCAATGAGCCATTGGTCAGTTCGTCTTCCTCCACAGACAGGATGAATTCGTCGCTTACGCTGCCACCATTCCCATCGTCTGCGGTTACGACGATAGAAAGATCGGTCGAGACTTCGGGCGTTCCAGTGAATGTTTGTGAGGTGGTGTCAAAATTCAGCCAGCTGGGAAGCGCATTGCCGTTCGACAAGGTGGCGTTGAACGAAAGAGCATCCCCATCCGGGTCCGAGAATGTGCTGGTTGGAACAGCGAAAGAGAAGGCCTCATCAACCGTCGCCGTCTGATCCGCGATCGGAGTGCCGACGACAGGTTCGACATTGCCACCGCCGCCTGTGTCGCCCGGCACTGTCCAGCGGAAGAAGGCCTCGTTGTCGGCATAGTATTGGTCGCTCCA
>NZ_JBNAFY010000007.1:0-257500 GCF_049800915.1 Amaricoccus macauensis
GCGCCGGGTCGATGGTGAGCGTGCCCGCCTCGTAGGCGATCTCGTAATTGCCAGAGGTCAGACCGGTGGCGGCGACATCGTAATTCCCGACGTCGCTCGTGAGCCCGGCGGCGGTGGTGAAGCCCAGCGTGCCGTCGAGATCACCCGCGTCCTGGCCGAGCACGAAGCCCGAATAGCTCGCGGTGAACTCGGGGTTCGCGGCGCCGTAGGTGCGGGAGGCGTCGTCGGTGGTGACGGTGAGAAGCGCCGGGTCGATGGTGAGCGTGCCGGCCTCGTAGGCGATCTCGTAGTTGCCAGAGGTCAGACCGGTGGCGGCGACATCGTAGTCACCCACGTCGCTCGTGAGCCCGGCGGCGGTGGTGAAGCCCAGCGTGCCGTCGAGGTCGCTCTCGTCCTGGCCGAGGACGAAACCGCTGTAGCTGGCGGTGAAGTCCGGGTTTTCGGCGCCATAGGTGCGGGAGGCATCGTCGGTGGTGACGGTGAGCTGCGCCGGATCGATGGTCAGCGTGCCCGCCTCATAGGCGATCTCGTAGTTGCCGGAGGTGAGGCCGGTGGCGGCGACATCATAGTCGCCGACGTCGCTTGCGATCCCGGCGGCGGTGGTGAAGCCCAGCGTGCCGTCGAGGTCGCTCGCGTCCTGGCCGAGGACGAAGCCGCTGTAGCTCGCGGTGAAGTCGGGGTTTTCCGCGCCATAGGTCCGGGAGGCGTCATCGGCGGTGACGGTCAGCTGGGCCGGATCGATGGTCAGCGTCCCGGGAACGAAGGACAAAAGGTAGCCCTGGCTCGACTGGGTCGCGGAGATTCCAATCGAATACTCACCGACCTCGGCATCGGCTTCGGCGCCATCGCTCGAAACGTTCGGCCCGCTGATGAGCGCGTTGCCAAGCGTGTCGCCGGGACGAAGGCCGGTCACTTCGTAATCCGGCTCGATCTCCTCGCCATAGGTCTTGCCCGTATCGGACGCGACCAGGGTGAGCGTCGGCTGCTCGCCGTAGATCACCCGGTTTCCGCCATGGGCCACGGATTGCGGGGGCGTGGTGGAATAGGGCCTGCCGTAGAGGTCGAAGTTCCCCGACGCGGGCACCGCGCCTGCGATGCTGTCGAAATCATCGACGTAGAGAAGCCAGCGTGCGCCGGGGTCGGTCAGCTCGAATGCGCCCCCGCCGGCCAGGTTCTCGAAACTCGCACCGGCCGCGACGACGATGGCATTGCCCGGCCCCGTGCCCGTGATCGTCACATCCGGACCCAGAGACACGCCCTGCTCGGCCACGAGATCGATCTGTTCGGCGGTGACGTTCCCCTGAACGTCGATGGTACCGGTGCCAGAGGTCGTGACGTCGAACTCTGTCGAGGAGGTGATGCTCCCGCCCGGGGCGAGGCTGAAGTTGCGACCGGGTGCGAGGCTGAACTCCGGCTTGATGGTCGCATCGACATTGCCGGAAACCGTGACGTTTCCGCCGTCCGACGCGCCCGAACCGGCGCGCATCACGCCGTCCCATTCCTGCGTGGAGGCATTGAGTGTGAGATCGGCCCCGTTCAGTGCCGCGATCATTCCGATCGCCGACGTCCCGTTCTCGAGCCGGAACCTGTCGGCCTCGACCGTGATCGATCCGCCCTCGCCGGTCACGACTTCCGCAAAGGCGTTGTTCCGGTCACCGCCGAAGACCTTGACCACATCCGCCGCGATCCGGACATCGGAACTCGAGCTCGAATTGCCGATCCGCACCCAGCTTGCCGAGTTCGTGGCGCCCTTGATCCAGACCTTGTCCCTTGCGGTGATGTCGATCGGGCCGCTGTCGCTCTCGATCTCGACATGGGCCGCGCCGGTTGCGCTGTGCCGCTTGATGACGACGGTTCCCTTGTCAGCATGAATGCCGAGCGCGCCGGTGTTGGTCGAGACCTCCACGTTTCCGGTCGAGAACTCCCCGATCTGGACATTGCCGCCCCGTGCCCGGAGCGTGACATCGCCGCTGCCGCGGGCCTCGACATCCTCCGTCACGGTGATCCCGCTTCCGGCCGAGAAGCTCAGATCGGCGGTCCCGCGGGACGTGATGTCGGCATCGATGTCGATGGCACCCCCGGCCTCTGCGGTGAAATCGCCGTCCGTCGTGTTGATGGTCCAGCCGAGATCGATCCCGCCATCGGCCTGAAGCGTGAGGGCGCCCGAACCGGACCAGCTCAGGCGCCGGGTGAAGGATATATTTCCCTCGTTCGCGCCCGGCTCTCCGTTCGCATCGGTGGTGATAACAACGTCGCTGCCCGAATTGAGCGTCGACTGGAGCGCGGAATAGCTGACCTGCGAGGGACCGGACCCATCTGCCGGATCGTTCACGCCCGAAGCAACATCGCCGCTGTAGTTGCCGATCACCACATCGCGCGGATCGAGCAGCCACTGGCCGCCCGCGCCCGGATTGACTTGCGCCGTCTCTTCGACCGTCAGAGTTTTCTTGCCGGATGTCTCGATGAGGCCGCCTGCCCCGTTGCCGGTGGCGGACAGAGCACCGCCGACACGGGTCTCCCCGTCCGACCAGGCGACGATCGTGCCGCCGTCGCCCGAGGTGCCGTCGGCAGCGATCACTGCACCGTCTTCGATCGTCAGGTAGTCGGCACGCTTCAGCGGGCCACGGCCCTGGAAACCGCCGCCGATATTGATGGTGCCGCCTTCGGTGCCGCTGGCATCGATCCGCGCACCATCCGTCACCGCGATGTCCTTGCCGGTGACCTCGATCGCCCCGCCCTGGTCCGAACCGGACGCATCCAGGGTTCCCGAGACCTCGACGCGGGCCTTGCCGCGGCCTTCGATGCGGATCAGGCCCTTGCCACCGGATGCCGATCCGGCCCGGACGATCCCGGATGTATTGATGGCCCCGTCGAGCGCGTCGGACGCAGCCCCTGCGCTCAGGATGACGGTCCCGTTGCCGATGTCGATCATGCCGGGGTTTTCGACGCGGCCGCCCTCGGCTTCGCCCTCGACCGCGATCTGGACCGTGCCGTCGCCCGAGAGGTCGATGGTGGTGCGCTCGCCAGATGCAAGCGCAACGGTGCCGCTGCGCGCGACGATCGCACCGGCATTGCGGACATTGCGCCCGACAAGCGCTGCGAGGCCTGCCTCGCCGATCGTCAGTTCGCCCCGGTTGATGACGCGCGCGTCCGCGGCCTCACCTCCGCCGAAGGTGAGATCCCCGCGGGACTGGAAGAGATCGGCATCGACAAGCTGGCTCGTGGCGACAAGCCCGCCCACATCGACCTTGGCGGTTCCGGTGAAGAGCACACCGGCGGTATTCTGGATAATGACGGTTCCTGGCGCCGATATGGCCCCCTCGATCACGCTCCGGCTGGCGCTGTTGACCCGGTTGAGCGTCGAGGCTTTCACGCCGGGCTGGTCGAAGGTCACGCTCTCGTTGCGACCGACATCGAAGCTGTCCCAATCGATGACTGCGCGACGGCTCTGCTGCCGGATGACCGAGTTGCCGCCCTTCTGGGAGATGGTCACCTTGCCCCGTGCGACCTTTCCGCCGGAAACGCCGTCGGCCAGTGCCATCGTGCCGCCCAGCGCCAGCAGGGAGGTGCCGGCCAGCAGAGCGAGTCTCAGTGACCAGGAAAGCGACCTGCCGGAAAGCTTCGGAAACGACATCATGACACTACTCCCAACGCCGCCGTCCCGCGGGCCGATTTACCGGAACCATGCGCGGGGACGGAGCCTCCCAAGAAACGACTGGGTCAAATGACAAAGAACGCGAATGCGTGTGAAAACGCTTCGCGCGACCTTCTGACGGTGAGAAATTTACAATGCGTTAACGTAGAGCTTTAACGAAATCGGGAAATCGGAATTAGGGCGCAGGTAACACACCCGAGCCTAGAGTGCTCACGTGCCGATATGGGGGTTGGCACATTGGGGGTTATAATGGGTGTCCTTGAGGGGGCTCATGGTGCAGTCGAGCTGCGCCGTGGGTGGAAGCTGCTTGTCCTGTCTTTCGTCATCGGGTTGTGCTGTCTCTTCGCATTCAGCACCGTTCGCGCCGATTCACGCGTGCGAAGTCCGATGGATTTTCATGCGACCGTTCTCAACCAGGATCTCGTCGGCTCTGCCTTCGCCCTGAGCGATACGGTCATCGTGACAAACGCGCATGTGGTCGAGGGACGAAGACCGGGCGATACCGTTCGTCTCATTTCGTCCGATGGCAGCGATCGCCGGGCAATGGCCGAGGTCGTGGCAATCAGCCGGATGATGGATCTGGCAATACTCGGCGCGCCGCGGGGTTTTCTGCCCCCGGTGCGTTCGGGCATGGTTCAGAACCACTCCGGGTTGAAGATCGTGGCGGCGGGGGTGGATGCGTCCGGCGGGGCTCACTCGGGCGAACGGCTGGCGCTTTGGGGCGCGGTCTCCATTCCGCGGAAGAACATCGACGTGTTCGGGCCTGGTCTCATTGCCGATATTCCCGGTGTCCGTCCCGGTTTCTCGGGCGGCCCGGTTCTCGACCGGGAGGGGCGGCTCGTGGGGATGCTCACCGCGATCCGGAACAAGAAGACCGGTCTGAAGTCATCCGGCAGCCGCGTTCAGGTCGCCTCGGAACAGGCGGATGAGGCCTATGTGCTGCGCGCCTCGGCCCTGCGCTCCGAAGTCGACCGGCTGCTTCGAAGGGTGGTGAGCCTCGCACGCTGAGCGTGCGGCCCACCCGACCGGATCAACATCGCAAGTCATCTCGATCAGTTCAAACCGCCCCGGGTTTGGACTGATTTTCCTTTTGGGTCGCAAGATCCGGGTCTGCAAACGGCACATCTCGCAATTGAATGTATACCGGCTGCGAACAATCTGTAGAGTGTCCGGCACGAATTGATGCGCTCAGGGAATTAGCCGATGCGCCTTGCAGGACACGACGTCATCGTGATCGGAGCCGGTGTGGCCGGGCTGACCACGGCAATGGCGATGGCGCAACGCGGCGCGAATGTGCGCGTGTTCGAGCGTGCAACGGCCCTCCGGGAAGTCGGTGCGGGCATCCAGGTGGGCCCCAACGGCGTGGCCGTGATGGAGGCGCTCGGGCTGCGCGATGCAGCCGAGTCGCGGGCGAGCCTCCCGAGAGCCATCGAAATGCGCGACCGCGGATCGGGCAGGCAGGTCGCACGGATCCCCCTCGGGCAGGATTGCGTGGCGCGCTATGGTCGGCCCTACTGGCATCTGCATCGTGCCGATCTTCTCGAGATCCTGGCCGATGGCGCCGAGGAGGCCGGGGTCGCGCTGCATCTTGGGTCCGAGGTTGCCTCGACGACGCCCACGCAGGGGGGATGCCGGGTTTGCCTCGCGGATGGGACCGAGGAGGAAGCGGCGATCGTGGTGGGCGCGGACGGGCTGCGATCACGCACGAGGGGCGAGCATTTCTCGGCCTTGAGCCCGCGCTATACCGGCAATGTCGCCTGGCGGGGCGTGGTGCCGGCCTCAAGGTTGCCGCCGGATTTCCTGGCCGGAACGACCACCGTCTTCATGGGGCCGAAGCGCCATATCGTGACCTACCCCCTGCGGGGTGGAGAACTTCGCAACCTCGTGGCGGTGGAGGAACGCCCGGACATGGTGCCCGAAGGCTGGATGCAGATGGACGATCCGGCGAACCTGCGCGACGCCTTCAGCGGCTGGGGCGAGGATGTGCGGACCCTGCTCGGGGCGGTCGAGCGGACCTTTCTCTGGGGGCTGTTCGATCATCCGCCCCTGAAGACATGGGTTTCCGGCCATCTGGTGCTGGCGGGCGATGCCTGTCACCCGACCCTTCCCTTCCTTGCGCAGGGGGCGGCGATGGGTCTCGAGGACGGCTGGGTTCTCGCCGCCGAGCTGGACGTGGCCCCCGACATCGAGACGGGTCTGAGAGCCTATGAGGCGCGGCGCAAGTCACGGGTCACGAAGGTGCAATCGGCCTCCAGGCGGAACGGCACGATCTTTCACCTCGGGCCGGGCCTACGGCAGGTCGCGCATCTGGGCATGTCCGCCGTTACGGGCGTGGCGCCGGGACTGCTGATCGGCGCCTATGACTGGCTCTACGGTGCGGATGTGGTGAGCGCCCAGGCGACGGCCTGAAAAACGGGTCTGGACGCGGCATGGTTCTGGTCATGCCAGATCCCGTCCGCCCACGCGGCGCTTACCGAAACCTCGCCGCATTCTCCCGCGCCGCCGCGTCGGTATCGCCTTCGCCAAAGGCAGATGGACGCGGTTCCGGCAATTGGAGGGCGGCCTGCACCCGAGGCATCGCATCGAGGCGATCGAACCAGGCCTGCAGGTTCCCCAAGCCCTCGACGCTCACCGTGGCCCAGAAGTGGCTGCGCGCCCAGGGGTAGGTGGCAATATCGGCGATCGACAGGGCATCACCCACCAGCCAGTCGCGCCCCGCAAGGCGGGTGTCGAGAACTTCGAGCAGGCGGCGGCTCTCGTTCACGTAGCGGTCGATGGCATAGGGCACCTCGTCGCCGTTCGGCTTGGCGATCCGCTGGAAGAACATTGCCTGGCCCATCATCGGACCGATGCCGCCCATCTGGAACATCAGCCATTGCAGGGTTTCGGAGCGCTCCCTTGGGTCGTGGCTGAGGAAACGGTCGTATTTCTCCGCCAGATACCACAGGATCGCGCCGCTCTCGAACACGGCGAAATCATCGTTTGCGCGGTCCACGATGGTGGGAATGCGGCCGTTCGGGTTGAGCTTCAAGTACCAGTCCGCCTTCTGCTCCTTCCTGCCGAAATCGATGGGCACGAGTTCGTAGTCGATCTCCGCCTCATGCAGGAAAATCAGAGGCTTCCAGCCATTCATCGTGTTGGCGGTGTAGAGGACAATATCAGGCTGCGACATTGGTGAGCTCCCCGAAGGTCGTGGCAAGATGGGCGTCGAAACGAGCGAGGTCGGTGGCGACGTCGGGGTTCTTCATCACGTCGAAGGCACCGAAGGTCGGCAGCGGCGTCATGCCGAAGAACTTTGCGTTCAGGTGGACCGGGCGCAGGAGATCATCCAGCGACATGCCTTCGAAAAACGGCTCAGCCGGGTCGCCGAAAGCCTCGGCCGGTGCGTTCAGTGTGGCCGAGATCATGTAACGCGTGCCTTCCAGCTTGCCGCCCATGCCGTAGTTCGCTTTCGGGGCAGCTGCGCGGCGACCGTCGCCATTGCTCAACTGCCCGCCCATGCCGACCGTGTAGACCTCATCCATGTATTTCTTGAACGACCAGGGCACGCCCATCCAGTTCACCGGGAACTGCAGGAGGACCACGTCCGCCCAGAGGTGACTTTCCACCTCGGCCTGCACATCGTAACCGGCAGCCACCGTGGTCAGGCGTACCTCATGCCCCTGCGCTTCGAGTGTTGCCTTGGCGCGCTCCGCGAGCGTCTCGTTGAGTTTTCCCGGTGCAAATTCGTAAGGTTGCGCGCCGTTCAGGATGTGGATCTTGCTCATGTCGTTTCTTCCGTTGCTGCGCCCGCTTGACTTCGGCGGGGTCCGAGATGAGATGAACGTGGCGGGAAGTAAAAACAACCAGTATACTTTTTGTAACCTAATCCGGAGTGGATCAGCGGAGCGCAAAACGATGGACGCAAAGATCGAAACAGACGGTGCCGGCCGACGGAGTGCGGCGAATGCCTGCCTCGAGCCCTGCGCGATCGAGCGGGGCATGCGGATCATCGGGGGCAAGTGGACCGGCTCGATCCTGTGGCATCTGAAGGATGGGCCGGTTCGCTTCAACGATCTGGCGCGCATGGTGGGCGGCGCGTCGAAGAAGATGATCACCGAGCGCCTTCGCCAGCTCGAGGGTCAGGGGCTCGTCAGGCGCGAGGTGCTCGACACCTCTCCCATATCGGTGACCTACGAGATCACGGAATTCGGCCGCTCGGCGCTGGGGTTTCTCGACGCGTTGCGCGTGTGGAGCGAGGGGTTGCCCGAATAGCCCCCATCAAATCCCCACGCGGGCTTGCAGTGCGAGATCGGGCGCGCGGTCAGTCGCGGCTTGCTGCGATCGAGAGATCGGCCTTGGTAAAGCCAGGCATGATCCGGGGCGCTCCGGTGATCTCGTTGGTGACGTCACGGACCCGGAGGTTCTCGATCCGGACGATACCACCATTGGGGCCGATGATGTCGAGCCCGACATGGGCGTAGAGCACGCGGTCGTTCCACACGACGCTGACGCCTTCGAGCATCTCGGGGCCGAAAACGGCCACGGCCTCGTAGGAGCGTTCGAACACATCGAGCCCCACGACATTGCCGCTGGTGTCGAGGCCTGTGACGGGTTTGCCATGGCGCCCGCCGGGCATGGCCGCGATCCGAACGAGACCACGCGGCCCGCTGAGCGCCTTGATCCGGGCGGAGACCTCAAGATAGCAGCCGGGCCGAAACGGCATCTCGCCCATGTAGCGCAGCCGCTGGATCGTGTCGGTCTTGCGGATCTCGAGGCAGGGGCCGAACTCGGAATCCTCGACGATGCGCGCATCCAGGAACTTCAGATCGCCATAGGTCGGGGTGTCCGGCCGCCCGTCGCCCCGCGACCAGTCGTGAAGCCCATCACTGAAGGCCGGTGGCATCAGATCCAGTTCGGGTTCAGCCGCAGCTTGCATCGCTTTTCCTCATCCAGTGCTCCTGCGGTATACATTAACTTCACGAAGGTTAATCGACGATTAACCAATTAATGTTCGGTTCGGCGCGGGCCATTGCGCCTGCCCGAACGGGGCGCGGGCGCGATGTCTGTCGGTATTTCTGGTAAAGGGCGCGTTTGACAGGTAGTATCCCGCAAGAAGTCCGCACCGGGGCAAACCCCGGGCGAACGAGGGCAGACAGGCAGATGGGAAAGGGCAGTTCCCAATGACCGAGATGGTTTACGACGCGCCGTCGGATCGACCGACGGAGGCGATTGTCACGGCGTGGTGGCGAACGGTCGACCGCTGGTCGCTCGCCGCGATCCTTGCGCTGTTCATGATCGGGCTGTTGCTCGGGCTGGCGGCCTCGCCGCCGCTGGCGGTGCGAAACGGGCTCGACCCCTTCCATTACGTGACGCGGCAGGCGGTGTTCGGCGTGGCCGGGCTGTCCTGTCTTCTGGTGGTCTCGATGATGTCACCGGTGCGCATCCGCAGGCTGGCCGTCCTTGCCTTCGGGGCGGCCTTCGTGGCGATCCTGCTCCTGCCGGTCTTCGGCACCGATTTCGGCAAGGGGGCGACGCGCTGGTATTCACTGAAGGTGATTTCGGTCCAGCCCTCGGAATTTCTCAAGCCCGCCTTCGCGGTCTTCACTGCCTGGCTGATGGCCGCGAGTTTCGACGACCGCGGCCCGCCGGGCAAGCTGCTCTCCTTCATGGTGGCGATCCTGCTGGTGCTGCTCCTGGCCGCCCAGCCCGATTTCGGACAGGCCGGTCTCATCATCGCGACATGGGCGCTGATGTATTTCGTGGCCGGGGCGCCGATCACGCTGGTGGGCAGCGTGGGCGCGGGTGTGCTGGCCTTCGGCTGGTTTGCCTATGAGAACTCCGAGCACGTTGCCCGGCGCATCGACGGGTTTCTCTCCTCCGAGGTCGATCCGCGCACGCAGATCGGCTACGCGACCAATGCGATCCACGAGGGCGGGATCTTCGGGGTCGGCATCGGGAACGGCACCGTGAAGTGGACGCTGCCCGATGCGCATACCGATTTCATCATCGCGGTGGCAGCCGAGGAATTCGGTCTCATGCTCTGCGCCCTGATCATATTCCTCTACATGCTCATCGTCGTGCGCTCGCTTCTGCGGCTGGTGCGGGAGCGTGACCTCTTCATCCGCTTTGCCGGGACGGGGCTCGCGGTGCTGCTCGGTATGCAGGCGATGATCAACATCGGTGTCGCGGTGCGTCTGCTGCCCGCGAAGGGCATGACCCTGCCGTTGATCTCCTATGGCGGCTCCTCGCTGATTGCCGCCGGGATCGGGCTCGGCATGTTGCTCGCGATGACCCGCGAGCGGCCCCAGGACGATTTCGACGATCTTCTTGCGCGCGGGGCGCACGGCCAATGAGCAGACCGCCGCTTCTGGTGATCGCGGCCGGCGGTACGGGCGGTCACATGTTTCCCGCCCAGGCGCTGGCCGAGGAGATGCTTGCGCGCGGCTGGCGTGTACGGCTTTCGACCGATCCGCGGGGTGCGCGCTATGCGGGCGGCTTTCCGGAAGCGGTCGAGCGGGGGGTGACATCTTCGGGCACCTTTGCGCAGGGCAGCCCGATCTCCCGCGCCACGACGCCTTTCACTGTCGCGGCTGGTATCGCGAAGACGGTGATGGCGATGCGGCGGGACCGTCCGGCCTGCGTTGCCGGGTTCGGCGGCTATCCGGCGCTGCCCGCCACGGCCGCGGCGACCTTCTTGCGCATTCCACGCCTCATCCACGAGCAGAACGGCGTCCTGGGCCGGGTGAACCGGATCTTCGCGCCGCGCGTGGACCGGGTGGCCTGCGGGGTCTGGCCCACGGCATTGCCCAAGGAGTCCAAGGGAGAGTTCGTTGGCAACCCGGTGCGCGCGAGTGTGCTTGCCCAGGCGGGCGCGACCTATCTTTGCCCCGAGACCGGGCCGATCGAGATTCTTGTCATGGGCGGGAGCCAGGGGGCCGGGTCCTTCGCACGCCTCGTGCCCCCGGCGCTCGAGCAGATCCCGGATGCGCTGCGCCAGCGGCTGCGGCTGTCGCAGCAGGTGCGCCCGGAGGACATGGACCGGGTGCGCGCGGTCTATGACGGGCTGGGGCTCGATGCCGATCTGCGCGGGTTCTTCGACGATGTGCCCGAGCGGCTGGCGCGCGCGAGCCTGGTGATCAGCCGCGCCGGCGCCGGATCGATTTCCGACATCACCGTCGTCGGGCGCCCCGCAATCCTCATCCCCTACCCTTCGGCGGCAGACGACCATCAGGCCGCCAATGCCGCGGGGCTTGTGGAGGCAGGCGGCGCCTTCATGATCCGCGAGGAAGAATTGACGCCGGAGGGGCTTGCGGGGCATATCACCGCGATCCTTTCCGATCCCGAGGGTGCCAGCGCGATGGCGGCAGCGAGCCATGCCCATGGTCGCCCGGAGGCCACCCAGCATCTTGCCGGTCTCGTCGAGGAGCTGGCTCAACAAGGACGAGCAGAATGAACGGACAGACGCGGCTTCCCCATGATATCGGCGCGATCCATTTCACCGGTATCGGCGGGATCGGCATGTCGGGGATTGCCGAGGTTCTGCTCGATCACGGTTTCATGGTGCAGGGCTCCGACCTGCGCGCCTCGCCCATCACCAAGCGGCTGGAGGAGAAGGGCGCGCGGATCTTCATCGGTCAGGCGGCGGAGAACCTCACGGACGCGCAGGTGGTGGTGATCTCCTCGGCCATCAAGCCGGGCAACCCGGAGCTTGATGCGGCCCGCGCCCGCAAGCTGCCCGTGGTGCGCCGGGCGGAGATGCTCGCGGAGCTGATGCGGCTCAAATCCAATGTCGCGATCGCCGGCACCCATGGCAAGACCACCACCACCTCGCTGGTGGCAGCGCTGCTGGTGGGCGGCGAGATGGATCCGACGGTCATCAATGGCGGCGTGATCCACGCCTATGGTTCCAACGCGCGCATCGGACAGGGCGAGTGGATGGTCGTCGAGGCCGACGAGAGCGACGGCACGTTCAACAAGCTGCCTGCCACGGTGGCGGTGATCACCAATATCGACCCGGAGCATCTCGATCACTATGGCGACTTCGATGCGCTGCGGGAGGCCTTCGACACCTTCGTCTCGAACATCCCCTTCTACGGCCTCGCGGTGGCCTGCATCGATCACCCGGAGGTTCAGGCGCTCGTGGGCCGGATCAAGGACCGCCGGGTGGTGACCTACGGTTTCAGCCCGCAGGCCGAAGTGCAGGGTCGAAACCTGCGCTACGAGAAGGGAGCGGCGCATTTCGACGTGGTTCTCAATGCCGAGGACCGGGTGGTCGAGGATCTGGTCCTGCCGATGACCGGGGATCACAACGTGTCCAACACGCTTGCAGCGATCACCGTGGCGCGGCATCTCGGCATTCCGGGCGAGGCGATCCGCGAGGCTCTGCGGGGCTTCGGCGGGGTCAACCGGCGGTTCACCCGCGTGGGCGAGATCAATGGTGTGACGATCATCGACGACTACGCTCATCATCCGGTGGAGATCGCCGCGGTACTGAAGGCCGCGCGGCAGGCGACCGAGGGCCGGGTGATCGCCGTGCACCAGCCGCATCGCTATTCGCGGCTCCGCGATCTCTTCACCCAGTTCTGCGGCTGCTTCAACGACGCCGATACCGTCGCCATCACCGAGGTCTATGCGGCGGGCGAGGCTCCGATCGAGGGCGTGAGCCGCGACACGCTGGTCGGCGGTCTGGTGGCGCATGGGCACAGGCGCGCGCTGCCGCTCGGCGGGGAAGAGGCGCTGGCGGAATTCGTGCGGTCCGAGTGCAAGCCGGGCGACATGCTGGTCTGCCTCGGCGCAGGATCGATCAGCTCCTGGGCCAATGCGCTTCCCGAACGGCTTGGGGCCGGGGCGGAGGACCGCCAGGCAGTCGGAGCGTAAGCCGCTCGACTTTTGCAGTCGCGTGAGAGGGCGAAGTCGTGATGCGGGAGGAACGCCAACAACGAACGCGCAATCGAGATGATCCCAAGGTTGTCCTGAAGCTAAATTGGTGAAATCAGGCAATCCTTGGAACTTTCTAGCGGAGCTTGAGCGCGGTGTTGGAATGCGCAGATGATCAATTGAAAGCCGCTTGTTCGGGGGGCAACCCGATCTGGCACGTGACAGATCGGGCCGTGCAGCCCGTCCCGGGCGGCTGCACGCATTCGCGCTTGCCACGTGCTGCCCGCCCCTCTGGCGCGCGTCGCGGCCCATGCCTTCCCCTCTCGGCCTGCGCGCTGGCGCTCCGGCCGACCGGACCGCGCGGCGCGCCACTGGCGCCCCGCCATTGCGCTCCGGGTTGGCGACGCGCAGGGGCAAAGCGGTAATGGCAATGGATCTACCTCTTCCTCCCGTCCGTGGGCGATTGACCCCGGACCGGGAGATGGCGGGGCTCACCTGGTTGCGGGTGGGCGGACCGGCGGACTGGCTGTTTCAGCCGGCGGACGAGGAGGACCTGGCGGCGTTTCTCGCGGCCCTGCCCCGCGACATTCCGGTCTTTCCCATGGGGGTCGGCTCAAACCTCATCGTGCGGGACGGTGGTATTGCGGGCGTGGTGATCCGGCTCGGGCGCGGGTTCAACTCCATTGAGGTCGAAGGCGACACGGTGACCGCCGGTGCGGCGGCGCTCGATGCCCATGTGGCGCGCAGGGCTGCGGAAGCGGGTGTGGATCTCACCTTCCTGCGCACCATACCGGGCTCCATCGGGGGTGCGGTGCGGATGAATGCCGGCTGCTACGGGCGCTATGTTGCGGATGTCTTCATCTCGGCGCGGGCGATCACGCGGGATGGCACGCTCATCACGATGGAAGCCGAAGAGATGGAGTTCGCCTATCGCTTCTCGCGCCTTCCAGAGGGGGCAATTCTCACGCAGGCGACTTTCAAGGCGCCGATGGGCGACCCCCAGATGCTCGAAGACAGGATGACGGAGCAGATCGCGAAGCGTGACGCGACCCAGCCCACCAAGGAGCGCAGCGCCGGCTCGACATTTCGCAACCCGGCAGGATTCTCCTCGACGGGACAGGCAGATGACGTGCATGACCTGAAGGCCTGGAAGCTCATCGAGGACGCGGGAATGAAGGGCGCAACCCTGGGTGGAGCGCAGATGTCGGAGATGCACGCGAATTTTCTGATCAACCGCGGCGGGGCCTCGGCGGCCGATCTTGAAGGTCTTGGTGAAGAGGTTCGAAAAAACGTTTTGAAATCAAGCGACATTTTGTTACAGTGGGAAATAATGCGGGTCGGACGAAAATAAGACCCCGTAACCCATGCTCCGAACGACCGGACAGGTCATCAAAAAGGTCGCGGAGCGAATATTGAGGCGGGCATGTCGAGCAGGACAGCAGCCCGCATCGCAGTGCTCAAGGGCGGCTTCTCAGCCGAACGTGAGGTGTCGCTGGTTTCCGGCCGGGAATGTGCGGCTGCGTTGCGGAATGAAGGATATACCGTCGTCGAGATCGACGCCGGGCCTGATCTTGCGTCCCGGCTGGTTGCCGAGGCGCCGGATGCCGTGCTCAACGCGCTTCACGGACGCTGGGGCGAAGACGGCTGCGTTCAGGGCATCCTCGAATGGCTGCGCATTCCCTATACCCATTCCGGTGTGCTGGCCTCCGCTCTCGCCATGGACAAGGAACGCACGCGGCAGGCCTTCCGGCAGGCCGGTCTTCCGGTTGCGGAGGGGCGGCTCGTTCCGCGCGAGGAGGTCATGGCCGCGCATCCGATGGAACCGCCCTATGTGGTCAAGCCCTACAACGAGGGCTCGTCGGTCGGCATCTACCTCGTGCACGAGAGCGCCAACGGCCCCGCCCAACTCGCGGCCGATGCACCCGATGTTCTGCTGGTCGAGAAATTCGTTCCGGGCCGCGAACTGACCACCACGGTCATGGGCGAGCGGGCGCTGGCGGTTACGGACATCTATTCGGACGGCTGGTACGATTACGACGCGAAATACTCCGCCGGGGGCTCGCGCCATGTGGTTCCCGCCGAATTGCCGGAGGAAATCACGCAGGCCTGCCTCGATTATGCGCTGCGGGCGCACCAGGCGCTGGGATGCCGTGGCGTGAGCCGGACCGATTTCCGCTGGGACGAACCGCGCGGGCTCGACGGGCTCTTCCTCCTCGAGACCAACACCCAGCCGGGCATGACGCCCACCTCGCTCGCGCCCGAACAGGCGGCGCATTGCGGCATCGACTACGGCAGCCTCGTGCGCTGGATGGTGGAGGACGCCTCATGCGGCAGGTGAACGGCAATCCGCGCAGCTCGCGCGATCCGGCCCCATCGCGGCTCCGCTACCGGCTGACGCGGCTGTGGCTGCGCCCCTCCTTCCGGAAGTTTCTCAATGTCGGCATTCCGCTTTCGGTGGGCGTTCTGGCGGCAGGCACGTTCCTCACGCAGTTCGACATTCGTGGCGAAGCCTATGCGCTTTTCCAGAAGGTCCACGGGATCGTGGTGGAGCAGCCGCAGTTCATGATCACCGAGATGGCGGTCCCCGATGTGAGCGAGGATCTCGCCGAACAGATCCGGGTGGCGGCGTTTGTCACCCTGCCCGCGAGCAGCCTCGAGGTGAGCGTCGCGGCTGTCCGGGCACGTATCGAGTCCCTTGATGCGGTGGAGCGGGCGCGTGTTCAGCTTCGCTCCGACGGGGTTCTGGAGATCCGGGCGATCGAGAGGGTTCCGGTGGTCGTATGGCGCACGGCGGACAACCTCCAGCTTCTCGATGCCACCGGCGTCCGCGTGGCGGAGATCGACAGCCGGCTGCGGCGCCCGGACCTGCCGCTGATCGTGGGGGCCGGTGCCGATGCGCAGGTGCCCGAGGCGATGCTGCTTCTCGACGCGTTGCAGCCGGTCGCGGCGCGGGTTCGCGGGCTTCTGCGCGTGGGCGAGCGGCGCTGGGATGTCGCGCTTGACCGCGGCCAGGTACTGCGCCTGCCGGAGACCGACCCGCAGGGCGCGCTACGCCGCATTCTCGACCTGAACAACGGCGATCAGCTTCTGGCGCGGGATGTACAGGTCGTGGACATGCGCAACCCCGACCGGCCGATGATCCAGATCAGCGAACACGCCATTTCCGAAATCGACCGCCTGAAGCGGATGTCCCTGGGAGAAGATGCATGAACCGTCACCTCTATGAGCTGCAGCGGGCGATGCGGGCGCGGCGCGAGGCGGCGCTCCGGAGGGGCATTGTCGCCATGCTCGACATTGGCTCGTCGAAGATCACCTGTCTCGTGCTGCAGTTCGTGCCCGAGGACATGGGCGGCGAGACAAGCGAGCCCAGAATGCGCGTGGTCGGCGCGGCCAACACCCGCTCGCGCGGCGTGGCCTTCGGCGAGATCACCTCGATGGAGGAGTGCGAGCGCGCGCTTCGGACCGTCGTGCAGGGGGCGCAGAAGGCCGCCAACATGCGTTTCGACCATGTGCTGGTGAGCTTTTCAGGCGGCCGGCCCCGCTCCTACGGTGTGACCGGCGAGGTCGCGATGCGCGAGGGCGCGGTCGGGAGCGCCGAGATCGGCGAGGTTCTGGCGGCCTGCGACATGCCGGAATTCGGTCATGATCGCGACGTGATCCATGCCCTGCCGGTGAATTTCTGCCTCGATCAGCGCAGCGGCCTGACCGATCCGCGCGGACAGATCGGTCGAGAGCTGACGGTGGACATGCACATGGTCACGGTGGGCTCCACCGCGCTGCGGAACCTGATGCACTGCATCCGGCGCTGCGACCTGGAGCTTGCAGGGGTCGTCGCGGCTCCCTTCGCCAGCGCACTTGCGAGCCTCATCGAGGACGAGCAGGAGCTTGGCGCGGCCTGCATCGACATCGGGTCCAACACAACCGGCATCTCGATCTTCGTGCGGCGCAAGATGATCTATGCCGACAGCGTGCGGATGGGCGGGCATCACATCACCAACGATATCTGCCAGGGGCTGCAGGTCTCGCTTCAGGATGCGGAGCGGCTCAAGACCAAGCAGGGCGGGCTCATCGCGACCAGCCTCGACGACCGGGACATGATCGATCTGCCCTCCGTCCTCGGGGACTGGGAGCATGACCGGCGGCAGATCAGCCGCTCCGAGCTTATCGGTGTCATGCGGCCCCGGGTGGAGGAGATCCTCGAGGAGGTCCGGGCGCGGCTCGACGCCTCCGGGTTCGAATACCTGCCGTCGCAGAAGATCGTGCTCACGGGCGGCAGCGCCCAGATCCCCGGCCTCGAAACCATCGCCAGCCATATCCTGGGGCGTCAGTGCCGGGTGGGGCGTCCGCTGCGAATCCGCGGGTTGCCGCAATCGGTGACGGGATCGGCATTTTCGGCCTCCGTGGGGCTTGCCATGCAGATCGCATACCCCGAAGACGAATACTGGGATTTCGAACTGCCAGCGGACCGGCAGGGGGCCCGGAAAGTCGTGCGCGCCCTGAGATGGTTTAAGGACAACTGGTAACTTGCGGATTATTGGCACAATTCCGCTTCATCTTGTAGCGATACACAACATATTGGGGAGAATCATATGATTCTGCGTGACCCTTGCGGCTTCTTCCGCTACGATCCGTGCGGAATACAGGCAGGGTCATTTGCGCGGGGGCGTGGATGACCGAAGAAACTCAACAGGCGGAAAAAGATATGGCTCTGACTCTCAGCATTCCGGTTACTCCCGATCTGAGCCCCCGGATCACGGTGGTTGGCGTTGGCGGTGCAGGCGGCAACGCGGTCAACAACATGATCGAGCAGCAGCTCGAAGGGTGCGAATTCGTCGTGGCGAATACCGACGCCCAGGCGCTCCAGCAGTCCCACGCCAGCAACAAGCTTCAGCTCGGCACCCGTGTGACCGAAGGGCTCGGCGCGGGCGCACGGCCCGAGGTCGGCGCAGCGGCCGCAGAAGAATCCATCGAAGACATCGTCGAGCGGCTTTCGGGCTGCCACATGTGCTTCATCACCGCGGGCATGGGCGGCGGAACCGGCACCGGTGCAGCGCCGATCATCGCCAAGGCCGCGCGCGAGATGGGCATCCTGACCGTCGGTGTCGTGACCAAACCGTTCCATTTCGAGGGCTCGCGCCGGATGCGCCAGGCCGAGAACGGTGTGGACGAGCTTCAGAACCACGTCGACACGCTCATCATCATTCCGAACCAGAACCTCTTCCGGCTGGCGAACGAGAAGACGACCTTCACGGAAGCCTTCGCGCTCGCCGATGACGTTCTCTACCAGGGCGTCAAGGGCGTGACCGATCTGATGGTCCGTCCGGGCATCATCAACCTCGACTTCGCGGACGTCCGCTCGGTGATGAACGAGATGGGCAAGGCGATGATGGGCACCGGCGAAGCCTCGGGCGAGGATCGCGCGGTTCAGGCCGCCGAGAAGGCGATCGCGAACCCGCTGCTCGACGAGATCAGCCTCAAGGGTGCGCGCGGCGTGCTCATCAACATCACCGCCGGACCGGATCTCACGCTCTTCGAACTCGACGAGGCCGCGAACCGTATCCGCGCCGAGGTCGATGGCGACGCCAACATCATGGTCGGCTCCACGCTCGATCCGGAAATGGCCGGCCAGATGCGCGTTTCGGTCGTCGCGACCGGCATCGACGCCGTTGTCCGCACGGAAGAGGTCTCCGCACCGCAGGCCCGCTTCGGCGAACCCGCGGCTTCCACACTGTCCGCACCGGACGCAGTTGCCGAGCAGCCGGCTCCGAAGCCCGAGCCCGAGCTGACGGCGCCGAGTGCCGCATCGCCGATGCCCGCCTCCCCTGCCGCTCTCCAGCCTTCCGCCGAGCCGGCCCCAGCGCCGAGCTTCGCGGACGCGCAGGTCCGGGCCCAGAGCGAACCGGCCGAGCCCCAGGCTCCCGCGCGCAGCACGCCCTTCGGCCAGCCGCGCGTTCAGACGGCCGCGGACAACGGTCAGGGCGAGCCGACACCGGATGCGCTGCGCCGCCTTCAGGCTGCCGTGCAGAACGTGCCGAAGGCTCAGCCCATGGTGCGCTCGATCGCACCTCAGGGCGGTCAGCGCCATGAAAGCGACCGCGCCGGACGGCTCACGATCAACAGCCTGATCCACAAGATGACTGGCCAGGCCTCGCGCGGCGAAACCAACTCCGGGCTCCGCGCCAAGACCGAAAGCGAGAGCTTCCAGTCCCAGCCCCAGGAGCGCGCCGAAGCCGATCTCGACGAGAACGAGCGTGAGCGCGTGGACATTCCGGCTTTCCTCCGTCGTCAGGCCAACTGACGCACCAGACAGTCTGGACGTAATCTGCGGGGGCCGGTTGGCCCCCGTTTTTTTTGTGCGCGCCGCGCCCTGCCGTATGCCACTTCAGGAGACGGCGCGTTCTTCCGGTCGCGGGTGGATACTCGCCGCCAAATATTACTCTACCTGTTTCACATCATTTAAGTGTGTAAATAAGGAGCCGTGGCAGTACTGGTAAAGAGCATCAGCGTTTCGGGCAGGATTCGACCGGATCAGTTCTTAACCGCTTCCCTTGTTGGCCGTGTATTGCGCGTCAGTTTAGGGCAATTGCGGGCCCCTCAGCGCCAATGTTCAAGAGATTTTAACGATAACGGACGTTTATCTTGCCGCGAAGGTCGTTTTTCCAAGGTGGCATTATGTGCAGTCAGAGAAGTCTTCTTTCGTTCGGAGCCTCCGGTCGAAACGGGGCATCCGCGGATAGGGCGCGCATTGCCGGCTTCGAGGGATCGTCCGTGCCGATGCTCGCCATCGACAAGGATTTCCGCATCCAGTCTGCCAATGAGGCCTTTCTCGAGCTTCTGACCGAGCATATCGAGACCTTCCAGCAGATGTGGCCGACCATCTCGCCACAGAACATCATCGGCTCGACAGTCGATACCTTCCACCGCAACCCTGAGCAGAACCGTAGGGTCCTGCGGGACCCGAACCGGAAGACGTTCAAGGCCAACATCAAGATCGGCGACATGAGCTTCGCCCTGACCACGCTGGCCGTCAGGGGGCCGCGCGGAGAGTATCTCGGCAGCGTTGTCGAATGGGTGGATGATACCGCCGGGCGCGTGGAAACCGAGAAATTCCTGTCGGACAAGGGATCACAGGTCTATCTCGAGTTCTCGCTCGACAAGGAAATCATCGAGGGCAATCCGAACGCGATGCGCGCGCTCGGCTACGACCGCGGAGCCTTGATGGGCATGAAGCTCGAGACGCTCGTGAACGCGCAACCGCCCAACGATGTCACCGACGAAGGTATCTGGGAAAACCTGCGCGCAGGGCAATTTTCCTCCGGCATCTTTCATCTGCGCGCCAAGGACGGCAGCCGGGTCAGCTTCAGCGGGACGCTGACGCCGATCTTCAGGGCCAACGGCAAGCCCTTCAAGATTGCGGCCCTTCTCTGCGACGTGACGCAGGCCGAGCGTGCGGCAGCGGAGAAGGCGGCCGTCTTCGAGGCGATCGACACGACCGAAGGTATCGTCGAATACGATCTGGATGGGCATGTCACGAAGGCGAACCAGAACTACATGCGCATGACCGGATACGGACCGGACGAGATCATCGGCATGCATCAGTCGAAGCTCAGCGAGCCGGGTTTCGCCAATTCGCCGGAGAACCTGAAGATCTGGGAAGGCTTCCGGCGGGGAGAGACCGACGGAACCAAGCGGATGCGTCGGCTGCGCAAGGACGGCACAATCGCGCATTTCCAGGCCACTTATGCACCGATCCGCGACGAGAAGGGCAAGGTGATCCGGGTCGTCGGGGTTGTATCCGACGTGACGCGGGTGGAGGAAGAGCGGCAAGCCGCGGAAGCGAGGCAGAAGGTCCAGGATGACGAACGCGAGCGCATGGTTTCGCGGTTCACCAAGGCTCTCGCGCAGCTCTCCGGCGGAACGCTGACCACGCGGATTGATGAGAAATTCGCCGAGGAAAACGAACCGCTGCGCCGGGACTTCAATTCCACCATCGGCACTCTCGAGGAAGCCATCGAGGCGGTGAAATCGGCGATGGGCGAAATACAGAGCCAGATCAGCGAATTCGCCAGCGCGACCGATGAACTCTCGAACCGCACCGAGAACCAGGCCGCGGCTCTGGAAGAGACGGCCGCGGCGCTTGAACAGATGACATCGACCATGAGGGGGGCCTCGGAAAGCGCGGAGCGGGCGTCCCGCGATGTCAATTCGGCCAAGGACAATGCGGAGGAAAGCGGAAGGGTCGTGCGCCAGGCCGTGGAGGCGATGGGCGAGATCGAGAAATCCTCCGAGCATATCGGTCAGATCATCGGGGTGATCGAGGATATCGCCTTCCAGACCAACCTTCTCGCCCTCAATGCCGGAGTGGAGGCCGCACGCGCCGGGGAAGCCGGGCGCGGGTTTGCCGTGGTGGCCTCGGAGGTGCGCGCCCTCGCTCAGCGCTCGTCCGACGCGGCCAAGGAGATCCGCGGACTGATCTCGACCAGTTCGGACCAGGTGACCCGCGGCGTGGATCTCGTGCGGCGCACCGGAGAATCGCTCGAAATCATTGTCGATGCCGTGGTCGGGATAACGACGCTTGTTGATTCGATTGCCACCTCCGCGCGGCAGCAGGCGACGGGTCTTGCGGAAATTAGCACGGCCGTCACGCATCTCGACGACGTCACGCAGCAGAATGCCGGCATGGTGGAGAAGTCATCCAGCGCGAGCCACAAGATCAAGGGCGAGATCGAGCGGGTGAGCGTGCTGGTCGACAAGTTCGAGACGAAGAACAACGGCTCTGTCACGCTCCCGGCTGCCCCAGTGGCACCGCGCCCGCCGGCTGCCGTGCCCAAGGCACTGGTGCCGGCAAAAGCTCCTCCTGCCCCGGTCCTCAGACACGAGGCCCCGGTTCAGGGAAATACCGCGCTCTCCATCGATCCGGATACCGACGAGGACGGCTGGGCCGACTTCTGAGCCGAAGGGCTATGGCTCGGGGAAAATCGCTGCTGGCTTGCGCCACATCAAGACATGAGGCCGGGCACTCTGACATCTTTGCCGCGAAACCGCATATGTCCGCCGGGAGAGAGTGTCATGCAGGAACAGTGTCTAGACCGTGCCGCCCCAGCTTCCGTACCCCAAGGGCTTCGCAACTGGCTGGACCAGGGACGCCGCCGTCTGGTGGCGGCGATCGTCATGGATGTGCCACCATTGCTCGCGGTCTGCGAGTTCGACTGCAACAGGACGAGTTGCAACCCGGAAGCCTGGGCGACCTGCCCGCGCCGTCTCAGGGCGCAGGAACTTTCGGACATGCACCGCAACGACTGATGTTATCTTCCGGCATAGACTTGGAGCCGCGCGCGCAGGGTATCGCTCTTGCGGGTGGCAAAGAGCACGTCGTCGATGCGGGATGTGCCGTCGGCCTCCGGTGAGATCACGAGGATATCCGTCCAGGCCGGGGCCCTGCCGCCGTTGCTGCGTGCAATTTCCACGAGTGCCGCGTTGCGCGTGTCGGCGCTGCATCCCGAGACCTCGTTGACATAGGTCTGGAAGAGGGTGCGGGCCGGTGGCAATTCTGGGTTGGCGGAGGCGGCCTCGATCAACTGCCGCAGCGAGCCTGTCAGAAGCGGGGCAAGACCCGCCATGTCATTCGCGAGGGTGAGCCGGCAGAATTCCGTGCCAATCTCGTCCCAATTGTAGCCGTAGCGGCTGTTTCCAGCCTGAAGCGGACCGGAAACGGCCAGTCCGAGCACCAACGCTAAACCCAATGCGCGCATTGCCGCACTCCTCAGAACACACCGATCGCCGCAAGCTCCGCGGCAAGTTCGGGGGGTAGATCCTCCCTGTGCGACGCATCCAGGTCCGCCGGCGCATCGCCTGCGCGCAGGTAGCGCCAGCCCTGGAACGGACGGCGCGGCGCCGGCTGGGTGCGCACGAGTTCCGGGTCGAGCAGAATGGCGCACCGTTCGATCCCGTCCTCCCCGCGGCGGGGCTCGAATCCGGTGATGCGCTGGCGGGCAAGGATGGCGCCCTTGATCACCCAGTAAAGTGAACCGCCATCAAGAAGTTCATCGGATTTCTTGGGCCACATGCGGGTGACATGGACCTGCTGCCGTGCTCCGCGCGTGGCAATATGCGCCTCGAGATCGCTTACGCTCTCGACGCCAACACACAATTTGAGAAGATGAATGCCCCCGGCCATCATGCCCTATCCCTAGATGAAGCGTGCGCAGCCTTCCACCATATAATGCCGTGTTCCGAGGGTCACGCAATTGACCGAAATAGCACCCGCCCGTATCCTGAAAATCCAACTCCCAGAGAGCGGAAAACTCTTCCATGAACAAGCCGGACCTACCGACAGCACCAGCGCCACACAGCGACGACCTGAGCTGGCAGGAGGTTTCGCTCGACGTTCTGCGGGAGAAATACGCGAAGGGCGCGGAGAAGGATCTCGACGGGCCGGACATGGCGCGCGCGGTGCGTCGGCGCGTGGCCCGCGGGCTGGCGGCGGTGGAGGCCGAGCCGGAAACGCATGAGCGCGCTTTCCTCGAGGCGCTGGAAACCGGCTTCATACCCGGCGGACGGATCAATTCGGCAGCCGGAGCCGATATTCGCGAGGTCACGCTCATCAACTGCTTCGTGCAACCGGTGGGTGATTCGATCTCAAACAGCACCAACGGAAAGCCGGGCATCTATCACGCGCTGCGCGAGGCGGCGGAAACCATGCGACGCGGGGGAGGTGTGGGCTATGATTTCTCCGCGATCCGGCCGCGCGGTGCGCGGGTTCATGGAACGGACAGTTCCGCTTCCGGCCCGATCAGCTACATGCATGTCTTCGACCAGTCCTGCGCCACGGTGGAGAGCGCGGGCGCCCGGCGGGGTGCGCAGATGGGTGTCCTGCGTTGCGATCACCCGGACATCATGGAATTCGTTTCCGCGAAGCGGCAGGCCGGGCGGCTGAACAACTTCAACATTTCGGTGGGCGTCACGGACGCGTTCATGGCGGCCGTGGATGCCAATAGCGAATTCGAGCTGGTGCATGAGGCGGAGCCCTCCCCGGTCCAGATCGCGGGCGGCGCGCATCAGCGGCCCGACGGGCTCTGGGTCTACGCGAGGATCCGAGCACGCGAACTGTTCCAGATCATCACCCGGAACACCTACGAGGCGGCTGAGCCGGGTGTCCTTTTTCTCGACCGGATCAACAGCGAGAACAACCTTCACTACATCGAGCGGATCGAGGCCACGAACCCGTGCGGCGAGATCCCGATCCCCGATTACGGCTGCTGCTGTCTCGGCTCGATCAACCTGACGCGCTTCATCCACGCACCTTTCACCGAAGATGCGCGCTTCGACGAGGACGGTTTTGCCGATTGCGTCGCGACCGCCGTGAGGATGCTCGACAACGTGTTGACCGCCACCGTCTGGCCGTTGGAGGAGCAGGCCAGGGAAGCGGAGAACAAGCGCCGCATCGGCCTCGGCTTCACCGGGCTTGGCGATGCGCTGATCCTGATGGGACTGAAATACGACAGTGCCAAGGCGCGCGATTTCGCCGCCGATCTGACGCGCCAGATGCGGGATGCGGCCTATCGCGCCTCCGTGGCGCTGGCGAAGGAAAAGGGGCCGTTCCCGCTCTTCCGGGCGGAGGACTACCTCGCCTCGGGCATGGCGCGGCGCCTGCCCGAAGACATTCGCGCAGAAATTGCCGAGCATGGCATCCGCAATTCACATCTCCTTTCAATCGCGCCCACCGGCACGATCAGCCTCGCTTTCGCCGACAATGCCTCCAACGGGATCGAACCGGCCTATTCCTGGCATTACACCCGCAAGAAACGTGAGGGCGACGGCTCCATGCGCGAATACCGGGTCGAGGACCACGCCTACCGGCTCTGGCGTGCGCGGGGCGGCAACACGAAGGAGCTTCCGGCCGCCTTCCGGAACGCCCTGGAGATCGAGGCAAAGGACCACATGGCCATGCAGGCGGCGATCCAGCCCTATATTTGCGCGGCCATATCCAAAACCGTGAACGTGCCGGAGGACTACCCCTTCGAGGACTTCGAGGATCTCTATCTCGATGCCTGGAAGGCGGGGCTCAAGGGCATCACCACCTATCGGCCCAACAATGTGCTGGGGTCCGTGCTTTCGGTCGAGGGATCGACGCCGCAGGATCTCGATCAGTCCGAGCCTGACCGTCGCATCCGGATCTCCGACGCGCCACAGGTGGCGCTCGCCGCGCTGCGCTGGCCCCACCGGCCGAAGCTCACCGCCGGCTCGCCCTCCTGGACCTACATGGTCGAGGCGCCACAGAACCGCTTCGCGGTCTTCGTCGGCCACGTGGAGAATGGCCGTAGCCAGCCTTTCGAGGTCTGGGTGAATGGCGAGCAGACCCCGCGTGGCCTGGGCGCGCTGGCAAAGAACCTCTCCATGGACATGCGCGCACAAGACAGCGAATGGCTGGCGCACAAACTGGAAAGCCTCGCGAAGACACCCGGCGCGCCCTATCACGTCGCAATGCCGCCCGATGGCGAAAAACGCCCCGTGGCCGGCAATGTCTCGGCCTTCGCGCATGTGGTGCGCTATCGCTGCGAGGCATTGGGCGTGTTCGACGCGCCCTCCGGCGAGGCGCCGCTGATGGCCGCGATGTTCTCGCGCAAGGAGCCGAAGTCGGGCGCGGACGGCACGCTCTCCTGGACGGTGGACATCCTCAACCCGGTCACTGGCGATGACTTCGCCATGTTCGTGAAGGAATGCGTGCTGCCGGACGGAACGAAGCGGCCCTTCAGTGTCTGGCTCTCGGGAGATTATCCGCTCGAATTCAACGGGCTCACCAAGAGCCTGAGCCTCGACATGCGGGTGATCGACCCGGCCTGGATCGGCAAGAAGCTGCGGGGGCTGAAAGACCTGCCCGAGGCGCAGGGAGATTTCTTCGCAAAGGTGCCGGGCTCCGAAAAGCAGGCCGTTCAGCCCTCGACGCTGGCCTATGTCGCGCGGCTGCTGATCCACCGTTATGCCATGCTCGGCGTGCTGGATGCCGAGGGTTATCCGGTCGCGGGCTCTGCCGTTCTGTGGTCGGACGCGCCTGTTCCGGAAGAAGATGCACCAACGGCGATCAAGGGCAGTATCTGTCCCGAATGCGGCCATGCCGCGGTGATCCGCAGGGATGGTTGCGACTTCTGCACCGCCTGCGGTTATTCCGGCTCTTGCGGGTGATTTGGTTGAAAGCGCTCGATTTACAACGCATTTGCCGTTACCCATCGGCTTCTTCAGGCAACGAGCACTTCAATTACGTCAAAAAAATGACTAAGCTAGGATACAACATTAACCTACGGGGGTTGCCGGGATGGACGCCCAGGCAGTCGAGGAACGGGGCATGAACACCGTTTCCGACACGAAGATGATGGCTGATCAGGCGAAATCCGCTGCGGATCTGATGAAGGCGCTGGCCCATGAGGGGCGCCTGATGATCCTGTGCCATCTCGTCAGCGGCGAGAAGTCGGTCAGCGAGCTCGAGGACCTGATCGGTGCGCGGCAGGCCGCAGTTTCCCAGCAGCTTGCGCGGCTCCGGCTCGAAGGTCTGGTCAAGAGCCGCCGGGACGGCAAGGCGATCTACTACTCGATCGGTGACGACAAGGTGCACCGCATTATCGAGACGCTGCACGACCTGTTCTGCGACAGTTACTGAGCACCTAGAAGGGGGGAGGCGAGACCGCGCCCCCTCAGAAGGTGAACCAGGTTCCGAATTTCACGCCCATGGAATCGTCTCCGGCGACCGAACCGATGAAGCCGAGCTGGATGTGGATCCTTTCACCGAACTTCCGAACAACGGAGGGCGCCAGGCGGATGATGGGATCATCATCGCCGTAGCGGCCCGTCTGGACCTGCATGATGCCCATCCAGTTTTCGCTCGGCTTGAGGCCAACTGTGAAATCCGCCTTGTAGCCGAAGTCCTTGCTCGCGAAACGGTAGGCCGCCGAAGCTTCGACCCCGGCCCAGCCGTTGCCCCAGCGGCTTTCGAAGCCCTTGCCCCAGGACATCCCCGGCTTGATCCGCCATTGCCGGCCGTATTCAGGCTCAGTGAGCTGGCCGATCCCCAGTGAGGCGGCAACCCTGTGGCCGTTCTCCCAGGCCCGGACCGGGCGGCGGAGAAACAGGTTCCAGGCGGATGCCTCGTCCTGATCTCCGCGCGCAAACCCGGCGTCGAGACCGGCAGTGATCTCGGGTGTGAGCCCGTATTCGGCATAGAGCGAGGAATAGCTGCGCACGTCCTGCACCGCTTCGAGCACGGTTCGCGCGCCAGTGCTCATGGTCTGGCTGACGGCAATGAACACCTGTCCTTCCTCGCGCGGCCACGCACCTGCCCGTGCCTCGCCTGCGGACAGGCAAAACAGCAGAGCCAGGATCTGGGACACAAGCCGGCACATGAACAACACCTCGAAAGCCGTGACCAGATCGCCGCGAACATGGTAAAGATACGCTGAAACTCTCGATCAAATTCCCTGCATTTGATCCCCGCTCGGGGGTCGGGGAATTAAGGTCTGGGCGGCATGATGCGTCTTGTGCCGGGCCCGTGTTCTCGCCCGCACATGCCGTCGTTCCAGAGGGGTCGGGGTCTTAGCCTCTCTGGCCGATGACCGAGTCGATTGAGTTTTGGGTGACCCGATCCTGGGGAAGAGGGGTTCAGGGATGAGTAACTTGCGCATATTGGCCGCCGGAATGGGGCTATCGATACTCCTGTCGGGGTGCATGATGGAAACGGGGCCGGTGGTCGAGGCCGCGCCGCAGGAGCCGGCGGTCGATCAGGCCTATTACGCCTCGCGCGCGGACGGGTCGCGCACGCTGCCGGCGATCGACATCGAGGACTACCACCCGGCGCTCCTGCGCAACGAGGTGGAGTTCGAGACCACCGAGGCGCCCGGAACGGTCGTGATCGATACGAAGGGACCGTTTCTCTACCTCGTGCAAGGCGAGGGAAAGGCGATCCGCTACGGCATTGCCATCGGACGCACGGGTTTCGGCTGGACCGGCGAGGGTGTGATCGCGCGCCGTGCCCAATGGCCGCGCTGGACGCCGCCGCCCGAGATGATCAAGCGTGACCCGAGCCTCGCGAAATGGGCCGGCGGACAGCCGGGCGGGGTGCACAATCCACTCGGGGCGCGGGCGCTCTACATCTACTTCAACGGGCGCGACTCGGGCTATCGCATTCACGGAACCAATTCGCCGCGGAGCATCGGCTATGCGGCCTCCTCTGGCTGCTTCCGGATGCTCAATCAAGACGTGATCGATCTCTATGATCGGGTCCCGGCCGGCACGCGGGTCGTCGTGCTGTGACACGCTTGCGGGCCTGATCCTTTCAGGCCCGTTCGTCCTTGGGCGAGCCCATCACAACGTAGGTGACGATCGAGTTCACCTGCGGCAGGGTTCCAAGAACATCGGTGTGGAAGATCTTGTAGGCCGCGAGGTCTGCCACCTCCACGCGAAGAAGATATTCCACCGTTCCGGTGATGTTGTGACACTCACGCACTTCCGGCGCGCGGGTCACGGCACGCTCGAACGCCTCCTGCGCCGCCTTTGTGTGAACTGAAAGCCCGACCGTCATGTAGGCGACGAAACCAGCTCCGCGTGCGGACGGGTCGATCACCGCGCGATACCCCCGGATCACACCGAATCGCTCAAGCTCCTGCACCCGGCGCAGGCAGGCCGAGGGCGAAAGGCCGATTCGCTCCGCCAGATCGATATTGCTGATGCGCCCATCGCGGGAAAGTTCGCGCAATATCCGCTCGTCTTTCTCATCCATGATCGTCAATCATTGTGTAATCTACGCTCAGAAATGCATGTTTAGCGTCATATTGTGCGCATGATCGCATAGGATTGCGTCATGACACAAGAACAGCTCATTGCCCTCGCCTTCTTCGTCTTCGTCGCAACCGTGACGCCAGGACCGAACAACCTCATGCTCATGGCGTCGGGGGCCAATTTCGGTGTTCGCCGGACAGTGCCGCACATGCTCGGCATTTCCTTCGGCATGTTCACGATGGTCGGACTGGTGGGCGTCGGGCTGATCCGGGTCTTCGAAATCTGGCCGGTGACGGGAATTGTCCTGAAGGTCGTCGGGGTCGTCTACCTGCTCTACCTTGCCGTAAAGATTGCCACCGCCGCCCCGCTCGAGACCGAAAGCGAGGCACAGGTTGACCCCAGACCCTTCAGTTTCGTGCAGGCCGCGCTGTTCCAGCTTGTGAATCCGAAGGCCTGGACCATCATGGTGACGGCCTTGAGCGTCTATGCCCCGGCGCGCGAACTGGGTTCGGTATTCCTGGTCGCGGCGGCCTTCGTGCTGATCGGTTTGCCGTCAATCAGTCTCTGGGCGGCCTTCGGCGAACGTCTGCGCGGGTTTCTCTCAGCGCCTGTCCGACTACGGTATTTCAACATTGCGGTGGCAGCCCTTCTCGTTGCCTCGCTTTACCCGATCATCACGGCCTGATCCTTTCTGAGGCCAGGGGTCCACACCCGGCGTACAATCGCGGGTCGCCCCCCTTGCCAAGCCCAGGCCCAGGGCAGATATTCCGCCGATGAATTTGCCTCAGGCCTTCCTCGACGAAATCCGGGATCGTGTTTCGCTCGCGCAGGTCGTGGGCCGCAAGGTCACTTGGGATCCGCGCAAGAGCAACGCCGCACGGGGAGACTACTGGTCCCCCTGCCCCTTTCACCAGGAAAAGACCGCGTCATTCCACGTGGATGACGTGAAGGGCTATTATTACTGCTTCGGCTGCCAGGCGAAGGGCAACGTTTTCAGCTTCCTGCGAGACAGCGAAAACATGGGCTTCATGGAAGCGGTAGAGCTTTTGGCGGGCCAGGCCGGGCTTGCGATGCCGGCGCGCGATCCTGCCGCCGCCGCCCGTGCCGAAGAAGCCAAGGGGCTGGCCGAAGCCATGGAAGCGGCGGTGCAGTTCTATCGGCTTCAGCTCAATTCTGCCCGCGCGACAGAAGCGAGAACCTACCTCGAGGGACGGGATCTCTCGCCCGCGGCGATCGAGCGATTCGAGATCGGCTTCGCGCCGGAGGGGCGGACGGTCCTGATCGAACACCTTCGGGGCAAGGGGTTCTCGATGGAGCGGATCGTGGAGGCTGGACTGGCCGGAAAGCCGCGCGACGGCGGTTCGCCCTATGACCGCTTCCGCGGGCGCATCATGTTCCCGATCCGCGATACCCGCGGACGGGCCATTGCCTTCGGGGCGCGTGCCATCCGGCCGGGACAGGAACCGAAATACCTCAATTCCCCGGAGACACCGCTCTTCGACAAGGGGGCCAATCTCTACAACGTCGGGCCGGCCCGCACGGCGGCGAAGAAATGCGGCCAACTGGTGATCGTCGAAGGCTACATGGATGTGATCGCACTGGCGCAGGCCGGCATCGACCATGCTGTTGCGCCGCTCGGCACCGCGATTACCGAGACGCAGCTGCGCAAGCTCTGGGATCTCTGCCCGGAACCCGTCGTGGCCCTTGATGGCGACAAGGCGGGAATGGGGGCGGCGCATCGGCTGATTTCCCTGGCGCTGCCGCTTCTCGAAGCCGGCAAGGCCCTGCGTTTCGTGATTCTCCCCGCCGATTCGGATCCGGACGATATCGTGCGACTCGGGGGCGCGAAGGCGATGGAGGAGGTGCTCGCGAAATCCCTGCCGATGATCGATCTGATCTGGACCAAGGAGACGGAGGGCCACCCCCTCGACAGCCCGGAACGGCGGGCGGCTCTGGATCAGCGCCTGCGCCAGCGGATCGAGGCGATCGCGGACGAACGGCTGCGGGCGCACTACTGGAGCGAGATCAAGACACGCCGCGCTACGCTTTTCGCGCCGAAGCGGGAAGCGGGAAGACCGCGCGGCCAGATGCCCGGACGAGGCCCCGCGCGCCGTGGTGCCCCGCGCTGGAGCCCGCCTGCCGCGCCGCGCCCGGAAACGCTCGCATCGCTTCTCGGGGCCGGTGCCGCCGGGGCGCTGGCCGAAAGCCGGATCCGGGAATGCGCCATACTTGCGGGCTGTATCGCCCACCCCGAGCTGGCGGCGGAGTTCGAGGATCGGCTCGAACGGATTGCCTTCACCTGCGATGATCTCGAAAAAATTCGTGACGCCCTCTTGTCTTGCGTCGATGAGTCCCTAAGTCACCCCAATCCGACCGAATGGATCGGAACCGCCATAGGCCGGCGCATAGGCCGCGACCCTTATACCGAGTTGTTCGCCCCTGGACAGGTGCGGGCCAATCGGCATCTGTCGCGAGACGCAACTCCCGAACAGGCTCGCCGCGCTATTGACGAGGAATTAACACGCCATGCTGCAATACTTGGCAGACTTTCCGAAACCTCGGAAGCCGAACGGGAAATCTCAGAGGCCGAGGATGACGGGGTCGCCTGGAGGTTGAGTCAGGCAGCACAGGCGCGGTTCGAGGCGGATACGCGACCGCTTGCCGAACATGCCGGAACTTCCACGCAAGACGAGATGTCACTGTCGCTCGAACTGGACCAGATGATCGAACGCCACAAGTCTCGACCGAAGAAGAATCGATGATGACATTGCGAATCAACGATTCGTAATGGATTAACGTATTTCATCCCGAATCACCGAATCATTCGGGCATCAAAACGGAGCCGCCTATGGTCGCGAAGGACACCGAGCAGAAAAAGCCAGGGAACAATTCGGACGGTTCTGACGGATCGGACGGTTCCGGGCCCATGCTCGACATGAGCCAGGCCGCTGTCAAAAAGATGATAGCGCAGGCGAAGGCACGTGGCTACATCACATATGACGAGCTGAACGAAGTTCTGCCGCCCGATCAGGTCACGTCCGAGCAGATCGAAGACGTGATGGCGATGCTCTCCGAAATGGGCGTCAACGTCACGGAAGGCGACGAGGCCGAGGAAGACGGCGACAACAAGCAGGATGATGCCTCCGACGGTTCGGATAGCGGTTCGCGCGAACTTACGATTTCGAGCACCAGCAACGAGAACCTCGACCGCACGGACGACCCGGTCCGGATGTATCTGCGCGAGATGGGCTCGGTGGAGCTTCTGTCCCGCGAGGGCGAGATCGCGATCGCCAAGCGCATCGAGGCCGGTCGCAACACGATGATTGCGGGGCTCTGCGAAAGCCCGCTGACCTTCCAGGCCATCACGATCTGGCGTGACGAGCTTCTCGATGAAGCGATCATGCTGCGGGACGTGATCGACCTCGAAACGACGTTCGGCTCGCAGATGGAGGCCGACGAGGAAGGCGGCGTGGACGAGAGCGTCCTGTCCGCGCTTCAGGGTGCGAACGCGGCCGAGAAGCCCGAAGCGCCTGCGGAAGCTTCGGAAAAGGCTGCAGCGGCGCCTGGTGACGGCGAAAGCACGGACGAGAACGGGGACTCCGACGAAGACGAGGACGAGGATCAGGGCAACCTGTCGCTCGCGGCGATGGAGGCTGCGCTCAAGCCCCAAGTACTCGAGACCCTCGATCGTATTGCCGGCGACTACGTGCGGCTGGCGGAGATGCAGGACGAGCGCATCTCGGCCACGCTGAACCATGGCGAGAGCTTCTCGCTCAACCAGGAACGGGAATATCAGCGGCTGCGGAGTGAAATCGTCGAGCTCGTGAACTCGCTCCACCTGCACAACAACCGTATCGAGGCACTGGTCGATCAGCTTTACGGCATCAATCGGAAGATCATGTCGCTCGACGGCGCCATGGTCAAGCTGGCCGATCAGGCGCGCGTGAACCGGCAGGAATTCATCAAGGAATACCGAGGTGCGGAGCTTGAACCGCGCTGGCTCGAGCGTGTCTCCGAGAAGAAGACCCGCGGCTGGGACCAGCTGACGACGCGGTTCGCCGAGAAGGTCGAGGATGTTCGCAGCGAGATGGCCGCCATCGGCCAATTCGTCGGCCTCGACATTTCGGAATTCCGCCGCATCGTGAACCAGGTGCAGAAGGGCGAGAAGGAAGCGCGGATCGCGAAGAAGGAGATGGTCGAGGCCAACCTGCGCCTCGTGATCTCGATCGCGAAGAAATATACCAACCGTGGCTTGCAGTTCCTCGATCTGATCCAGGAAGGCAACATCGGCCTGATGAAGGCGGTGGACAAGTTCGAGTATCGCCGCGGCTACAAGTTCTCCACCTATGCGACCTGGTGGATCCGGCAGGCCATCACGCGCTCGATTGCCGACCAGGCACGCACGATCCGCATCCCGGTCCACATGATCGAGACGATCAACAAGCTGGTGCGGACCGGCCGCCAGATGCTCCACGAGATCGGCCGCGAGCCGACGCCCGAGGAACTGGCCGAAAAGCTGCAGATGCCGCTCGAGAAGGTCCGCAAGGTGATGAAGATCGCCAAGGAGCCGATCTCGCTCGAGACGCCCATCGGCGACGAGGAGGACAGCCAGCTCGGGGACTTCATCGAGGACAAGAATGCGGTTCTGCCCCTCGACAGCGCCATTCAGCTGAACCTCAAGGAGACCACGACGCGGGTTCTGGCTTCGCTCACACCGCGCGAGGAGCGTGTGCTGCGCATGCGCTTCGGCATCGGGATGAACACGGACCACACTCTCGAGGAAGTGGGCCAGCAATTCTCGGTCACTCGTGAGCGTATCCGTCAGATCGAAGCCAAGGCACTTCGCAAGCTCAAGCACCCGAGCCGGTCGCGGAAACTGAGAAGCTTCCTCGATCAGTAATCGGGATCAAAGAGAGGAAACCCGACGATGTCCCTTCTGTCCCGTCTCTTCGGGGGAGGATCCTCCTCCACTCCGGCCCCGAAATCGGAGCCGGTGGCTCATGAGGGCTACAGGATCTATCCCGAGCCTGCCAAGGAAAGCGGCGGGTTTCGCATCGGTGCGCGGATCGAGAAGGACATCGACGGTGAGACGAAGAGCCACCAGATGATCCGTGCGGATATCTGCACCTCCGCCGAGCAGGCGGAGGAGGCTTCGATCGGCAAGGCCAAACAACTGATCGACCAGCAAGGCGACAAGATCTTCGGGTAGCGCACCCGCACTTCTATGCGCTCTGCTTCGTTAGACAGGCCCGTCGGCCTGTCTTTTTCATTACATGCCGATCAACTGACAAAAGTGGCCGCGTCGAGTTCGACGAGGGCACCGCGATGCCCGATCACGAAGGCTGCCACCTCTGCACCGGCAATGAGGGCGGAGGTGTGATCCGCTCCCCGCAGGCTCGCGGACAGAAAGCCGGCGTTGAAGCTGTCCCCGGCGGCCGTGGTATCGACCACGGATTGCGAGGGTTCGACAACGTGGCTCGTCACCTGCCCGTCCGCCAAGCTCACCATTTCGCCTGGCCCGTTCTTGACCACGATGGTCGTCGGGCCTGCATCCCGGTATCGCTCCAACGTCGCGTGAGGGTCCGCATCGCCGAAATATGTCGCTTCGTCGTCATGGGATGGCAGGACGATATCGCTGACGCGGGCGGCGTCCATCACGGCCCGGCACATTGTCGCCTCATCTTCCCAGAGTTTTGGCCGCAGGTTGGTATCGAAGACGATCCGCGTGCCCTTGTCACGCGCGGCGCGCAACTGGCTCAGCAGGGTTTCCCGGTCCTCCGGGGAAAGAATGGCGATCGTGATCCCGGAGAAATAGGCGATCTCCGCCCCATCGAGAGCGGCCTCGAGCCGTTCGGGCGACTGGCAGATGCGCCGGGCCGCACTGTCGCTCCGCCAGTAGGAGAAGCTGCGCTCGCCGTCTTTAAGTTCGATCATGTAGAGCCCGATCGTGCTGTCCGAGCGGCGTTCGATATGGGTTGTCCCGATCCCGCATTCCTCGAGGAAACCGGTCATGCGCCGGGAGATCGCATCGGACCCGACGGCGGTGACGTAATCAACCGACCATGCGGCCGGTAGCAGCTTTCGCGCATACCAGGCGGTGTTGAACGTGTCTCCGGCGAACCCGAGTGCGTAGTGGTCCTGCTGCCCGGATGGCGCGAGTTCGACCATGCATTCCCCGATGCTCACGATGCGCTGGCTCATGCGATGAGCCCCCGCAGGCTCATGTTCCCCGGCTTGCTCCCTGCCCCTCGTTTCATTCCATCGCCTCCTTGAAAAATGCAGCATGATCGTTGCGGATCTGCTCGATCAACCCCTCGATACGCCCCAGGTGCGCCCGCATGGAACCGACAGCCCGCGCCGTATCCGAAGACCGAATTGCTTCCACAATCTCCACATGATCGGCGAACGCCTGTTCCGAGGCAAAGCTGAGCGAAAGAAACCTTACACGATCCATATGGGCCTTTTGCATCTGGATAAGGTCCCAGGCAAAGGAAAGATCGGATCCGATGCAGATTGCCCTGTGCAACTCATCATCGATCGCGTGGAATTCCGCCTTGTTCCCGGCCTCCAGCGCGGCCTTCTGCCGTTCGAGGATCTCGTCGAGAACCGCGAGATCATCCGGTCCGAACTTCTCGCAGGCAACCCGAACCGTCTCGACCTCCAGGGCAGTCCGCAGGAATCGCGCCTCCAGAACAGCCGTGGTCGAAATCCGAGACACGAGTGTTGCGCGCTGCGGCCTTATCTCGATGAATCCCAGTTGCGACAGGCGATAGAACGCATCTCTTACCGGCTGACGGGAAACTCCCATCTGTTTAGCGACATCCGCCTCCGAAATTCTCGATCCGGGCGGCAGATCCAGCGTCACGACCCGCTGATACAACTCGGCAAAAACCAGTTCGGTCACCGAGGCGATGCGGATCGGCTCGATGCCGCTGAGCTTTGCCCTGCCGGTCATGACACTTCTCCTTTGACTCATCTTATAAACTAGCATATTAGATTACTAGCCGAACAGGAAGCATAAGTTGGCCGTAGCGGGGGAAATACCACATGACGTCACCGAACCTGCTCGATCCGGATCGTCTTTTCCCGGTCGAGTCGCGCACTCGCGGGATTGCCCGGGCGCTATATGAGGGAGTCCGGGGACTGCCGATCATCAGCCCGCATGGCCATACCGATCCCCGCTGGTATGCAGAGAACGAACGTTTCCCGGATCCGGCACAGCTTTTCGTGGTGCCCGACCACTACGTTTTTCGGATGCTCTGCTCGCAAGGCGTTGCTCTCGAAGACCTCGGGGTGCCCCGGATCGACGGTGGCCCGACCGAAACCGATGGTCGGAAGATCTGGCGGAGGTTCGCGGAGAATTTCCATTTTTTCCGCGGCACGCCGTCGGCCATGTGGATCAACCATTCCTTTGCCGAGGTGTTCGGTCTCGATACGCCGCTGAACCGCGACACTGCGGATCACCATTTCGATCACATCGACACCTGTCTTGCGAAGCCGGAGTTCCGGCCCCGCGCTCTCTTCGAGCGATTCGGGATCGAGGCAATCGCGACGACAGAAAGCCCGCTCGACGATCTGCGCTGGCATAGAATGCTGGCGGAATCGGACTGGACGGGGCGCGTGGTGACCGCCTACCGACCCGACGCGGTGATCGACCCGGATTTCGAAGGCTTTGCCGAGAATGTCGCGGCCTTCGGCGAAATCACCGGTTGCGATACCTCGACCTTCAACGGCTATCTGGAGGCCCACCGGAGGCGGCGTGCCTATTTCCGGGAGTTCGGCGCCACGAGCACCGATCACGGCCACCCGACTGCACGCACCGAGGATCTGCCCCGCAACCAGGTGGAAGCGATCTTTGCCCGCGCATTGGCCGGGGAGGCGACCGCAGAGGAGGCTGACGCCTTCCGCGGCCACATGCTGACCGAGATGGCGCGCATGAGCCTCGAGGACGGAATGGTGATGCAGATCCATCCCGGGTCCGTGCGCAACCATTCAGGCCCGGTCATGGCGGCTCATGGGCGCGACATGGGCTTCGATATTCCGAGCCAAACCAATTATGTCCGCGCGCTCAAGCCGCTTCTGGACGCCGTGGGCATGGAGAAGGATCTGACCATTATCCTCTTCACGCTGGATGAGACCTCATACTCGCGCGAGCTTGCACCGCTCGCAGGCGTCTACCCGGCGCTGAAGCTCGGGCCGCCCTGGTGGTTCTTCGACAGCGCGGAAGGCATCAGGCGCTTCCGCGAAGCCACCACGGAAACCTGCGGCTTCTACAACACGGTGGGATTCAACGACGACACGCGGGCCTTCTGCTCCATCCCGGCCCGGCACGACGTCGCCAGGCGCTCGGACTGCGCATACCTCGCGACCCTCGTGGCTACGGGTCGCCTCACAGAAACAGAAGCGCACGAAGTTGCGCACGATCTCGCCTACCGGTTGGCCAAACAGGCCTACAGGTTGTGACACGTTCGACACCACACGCAGGCGCGACTTTGGACATGCGCATGACAGTGCGCGAAATCAGACCTTTTCAGTATTGAGGACCTTCGAATGCAAGCCGTGACCGTTCGCCACGCCATTGACCCCGCCACCGCCAAGACCCTCGACACCCAAGCCCTCCGCGACCACTTCCATGTGGGCGGGCTTTTCGAACCGGGCAAGATCACGCTCGTCTACAGCCATTATGACCGCCTGATCCTCGGCTCCGTCGTCCCGGATGGGGGAACACTCGAGCTCGACGCAGTCCAGAACACCGGCACATCGACGATCCTCGAGCGCCGCGAGATGGGGATCCTTAATGTCGGTGAAACAGGAACCGTCACCACCGAGGGCAAAAGCTACGAGATGGGGCGCGGCGATGTGCTCTATATCGGCATGGGCGCGGGGCCCGTGGCGTTTTCCGGCCCGGGTCGCTTCTACGTGCTCTCCGCGCCGGCGCATCAGACCTATCCCACCCGGCTGATCAAGGTCGAGGAGGCGAAGCGCGTCGAACTTGGCGCCAAGGAAAGCGCGAACGAGCGTGTGATCCTGCAGTTCCTCCACCCGGACGTTCACAAGACCTGCCAGCTCACCATGGGCTACACCCAGTTCATGCCGGGTTCACTGTGGAACACGATGCCCTGCCACCTGCATGATCGCCGAATGGAGGCCTATCTCTATTTCGACCTGGCAGACGAGGCGCGGGTCTTCCACTTCATGGGGCGGCCCGAAGAAACCCGCCATATCGTCATGAAGAATGAAGAGGCCGTGATCTCCCCGCCATGGTCGATCCATTCGGGCGCCGGCACCGGCTCCTATACGTTCTGCTGGGCGATGGCTGGCGACAATGCCGATTTCACCGACATGGACATGGTCGCGATGGAGGATCTGCGATGAACCCGTTTTCGCTCGAAGGTCGTACGGCGCTGGTCACTGGTGCCAACACGGGTATTGGCCAGGCAATCTCCGTTTCATTGGGGAAGGCAGGCGCGCATGTGATCTGTGCCGGGCGATCCTCCTGCGCAGAGACGGTCGGGATGATCGAGAGCGCGGAGGAATTGCAGCTCGATTTCTCGGACCCGATGGCGGCGCAGGGTATTTTCGATGGGCATGATGTCGATATTCTGGTCAACAACGCGGGGATCATCCGGCGCGCGGATTCGGTGGATTTCAGCGAGCGCGACTGGGATGACGTGATCGGCGTCAATCTCAAGGCCGTGTTCTTTACCTGCCAGTCCTTCGCCAAGGCGCGGCTTGCGCGTGGAGCCACCGGCGCGATCGTGAATATCGCCTCGCTCCTGAGCTTCCAGGGGGGCATTCGTGTGCCATCCTACACCGCGTCCAAGCATGGCGTCGCCGGGCTCACGAAGCTTCTTGCCAATGAGTGGGCCGCGAAGGGCATCAACGTCAACGCCATCGCGCCCGGCTACATCGCCACGAACAATACAGAAGCCTTGCGGAACGACCCCGAGCGCAACAAGGCGATCCTCGAGCGCATTCCTGCCGGACGCTGGGGCGAGGCCTCGGATATCGGTGAGGCTGCGGTCTTCCTCGCCTCACCGGCTGCGCACTACATCCACGGTGCGGTTCTCAACGTGGATGGAGGCTGGCTTGCCCGCTGAAGCAACGACGCTGCCGCGACTGGCACGCTCTGACGCGACGGCCCCCGGCGTTGGTATCGTGCACCTGGGGCTCGGAGCCTTCTTCCGAGCACATGGGGCGATCTATATCGCGGAAGCCATGAAGGCCTCCGGCGGCGACTGGGGTATAGTCGGGGTCAGCCTGAAAAGCCCGACGACGCGGGATCGCCTCGCCCCACAGGGCTGCGCCTATACCGCGCTGGAGCTTGGCCCCGATGGAGAGAACCCGCAGATCATCGAGGCGGTGCAGGACGTGCTGGTCGCACCGGAAAATCCGGAAGCGGTGCTGGCCTTGATGGCCGACCCGAAGGTCCGCATCGTGTCGCTGACCGTCACCGAGAAGGGCTATTGCCACGAGCCCTCCACCGGCGCGCTCAACAAGTCGCATCCGGATATCGTCCATGACTTAAGTGCCGAACTGCCGCGGTCCGCGCCGGGATTTCTGGTCCGCGCCCTGCAGCGCCGCAAAGCCGCCGGGCATGCGCCGTTTACCGTCATGACCTGCGACAACCTGCCGGAGAACGGCCGTGTCGTGCGCGGCGTGGTGCTGGAACTGGCGCGGGCCATTGATCCCGACCTCGCGGACTGGATCGAGGCAGAGGGCGCGTTTCCCGCCACGATGATCGATCGCATCGTTCCGGCCACCAAGGATGAGGATATCGAACGACTGGCCGAGATGACCGGCCGGCTCGACTGTGCACCGGTTCTGCATGAGCCCTTCCGCCAATGGGTCGTCGAGGATGTCTTCGTTGGCGGGGCGCGGCCCGATCTGGGAGCCGTGGGCGTGCAGCTCGTCGAGGACGTGACGCCCTTCGAGCACATGAAGCTGCGCATGCTCAACGGCACGCATTCCTCGCTTGCCTATCTCGGCTACCTGGCAGGGCACGAAACCATTGCCGACACCATGGGCGACGAAGCCTTCGTGCGGTTTGTTTGCTACCTCTGGCGCAGCGAGATCATCCCGACACTCACGCCGCCTCCTAGCGAAGACCTTGCGGCCTATGCCAATGCATTGCAGGCGCGCTATGCCAACCCGGCAATCCGTCACCGGACCTGGCAGATCGCCATGGATGGAAGCCAGAAGCTGCCACAGCGCATTCTGGGCACGCTTGCCGAGAATTATCAGGCCGGGCGGGACGCACCCGGTCTCCTTCTCGCCGTGGCGGCATGGATGCGCTATGTGGGTGGTACGGATGAGCAGGGCGAACCGATCGACGTACGCGACCCGCTTGCCGAACGGCTTCGCGATCTCAGCGACGGCGCGAGCGGGGCGGAGGACAAGGTGCGCGCGCTTCTCTCCGTGCGGGACATTTTCCCGGCCGAGCTGGCGCACACGAGCGAGGCGGATCTGATCGCCTCCTATCAGGGCCTTCTGGAGCAAGGCGCGCGGCAATCGGTGAACCAACTCACTGCGTGACGCACCGATAGATTCGGCCTGGGCACCCGGGCCGGGCACCTATTCTGCTACCTGACTTTTTTCATTGGGTATTGTTCCTGCGCCCGTTTTGTGGTCATCTGGGTTCAAGTGATCCCAGCCAGATCGGGCCCTTGCGGCCCCCGCCAGTGGACGCCATTTGCAAACCGGCTCAGGAGTTTCGACCGTGCTGTTCTGCGGTCCTTTCGGCGTTGGTAGTGTCTGTCTGCACCCGGCTATGTTGCACCGCTCATGTGGCGCGGGGTGGGAGGTGACGACGTGATCGACGCCTTCATCAGCACGCTTTCGCGGATCGCCGATCTGGGCGGGCCCGTGGTGCTCGTGCTCATCGGACTGTCTATCGCCGCTCTCAGCGTGATGCTCTACAAGGCCTGGCAGTTCGTCGTCAGCGGGGTGGGTCGCCATCGCGCCCTGGTCGAGGCCGTCGCGGCGTGGGAAGCCGGAGACCTGCCCCGGGCCCGCGACACGCTCGGGCGCTCGCGCAGCTACCTCCGACCGGTGATCGACATGGCGATGAGCGGCAGATCGGACCCCGAGAAACTCACGTCCGAGGCCGAGGCGCGATTTGCCCGGCTCGAGCGCGGCGGACGCTTTCTCGAAGCCGTGTCGCAGCTTTCGCCGCTTCTAGGTCTCTTCGGCACGGTTCTCGGCATGATCTCCGCGTTCAAGGCGCTGCAGGGGGCAGGCTCGCAGGTCGATCCCTCAATCCTGGCTGGTGGGATCTGGGTGGCGCTGCTGACCACCGCCGTCGGGCTTGCGGTGGCCATGCCGACCGCGCTTGTCCATTCCTGGTTCGAGGCTCGGATGGAGGCGGAACGGGTCGTGGCGAACCGCGCCATCCGGGCTGTTCTTGCTCCGCTGAACCGTGAGGAAACTAGCGAGCACGCCAAGACGGGGAGGCCCGCATGATACCCTCTTCTGCCCGGATGAAGCTTCTCGCCCTGATCGGGGCATTTGCGGTTCATGGCGCGCTGACGCATGCGCTTACACCTGAAGAGGACACCCTGATCGAGGGCCAGGCAGGCGCCGCAGAAGCACGACTGGGCACGAGCTTTGCCGACATGGTTGCCGGAACACTGTCAAGCACGCCGGCCGAGGACCTGCTTGAACCCCCGGACCCTGAAGCCGTGCAGGACATGCCGAGGGAAAAGACGCGCGAAACCGAACGCGCGAAACCGTCTCCACCCGAGACGGCGCAGCCCGCAGAGCAGCCGAAGCCGATCGAACCCGCCATCGAAGCTCCTGCCCTGGCTGAAAGCGTTGCCCCGTTTCAGACTGCGGCCGCATCCATGGCGGAACCCGCGCGCAGTGTGGCCGCACAGGCGCCCGAGCCGCCCAAGCCGGTCGAAGCAAAGGAGCCCGAACCGGAGGAGGCCGAGGCGGAGGACGTGACGGAATCCGAGCAGGCCGAAGCCGAAACGCCTCCGGACCCCATGCCGCGCCCGGAAGACCTGCCGCGCCGGGAAGCCAAACCCGCTCCACAGGGCAATGCGCAAAGGACCGCGGCCGCCGGGCAGGCAAAGGGGACGACAACAGCGACGGCCGTATCAAGCGGATCTGGGGGCAAGTCGCAGGAGGCCGGCAATGCGGCCGCGACCAACTACCCCGGCGAAGTCTTCGGCAAGATCTCCCGCATGCGCAGACCGCGCGGCAGTATCGAATCGCCCGCGACCGTGCATTTCGTGGTCGCTCCGAACGGCGGATTGGTCCGGGTCGCCGTTGCCAGAAGCTCTGGATCCGTCCGGTTCGACAATGCCGTCATCGCGATGGTCAAGCGGGCCGCGCCGTTTCCGCCCCCTCCTCCGGGGGCTCGGCGGGATTTCAGCTTCAAGCTCGGCACGGAGTAGAGACCAGCGTGCGACTAGCGCGCCACGACGAGCTTGCGCCCACCGTGATCGAGAATGTCGAAAGCCATGTCATAGACATTGGCCAAGGTCCCGGCACTGATCACCTCGTCATGCGCGCCGTTGGCGAGAACCCGGCCATCCTTCATCGCCACGACCCGGTCCGCCCAAAAGGCGGAGGCGTTGATATCATGAAGCACCACGACGACACTGCGCCCGTTTGGGCCGCGCGACATGTCGTGGAGACGTGCCATCAGATCGCGGGCGTGTCGCGGGTCGAGCGCATTCAACGGCTCGTCGAGCAACATCCATGGCGTGGCCTGGGCATAGGCCATGGCCACCATCGCCCTTTGGCGCTGCCCGCCGGATAATGTATCGAGCGGACGATCGGCCAGAGTTTCAAGTTCGAATGCCGCCAACGCCTCGCCGGTGATCCGGCGGTCCTCCGCCCCTGGTCTTCCGCCATGATGCGGCCAGCGGCCGAAGGCCACCAACTCCCCAACCCGCAGACGGCTCACCACCGTTGCGGTCTGTTGAAGCAGCGACACCTGCCGGGCACGCTCGCGGTCGGCAGCGGTGAACGGGTCCATTCCCTCGATCTGTACGCGGCCAGAAACGGGGCGATTCAGCCCGGCAATACAATGCAGGAGGCTTGATTTTCCCGCACCATTGGGCCCGATCAACGCGGTGATCCCGCCTCGAGGGATACGGAGGGAAACGTCATGAAGGATTTCCGCGCCACCGGCCGTGTAGGTGAGATTGTTCACTTCGATCATACCGGCCTCCGGCGCAGAACCAGGACAAGAAAGAGGAGCCCACCGAAGAGTTCGACGAGAATGGCGAGATTCGATTGCATTCCGAGAATCCGCTCGAAGACAAACTGGCCCGCTATCAGGATCGTGGCGCCAATGATCGCCGCGGCCGGCAGAAGCAGCGCATGGCGGTGTGTATCGACGAGGGCGCGGGCAAGGCTCGACGCGAGCAGCCCGAGAAAGGTCAACGGGCCCACAAGGGCGGTCGAGACAGCCACGAGCGCGGATACGATTGCGAGCGTCGTGAGGATTACCCGGTCGTGGGGCAGCCCAAGACCGCGGGCGTTCGTCCGCCCGAGCGCCGCAACGTCCAGCGCCGGAGCCATCCAGCAGGCTCCACCGACCGCAAGGATCAGCACGAGCGCGGCAAACGCAAGCTGAGAGCGGTCCACGGAACCGAAACTCGCGAAGGTCAGTTGCTGAACAACCGCGAATTCCGATGGATCGAGCATGCGTTGTGTCATCTCGGCCATTCCGCGCAGGAAGACACCAAGTATGACGCCGGTCAGGATCATTCGAGTGATGTCCGCCGCGCCGCGCCGCAGGATCAGCCCGAAGAGCGCGGTGCCCGTGGCCATCAGGATCGCGGTCTCGAACAGGAAATGGGTAAACCCCGGCAGCTGCGCGTAGCCGAGCCCGCCGAAAAGAAGCACCAGCATGGTTTGCAGGAAGATGAAAAGCGCGTCGAAGCCGCAGATGCCCGGGGTCAGGAGACGATTGCCCGCGACGGTCTGGAACAGGACGGTCGCGACGCCCGTAGCCGCCCCGACGAGAGCAAGGGCCGCCAGCTTGTCGGCGCGCAACATGAGGATGAAATCCAGCGGCCCGCGGAGGTTCCAGGTTAGGAACAGCAGGGCCAACGCGAGACACAGCCCGGAAAGTGCGATGACCCTGCGTTCAGCCATGGGAGGACCGGGCGGGAGCCGCATAGAGAAGCCAGAGAAAGACACCCGCCCCGAAGACGGAGAACACCGTCGCCGCCGGGATCTCGTAGGGGTAGCGGACAAGCCGTCCGATCACATCGGCGGCGAGCACCATGCCCGCGCCACCCACGGCAATGATCGGCAGATTCGCCCGAAGGTCGTCACCGCGCCAGCGCGACACGATATTGGGCGCCACGAGCCCGACGAAGGGCAGTGTTCCGACCGTCACGATCACCAGGGCCGTTATGGCCGCCACGATGACCAGCCCGAGAGCGCGGGTCTGCTTGTAGTTCAGCCCGAGGCTGCGCGCTTGGGTTTCGCCAAGCCCGAGCAGAGTGATCCGATCGGCGACGCCATAGAGCAGGACCGCAAGCACCGCGACAACCCACAGCATTTCGTAGCGCCCCTGGATGATGCCGGAGAATTCCCCGACCCTCCAGATGCCCAGAACCTGCATGAGATCGGTCGACCAGGCGATCCAGAGGCCCACCGCACCAATGATCCCGCCATAGATCATGCCCACCAGCGGCAGGAGCATCGGGTCCTGCCTTGGAACGCGGGTGGCAAGCATGAGGAACCCGGCGGTGCCGGCAAGGGCGGCAAGCGTGCCGACCGCCATCTTTGCCATCATCGGCGCACCGGGCATCAGCAGGGTTATGGCGAGCAGACCCAGCATGGCCGATTCAGGTGTGCCGGTCATGGATGGCTCCACCAGCCTGTTCTGCACGGTCTGCTGCACCACGACGCCTGCAAGGGCGAGACCCATGCCTGCCAGAAGGGCCGCCGCCGTTCGCGGAAACCGGCTTACCGCGATTAGCCAGGACGCGCCCATGTCACCAGAGAACAGCGACGCCGCACCGATGCACAGGCTGACCCCAGACAGGAGGAGCAGACCTGCACCGAACCAGATCCAGAACAGAGCGTCGGACCTAGTTCCCATCGCGGCTGAATGCGGCAATCACCTCGTCGAGCGTATGGGTCATCGACTGGACACCGCCGCCAGCGATGTAGAGCGGGCCGCTGTCGAGATAGACGATCTGACCCTGCTTCGCGGCCCTGGTCTTGGCGATCAGGGGGTTGTCGAGAGTGGCCGCGGCGGACTCGCCGGAATTACCGATGGCCGCCCCTCGGTCGATCACGAGAATCCAGTCGGGGTCCACCTCGGCGACGAACTCGAATGACACCGCCTCGCCATGCGTCTCGGATTCGAGGCCCGGGTAGGCTTCCGGCAGACCGAGCGCGGTGTGAAGCCAGCCAAATCGACTCGCGGACCCATAAGCCGAGATCTTTCCGCCATTGGTCAGCAGGATTAGCGCATCGCCCCGGCCCTCAACGGCATTCTCGGCCTCCTCGGTCTTTGCCACGAGCGCAGAGGCGAGCGCCTCCGCGTCGTCCTGCTTCCCGAAGATCTCGCCGTAAGCCCTGACGCGGGCCTGCGCCACGTCCAGGTAGTCTCCATCCCAGATGGTCATGTCGATAGTCGGAGCAATGCGGCTCAGTGCATCGACCTGCGTGCTTGACCGCCCTCCAGCGACGATCAGGTCGGGCGCGATCATCGCAAGCGCCTCGAAATCGGGCTCGAAGAGGGAGCCGACGGACTGGGCCGTAGCGGCGGCATCGTCGAGATAGGAAAGGTAGTGCGGTTGCGGCACCCCCGCGACGGTGATGCCCAGAGCGTCGATCGCATCGAGCGCGGCCATATCGAAGACGGCGATGGTTTCGGGGTTGGCGGGAACCTCGGCCGGCCCGACGGCCGTTTCGATATTGACGGTCTCGGCACTAAGCGGTGCCGCGACGCACAGGGCAAAAGCCAGTGAAACCGGAAAACGGCTGAACATGTCGAGATTTCTCCCAGTGGGGGGCGGAAGGCTGGCTCTCGGCTGGCAGCGCCCGAAGGTCGGATGGCCGGATAGCGTCTTGTGAACCGATCCGGCAAGCCCTATTTTTCTACTAGTTTACTCAGGAAAGCAAAATGACTCAATTTTCCGACACCGGGACCTTCTCCACGCCGCAGGCGAGCAAGTATCTTCAGCAGCTTTGCAAGCATTTTGGCCACAAGGTGGACGTCACATTTGACGAGACGAGCGGGAACGTGGCCTTTCCCATGGGGCCGGCAACGCTCGAAGCCACAAACGGGACCCTTCAGATCACGGTGACGGGCACGGCCCCCGAAGACATCGAGAAAGGCCGCGAGGTCATCGACAGCCATCTGGCGCGGTTTGCCTTCAGGGAAGAGTTCGAGGCGATGAACTGGCAGGGCGAAAAGGTCGCCTGAGACTGACTGTTGCGGAGGCGGATCACCCGCCTCCGCAGCAACTGGCCAGGCTTCAGAAGCGCAGCTTGGCGGTCAGCGCGAAGGTCCGGCCGGGTTCGTCGAGCGCGACAATAACCGGAAGACCCTGCCCGTCGGAGCTTCGGCTCACATAGGACTCATCGAAGATGTTCCGGACATCGAGCCGGATCTCGAGATCTTCCATGGCGCGCGGAGAATAGGCCGCATAGGCATTGAACACCTCGTAGGAGGGAAGCTCATAGCCTTCGAGTTCGTTCTCGAGCGCGATCTCGGCCGTGCCACCGAGGCGCCATTCCGGAGTCACCTCATATCCGCCTTCGAGCGCGAAGATGCTGCCTACCGGGCGTCCGAAGTAGTAAGCCGTGGTCGCGATCTCGTCGCCGTCCAACTCGACATCCGCGTAGGTGTATTTAATCGACGCGAAGGATCTTTCCCCGGTCCAGGCGATCGAGCCATCGAAACCCTGCGAGGTCATGTCGGTCAGGGCGCCACGTTCGAGGTTCGTCGGAAGGACAGCCGCGATGTCGTCGATCTCCGTGTAGAAGAGCGCACCAGCGACGGCCCAGCCACGGTTCTCATAGCGCAGACCGATGCGTGCGGAATTGCTTCGCGAGGTATCGAACCCGTCGTAGTCCCACTGCCCGCCGTAGTTCACCAGCGCGGCTTCACCCAGTTCGTAGCCGCCCCAAGTGGTGGCGAGGCCTGCGTTGAGGGTAACCGTTTCGGTGAGGACCACATCCACGGCACCGTTCGCGCTCAGGCCTCCCGAGGAGAAGTCGGTGCCGTCGGAGCCTTCGAATTCCTGGTAGTCGTAGCGTCCGCCGTAAGTCACTGACAGGCGATCGGTCAGATCCTGGCGGGCCTGCGCAAAGATGCCGATGTCCCAGAGGGTTTCCTCGCCACCGGTGTCGCCGGCGTCGTATTCGCCCTCGGCCTTCTCGTTGAAGAAATCGACACCGCCGGTGATTGCGCCTCCGTAGATGTCGAAGTCATTCTTGAGGTAACCCGAGAGGCTGGAGTTCTGGCCCCAGACAGCGTTCGCGTCTACTTCCTGCTCGTTGTAGGAAAGCTGGACCTCCGGCGCGAACCAGCTTTGCGGCGCTTCGTCGGTGTAGGTCGCGGTGTAGGAAGTGCGCTTGGCGTAGGCATCTACCAGCTGGTTGTCCCGGCCGAGAACTTCGGCGAAATCCGGACGGATGAAGTAGATGCCATTGGCCCCCTGGCCCATGCGGTCGCCGCTGTCCTCGGTTTCGGAGGCCGCGAACTCGAACCGCTTGCCGGTCTCCGTCGTGAAGGCCATCTTGCCGAGGTAGGATGTCAGGTCTGCCGCAGTCCCCGGAACCGAATCTCCGCTGCCGTTCTCGTAGTCGCCACCGGTCTGACGCGACCCGCTGAAGAGGTATTCAAAGCCCTCGATCTGACCGAAGATGCTCAATGTGCCGAGGAAGTCCAGCCCGTTGTCCGACATGCCGACCGTCGCCATGCCGCCATAGGCTTCATCCGGGCGCAGCAGATCGCGCGCATCCATCGTCTCGTAGGCAATCGAGCCGCCGAGCCCGCCGGGCCCCGCATCTGCCGGCGCAAGCCCTTCGGTAACTTCGACGGCCTTCAGAAGCGATGGGTCGAGAAGCACGTTGCCACTGTGGTGGAAGGCTCCCTTGTTCTGACGCGCTCCGTCGATGGTCACCGAAAGGAGGCTTTCCTCGATCCCGTTGACGAATACCTTCTGCGCGATCGGTGCGCCGCCGCTGACGAGAACGGAGGATTCCCCGTCGAAAACCTCCTTCACCGTCACGGGATTCCGACGGTCGATATCTTCTTCCGTGATCTCTTCATTGCCGAGCAGCGACTGCGCGCTCGTGCTCTCGATGCGCAACGTGCCAAGGAAGAGTGGTTCGGATTCCTGAGCAAAGAGCGATGTGCCCGTGAAACAGGCGGTCAGGAGCAGCAGGCCCCGCGAGGTCTGATACATAACATGGTCCCCCAGTGAAAATGAACGCTGGCTGGATGGCGCAATCCGGAATTGCGCTGTCTTGCTGCAACTGAGTTGGCTCCGGCCTCGCCTATGGAAACCGCCGCAACCAATCGAGATTGCCTATGAAGCCTCGCAGGAAATATGGCAAGAGCTTAACAAAGCAAAACAGTCAACTTTGACGCGTTTGCGTTGTAGCTCGCGGATTCTGATCGTTTTGGGATAGTTGAGGTGCGGTAATTTCGCGTGAAACGATTTCGGCTTGGAGATATTTATCGATCGCAGACGGTGCCTTTAAGCGCCTTGCGTGAGTATCTCAAATCAAAATGGGACACCCGTTCAGCTGCCGTTCGGCGGGGTATCAGCAGTAAGAGCCATATGGCCCCTGGTTTTTGGGAATTGCGGAGACCGAAACGCCTAGCGTCGGCTTCCTGTTGCCAGGCCTGGCCCAATCGAAGCTGGCCAGCGGCAGCGGGGCGCGGCAAAGAGTACGAGCCTCAACCGCGCCCGCTGAAACGTTCTTTCCTGCCCGGCCCCGGTGGGCCGGATAGGATCACAGTTCGCGGACGACCGATGCAATTTCGAAACGTGCGATACCGATATCGGCGAGGTCGCGGTCCGAAAGCGCGTTAAGTTCGGCAGCCGTGCGGCGGCGCGTTTTCCAATTGCGAACAGCAGCCCGAAAGCGCGTTTTCATTCTGCGCGCGTTGTTCGAGTCGAAGGGAAAGTCCATTGCAGATGCGAAAGCCATCTGATTTCTCCTGTGTTTCGTTGCTTCGACCTCAATATCGGTTCTTTTCGTTAACAAAAAAAGACGATTTGGCGGCTAATTTTGCAACGCAGCATTGCAGGAATCGAAACTCACTTTTGTTCACTTGTTTTCATTCGCGCCTTAGGCCAGCCGGGCTTGCAACACCCATCCGCAGACTGCCGACTTCCAGCGAACCGGCCAGTGTCGGGTTCCATTGGGGCGAAAGAGCGCATAAATCACCAACGCCGGAAAACCACGAGGCAGGTGGGGTTCGGCAACAGCCCGACCCATCGCACCGAACGGCCCACACCACGGACAGGAGCCACGTTGAGACAGGACAGCCAGAGCAATGTAAAAGCGGTCTCCCGTCTTTCAGTGGCGCCCATGATGGATTGGACGGACAGGCACTGCCGTGTCTTTCACCGGCTCTTCACCCGGCGGACCCTCCTTTATACAGAGATGGTAACGACGGGCGCGATCCTGCATGGCCCCGCAGATCGCCTGCTTGCCCATGACGCGAGCGAACATCCGGTCGCGCTGCAACTCGGCGGATCGGAACCGGACGAGCTGGCCGCGGCGACCCGCACGGGCGCGGCCCATGGGTATGACGAGATCAACCTCAATGTCGGCTGCCCCTCGGACCGTGTTCAATCGGGATGTTTCGGCGCGGCGCTGATGCGTGATCCCGGACGAGTCGCGGAATGCGTCGCCGCCATGAAGGAAACGGCTGGAGACATTCCGGTGACGGTGAAATGCCGCATAGGCGTGGACGATCAGGAGCCGGAACACGTCCTGCCCGACTTCATCGAGCGGATCCGCGCGACGGGCATATGCACCTTCATCATCCATGCGCGCAAGGCCTGGCTCCAGGGGCTCAGCCCAGCCCAGAACCGGGACATTCCGCCGCTCGACTACGGGCTTGTTGGACGGATGAAGACGCGTTTCCCCGATTGCACCATCGTCATCAATGGCGGAATCCCGGACCTCAAGGCGGCACAGGCCCATCTCGCGGACGGTCTCGATGGGGTCATGATCGGGCGTGCGGCCTATCACAACCCGTCACTCCTTGGTTCTGCCGACAGGCTCATCTTTGATGCGGCCTGCGCTGACACCACCGCGGAAGATGCCGTGCGGGCCATGCTTCCCTATATTGAGCGGGAGCTGAGCCAGGGCACCCGGCTCAATCAGATCACTCGCCACATGCTCGGCGCCTTTCAGGGCCGGCCCGGCGCACGTGCCTGGCGCCGTCATCTGTCGGAAAATGGCCATCTCCCCGGCGCCGGGCCCGAGACCGTCGAAGCGGCCCTGTCGAAAGTCATGCCGGGGCAGATACAAGATGAGAAAGTAGCCGCGCGCGGCTGATGCGGGCGGGTGCGAAACATTAATAACCCGGAAACCTTAAATTGTCAGAATTAGGGACGACGCCGGCGGCGGCGACCCAATTTCGTTTGCCTCCGCGCATGTCGAAACGCGCAATCAGGGCATCATCATTCTCATGCAGAACGCAATCCTTTCGATTTTCGAGACCTATATCGGGCTCGCATGCATTGGACCGGTCATTTACCTGGCCGCATACCGGACAATCGCTCGCCGCTACGGGCCGGACCTGGCCCGAGATTCCGGGCGAATCCTCGGCCCGGCACTGGGGCTCGTGCTTCTCGTCGTTCCGTTCATCGTCGAGTATCCCTTCGTTGGCTTCCTTCTCCTCGGTCTTTGGGTCGCTTATGTCGATCACGACTGGGACCCGTCTTCCGAGCCGGGCGGAGATCGCTCCGGGATGGGAGATCACTACGGTTGGCTGAAGTCCCTATTGGGGCGCGACGATGGTCCCTTCGACCGCTGATGCCACCCCGCGACCAGGCAAACATCCGACCAAAAGCCTATTCCGGAAATCAGGATTCTGTGGAATGCTTCCCGGCCAAGGGAGGAGAGGCGCCATATAAAAAATCTGGGCGCCCGAAGATATGGCCGGCCAGACCGAACATATACGCGAGATCGAGAAAGCACTTGATGGCCGCGCGACCGGCCGTGATCCGCATGTGATCGAATCCTGGAACCGGTGCGTTCACGACCACGCACTCGACCCCGCCCGCGCCCAGGAAGCCATTATCGTGACAGAGACGCGGCTGCGCGAACATCGCCAGCAAGCCGAGGAACTGATCTCGATTGCCCGATCGGGACTAGACACGCTCTACTCCCAAGTGGCCGACCAGAAGTATGTTCTGATCCTGTCCGATGCCAAGGGTGTAACCGTCGACTTCCTCGGAGATGCGAAATTCGACAACCATCTGCGCAAGGCCGGGCTCTATCTAGGTTCCGAATGGCTCGAAGGACGCGCCGGAACCTGCGCGGTCGGCGCCTGCCTTGCCTCGGGCGAAGCCATGGTGATCCACCAGAGCGATCACTTCGACATCACTCACACACCACTTTCCTGCACCGCGAGCCCGATTTACGACACCGTCGGCGAACTGACCGCCGTTCTCGATGTCTCGCTCCTGAGTTCACCCATTGCGAAGGCCAGCCAGAACCTCGCGCTTCACATGGTCAAGATGACGGCGCGCCGGATCGAACTCGCCAACCTGATGGCGCGGACACGTCACGAATGGGTGCTCCGCTTTGCCCGTACGCCGGATTTTCTCGACGTCGATCCGGAAGCCGCGATCTCGCTCGATGGTCAGGGCCGGATCGCAGGCATGACCCATGCGGGCGCACGAATGCTCGCCCAGGCCGCCGGAACCGACTGGAGACGCCCAAGCGGGATACTCGGGCGTCCCGTCAGCGATTTCTTCGAAGTGACGATCGACGACCTCCCCGAACTCACACGATCCCGGCCCAGCCGCGACCGGATCATCCGGGCACAGAACGGTCCTGCCCTCTTCGCCCACGCCATCGAACCTCAGTTCAGGATCCAGCGGCGTCTGCGGGAAGCACGCACGCAGGCGAGGCCCGACCCGCTCCGCCAACTGGGCGAGCATGACCCGAAGATCATTGCGCTCCAGGAACGCGCGGCGAAGCTGGCGCCGAAACCCGTTCCCGTCCTGATCCAGGGAGAAACCGGCACAGGAAAGGAATACCTCGCCCGGGCGCTCCACGCGGCAAGTGGCTTGCGGGGACGATTCGTTGCGGTCAACTGCGCGGCGATCCCCGAAACCCTGATCGAAGGCGAGCTTTTCGGCCATGTGGCCGGAGCCTTCACGGGTGCGGTCTCCAAAGGGCGCAAGGGTCTTATCGAAGAGGCGGACGGCGGCACGCTCTTTCTCGACGAGATCGGCGACATGCCCCTGACACTGCAGGCCCGTCTATTGCGGTTCCTCTCCGAGCGGGAGGTAATGCCGATCGGCTCGAACAGGCCCAAAGCCGTGAACGTGCGCGTCCTGTCCGCATCTCATCACGATCTTGAAGAACTTTGCAACGCGGGCCGTTTCCGTCAGGATCTCTTCTACAGGCTCAATGCCGCAACGCTCACCCTTCCGGCCTTGCGCGAACGCGAAGATCTCGACTGGCTGATCGACCGGATTCTTGCGCGTCATTCGAGCGAGCAGGATGTGCCTGCCCCAATGCTCCGAAGCGACACGCGTGCGCTCCTCCACGGGCATGACTGGCCTGGCAATGTCCGCGAACTCGACAATGCCCTCAACGTCGCGGGCATTCTCGCCGATGACGGCCTGATCCGGCCGGAAGACCTGCCAGAGGGCCTTCGGGCGGCGCAACGCCTGGCCCTGCCAGGCGGCGGTGAGCGTTCCGAACTGGAAGCAGCGCTAGAGGCGAGCGGCGGGAATGTATCGCAGGCCGCGCGTCAGCTTGGCATCAATCGCTCCACCGTTCATCGGCGGATGCGCAGGCTCGGTCTCTCGGCCCACGCCTGAGTTTTTCGGGGCGTCCCCTTCCCTTTTCGTCCACAAGATCCACTTGCTCACGAACCAGCCTATAGGGCGCAATTAGCAGTTGCTGGCGGCCCGAGGCATTTGCTCATCGGGAGCGATCAGCAGCATCGTGACCACCTGTTGCACTCTGCGCTGCGACACCTGTTGCACCGGCCGTTGCAGGCCACACCTTCCACACCCAAGCCTCTCTGAAACATAAGGAAAATTTGGCGTGTCAGTTCTGGCACGCTTCTTGCTCGCTAACCGTCAATACCAATCCCGAAAACGGGGAAGACAGGGAGAAACGCATGACGGCAGAACTCGAGGGCCGATCAATAATCGTGACAGGCGCAGGTCGTGGCATTGGCGCAGCGATGGCAATGGGGCTTGCGGCGCAGGGGGCGAAGGTCACCATTGCCGACATCGATCCAGATACGGCGGAGGAAACCGCTGAGGCGATCCGGTCCGATGGCGGTGTGGCTGTCGCATCTCAGGTGAACGTCACCGAACGCGACAGCGTGAAGGAGATGATCGCGAGAACCGCGGAGGCACATGGCGGTCTCGACGTGATCTTCAACAATGCCGGTATCGCACAGACAAAGCCTTTCCTCTCGATCACCGAAGAGGATTGGCGCCGCGTTCTCGATGTCAACGGGCTCGGTGTGCTGATCTGCATGCAGGAGGCCATCCACCGCTTCGTCGATCAGGGTAGGGGCGGCAAGATCATCAATACCGCCTCCATCGCCGGCAAGCAGGGCTACGAGCCGCTCGCGCACTACTGCGCCTCGAAATTCGGCGTGGTGGCGCTCACCCAGGCCGCGGCGCGAGCCTTCGGCGCGCAGCAGATCACCGCCAACTGCATCTGCCCCGGCGTCGTGGCCACCGAGATGTGGAAGGTCATCGACAAGGGTTTCAAGGACGAAGGGCTCACCAGCCGCGAGAACGAGGCCTTCGAGAGCTTTTCTTCGGGCATCCTGCTCGGCCGACCGTCGGTCGCCGATGATCTCGTGGGCATCGCCCGTTTCCTCGCCTCCCCCGCCTCAGACTACATGACCGGACAGAGCCTGGTGGTCGATGGCGGCATGGTTTTCGTCTGACAGGGAAGAATAAGATGAACGAAGCAAGCGAACTCACACGTGAAGCAGTCACCGGCACGGACAGCATGAAGGCCCTGCGCTTTCACGCGGCGAAGGATCTGCGCGTCGAAGATGTCGCGAAACCACCCGCACCGGGTCCCGGCGAGGTTCTCATGCGCAACTGGTATGTCGGAATCTGCGGCACCGACCTGCATGAGTATTCCTACGGGCCGATCTTCATCCCGACCGAGCCCCACCCGTTTTCCGGCGCGCATGGGACGCAGATTCTCGGCCATGAATTCGGTGGCGTTGTCGAGGCGGTGGGCGAAGGCGTTACCCATGTGAAGCCCGGCGACCGGGTCTCGGTCCAGCCGCTGATCATGCCGCGAAAGGGAGACTACTACTCCGACCGCGGGCTCTTCCACCTCTCGGGCGATCTCGCGCTCGCGGGCCTCTCCTGGCATTCAGGCGGCATGGCGGAATGGGCGCTCCTCAACGACTACAACGTGGAGCCGATCCCGGCGGAGATGTCCGACGAGGAAGCCGCGCTCGTGGAGCCCGCCGCCGTGGCGGTCTATGCCTGCGACCGCGGCGAAGTGACGGCCGGGTCAAGCGTGCTCGTGACCGGCGCCGGGCCCATTGGCGCACTGACACTTCTGGCCGCCAAGGCCGCCGGCGCGGTGCAACTCTTCGTCTCCGATATCAACGACACGCGGCTGGGCTTCATGAAGGAAATGCTGCCCGAAGTCGTGACCATCAACCCGAGCCGAGACAACGTGGGGGACGTGGTTCGCGCGGCCACTGAGGGCGGCGTGGGCTGCGACGTGGCCATCGAATGCGTCGGCAACGAGCACGCGCTCAAGGCCTGCCTCGATGCCGTGCGCAAGCAGGGCGTGGTGGTCCAGACCGGGTTGCACCCGCATGACAACCCGCTCGACTGGTTCGCCGTCACCTTCAAGGACGTGGATATCCGCGGCTCCTGGGCCTACCCGACCCACTACTGGCCACGGGTGATCCGCATGATCGCGAGCGGCGCCCTGCCCGCCTCCAGGGTCATCACCAAGCGGATCACGCTGGATACGGCGGTGAGCGAGGGCTTCAACGCGCTGCTAGATCCCGCCGGAACGCAACTCAAGATCCTGATCGATCTCACCAAGTAATCAAACGCAACAAAACAACAGGGAGACCCTAAATGCTGGACGACAGTTCAAGAACGGCCCTCGAGCCGGTGGTCAGCAGCCTCGAAAAGGCACTGGTGGCAGGCGACATCGACGCCGCGGTCGAGCTCTTCGCAGACGAGTGCTACTGGCGCGATCTCGTCGCCTTCACCTGGAACCTGAAGACCTCCGAGGGCAAGGAGGCCGTCCGCGCGATGCTCGAAAGCCAGCTTGCGCATATCAGGCCCGAGAGCCTGCGCCTCGACCCGGCGGAGGACGTAACCGGCGATAGCGACCTGGCCGAGGGCTGGATCGAGTTCGAGACCGGGAAGGGCCGTGGCTACGGCCATATTCGCCTCAAAGACGGCCGGATCTGGACGCTGCTCACCACGCTCTCCGAGCTCAAGGGCCACGAGGAGCCCAGGGGCGTACGCCGGCCGATGGGCGCGGAACACGGCCACGACCGCAACCGCCTGACCTGGGCGGAGAAGCGCGAGAAGGAGGCCGCCGAACTCGGCTACAAGACGCAGCCCTACGTGCTGATCGTCGGTGGCGGCCAGGGCGGCATCGCGCTCGGCGCGCGGCTGCGCCAGCTCGGCGTGCCCACCATCGTCATCGACAAGCACGAGCGCCCAGGCGACCAGTGGCGCAAGCGTTACAAGTCGCTCTGCCTGCATGACCCGGTCTGGTACGACCACCTGCCCTACATCCCCTTCCCGGACAACTGGCCGGTCTTCTCGCCGAAGGACAAGATCGGCGACTGGCTGGAGATGTATACCAAGGTGATGGAGCTCAGCTACTGGAGTTCCACCCTTGCCAAGTCGGCGAAATACAACGAGGCGACACAGGACTGGACCGTTGTGGTCGAGCGCGAGGGAGAAGAGGTCGTGCTGCGCCCCAAGCAGCTCGTGATGGCCACCGGCATGTCCGGCAAGCCCAACATTCCCGAGATCGAAGGCCAGGACATCTTCCGGGGCGAGCAGCAGCATTCCTCGCAGCACCCGGGGCCGGACGCCTACGAGGGCAAGAAGGTCGTCGTCATCGGCTCGAACAACTCCGCCCATGACATCTGCGCGGCGCTCTGGGAAGGCGGCGCCGATGTGACCATGGTCCAGCGCTCCTCCACCCATATCGTGCGCTCCGAGACGCTGATGGATATCGGCTTGGGCGGTCTCTATTCCGAGAAGGCCCTAGCGGCGGGCGTCACCACCCGCAAGGCGGACCTGATCTTCGCCTCGCTGCCCTATCACATCATGCACGAGTGGCAGATCCCACTCTACGAGCAGATGAAGGAGCGCGACGCCGATTTCTACAAGGCGCTCGAAGACCGCGGCTTCATGCTGGACTGGGGCGCGGACGGCTCCGGGCTCTTCATGAAATACCTCCGCCGCGGCTCGGGCTATTACATTGACGTGGGCGCCTGCGACCTGGTGATCGATGGCTCGATAAAGCTCAAGTCCGGCTCGGACGTGAGCCACCTGACGGAAGACGCCGTGGTGCTGAAGGACGGCACCGAACTCAAGGCCGATCTCGTGGTCTACGCCACCGGCTACGGCTCGATGAACGGCTGGGTGGCCGATCTCATCGACCAGGAGACGGCGGACAAGGTCGGCAAGGTCTGGGGCCTTGGCTCCGACACGCCGAAGGACCCCGGCCCCTGGGAAGGCGAGCAGCGCAACATGTGGAAGCCGACGAAGCAGGCGGCGCTCTGGTTCCACGGCGGCAACCTGCACCAGTCGCGCCACTACTCGCAGTATCTCTCGCTGCAACTGAAGGCCCGCTACGAGGGGATAGACACCCCCGTCTACGGCCTCCAGGAAGTCCATCACCTGAAGTGATGGACACCCGCGCGAAACCGGGTTCCTCCCCACCGGTTTCGCGCGACCTGTCAGAGGGCCAGTGCCCGTCCGCGGGCCGGTGACATTAGGGTGAGGCGCAACCACGTTGGGCCGAGCCGGCTACCACTTCCCCCGGGGCAAAGCCCCGGATCGCGCACGCCCCGTTCCCACAGGCGAGCGCGATTGCGCAATCCTTCGGGTCGTGCCCGATTCTTCGGACCCTCATGCCGACAGTCATCCCTGATCAAGAATATGTAGCAAGACCTCTCTGCCCTGCTGCCAACACGCCCGACAAAACTCTAGACCCGACAACCCTGCCTTGTATCCTGCCTCCCAATTTGAGCGGGGGCGGGTTTGGAAATCATCAGTTGGCTTTTCGGCAAGGGCGGCTGGTGGACCTTCCTCGGCGCGCTTCTTTGCATTTCGTTCTATTGCTTTCACGGCCTCAGCAACAATACCGCGAAGCGCGGCTGGTGGGTCGCCAAGCTCAAGCATGATAGCTTCGCGCGCCTCTATCGCGAGTTGCTCACCTCACTGCTCGACCGCATCGACCGCGCCCTCTCCCCCGCGCCGGACTGGCCCGATGAAGCAGGCCTCCCCAAGACTGAACCGGGCCGTGCCTGGGGCTGGAGACTTCTGGACCTCTGCCTTCTGCTGGCAGTCGTCTATCCAATCATCGGCCTCGGGGTGGATTGGATGATAACGGGAGACGCGGGTCGTCTGGGCAGTTTCGTCGTTCTTCAAGGAGAGTCTGAAAAATGGCGTAGGCTGCTCCCAATTGCTCTGTTTGCGGGCGCCGTTTTGACCGCGATATTTGCGCTGCGCATCGATTCAATGCGGGTGCGACCAATCTTGTTGCTCGTTGCGCTAGGTCTAGTACACGCATCCACATCCTGGGTCCCATTCGTAGATGTAAACTTCCCAGTTGTAGGTGCCTTCGAGGGCGAAGAATCATTCCCGCTCGCAGTCGCATTCGCAGCCTTATTCGTTGGCGTGTTTGCCATCGTACTCGTTGGCGCAACCCCATTTGCACTTGCAGTCGTATACTTCGGCGCATTCGAGAACGCAGCCGTAGGCTACATCGCGATCGCAGGCGCGCTCGCTCAGGAATGGTTGTGCAGAAAAACAGGCTGCCGGCGCGAAGTTCTGATCGGCTACGCTTTCTTAGTACTGTTCGCTTTGGGTACCGCCTCGCGTTTCAACGCGCAGCAGATCGGTAATGAAGAGCGTGGCCTCCTTCTCTTCTTCGGCTTCTTGCCACTCCTCAACGGGCTCTTCGATTATCTCTCCGCCGGCCTCACTCGCTGGCGGCTGCGCTGCGGCATCCAGGGCCACCTGATCCGCAATGCGGTGATTGACGCACTGGCGGGCTACGCGATCCTTCTCATGCTAGCCTTCGCGATCATCACGACGATCCGCTTCGCGACCCCCACGGGGACACCGCCACTCATCAATCTGACGGAAATTTTTACCGATTTCAGCGAGGGGCGCGCCAATGAATACTACTGGCTCATCGGCATGCTGTTCTCGACCCTGCTGCCGACGCTCCTGCATCTCTGCATCGGCTGCCTTGCCGCGTTCACCATCGTTTCACGCAAGCTCGGCAGACCCATCGCCGCGGGTCTGGCTTCCGGCGCGGGTCCCGCAGGCAATTTCGCTACCTTGACCTTAATCTTCTCTATTGCGCTCGCCGCCTGGGTGCCGTTCTGGCTGGTCTGTCATCTCGCGATGATGGGTCTCGAACCCGTGCTGCGGTTCACGCTCCAAGTCTGTGAGGGCTTCGCTCGAGCCATCGGTGCAATCTGAACAGCCCAATCGTGGCAAAACGCCCGCCCAGCGCCGAAGCTTAGGGCGGGCGGTCCAATCTCCGCAAGGTAAGGCTAGCAGGCCGCGCCTACTCCTCTTCCACGTGCTCGATCTCATACTCCGGAACGTAATGCGGATTATCATCCTGCCCCGGCTGCGACGTAAATCCAGTGAGGCCGCCGACCGGGTTCACGTCTCGCTTGATCTCCACGTCACTGAGCCCATAGGCCGTGATCAGTTCCGAGAGCGAACGAAGCGCGTGCATGTGAATGCGTTCATAGCCGTGGCTCGCGCTCACCCCGAAGGTCACCAGCGCCGTACGCACATCCTCGCCCGCCTCGATGGCCGAAGCACTGTCCGAGCGGTAGAACTTGAACACGTCCTTCTGGTAGCGAATGTCGTTCGCCTTGCAGAGATCCACCAGCTTGTTCGTCAGGTGGTAGTCGAACGGTCCCGTCTGGTCCGCCATGGCGACTGTCACGCCGAACTCGGCCGAGTTCTGCCCCGGTGCGGTCGTGCCATTGTCCACTGCAACGAGCGATGCAATCTCGGGCAGCAGCACGGCAGAGGCGCCGTAGCCGACTTCCTCGGCAATGGTGAAAAGCCAGTAGAGATCGACCGGCGGCTTCGATTGCGATTCTATCAGCGACTTCAACGCCGCCATCATCACTGCGACACCCGCCTTGTTGTCAAGATGGCGCGAAACGATGAAGCCGTTCTCGAGGAATTCCGGCTGCGGATCGATGGCGATGATGTCACCCACCTCGATGCCCAGCGCGGAAAGGCGCTTCGGACCAGGCGCATAGACATCGACCCGAAGCTCCACGTGATCCCAGCCGATCGGCGCCGTGTCCACATCGTCGCCATAGGTGTGGCCGGACGCCTTCGGCGGCAATATCGTGCCGCGGAAGCTGCCGCCCCCGCTGAAGATGGTCGCCCGCGCCCCTTCCGCGAACCGCGCCGACCAGGTGCCGATGGGTACCACCGCCAGCCGTCCGTTGGACTTGAGCGCCTTGACCTGCGCACCAAGCGTGTCGAGGTGGCTCACGATGGCTCGTGCCCCTCCCTTCGTTTCGCCGGGGATCTTTGCGCGGATTGCCCCGCGCCGGGTCAGTTCGAATTCCACGCCGAGCCGTTCGAGCTCGTGGCAGACGTGGCGGACCACGGTGTCGGTGTAACCCGTCGGGCTCGCGATCTCGAGGAGCGCGCGAAGCTGGCCCTCGAGGTAATCGACATCGATGTCGAGCCGATGGCCGGGAATTTCTATTTTGCCTGTCTCCATTGGGTCTCCCTTGCAGACGCCGGCACCGAGAGCGGGAAGAGCAGATCGATGAACCGCTCCGCCGTGGGCTGGGGCTCATGGTTGGCAAGCCCGGGCCGCTCGTTCGCCTCGATGAACACGTAGTCTGGCTTCAGATGGGTTCTGACCATCAGGTCGATGCCGGTGACCGGTATGTCGATCGCCCGCGCAGCCCTGATCGCCGCCTTGATGAGTTCGGGGTGGGTTTCACCCGTCACGTCGATGATCGTGCCGCCGGTGTGCAGATTGGCCGTCTTGCGCACCCGCAGCGTGTCGCCCTGGGGCAGGATGTCATCCATGTCATAGCCGGCCAGCGAAACGCAGCGTTCGGTTTCCGCATCGAGGGGGATCTTGCTCTCGCCGCCTGTTGCGGCGGACCGTCTGCGGCTCTGCACCTCGATGAGCTTGCGGATGGGCGTCACGCCGTCCCCCACGACCTGCGCCGGACGCCGGATCGCGGCCGCAACCACGCGGTAGTCGATCACGACAAGTCGCAGATCCTCGCCGGGGAAGAATTGCTCGATAACCACGTCCTCGCAGACGGCTTTCGCCGTCTCGACTGCCCGTTCGAGCCATTCGACCGTGTCGACACCGACGGTGATGCCGTTGCCCTGTTCGCCCTTCACCGGCTTGACCACGACACTGCCGTATTCCTCGAGAAAGGCGGCACGGCCCTCTGGCGTATTCTCCGCAAGCTGTGCGGGCACCTTCACGTCGTTCGCCGCGACGATCCGCTGCGAGAGCCGCTTGTCATCGCAGATGGAGAGGGCGACGGCATTGGTGAACTCCGAAAGAGATTCCCGGCAACGCACCGCGCGCCCGCCATAGGACAGCCGGAAGAGCCCGGAGCGTGCATCGATCACCTCGACCGCGATCCCGCGTCTGCGGGCCTCGTCGATGATGATCCGCGCATAGGGGTTCAGTTCGCTGTCGGGCTGCTCACCTGCGAAAAGCTTCTCGTTGATCGGGTTCTTCTTCTTCACGACGTAGACCGGCACCCGCCGGAACCCGAGCTTCTCGTAAAGGGCAATGGCCTGCCCGTTGTCGTGGATCACCGAGAGATCCATGTAGGCCGAGCCCCGCGCCTGGAAGTGCTCGGTCAGCGCACGTACCAGTGCCTCGCCGATGCCCGCATGGGGCGCCTTCGAGGATACCGCGAGACACCAGAGCGAGGAGCCCTTCTGCGGATCGTGGAAGGCCAGTTCGTGGTCCACGCCCATGACCGAACCGAGAATTGCCCCGGTTTCGCTATCCTCCGCCACAAGCACGGTCAGCGTGCGCGCATCCCGATGCGACCAGAAGAATTCCGGTGGCACCGGCACCATGCCCCGCTCGAGATAGATGAGGTTGGTCGCCTCGGCATCGAGCTGAGTGCTGAGCCGGCGCACGGTGAAACCGGGCCTCTTCTTGTCGCTCGGGGAGTAATCCTCGAACTTGAGCCGGAACGTGTGCGACGGATCGAGGAACAGCTCCTGGGGCTTGAGCGAAAGGAGAACATGCGGCTCGGGCACGTAGAAGGCAATATCGCGCCGGTCCGGGCTTTCGTCCTCAAGCGCCGCGGCAAGCGCTTCATTCGTCTCGAACGTATGGGCGAAGATCAGCCGCCCCCAGCCGCAATCCACGATCGCGTTGGGATCGCCCGTCGGCCCCGGCGGTGTGGTGAACGGGCTATGCGCTTCCTTGTGGGTCAAGGGCTTCGAGAGGGTATCGCCGCCCTTCTTGACGTCGGCGCTCAAGATCAGACTCCCTGTTCCTGCAGCCACATTTCGAGAAGCGAGACCTGCCAGAGTTCAGAACCCCGCAGCGGCGTAATGTGCTCCTTGGGGGCCTCGAAGAGCGTTTCGAGGTAGTCCTCTCGGAACAGGCCACGCTCGCGGGCCTTTTGGGATGTGAGCACCTCACGGACCATGTCGAGATACGGGCCCTCGATGTATTTCAGCGCCGGGACCGGGAAGTAGCCCTTGGGGCGGTCGATCACTTCCGAGGGGATCACCTGCCGTGCGACATCCTTGAGAATGCCCTTGCCGCCATGGGCGAGCTTGAGGTCGGAGGGCACGCGGTTGGCCAATTCGACCAGCTCGTGATCGAGGAACGGCACGCGCGCCTCGAGGCCCCAGGCCATCGTCATGTTGTCGACGCGCTTCACCGGATCATCGACCAGCATCACGTTGGTATCGATCCGGAGCGCCTTGTCCACGCCGCCATCGGCGCCTGGGAGGGCGAAGTGATCCGCGACGAAGGCGAGGCACTCGTCCTTCTCCGGCATGTGCTGGGCTTGCAGGTGCTTGCCCAACGTCTCGAAGGACCGGTCGAAGAACGCCTTGGCATAATCCTTCACCGGATCGTTCGAATTGGCCATCGGCGGATACCAGTGATAGCCCGCGAAGACCTCGTCCGCACCCTGGCCCGATTGCACGACCTTGATGGTCTTGGCGACCTCGCGGGAGAGCAGAAAGAAGCCGATATTGTCGTAGGATACCATCGGTTCGGACATCGCCCGAATGGTGTTCGGCAGGTTTTCCCGCATCTCGTGGGACGGGATGAAGATCTTGTGGTGATCCGTGTCGTAGTGGTTGGCGATCAGGTCGGAATACTTGAACTCGTCGCCCTGTTCGCCATGCGCGGCCTCGAAACCGATGGAATAGGTCGCGAGGTCCTTCTGTCCTTCCTCCGCCAGAAGGCCCACGATCAGCGAACTGTCGACTCCGCCCGAAAGCAGCACGCCCACCGGCACATCCGCGACCATGCGACGGCGGACCGAGACGCGCAGTGCCTCGAGCACCATGTCGCGCCACTCCTCCGGCGAGCGCTTCGCGTCCTCGGCGCTGCGGGTGAAGTCGGGCCGCCAGTAGACCTGATCGGTATGAGAGCCATCTTCCTCGTAGATGCGGATCGTCGCGGGCGGCAGCTTGCGCACGCCGGCGAGGATCGTGCGGGGCGCGGGCACCACCGCGTGCCACGTCATGTAGTGCTGGAGCGCAACCCGGTCGATCGATGTGTCGATGTCGCCCGAGGCAACGAGCGCCGGGAGCGAAGAGGCAAACCGGATCGTGCCTCCGGCTTCGGCATAGTAGAACGGCTTGATCCCGAACCGGTCGCGCACGAAAGCAATCTTGCCGGTTTCGCGATCGTGGATCGCGAAGGCGAACATGCCGTGCAGGCGCGGGACCGCATCCGTGCCCCACTGTTTCCAGGCCTTCAGGATCACCTCGGTATCGCCGGTCGAGGCGAAGCTGTGACCCAGCCCCTCAAGCTCCTTGCGAAGCTCGGGATAGTTGTAGATGCAGCCGTTGAAGGCGATCGTCAGGCCCAGCGCCGTATCGACGAAAGGCTGCGCCGCGGCCTCCGAGAGGTCGATGATCTTCAGGCGGCGATGGCCAAAACCGACCCGGCCGCGCACGACGACCCCTGCGCCATCCGGGCCGCGCGGGGCCATGCAATCGGCCATTTTCTCGATCCTGCCCGGCGACGCCATCGAGCCGTCGAAGGTTACCTCTCCACAAATACCGCACATATGCCTGTCGAATTCCCTCTGTCCGTTGAACCAACACGATTTGGTTAGAGCATTCATCATTGGGGCACAAACGGAACCGGGGAAACCAGCCCGATCCAACGCCCTTGCGTCCAATTATGCGCAAACCGGGCCATGCCAAGGGCCTTAACGCCATCCGAAGAGATTAGTTTCGCGCCATTCTCCGACAATCGCACAAGCCGCGCACTTCGCACAAAAGCCGGGTATGGAATCGATATGGTTCCGGTATGGATTCAGTATGGCTAATTGTATGGCACGGGCGCAGGTCCGGCGTCACCCCCCGATGAAATCCGCCCGGCGCTCCAGCAAGGCCGCGGACAGGTAATCGACGAAGAGTCGCACCCGCCGGACCCGCCGGAGATCCTCCCGGTAGAGCACCCAGGTCGAGCGCCGCTCGTCGAGCACCGTGCCCGGCACGCGCTGCAACTCGGGGAAGCGCGCCTCGACCCAGGCCGCAAGCACCGTGAGCCCGGCGCCTGCGCGCGCAAGGTGCAGATGCATCCCGGGATCGGGAATGGTGTGACGGATGCGTGCCTCCGGAAAGGGCGAGGCGCGGATGATCTCCAGAAGTTCCGGCACCTCCCCGTAGCCGATCCACTCCAGCCCCTGCCCCTTCGGCCCGGCACGCGGCAGCGCGCGGTCGAGATAGCTGCGCGCGGCGAAGATCCCGATGGAAAGCGGGAAGAGCTTGCGCCCGACGGCCTCGTCATCGACCGCCAGCACATGGCGGATGGAGACATCGGTTTCGTGCCTGCGAATGGAATCGATGCCGTAGGAAAGCTGAAGCTCGATCTCGATCTCCGGGTAGAGGGCGGAAAACTCCGCAAGCACCGGTGCAAGCAGATAATGCGCGGTCACCGGGTCCGCCGAGAGCCGGATGCGCCCGCTCGCCTCGCGATCGAGACCCTGCACCGCATTGAAGCCCTTGAGCAGTGCCGCTTCGGCCTCAAGCGCCTGCGGCAGGAGTGTCCGCCCCGCCGCCGTCAGGTGCAGGCCATCGGCCGCGCGGCGAAAGAGTTGCACACCGAGCCCCGCCTCAAGCGCTTCGATCTGCCGGCGCAGCGTGGCATGGGTACCGCCCACCTGCTCGGCGGCAGCGCGCAGCGAGCCCTCGCGGGCCACGGCAAGAAAGGCGGGGAGAGATTTCCAATCCGTCATATGCGGTTCATTTTCGATCCACAATGGTGCGTATCTGCCAATATGCGGATGATAATCATTCCATTAGACCGCCCCCGTCAAGACAAGCGGGGCCGAGAACGATGACCGAGACATTCAAAGCGTGGAGCATTCGCCGCTACGGCGGGCCGGAAGAGCTGATCCCGGTGGAGCGCCCCCTGCCGCAACCGGGGCCGGGGGAAGTGCTGATCCGCATTCGTGCCTCCGCGGTCACGCGCGCCGACACCATGATGCGGGCGGGCATTCCGCGTTTCGCGCGGGCATTCCTCGGACTTGGACGACCACGCCGTGATCTGGCCGGAACGGGGCTTTCGGGCGAGGTGATCGCTCTCGGCGAGGGCGTCACCCGGTTTGGCATGGGCGATGAGGTCTTCGGGGAAACCGGGATGAATTTCGGCGGCAATGCGAGCCATATCTGTCTCGACGAAACCGGCACCCTGATGCCGAAGCCCCCCGCCCTCAACCACGAGGAGGCGGCAGTAATGTGCGACGGCGTGCTGACATCGCTCAACTTCCTGCGCGAAATCGCGGAGGTGCGCGCGGGCGAAAGGGTGCTGGTCCTCGGCGGGTCGGGCAGTCTTGGCAGTGCGGCGGTTCAGATCGCGAAGGCAATGGGGGCGGATGTGACCGCCACGGCCAGCGCCCGGAACGCGGATCTGGTTTCCAGCCTCGGCTCGAACCGCGTGATCGACTACACGCGCGAGGATTTCAGCCGCAGCACTGCACGATACGACGTGATCTACGACACGCTCGGCGTGTCCAGCTTTGGCGAGGCAAAGGGCGCGCTCACACCGACAGGCCGTTATGTCTGCCCGGTGTTGAGTGCAGGGCTTCTCGCGGCGATGCTGCGAACTGCGCGTTTCGGGCGGCGCAAGGCGCGTTTCTCGGCCACGGGCCTGCAAAAGCCCGAAGCCCTGCGGACCATGCTGGCGGAGCTTCTGGCCATGGTGGAAGCGGGCACCCTGCGCCCGGTGATGGATCGGAGCTTTCCCTTTGACGAACTCGTCGCGGCGCATCGCCATGTGGAGACGGGGCACAAGCAGGGAAACGTGACGCTCGTATGAGACGCGGTCGTGCGAGATGAAGGATCACCGTCGGATGAACGTCTCACGAAATCGGGACTGGCCCCGGCCGGGAACTGCTCCTAACCATGGGCAAAACCGAAAGAATGAGCACCGCCAAGGGGCTCGGGACGAGAGGACAACAATGACATCCACAGCATCGCGCGTGGGCACCGGCCTGCTGATCCTGGCCGTGGTGGCCGCCCTTGCCATCGCCCTGATGAGCTTCGGAACACGGCTCGGCTTCTGGGAGCCGATCGTCGGGTTCCGGCTGCTGCAGACCTATCTGGTGCCGTTCGGCGCCATCCTGAGCGGGCTGGGCCTGCTCGGGCTCGTCGCCTTCACCGTGCAGGCGGAACCGCGCGCGGCCGGGAAGGCCGGGATCACGACGCTGATCGGGCTTGCGATGCTCGCCCCGATGCTGATCTCCCTCACCCGCACGCCGGTCTCCTATCCGCCGATCCATGACATCACCACAGACACCGCCAATCCGCCGGCGTTTCTCGTTCTCGACGAGACCCGGCCCGGGGCGCGCAATTCGCTCGAATATGGTGGCCCGGAGGTCGCGCAGATGCAGAAGGCCGCCTACCCCGACATTGCCCCGATCGAGACCGATCTTGCACCGGCCGAGGCCTTCGACGCGGCACGGGAGACAGCGGAAAGCATGGCTTGGGAGATCGTGGCGGAGGATGCGGAAGCGCTGCGCTTCGAGGCCACGGCGCGCACGGCGCTCTACCATTTCGCCGATGACCTGGTGGTGGTGGTCAGGCCGGAGGCGGAGGGAAGCCGGGTCGATCTCCGCAGCGTCTCGCGCATCGGCCGTGGCGACAGGGGGGTGAATGCCGCCCGCGTCCGCGCCTTCATCGAAGCCTACCCCGGCTGAAGAGCCCCCTTCGCAACTTGAGCATTCGCTCAATCGGCGAATAATTGCGCACTAGCGATTGTCGTGGTTCAGTCGCAGCGCCGGCCTGTCATAACGGCCGCGACCGCTCAGCACGACAAGGAGGTGCGTCATGGTGTACAAGGTTTCCTGCCTCGCGGTCGTCGCGGTGCTGGTTGCGGCCCCGTCCTTCGCACAGGACGTGAGTTTCTCCACCGGCCCCGCCACGACCGTCACCGAGGGTCTGATCGATTGCGGGCGCGGCTCGCGCATCAGTTCGGTGGGTGAAATCAAGTCGGAGGACGGCAAGACGCGGATAGTCCCAGCGGACACGCATTTCCTGACCGGGCCGCAGGCGGCGGATCTCTACAACGCCTGTGCCGGGTTCGAGCCGGACGCGCTTTCGGCGGTGGACCTGGAGGCCGTCGAGGTTGTCGATGTCGGCGGCTCGGAGGAATTCACTGCCCTGATCTTTGCGGACAACTATTTCGAGCTCTACGTGAACGGTAAGCTGATCGCCGTCGATCCGGTGCCCTTCACGCCGTTCAATTCCAGCGCTGTGCGGTTCAAGGCGGATCGCCCGGTGAGCCTCGCGGTGATGGGGGTCGACTGGGAGGAGAACCTCGGTCTCGGCTCCGAGGCGGGTCGCGGCGCGGCGTATCATCCGGGCGATGCCGGGATCGTCATGCAGATCCGGGATGAGGCGGGGGAAACCGTCGCCATCACCGATACGGACTGGCGGGCGCAGGTCTTCTATGTCAGCCCGCTTGCCGAGCGCAGCTGCCTCTTGGTCGATGGCCAGACCCGCGACAGCTCCGCCTGCAGCACCGCGTCCGTGCAGGACGGTTCCGGGTATTCCGCCGCCTTCTGGGACATTCCCGATGGTTGGATGGAGCCCGGTTTCGACGACAGCGCCTGGCCTGCCGCGGTGGCCTACAGCAACGAGACGGTCGGTGTGGACAACAAGCCAGGCTACACGAACTTCACCGAGGTTTTCGACACGCCGGGCGCCGATGCGAGCTTCATCTGGACCTCGAACCTCGTGCTCGACAATCTCGTACTCCTGCGCACGACCATCGACTGATCCTGCTGCCTCACGGAAGGACTGACACCATGCTGGCCCGCAAATTCCTCGCCGCCCTGACCGGAACCATGCTGACCGCCGGTGCGGCGCAGGCAGAGACCGTCGAGATCTACCTCATCGACATGCTGGACAATACCCAGGCCGGCTACTGCCTCGACATCGCGCGGGCGCAGGGAGCGCAGGCGAACCCCGAGGACGGGTTGCAGGGCCATACCTGCTACAGCCCCGGCGGGTCGCTCGGCGTGGACCAGACCTTCGAAACCGACCGCTTCGCCGACGGGGTGCTCTATATGCCGGACTTCGATGTCTGCGCGGTTGTCGAAGGCACTGAGGCCGGGGCGTCGGTCGGGCTGGCGGCCTGTGATGGCAGCGAGGCACAGAGCTTCGCCTTCGAGGGCGAGGGCACCATCACGCCGGCATCCGCGCCGGAGATGTGCTTCACCCTGGGCGAGGAGACGCGCGGTGGGCGCAGTGACTCCAACCAGATCAAGGTGCTGTCGCTCGAGCCCTGCGACGACGACCAGGCGGCCTATCAGACCTGGAACGTGCGCAGCGCCGCGGATTGAGCCGGCCAAGGGCGGCTATCGGGAGGCCAGGGGCCCCTGGACCTGAACGGTCGAGGAGATCGGGACGCCGTTCCTGCTCCATTCACCGTGATCGTTCGCATTCAGGGTCACGGTGACCTCGTTGCGGCCAGGCCGGAGCGCCGCTCCCGGAAGATGAAACCACGGAGCATAGACCCGCGCGACCTTGGCCCCGTTGACGTAGACATGGGCATGACCCTCGTTGAACACGGGCACGCGGTTGATGCCGGCAGGGGTGAAGGTGAAATTGCGCGGTAGGATCTGGATGCTGTAGCCGTCCATCGCGTCGGGAAACATGAGATGGGTCAAGCCGGGCTCCGGCAGGTCGGGTGAGATCTCGCGCGGGGGATGCTGATGCATCGCCGTTATTTCCGACATTCCGGCCCCCGCGCCTTCCGTCGCCACCGCCATGTCCGCGCCCATGCCAGCCTGCATCCGGACCACCGGCAAAAGCGTCATCACCACCACCGCCAGGGCGGCACCGATCACGAGACAGGCGATCTTCTCCATGCCGGGTTCGCCTATTGGCCGGGAGCACCGCCGGGGGCCGGCATCGCCGTGCGCAGGTCGTCTTCGTCGATCCCGAGCCGTTCGGCCGCCGCTGCGAAATCGGGCGGCTGGGACGTGCCAAGCGCGTCCATCAGTTCGGCTTCGGTGATGCCAAGCTGGGTCGCGATGGCGCCGAAATCCGGCCCACCCCCGCCCGGACGGCCAGCGCGGAGCGCCTCGCTGACCTCCCCGTGATAGCAGTCGATCATGTAGGGGGCCTCATCCGCCGTCAGGTGGTAGTGATAGATGCCGTCGGGGAACTCCGGCGTCACGCCGAAATGGCCGCTGCACTCGTCAAGATCGGCATCGGTGACGGTCACGCCGCCCGCGCCCTGATTGCCATAGACCGGAAAGCCGTCTTCCAGCACTCCGATCATGGTCGAGTGCTCGCCCGCCACGTCCAGGTCGGCGGTGATGCAGACCGGGATGCCGTGATAGTGGTAGTTGGTCCCGTCTACCAATGTATGCCCGTTGCATTCGTCGACGAAGGGCACATGATCATGGATGACGTTGTCATCCATTGCGGCAATCGTGCGTTCGGGGTCTTCGTAATCGTTGAAGATCTGGGCTCCGCTGACCGCCACGCCGATACGCCCCAGCGCCGTATCGGTCATGTCCTCCACATAGACCGGACGGGTGGTGATGGTGGCATCGATCGGGGTTTCCTGGAAATACTCAGCCGAGTTCACGACCGTGAATTCATCTGCCGCGTTGTCGGAAAACGGCATGGACCCCACATCGTTGGGAATGAGGTATTTCTCCGCGAAGCCGTGGCTCGGGATGCCGTTCGACTGGAAGCGAAAGGTTTCGGCCTTGTCATCGATGGCGATGGTGACGGTGTCGGCCCAGTTTGCGCCGGCAATTGCCGCGCTCGTATCCGGTGCGCCACCGCTGCCATCCTGAGCGATCAGGGGCGAACACTGCAATGCGCCGACAGCGGCAAGCACAGATGCGGCGGCCGTCAGGTAGAGCGCCCTGTTTGACATGAGGTTCCGATCCATCTCCGTTGCCACCGGGACCAACGCGCAACATCCGATTGGCCGGTCCTGAGGCGACACTTAGCCTTCGATCGGTCCCTGGGCAAATGGCCGCTCCGTGAGAACTATCGACCCGGCGACACAAGGTGGCGCCAGAGGAAACCTCCGGCCAGGGCCCGGTGGTGTCAGTCCAGCTTGCCCATGACATGGCCGTTGAAGCCGTAGACCTCGCGTGCACCGCCCAGGGGCACGAGATGCACCTCGCGGGTCTGGCCCGGCTCGAAGCGCACGGCGGTGCCGGCGGCGATGTCGAGGCGGTAGCCCTTCGCCACGGCGCGGTCGAAATCGAGCGCTGGGTTGGTCTCGGCGAAGTGGAAATGGCTGCCCACCTGCACGGGGCGGTCCCCGGTGTTGGAGACGTTGAGCGAGATCGCGGTCTTGCCCTCGTTGAGGGTGATGTCGCCGTCAGCGGGGAAGAATTCTCCGGGGATCATGCGCTTGCCTCCTGCATCTGGCAGCCGTCGGGATTGAACACACGCCGGGTTCCGGCGGGGTGACGCGCGAGCGCCGCGGCGGGCCGGATCGGGCGCGGCGAGAAATTGCCGCCGCAATTGGGGCAGACACCGCCCAGCGCGTGCTCGACGCAATCGGCGCAGAATGTGCACTCGAAGGTGCAGATCATCGCATCCGGGCTTTCGGGCGGGAGATCCCGGTTGCAGCATTCGCAGTTAGGGCGCAGTTCCAGCATCGGCACCTCAGCGGATCGGGTGGTGGACGGTGACGAGCTTGGTGCCGTCCGGAAAGGTCGCCTCGACCTGTACGTCATGGATCATCTCCGGCACGCCGGGCATGCATTGCGCCGCGCTTACCACATGCGCGCCCGCCTCCATGAGATCGGACACCGCCCGGCCATCCCGCGCGCCCTCGACCACATAATCGGTGATGAGCGCGATGGCCTCCGGGTGATTGAGCTTCACGCCGCGCTCGAGCCGGCCACGGGCGACCATGGCGGCAACGGAGACGAGAAGCTTGTCTTTCTCGCGGGGGGTCAGGTTCATCTTTGTCCTCGGGCTCTTGCCTTGTCATCTCGAAAGACCGGGAAGCCTTTTCGGGCGGCGGATGACCCGAAACGGCTCTGGTCTAGAAGCTCCAGACGCGCGGAAGCGTTTCGCGCCGGAACGCCATCAGAAAACGGATCAGGGCTTTGCGCAAGGGGGCAGCGTCGGGGGCGGCGAATCTGGCGATCAGAAGTCCCGGTTTGGCTGTGGCGGCGGCGGATGTGCCCTCGAATTGGGCGATGATGCCACGGGCCTCGTCAAGCCGGTCCTCGGCACCGGCCTCCACATGCACGAGCGTGGCGATGGCGCGCGTGTCCCGCAGGGTGGCGCGGCCTGCCATGGAGCGCGCGAGATCGCCCGTGGCCCTCAGCGCTTCCGCATGAATGAGCCTGCCCTCGTGCCGGATGCGCCACTGGTCATTCAGGGCGCCATGGGTCACGGTTTCACCCATGGCGGCCCGGCCGAAGACGATGCTTTCGATCGCGGTAAGCCGCGCGCCTTCCGCCATCTCCACGTCGAGCGTGCGCCTGAGCGCGCCCCCCTCGAAGAGGATGGTTTCCTGCGGCAGCCAGGCGAGGTCCGCCCCCGCCCCGAGGTGAAGCCCCGTGACCACGCGCGCCTCGCCCGCGCTGGCGCGATAGACCCGCTCGGCGGCCTGGGTGGTGACGGTGAGGCCTGCGCCCGCTTCCGCCTCGAAGCGGTAGTCGAGCCGGTCGCCGCCGGTGAGCCCGCCGGAGGTATTCACGATCACCGCCTCGGGCTTGGCGGAATGGGTGCGGGGCAGAAGCGCCTTGGCGCAGCCCTGCTGGTAGAGCCGGCGCAGCACCGTGCGGCCCTCGCGCGTGCCGACCGTCACCTCGGCGCAGCCGCGGGCGCGCTGAAGGGTTGGAGAGGCCGTGATCCGGGTGGTCTGATTCATGGCGCTACCATTGCGCGGGCAAGCGTGAATGAAAAGGGCCATGCGGCCGGGCCTGTGCAGGCCCGCGACGAACGGGCGCAACCGTGACGACAAGCGTTTAACTCGTGTCGCGATGGCACAGAACTTCCCGATTGCGCGAAGAAAAATGCTGTGCCAGCCTGAAGGGATGTCGACGAGTGCCAGGAGTGCCCATGCCATCCCAGCCCAACGCCCATTCTCCACAGACGCCCGGAATTGCGGCGGGGCGCCTGCCCCCGGAAGACATCGCCGAGAACTTCGCGGATCTGGCCCCGCCCCTTTCGCCGCATGAAGCCGCGGTGGCCGCGGACAGGTGCTACTTCTGCCACGATGCGCCATGCATCACCGCCTGCCCCACGTCCATCGACATCCCGCTCTTCATCCGGCAGATAGCCAGCGACCAGCCGGTTGCCGCGGCAAAGACCATCCTGTCGCAGAACATACTCGGCGGCATGTGCGCCCGGGTCTGCCCCACCGAGACGCTTTGCGAAGAAGCCTGCGTACGCGAGACGGCGGAGGCGAAACCGGTCGAGATCGGCCGGCTCCAGCGCTATGCCACCGACACGATCATGGCCCGCGGCGAGCATCCGTTCACCCGTGCCGCGCCGACGGGCAAGCGGATCGCAGTGGCGGGTGCAGGCCCGGCGGGGCTCGCCTGCGCCCACCGGCTCGCCATGCTCGGCCATGACGTGGTGATCTACGAAGCACGGCAGAAGGGCGGCGGTCTCAACGAGTTCGGCATCGCGGCCTACAAGACACCCGGCGGTTTCGCCCAGGCCGAGCTTGAATGGCTGCTCGGTATCGGGGGCATCCGCATCGAATACGGCACGGCGCTCGAGAACGAGTTGACCCTCGAACTGCTTCAGGCCGATCACGACGCGGTCTTTCTCGGCTTCGGCCTTGGCGGCGTCAACGCGCTGGGGCTTGGGGACGGGCCCGTGCGGCCCGCCACGGAATTCATCGCCGAGCTGCGCCAGACCAAGGATCTCTCCACCCTGCCCGTGGGACGGCGCGTGGTGGTGATCGGCGGCGGCATGACCGCCATCGACGCGGGCGTGCAATCGAAACTCCTTGGCGCGGAGGAGGTCACCATCGTCTATCGTCGCGAGCGGGCGAAGATGAGCGCCAGCCGTCTCGAACAGGAACATGCCACCGACGCCGGTGTGCGCATCATCTGCGGCGCGTCTCCGAAGCGGGTGATCGGCAATGGGAGCGGGGCGGCCGTCGAGTTCGCCTATACCGAAGAGACCGAAACGGGCCTGCGCGAAACCGGCGAAACATTCCGGCTCGAAGCCGACCAGATCTTCACTGCGATCGGCCAGACGCTCTCCGAAGCGCCGCAGGGCATCGCGCTTGAAGGCGGCAAGATCCGGGTCGACGAGAACGGCCGCACCAGCCTTCCCGGCATCTGGGCGGGCGGCGATTGCGCGCTCGGCGGCGACGATCTGACCGTCACCGCGGTTGCCGAAGGACGAAACGCTGCACTCGACATCCACAAGAGCCTCGCCTGATGGTAGTATCCTCGCGAAAAAATAATCTCGGGGAGAAATCTGAATGACCGGCACAACCGAACTCGTGACCGAATATTACGGCACTCACCATGTCCTGCGGGACATTCTGGGCGGTCTGGAGCGCGCGGGCTTTGATCGCCATGCGCTCAATCCCGACGACCTCAAGCCGGTGGACGAGTTCCACACCGGCGGTCTGCTCGCCACGGATGAACTGCTGAAACAGCTCGAGATCGAGCCGGGCACCCGCGTGCTCGACATCGGGTCGGGCATCGGCGGCACGGCACGCTACGTGGCCCAGCATTACGGCGCGCGGGTGACCGGCGTGGACCTGACGGAGGAATATGTCGAAACCGCGCGCTACCTCTCGAACGCGGTCGAGCTTGGCGAGCTGACGCACTTCCATCCTGGCAGCGCCACGGATCTGCCGGTGATGGACGAGACCTTCGACCTCGCGCTGATGCTCCATGTGGGCATGAACATCGAGGACAAGGCAGCACTCTTCCGCTCGGCGGCGCGGGCCCTCGCACCCGGCGGGCATTTCGCCATCTTCGACATGATGCGCGCCGGTGACGACACGGACCTCGTTTTTCCCCTGCCCTGGGCGGAGAGCGCCGAGATGTCCTTCGTCGCACCCCCCGAGGTCTATCGCGAGGCGGCGACGGCGGCGGGCTTTCGCAATGTGGCCGAACGCGACCGGGGCGATTTCGCGCTCGACTTCTTCCGCGGCGTGCTGGAGCGGATGGAGCTGGACGGGCCGCCGCCGCTCGGCCTCCACCTGCTGATGGGCGACTCCGCCTCGGAGAAGATCCGAAATCTCGTCGCCAATCTCGAGGGCGGCAAGGTCGCGCCGCGCGAGATGATCTTCCGAAAACCCTGATGCGGAACAGAACGACACATGAATGATCCGAGGGCCGACGACATTCCGAACTGCAAGCCGCCTGCCCTCTTGCGGCGTGCCGTCGGCGCAACGCGGAGACCGCGATGCCCCGGATGACGCTGCCGGCCGAGGGAAGTTGTCGCTGCGGGGCGCTGCGGTTTCGCGTGACCGAGCCGCCGATCCTGACGGCGGCCTGCCATTGCACCGGTTGCCAGAAGATGTCCGGCAGTGCCTTTTCGACCACCGCGATGATCCCGGCGGCAGGGTTCGAGGTCATCGCCGGAACACCGGTCGTTGGTGGGCTGAAGGGCGCGGATATCCATCACCAGCATTGTCCCGACTGCCTGAGCTGGGTGTTCACCACCTTGGGGCCGGAGCTTCCCTTCGTGAACCTGCGCGCGGTGATGCTGGATGACACTGCGTGGTTCGCGCCTTTCACCGAAACCTGCACATCCGAAATGCTGCCATGGGCCCGGACCGGCGCACTGCGCAGCTACGAGAAATTCCCGCCGCCCGAGGCATTTTCCGCGCTGATGGCGGAATTTGCCGAGTTCTATGCCAGATCGGAGGACTAGCAGCATGGCCAACCTCGCAAGCGACTTTCTGGGCATCAAGTCCCCCAACCCGTTCTGGCTCGCCTCCGCCCCGCCGACGGACAAAGAATACAATGTTCGCCGGGCCTTCGAGGCCGGCTGGGGCGGCGTGGTCTGGAAGACGCTCGGCCTCGATCCGCATGTCGTCAACGTGAACGGACCGCGCTACGGCGCGATCTGGGGCGCGGACCGCCGACTGCTGGCGCTCAACAACATCGAGCTGATCACCGACCGTCCGCTGGAGGTGAACCTCCGCGAGATCAAGGCCGTGAAGCGCGACTACCCCGACCGCGCCATGATCGTGAGCCTGATGGTGCCCTGCGACGAGGAGAGCTGGAAGTTCATCCTGCCGCTGGTGGAGGAAACCGGCGCGGACGGGGTCGAGCTCAACTTCGGCTGCCCGCACGGGATGAGCGAGCGCGGGATGGGCTCCGCGGTGGGCCAGGTGCCGGAATACATCGAGATGGTCGCGCGCTGGTGCAAGGCGCACACCCGCATGCCGGTGATCGTCAAGCTCACGCCCAACATCACCGACATCCGCTTCCCGGCACGGGCGGCGAAGGCGGGCGGTGCGGATGCGGTCAGCCTCATCAACACGGTCAGCTCGATCACATCCGTCAATCTCGACACGTTCAGCCCCGAGCCGACCATCGACGGCAAAGGCGCCCATGGCGGGCTCTGCGGCCCGGCGGTCAAGCCCATCGCGCTCAACATGGTGGCCGAGATCGCCCGCGATCCGGAAACCCACGGAATGCCGATCTCGGGCATCGGCGGCGTGACCACCTGGCGCGATGCGGCGGAGTTCATCGCGCTGGGCTGCGGCACCGTCCAGGTCTGCACCGCCGCCATGACCTACGGCTTCAAGGTGGTACAAGAAATGACCTCCGGGCTGTCGCAATGGATGGACGACGCGGGCCATGCCGATCTCGACGCGATCCGGGGCCGCGCCGTGCCCAATGTGGTGGATTGGCAGGACCTCAACCTCAATTATGTCACCAAGGCGCGGATCAACCAGGACCTCTGCATCAAGTGCGGGCGCTGTTTCGCCGCCTGCGAGGACACCAGCCACCAAGCGATCGCGATGAAGCCGGGCCGGGTGTTCGAGGTGAAGGACGACGAATGCGTGGCCTGCAACCTCTGCGTCAATGTCTGCCCGGTGGAGGAGTGCATCACCATGGAAGAGCTCGCGGCCGGAACCACCGACCCGCGCACCGGCCGGGTGGTGCCCGCGGAGCACGGCGACTGGACGACCCACCCCAACAACCCGATTGCAAAGGCGGCGGAGTAGTCCGACAAGGGTCGACAAACCGACATCAAACCTTCATTCGGCTTCACCGGGCGGGCCACCTATAAGGGGTGCCGTCCGGCGAGGAGTATCCCATGTTCGACGCTTTCGAGAGCCCAGGCCGCTTCTGGCGCGGCAACCTGCACGGTCATTCCAGTCGGTCCGACGGGGCGCTTACGCCGGGGGAGGTCTGCGCGCGCTACCGGCAGGCGGGCTATGATTTCGTCTCGATCAGCGACCATTTCCTGTCGAAGTTCGACTTCCCCGTCACCGACACCACGCCCTTTCGCATGAAGGGCTTCACCACGCTTCTCGGGGCGGAACTGCACCCGAAGGCGACCTCGCGCGGCGATATGTGGCATATCGTGGCGGCCGGCCTGCCGCCGGATTTCGCCCCCACCGGGGAGACGGAAACCGGCCCCGAGATCGCCCGTCGCGCGGCGGATGCGGGCGCTTTCGTGGCGCTCGCGCATCCGCTCTGGTCCCAGCTCACCGAGGCCGACGGACTAGCGGTCGAGGCTGCCCACGCGGTGGAGATCTACAACCACAAGGCCCAGATCGAGACCGACCGGGGCGACGGGATCTACCTCTGGGATGCGCTCCTTCATGCCGGGCGGCGGGTGAGCGCCATCGCCTCGGATGACAGCCACTGGCACAATGCCGATGCCTTCGCCGGCTGGATCATGGTCAAGGCGGAAGAAAACACGCCCCAGGCCCTCATTGCCGCCCTAAAGCACGGCGCGTTCTACGCGAGCCAGGGCCCAGAGATCCACGCGATTGCCCGCGACGGCGACGCGATCGAGGTCGCCTGCTCTCCGGCCTCCTCGATCATTCTCGCGGGCGACCTGACCTGGCGCGAACGGATGGTGGGCGCAGGCCTCACCCGTGCCCGGCTCCCGCTCGCGTCGGAAAGGGGCGGCTGGCGACGGTTGATCGTGCGGGACGCCATGGGCCGCCGGGCGTGGTCGAATCCGCTCTGGCTCGACGGCTGACCCGGTAGAGCGCCACGAAGGCAGAACGGGGATCTGGCGTCGGCCTGACGGCTCAGCCGGCCTTCTTCCGTGCCGATTTCGGTGCCTGGTCGAACCAGGCCCGCGCGGCATCGAGATCCTGCGGGCGACCGAGGAAATAGCCCTGTCCGCGATGAACGCCGAGGTCCTGCAACGCCCGCAGTTCGCCCGCCGTCTCTATCCCTTCGGCGACGATGACCGCGCGGGTCTCGGCCGCGAAATGCACCAGGGCCGCCGCAAGCGAGCGACGCGGCCAGTCACGATCGATATCGCGCGTGAGCGTCATGTCGAGCTTGATCATGTCGGGGCGCAGCCGAAGTATATGCTGAAGCCCGGAATACCCCGCGCCCGCATCATCGACCGCGAGCTTCATCCCATCGAACCGCAGGGGCGCGAGATTGCCGAGCAGACTGTCGTAGTCCGTGACCGTGGCGTGTTCGGTCAACTCGAGCACGATCCGCTCCAGGGGGTAGCCCTTGAGGGCCGCGTAGAGATCCGTCTCGATCACGGTCTGCGGTGAGAGATTGATCGAGACATAGACCCCCTCGGGCAGGTCGGAGAGGCCGTCGAGTGCGCGCTCCACCACGGCCAGTTCCAGATCCATCTGAAGTCCGATCTTCTCGGCCTCCGCGAACCAGACGTCGGGCGTGCGATAGGGTTCGGCGGAGAACCGGCACAGCGCCTCGAAACCCGAAGGCGCCTTGGCGCCCAACTCGAATATCGGCTGATAGGCCAGGGAGAACTGGCCTTCGCGCAACGTGGCCTCGATGCGGCTGCGGATCTCGGTTTCGCGCATCCGCGACGCGATCTCCCCGTTGATTTCCCGCGAGACCACATCGGAGAACATGCGCATGACGCCGAGATCGCGCGGATTGAGCGAGCGGTTCGGCGTCGGGCTCAGGCAGCAGAACATGCCGTATGGGCTGCCATCGGGCTTGCGGATCGGAATGCTCACATGCGACCCGATGGGCACTGCCTTCGTGATCGGCATCGCCACAGCGATCGCCTCGTCTGCCGTATCGGGAATCAGTTCGGGCAGGCGGCCTTCGAGAATGTGCTGGCAGTAGACCTCGTCGAGGGAGCGAGAGTCGCCTACCTTGATGAGGTGTTCGAGCCCCGGCGCATCGACGGCACGAAAGACCGACCGGCCCTCCACGAATTCCGAGAGATAGGCGACCTCCATGCCCAGATGCGTCCGCACCGAGTTGAGCGCCTGATTGACGACATCAAAGCTGCAACTCGACCGGCCAGGGCCAGAAGAAAGAATGTGATCCAGGTTATCCAAGTCACCACCCACCGATCTCAGGTGTGGCGAACATGCGCGACCTTGGCTGAAGACCCGATTAACGCATTCCGGACGCCGCGAGAAAAATGCGCAAAATACGCCTCGAAGGCGTTCTATTGCCGCGGCGGCAGGGTCTCAGTCGACGAAGGCCTTCTCGATCACGAAGTCGCCCGGCTCGGAGTTTGAGCCTTCGACGAAGCCCAGGTCCTCGCAGATCTTTTTGTGGTCCTGGAGCATAGCCATCGAGCCGCAGATCATCACCCGGTCGGTCTTCGGGTCGAGATCGCCGCCCACCGCGGCGGCCAGTCGCCCGTCGCGGATCCAGTCGGTCATGCGGCCCATGTGCTCGGTTTCTTCGCGGGTCGTCGTGGCGATATGGGTGAGCTTGTCGCCCACCAGTTCGCTCAGAAGCTCGTCGTTCGCGATCGTCTCGACCAGGTGCTTGCCGTAGTCCAGTTCCTTCGCCTCGCGGCAGGTCTGGGTCAGGATCACGTGGTCGAACTTCTCATAGGTCTCCGGGTCGCGGATGACGCTGGCAAAGGGCGCGATGCCGGTGCCGGTCGAGAAGAGGAACAGCCGCTTGCCCGGCAGCAGCGCGTCATGAACCAGCGTGCCCACGGGCTTGGGGCGCATCACGATCTCGTCGCCTTCCTGCAGGTGCTGGAGGCGCGAGGTGAGCGGGCCGTCCTCGACCTTGATCGAGTAGAACTCCAGTTCCTCGTCCCAGGAGGGCGAGGCGATGGAATAGGCGCGCAGGAGCGGCTTGTCGTCCACGATCAGGCCGATCATGGCGAACTCGCCGGAACGGAAGCGAAAGCTCTGCGGCCGTTCGCAGTTGAACGAAAAGGTGCGGTCGGTCCAATGGTGGATATTGCGGACCTTGAGCAGGGCCACACCGCGCAGGGCCTTGGGGACTTCCTGATTCATTGCATTCCTCATCTCGGGTTGCGCCCGCCTATACACATCTGGTCAGAAACGGCAATGTCGGCCCTGCCGCAGCGCAGAAACAACAGTGCAGTTGCAGCGCCCGGATCGTGACAAATGCGCGCCACCACGCAACGACATGGATCAAACGGTCGCGTTTTTGCGGCTCGCACGCAAAATTTTCCCTTTTTCCCGCCAGACCGCCGCTCTCTTGTGTCCATGGGGAACCGGCTGGCGGGATTGGCAACTCGTCTCCGGTGGTCGACAGCCCCGTGCGACGCTATCTCTTCCCGGCAGAGCAGGAAACCGACCGGTCGATCCACGCGTTGGAGACCGACAAACCCATAGAGCCCGAGAGGAAACCCGAAGGTGGCCGAGGAAGACCCCGCCCCCGCACAAGCCCAGGCACCCGATATCTGTGTCTTGCTCAACACCCGCTCCGGCAAGCGCCGACGGGCTGCGGAAGCCCAGTTGCATGCAGCCTTCGAGCGACATCCGGGGCGCTTCACCCTGCGCGTGCTCAAATCCGGTCAGGACATCGAGCGCAGCGCACAGGCAGCCACGAGCGAAGGCTTCCCGACCATCGTGGCGGCGGGCGGCGACGGCACGATCTCGGCCATCGCGCCCATCGTTTCGAAGGCAGGCCTGCGCTTCGGCGTGCTCCCCTTCGGCACGTTCAACTATTTCGCCCGGTCGATCGGCATGCCGGAGGAGATCGACGCGGCAGTGGATTGCCTCGTAACCGGCGAGGAGCGCCGCATTTCCCGCAGCGAGGTCAATGGCGCGGGGTTTCTCAACAATGCGAGCCTCGGGGCCTATGCAGCGATCCTTCAACGCCGCGAACGGATCTACCGCCGCTGGGGCCGCAGCCGGATCGCCGCCTACTGGTCCGTCATCGTGACCCTTCTCAGGATGCGCACCTCCCAGCCCATGCGCATCACCGTCGACGGCGAAACCCGAGAGGTGCGCACGCCGCTGGCCTTTGTCGCCGCGAATGCCTTCCAGCTCGAGACCTTCGGACTTCCGGGTGTCGAGGAGGTGCGCCAGGGCAAGCTCGCGCTTTTCCTGGCCCCTGACACCACAGGCCCGGCGCTGCTTGCCTTCGCGCTGCGGCTGTCTGCGGGCGGCATGGAAAAGAACCGCGACTTCACCCTGCTGACCGGCTCCGAGATCCGCATAGAGACCCATCGCAAACGCAGGCTCGTCGCGCGCGATGGCGAGAAGAGCCACATGACAAGCCCCTTCGACTTCAAGATCCATCCCGGCGCCCTGCGTCTCATTGTCCCGCCACAGGGGGCGGACGAGACGGGATGAGGCGCCTGCTGCACATGTCCGACCTGCATTTCGGCCGCGTGGCGCCGGAGCTGCAGCAGCCCCTGCTCGACGCGGTGGAGCGGCTTTCGCCCGATCTCGTGGCGGTTTCCGGCGACCTCACCCAGCGGGCGCGAAGCTCGGAGTTCCGGGCCGCACGGGCCTTTCTCGACCGGCTGCCCGCGCCCTGGCTCGCGGTGCCGGGCAACCACGACGTGCCGCTCTACAATCTCGCGGGACGGCTGATCGCACCCTTCCGCGGCTACCGCAGGTGGATCTCGCGCCAACTCGAACCGCTCCACCGGGATCCGGAAATGACCCTCGTCGGGGTCAACACGGTCGATCCCCATGCCCACCAGCGCGGTAAGATCGGCCGGCGCGCGATCCGGCGGGCCGCGGCCCGCCTGGGCCAGGGAGACACCGACATGATGCGCGTTCTCATGGTGCACCACCCCTTCTCGCATCTGCCGGGCGAGCCGAAGGCGCTCATGAAGGGCGCGCAGGCGGGCATCGAGGCCCTGAGCGACGCCGGCGTGAACATGGTGCTCTCGGGCCATCTTCATGTCTGGCGCGCGGACCCGGTCGCGACCCGGCTCGGGGGCGCGCAAACCCTCCAGATCCAGGCAGGCACCGGCCTGTCGACACGACGGCGCGGCGAGGAGAACGACTTTAACCTCATCGAGATCGACGGCAGATCGGTGCAGGTGGACCGATACGCGGCAACGTCGGACCTGAGTTTCGGCAGAGTTGCAAGCGTCGGCTTCCACCGGACGGCGACTGGATGGGACAGGCTCTGAAACGCCATAAAACAAGGCGTATCGAAAGAGAGATATGTTCGAACTGATACCGGCCTGAACCCGCGCTCACGCACCAAAACAATGACCTGTCCAAAGTCGCTTTCCAGTCGGTGTTTCCCGCTGAAACGGTTCTTCGTCCGGTACCCATGTATTTTACGCAACACCGCATTGATCGGCGAAAGGGCACAATTGACGTATTCGATTTATTATTGTATGCGGTGGACCCCAATGCAGGATCTCAATCCGGAGGTCCGGGCCGCGTATGGGAACTTGCGGCCAATCGACCGCAATCAGTAACGCAGGCCATATGACAAGTTTCAACGATCTCTCGCTCGACCCGCGGGTCCTTCAGGCTGTAACCGAATCCGGCTACACCGAACCTACACCCATTCAGACACAGGCCATTCCGCATGCCCTCGCAGGCCGCGACGTGCTCGGCATAGCCCAGACCGGCACCGGCAAGACGGCGTCCTTCGTGCTGCCGATGCTCTGCCACCTGTCTCAGGGACGTGCCCGGGCCCGGATGCCGCGCAGCCTCGTGCTTGCGCCGACCCGCGAGCTCGCAGCCCAGGTCGCCGAGAACTTCGAGAAGTATTCCGCGCATCTCAAGCTCTCCATGGCGCTTCTGATCGGCGGTGTCTCCTTCAAGGATCAGGACCGCCTGATCGATCGCGGCGTCGACGTGCTTATCGCAACGCCCGGCCGCCTGCTCGATCATTTCGAGCGCGGCAAGCTGATGCTCACCGGCGTGCAGATCATGGTGGTGGACGAGGCCGACCGGATGCTCGACATGGGCTTCATCCCGGATATCGAGCGCATCTTCAAGCTCGTGCCCTTCACGCGCCAGACGCTCTTCTTCTCCGCAACGATGGCGCCGGAAATCACCCGCATCACCGAGGAATTCCTCCACAATCCCGAGCGGGTCGAAGTGGCGCGCCAGGCGACCACCTCCGAAACCATCGAGCAGGCGATCTGCGAGCACACGCCGTCGCGCAAGGACCGGACAGACAGCGAGAAACGCGAGATCCTGCGCCGGCTGATCGCGGCCGAAGGGGATGCGCTGACGAACGGGATCGTGTTCTGCAATCGCAAGCGCGACGTGGATATCGTCGCCAAGTCGCTCAAGAAGCACGGGCTTAATGCCGCAGCGCTTCACGGCGATCTCGATCAGAAGCTCCGTATGCAGATCCTCGGCCAGTTCCGCGATGGCGATCTCAAGCTACTCATCGCCTCGGACGTGGCCGCACGCGGGCTCGATATTCCCAATGTCAGCCATGTCTACAATTATGACGTGCCGATCCATTCCGAGGATTACGTCCACCGGATCGGACGCACGGGCCGCGCCGGGCGCACCGGCAAGTCCGTCACGCTGAGCGTTCCGTCAGACGAGAAATATCTCGCGAAGATCGAAGAACTGGTAAAGAAGACGATCGACAGGATCGAAAGCCCGCTTGCGAAAGAGGCGCCCGCCAAGACCGAACGCGCGAGCGAGGAGGCTCCGGTGCAGAAATCCGAAACCGGACGCCGCAGTCGCGGCGGATCGCGTGGCCGCTCCGGTGGCAGCGCTTCGGGCAACGGCGGTCGTCAGGGTCGGTCTTCCAACGGCTCGCGCCGTGGCGGCGGTGAAGTCGTGGTCGGCATGGGCGATCACGTCCCGGCCTTTCTGATGCGCGACTTCCGCGGCCCGGCGGAACGGGATGCGGCGCAAGAAGCCGCAGAGGCTGCAGCAGCGGAAACCGACGCCGAGGCAGAGCCCCAGGCCGAGGCGGAGGCCAGCGCCGAAACGAAGAAGACACCCGCGCGCAAGCCGCGCCGTGCCTCGACCCGCCGCAGCAGCAAGGCCTCTGAGGCCAAGGAAACCTCAAAGGAAGAGGCTTCCGACGCGGGCGAAAGCAGCACTCCCCCCTCCGAAGCGGCCTGATCCGGGCCGCGAGAGCGTTCGGCCTGCCGCTCAGAGGGCGGCACGCCTGGGCGGAGCGTCCGGCAGGTTGCGGATTCCGCCGGGTCGGCCGGATTGCGCCCTTCCCGCGCGCTGCTTGCCCATCCAGTTGCCCAATCGGCGCAGCCCCTCCCTCAGTTCACCCTCGTCACCGGCGAAGGAGAACCGGATCGTGCCGTGGCCGCGCCCCGGATCGAAATCAAGACCCGGCGTTACCGAGACACCCGCCTCGCGCAGCAACTGCGTGGCGAAGGCGCGGCTGTCGGAGGTGAATTCGGATACATCCGCATAGATGTAGAACGCGCCATCGGGCCGGGTGATCTTCCGAAACCCGGCTTCGGGCAGCCCCTTCAGCAGGATCTCGCGGTTGCGCCCGTATTGCGGCACGCGTTCCTCGAGTTCCCCCCGCGACCGCAGCGCCGCAAGCGCCGCCACCTGGCTCACGTGCGGCGCACAGATGAACATGTTCTGGGCGATGCGTTCGATCCGGCGTACATGCTCGGGCGGCACGATCATCCAACCGATCCGCCAGCCTGTCAGGCAGAAGAATTTCGAGAAGGAATTGATCACGTAGACCCGGTCACTCAACTCGAGCGCCGAGGTCGCGGGCGCATCGTAATGCAGCCCGTGATAGATCTCGTCGGAGATATAGGCGATGCCGCGATCCTGCGCGGCCCCGATCAGCGAAGAGAGGTCCTCCCGCGGCAGGATGGTTCCGGTGGGATTTCCGGGACTTGCCACGAGCAGACCCGACAGGTCGCCTGTCAGGTCCTGCGGGCGCGGCTGAAAGCGGTGCTCGGCGGAGGTCTGGATGCCCACGGGCTGATACCCTAGGGAGCGCAGGATGTTGCGATAGCTCGGATAGCCCGGATCGCCGATCGCCACCCGGTCGCCCTCGTCGAAGAGGCTGGTGAAGGCGAGGATAAACCCGGCGGTGGAGCCCGAGGTGACGATCACCCGCTGCGGATCGAGGTCGATCCCGTACCAGTCGTCATAGAGCGCGGCGATGCCCTCGCGCAGTTCCGGCAGGCCGAGCGCCACCGTATAGCCAAGCGGGTCGGTTTCCATCGCCTCGACGAGGGCTTCTCGGGCGGAATCGGGTATGGTCGCGGCCGGCTGACCTACTTCCATGTGAATGATATGTCTGCCCCTCTCCTCTTCGGCACGGGCTTCCTCCATGACATCCATCACAATGAAGGGATCAACTTCACCCCGGCTTGATGTGCGCACACCTGATCTCCTACGTTGCCTCAACGCAATCGGCGGCAGACCGCCGATGAATTCCTCGGATCGCACAAGAACACGGGAGGGCGGCCTGAGACGCGCGATCAGCCTCATTGCCCTGACATGGCTTGCGCTACTTGCGTTCTGCCTCGCGCCTGCCTCGGCGCTCGGCCTGATCCGCGATGCGGAAATCGAAGAGACGCTCGATCGCATCTCCAACCCAGTCTTCCGCGCTGCCGCTTTGAATCCTGCGATAGTGCGAGTCTATATCGTAAATGACCCGGAAATGAACGCCTTTGTGGCTGGTGGTCAAAATATATTCGTTCACGCAGGGATGTTGATGTCTCTTGAGACAGTTGACCAACTGCGCGCCGTCATCGCCCACGAAAGTGGTCATATTGCAGGCGGTCACCTGGCCCGACGCAACGAAGCGCTCAGGGGCGTGCGCGGTGCGGCGGTGATCGGAATGCTTGGCGCGGCCGCCGCGACACTGGCCGGAAGCCCGGAGGCGGGCATTGCGCTCGCCAGTTCCTCGCAGCAGGCGATCAACCGTCAGCTGCTTTCGCACAATCGCGCCGAGGAGGCCGCCGCCGACCGAATGGGCCTGCGCTATCTCGCCATGTCGGGAAGCGACCCCGATGCGATGCTCGAGGTTCTCCGGGACTTCAAGAGCCGCGATTTCCAGCGCTCGCTGTCAGCCAACCGCTACGCCACCACCCACCCGATCTGGTCGGACCGGCTGTCGCTGATCGCCGAAGAGGCACAGAAACTGCCCGAGGGCCGGGCGCCGGACCCGGAACTGGTCTACTGGCACGCGCGCATGGTGGCGAAACTCGAGGGTTTCCTGCGCCCGCCACGCGAAACCCTGCGCCGCTACCCCGAAACGGTCGACACCGAGCCCGAAATGCTGGCCCGCGCAGTGGCGCTCCACCGGCTTCCCGACCCGGACAGCGCCATTGCCGCCGTCGACACGCTGATCGCGATGCGCCCGGACGACCCCTACTACCTCGAACTCAAGGGGCAGTTCCTGCTCGAATCGGGGCGCGCGGAAGCGGCGGCGGAGGCCTACCGCACAGCGGTCGAGGCCGCCCCCCTCGAGCCACAGATCCTGGGCGGACTGGGGCGCGCACTGCTCAACATGAACACGGAGGCCGCCAATCGCGAGGCCGCGGAAAAGCTCGGGATTTCCGCACGATATGACAAGGCCAATGCGGGCGTTCTGCGCGACCTGGCGCTTGCGGAGGCCCGGCTCGGCAACGAGGGTGCGGCAGCCCTTGCAACGGCGGAGCGCTTCGTGCTCATGGGCGACTTCCAGGATGCGGCGCGAAATGCCCACCGGGCGGCGCAGCTGCTGCCCAAGGGCTCGCCCGGGTGGCAGCGCGCGGAAGATGTGATAACGATGACACGGCGGACGCGGGAGTGAAGCCAATGACGACGAGACATGCGAAATCCTGGATCGGGCTGGCGGCAGCACTGTTCTGCGCGGCAGCGCCGGTTCGTGCGGACTCGCCCCTGCTCGATCTCGATGCGGAAAGCCGTGCGGCGCTGCACGAGGAAATCCGCAGCTACCTGCTGGAAAATCCCGAGATCATGATGGAGATGTATGCCCTCCTCGAGGAGCAGCAGCGGGCCGCGACGGCTGAGGCGGACAAAGGGCTGGTCGCACGTAACGCCACAGCGATCTTCGACGACGGCTACTCCTACGAGGGCGGCAACCCCGAGGGCGACCTGACGATCGTGGAGTTTCTCGACTACCAGTGCGGCTATTGCCGGAAGGCCCATCCCGAGCTTGCGGAGCTTCTGGAAAGCGACGGCGAGATCCGCTGGATCATCAAGGAGTTCCCCATTCTTGGGCCCAATTCCGAACTGGCGGCACGCGCCGCGATCTCCACCCAGATCAATGCGGGCGAGGAGGCCTACCTGCGGCTGCACAACGCGATGATGGAAGGCCGCGGCCAGGTGACGGAGCAATCCCTCGACGCGCTGCTGCGGGCCAACGATCTCGACCCGGAGGAGATCCGCGCGGGGATGGATGCGCCGGAAGTGACGGAGCGGATCAACGGCAACCGTGCACTCGCCGAAACGCTTCAGGTTTCGGGAACCCCCACTTTCGTCTTCGAGGATGAGCTGGTCCGCGGATACGTGCCGCTGGAGCAGATGCAGGCGCTCGTGGAGGAGAAACGTGCGGCTCTGGACTAGCCTTGCCGCAGATTTCCGGCTTTCAAGTAGCAGCCGGGCGCAATATAGCTTCGTGTAGTAACCAATGAAAACGGGCCGGAACCTGTCCGGCGGAATGACCGAGCGAGAATAGAGCGAGCCATGAAAAACAGACCGCAAGAGGCCGATGTCGATTTCATAAGAGCGCTCGCAGAACTCTTGCGGGACAACGATCTGACCGAGATCGAAGTCGAGCGCAGCTACGGCGCCGATGACGGGCTGGTGGTTCGGGTGGCTCGAGAGATCATGGCAGCGCCCGCGCCCGCACCGGTGGCAACGGCCATGGCCACGGCCCCCGCTCCGGCCCAGCAGGCCGAGCCGGCACAGGCCGCATCCAAACCCGCCAGCGGCGATCCGGCTGAGCATCCCGGCATGATCCCCTCGCCCATGGTCGGAACGGTCTACATGCAGTCCGAGCCGGGAGCTCCCGCCTTCATCCGTGTCGGCGACACGGTCGACGAGGGCCAGACGCTTCTCATCATCGAGGCGATGAAGACCATGAACCAGATCCCGGCTCCACGCGCGGGCAAGGTTGCCCGTATCCTGGTGGATGACGGATCGCCGGTGGAGTTCGGCGCCCCGCTGATCATTCTCGAATGAGCCGCCGGTCGCGCAGGAGGCATCGTTCATCATGATCAACAAGGTTCTGATAGCCAACCGGGGCGAAATCGCCCTGCGCGTCCACCGGGCCTGCAAGGAAATGGGCATCCAGACGGTCGCGATCCATTCCACCGCGGATTCCAACGCGATGCACGTGCGGATGGCTGATGAAAGCGTCTGCGTGGGCCCGCCGCCCGCCGCGCAAAGCTATCTCTCGATCCCCAACATCATCTCGGCCTGCGAGATCACCGGAGCCGACGCGATCCACCCCGGCTACGGGTTCCTCTCGGAGAACGCCAACTTCGTGCAGATCGTCGAGGATCACGGCATCGCCTTCATCGGGCCGAGCGCCGAGCATATCCGGCAGATGGGCGACAAGATCACCGCGAAGGAAACCATGCGCGTGCTCGGTGTGCCCTGTGTGCCGGGCTCCGACGGCGGCGTCGCGACCTACGAGGAAGCGCATACGCTCAGCGAAGCGATCGGCTACCCCGTGATCGTCAAGGCCACCGCCGGTGGTGGCGGGCGCGGCATGAAGGTCGCGCGCTCGGCCTCCGAACTGGAAACAGCCTTCCGCACCGCCCGCTCGGAGTCGAAGGCCGCCTTCGGCAATGACGAGGTCTATCTCGAGAAGTATCTCGACACCCCGCGCCATATCGAGATCCAGGTCTTCGGTGACGGCAAGGGCAATGCCGTGCATCTGGGCGAACGCGACTGCAGCCTGCAGCGCCGCCACCAGAAAGTGCTCGAGGAATCCCCCTCCCCGGCCATCGACGCCGCGGCGCGCGCCCGAATCGGCGGGATCTGCGCCGATGCCGTGGGCAAGATGGGTTATTCCGGCGCCGGCACCATCGAGTTCCTCTACGAGAACGGCGAGTTCTTCTTCATCGAGATGAATACCCGGCTCCAGGTCGAGCATCCGGTGACGGAAGCCGTGTTCTCGGTCGATCTCGTGCAGGAGCAGATCCGGGTCGCCTCCGGTCTGCCGCTGAGCTTCACGCAGGACGACCTCGTGCCCAAGGGCCACGCCATCGAATGCCGGATCAACGCGGAGAAGCTGCCGAACTTCTCGCCTTCGCCCGGCAAGGTGAAGACCTATTTCGCGCCAGGCGGCCTTGGCGTGCGCATGGACAGCGCGATCTTCGACGGCTACGTCATCCCGCCCTATTACGACAGTCTCGTGGGCAAGCTGATCGTGCATGGCGCAGATCGCCCCCTGGCACTCGCCCGGCTCGAACGCGCACTGTCCGAGCTGGTCGTGGACGGAATCGACACCACGACACCGCTGTTCCACCAGCTGCTTGCCGAGCCGGACATCCAGACCGGGGCCTACGACATTCACTGGCTTGAACACTGGCTCGCCCGCCAGGGCTGAGCGCGGCATGGGCGGACCCGACCGACAGGAAATCACGCCCGACCTCCTGGTGCGCGCCTATGCGTCGGGCGTCTTTCCCATGGCGGAGGACCGCGAGGCGCGCAACCTGTTCTGGGTTGATCCGGAGCGGCGGGGCATCCTGCCGCTCGACGGGCTTCGGGTCTCGCACAGGCTGGCCCGCACCTTCCGCACCCGCGATTTCGAGATTCGAATCGACACCGCCTTCGCCGAGGTGATCGACGCCTGCGCCGAGCGGCCAGAGACCTGGATCAGCGAGCGCATCAAGGATCTATACCGCGCGCTGTTCGAACGCGGCAACGCGCATTCGGTCGAGATCTGGCAGGAGGGCGCCCTGGCCGGCGGGCTCTACGGGGTCAGCCTCGGTGGCGCCTTCTTCGGAGAAAGCATGTTCAGCCGCCAGCGCGACGCCTCGAAGCTCGCGCTCATCGCCTTGGTGGCGCGGCTCCGCGCCGGGCGGTTCCTGCTTCTCGACACCCAGTTCGTCACCGATCACCTGATGCGTCTCGGGGCCTGCGAGATCAGCCGCGCGGACTACCGGAAGCGGCTCCGCGATGCGCTCGGCGTCAGGGCGGATTTCCATGCACTCGATCCGGCGGCAAGCCGTCAGGAACTGCTGCAGCTCTCCACCCAGACATCGTAGCGCGGGTGATCGAGCGCAGAGAGCGCCGGCGACGACGCAAACATCCAGCCCGAAAACCGCGCCTCCGTCTCCCGGATATCCCGGATGCGGACAAAGGCAAAGGCATCGCCCGTTGTGTCACCGCGGGGCACCCGGCAGGTATCGACCGAAACTTCTAGATGGCCGAAGCGCACCGTCTCACCCGCCCGAAGCTCGATATCCTGCGCCGCGCCATTGACCGTATCGAGCCCGCGCAGATGCACATTGGGCGCCTCGACCGTCTGTTCCGGGCCCGCGACGACCACCGATTGCGAGGCCGCGGTTGAGGCGCCGACGAGAAGCGCCGCGACAAGGACAAGAGGACGTGCGATCATTCGTTGCCGGTTCCGAAACGCATGAGAAGGTTGAGCAGGCTCACCGAGCCCTGGGTGTTCAGAAATTCATCGCCGTCGGCGAGCATGAATTCGGAGGCTCCCGGCGTGATCTCGATGTAGTTGCCGCCCAGAAGCCCCTCGGAAGCGATCTTTACGTCCGAATCTTCAGGAATTTCCAGTTCGTCATCCACAGTGAAGGATGCACGAGCGCGGTAGCTCACGGGATCGAGTTCGAGACCCGTCACCGTGCCGACCTTGATGCCCGCCAGCCGCACATCCGTGCCGACCGCGATCCCCTCGACACTGCGAAAGCTCGCATTGAGCGCATAGCTGTCGCCTTCCACACCGAAGCCGGACGTCTGGCCGGCATAGACGAGAAAGCCGCCCGCCAGCGCCAGAACCGCCGCGCCAATCACCGTTTCTGCTGCGGTATTCGCCATGGATCAATCAGCCCGTCCGAGCCGCGCTCATTCCGGCGACCAGGCCTCGTAGTCGCTGCGCGATACGGGCTGCGCCGCGAGCAGGCTGCCCGCCGGATGATAGGCCGCGGCACTGCCGGTCATGTTGGGCTGGTGCGGCTTTTCCCAGGGCTTGTGCGGCAACGGGGCCTCGGTCGGCGGCTCCTGCCAGGTGTGATGCAGCCAGCCATGCCATTCGGGCGACACCCGACTGGCCTCGGCCTCACCGTTGTAGATCACCCAGCGCTTCGCGCCGTCCGCCGACTGGTAGTAGATGTTACCGTCGCCGTCTTCTCCCACCTTCTGGCCCTTGCGCGAGGTGTAGAACCGCGTGGCAATGGTCTGGCCATTCCACCAGGTGAAAAGCTGCGCGAGAAGACTCATTCGGGGATCCTCCGGAAGCGATCGGTCACACTAGCTTATGTAGCATTCCGGGCGGCGGGTCCAGCGCCGGGGAGACAGGCCCGGACAGACAAACCGTCCGGGCGCAGGCAATCGGATCAGGAAGCGGAGGCGGACCCTTCACCCCGGTGCTCGACATATATCAGCAGCGGATCGGCCTTGCGGGTGATGCACTCCTCGTTGACCACGACCTCTTCGACACCCTGCATGGAAGGCAGTTCGAACATCGTGTCGAGCAGGGCTTCCTCGAGGATCGACCGCAGCCCGCGAGCACCGGTCTTGCGCTCGATGGCACGCTTGGCGATCGCCCGCAGCGCATCTTCGGCGAAGGTGAGCTTCACGTCCTCCATCTCGAAGAGACGCTGATACTGCTTGATCAGGGCGTTCTTCGGCTCGCTCAGGATGGTTATGAGCGCATCCTCGTCAAGATCGGTTAGCGTCGCCAGAACCGGCAGACGACCGACGAACTCGGGGATCAGGCCGAATTTCAGCAGATCTTCCGGCTCGAGTTCCTCGAAGAGCTCGCCCACGCGCCGCTCTTCCTCGTCCTTCACATCCGCCCCGAAGCCCATGGCGGAGCCACGGCCGCGCTGCGCGATGATCTTGTCGAGACCGGCAAAGGCACCACCGCAGATGAACAGGATGTTGGTCGTGTCCACCTGCAGGAATTCCTGCTGCGGATGCTTGCGCCCGCCCTGCGGCGGAACCGAAGCGACCGTGCCTTCCATGATCTTCAGAAGCGCCTGCTGCACGCCCTCGCCCGAGACATCCCGCGTGATGGAGGGATTGTCGGACTTGCGGGAAATCTTGTCGACCTCGTCGATGTAGACGATGCCGCGCTGCGCGCGCTCGACGTTGTATTCCGCCGACTGCAGCAGCTTGAGGATGATATTCTCCACATCCTCGCCGACATAGCCCGCTTCCGTGAGCGTCGTCGCATCGGCCATGGTGAAGGGCACATCCAGGATGCGCGCCAGCGTCTGGGCCAGAAGCGTCTTGCCGCAGCCCGTGGGGCCGATCAGCATGATGTTCGACTTCTGAAGCTCGACATCCGAGTTCTTGCTGGCGTGATTGAGACGCTTGTAGTGGTTGTGCACCGCAACCGACAGCACCCTCTTCGCCACTGCCTGGCCGATCACGTAATCGTCCAGCACCTTGCAGATCTCGTGGGGCGTCGGCACACCGTCCGAGGACTTGACGAGATTGCTCTTCGTCTCCTCGCGGATGATGTCCATGCAGAGCTCGACACATTCATCGCAGATGAAAACGGTCGGGCCCGCAATAAGCTTGCGGACCTCATGCTGGCTCTTCCCACAGAATGAGCAGTAAAGTGTATTTTTCGCGTCGCCGCCGCTTGTCTTGCTCATGCTCGTTCTCCGGCTCTCGCCAACCAGTCCAGCGCGTTCAACGTAAACTCACCTCTGTCGACTGTGTCACATCTCCATAGGAACATGCATGACAGTAGAATTACAAGCCCCAAGAGATCAGTGAGGTTACTGGACAAACGCTAACTTATTCCGAAGCCTCGTCCACTTCCCGACGCTTCACGATGTCGTCAATCAGGCCCCAGTCCTTTGCATCCTGCGCGGACATGAAACGATCGCGCTCCAGCGCCGCCTCCACGTCCTGGAAGGACTGGCCCGTGTGATGCACATAAACCTCGTTGAGGCGGTTTTTAAGGGCCTGGGTCTCGCGCGCGTGAATCATTATGTCCGTCGCCTGGCCCTGGAACCCGCCCGAGGGCTGGTGAACCATGATCCGTGCGTTGGGAAGGGCGAACCGCATGTCCTTGGCACCCGCGGTCAGCAGCAGCGAGCCCATGGAGGCGGCCTGTCCGACGCAGAGCGTCGAAACCGGCGGGCGGATATACTGCATCGTGTCATAGATCGACAGGCCCGATGTCACCACGCCACCGGGGCTGTTGATGTACATCGAGATTTCCTTCTTCGGGTTCTCCGCTTCAAGGAACAGCAGCTGCGCCACGATAAGCGTGGACATTCCGTCGTGAACCGGCCCAGAGACGAAGATGATCCGCTCCTTGAGAAGGCGCGAGAAGATATCGTATGCGCGCTCGCCACGGGCCGTCTGCTCGACGACCATGGGGACGAGGTTCATATAGGTCTCAATGGGATCGCTCATTGGGAAGGAAGCCTTTCTTTGGCGCTCGTCTCGTTTCTGGCGCCCGACGTATTCCAGCGTTGGATCCGTGATCTGGCTCCGGCTGGGGGAACTGGAGAACCTCGGGGGTGATTGAGGAATAATCATCGTGGTCGCTGACCGCAAGAGCGGCCAGTGCACAGTTCGCTACAACTTTGGGTTGTTGCATTTCCCACCCGTTCTGGCAATGAGCGCACGCAGCCCCTCGATGAGCCGGCGGCGCTGGAACGGTTTCTCGACCAGAGGCCGCTCCCGGTGACGAAAGGGAAGCACCTCGCGCCGGTGCCCGGTGAGGTAGAGGAAGGGCACGCCGAGATCCTCAAGGCAGTCCGCGACCATGTCGCTGCGCTCCCGATGCAGGTTGAGATCGAGCACGGCCACATCCACCACCTGGCAACTCAGCACCTCGAGGCTTTCCTTCACGCTGTCGGTCGGGCCGAGCACCTCGAAGCCCGAATCCTCCAGCAGGTCCTGCACATCCATCGCGATGAGCGACTCATCCTCGACGACAAGCACGCGCGGAGCGCCCTGCGCGTCAACCGGGTTCGTGCTCATTGCTTCCCTCTTCGATCTTCCCGACGGGAATCCTGAGAACGTAGCGCAGGCCGTCGTCGTCATAGCTGCGCTCGAGTTTGCCCGAGAGCTGCCGCTTGATCGCATTCTCGATCACCGTTGTTCCGAACCCCTTCCGGTCGGGCTCCTGTTTCGGCGTGCTGGCCCCCGTTTCGGTCCAGCAGATTTCAAGCGCCTCCTCGTCCAGCGACCAGGTCACGTCGAGCGTGCCGGGCGTACTGGAAAGCGCCCCGTATTTCACCGCGTTGGTGGTCAACTCGTGGATCACCATCGATAGGCTCTGTGTCGCCCGCATGCCGAGATCCACATTGGGGCCGCTCAGCGTGTAGCGCCCCGATTCGGGCGGCATGTAGGCCGCCAGTTCGTCCTCCACCAGCTGGCGCAGTTCCATGCCCGCCCAGCTCTTCGCCGCGAGCCGCGCATGGGTGCGTGCAAGCGAATCGATCCGCTCGGTCAGGACATTCTGGAAATCCTCGAAATTCTGGGTGTAGCGCCCGGTCATCCGGGTGATCGTGCTGACGAGCGCGAGGATGTTCTTCACCCGATGGTCGAGCTCGGCGGAAATGACCCGGTTGCGCTCCTCCCACATCTTCCGCTCGTGGATGTCGAGCACCGCGAGATAGGCCCCGATCATCCGGCCCCGATTGAGCCTCGGCACGCAGTAGAGCAGATGCGTCTTCTGCCGTCCGCCGGGATACTGGAGCTGGATCTCGCGCGGTTTGCCCGGTGCCGCCGCCGGATCGGCCAGAAGGGCCGCGACCGCCTTGCCCGCGGCGGGGCCCAGAACCTCCTCCACCGGGGCGCCCTTGATCTCGTCGGGCAGCCAGCCGATCGTCTCGAACCGGCTGTTGAACAGTTCGAACTTCGAACCGGCATCGACCACGCCGAAGAGCACCGGCAACCCGTCGATCAGCGATTGCAGCACCTCGCGCTCGTTCTCGCGCAGCTGTCGGCTCTCGGCCTGCGATATGGCAAGCGACAGCACGCCGGCGAGCGAGCTTACATGGTTGACCGTCTCGCCATCGGGTTTGCCCACCTCGTTCCACCAGACCTCGAGAACCCCCCAGGGGTTGAGCATGGGCCCGATGGTCACGCAGACCCCCGAATGCACCTCGCTGTCCTTGAGCAGCGCGGAGCGCATGAAGCGCGTTTCGGTCACTGCATCGGCGGTGACGAGTGGCCCGTGCTGGAGAAAGGCGAGGCCCAGTTCGTTGCGGCTCTCGTTGATGGTGAGCGTGCCCTTGAACCGCGACGCCCGACCGGCCCCTGCCACGAGACAGAAGCTCCGGGTCTCGGGATCGTAGCGCTGCACAGCCGTAAGCGCCGCGCCGAGGCTCTCCTGCACACCTTTCGCGGCCCGATCGAAGAGCAGCACCTCGTCCTGGCTGCCCAGCGCGAGCTCGCCAAGCTCCGCCACCACCGCCTGGCGTGCGGCCTGAAGGCTCAGCTTCTCCATCGAGCGTGCGAGCGCCGTCACATCCGAATAGGTGACGATCGCGCCCTGAATCACGTTCGTCCGCGTGCGGTAGGGCGTGGCCCTGCGGAGATAGGACCGTCCGGCACCCGAGACATCCACCTCCACCGTTTCCAGATTGGCCATGACGCTCTCGAGATCCCGGATCAGCGTGGGGTCGTCCACCTTCAGCGACAGGTCCCCCACGGGACGGCCGATATCCTTGTCCCGGATGCTCAGGAGATCCACCGCCCGCCCCGAGAAGCGGCGAATGCAGAAATTCGTGTCCAGAAACACCGTCGCCACATCGGTGGAGCGGATGAGATTGGACAAATCGTCGTTGGTCGCCTCGAGTTCCGAAACCTTCTCCTCGAGCGCTAGATTGATGCTCTTGAGCTCCTGGTTGAGCGATTGCAGCTCCTCGCGCGAGGTCTCGAGTTCCTCGTTGGAGCTCTGAAGCTCCTCGTTGGCGCTCATCACCTCTTCGTTGGCCGCCTGCAACTCCTCGTTCGAGCGTTCGCTGCGCTCGATCACCGACTGCAACTCGTCGCGGAGCATCACGACTTCACGGCGATAGCTCTCGACGGACTCGTCCCCCGCCGGCAGGAGCGGCTCGCCCGTGTCCCTGCGGGCATAGTGGTCCGGTTCGAAAACGGTAAGCGGTGCATCCTTCAGGAAATAGACGAGGTATTCACGGTTCGACCCGCTTCCCACCGGTTCCGCGATAATCGTGACGCGGGACTGGCCAGGCTCGATTGGATTGACGATTGCCTCCGCCGCCGCATTGTCGGCCCGCGCCGACTGCACCGCCTTCCAGACCTGAACCTGGTAGGGATCGGCCACCATGTTGAGAATGCTGGAGGTCAGACCGCCACGGCGAAAGCGGATGTATTCGCCGAGATCGCCATGCATCCCGATGATGTCGAAATTCTCCTTCAGGAGAACCGCCGGCGGAACGAAACGCGAGATCATCGTGTTGGTCGCGGCATTCGCCACGATGGCGCCCGCATCCCGCGCCTTGGTCTCCTTGTCCCCCTGGCCCTTCTGCGCCGGGCGTGACGGCAAGAGGCGCGAGCGCCCGCCGATACGCTGATAGATGCGGTTCTTGGCCGAAACCACGCTGAACTGCCCTTGCGAGCGCGAGGCGGTCTCTGCCGAGCCCAGCATGATGTATGCCCCCTCGCAGAGCGAGAAATGGAAGAGATCCATCAGCCGGTCCTGGGCGTGATTGTCGAGATAGATGAGCAAGTTCCGGCAGGTGATGATGTCGAGCGAGGAAAACGGCGGATCGTTCACCGCGTTCTGGGTCGAGAACACCACCTTCTCGCGCAGCTCAGGCACGACACGGATCTGGGAATTGTTGCGGGTGAACCAGCGATCGGCCCGCTCCTGGGTGAAATCGCTGATCGAGGCCGCCGCGTAGATGCCCGCACGCGCCACCTCGATGGCATTGGCATTCAGGTCGGTGCCGAAAACCTGCACACCCACGCGCTTCTTGAGCGTCTCCGCGCATTCCATCACTGCCATGGCAAGCGTGTAGGCTTCCTCGCCGCTGGCGCAGCCCGCGGTCCAGGCCCGAAGCGTCGCCCCGTCGCTCAACCGTTCAATGGTGGGTTTGAGCGCAAGCTCCGAGAATTCCTGCCAGGCCTCGGGATCGCGGAAGAAGCTCGTCACCCCGATCAGCAGGTCATTGATCAGCGTCTTGCGCTCGTCGGGCGTCTTGCGCAGCAACTCGACGTATTCCTCGATATCGCCCACACCGCTGCGCAGGATCCGCCGGCGCACCCGCCGCCCGAGCGTCGAGGGCTTGTATTCGAAGAAATCGAAACCGTCGCAGATGCTCAGTACATCGAGCACCTCCGCCAGACCGTCGTCGCGATCCTCCGAGGGCGGGGGCATCCGCTGCACGAGCCCGAGCCGCTGGCGCAGCCGGTTCGGGAGATCCTCGGCGCCCGCGACGATATCCGCCGCCCCGCATTCGATGGCCGCCCGCGGCATCCCGTCGAACTCCGCGTCCGCCGGCGACTGCACCAGCGTCATGCCCCCCGCAGCCTTGATCGCGGAAAGGCCCTTGCTGCCATCGCTTCCCGTGCCTGACAGCACGATACCGATGCTCCGCGCGCCATAGGCCTCGGCCAACCCGCGGAAGAGGTGATCGATGGGCGAGCGGTGATAGCGCTCCTCCGTCGGCTCCTCGAGCACGATATGCCCATCGAGCAGCGTGGCATATTTTCCCGGTGGCACCGTGTAGACCGTGCGCGGCTGCAACCGCTCGGAGTGCCGCGCCTCATGCACCTCCAGCGCCGTCTCGCGCCCGAGCAGGCTTGCCATGATGCTCTTCTGGGTCGGATCGAGATGCTGGACCACGATGAAGGCTGCGTTCAGATCGGTATTGGTTGCCCCGAAGAACCGCACCAGCGCGTCGAGCCCGCCCGCAGACGCCCCGACCCCCACGGTCACGGTTCCGTTGGCACGGTTACGAACCATCGCCACCTCCGTCATGACGGCCCTTGATCACCGCCTCGACAGCACCGCCCGTAACCAGCAGGATCACACCGCCGCGCCCCGTCGAGGCTGCGGCCACGGTATTCGCGCGGATCGTCATGTCGCCGCCACGGAACGTGCCGGAAGCCACCTGCTCCCGTCCGCTGTCCTTCGCCGCACGCGCCAGTGCCGCAAGATCGACGAATTCGGGCCGTGCGCCCACGTTCGCGATGTTCCGCCCCACGTCCTGATGCTCCAGTTCGAAGACATTGCCGCAGGCATGGGTGAACCGGCTGATCCGCAGATCCTTGTCGAGCATGATCATTCCGGCCTCTATGCTCTCGAAGACCCGCTCCATGTCGTAGTTCAGATCGGAAAGCATCTCGATCTTGCGCTCATGCTCGGCACTGACCGAGACCAGTTCCTCGTTGACCGCGTGCAACTCCTCGTTCGACGCCTGCAATTCCTCGTTCGACGCCTGAAGCTCCTCGTTCGAGGCCTGCAGTTCCTCGTTCGAAGCCTGAAGCTCCTCCCCGCTCGCTTCCAGCCGTTCGGTCACATACTGGAGGCTTTCCTCCGTCAGGCGCAGGTCGCGTTCGAGTTCCCGGATGCGCCCGACCAGAAGCGCATTGTCGCCTTGGGTCCCGGTCTCCTGCTCCGACGAGACCTCGTTCGCGCCCTCGTCCGCCTCCTCCACAGGCTCGGCCTCGCCCGTCCGCTTGAGCGAAGCGAGCAGAAACCGGCGACCCGAGGCACTGCCGCTCAGAGGCGACATGCTCACCTCGATCGAATGTGTCTCGCCGTTCTCGCCGGTGACCTGTGCCGTCCGCTTGTAGTGATTATCGCCCGCGCGCATCAGCCGCTCGATGCCGAGGTTGATGGCATAGCGCAGATCGGAATGAACGATCTCGTCCACGGTCCATTCCGCCAGATTGCTCATGGTGTCGATATAGGCGCCCGCCGCGCCGAACCAGGTCAGCACCGCTCCGTCCGAAGTGATCAGAATGGAGGACGGCGCGAACCGGCGCAGCAGTGCATCATAGCCGCGCAACAGGCTGTCCCGATCCGGGCGCGCACCCTGCGTCTGGTCGACCATCGTCAGCGGCGGCCGCGCGGGCAGATCCTGCGCCACCTCGCGGCTCTGATCCCGGTGGGCCAGAGGGGGCGGCGCACTCTGGTTGGCCATCACGGCTTCCATCAGCATCGATCGCTCCAGCACCCTCCGATCGCTGTCCTTGCGGTAGATCCGCCATTTCGTGTCGATGGGCACGAAATCGTCGATCTTCTGCCGGATCGACTCCGACGGACCCAGAAACAGGTAGCCGCCCTTGCGCAGCGCGAAGACGAACTTGGCGAAGGTCCGGTCCTGCGCCGCTTCCTTGAGATAGATGAGCAGGTTGCGGCAGGTCAGCAGGTCGAGCTGCATGAAGGGCGGATCGCGCATCACGTCATGCACCGAGAAGATCACCCGGCGCCGCAGCACCGGATCGACCAGCCAGCCCTGCCGGTGGCGGATGAAATACCGCTCCTTGATCTCGCGCGGCAGCTTCTTGAGCGCCTCGTCGGAATAGATGCTGGCCGCCGCCCGCTCGATGGAAGGGCGGTGAACATCCGTGGCGATGACCCGGAAATTCGGCTGATAGCCGGCGATGCGGAACGCCTCGCTCAACTCGATGGCGATCGTGTAGGCCTCTTCTCCGCTCGCACAGGCCAGGACCCAGACCCGGATCTCGCGCATGTCCTTCTGTGAGGCCTCGACCAGGGGCATGAGCGCCTTGCTCCGCAGTTCCGAGAACGCCTCCGGGTCGCGGTAGAACTCCGTCACCCCGATCAGAAGGTCATGGTAAAGCTCTTCCAGCGCCTCTGGATTCTTGACCACGAAGTCGCGATAGGCCTCGATCGTCGACATCCCGCGCAGCTGGTGCCGCCGCTCGATCCGGCGCATGACCGTGGGCCGCTTGTAGGCCGAGAAGTCGACCCGATGCGCCCGTTCGAGCGCCATGAGAATTTCGTCGCTCGGCATCTGTTCCTTCTCCGGTCGCGGCTCGTCCTCTAACCCCTCGAAAGCGGCGGTGATCGCCTTCATGATCTGCGGGGCCGGCAGGACGCCCGACGCCGAACCTGCCAGGATCGCGGCACGGGGCATCGAATCGAAGCGGGCCTCAGCCGGGGACTGGACGAAGACGCTGCCCCCCGTCTGGCGAATCGCCGTCGCTCCCGCGGCTCCGTCGAGCCCGGACCCCGACAGCACGACCGCCGCGCACTTGCCCCCGCCACGCCGCGACAGCGACATGAAGAAAGTGTCGATCGGCAGATGCGGCAGCGGATCGCCTTCGGCATAGGGGGTGAGCATGAACCGGTCATCGATCAGAGAAACAAGCGTTCCGGGCAGGTTGAGGAAAATGGTGTCGGGCTCGATCTTCGCGCCCTCGGTGACATGCCGGATCGTCAACCCGGTGCGCCGCGAGAGGATCTCGTCCATCATCGAGCGCCGGTCGGGTGAAAGATGCTGCAAGACGACGAAACAGTACCCGCTATCGGGCGGCACGGTCTCGAAAAAGGCTTCCAGCGGCTCCAGTCCACCCGCGGATGCCCCCAATGCAACCACAGGCACCCTTTCGGCCTCGCCCGGCATTCCCTCTCTGCCCGAATTCATTTAACCAGTCCCTCGGTTTCCGCCCGTCTTTTCTTCTTGTAACAGAGAGCCGGTAGCGGCAAGCGATAAGCGCTATGCGACAAAACCCGCCGGAGTACATGCTTGATCAGGATCCTGATAGCCGACGACGATCCCGACTTCCGGTTCTTCTTCAAGGAGGCCGTGATGTCGCTGGGGTATGCGTGCGAAAGTGCGCGAGATGGCGACGAGGCGATCAAGATGCTTCGCAAACAGGCGTTCGACATCATCTTTCTCGATGTGCTCATGCCCCGGCGCGGCGCGATCTCCACCCTCCATGCCATCCGCCGGATACACTCCGACACCCCCATCGTCATCATCAGCGGCAACGAAGTCGTGTTCGATTCCCCGATCATCAGGGAAGGCCTCCAGCTCGCTCAGGCGAAAATGTCGAAAACCGGCGGCCTGCGGGATCTTGCCGAGGTCATCTCGGACCTCACGTCAGCCAAACCGGAGATACCCCGCCCCCTCACCGATTGAGGCGCAGCCCGCCCTAGCGGGCCTGCACCTTCGGTGCGTCGTCACATGTGGGGTCCGCGCCCAGGCAGGACGGCTGACCTAAGAGCCCGGCAGAGCGGAGCCATGCACCGAGCGCCTCCCGCGTGTAGGGCTTGTCGATATGCGGCTGGCCCTGGAATTGCTCCGGCACCATCTCGCGGGTGCAGCCGGTGGCGAAGGCGAAGGGAATCCCCTGCGCCTCGAAGATGGACGCGAGCGGAAAGCAGGTGCCCTCCTCGAGATGAACATCGAGCAGGCCCACGTCCGGCGTCTCCAGGAGCATGGCCGAAATGGCTTCTTCAAGTGTCATGAAAGGGCCGATCACATCGCACCCAAGCTCCTGCAAGAGCACCTCGGTATGCATCGCCACGAGCCAATGATCTTCAAGAACGAGAATTCTCGGTCTAAGCGCAGCGGTCAAACTGTTCTCTTTGTCGCTCAAATCACGTCCTCGTCAGAAAACTTCTAGAAACGGCCCTACCCACAAGTATCCAGGGGTGCCCTGCAAGGTGGAGATCATGCTACCTTAGATTGTTTTTTAATAATAGTCTATCCGTTGTGGATGAATTATCGCACGAAGAAAAATCTGAATATGACCAGATGTCACCATGGGCACTTGCGCACCCATGCTGCCCGCGTTCGGCTCAGCCCGGAAATGTGCGCGCCACGTCATACATGACCGGCTCGAATCCCTTGCAGAGCGCGCTGATCTTGCGGTTGCGTTCCTGCATCTCCGTCGAGCGCAGCATCGCAAGGAAATCCTCCCGTTTGCGCCATTGGGAATAGTTCGCGATCCGCGTCTGCGCGTCGTTCACATGCAGGCCCGCGCCGATGAACCCCTCCTGGTGGCGGATGAAGCTCTCGTAGGCATCCATCAGCTCATCGAGCAGCACGTGGCAGTTTCCCGGCATGGTCTCGAAGGTCGTTATCACCGTCTGCAGCGCCTGGCTTGAAGAAATCGTTGGCATGGCGGCCTCCCTGGTTCGCATCCGCCGCGCTTCGGGCGGGACATGCAGTTCGGCTCCAGCCTGGTCCGAAATGTCACCCCCGCGCGTGCGCGATCAGTCTGGGTCAGTATCCGTCTCCGGGCCATCGCGACCCGAACAGGGAAACTCTAGAGCGGAAACGGATCAAACTGAAACAGTTTGAACAGAGGATTTTGCTCCAGATCATCGAAATGGCCAAAAGCCTCTTCCGGTCGGACCTGCCGACCAAGCGTCATGTCCGGCTCTTTCCCGAGAATGCCACCCGAGACAAAGAACATGTCTGTCCGTGCGGATCGAGAGTGCGGCAATTGCCCTGATCGGCTGTATCATCGCCCCGGAGAAGAGCCCGCTCCGCAACAACCTGAGGCGGTTGTCGCAGTGGTTGAGCAGGTGCAAGGCATGTTCCGCGTTGCCAACGGCCGCAAGAGGCACCGCGCATCCGCATGGGGCCTCGCCGCCCATGCCGCCGAACGCCAAAAATCCGCATGAGGCTCAGTCCAGAGATTCCTGCGAATTGCGCGCATGCCGGCGTTTGTTGTAGCTCCGAATGACCGAAAAGCTCAGGGACCTGAAATGTGACCGACATGGAGAACCCGAAGCCCATCTTCCTGAAGCGCGGGCAAGGCCGCGATTACGACATGGGCCGGATCAAGGCCAGCTTCAAAGCGGACGGCGATGAAATCGCGAACCAGTACTCGATTTCGGAATGGTGGATGGAGCCCAACACCAAAGGTGTAGGGGCACATTCTCACGACCATGAGAACGAGATCTTCTATGTCCTGGAGGGAACGATGAGTTTTCTTGTGGGTGACAGATGGCGCGATGCGGAACAGGGCAGCTTCATCTTCGTGCCCGCAGGTGTACAGCATGACTTCGAGAACCGGAGCGAGAAACGGGCGGGCGTGCTGAATGTCTTTGCGCCTGGTGCGTTCGAGGCCAGAATGCCCCAGATCGTCGATTGGTTCAAAGAACACCCACCCGAGGATGCGACGTAGCGCTTCATGGCATTCAATGCCCCATTGGCCGTCTGGTCGAACTGGCGCAAGGATAGCTTCGTCCCGACAGACAGGTTTCAACCGCCGCCCCCAAGTCCCGCCCGGAAGAGTCCCACCATGCAGACAACCTTCAAGATCGCCACGCACGGCCCTGGCCTCTACGAGTTCACCGCCCCGGTAGGCCGCTGGATCTCCGGCGCCGGAGACGGGTTGCTCACGCTTTTCGTGCGCCACACCTCCTGCTCGCTCCTGATCCAGGAGAATGCAGACCCCGATGTGAAGCGGGATCTCGATGCCTTCTTCCGCCGGCTGGTGCCTGACAGTGACGATCCGTCGATGTCCTGGATCACCCACACCATGGAAGGTCCCGACGACATGCCCGCCCATATCAAGGCGGCCATGACGCCGGTTTCACTGTCCATTCCCGTGAGCGGCGGGCGTATGGCGCTCGGCACATGGCAGGGGATCTACCTGTTCGAGCACCGCAGCGCGCCTCATGCGCGGCAGGTCGCGGCGCATTTCGCCTGATTTCGGGGCCACCGGGCGCTGTGCGCTCCGGCATGGCCCGTCACAGGCAGGCAACTCAGGCCGCGTTCTGTCGATCCGTCTCTTCCGCTTCGCCGGGCGTCTGGATGTGGTTCTTGATGGCGCGGGTGATCCGCAGCGCCATGGCCTCTATCTCAGCCGAAGGCAGTCCGGCAAACTGGCGAAACTCGCCAAGCTGTTCTTCGATCAGGGCGCGAACCTTCATCTCGGTGGATTCACTCATCTTCATACTCCTGCACATGAGCCTTTCTGGCTCGCCTATCTCGCAATACACACGCTATGCGTGTTTTCCCGGCCGATAAATTACCATACCGTGAGTCACGCTCCAATAAGATCGTGACGCAATTTGCGATTTTGAGAGTTTCAGTGACGATTCTTCGCGTTCGTGATCCATTTTCCGCCGATATTGATGAGTAGTGGCCCGGAGAACACGAAATTACATAGGCGAATTCCGAGTATTATCAGCCTATTGTCGCCATCAACCATTATGGGGGAAAGTTTGCCCATAAAATGGGCAAAACATCGCGAACCGCAGCCTGCGAAGGGCGCGGCGCGGCATCTTGGGCAGGCTCGACGCCGCCAGGAGCGGCTCACATGCCCAGCGCTTCCTTGTAAAGCTCGAGGATCGCCTCTTCCTCGTTGATCTCTTCGGTGTCGCGCTTGCGAAGCGCAATGAGCTTGCGCATGACCTTCGTGTCGTAGCCCCGCGCCTTGGCCTCGGCCATCACCTCCTTCTGCTGGTCGGCGATGTCCTTCTTCTCCTGGTCCAGACGCTCGTAGCGTTCCACGAACTGACGCAACTCGCCCGCGGTCACCCGGTACTGGCTCTGCGACCCGTCTTCCCCGATCTCTTCCACGATCTCGTTCAAGCTTCCGTCTCCTGCTCGATTGCGGGCACTCTCCTAACCGTGTCCCGCCACGGCTTGCAAGCCCGCTTGTCCTGGAATATGCAGCGCCGACCGACGCAAAGGGGCTTTCCATTGATCCTGCTTACAATTCTTGGGGTGCTCCTGATCCTCGCCGGTCTCGGCGGTCTGGGATACTGCATCTGGAAGGGCTTCCGTATCCGCCGCGCGGGTCTGCCTCCCGAGGAAACCCATTCGCTCCTGCAAAAGCTCATCGCCGTCAATCTCGGCTCCATGGCGCTTGCCACCTTCGGCCTCATCATGCTGTTCATCGGCCTGAAGTTCTGAGCAACTTGCGGGCCATTACCGCGCCATTCACCAAATCTTAGACAAGGCGTCCGAGTACTTTCTCACTAGCTGCAATAGTTTGTCGGCGATGAGAAGTTTGATATGTTTGGATTGCTTCGAAGAACTTCGCTGTTCCAGGTCATGGGGCTGCTCACCTTCTGTGGCTTCTTCGTCGCCTTTGTCTTCGCGGGATTCGAGATTTCGAACGACTTCAGCGCGAGGCAGAGGGTGTCCGAGGCCCGGATCTACGCCGCACTCGGCGTTGGCATCGGAGATCTCGTGCATGAACTCCAGAAGGAACGCGGAATTTCCTCGGGCTACCTCGCGAGCGGCGATCCCGCCTTCGCCGACCGTCTGACGGACCAGCGCCGGCTGACAGATGCCGCCCTCGCGGATTTCCGCGCGGCCCAGTCCGAGGCCCGCGTCACGGACGCCACACTCGCCGAACCACTCAAAGCCACCGAGCGGCAGATCGACGGGCTGGCCCGCCTCAGGGAACAGATCGACGCGCGTTCCATCGAAAGGCTCGAAGCCGTCGCCGCGATCACCGCGCTGAATACCGCCCTGATCGGTCTCGTGCCCGAGACCGCCGCCCGGATCGGGGATGCGCCCACCGCCCGCGCCATGATCCGCCACAGCCTGCTTCTGGCCGCCAAGGATCTCGCCGGTCTCGAGCGCGCCACCGGTGCCGCGGGCTTCGCGGCAGCCGCGGCCGAGGGCGGCGCCTTTCCCGCCCCTGTCCTTGAGCGCTTCAACACGCTCTTCCGCACCCAGGACACGCTTTTCGAGGCGTTCGCCATCGCGGGCACGCCGCCGCTCGCCCGAAAGCTCGATACCATGCGCACAACCGACGCGGCCCGGACGGTCGAGCGGATGCGCGCGGCCGCCAATTCGGGCAATCCCGCCGAAGTCCTCGCGATCTCCGGCACCGATTGGTTCGATGCCATCAGCCGCAAGATCGAGGCCATCAAGGGCATCGAGACCGCCAGCACGGCGGAAATCACCGCCCATCTCGACCGTGCCGCCACCTCGGTGGCCTCCGCCGCCCTCCTGCACATCAACACGCTCATCGGGCTCACGATCCTCATCGGCGGGGCGGGCGCGGCCCTCGTGCGGCGAATTTCCCGCGAAGCGGACCTGACCATCGAACGCCTCGACGCGCTGGCCAGCGGCGATATCGACAGTCCCATTCCCGAAGCGGACCTCAAGGAGTTCGCCAAGATGACGGGCGCGCTCAGGAGCTTCCAGGCCCGCGAACTCGCGCGCATCCGCCAGGAAGAGGAGGCGCGCGAATTGCAGCAGACCGCAAGCGAGGGCATCCGGCGCGTCGTCGCCGGCGTCCAGCAGGGCGACTTCTCCGCCCGGTTCCGACTGCGCGACCTCCAGGGTCCGAACCTCGTGCTCGGCCAGGGCATCAACCAGATCCTCGAGACCGCCGAAACCGTCGTCAGCGAGGGCAAGCGCCGCGACGAGGCCGCCCATGCCGAGAGCCTGCGCCGCGCCGAGGAGGAAGCCGCCATCCAGGCCGCCGCCGCCGCCGAACTGGCCGAGATCGTCGCGGCCTGTTCGCAGGGCGATTTCTCCCGCCGCATCCCGGTCGTGGACAAGGAGGGCGTCTTCGCCACCCTCTCCCAAGGCGTGAACGGCATCGCGTCGGCCGCCGAGTCCGGCCTGCGCCAGATCCAGGCCAGCCTCTCGGCCATTGCCGCCGGTGACCTCACCCAGCGCATGGAGGGCGAGTTCCACGGCCTCTACGCCGAGATCCAGACCGCGCTCAGCGAAACGCTGGCCAAGCTGTCGCAGATGCTGGCCGAGATCGAGGACCAGTCCGGCCTCGTCGCGCGAACCGTGGACGACATCCAGAACGGCACCGACGACCTCTCCCGCCGCACCGAACGCCAGTCGCAATCCGTGCAACAGTCGCTCTCCGCCACCGAAGGTCTCGCCCGAACCGTCCAGAGCAACGCCGACAGCATGGACACGGGCCGCGAACTCACACGGCAGCTCGGCACCCATGCCGAAGAGGGCGCGCGCATCTCCGACGAGGCGATCCGCTCCATCGAGGCCATCGAGGGCACCTCCGGCGAAATGGCGAAGATCGTGGGCGTGATCGACGACATCGCACTCCAGACCAGCCTGCTTGCGCTCAACGCCTCCGTCGAGGCCGCGCGCGCCGGCGAGGCGGGCAAGGGGTTCGCCGTCGTCGCCTCCGAGGTGCGCTCTCTCGCCGAACGCAGTTCCGAGGCCTCCCGGCGGATCGGCGGGCTGATCGAGGGCAATGTCCGCGACGTGCAGGCCAGCTCCGAAAAGGTCCGCGAGAGCGGCCTTGCCCTGCAGCGCATCCAGGAGGCGGTCCGGCATGTCATCGACCGGGTGGAGCAGGTCTCCGCCGCAAGCCAGGAACAGGCGGGCGGCATCCGCGAACTCGGCGAGGGCATGTCGGAGATCGGCGAAATCACCCGGAGCAACGCCGGCCTCGTCCAGCACAACGCCCGGCTCATGGGCAACCTCGTGGCCAGCGGCAACCACCTGCTCGACCTCGTGCGCAGCTTCCGCACCGGCAAATCGGCGCCGGATGCGGGACCGCGCCGGGTCCATGCGGCAGAATGAGGCACCGCACGGGCGAATGCCTCCATCCTGCCACCTCTTTCGGTTGCGCTCGCCGCGAAGCGCCCTTTAGGGTGGCGCGATTCAGCGGGAGACAGACTGCCAGATGAGCCAGACCATCCTGATCACCGGCGCGGGCCGGGGCCTGGGCCGCGAACTTGCGCTGCAGTCGCACGCCCGCGGCGACCGGGTGCTTGCCACCATGCGCGCGCCCGAACGTGCCGCCGACCTTCCGCCGGAGATCGAGATCTACCGCCTTGAAGTGACGAAATCCGAGTCGACCGCCGCCCTTGCAAGCGAGCTCAAGGGCGAAGCGGTGGACCTTCTCGTCTGCAATGCCGGCGTCTTTCCCGGACGCGGCGGACTGCGCGAGGCGAACTGCTCCGAGCTCGACTGGTTCGCCGGTCTCATGACCAACGTGGCCGGCCCCTATTTCACCGTGCGCGATCTCCTGCCCAATCTCCAGCTCTCCCAGCACCCGCGCGTGGCCATCATCGCCTCGGTGATGGGCTCGAACCAGAATGCCGCCGGCGGGTCCTACATCTACCGCGCCTCGAAGGCTGCCGCGATCAACCTCGCACGCAACCTCGCGGTGGAACTCGCCCCCCTCGGCATCGCGGTCGGCGCCTATCATCCGGGCTGGGTCCGCACCGACATGGGCACCGAAGCCGCCCCGGTTGATGTCAACCATAGCGCGACCGGCCTGCTGGAACGCTTCGCGGAACTGAGCGTCGAGACCACCGGCGCCTTCGAGGACTACCTCGGCAATCCCGTCGCGTTCTGAGCAAGGCTCCGGTGGAGCCTTGCCCGGCCTGCCACGCATCAAACCGCCAGTCCAGAGGTCCGCACGGAAGGGCTCCAGTGGAGCCATTCGCGGATCGATCGCCCGAAGCGTGAGCGAAGGGTGAAAGGGGCAAAGCTGCCACCGAACGCATCAGCCTGGCGGCGTCTGCCTGGGCGGGCGCAAGAGCGCCTGCCGTCGTGCAGAAGGCACGCCAGCAATTTCTCGCAGGCAGGCGCTGCCCGATTTGCCACTCGTCAAATCGGGCTCACACCATCATAGGAGTTTTCTCAACCGCCCCACCCTGCCATACTCGCCGGATATTCTCTCACGAACTCATTCCGAGCGTCCCACCCATGGCCAATCCCCAACATGTCGAATGGCTCCTCGAAGGCGTCGAGGCATGGAATGCACGGCGAATTGCTGAAGATATCGCAGTTGTCACTCTGCAAGATACTGATATCTACGGAGCGTTCAAAGACGCAGGCAAATTAACTCCAGAGGGACGCATTCCACTCAGTGGGATCAACTTCCTTATGTGCAATCTCAGTGGAGCCAACCTGAAGCTCGGAAACCTGAGAGGCGCAACATTCGGTATCAACACCATTTCGGATGCAGATCTACGTGGTGCCGATTTGCGCAATACATTTCTTGGAGATTCCAGGGACAATGGCCCCAGCGCCATGAGCGTAGCAGATGCAGACATCCGGACTTTCTGGCAACGATCAGAAAGCACCGGCGAACTGCGACCTGTCTTTACAGACTTAAGAGGCGCAACCCTCGACCAACCATCGCTCGACTCCATGAATGGCGACATCGGCGTCATCCTCCCCGAAGGCCTCCACCACCCGGCCCATTGGCCAGATCCGGAGCCGCCGAAACCCGACACCCCATTTCAGACCGTCGACCCGAGCCAACCGTTCATCTTCCTGTCCTATAGCAGCCACGACAGAGATTTGGTCGGCAGATACCGTTCCTTTTTCGAGCAGCAGAACCTGTCGATCTGGTGGGATCAGTATATCCCCGCCGGAGGCGCATGGCGTGAGACAATTGCTGAAAAACTCGAAACAGCGGCTGCCGTTCTCACATTCTGGACGGAAGCAAGCACGAAATCCACCGCGGTCATCGAAGAAGCCAGTTCCGCACAGGCTTCACGAAAATTGCTCCACGCCCGTGTTGACAGTTCGACACTGCCGTATGGTTTTGGTGAGACGCAGTATGTCGATCTGCGCGGCTGGGACGGCACCGCAACCCACGCGGAAATGGCGAAGTTGCTTCAGGCGATGCGCGACAAGCTTGCTCCTCCCCCGCGAGCCGCCTTGGAAACCCGCCTATCAAGTGCCAGTCCTGTCGCCTTTGAACCGAAAAACGGCAAGATTGCGGCCTTCGATACACCACCCCATGTGCCACCGCCCATCTCCAACCCCGATGATCTGAAGGCGCGGCTTGAGGGCCTGTTTCAGTCCGTCGGGATGATTGCCGCAAGAATTGAAGATCGCATTTATCAGGTTCCACCTGACTTGGCGGTTTGCATGAAAGACATCGTGTCGCTTCGTGAACACCAAGAACAGAATTGGTATACGCTTGATTTCACGCGGCAATCACTCGCCGACTGCATTGCTATTCATGATGGACGTGAATGCTGGAATAGTACCCTGGTCAGGCAACTGGATCAGATCATTCAAAGAATTGGCGATCTCGAACCTCTCCTTCGACCCAAACAGCCTGCGACTGGTGATCCAGACGCGAAGCCGCCGGTGCCAGATCCGGATCTCGCGGGCAAAAATGAGAAAGATCTGGAAGAAATCGCGTTTGAAGCGAGCGAGGCACTCGAAGCACCGGAAGCGCAAAGCGTCCTCGATCCTACTGCACAAGATGCTCTAGCGCGCGCCGTTGCCGATCTGGCAGGCGCCGTAAAGATGCTCAGCTTCTCACCTGAGGGTGAAGATAGGCGGTCGTCCCGGATTAGGCGCGCACTTCGACGCCTGGGAATGGTGTTAGCGGCATTAGTGATGCCTCTCGCCACGGGTGTCACAGTGGAGCTGCTTACATCCGCCGACGCTGCAGTCGTGCTCATTGCGCGGTTTCAAGCGATCCTGGAAAAGATCCTACCGTTCTTCTTGTAGCGTTTTGCGCGATCAGGGCGAACCGTCATCCGGACTTCCAAAAATACCCGACCAAAACACCATGCATATCGAATATGCATGAAATATGCATGCGGTGCACATGCCCCAGATTGCGCAATCCCTGCCCCCCGGCTATATCCCCGCCATGCTGGACCGAGCCTCGAACGCCCCCGACCTCCCCCCCGAAGTCGCCCGCCGGCGAACCTTCGCGATCATCTCGCATCCCGATGCGGGCAAGACGACGCTGACCGAGAAATTCCTGCTCTACGGCGGCGCGATCCAGCTCGCGGGCCAGGTCCGCGCCAAGGGCGAAGCGCGCAGAACACGCAGCGATTTCATGAAGTTGGAGCAGGACCGCGGTATCTCGGTCTCGGCGTCCGCCATGTCCTTCCCGTTCCAGGACTGGTGGTTCAACCTCGTGGACACGCCCGGCCACAGCGACTTCTCCGAGGACACATACCGCACGCTGACAGCCGTCGATGCCGCCATCATGGTGATCGACGGCGCGAAGGGCGTCGAGAGCCAGACCCGCAAGCTCTTCGAGGTCTGCCGCCTGCGCGATCTGCCCATCATCACCTTCTGCAACAAGATGGACCGCGAGGCCCGCGATACCTTTGAAATCATAGACGAAATCCAGCAGGAGCTACAGCTCGACGTCTGCCCGGCAAGCTGGCCGATCGGCATGGGGCGCGATTTCCTGGGCTGCTACGACATGCTCAACGACCGGCTCGAACTGATGGATCGCGCCGACCGGAACAAGCGCGCCGAAAGCATCCGCATGGAGGGGCTCGACGACCCCCGGATGGCCGACCACATTCCCGAAGCACAGCTCGAACAGCTTCGCGAAGAGGTTGAAATGGCTCGGGAGTTGCTCCCGACCTTCGACCACCAGGCCATGCTCGACGGCAATCTCTCACCGATCTGGTTCGGCTCCGCCATCAACTCCTTCGGCGTGCAGGAACTCATGCGCGGCATCGGCCTTTACGGCCCCCCGCCACAGCTTCGCCCGTCTCTGACCCGCGAGATCGGCGCCTGGGAAGAGAAGGTCGCGGGCTTCGTCTTCAAGGTGCAGGCCAACATGGACCCCAAGCACCGCGACCGCGTGGCCTTTGTCCGCCTCTGCTCGGGCCATTTCTCCCGCGGGATGAAGCTCAAGCACGTGCGCTCCGGCAAGCCGATGGCGATCTCCAACCCCGTGCTGTTCCTCGCAAATGACCGCGAACTTGCCGAGGACGCCTGGGCCGGCGACATCATCGGCATCCCCAACCACGGCCAGCTCCGCATCGGCGACGCGCTGACCGAAGGCGAGGATCTGCGCTTCACCGGCATTCCCTCCTTCGCGCCGGAACTCCTGCAGAACGTCCGCGCGGGCGATCCGATGAAGGCCAAGCACCTCGAAAAGGCGCTGACACAATTCGCCGAGGAAGGCGCCTCGAAGCTCTTCAAGCCGGTCTTCGGCTCGGGCTGGATCGTCGGCGTCGTCGGCCCCCTGCAGTTCGACGTGCTCGCCTCCCGCATCGAGCTGGAATATGGGCTGCCCGTGCGCTTCGAGCCGACGCAGTTCACCTCCGCGCGCTGGATCTCCGGTCCGAAGGAGAAAATCGAAGAGTTCGTGAAGGCCAACAAGGGCCACATGGCCGAGGACCACGACGGCGATCCGGTCTACATGACCCGCCTGCAATGGGATATCGACCGCGTCGAACGCGACTACCCGGAGCTGAAACTTACCGCGACCAAGGAAATGATGGTCTGAACGGGGGGTCTCCCCCGCTCCACCCCGCGCCCTGTTGAATAAAGTTCTCATCAAGACAGGGCGTGAGCATTTATTCACACTTCAGATTTTTGCCCCATCTTGCGCCGGAGTCCCATCGACGAAAGCTCCGGCGACATGAAACTGCGCTATTACCTGCTGTCTCTCTTCCTTTTTCTGTCGCTGGCCCCGCTTGTGCTGTTCCGGGCCTGGCCCCATTCCGAGGTACTCGAGAGCGAATTCGCCGAGGTGCATGAACGCCACCTTCTGCTCGCCAACAATCTCGCCGCGGCCCTCGAACGCTATTATCGGGATCTCGTGACGACCTTCGATCTCTTGGTCACTACGCCCGAGAACTGGTCCGATGGCAGCGCGATGAAGCCTGTCCTCGCCAATCTCAGCGTCAAGCACATCTGCCTCGCGAACTGGGAAACCGGCGTCCTGTCCTCCGAGATCTCTCTGGAGGGAAAACCCTGCCCGACAACTCTTCCAGCCGACAAGCTGGCCCGGTTGCAGGGCTTTGCAACCAGCGAGGCGGTCACCTTCGGGGGCGTGGTGATGGCGCCGAGCGGCGAGAACGTCATCCACATGGTGCGGCGTATCGGTGAGGAGCTTGCGTTCGCAACGATCCCGACAACCTACTTTCGCGAGCTGGGCGAGGCGATTGCGTTCGGCGTCAAGGGGCACGCCGCGATCGTCGATCAGACCGGGCGCGCCCTCTCCCACCCGCTGCCGCATTGGGTCGCCGAGCGGAAGGACATGTCGAAGATCTCGGCCGTCCAGCGGATGCTCAACGGCGAGACCGGCGTCGAACAGTTCTACTCCCCCGCCCTCAAGGGCGACATGATCGCGGGGCTTACCTCCGTCGAACCCGTGGGCTGGGGTGTGATGATCCCGCAACCGGTAGCCGAACTTCACGAGAAGGCCGACCATGCGCGTCGTTCCAGCATCATCGTCTACCTCATCGGGATCGTGTCGGCGCTGGCACTCGCCTATCTCGTCTCGCTGCGGATCGTGCGCCCGCTGGAACAGCTCACCTCCGCAGCCTCGAGCATCGCGAGTGGCAAGTTCGACATTCCGGACCTGAAGCGCGGCACAGGCTTCCTTCCGACGGAACTGCGGGAACTCAAGCAGCGCTTCCGCGAGATGGTGAAGCGGCTGCATGACAACATCGCCACCATCAATGCGCTCGCCTATCGCGACGGCGTCACCAATCTCGGGAACCGGACCTATCTCCAGCTCCATCTCGGCTCCGCGCTCGACAACGCGCAGAGCGGGGAATTCATGCTGATCGACCTCGACGGCTTCAAGGCGGTGAACGACCTGCACGGGCATGATGTCGGGGACAAGGTTCTTGATACCGTGGCCCGCCGCCTCTGTGAGGTAATCGGCATCTCCCGCTTCGCCTCCGAGGATGTGGAGAACGTCCGCGCGCATGTGGAAGCCCATCGCCCCTTCGCCGCCCGGCTTGGCGGAGACGAATTCGCCGTCTGGATCCCCGCAGCGAACTCCGAAATGCCGACAGACATCGCGGCAGATATCGTGGCGCGCGTCGGCGAAACCATCACGATCAACGAGATCGATCTGAAGGTCGGCGCGAGCGTCGGGGTCGCGCGTTCGCCGCGGGATGCCTCGGACCTCGCGGGTCTCATCAAGGCCGCCGACATGGCGATGTACGAGGCCAAGAAGGCCGGCAAGGATTGCTTCGTGCCGTTCACGCCCGAGCTGATGACCGAGCATCTCGAACTGCGGAAACTGGGTCAGGAGATCGAGGAGGGCCTCGCGAACGGCGAGTTCGTTCCCCATTTCCAGCCACAGTTCCGCCTGCCGGGCCTCGAGGTCAGCTCGGTCGAGGCGCTCGTGCGCTGGGAACACCCCGAGCGCGGCACGCTGCCACCGGCCGCCTTCCTCGAACTGGCGCGCGATCTCAACCTCCTGCCGACCATCGACAGGCTCGTCCTTCAGTCCTCGGTCCAGCGCATGAAGGAGCTGCACGCGCAGGGGCACCGCTTCGGCGCGCTGGCGGTCAATCTCTCCGAGGAGCGGATGGCGTCTTCCGACTTCTCCGAGACCCTCGACGGCCTGACGAACCTGCCCTTCGAACTGCGGTTCGAACTCATGGAGACGATGGTCCTCGACAAGATCGAAGGTCGCATGGCCTGGACGCTGGACCGCATTCGCGAATCCGGCTTCGCGCTCGACCTGGACGATTTCGGGGCGGCGAACGCCTCCATTCTCGGCCTGATGAATGTCGAGCCCGCACATCTCAAGATCGACCGCAACCTCGTCTCCGGCATGGCAGACGGCAACATTCCCGAACGCCTTGTGCGCTCCATCATCGAAATGGGACATTCCCTCGACATCCCGGTCATCGCCGAGGGCGCCGATACGATGGAAAAGGTCGGCCGCCTGGCCGAAATGCGCTGCGACTTCGTTCAGGGCTTCGCACTGGCCAGACCGATGGCCTTCGCGGAGCTCACCGTGTTTCTCGAGAGCAGAACCGGACCGCGCAAGACCGCCTGATCCACCGATGTCGGGCACCTATCCGCCCGCGCCCTCTAGTCGCGACAGCAGGGCGGGATCGCCAGCACGTCATGGGTCGACAACCGCACCACCTGTTCGGCGACGCTCCCGAGCAGGAATTTCTCCATTCCGGTGCGGCGGGTTCCCATCACGATGAGATCCGCGTTCCGCTCGTTTGAGACTGCGAGGATCTCCCGCGCCACCGGCTCCATTCTGCGCGTCACGATGCGCTTGCCCCAGGTGCCGCCCAGGTCCTTGATGAAGCCGGCCAGCGCGCGGTCCGCATCCCGTCGCATGTCTTGGAGGTGCGCCAGTTTTTCCTCTTCCCCCACCGCGTGGTTCAGGGTGCGCCGCAACTCCGGCGCATCGAAGACATGCAGGATGGAGGAGGAGGCCGGGCTCGCGATGCGCAGCCCCTCGAACGACCGCGCCGCATGGCGGGCATCCTCGGAGAGATCCGTCGCGAGCATGGCATGGCGATAGGCGCCCACCGGCGGCGCGATGGCCATCAGGACCGGGCAGGAGACGGAACGGAGTGTGCGCTCGGCGGTCGTGCCCACGAACACATCGCGCAACGCCTGCCTGCGGTGCGGCCCCAGCACCAGCAGGTCCGGTGCGATCTCTTCCGCGGCCCGAGCGATCCCGGCGAAGGCATAGGCAAGCACGATCCGCGCCTCGCACTCCACCCCGTCCACGGAATTCAGCGTCGCGGATTGACGGCACAGCAGATCGCCCGCCACCGCCTGCTCGCTCTCCACGATCCGAGCCGGTTGGTCGTCATCAACGACGTGGATCAGCATCAGGCGCGCGCCGGTCTGCTTGGCAAGCAAGACAGCGCGCCGCACCGCCCGATCCGACCGTTCCGAAAGATCCGTCGCCACCATGATCTTCTTCATTTCACCAGCCTTCCGCCATAATTGCGAACCCTGCCCGGCGGCGAATGGCTGACCGGGCGAGAATGAGTTTATCAAATCGATTGGGGTGCCCCGCACACCACGCTATGACAGCCGGAACCGGACGGTCAATCCGCGGGCCCGATGTAACGCATCGCGGCCTCGATCGAAGGCTCGTAGCGCACGAGCGGCGGCTTGATCCCATGGGCGAATAGCTCCCGCCGCAGTGCATGTGTGGTGCCGGTCAGGACAACCCGCGTGCCCCGACGTTCGGCCTTGTGAGCCAGCATTTCCAGGGTGTTGGCGGCCGTGGAATCCACCAGCGGCACGGCGGAGAGGTCGAGCACCAAAGCCCGGTACTGATCCGAGATCCGGTCGAGAACCGAACCGATCGAGCCCGCCGCACCGAAGAAGAACGCCCCGGAAATCCGGTAGACGATCACATCCGGGAACCGCGGGTCCCGCCCGGCATAGGGCGCACGCGCATCACCCTCGGTATCCGCCTGATCCTCGGCGACCAGCGGCACATGGCTCTCGATGGCCGTTGCCTGCGACATCCGGTGCAGGAACAGGACCGAGCCCAGCGCGAAGCCCACGACGATGGCCTCTGTCAGATCACGAAAGACGGTCAGCCCGAAGGTGGTGAGCAGAACCGCCGCATCCCCGCGCGAGGCCCGGAGGAGCGTTGCGAAGGCCTGTTTCTCAACCATGTTCCAGGCGACCACCGCCAGAATACCGGCAAGGCAGGCCAACGGAATGTAGCTGGCAAGCGGTGCTGCGATCAGGATGAAGACGAGCAGGAAGGCCGAATGCAGCATTCCCGCCACCGGCCCGTGGGCGCCGGCCCGCACGTTCGTCGCCGTACGCGCGATGGTGCCGGTGACACAGAACCCGCCAAAGATCGAAGAGGCAATATTGGCCGCGCCCTGGCCCACCAGTTCGCAGTTGGACCGGTGCCGCCGGCCCGTCATTCCGTCCGCCACCACCGCCGAAAGGAGCGACTCGATGGCACCGAGCAGCGCGAAGGCCAGGGCATTCGGCAGGACCGCCACGACGAGTTCCGGGCCGAATCGCGGCAACTCCGGAACCGGCAGGCCGGAAGGAATGCCGCCGAACTTCGTGCCGATGGTCTCGACCGGCAGCGCGAAGAGCCCCGTCGCCGCCCCTGCGAGGACCACCGCGATAAGCATGCCGGGCCAATGCGGCCTTGCGCGTTTCAGCCCCGCAAGCAGGCCGATGGTGCCGAGTGAAAGGACCAGTGCGGGAAATGACAGGCTTGCGCGCGCATCCCACAGGACAGGCAGCTTCTCCGCGAGCGGACCGGGCTCGGGAACCGCAGGGGCCAGTCCCAGAAGCGGCGCGATCTGGCTCGCGGCGATGATGACGGCGATCCCGGCCGTGAACCCCACCGTGACCGGATAGGGAATGAACTTGATATAGGTGCCGAGCCGGAGAAACCCCGCCGCCATCAGGACCAGCCCCGACAGGAGCGTCGCAAGCGCCAGCCCCGCAATCCCATGCTCGGCCACCGTGAGCGCCACGAGACCGATGAACGCGCCCGCCGGCCCGCCGATCTGGAACCGGCTACCGCCCAGCGCCGAAACCATGACACCGCCGAAAATGGCGGTGTAGAGCCCCTGCGCGGGCGATGCGCCCGAGGCAATGGCGATCGCCATGGAGAGCGGCAGGGCCACGATCGCCACGGTCAGACCTGCCACGAGATCGGAGCGGAACGCCCGGTTGCCATATCCCTCGCGCAGCACCGTCACGAGCTTGGGCGTGAACATTTCCGCGAAACCTGGCCGCGTTTCCATGTCCGGATCGGTCACTGTGCTCATCACTCGGTCCCCTCGACCCTGCGGAAATCTCCGGTCTGCCGTCAGTCCCCGGACGGCGGCGTCGGCTCGCGCAGACGCACCCCGCGCCCGCCCGCCAGGCTCTGCGCGTTGTCCCCGATCAGCTCGATTCCCATGCCGTCGAGCGCCTCGACGACACGGGTGAGGCTCTCGACCACACCACGCACGTTCCCCTGGCTCGCTTCCATGCGCTGGATCGTCGGCACGCTGACCCCGGCGCGCTCGGCCAGGGTCTTCTGATCGATCCCGAGCATGGCCCGGGCCGCACGCATCTGCGCAGAGGTGATCATGACCCGCTCCCCTGACCAAATTCCATCAAGACTGATGTTTCACATATCACTTATAGAAGTTCAAGTATGCTTACTCCAGCTTCAGAAATCCAATTTTGCATGGCACTTGCGCCGCCACGATCATGGTTAATGCTTATTCAACCCCTCGCCCCGTAACCTGCGCCAGCCTGCCCGCCCTAAATCTATTCATCAGCCGGAAGCCCGCGATGACGCCATGCGCCTTGCACCGTTCTTCCCTCTGCCCTACCCTTGAAAGCGGTGGACGGAAGGCAGTCCTGGCCGACCGCAAGGGTCCGTTCACCTAGCCTCATGCGCCATGACGATCCTCATTCCCGGCAGGCCATCGGACTCGCGGAAACGAGCGCCGCCCTCATGACCGCCGCCCGCACTCTCCCCGGTCAACCCGCGGCCCTGAGTGCAGACCGTCCGCCCCTCGAGGTTCGCATCTTCCCGCGCAGCGCGCCCGAGGCCAACCTGCGCGCGGTTCGGCTGGCGCGCAGGCTGCTGCCTCAAGGCGGTCACCTGATCGACTTCGGCTGCGGCACCGGAACCCACCTCTCGACCCTGCGCGGGAAGGCCGAAATCGCGGCGGGCTACGATCTCTCCGACGCGGCGCTCGACCGTCTTGCCACCGACATGGCCGAACTGAAGGGCGCAGCACCTGTCTCGCTCCTGGGCCCGGAATTTCGAGACCTGGAGCGTCATGTGGCCGCGAGCGGCCCTGCGGATCTCATCCTCTGTCTCTCCGGCGTTCTCTGCCATATCCAGAGCCGTGCCGCCCGATGCGACATGCTGCGCGCACTTTCGGGCCTTCTCGCACCCGAAACCGGCCGACTTCTGATATCGGTGCCGAACCGGAGACGGTATTTCGTGGCGGAACAGCGTGCGGCCGGCCCCGGCGCGGAGGAGATCCGCTATACCCGCGTCACGGCCCAGGGGTCGGACGAGATGTCCTTCCGGCTTTACGACCCCGACAGCCTTGCCGATGAACTGCGCGACGGCGGATTCGCCGTGGAGGCCATGGCCGCCCAGAGCCTCTTCTCCGAAGCCATGACGGTCCGCTCCCCGCCCCTGCGCGCGCTCGACTGGTTCGCGGCCCCCTTCATGCCGGCACGATACGGCTACGACATCACCGGTGTCGCACGCCCCCTTTCGGCAGGAAACACCCCCGCCTGACGCAGCAGCATTTGTCCGCTTCGAGTCCAAGGCTTCATCGGTGCTGCAAAACAATGGCACGGAACAAGCCGAAGGCGCCGTGCCTGTGGCAAGCAGCCCGGCTTGCCGGAATGCCCCCCGCCCGCATACTCTGACGCAGCCGACCCCGTCTTCGGCACAGGCAATGGCTTGGAGACCCGATGAAACCGCCCGCCGCCCCCCTGGCCCACCCGCTGCGCTGGATCGCGCTCGCCGCCGCTGGGCTTGTGCTGACGGGCGGCATCTGGGCGGGATCGAACGCGCTCGAACGCCGGTTCCAGAACGACCTCGTGGAGCGCGGCGAGGCGGGCCTTGCGCTCTACTCGGAAATGACACGCGGCTGGCTCGCGCGCTCCCGGATGTTGCCACCGATCTATGCGCGCAGCCCCGTGGTGCTGGCCGCGCTCCAGTTCCCCGCCAACGAGACCATGCTCGCCAAGCTCAACAGCGACCTCGAGATGTGGAACGCGACCTCCGGCTCGGCGGTGACCTATGTGCTCGACCGGGAAGGCACCACAATCGCATCCTCGAACTGGGCCGACCCGGACAGCTTCGTCGGCAGCAATTTCGCCTTCCGCCCCTATTTCCGCGAGGCGATGCAGGGACAACTCGGCCGCTTCTTCGGACTTGGCACCACATCGGGCCAGCGCGGGCAGTATTTCGCCGCTCCCGTCCGCGCGCCGGACCTTTCGATCATCGGCGCGATCGTGACCAAGACGGACGTGACCGGGCTCGAGCAGGATCTGCGCCTGAGCCGCGCGGAGATCTTCGTGAGCGACAGCGCGGGCGTCGTGATCCTCGCGGGAAACCCCGCCTTCCGGCTGACGTCGCTCGGCGATCTCGCCCCCGACGAGGCCCGGCGCATCTCGGCCGAGCGCCAGTTCGACATGGAGGTGATCGGCCCCGCGCCGCTGCGGGCCGCCACGCGCGGAAGCTGGCCGCCCGGAAGTGCTGCGGTTCTAGCGACGGCCGATCGCGGCGGCGCACCGGAGGTCGAGTTCCTGCATCTCACGCAGGACATGGCGACCGAAGGCTGGACCCTGCACCTCCTGCTCGACACGGCTCCCGTGCGCGCCAAACTCTGGTTCTCGGCGCTCACGACGCTCGCGATCCTGGTGGCGCTGGCGGCCATCGCGGCGATCTACGTCCAGCGCCGCGCGCGTCTCCTCGAACGCCTGCGCGAACGCGACAGGGCCGAGCGGTTGCTCTCCAGGAAGGTCGAGGAGCGCACCGCGGATCTCGCCGCCGCCGTGACCCGGCTCCGCACCGAAGTGGCCGAGCGCAAGGCCGCGGAGGCCGACCTGCGCCAGACACAGGCCGAACTCGTTCAGGCCGGCAAACTCGCGGCGCTGGGCCAGATGTCGGCCGCCCTCAGCCACGAATTCAACCAGCCGCTCACCGCCATCCGCTCCTACTCCGAGAACGCCATCGCCTTCGTCGAGGCCCAGCGCGGTGATCGCGCTCAGGAAAACCTGCGCCGGGTGCTGCGCCTCACCGACCGCATGGGCCAGCTCTCCAAACACCTCGAACGCTTCGCGCGCCGCTCCCAGGAGGGACTGGAACCCGTGGAACTCGAGACGGTCTTCGCCGAGACACTGGCGCTCCTCGAAGGCCGGATCCGACGCGCAGACGCCAATGTGCGCATCGAGGGCGACACCTCGATCACCGTGATGGGCGGGCAGGTCCGGCTTCAGCACGTCTTCATGAACCTCATCGGCAACGCCATCGACGCCGCATCCCCCGCCGCGCCTGAGATCACCTTCCGGCTGGCGCGCATTGGAGACTGGATCGAGATCACCGTGGAGGACGACGGCCCCGGCATCCCCGAAGAGGTTTTGCCCAATGTGTTCGAACCGTTCTTCACCACCAAGGAAGTGGGCAGCGGCCTCGGGCTGGGGCTCTCGATCAGCTTCAACATCATCCGCGACTTCGGCGGCACGATCCGGGCCATGAACCGCGACGACGGTGGTGCGCGTTTCGTGATCCGCCTGCGTGCGGCGGATGCGGGCGAGCGGGAGGCGGCGGAGTGACCGGCCCGCGCGTCCTGCTCCTCGATGACGATGCCGACATCCGCGAGGCGCTCGGCCAGTCGCTCGAGCTTGCGGGCTTCGAGGTCGAGACCTTCGCCCAGCCCCAGCGCGCGCTCGACACCCTCAGTCGCCGCTTTCCCGGCGTGCTCGTCTCCGACATCCGGATGCCGAAGATGAACGGGCTCGAGGTGCTGGCGGCCGCCGTCGAGATCGACCCCGACCAGCCCGTCATCCTCATCACCGGCCATGGCGACGTGCCGCTTGCGGTGCAGGCCCTGCGCCAGGGGGCCTACGACTTCATCGAGAAGCCCTTTCCCAACGACAGGCTCTTCCAGTCGATCCAGCGGGCGGCGGACAAGCGCCGCCTGACGCTCGAGAACCGCGAATTGCGCGGGGAGTGGAGCGGGGCCGATCCGCTCGAAGCAATGATCCTCGGTTGGTCCGAGGCGATGGTGGCCTTCCGCCGCCGGGTGCTCGCGGTCGCGGAAACCGGGCTCGACGTGCTGCTCGTGGGCGAAACCGGCACCGGCAAGGAACGCGTCGCGCGCGCCATCCACGAGCGCTCGGCCCGCGCCCAGGGCCCCTTCGTGACCATCCACCTCGCCGCCCTTCCGGCGGAGATGATCGAGGAGGAGCTTTTCGGCCACGTTGCGGGCGCTTTCCCCGGCGCCATGAAGACCCGCATCGGACGGCTGGAGCACGGGCGCGGCGGAACGGTGTTTCTCGACGAGATCGGCTCGCTGCCGCCCTCCCTCCAGGTCAAGCTCCTCCGGCTTCTCGAAGACCGTGCGATCCAGCCGCTGGGCAGTTCGGATCGCGTGGAGCTCGACGTGCGCTTCATCGCCTCCACCCGCGAGGATCTTGCGGGCCTAGTCCGCGAGGGGCGCTTCCGCGACGACCTGCTCTATCGGCTCAATCCCGTGACCGTGCGACTGATCCCGCTGCGCGACCGGGTGGAGGATGTGCCGCGCCTCTACCAACATTTCGTCGGCGAAGCGGCGCGAAGGCTCGGCCGCGACCAGGTGGTGGTGCCGCCCGAGCGTCTGATGGACGTGGCCCAGACCGACTGGCCCGGCAACCTGCGCGAACTGAAGAACGCAGCCGAGCGCTTCCTGCTCGGCATCGACAGCGACGGCCCCGCGCGCGATGCCACCGAGAGCCTGCCCGACCAGGTCGAGCGCTTCGAGAAGGGGATCATCTCGGCCGCCCTCGCCGCCCATGCGGGCAACCTCAAGGCCACCTACGAGGCACTCGGGATCTCCCGCAAGACCCTCTACGAGAAGATGCAGAAACACCGCCTTCGCCGCGAGGACTACGTGCAGGACGAGGACGTGTGAGGGTCCAACCCCTCCTTCGTTCTCCCAGCGTTAGATTGAGATCGGCAGGACAAGCAGAAATCTATTGGCCTTCTACCCCTGAAACGGTCGATCAGATATGCGTTCTCCCAGCCATGGAGATCTATGCTATGTACGCGTCTATGGTCTAATATGTTGCTCGCGCGATCATCTACTCCAATGCATTACACAACGCCCCCTTCGGAAGTAGTCCAGTCCACAAATTATGCTCCGTCGCAAAAGGTGTTTGATTGTCTAACATTGTATCAGTTGCAGATGTCTGCATAGACGCCAATATACTAAAATTTTCCGCTGTTAAGAAACACGTCTATAGAGCGAGGAAAGATACAATTAACTGGGCTGGTATGGAGCGAGAAATTGTGGCGCATGACAAGTTTACTATCAATGCCTTGAACAAAATAAAGAACGATACTCAAAAGCGCGATGCAGTTCTTCTGGGTATGCTGGCCTATGCCGGCATTTCTGGGCAACTTCGCTTCCACATTCACCGAGAGGTTAACCTTGAAACATGGGGATTGCCGGGAATGGAAAGCAAATCCGGTCGTTTCTTCGGTTGTCCAATTCACGAGATAGACGACCCAATTGCGCTGCCACCTCGCATGTTCGCCGGAGGACCGAAGACGCATAGAGAATACGCGGTCGAATTCTTTTCTAGCATTCGGGATCCGCGCTACGTTGAACTCACTAAGATGACTGGTGCATTTCAGGGCAAAGACAAGCTGTTGAACCTTAACCAAGCAAGAGATGCATACCATATTTGGTGCGCCGAGTGTGCGAACATGAATTACTTTCTGACGATGGACTATAAGCTTCGAAAGGTCGTAGGATCCGCGAAAATTAAGACTTCAGTTAATATTACAACGCCCGATCAACTACTGCGCGAAGCCCTGCCCAAATTTGGTTTCTTCGGCGCAATTAAGTTCATGTGGCAGGGTTACCGTTTTGCCAAACCCCGCGTAGGTTTTGATGATAGCAAGGGGTGGAACTAGAAAGAACACCTTCGGAGCATGGCCAATATCCCTTACTGCGATCCTCTCAAGGTGTAGCAGCAGTTGCCTGCGGGATCGAAGGAAATATTGCCAAATGGCCGCCCTCGCCGCCCATGCGGGCAACCTCAAGGCCACCTACGAGGCGCTCGGGATCTCCCGCAAGACCCTCTACGAGAAGATGCAGAAACACCGCCTCCGCCGCGAGGACTACGTGCAGGACGAAGAGACCTAGGGCGCGCTGCCGATGCACGGTTTGCGCTCAAAGTAAATACGACTTTTGGTCGAGGCGCCCTGCGACCTGCGGTTGTTGACAGGCTGGTAGGTTCTTTCCCATCCTCTCCCCGGCTCTCCGGGAATACATCAATAAAATACATATGGAGAGCATCCACGGGAGGTATAGATGACATTCAGAGGACTTCTTCCGAGCCTTTTGCTTGGAACTGCACTGGCCGTGCCGGCCATGGCCCAGGACAACATGGGCAAGCTCTCCAACATGCAGCGCACGGACGCGACGTTCACCCATGTGGAGCAGAGCGGCGAACGGGCCGACGCGCTCGAAGCCATCCTCGAGCATATCAACGTGCCCGAAGGCTTCGAGATCAGCCTCTACGCCGTGGTGCCGGACGCACGCTCGATGGCGGTGGCGCCGCAGGGCACCGTGACCTTCGTGGGCACCCGCAAGGACAAGGTCTGGTCGGTGATCGACCGTGATCGCAACCGGGTGGCCGACGAGGTGATGGACTTCGCCCCCTCGATCACTTTCGACATTCCGAACGGCCCCTGCTTCTCCCCGGACGGGTTCCTCTACATCGCCGAGCGCAACCGGGTGCTGAGCTTCCCGGCCGCCGAATTCTTCTTCGAAGGCCCCGATCCGGCAGTGGGCGTGGTGGTGCCCGCAGGTGAGCTGGTCCCGCCGGAAGAGGAAAGCTTCAACCACACCGCACGGGTCTGTCGCGTCGGACCAGACGGCAAGCTCTACATCTCGCTCGGCCAGCCCCACAACGTGCAACCGGTCGACAAGCACGAGATGTATGACGAGATCGGCATCGGCGGCATCATCCGGATCAACACCGACGGCACTGAGCGGGAGGTCTACACCCGCGGCATCCGCAACTCGGTCGGCCATGACTTCAACCCGGCCAATGGCGATCTGTGGTTTACCGACAACCAGGTCGACGGCATGGGCGACGACATCCCGCCGGGCGAGTTGAACCGCCAGACCGAAGCGGGCCAGCACTTCGGCTTCCCCTGGACCAATGCCCGCGTCGAGATTCCGGACTACAAGGACGTGCCGCGCCCCGAAGGTGTCGAGTTCGTCGAACCGCAGGTCGAGATGCAGGCCCATGCCGCCGATCTCGGCATGAGCTTCTATACCGGCTCCTCCTTCCCCGACGAGTATCATGGCGGCATCTTCTCGGCGCAGCATGGCTCGTGGAACCGCACCGAACCGGTCGGCGCACGGGTGATGTTCACCTCGCTCGACGAGGAGGGCAATGCCGCCGAAACGCGGGTCTTCGCCGATGGCTGGCTCGACGAGAGCACAGGCGAGTATCGCGGGCGTCCCATGGACATCGCCTTCCTCAAGGACGGCTCGATGCTGGTCTCCGACGATTTCGCCGGCGCGATCTGGCGCATCGCCTACAACCCCGCACCCGCTGCCGAATGAGGGTTGCTGCACTCCTGTGTCTCGGCGGGCTCGCGCTCGCCGGGGCGCATCCCGTCGCGGCGGACGACCCCGAAGCGGGCCGCAAGGTCGCGAACATGTGCCGCACCTGCCACGGGCTCGATGGCTACGCGCAGGTGCCCATCGCACCCCATATCGGCGGCGAACCCGAAGAGTATCTCGAAGCCCAGCTCATGGCCTTCAAGACCGGCGCGCGCGAACACGAGATGATGTCGGTGGTCACCGCCGGGCTCTCCGCGCAGCAGATCTCGGATGTCTCGGCCTGGTATGCCTCCCATGAGGCGATGGCGACGCTGCCCGAGGGGGTGGATGCGGGCGACGCGCCCGATGCCTGCGTCTCCTGCCACGGGGCGGACGGGATCTCGGTCGCCCTCGATGCACCCAATCTCGCGGGCGAGGTCAACATCTACATCGACACCCAGCTCAAGGCCTTCCGCAACGGGCGGCGCGAACACGAGATCATGTCGGCCATTGCCGCGGACATGTCCGACGAGGAGATCCGTGAAGTTGCCGACTGGTATGCGGGCATCACGCTGGAGATCCAGAGCCCGGAGTGACCGCCCCCGGACATCATGCGCTTTTCACCTCTCCCCCGCCGGTGCTAGGCCGGGGTGAATTTCCCAGAAAGGCCCGTCCCATGCCCACCGGCACACCCCTCCCCGACGACATCATCACACCCGCCCTCGTCCTCGACGAGGCGCGGATGCTGCGCAACATCCACCGCCTGGCCAAGCGCGCCGAAGACCTCGGCGTCACCCTGCGCCCGCACGTCAAGACGGTGAAATCCGTCGTGGCCGCAAGCCGCCTCTGGGAGGGGACGCCGGGGCCGATCACCGTCTCCACCCTCGCCGAGGCCGAGGCCTTCCACGCCGCAGGCTACCGCGACATCCTCTACGCGGTGGGCATTGCGCCACAGAAACTCGGCAAGGTGCAGGCCCTGCGCGCCGCAGGCTGCGACCTCACCGTGATCCTCGACTCGGCCACCCAGGCGCGGGCCGTGGCGGAGGCAGGCGTTCCGGCCCTGATCGAGATCGACAGCGACGGCCACCGGGGCGGGCTCGGCCCCGACGATCCCGCGCTGCTTGAAGTGGGCCGCATACTCGGCGCGGCCTCGGCACTCCGGGGCGTGATGACCCATGCGGGCGAAAGCTACACCGTGCGCGGCAGGGACGCCCATGCGGAGTTTGCCGAGAAGGAACGCGCGGCGACGGTCGGCGCGGCGGAAGCCCTGCGCGCAGCTGGGCTCGACTGCCCGGTGGTGAGCGTCGGCTCCTCGCCCACGGCCCATGCGGCCCGCGATCTCACCGGCGTCACCGAGTTGCGCGCGGGCGTCTACATGTTCTTCGACCTGGTGATGGCCGGGATCGACGTCTGCACCGTGGACGATATCGCGCTCTCGGTGCTCGCGACGGTGATCGGGCACCAGCCATCCAAGGGCTGGGTGCTGATCGACGCGGGCTGGATGGCGATGTCGCGGGATCGCGGCACCGCCGCGCAGGCGGTCGACCAGGGCTACGGGCTTGTCTGCGATGCCGAGGGCCGGGTCCTGCCCGATCTCATCGTCAGCAGCGCCAACCAGGAACACGGCGTCATCACCCGACGCCCCGGCGCCACAGGCGCGCTGCCCGACCTGCCCGTGGGAACGCAACTGCGCATCCTGCCGAACCACGCCTGCGCTACCGCCGCCCAGCATGGGCGCTATCACGTCCTCCCGGCGAATGGCGGCCCGGCGGAGATCTGGGAGCGCTTCGGCGGCTGGTAGACGCGCACCGGAATATTCACAAACAAGAGATAGACGCGGGGCGCCGGACGGGCCTAAAACAAGATCATCGCATAAGTTGCACGCCCAGTTCCGCACCCCCCTTTTGCCGCCTTATGGCACCTTTTGACACAATAACATTCGATTACTTGAAAGCGAGGGAATTCCATGAGCTCCGACAGCGCAACACTTGCCGCTGACCCCAGGGAAGACGAGATCTACGGCGCCCCGGACCTGGCCAGACCGCTCGATGAACGGTCCTTCCCGAGCGCCGAGCGCGACCCGCGCCACATCTATGCCGAGATCCGCGACGAACTGATGCTCGACGGCAATGCACGCCAGAACCTCGCGACCTTCTGCCAGACCTGGGAGGAGCCGGAGATCCACCAGTTGATGGACGATTGCATCGACAAGAACATGGTGGACAAGGACGAATACCCCCAGACCGCAGAGATCGAGCAGCGCTGCGTCAACATGCTCTCGGACCTCTGGAACGCGCCCGGCAGCGAGGGAACGGGTTGCTCCACCACCGGGTCGAGCGAAGCCGCGATGCTGGGCGGGCTGGCGATGAAGCGGCGCTGGGAAGCGCGGCGCAAGGCCGAGGGCAAGCCGATCGACAAGCCCAACCTCATCACCGGCCCGGTGCAGGTCTGCTGGCACAAGTTCACCCGCTACTGGGACATCGAGCACCGAGAAATCCCGATGGAGGAGGGCCGCCTGCTGATGACGCCGGAGGAAGTGCTCAAGCGCTGCGACGAGAACACCATCGGCGTCGTGCCCACACTCGGCGTCACCTTCACCGGGCAGTTCGAGCCGGTGCAGGCGGTGTCCGACGCGCTCGACGGCTTCGAGGCGGAAACCGGCCTTAATATCCCGATCCACGTGGACGGCGCCTCGGGCGGCTTCCTCGCCCCCTTCTGCGCGCCGGACCTGCCCTGGGATTTCCGCCTGCCGCGGGTGAAGTCGATCAACGCCTCGGGCCACAAGTTCGGCCTGGCGCCCTTGGGCGTGGGCTGGATCATCTGGCGCAGCCCCGAGGATCTACCCGATGACCTCGTGTTCTGGGTGAACTACCTCGGCGGCAACATGCGCGACATCGCGCTCAACTTCTCGCGCCCCGGCGGGCAGATCGCCTGCCAGTATTACAACTTCCTGCGCCTGGGCCGCGAAGGCTACCGCAAGATCCACACCGCCTGCTACGACACCGCCAAGGAACTCGCGGGCGAGATCGCGACACTTGGCCCCTTCGAGGTGGTGTTCGACGGCGACATGGCCTCGGGCATTCCCGCGCTTTGCTGGAAGCTGAAGCCGGGCGTCGATCCGGGCTACAGCCTCTTCGACCTTGCCGACCGGCTGCGGGTCCACGGCTGGCAGGTGCCCGCCTACACACTGCCACCCGAGTGCGAGAGCGTGGCGATCCAGCGGATCCTCGTGCGCAACGGTGTAAGCCGCGATCTGGCGAAACTGCTGATGCGCGACATCCGCAGCGCCATCGAACACCTGGAGAACCGTCCCGGCGGCGCTCTGCTCGATGCAGGCACCGCCTCCGGCTTCCACCACTGATCATGGCCGGCGCTGCACCCGAACTGACCGGGGCCGCCGGTCCCGGCCCCTTCGTGACCCGCCGCCACTACCTGCATGGCGGGGCGGCACGGATCTGGCGCTCGCGCGATCACAGGCGCGGGCTCCGGCGGGCCTACAGGCCGCTCCGGGACGGCACGTGGAAGCCCGAGGTTCTGAATGTCTGGATCGGCTGGGGCTTTGCCTTCGGCTCGCTCCTCTTCGTTCTCGGCTCTGTCCTGTCACTGGCCCCGAGCCTCGTGCCGGGACTGGATGCGGGTCAGGCGAACGCGGTCTACTTCATCGGCTCGATCTTCTTCACTGTGGCGGCTTATCTCCAGCTCTTCCAGGCCGCGAATGCCGGTCCGCTTCCGGATGAAAACCACCCACCGGGCGAACGGGTTCTGATCGGCTGGCAACCGCGCGAGATCGGCTGGCTGAGCTGTTTCCTGCAGTTCATCGGCACGCTCCTCTTCAACCTCAGCACCTTCGCGGCCCTTGCCTCGGTGAGCGGCTGGTTCTGGCAGGAGCTTTCGGTCTGGGTGCCCGACGTTCTGGGCTCGGTCCTCTTCCTCGCCTCGGGCTACCTTGCCTTCATCGAGGCCTGCCACCGCTTCTTGGCCTGGAAACCGGGCGACCTCTCCTGGTGGGTGGTCTCCGCCAACCTCATGGGCTGCATCGCCTTCATGATCTCGGCGGTCTACGCCTTCATTCCGGAAACAACCGTGGAGGAGATCAATGGCACCGCATCGGTCGCCTGGTGCCTGATCGGTGCCGCCGGCTTCCTCGCCGGATCACTGCTCATGCTGATGGAAGGACGAAAGGCCGAAACACAGACGGCATTGGCCCCGGCCGCGTAGCCGGGACCTCTGCGAAAACACCAGCGGGCGCAAAGATCCCGCGGAGAAAACGAACGGGAGGGATAGAATGCTACGCAGATCACCAGCATGGCTGGCACTCGCCGGAACCGCGGCCCTCGGTGCGCCACTGCCCGCCGCGGCCAACCCGCTGTCCTATTCGAACGACACCGGCGGGTCGGTGCTCCTCTACGGTCAGGTGGACCCGGCCTATGTGAGTTTCGACGACGGGGAGGAAACCTACGGCAACCTCACCGACAACTCCCACTCGAACACCCGCGTGGGCATGTTCGTGGACCAGTCCTATGCCAATGGCGGCGCGTTGCGCTTCAACTTCGAGACCGCACTCGGGGCACCCAGCTCCAGCCGCTTCAGCCAGGATTTCGAACCGGACTGGGAATGGGACAAGACCAGGATCCGCAAGGTCGAGGTGAACTACGGCCACACCTGGGGGACGATCTGGCTCGGGCAGGGCAACATGGCCAGCGAAAGCGCCTCGTCCTCGAACCTTTCGGGCACCACCAAGGCCAGCAGCCGCGCCACCCCCGACACCGCGGGCGGCTACTTCCTGCGCGAGAGCGGCGGCGCGCTGTCGGATGTGCAGATCTCGGACGCCTTCGCGAAATGGGACGGCACGAGACGGCTGCGCGTGCGCTACGACACACCGCGCTTCCTGGGTTCGGCCCCGGACAAGGGCGTCAGCTTCCGCATCGCCTATGGCGTCGATGTGCTCAACGCGGACAACGACAGCAACTACACCGATGTCGGCATCTTCCACGAGGACACCTACGGCGATTTCCGCGTCAAGGCCTCGGGAGGCTACGGCTGGACCGAAACCGACGGCGACACCGAGGAATCCTGGAGTGCTTCGGCCTCGACCCTCTACATGCCTGTCGGGATCAGCGGCACGGTCGCGGGCGGCGAGCTTCCCGCGGGTGGCAATTTCTACTACGCCAACCTCGGCTGGCAGAGGGAATTCTTCTCCGTCGGAACCACCGCGCTTTCGGTCGATCACTACTGGGGCGACGACACCGCCTCATCCGGTGCCGATGCGCGCAAATGGGGTCTCCAGTTCGTGCAGTATTTCGATGAGCTGAACATGGAAGCATATCTGGCCTACGACAATTACAGCTTCTCGGATGACAGCGAGACCTCCTATCAGGATGCGAGCGCGACCATGGCGGGGATCTACTGGAAGTTCTGAGCCGCGGGGGGCTTCGAGCCGCCTGCTGCCGGACGTGCTGTGAACCAATGGCACGGAACAAGCCGAAGGCGCCGTGCCTGCGGCGGCCCGTCCGGTCGCGCCAGAGGCGCGCCAAACAAAGGCGGCGTGCCTCTGGCACGACGGGCAGGCGCATCGTTCATGCAGGGGCATACCCCCGGGCTAGGCAGTGTCGTCGCCATGAACCGCGCCGAACAAGCGTTGTTGCGCCAACCCCCGGCCCGCCGCCGGCCCGACTTGAGACCCAACCACCGCTCGGCGATGATCAACACAACCGACCATGGGCGGGGTGATTCGAGCCCCCCCTCCCCGGCAGCACGCGAATTCCGGGTTGCAATCGAGCGGCTGGCACACGCGCTTTCCGATACATCCCCCCGCGATGTCCCCTTTCCCGCATACCGTGCCCACCCGCGATGGGTGGTAACGGAAACATCACGGCAGCGAGAGGTGCCACCTCACCGAATAGCCGCGTTGCAATGATTGCAATGCTGCCGCGCCCGTGGCTTCCTGAATGCACAAGCTCGAGCCCCGGCCCGATACAGGGCGTGCGCCCGAGCCTTGCGCAATAACGGGAGGAAACCATATGCGCTTCAGCACAACACTCGCCCTTGCCGCCAGCCTGGCAGCCCTTGCGACCGCACCGGCACTTGCCGCCTGCGACGACGGCGAGCAGCTGATCAAGTTCAGCCATGTCACCAACTCCGACAAGCACCCCAAGGGGATCGCCGCGAGCCTCTTCGCCGAGCGCGTGAACGAGGAGCTGAACGGCCAGGCCTGTGTCGAGGTCTTCCCGAACTCGACCCTCTACGATGACGACAAGGTCCTCGAGGCCATGCTGCAGGGCGACGTGCAGATGGCGGCACCCTCGCTGTCGAAGTTCGAGACCTTCACCAAGAAGCTCCGCATCTTCGACCTGCCCTTCATCTTCGACGACATCCACGCCGTCGACCGCTTCCAGAACTCCGAGGACGGCCAGGCCCTGCTCGATTCCATGCAGCGCAAGGGCCTCCAGGGCCTCGCCTTCTGGCACTCGGGCATGAAGCAGCTCTCGGCCAACACGCCGCTTCTCGAGCCCAGCGACGCCGAAGGCCTCAAGTTCCGCATCCAGCCCTCCGACGTGCTCCAGGCCCAGTTCGAAGCCATCGGCGCCAACCCGCAGAAGATGGCCTTCTCGGAAGTCTACGGCGCGCTCCAGACCGGCGTTGTCGACGGGCAGGAAAACACCTGGTCGAACATCTACGGCCAGAAGTTCTTCGAGGTGCAGGACGGCATCACGGAATCGAACCACGGCGTGCTCGACTACATGGTCGTGGTCTCGACCGAATGGTGGGACGGCCTCGACGAAGGCCTGCGCGACCAGCTCGCCACCATCATGACCGAAGTGACCACCGAACGGAACGCGGCCATCGTCGAAGTCGAAGAAGGCTCAAAGCAGGCGATCATCGAAGCCGGCTCCGAAGTGCGCGAACTCAGCCCCGAGCAGCGCGAGATGTGGGTCGAGGCGATGAAACCCGTCTGGGACCAGTTCTCCGACCAGATCGGTGAAGAGACCATCGAAGCGGCGACCAGCTACAACGAAACCGCCGTCAACTGATCGAACTGAACTGATCGGCGTCCCGGTCCGCGAGCCTGCCTCGCGGACCGACCCTTCCCGCGGGCAAGCGGGCCAGTAATCATCGGGAGAGAACGTCATGTCCGCCGTGCCAGAAACGGCTTGGGGCAGAGTCGTCAATTCGATCGAGGAGACGCTCATCGCGTTCTTTCTCGGAATGATGACCCTCATTACCTTCGCAAACGTCGTCGCGCGTTACGTCTTCAATTCGAACATCCTCTGGGCGCTGGAAGCCACGGTCTTCCTCTTCGCCTGGCTGGTGCTTCTGGGCACATCCTACCTCGTCAAGACCGGCGGCCACCTCGGCGTGGACGTGCTGGTGCGTGCCCTTTCGCCGGGGCCGCGCAGGGTGGTGACACTCATCGCCTCGGGATGCTGCATCCTGTTCGCCCTGCTCCTCATGATCGGATCCTGGCAATACTGGCTGCCCTTCGCAGGCGAGCGCGCCTGGTACGAGGTCAACGACATCGCCATGCCGGACTGGCTCCGCTTCATCGAGCCGATCCTCAACGAGGGCGAACTCTACGAGAAGCTGCCGCGCTTCATCCCCTATTTCGTGCTGCCGCTCAGCATGACGCTTCTCACCTTCCGCTTCCTTCAGGTCGCCTTCCAGATCTGGAAAGGCCACGACACGCTGCTCATCGCCAGCCACGAGGCCGAGGAAATGGTCGAGGAAGCCGCCCGGTCGAACGAGAAGGACCAGTAAGACATGGATATCATCCTTCTCTTCGCGCTTGTCGTCGGCCTCATGCTGCTCGGCGTGCCAATCGCCGTGTCGCTGGGCCTCTCCTCCGTCATCTTCATGCTGGCCTTCTCGGACACCTCGCTCGCGTCCATCGCCCAGCAGCTCTTCAACGCCTTCGCGGGCCACTACACGCTCCTCGCCATCCCGTTCTTCGTGCTGGCCTCGAGCTTCATGTCCACGGGCGGCGTCGCCCAGCGCATCATCCGCTTCGCCATCGCCTGCGTCGGCCACCTGCCGGGCGGCCTCGCCATGGCGGCGGTCTTTGCCTGCATGATGTTCGCGGCCCTCTCCGGGTCCTCGCCCGCAACCGTGGTCGCCATCGGCACGATCTGCATCGCCGGCATGCGGCAGGTGGGCTACACAAAGGACTTCGCCGCCGGCGTGATCTGTAACGCAGGCACGCTCGGCATCCTCATCCCGCCCTCCATTGTCATGGTGGTCTACGCCGCCTCCGTCGATGTCTCCGTGGGCCGCATGTTCCTTGCCGGGGTCATTCCGGGCCTGATGGCGGGGCTCATGCTCATGATCGGCATCTATGTCGCCGCCAAGTGGAAAGGCCTGCCGCAGCAGCCCTGGGCCGGATGGGGCGAGGTGATCGCCGCCGGGCGCGATGCCGCCTGGGGCCTGTTCCTGATCGTCATCATCCTCGGCGGGATCTACGGCGGGATCTTCACGCCGACCGAAGCCGCCGCCGTGGCCGCGGTCTATGCCTTCATCATCGCCAATTTCGTCTACCGCGACATGGGCCCGCTCAACGGCGCGGACGGCCAGAAGGTCTCGCTGCTCAGGAAACCCTGGGCCCTCCTGACCGCCTGGGTCCACAAGGACGCGAAACACGTGCTGTTCGAAAGCGGCAAGGTCACGGTGATGCTGATGTTCATCATCGCCAACGCGCTGATCCTGAAACACGTGCTGACCGACGAGCAGATCCCGCAGGCCATCACCAACGCGCTTCTTGAAGCCGGCTTCGGCCCCGTCCTCTTCCTGGTGGCGGTGAACGTGATCCTGCTCATCGGCGGGCAGTTCATGGAACCCTCGGGCCTGATCGTGATCGTGGCACCGCTCGTGTTCCCCATCGCGATGGAACTCGGGATCGACCCGATCCACCTCGGCGTCATCATGGTGGTGAACATGGAGATTGGCATGATCACGCCGCCCGTGGGCCTCAACCTCTTCGTGACCTCCTCGGTGGCCTCCATGCCGATGATGAACGTGGTGCGGGCCGCCCTGCCCTGGCTCGGGATCCTGGTGATCTTCCTGATCATCGTGACCTATGTTCCGACAGTATCGACATTCCTTCCCACGCTTTTCATGGGACCGGAACTGGTCATAAGATAGGCGACCAACGTGCGGGCGTGACCAAAAACAACCACGCGCCCGCAAACTGGACCAGAACCCCCAAGGCCGGAGCAACCGGCCCAAGGAGGGCCTTGGCCAGATCAGGAAGTTGGAGTGAAACTCGGGGTTCGGGCCATCTCGGTCCGACCCGTTTTCGCTTCACAGGGGAGGAAGACAATGCCGGACGATTTTCGGGCCGATGCGCTCGCATACCATTCCGCCGAACCGCGCGGAAAACTCCAGATCCTGCCGACCAAGCCGATGGCGACCCAGCGCGATCTCGCACTGGCCTACAGCCCCGGCGTCGCGATCCCTTGCGAGGAAATCGCGGAGGACCCGAGCCTCGCCTCGCTCTATACCGGCCGCGGCAACCTGGTGGCGGTGATCTCCAACGGCACCGCCGTTCTGGGCCTGGGCAATATCGGCGCGCTCGCCTCCAAGCCGGTGATGGAAGGCAAGGCTGCCCTCTTCAAGAAATTCTCCGGCATCGACGTGGTCGACCTCGAAGTGGACGAAACCGATGTCGATGCCTTCTGCGAGACGGTGCGTCGGCTCGAGCCCAGCTTCGGTGGCATCAACCTCGAGGACATCGCAGCACCCGCCTGTTTCGAGATCGAGACGCGGCTCAAGCGCGAGATGGGCATCCCGGTCTTCCACGATGACCAGCACGGCACCGCCATCGTCGCCGCCGCCGGCATCCTCAACGGGCTCGACCTCGTGGAGAAATCGCTCGAGGAAGTCCGGATCGTCTGCAACGGCGCGGGGGCCGCGGCGCTCGCCTGCCTCGACCTCCTGATCAGCTTCGGCGCGAAGAAGGAGAACATCCTCGTCTGCGATTCCAAGGGCGTGATCCACTCGGGCCGCGCCGAGAGCCTCGACAAGTACAAATCCGCCTGGGTGCGCGAAACCGAGGCCCGCAGCCTCGCGGATGCCATGAAGGACGCGGACATCTTCCTCGGCGTTTCCGTCGCCAAGGCCGTGAAACCCGAGATGGTCGCGAGCATGGGGCCGAAACCGCTCATCCTCGCGCTGGCCAATCCCGAGCCCGAGATCCGGCCCGAGCAGGTCGCCGAGGTCCGCTCGGACGCCATCGTCGCCACCGGCCGCTCGGACTACCCCAACCAGGTCAACAACGTCCTCTGCTTTCCCTTCATCTTCCGCGGCGCGCTGGATGTGGGCGCGACCGAGATCAACGCCGCGATGAAACGCGCCTGCGCCGAGGGCATCGCCCGGATCGCCCGCGCCGAGGCCTCCAGCGAACTGCATTCCGCCTATGGCCAGGATCTCCAGTTCGGCCCGGACTACATCATCCCCAGACCCTTCGATCAGCGCCTGATGCTCGAGATCACGCCGCTCGTCGCTCAGGCCGCCATGGACACCGGTGTGGCGACCCGGCCCATCGAGGACATGGACGCCTACCGCGAGAAGCTCCAGAGCTTCGTCTACCGCTCCGGCATGCTGATGAAGCCGGTATTCGAACATGCGCAGAAGGACCCGCGCCGGGTGGCCTTCGCCGAGGGTGACAGTTCCCGCGTGTTGCACACGGCCATGCGCGCCGCCCGCGACGGAATCGCGAAGCCCGTGCTGATCGGCAACGCCGAGACCATCCGCCGGGAGATCACCCGCCTCGCGCTCAATGTCTCGATGCTGGAACATGTCGAGATCGTCGATCCGGCCAAGGTCGACCAGCAGAGCTACGCCGATGACCTTCACCGCCTCGTGGGTCGTGACGGGATCTCGCCCAAGGAAGCGTTCCGGGGGGTGGCGAACGACCCGTCCGTCTTCGCCTTCCTCATGCTGGCCCGCGGCGAGGTCGATGCCGCGATCTGCGGCACCGGCGGGCGCTTCGCCCATCACCTGACCCGGCTCAAGGGCATCATCGGGCTCGAACCCGGCGCCACCGGGCTTTCGACCATGAACGCCCTCGTCATGCCCTCGGGCACCTTCTTCATCGCCGATGCCTATGTCTCGATCGATCCGAGCGCCGAGGAAGTGGCGGACCTGACGATCCGAGCGGCCGAAGCCGTGCGCCGGATGGGGGTGGAGCCGCGCGCGGCCCTCGTGAGTCACGCCAATTTCGGTGACCGGCCGAGCGCGTCTTCGCGCAAGATGCGCCGGGCGGTGGAGATCCTGCGGGAACGCGCACCCGATTTCGCCTTCGACGGCGAGATGCACGCCGACACCGCGCTGGTGGAATCGCTCCGCGCCCGCGCCCTGCCCCAAAGCGCCCTGAAGGGTGCGGCGAACCTCTTCATCATGCCAAATGCCGACGCCGCGCACATCTCGCTCACCCTCCTCAAGACCCTGAGCAATGCGATCTCGGTCGGCCCGATCATGATGGGGGCCGCCAAACCGGCCTATATCGCCTCGCAGTCGGTGACGGTGCGCGGCCTGCTGAACCTGACCGCGCTGGCGGTGATCGATGCACAGGAACACGCAGCTTCAAGCGGCGAGACCCGCAGCAGCATGGCCGCGGAGTAGGCAAGAGCGGCCGCAGCGGGCAGCTTCCGCCCGCTGCACGCCTTTCTCGCCGCTCAGCCCGCATCAGGCAGCGGCGGCACGGTCCGTAGATAGAGAATGATCGCCGAGAGATCGTCCGGTGTCATCCTGGCAAACCATCCATAGGGCATCGGCGGAAGCATCTGGCTGCCGTCCGCATGGATGCCCTCGGTGATCATCCGGCCCACTTCCTCATCGCTATACTCCGCCAGACCATCGGCATGACTGGTCAGGTTCGGCGAAACGGATGTGCCGAAGGGGCCGTGGAATTCGCGGCCACCCCGCCCCAGATCCGTCTCGTAGAGATGCCCCTGCGGCCCGATCGGCGTGTGGCATTCCATGCAATGGGCGATGGTCACGAGATACTCTCCATACTCCGCCGTGACCCCGCGCGCCGGGCTGGCAACCGGTCCGACCGGTGGCCCGTAGGTGGGCGGGAGCGGGATGTTGTAGCTCGACTCCGGCACCTCGTTCTCGATGGGCGGCAGGCTGCGCAGATAGGCCACCACGGCGGCAATGTCGTCATCGGAAATGTGGCGGTAGAGCGGGATCGCCATCGGCGGGCGGATGATCGAGCCATCGGGGCGAACGCCCTCCCGGATCGCGCGGGCCAGGTCCGCGTCGCTCCATTCACCCACCCGGCTTCCGGGCGTGATATTCGGCACATGCACGGTGAAGGCCGGATCCTCGATGACGAACCCGCCGCCCATCTCACGATCCATCATCGGGCCGTCCGGCCCCTTGGGCGTGTGGCAGTTCCCGCAGGCCATCGGCCCCTGAACCAGATAGGCCCCGCGTTCGAGCAGAGTCTCGGCGTTACTTGCGGCAGCGCCCAGTAGCAACGTGAGGTTGAAATACGCAAAAAGAACAGGCTTCATGCTTTTCTCCACTCAAGAGATCACGGCGCAGGTTTTCTGCAACCGGACTCACCATTTTATCACAAAAGCGGCATGAATGGCGCATCTCTTCGGAGACACGCCCAAGTAGAAGCCAGCCTATCGGGAACGGCCCCTCGCCGCCGATGCGATGTCGGGGCACCGGGGAGTTCGGAACGCCGACCTTGCAATCCCGCCCGTTTTCTGCAATGGACGCGCACCCTTTCCGTATCATGACACGCGCGGCCTCTCGTACGGGACCAGGAAGGGGTGTTTCGGTCCCGTTTTGAAGCCCGCCGAGAAATAGGTGGCACATGGCTCTCTACGAGCATGTCTTCATCGCGCGTCAGGACATTTCCAACGCGCAGGCCGAAGGGCTCATCGAGCATTTCGGCGAGGTCCTCAAGGACAACGGCGGCTCCGTTGTCGGGACCGAATACTGGGGCCTCAAGACGATGGCCTACAAGATCAACAAGAACCGCAAGGGCCACTACGCCTTCGTGCGCTCCGACGCACCGGCACCGGCCGTCGAGGAAATGGAGCGACTGATGCGCCTCCACGACGACGTGATGCGCGTGCTGACCATCAAGGTCGACGAGCACGAGGAAGGCCCCTCGGCCGTGATGCAGTCCCGTGGTGGCCGCGATGACCGCGGACCCCGCCGTCCGCGCCGCGATTGATCTGAAAGGTAGGCTAACTCATGGCAAACAGACCGTTTTTCCGTCGCCGCAAGTCCTGCCCGTTCTCGGGCGCGAATGCTCCGAAGATCGACTACAAGGACACCAAGCTCCTTCAGCGTTACATCTCCGAGCGCGGCAAGATCGTGCCGAGCCGCATCACCGCGGTGTCGTCCAAGAAGCAGCGTGAACTGGCCCGCGCCATCAAGCGCGCCCGCTTCCTCGCCCTTCTGCCCTACGCCGTGAAGTAAGGAGGACCCCATGGAAATCGTTCTTCTCGAACGGGTCGCCAAGCTCGGCCAGATGGGCGATGTCGTCCGCGTCCGCGACGGCTACGCCCGCAACTTCCTGCTGCCCCAGGGCAAGGCGCTGCGCTCCACGCCGGCCAACCTCGCCCGGTTCGAAACCGAGCGCGCCCAGCTCGAGGCCCGCAACCTCGAGGCCAAGAAGGAAGCCGAAGGCGTGGCAGCACGTCTCGATGGCGAAGCCTTCGTGGTGATTCGCTCCGCTTCCGACGGCGGCGCACTCTACGGCTCCGTCACCACCCGTGACGTGGCCGACGCAGCCACCGAGGGCGGCTTCTCCCTCGATCGTCGCCAGGTCATCCTGAACCAGCCGATCAAGGAACTGGGCATCCACGACATCACCGTTCAGCTCCACCCCGAGGTGGAAGCCACGATCAAGGTGAACGTCGCCCGCTCCAACGAGGAAGCCGAGCTTCAGGCATCGGGCAAGAGCATCCAGGATCTCCAGGCCGAGGCAGATGCCGAAGCCGAGTTCGACATCCAGGAACTCTTCGACGACATCGGTGGCGCAGCCAGCGACGATCTCGACGATCCGCGTCCGGCCGATCCGGAAGCGGAAGAAGACGACGACAACCTCGTCTGATCCCGTCCAATCCCGGCATCGAACGACCTCCGGCCCCCGCGCCGGGGGTCGTTTCCGTTTGGGGGGACCTCATGGCGTGTTGACCCGCGAGGCGGGACATCGCCGCGGTTGTCGAGGCCGGGCCGGCGGCGGACCGGGCGGGCCGCCGCAGGCACGGCGCCTTCGGCTTGTTCCGTGCCGATGCTTCCCGGCACCCATGGCGCGACGGCGCACAAAAGCGCCAGAACGACACTTTCGGTTACGCCGACCTGCCATCACCAACTCCCTCTGGACAGGCCCGCCGTTGAAACAGACCATGCCAGGCCTAGGTCAGAGACAACGCCAATCCGAGGGCAGGCATGCATTTCGAACTACCGAAACCCGATGATGACGACGGCAAGCCGCGCCGGGTCGGTGTCGAGATCGAACTCGGCGGCCTGAACGAGCAGCGCGTGGCCGAAATCGCCGTCGACTGCCTGGGCGGAACGATCGAGCCCAAACCCGGCAATGTGGTCGAGGTCGTGGGAACCGCCATCGGCGATCTCGACATCTATCTCGACACCGCCTTCAAGGCGCATGAGAACCCCGCGGTGCAGAAGGCCGTGGAAATGGGGCGCAGCGTCATCCCGGTCGAGATCGTCACGGACCCGATCCCGCATTCCGATCTGCCGGAACTCGACCGGCTGGTGGACGCCCTGCGCGAGGCCGGCGGCAAGGGCACCGAGGATCACCCGCTCAACGGCTACGGCGTCCACTTCAACGTCGCGGTCGCCGCCATGAGCTCCGAGGCCATCGTGCCCATCGTACGCGCCTTTGCGCTTTTGGAGGACTGGCTACGCAGCACCGACCCGATCGACTTCTCGCGCCGCATCCTGCCCTTCGTCGACAGGTATCCGCGCGCGTTTCTCGATGCGGCGGCCAGCGAGGGCGCAAACTGGGATCTGTCCGCGCTGCTGCAGACCTACCTGCGCTTGACGCCCTCCCGAAACCGGGCGCTCGATCTTCTGCCGCTCCTGCGCGAGATGAACGAGGACGCGGTCGTCGCCGCGCTCGGCAGCGACGCGGCCTCCTCGGTCAACGCCCGCCCCACCTTCCACTACCGCCTGCCCGACAGCCGCGTCGGGGATCCGAACTGGTCGCTCGCCCACGAATGGAACTCCTGGTGCCTCGTGGAGCAGGTCGCCGCGCGGCCCGACCTGCTCGAATCCCTGGCGGCGGGATGGCGCGACTACAGAGCGCAGCTCACCACGACCCCGAGAGACTGGGTCGACGAGGTCGATACCCGCCTGCGCAAAACCTTCGGCGAGGAGGCCTTCCAGTGAAGCGACCCGTGATCGGCGTGACCACATCGAAACGCTCCGGCTGGCGGATCTTTCCGCTCGTCGCCTTCAATGTCTGGCTCGCGGGCGGACGGGCCGTGCGCTGGGTGGCGGGCCGCGAGGCCGATGTCTCCAGCGTTGATGGCATCATCATCGGCGGCGGCGACGACATCTCGCCCGATCTCTACAAGGGCGAGGTGGTCGCCAGCGCCCGCCTCGACCCCGCCCGCGACAAGCTCGAGCATGATCTCGTGCTCGACGCCATGGCGCAGGACAAGCCCGTGCTGGGGATCTGCCGCGGCTCGCAGATGATCAACGTGGCGCTTGGCGGCACGCTCTACCAGGACGCCTATTCCGAGTTCATCGACAGCCGCAAGGTCAAGACGATCCTGCCGAAGAAGACCGTCGTTCCCACGCCCACCAGCAACCTCACCTCCATCGTCGGCGCGGAACCCATGCGGGTGAACTCGCTCCACACCCAGGCGGTGCACGACCTGGGCGAGGGCCTGCGGGTCTCCGCGCGCGACCTCGGCGGCATGGTCCAGGCCATCGAGCGGGTGCGCGACCCCTTCGCCATCGGCGTCCAGTGGCACCCCGAGCACCTCTTCTACGCCCGCCGGCAGCGCGCGCTCTTCGCCGCTCTCGTCAAGGCCGCCCGCGTGCGCGAACTCGACGAGAGCCAGGTGACGGCAAGCGTCGCGGAAGCCTGAAGTCCGGCCCCCTCAGGCAATGGCGATGAGCTTGCGCCCCTTGCGCGTTCGCCGCTCGATGGAGAGCGTGTAAAGCGCGATGAAGATCCAGGTGCCGTGAAAGACCACGCCCGCCAGCACCACCAGAATGCCCGGGATCGGCCCGATGGCGGCACGCCCCAGGAACTCGCCCCAGCCGCTGACCGCCGTGGGGTGGATCGCCAGCTTGCCGTAATAGGCCACCGCCTGCACCGCCAGGATATAGGCATAGTTCTTGCGCAACCGCCGGCCCACCGCTCGGATATAGCTGATGTGAAACCGCGGGCTGGCATAGTCGTTGGCCAGAAGGCTGTTCCACTTGCCGTCCATCGCCACGCCCTCGCCACGCAGCATGGGCCCGTACATGTCGGTTTCCATGAGCCGGCAGCGCGCCCGCCAGACATTGAAGTAGCGATAGCGCCGCGCCTCGAAGAGCAGGAAAACGATCACCAGCAGCCCCACCAGGATCAGGGGCAGCGGCGAGGCATCCGGTCCGGAGAACGTCAGCGAAAGCGCAAGCCCGGTGGTCACCACCGCCCAGTTGGTCGTCTGGTCGAGCCGCGTGCGCCAGAGCGTGCTGCGATAGACCTCCCCGCGGTAGAGATGCGCCAGCGCCCCCATCTCCGCGCTGTCGAAGGTTCCAACCGGGGTCGGATTGTCTTTGCTCGTGCCGTCCATCTTATCCTCCCTTTTCGGTTGAGGCTCTTGTCCGGAACTGCGATGTCCAATTCCATGGCCTTATCACCGGTATCCCCATTATCCACAGGCGAATTGCCCGCGCCAATGGGGTAAGGTCGGGGTCCGAAGGAGATTTTCAGATGGCAGATGGAAATACGGGCGCGCTTGAAGGCACAACCGGCGGACTTCCCAGCAACATCGAGGCGGAACAGGCGCTTCTGGGGGCTCTGCTGGTCAACAACGATGTCTATGACCGGGTCGCCTCCATCGTGCAGCCGGAGCATTTCTTCGATCCGGTCCATGCGCGGATCTTCGAGGTCGCAGCCGCCCGGATCAAGAAGAACGCCCTGGCGACCCCCGTCACGCTGAAGGCCTTTTTCGAGGAAGACGAGGGGCTTCAGGCCATCGGCGGCCCGGCCTATCTCGTCCGCCTCGCGGGGGCCGCGATCTCGCTCTTCGCCGCCAAGGATTACGCGCAGCTCATCTATGATCTGGCGATTCGCCGCGAACTGATTCTCCTGGGCCAGAACATCGCCGAGAAGGCCGGCCGGGCCGATCTCGAGAGCGAGGCGCGCGACCAGATCACCGAGGCCGAACAGGCGCTCTACCAGCTCGGCGAACAGGGCAAGGTGGACAAGGGCTTCCAGACCTTCCGCCGCGCCGTCGTGGATGCGGTCCGTGTGGCCAATGCGGCCTACGAGCGCGAGGGCGGCCTCGCAGGGCTCTCCACCGGGCTCGACGATCTCGACCGCCGCCTCGGCGGGCTCCACCCCTCCGACCTTCTGATCCTCGCCGGCCGCCCCTCCATGGGTAAGACCGCGCTGTCGACCAACATCGCCTTCAACATCGCCAAGGCCTACAAGAAGGGCATCCGCCCGGATGGCTCCGAGGGCGCGGTCGAAGGCGGCGTGGTCGGCTTCTACTCGCTGGAAATGTCGGCCGAACAGCTCGCCGCGCGTGTGCTTTCCGAGGCCGCCCGCGTCCCCTCGCACAACATCCGCGAGGGCAACATGACCGAGGAGGAGATGCGCCGCTTCCTCGAGGCCGCGAAACAGCTCGAGAACGCCCCGCTCTTCATCGACGACACCCCCGCGCTTCCGATTTCGACCATCGCCGCCCGCGCCCGGCGCCTCAAGCGCCAGCACGGGCTCGACGTGCTCTTCATCGACTACCTCCAGCTCGCCAAGCCTGCCAGTTCCCGCTCGGACGGACGCGTGCAGGAGGTCTCCGAGATCACTCAAGGATTGAAGGCCATCGCCAAGGAGTTGAACGTCCCCGTGGTCGCGCTCTCACAGCTCTCGCGCCAGGTGGAAAGCCGCGACGACAAGCGGCCCCAGCTCTCGGACCTGCGCGAATCCGGCTCCATCGAGCAGGACGCCGACGTGGTGATGTTCGTGTTCCGCGAGGAATACTACAAGGAGCGCGAGAAGCCCGGCGACCACGACCTCGACGCCATGGTGAAGTGGAAGGGCGAGATGAGCGCGCTCCACGGCAAGGCCGAGGTCATCGTCGGCAAGCAGCGTCACGGCCCCATCGGCACGGTGGAACTGGCTTTCGAGGGCCAGTTCACCCGCTTCTCGAACCTCGTCCGCCCCTACCAGCAGGGCGGCGACATCGAGCACCACTAGAGACGAGGATCAGGACCCGGTATCGTCGAGCGGCTCGTGGCCGTTGACCACCGGGCAGTCGCCCGCCTCCATCATGGTCGCATCCACGGAGTCGTTGAAGCTCGAGAGCATGTCCCAGCCCGCGATTTGCGGGCGGGTGCCGACGATCTCGCCGGGATGGAAGATCGCCGCGTCCAGCAGACCCCGCCGCGCCGCGATCAGCACCGCCTGAAAGATCGACTTCACGCCGAGCTTGCGGATGATCTGGCTCTGGAGCGTCTGCGCGGATCCGAAGCGACATTCCATCTTCAACGCGCTGGTGGGGTCCTCGCTGATCGCGACCAGACGCAGGAAGTGGATCTCCTCGCCCTCGAGGTGCGCCGCGACGGACGACCCGATGCGCGAGAAGTAGACCAGCGCGTCGCAGGTCGCGAATGCCAGGGCCTGCAGATCCTCCCGATACTTGGCATAGCGCCGGCGCGCATAGTCCGGCCCCTTGCTCGTGTTCAGGATGACCGCGGCCACCAGCCCGCTGGGATAGGCGATCTTGTAGATCACCCCGTCGATGCCGATCCCGCGCGCCAGCGCGGCCTTGGAATAGGGACGCGGGGCGTCCTCATCGACCGGCAGGAGTTCGTCGAGATAAAGCTCGCATTCCCGCGCGACGATACCGCCGATCAGCGGATCGTTGTCGAAGAGCCGAAGCCCGTGATAATCCTTCCACCATTCATCGGGCAGCGTCGAAAGCACCCGGCGGGAAAGATAGCGCCCGCCCTCGTTCAGGATGATCAGCGTCGCATGTTCGAACCCGAATTCGTGGGGAATGTCTCCGAAGATTGCGGCAACCTGATCGAGCGTCTCCGCATCGGAAAGCCTCGATTGCAGACGATCCGTCGCCTCGTGCCTCGGCATGATGCACCCCTCCTTCGAGAGGCGGTCACGGGCCCGGCGCAGTTCCGCGATGGTATCAGTACCGATCCGATCATTCTGCGTGATCAGCTCGTCCAAGACCTCGGCGAACCAATTCATACTCTAACTCCAGCACTTCACTAGGCTTTTCCCTTCGATACCCGCTCGATCACGCGAGCGCCGCACCGTCCGGAAAAGGCAACATACTAAGTCTGTGTATTTGCAGGAGTAATGCTTACCCGAGTGTTAGCGATGGTATCTCATGCCTTAATATTGTCGGCGGGATTTGGCGTCATATTGACTAAAAACCTGCGCAGTTTTCCGACGCGCCCTTTAACCCCGACGCCCATCGGCCCCGGCATCACGGGTGTCGGGGCACGCCCCAGGCTCAGATCAGGAAGGCCGCCGCCAGCCCGAGGAAGGCGAAGAAGCCGAAGACATCCGTGATCGTGGTGACGAACGTGCCCGAGGCCAGCGCCGGGTCCGCCCCGACCTTTTCCAGCGCAATCGGCACGATCACACCCGCGAGCCCCGCCACGACCATGTTGCCGATCATCGCGACCGAGATGACCACGCCCAGCAACGGATCGGAGAAATAGAGCCAGCTCAGCACGCCGATCATGACCGCGAACGCGAGCCCGTTGATGAGCCCCACGATGCCCTCGCGCCCCACGAACCGGCCGATGTTCTTCGTGGTCAGACTGCGGGTCGCCAGCGCCCGCACCGCCACAGTCAGCGTCTGGGTGCCCGCGTTTCCACCCATGGAGGCGACGATGGGCATCAGAACCGCCAGCGCCACCACCGCCTCGATCGTGTCGGTGTAGAGCGAGATGACGGCGGAGGCGAGAATGGCCGTGAGCAGGTTGACCGAAAGCCAGATGAAGCGGGCCTTGGCAATCTGCATCACCCCGTCGGACAGCTCCTCGTCGCCCACACCCGCGAGCAGCCGCATGTCCTCCTCGGTCTCGTCCTCGAGAACCTCCATCGCATCGTCTATGGTGATCACGCCGACCACCCGGCCGCCCTCTTCCACCACCGGCGCCGAGATCAGGTGATACTTGTTGAAGTCGTAGGCCACATCCTCCTGCGGCTGATCGACCCGGAACACCCGGAAATCGTCGTTCATGATGTCGCGCAGCGCGGTCGCGCGGGCCGAAGCCATCAGCTTGCCCAGCGAGACCGTCCCGATGGGCATCATCTGGGCATTGACGATGATGAGATCGTAGAAACTCTCGGGCAGCCACTCCTCGGCGCGCATGAAGTCGATGGCATCGCCCACCGTCCAGTGCTGCGGGGCCGCGACCACCTCGCGCTGCATCAGGCGACCGGCGGTATACTCGTCGTGGCTCAGGATCTGCTCGACGGCCACCCGGTCGGCATCGTCGAGAAGCTTGAGGATGCGCTCCTTCTGCGGCGCCTCCATGTCCTCGGCGATATAGACGATATCGTCGGTCTCGAGTTCCTGGACCGCCGCGACGATGACCTCGTCTGGCAGTTCCGAGACGATCTCGTCGCGCACGCCCTCTTCGAGTTCCGAGAGAATCGCGCCGTCGAGCTCATGCCCCCAGAGCGTGATGAGGGCGCGGCGCTCGTTCCGGTCGATCTGCTCCAGAAGGTCGGCCACATCCGCTTCGTGCAGCGGGTCCAGCAGTTCGATCAGCCGGGCCTGGTCCTCGGCCTCGACGGCGGCGAGAACCGCCTCGACCAGTTCATGTGTCACCGGATCATCGCTGGTGCTGGCCTCTTCCTGCTTGAGCTCGGTCTCTTCCATGCCTGGCACCTCCTGCATCCGGTAGCGTCCGACCGGCGCGGACCATACACTTTTGCCAACGGGAGAAAAGCCGCTCGCGCGAAAGTGCTGCCGAAAACATCCCGACGCAACGCATGAGGAGATATTGCACGCCATGCGCGCGTTTCGCTATTGACCCCACAGCGCGGACGTTGCCCGATACGCCCGCAGTCTGCCGGAGGGAAACGCATGGCGAAGGCGCGGCTCACAATCGATCTCGGGGCCATCGTGGCCAACTGGCGGGCGCTCGACATCCGCTCCGGCAGCACGGTCGAAACCGCCGCCGTCTTGAAGGCGAATGCCTACGGGCTCGGCATTGCGAAAGTCGCCCCGGCGCTTGCCCAGGCCGGCGTGCACACCTTCTTCGTGGCCCTCGCCGAAGAGGGCGCGGAACTGCGTGGAGTGCTTGGCCCGGACCCGGAGATCTACATCCTCTCGGGCCTCATGCCCGGCGATGCGGCGATCCTGGAGGATCACAAGCTGATCCCCTGCCTCAACAGCCGCGAGCAGGTCGAGGAGTTCACCGCCAAGCTCAAGGGCCTGCCCTGCGCGGTCCAGATCGACAGCGGCATGAACCGGCTCGGGATCGAACCGAAGGACTTCATCGACCTCTCCTCCACCCTGATCGAACTGCGGCCCAAGCTGGTCATCAGCCACCTCGCCTGCGCCGACCTCCCCGCTCATCCGCTCAACACCGAACAGTTGCGCGTCTTCGGCGCCACCTGCACCGCGCTTTCCGGCACGAAGCGTTCGCTCGCCGCCACGGGGGGCATCCTTCTGGGGCCGGACTACCACTTCGACCTGGTGCGCCCCGGCATCGGTCTCTTCGGCGGCCTGCCCTTCCTCGATGCGGGCCCGGTGGTGAAACTGGCGCTCCCCGTGATCCAGGTCCGCGACGTGGAGCCCGGCGAGGTCGTCGGATACGGCGCGCGCTGGGAGGCGCTCAAACCCGCCCGCATCGCCACCGTCTCCGCCGGTTATGCCGACGGGCTGATCCGCCGCACCGGCAACGGCAATGTCCACCTCTATGCCGGCTCGAAAGCCTGCTCGCTCGTGGGCCGCGTGTCGATGGACCTCATCACCGTCGACGTGACGGGCCTTGCGGATGTGCCCTCGCATCTGGAAATCCTCAACGCCCACCAGGGGATCGACGATCTGGCCCAGGCCGCAGGCACCATCGGCTACGAATTCCTGACCTCGCTCGGCCAGCGGTACGACTACCGCTACATCGAGCCTGCCACACCGGCGGGCAAGTAGAACCGAATGCCCGCAGCCCTGCGCGTCCTGACGCTCTTTCTCGCCTCCATCGGTCGCTCCACGCTCGGGCTATGCCGTGCCACGGGTCGCCTGGTGATCTTTGCCGCCGTCACGCTCTCGCATCTGGTCCGCCCGCCCTGGTATCCGGGCGAATTCGGCCAGCAACTGCTGCGCATCGGCTATTTCTCCCTGCCCGTGGTCGGGCTGACCGCGCTCTTCACCGGCGGCGCGCTGGCGCTCCAGATCTACGCGGGCGGGGCGCGCTTCAACGCCGAAACCGTCGTGCCCTCGATCGTCGCCATCGGCATCACCCGCGAGCTCGGCCCCGTGCTCGGGGGGCTGATGGTCGCGGGCCGGGTTTCCTCCTCGATCGCCGCCGAGATCGGCACCATGCGCGTCACCGAACAGATCGACGCGCTCACCACGCTCTCGACCAACCCGATGAAATACCTCGTGCTGCCCCGCGTGCTGGCCGCCGTGGTCTCCATGCCGGTGCTGGTGGCGGTGGGCGACATCATCGGCATCATGGGTGGCTTCCTCGTCGGCATCGAGCGGCTCGATTTCAATGCCGGCGTCTACATCCGCAACACGCTCGATTTCCTTCAGCCCGTGGACATCGTCTCGGGCCTGGTGAAGGCCGCCGTCTTCGGCTTCCTGCTTGCCCTCATGGGCTGCTACCATGGCTACCATTCGGGCCGCGGAGCCCAGGGCGTGGGCCGCGCCACCACCAATGCCGTGGTCTCGGCCTCGATCCTGATCCTCGCCTCGAACTACCTGCTGACGGAGGCCTTCTTCTGATGCCGGGCTCGGCTCCCCCCGCTGCGCCGCCGAGGATCGAACTCAGGGACGTCTGGAAGCGGTTCGACGACAAGACCGTGCTCGCAGGCGTCAACCTCAAGGTGATGCGCGGCGAAAGCCTGGTGATCATCGGCGGCTCGGGCACCGGCAAGTCGGTGACGCTCAAATGCATCCTCGGCATCGAACGCCACGACAGGGGCGAGGTGCTAATCGACGGCGTGCCGCTTGCGAAGGTCGACCGCCGCGAATGGCTGCGCCATTTCGGAATGCTCTTCCAGGGCGGCGCGCTCTTCGACAGCCTGACCGTCTGGCAGAATGTCGCCTTCCGGCGGCGCCAGGCCCGTGTACCGCTCTCGCGCAAGGAGGCCCGCGAGCTTGCCATCGAGAAGCTGCGCCGCGTGGGCCTCACACCGGATGTGGCCGATCTCTACCCGGCGGAGCTTTCTGGCGGCATGCAGAAGCGGGTGGGGCTCGCCCGCGCCATCGCGCTCGACCCGGAGGTGATCTTCTTCGACGAACCCACCGCCGGGCTCGACCCCATCATGGCCGGTGTCATCAACGATCTCATCCGCGAACTGGTGGAGGAGATGGGCGCCACCGCGATCACCATCACCCATGACATGACCACCGTGCGTACCGTGGCCGATCACGTCGCCATGCTCCACGGCGGCGTGGTGCGCTGGGCCGGACCGGTCGAGGATGTCGAGGCCGCCCACGATCCCTACCTCGACCAGTTCATCCATGGTCGCGCCGAAGGCCCGATCGAAGCGGTGAGGTAAGTCGTGAGATCCGAGGCTGACGCCCCGTTGAGACCTCCGCAAACTTAAACATCACCGCGCGGCCGCCGCGATACTCCCGCCAGTCTCACCATGCCACAGGATCGCGCCCGGCCCGGGGTGGGTGCATCGCACCCGCCCATGGGGGCGGGTCGGGTGCGATCAGGGCTGGCGCCCCGCAGGCGGCAAACCGCCCCTCCCCCAATTCTGAACCCCGGCAGCCGTCTCCTGCGCGCAGCTAGCCCATTCCACGCAACAGGTACGGCATCCAACTAACCTGTCCGGTTTTGCCAGAGCCCCGGATTTTGCCCCGGCTTAACCCTCCGATCACGAATGCCGTAAATCGTCACTACGAAATATGCATGAAATCTGCATGGAATATGCATCGCTTCCGAACGACGCCGAATCGCTTTTGCCCCCATGTTTCAAGGACCGCCGCCACGGGGCCCCGCCCCACCGGCACGGCTGGTTTACCCCTCGTTAACCCGCTGCATTCGAGTCAAATCCCCGCCAGATTTTCGACGGAGAGTAACCTTTCGAAAGGCATGAACACCTAGCCTCAAGGTCACGAAACGAGCGGGGGCAGTTTCATGAATTTGCAAGCAAGACCAGTTGCCCGATCCGAAGCGGGCATCGGCGAGGACGCCGCGGCACTGATCGACATGCTGGCCGCATCCGTCGTGCCCCTTGTGCATCTCGACGAAAACCAGGTCGTGCTCTTCGCCAATGACGCTCTCGTCGCCTTCGCCGGTCTCGGTCGCATCGAACCGGCGGGCCAGCCCATCGCCGAGGCCTTTCCGCAGATCTCCGGGCCCAATGAAACAAGGCTCGATGCAACCCTCATCCCCCGCTGGGTCCACCTGAGCACCGGCGGCTGGATCGGCCTGATCGACCCCCCGGATACCTGCTCCGACACCGTCGCCCGGCGCGACAGCCTCACCGGGCTGGGCAACCGCCTCGCCCTCGACAGCGCCTTCGAGGCGCTCGCGCGCAGCAGCGAACCGGGCGCCCTGATCTGTCTCGATCTCGACCGCTTCAAGCGCGTCAACGACACGCTGGGCCACCCGGTCGGCGACAAGCTTCTGCGCAAGGTGGCGGGCCGCCTGCGCCACGCCGTGCGCTCGGATGACAGCATCTGCCGCATGGGTGGCGACGAGTTCGCGATCCTCCTGCACGCGCCTTCGGTCGCGAGGGCCGCAGATGACATCGCGGCCCGGATCGTCGACCTTCTGAGCCGCCCCTTCATCATCGACGGGCACCAGATCAACATCGGGGCAAGCGTCGGCCTTGCCCTCGTCCTCCCCGACGACCCGACGATCTCGGACGCCTTCCGCCGCGCCGACATCGCGCTCTACCAAAGCAAGCGCAAGGGCCGCGGCCAATTCCAGTGGTTTGTCAAGGAGATGTCCGACGCGCTCGAGTTACGCCGGATCATCGAGACCGAGCTGCGCGCCGGGATTCTGAGGCAGGAGTTCGAGCTTCACTACCAGCCGCAATTCGATGCCTTCGCGAATGGCATCATCGGTTTCGAAGCGCTGGTGCGCTGGAACCACCCCGAGCGCGGCCTGCTTTCGCCTGCGGCCTTCCTGCCGATCTGCGAGGAAAGTGGTCTCATCGTGGACCTCGGCACCTGGGTGCTCGACAGCGCCTGCCAAGCCGCGACCGAATGGCCCGATCACGTGACAATCGCGGTCAACGTGTCACCGATCCAGTTCCTGGCCAAGGGCTTCGTGGAAAGCGTCGAAACCGCGCTGGAGCTGTCGGGCCTTGCCCCGCACCGGCTGGAGCTCGAAGTGACCGAGACCGTCATGCTCGGCCAGGAAACCGAAGTGGCCGAACAGATGCACCGGCTCCGCGAACTGGGCGTGATCCTCTCGCTCGATGACTTCGGCACGGGCTATTCCTCGCTAAGCTACCTGCATAACTACCCGTTTCAGAAGGTGAAAATCGATCAGTCCTTCGTTCGCGCTTCGGATGGCGGCACATCGGGCATCGGCATCGTGAAGGCCGTGGCCGATCTGGGGCGAACCTTCGGCATGAAGGTGCTCGCGGAGGGCGTGGAGACGGCTCACCAGTATCGCAATGTCACCGAAACAGGGTGCGGACTCATTCAGGGCTTCCTGATCGGCCGACCGTTGCCGCAGGATCAGGTGTCCGCATTTCTCGCGGGCAAACCGTTTCTCGATCGTATCGCGGATGGTGCCGAAGAGCCGCAGAAGGAGCAGCGCCAATGAGAGAGACCTTGCTCCGCATCACCTATCTCAGCGAGAACCAACTCGGCAGCACCGTCGAGGACGCATCCGAAATCAACCGGATTCTCGCGGTCTCGCAGAAGAACAACGCAGCGACCGGCATCACTGGCGCCCTGATCTTCAACTGCGGCTTCTTCGGACAGGTTCTGGAAGGCCCGCAATCCCAGGTCGAGGAAACCTTCGAACGGATCCAGCTCGATGCCCGCCATTTCAACGTTCGCGTGCTGAGCTGTGAAGCAGTGGACGAGCGCGCCTTCGGCAAATGGTCCATGGGTCTCGTGAGCGCCGACACCGTCGCGGAAACCTGTTTCGGCCCCGCCGCCGGTGGCGGCCTCCTGAGTGATCCGGCGAGGCTCACGGGAGATGTGCTCTTTGCCGCTCTCCACGAGGTCGCGCTGAAAAACGAGATCCGGCAACGCACCGCCGCCTGACATTTCGCCCGGCCCATGATCGAGTGCAGGCGCCTTTGGCCCGCACACCCGGCCGCGCCCCATTTGCATCCCTCCCGCGTGCACGATAGGAGGTTGAAGGGGTCTTACCGGGTGTTTCCATGGCATTCTTTCGCAAGCTCAAGGATCGGCTGTTCAAATCTTCCTCGAAGATCGAGGAGGGCGTCGATGCGATCATCGACGAGGGCGCGGACAGCGCCCCCACCGAACCGGCTGAAGCAGCTCCCGCCAAACTGCCCGCCCCCGAAACCCGCGAGGCACGACCGGCCCCGGAACCCGAGCCCGAGCCGGAACCCGCACCAGAGCCTCGGGCCGTGCCCGAACCGGAACCCAGGGCCCAACCCGCGCCCGAGCCGGAACTCGAACAGCGCCGTGGCATTGCCGGCCGTCTCTTCGGCCGCGCCGAAAAAGGCCGCGTGCTCGATGACGAGATGCTCGAAAGCCTCGAGGATCTGCTGATCACCGCCGATATGGGCGTCGAAACCTCGCTCAAGCTTACTTCGAACATTGCGGAAGGGCGCTTCGGCCGCCGGGTCGGTGCGCGCGAGATCAAGGAAGCGCTGGCAAAGGAGATCTCCGCGGTTCTGGAGCCCGTGGCCAAGCCCATGCCGATCTACCCCAAGCGCCCACAGGTGGTGCTGGTTGTGGGCGTCAACGGCTCGGGCAAGACCACGACCATCGGCAAGCTCGCCAGCCAGTTCAAGGATGCCGGGAAATCGGTGGTGATTGCCGCCGGTGACACTTTCCGGGCCGCCGCGGTCGAACAACTCCAGATCTGGGGCGAGCGTGCCAGTGTTCCCGTGCTGACCGCCCCGCAAGGGTCGGACCCGGCAAGCCTCGCCTTCGATGCCATGACCCGGGCCGAGAAGGACGGCGCGGACCTGCTGCTCATCGACACGGCGGGTCGGCTCCAGAACCGCGAGGACCTGATGCAGGAGCTTGCCAAGATCGTCCGCGTTATCCGCAAGAAGGACCCCGAGGCGCCGCACAATACGCTTCTGGTGCTCGATGCCACCACAGGCCAGAACGCGCTGGCGCAGGTCGAGATCTTCCGCAAGATCGCCGATGTCTCGGGCCTCGTGATGACCAAGCTCGATGGCACCGCCAAGGGCGGCGTGCTCGTCGCCCTTGCGGACCGGTTCGGCCTGCCGATCCATGCGATCGGCGTCGGCGAGAGCATCGACGATCTCGCCCCCTTCGATCCCGACGAGTTCGCCCGCGCGCTGACCGGGCTCTGATCGCTTGGAAGCCTGGATCGCGGGCATCGAAGGCACGGAAGCCGCGCGCCATCTCGCCATGGCGCTCGCGCTTCTCGCGGCCGTCACCCATGCCATTTTCGGCGCGTTGCAGAAGGGTTGGCACGATCCCTGGCTCTCGCGCGGAGCCATAGATTTTTCCTATGCAGTGATGGCGCTCCCCGTGGCGCTGTTCCTGGTGCCTTGGCCCGAGGGGCGCATGTGGCTGATCCTCGCGGGTGCCATGGCGATCCACCTCGCCTACAAATACGCTCAGGCCCGCGCCTACGAGCGCGGCGATTTCACCGTGGTCTATCCGATCGTGCGCGGCATGGGGCCCCTGGTCACGGTCGCGGCCGCGGGTGTCGTGTTTGACGAGACCTATTCCGCGCTGCAATGGGCCGGCGTTCTGCTGCTCTCGGGCGGAATCTTCTCGCTTTCGGCCTTCAATATCGCGGGTGCGGGCATCGGCAGACGTAGGCTGGTGGGGGCGCTGGGCTGGGCGGCGCTGACGGGCATCCTGGTCTCGGCCTACACCACCTATGACGCCTACGGCATCCGCGCCACACCCAACCCGTTCACCTTCCTCGCCTGGTTCTTCGTAGCCGATGGGCTGATCTTCCCGCTGTTGGCCGCAGGACGCTACGCCCGGATGCTCGATCCACCCGCGCTCGGACCGCTCTTTCGTCGCGGCATCATCGGCGGCCTCGTGGCCTATGTGAGTTTCGGATCGGTGATGATGGCCACCAGACTGGACCGCGTGGGCGAAGCCGCGGTGCTGCGCGAAACCTCCGTGGTCTTCGCCGCGCTCATCGGCTGGCTCTTTCTGGGCGAGAAGGTCGGACCCTGGCGCGCCGCCCTCGTGACCGTGATCGCTGGCGGCGCGGTTATCGTGGAGTTCGGTTGAGGTCGGCGCCAGCGCAGCGACACCGACCAATCTCAAGGCCTTCGGCCTCGCAACCGCCCCCGGACGCTCCCGGTAGGAAGCGCCATCGTGGGGCGGTTCGGCACATCAGAAGATAAGCGTGTCTTCGGTCAGAGCCGATGCGGTCCCAACATCTTCCAATATTGCGGCATAGGAGAAGCCCTTGCCGCCTTCCTCGCCGTCCGGATCGACATAGACAAGAAGATCCTTCGAGTTCTGGTTGTAGCTCGCATTCACGAACGAACCCATTACCTCCTGGAAATTCTGAGGCGTCACATCGAGTAGGTTCGATATGTCGAGAACATCCTTGGCCGTATCGAAATTCTCCACCTTGGCCCGCCGCCCTTCGAGAACGCCTGCGTCAAGACCAAAGGTCTCCGATGCCCCGGTTCCGACAACATAGTCATTCGCCTTCAGGACGATGACATCGGACCTCACAATCACGTCCTCGACCGGAGCGACGGGGCCTGAACCCGATACGTTGAATGTCTTCTCTCCGTTTGTCGCAAACACGAACGCACCGGACACGGTCTCACCGTTGACCTCGATCGACCTGATGTTGATGTCCCGGTCGTTTGCCCCTCCCTCGTTCAGGTCGTTGACGAAGGCCACGGCGAGTTCGGAGGCGGAAGCCTCATCCACCGTGAATGTGTAGTCCTTGTAGCCATTGGAGACGGCCTGCGTCGCGATGACCTGGTCGTCCAGTTTCACGACCATGGTGGGCGCACCCTTGTAGACATCGCCATCGGCGTTGATCACGATCTCATAGGCACCATCGCCCGGAGTTCCCGACGTGCCCCCGCCCGTTTCGGTGTCGGAGGGAACATCCGTCGAATTGTCAGATGAGCCATCGGAGTCGTTGGCGGAGCCTCCACCGAGTGATGCACCATTCTCGATGAATCTCTTTGCATCGAGCGCCGTTCCGTTCTCGTCGCCGGTCAGGCCCCAGAACAGCATTCCGGCATCTGAGGCATCATCTTCCTTGGAAGCGGTCACACGGTTCGGGTATCTGCTCGTGACCTGCAGGGTTTCTCCCGACACTTCCATGATATCTCGGGCGTCCTGGACAAACGGATCGGATGAGTTGTCCATCCAGCTCCAGTTCGTGTTGTAAAACCCCTGCTGGTTGTAGGGTTGGGTGCCGATCTTTCCGTTCTGGTCGGCTATCTGGATGAACTGGACTTCGGGAAAGGCATTCTTGATGTTTCCCAGGTTTCTCGGCTGCGTGTCAAAATCGCTTTCATTCCAGCCGTTGTTCCAGCTCGAGTGGCTGACCAGAACGATGTTGCCGAGATTCTCTTCATCGACCTGAGCAAGTGCTCTGTAGGTGGCCTCCAGCGGGCCACCTTCAAATATCACCACCGGCTCGCCGGAATTCAGGATGCTGGCGAGCTTGTTCACGGTGCCATTCACGTTGCCCTGGTAGCTCTGCGTATCGATGCCGAGGCTGGACGCGAATGCACCCGCATCATCCATCGCGGCCTTTTGAGCGGGGCCGTTCTTCTGCGAGAGGTTGTTACTGTGAAGGATCGTGGTCTTGTCGGCAATCCCGGCCGATTTCGCGAGCAGGGCAGCTACGGGGAGCGCCGAAATGTCGTCCGAGTCCTCCACGTTCCCATCAAAATGCAAGACTACATGCTGGAAGAGATCGATATCGAAGTTCGACTTTGTAACTGCGGCCATTCTTAGCTCCGTGACTTGTTGCGCGCATAGCAGCGGGCATGACTGGCAGCAGTCACGTAAATAATATCTGAATACAACAGATCACTTTCGGCAGTATTCCGCCATAGGAAGAAATCCGCTTACGTATACATTGGTATATTATCGCAAAAATCACACGTAAATATTGCACTTTATCGGATTAATGCGGATATAATAAACTATTTTCGCACGCAAGATCTGAAAATCAAGAATATGGCGGATAAATTCACAATTATACTGCAAAGAATGAAAATTGATCTATAGACGTCGAAATAGAAGACAACCAAAAAAACACAACCCAAGGTTGTTGTCCTCTTCACCTATCCCGATATCAACTTGATTACGAGATCCGATATCTTGCAGCGTCGCGTTACCAGTCAGCAGCCCTTCTCATTCCGAACAGTCATCAGCACCATCGGCATTGCCGAGAGCAGACGACGCGTCGGAGCAGAGGAAGCCGTGCATTCCGCAGCGGACAACTCCAATGGAATGGGTCGCGGTCGGATTTGATGCGGCAACTCGGGCGATGTCATGGTGATTCGGTTTTGGGTTCGTTGCGCCCGACCACCAATGCCGCGGTTCCCGGCGACCTCACTTACAGCCATTCCTTACCAAGACCATGGAATCGTCTGCTGCCCATATAGACAGTTTCACGGGCTTGCTCATAATCCGCCCATCCAACCTGAGAGATAGGAGCAGAGTGATCGGAGAAATGACGGCGATCCCGGATGAGACTGTCGAGAACTGGCAGCAGATCGTCGATCTGATTGCGAAACTGGCGGAGGTGCCAGCCAGTCTCGTTATGCGCACCGAGGCGCCGCGACACTCCGTCCTCGTGACCAGCCAGACGGAGAACAACCCCTACAAGGTCGGGCGCAAGTTTACCCTCAGTGAGAAACTCTACTGCGATGGAGTGCTGAGACACGGTGAGTTGGTGGTAGAGGACGCCACCAGGGATCCGCGCTGGGCTGACAACGAGGACATGGAATATGGGATGAGCTTTTACGTGGGCTACCCCCTCCACTGGCCAGACGGAACCGTTTTTGGCACAATCTGCATGCTTGACACCCGCCGCAACGAACGGGCGCTCCTGTTCCGCGAAGGGGTGCAAGCCTTCGCCCGCACGATCGAGGCCGACCTGAAGCTTCTCGTGGAGATCGACACCCGCGCCAGGATCGAACGGCAATTGCAGGCAACGCTGGACCAGCTCGAAACACGCGTGTCCGAGCGCACAGCGGAACTCCAAGAGGTCAACACTGCGCTGCGCGTACTGCTCGCGAACGTCGAGCGATCCCGAGACGAATACGACGCAAAAGTCCTGCGCCAGATCAAGGGCCTGATCCTTCCAACCATCGGCACCCTGCGTGCGCGACTTTCAAGCGACGAATCCGCGACCACCTATCTGGGAATGCTGGAAGACAATCTCCTGTCTATCACCGCCACCTTGTCGGGCCAACTCGCAACGGCATTCGAGACAATGACGCCCTCGGAGCAGGAAGTCGCCCAACTGATCATGCAAGGCAACACGACAAAGGATATTGCCCGCATGCTTTCGCGCGAGACCAGCACCATCGAGTTTCATCGCAACAACATTCGCAAGAAACTGGGATTGCGCAAAAGCGGACAGAACCTGCGCAGCAAACTGCGGTCGATGCAGTAAACCATGGGGGCGCTCCCCATGTTTTCCGCAGGGTTTTCCGATGCCGGAGATCTGGCCGTCCGTTGCTACCGTCATGGCACCGGGCCCGCCCGGCCCGTATCCGTACAAGCAGAGGATGTGCAAGCATGAAGAGAGAAGACCTGAACCTCGAACCGACACTGCTCAAGGGTAGCAAGGATGAACTGGCGCCCGGACTGTCTCGACGGTCGTTCTTCACCGCAGCGGGAGCAATCGGTGTCGGAGGCGCAGGCGCACTTCTCTCCCGGTCACCAGCTCAGGCCCAATCCACGGACTGGACCCAGCCGGGCAACAACAATGGCGTGATCGAACTTCAGAAGTCGACCGGCTCCATGGTCGAGGGCGATGTCGCAATCGACTTTTACGGTCATTGCGCCATCAAGTTCACTTCGCCGGGCGGCGCCACCGTACTCTTCGATCCATGGCGGGACGACCCCTCGGGCGCATGGGGCCTCTGGTTCAAGAATGAATTTCCCGAAACGCCCGTGGACATCTGCATGTCCACGCATACGCATTTCGACCACGATGCGATCCATCGCCCGGTATCAACCATGGTGCTCGACCGGATGGTCGGGAATTTCGAGTTTGCCGACATCAAGATCACAGGGTTTGCCGACAAACATGCCTGTCTGGCCCCCGGCTGGTATAACTGGACCGACGCCATCGCCGAATTCGGAGCCGAAGCCTGCCCGCCGAACAATGTCAGCCACATGGACATGGTTGTATATGTAATCGAGACGGGGGGCATTCGAACCTTGATCTGGGGAGACAACCGCCCCAATCCTCCGGCCGAATTCTGGGATGCCATCGGTCGGATCGATGTACTGACCCTGCCCGTGGACGGCTCGCAGCACATCCTGAGCTACGATCAGGGAAACGACATCGTTGCGCGCCTCGACCCCAAGGTGATCATTCCGACCCACTACCTGAACGAGACCACCAGCTACACGCTGTCAACGCTCCAGGATGCCGACGAATGGGTGAAGTCCCAGGCAAGCTACCGCATGCTTGATAGCGCAAGCCTCGCCCTCAATGCCGGCGAACTCACCGGCATGAGCCGGGAGTTCCTCTATTTCGGCCACCACGCCCAGACGGCTTGATCCGGAGGGCGCGGCAGTGAAACCGCCAACCGGTCCGCCATTCGCGGACCGGACGAGAATGTGATTCAATCCGGGCCGATTCTGATCTAAGAGCGGGCTCATGGCAGAGCGCAAGATCAATCCCATTCTGAAAATCGTGCTGGAGATCGGCCCGATCGCAGTGTTTTTTCTCGCCTATCGCTGGGCGCCGGTTCCCGAGGGGCTGGAAACCATCGAGCGGCAACTCGAACAGATCCTGTTCTCCACCAAGGTGTTCATCCCCACGATTCTGGCATCGCTCGGGATCAGCTACATGCTGACGCGAAAACTGCCCAAGATGGCGGTGATAACGGCGATTGTTGTGGTGATCTTCGGCGGGCTCACGCTGATCCTGAAGGACGATACCTTCGTCAAGATGAAGCCGACCATCCTCTACACCATCTTTGCCGGCATCCTCGCCTTCGGCCTCGCCCGCGGACAGAGCTACCTCAAATATCTGATGGAAGAGCTTCTGCCCATGGAACGCGAGGGCTGGATGAAACTCACCCGGCGCTTCGTGGTGTTCTATTTGATTCTCGCGGTGGTGAACGAGATCGTCTGGCGGGGCTTCGGCACGGATATGTGGGTGAATTTCCGTACCTTCATCCTGCCCATAGCCAATTTCGGCTTCATCATGGCGCAAGTGCCGATGTTTCAGCGTTACGCCCTCCCGCCGGAAGCGGGCGAAAGCGGCGAAGGCGCCTGACAACCAAGCAATATCATCAACCTGAGCGACGCAAAGAGCCAGAGACCCGCTTCGTTCATGTTGAAGGGGTCCGCCCAAACATCCTTTTCGGCGAGGATGGCACCCGAGCATTAAGTGGCGCATTCCGGCCAACCGGGAGCAACCGTCGCAACTCCGGGCTTGCGTAAACACCGCCAATATTGGAGTCTCCGCTCCGGTTGGAAGCACAGACATTTTCAGAAACGCAAGTTGGGGAGCGCCGCGCGCGTCGCAGTCAGACACGTTAACTAAGAGTTGACGTGTTTAAGCAAAAAGCGATGATGAAAAAGTGGTGTTTGAGCGGAAGCCAAGAGAAGATCGCTAGGTCTTCAATTTAAGCTTTGGGTGTATTTGTCGTGGAGAGTGTAGAGTGCTGAAGAAATCTATCTCAAGAAGAGTACTGGTTACCGGGGGAGCCGGTTTCGTCGGATCGCATCTTGTTGATCGCCTGCTTGCCGAAGGCGACGAGGTGCTTTGTGTGGACAACCTCTACACGGGCGACAAGCACAATATCTACCACCTCCACAACCATCCGAAGTTCGAGTTCCTCCGCCACGACGTGACCTTTCCGCTCTACGTGGAAGTGGACGAGATCTTCAACCTCGCCTGCCCGGCCTCGCCGATCCACTACCAGCGCGATCCGGTCCAGACCACCAAGACGTCCGTGCACGGTGCGATCAACGTTCTGGGCCTCGCCAAGCGGCTCCAGTGCCCGGTCCTTCAGGCATCGACGAGCGAAGTCTACGGCGACCCGGAGATCCACCCGCAGCCGGAAGGCTACTGGGGCAACGTCAACCCGATCGGGATCCGGTCCTGCTACGACGAAGGCAAGCGTTGCGCCGAAACGCTGTTCTTCGACTACCACCGCCAGCACGGCACCGAAATCAAGGTCGCCCGGATTTTCAACACCTACGGGCCGCGCATGCATCCCGCCGATGGCCGCGTCGTCTCGAACTTCATTGTTCAGGCGCTTCAGGGACAGGACATCACCGTCTACGGCAACGGATCGCAGACGCGCTCCTTCTGCTTCGTCGACGATCTCGTGGACGGCCTCATCCGCCTCATGCGGAGCGGCCCCGAGGTCACCGGTCCGATCAACCTCGGCAACCCGCGCGAGTTCACCATCCTCCAGCTCGCCCAGCTCGTGATTGCCAAGACCGGCTCCTCCTCCAAGATCATTCACGCGGAACTGCCCGGCGACGATCCCAAGCAGCGCAAGCCCGACATCAGCGTCGCGAAATCGACCCTCGGATGGGAGCCCGGCATCCAGATCGAGGACGGCCTCGACAAGACGATCGCATATTTCCGCAAGATCGTCCTGGAAAGCGCCGAGCCCTGGGCTCCCCCCGTGCATGCGGCCGCCAACATCGCCTCCTGACCGCGACGGCATCTGCCGTCGCCCCAAGGCACGCGAACGGACATTTGACTCGAACCGTCCCGCCGGGCGGGAGCTTTCCCAAGCAGGTTTCATATTATGGCACGCAAGCCGAGATTACTCGTCGTTCTCCACAAGATGCTGGGGCACAAGACCTATGGCGCCCAGGTCGAGCGGGCGATTTCGAACCGGGACGATGCTGAGATCAGCATTCTTTCCTTCTCGACGCCGAAGCTGAAATCGCTCCCGATGAAGCGCTTCAATATCCGCCCCTATGAGCGCGCCTACCGCCAGATCGACCCCATCCTCGCATATCGCAACCTTTTCGGTCGAAGCATCCGTCGCGCAATCGACGATTTCAAACCGGATGTGGTTCACTTCGGCCCGCATATCCCGGCAGGCTCCATCGCCTTCAGGAAAGACGCGCCGCCCTTCACGGTCGCGCTCGACTGCACCCGCGCCGGCATGGAACGCTCCATGCCCAAGCACGTGTGGACGCAATCTGAGTTCGACCGTGAAGCGGAACTGTTCCGCAATGCGGCCCGGCTCTACCCATGGAGCACCTGGGCTGCGGATTCACTCGTTTCGGATTGCGGTGTCGAACGGGAGCGCATCGAGATCATGCCGCCCTCGACCGATACTTCCAAGTTCAAGCCGCCACAGCATGACCAAAAGGACGGTCCGGCTCGCATCGTGTTCGTAGGCAACGATTTCCTGCGGAAAGGTGGTGACCGGTTGCATCGCTGGGTGACAGGTCCGCTGGCGGACAAATGCGAGCTGCATATCATCTCCGGAGATCCCGACGCCGACGTGAAGGGCGACAACATCGTGTTTCACGGGCGCGTGCCCAACGACACGCTGATTTCGGAACTCCTGCCGACGATGGATCTGATGTGCCACCCGACCCGCTCGGACATGTCGGCCTATGTCGCCATCGAGGCCGCCGGTGCGGGCATCCCCTGCGTCGCGAGCGCCATCGGCGGGATTCCGGACATCGTGAAGGACGGGGTATCCGGCCGCCTCATTCCGGTGGATGATGACGAGGCCTTCGTTTCGGCCCTTACCGAAATTCTGACATCGACCGAACTGCGACAGCGCATGAGCGCCGCCGCAGTGGCCCGCGCGCAGGAGCGCTTCGATTCGACGAAGAACTACAACAAGATGATCGACCAGATGAAGCAACTGGCCTCCTGACCCGAGACCAGCCCACTGTCGCTGGCGGGCTCCCAAACGAAAAACGCGCACAGGCCTTCCAGCCTGCGCGCGCATCCCGATCGAATCGAGGTCAGGCCGGATCCGGTCTTATTCGGCCTCGTCGGCCGAACCGGCGTTGAGCAGCGCGTAGTTCTGCTCTCCGATGCTCTTGAGCAGGTCGAGCTGGGTTTCGAGAAAGTCGATATGGCCTTCTTCATCAGCCATCAGTTCCTCAAAGAGGTTCTTGGAGACATAATCCCCTACCTCCTCACAGAGGTCCCGGCCCTCCTTGTAGAGCGCACGCGCCTCGTATTCCGCCGCCAGATCGCATTCGAGCGTTTCCTTGGGCGTCTCGCCGATCCGGAGCGGGTCGAGCTTTTGAAGGTTCGGATGCCCGCCGAGGAAGATGATCCGGTCGATGAACTTGTCCGCGTGCTGCATCTCCTCGATGCTTTCCTCGCGCGACTTGTCCGCCAGTTTCTTCAGGCCCCAGTCCGCCTGCAGGCGGTAGTGCAGCCAGTACTGGCTGACAGCCGTAAGCTCGCTGCGCAGTCCCGCATTCAGAAATTCGATAACCTTTTCGTCACCCTTCATCTTCACCTCTCCTCGTATGCGCTGCCAACGCGCCTGCCATGAATTAGAATCATTCTAAATTATTCCCTCGCCGGTGCAAGGGAAAGGACGACCGTCCGCAGCCCTTGTCGTGCCAGATTGCACGGTCAGCCGTCGAGCGAGAGCCGGAGGCGCCGCTCCAGCGCATACATGCGGTCTGCGATCCGGCGTTGCTCGGCCTGGATGTCCTGCAGTTCATTCAGGCATTCCTCGATCGTCTGCTGAGTGGCATCCGCCACCACCTGAGGCAGCCGACCCTTGCCGCTCAGAAGCCAGATCATCGAGACATTCAGCACGCCCGCGAGCATCTGCAGCTTGTTCGCCCTCGGCTCCGCGCGGTTGTCTTCCCAGTTCCGAAGCGTCTTGAGCTTCACACCGAGTTTCTCGGCGAGCGCCGTCTGGTCCAGGCCCAGCGCTTCGCGGGCCAATGTCACCCTGTCGCCGAAGGTGGACGTCTCGTCGGAATAATCGCTTTCCAGCGCCTCGGCCGCCTCATCCGCAATCCCGGTCGACATGCCGGTCCCCCCGTCTTGTCATTCTCGGGCCATTTCACCCGCATGGGGAAACCTAGTGCAATTCTACTCGGGTTGGAAACGTCATTCTACGGAGTGAACGTGTGAGCGTGTCCGGCCCTTTCCGTTCCTGCGAAATTTGGTCTAGACGAAGAATGTTCCAGCGGGAATCGGCTCCGCGCCAAGGCGCGGCCAACGCAATTTGAAATCGGGCATGAGGTCGAGAATGGCTCTTCTTTCCATGGCGCTCGGGCGCATCAACCCCTCTCCCACTGTGGCGATCACGGCAAAGGCGCTGGAACTGAAGGCCGCGGGTCGCGACACTATCAGCCTCAGCGCCGGTGAACCCGACTTCGACACGCCAGAGAATATCCGCGACGCGGGCAAGGCCGCCATAGACCGCGGCGCCACCCGCTACACCTCACCGGCGGGCATTCCCGAACTGCGCCGCGCCATCGTGGAGAAGTTCTCCCACGAGAACGGTCTCGATTACACGCCGGATCAGGTAGTGGTCTCCACGGGAGGCAAGCAGGTGCTGTTCAACGCGTTGCTCGCCACGATCGATCCCGGCGACGAGGTCGTGATCCCTGCCCCCTACTGGGTCAGTTACCCGGATATCGTGCGACTGGCGGGCGGTACGCCGGTGATCGTCCCCGGAACGATGGAAAACGGGTTCAAGATCACCCCTGGCGCCCTTGCAGGAGCGATCACCCCGCGCACCAAATGGCTGATCCTCAACTCACCCTCGAACCCCAGCGGCGCGGGCTACAGTCCCGACGAAATGAAGGCGCTCACCGATGTTCTCGTTGCGCATGAGAATGTCTGGGTGCTGGCAGACGACATCTACGAGCACATTGCCTATCCGCCGTTCGTCTTCTGCACCCCGGCCCAGGTCGAACCTCGGCTGATGAGCCGCACGCTGACGATGAACGGCGTGTCGAAAGCCTATGCCATGACAGGCTGGCGCATCGGCTACGGCGCGGGGCCGGAAGAGCTCATCCGCGGCATGATCAAGCTTCAGGGCCAATCGACGACCAATCCCTGCTCCATCAGCCAATGGGCCGCGCTCGAGGCGCTCACCGGCCCGCAGGACTACATCACCGAAGCACTTGGAGCATTCCAGCGCCGCCGCGACCTGGTGGTCGAGGCGCTCAACGGCATACCGGGCATCGAATGCCCGACCCCGGAAGGCGCGTTCTACGTCTACCCCTCAATTGCCGGGCTGATCGGTCGCCACACACCCGACGGCGCTCTGATCGAGACCGACGAGAATTTCGCGTCCCATCTTCTGGATGCGGAGGGGGTTGCGGTGGTGTTCGGCGCCGCTTTCGGGTCGGGGCCGAACTTCCGCATCAGCTACGCGGCCTCGGACGAAACGCTGCGCGAGGCATGTGCCCGCATCGAGCGTTTCGCCCTGAGCCTGCAGTAGCCTATCGGCGGCTAGGCTTACTGGCCGCTGTTCGTCAGCGATTCGGCCTCGTTCTCGCCTTCATTGGCCAAGCTCTCGACTTCGCTTTCCAGCGACGGCTGCTCGGGTTCTACAGCATCGCTTGCATCATCGAGCGCATTGCTGAGGGATTCGCGAGCATCGTCGAGCGCTTCGTTTGCCTCGTCACCGGCGTTCTCCAGCGCGGTGTTGGCATCTTCGAGCGCACCGTCCGTCGCCTCGGACGCATTGTCTGCAGCCTCGTTCGCGTTCTCCTCGATGGTGGCAGCAGCCTCGGACGCCGCCTCGGAAGCCTCTTCGCCCGCGGCTTCGGCCGCATCACCAGCCTCTTCCAGCGCCTGTTCGGCCTCCTCGACCGCGGTCTCGGCGTCATCCGCCGGCGCTTCGGAGACAGCCGGGGTTTCCGGTTCGACCTCCGTCTCTCCACCCGAAAGGAATACGTATCCGAGCACGATGACGATGACTGCTACGATGACCCAAATGATCCGGGACATTCCTCAAACTCCTTGCTGTTCCTCGAGCCCAGTGCGGGCCTTCACACCAGATGCGGTCGCGACCCGGCGCCCTCAATGGGGCCACAAAGCTGTGATCGAAAACAGGCGACATTCCGCCAGACCCGCCAACTTGCTCCGAATAGAACAAATGCAGCGCATTCGAGCGATGCCATCTTCACTTTCGCGCAATATTGCACTATCTTTTGCCACGATCTCCGGGGCACCGCTCCGGTTTTTTCTTCGGTTCAACAATCAAAAGGATGTCACGACCATCGCCCGCAGACCACATAATGCTCCGCCAACCCGCGATACCGGCCCCCGCGTCAATGACCGCATTCGAGCGCCAGAGGTCCGACTGATCGGAGCTGAGGGAGAGAATATTGGCGTGATTTCTCCCGACAAGGCCATGATGCTGGCTGCTGATGCCGGACTAGACCTTGTGGAGATTTCTCCGAACGCCAACCCGCCGGTCGCAAAGATCATGGATTTCGGCAAGTTCAAATACGAACAGCAGAAAAAGGAATCTGAAGCGCGGAAGAAGCAGAAGACCATCGAGGTCAAGGAAATCAAGTTCCGCCCCAACACCGACACGCATGACTACGACGTCAAGATGCGCTCGGTGATGAAATTCCTCGAGGGCGGCGACAAGGTCAAGGTGACCCTCAGGTTCCGGGGCCGCGAAATGGCCCATGCCGAACTCGGCCGCAGGCTGCTCGAACGGGTTGCCGGCGATATTGAGGAGATCGGCAAGATCGAGTCGATGCCACGACTCGAAGGGCGCCAGATGGTCATGCTGATCAACCCGCTGAAGCACTGACACGACCGCCGGAACGCTCGTCCACGGGCGATCCGGCATGCCTCCCCCAAGGGCGGCACACTTTTCCGCACATTTCCCCCTCGCAGTCCGCCGTCAGAGGCCATGGCAAAGAAGAACCGGAACGATCTCGCGGATCGGCTTGCGTATCTTCCCGTCCGCGCCCTCGTCGCGCTCACGGGTGCGATGCCCCGCAACCTGCGTCTTGCCACGGGGGGCGCCATAGGCCGGTCCATCGTGCGTGGCAATGGCCGCCTGCGCGACCGCGCAGAGCGCAACCTGGCCTACGTCTTTCCCGATCTCTCCGCCGAGGACCGCTGCCGGATCGCGATCGAAACCGGCGATACGTTCGGCCGCACTTTCCTCGAAATCCTTCACATGAGGGATTTCCAGAAGAACAGCACAATTCTCCCGCCAAGCGGCGAGGGCGCGCAAGCCATCATCGAAGCGGGCCGCAACGGCACCGGCGCGATCCTCGTCTCAGGACATTTCGGGCAATGGGAAGCGGCGCGAAAATGGATCCGGCAGCAAGGCATCGATTGCGCCGGCGTCTACCGCCCGACCGAGAATCCCTACATCAACCGGATCTACAGCGAAGGCCTCGAAGAGGGCGGCAGTCCCATGTTCGCCAAGGGTCCACGTGGAATGCGGGGCCTCGTTTCCCATCTTGCCAAGGGCAATGTCGTCTCGCTTCTCGTCGATCAATACGATCACCGAGCCACGTCGCTTGATTTCGTGGGTCGTCCGGCCCCGACCTCGCTTTTCGCCCCGCAGCTTGCCCTGAAATACGGCGTACCGCTGGTCCCGATCTTCGGCTACCGCCTTGCGGATCGCAGAACGATCCAGGTCGAAACCGACCCACCCATTCCGCACACGACCGCAAGCGAGATGATGCAGGCGGTCAATGACGCGCTTGCGGCCCGCATACGGGCGCATCCCGGACAGTATTACTGGCTGCACCGCCGCTGGTCGAAATCCCTGCCCGAGGCCGGCGCGCACGGCGACCCTACCTGAGTCACCGCGAGCCTTTGAGCCGCTTTGTCGCAAGTTCACTGGCGCGCGGCTGAAGCCGCCCTGTGATTGACCGCTTCGGACAGATGCGTGATCGGATCGGCCGGACCTGCAAGCGCCGCACGCTCTTCGGCCCGCAGTTCCGCCAGATGCGCATCGGTCAACTTCCGTATGGTGGCAAGCGTCCGCGAATCGATCGGCTCGTGAAAGCGCATTCCGGCGCAATGCGCGTTCGACCATGTCACCGTCGCTTCGTGCCAGTTCCTGTTCCATTGCAGCCGGATGCGCGTGCCAGGTTTTGGCGGATAGGGACAGATCATCTTCGCCTCCATCCGGCTCACGTCCAGCATGGTGCCGTCTTCGGGCACCGCGGCCCCCTCGACATGAACCACGACATTGCAGGTGTAATGCTGTCGCCGCGCCTGCATGACCCGTGAGACCTGATACCCGGCTGCAGCGAGCACGATCAGCAGCAGAAGGATCGGGAGCGCAACGGTCGTCGGCGCCTCGGTAACATGGCCAAATCCATACGGATCCGCCTGCCGACGCGACCCGAGGAAAGTCGAGCCTTTGGTCGGATCGGTCTCGTCCAGAGCCCGCTCGATCCGGCCCAAACCTTCGGCCTGTGTGCGGCACCCAAGTTGCGCGCGCAGGGCTTCGAAGTCGTTGAATACGGTCATGGAGCGCACGGTGGAGAAAACCGTGCGTGCCGCCAGTTGCCCCCGCTCGTCCAGCGCTCTCGCATAGTCGAGCATGACCACCGCGACATGCGCCAGCGGATCATCTGGCTCTCTGAACAGAACGACCTGAGGAGTTCCCAATCCGATTTCGTAGAGGCGTAGACGGATATCGGACGAAGCAGGTCCCGGACCTCTCGCTTTCGATGCGGCAGCGATCTCCGCGCGCAGATCCTCCAGCACGAGTATATCCGGGCACAGGCCCGCTTCCTGCCCTTGGGCCGCAGACGCCCCCAGCAAGAGCGCGGCGGCGATCGCGAGACACGCCCTTTGAACGCCCAGACGCATGCATTGCAGAAGGTCCGGAATAAGTCCGTCAAACATCGCAGCCTCCTCGAAAAACAGCGAGATTGCTGCGAACAATCTGACTCCATTCACTCAACGCATCGTGAATGTGACAGGGAGAGGCCCCGTTAGTTGACTAGAATTTTCCGGATTCTGGTGCAGGCGTTCAGCGAAGTTCGGCTGCGGTGACGACCGGCCCGGTTCCCGCTCTCTGGATAATGACAGCCACCGGCTCGTCAGAGTCCGCCGCAACATCGAGTGAAAGCGGTTCGACCCCGTCCCAATGCGCAATCGTCTCCCAGTCCGTGACGATATTGGTGTAGGTCATCGTGCGGCCTGCATTCTCGCCGCCATCGATGGCAACCTCGGCAGCCTCCAGGAACCGCACGAGTTGCACATCGAGCGGCGCGTCGATGGAGATGCCGCGCCCGGTTGCCTGAATGCTGAGGCCGCCCGCCTTGCGCTCAACCTTGAGATTCACCGGCGACGGTAGAGACCGGAACTGGTCGACCGCCTGCATGATCTTGCCTTCCTTGTGCCCCACAAGAATATCCTGCCCCTGAACCACCATCTGCGGCGTGAAGAGAGGACGATGTTGCAGTGCATGGGCATAGGCCTTCTGACGCTTGGTGTATTGAACGTCACCGAAGGAATCCCGCCAACCGAGATAATCCCAATAATCCACATGGAGCGAGAGCGCGATCACGCCCGGCATGTCGGCAAGTTTCGGAAGCAGCGCATCTGCTGGCGGGCAGGAGGAACATCCCTGGCTGGTGTAGAGTTCCAGGACGACCGAATTTTGTTGGGCACGGACCGCACCGGGGATCACGAATATCATCATCCCCAAAGTGAGCAGAAAGAAGCGCATTGTTTCTCCGATTCCGCGAAGGCCCTGAATGGGTAGCCCCGCACCCGCCGCGGCGCCAGTAAAGCATTCGCGAGGATTGACGCCGGTTCGGACGCAAAGACGCCCCAAACCCGGCCATCGTATAGAAGGAATGCAATAATACAATACTGTTGAACGTCTAACTGGTGCTCAGGAGGGCCCGTGTGGAATAGCGCGGATTGCTCCCGCGATTGTGTAATCGCCATCAGCGCAGTTGACGCGAGCAGCCACCTCTCCGCGTGTGCTACGCTGGGGTGGGGCAAAATTTAGCCATACGTGAGCCATACCGAAACCATATCGATTCCATACCGTTTCCATACTCGCGAATTCGGGTCCTGACGGCTTTCAGTCTGTGCTCAAGGCAAAGAAAAAGCCCCGGCGCGTGGCCGGGGCTTCTGTGGTTTTGTCAGGTCGCGTCGCGGCGTCAGCTTGCCTTGGCGAGGTCGCGAAGCACGTAGTGCAGCACCCCGCCATTCTCCACGTATTCCTTCTCGATTGCCGTATCGATCCGGCACTTGATCTGAATTTCCTTAGTGGAACCATCAGCATAGGTGATCGTGCAAGGCACTTCTGACAGTGGCTTGAGATCGCCTTCAAGCCCAGTGATAGAGAAGCTTTCGTCGCCTTTGAGCTCGAGTGACTTGCGGTTGTCTTCGCCGGTGAACTCGAACGGGATCACGCCCATGCCGACGAGGTTGGAGCGGTGGATACGCTCGAAGCTCTCCGCGATCACCGCCTTCACACCCAAAAGTGCCGTTCCCTTCGCCGCCCAGTCCCGCGACGACCCCGCGCCATACTGCTCGCCACCGATGATGACGAGCGGTACGCCCTTCTCCTGCCAGGCCATGGCAGCGTCGTAAATCGACATCTGCGAGCCATCGGGGCCCTTGGTATAGCCCCCCTCGACTCCATCTAGCATCTCGTTCTTGATGCGAATGTTAGCGAAGGTGCCGCGCATCATCACCTCGTGGTTGCCGCGGCGCGAGCCGTAGGAGTTGAACTCCCGGACGGGCACCTGACGCTCGGTGAGATATTTGCCAGCGGGTGTAGATTCCTTGAACGATCCAGCCGGCGAAATGTGGTCGGTCGTGACCATGTCGCCGAGAATCGCAAGCTCGCGGGCCCCCTCGATGTTTGAGATCGTTCCCGGCTCCATTCCCATGTCCCGGAAATAGGGCGGGTTCTGGACATAGGTGGAGCTAGACGGCCAGTCATAGGTCTGGCTGTCAGTGGTCTCGACCGAACGCCACTTGTCGTCGCCCTTGAACACGTCGGCATATTTCTCCTGGAACGACTCGCGCGTCACGGTCTTCTCGACCAGATCGGCAATCTCCTTCTGAGATGGCCAGATGTCTCTCAGGTAGACATCATTGCCATTCTTGTCCTTGCCGATGGGGCTTTTGGCAATGTCGATGTTCATGTCGCCAACCAGGGCATAAGCCACGACCAGCGGCGGTGAAGCGAGGTAGTTCGCACGCACATCCGGACTAATACGCCCTTCGAAGTTGCGGTTGCCCGAGAGCACCGATGTAGCAATCAGATCGTTGTCGTTGATTGCCTTCGAAAGCTCAGGCGCGATGGGACCGGAGTTACCGATACATGTGGTACAGCCGTACCCGACGAGATTGAACCCGAGCGCGTCAAGATCTTCCTGAAGCTCGGCAGCCTCGAGGTAAGCAGAAACGACTTGCGAGCCTGGCGCAAGCGACGTCTTCACCCAGGGTTTGCGGTTCAGCCCCAGCTCGCGCGCCTTGCGGGCCACAAGACCCGCACCGATCATGACGTAGGGGTTCGAGGTGTTGGTGCAGGACGTGATGGAAGCAATGACGATGGAGCCGTCATGTAGCTGGAACTTCTCGTCACCCAACTGCACGAATGCGCGTTTGTGATAACCGGAGTCGCCCGGAATATCAGTCGGCTCCGGCGCACCACCCTCACCTTCCCAGCGGACCTCTGCCGCAGGAGTGACGTCTGTACCGTTGCGTTGCCCCTCGATGTATTCCCCAAAGGCTGCCGCAGCCCTGTCGAGCGCGATATAGTCCTGCGGGCGCTTCGGCCCCGAGATCGCAGGTACGATTGTCCCCATGTCGAGGCTAAGGGTGTCGGTGTAGACCGGGGCATAGTCCCCGTCCCGCCACATGCCATTGGCTTTGGCATACTCCTCGACCAGCTTGATGCGATCCTTATCGCGACCCGTCATCTCGAGGTAGCGCAGCGTTTCCTTGTCAATCGGGAAGAAGCCGCAGGTCGCGCCATATTCGGGGGCCATGTTGGCGATGGTCGCGCGGTCGGCCAGCGGCAGGTGGTCGAGACCGTCACCGTAGAATTCGACGAACTTGCCAACGACGCCCTTTTCACGGAGCATCTCTACGACCTTGAGAACCAGATCAGTACCGGTTGTGCCCTCAACCATTCGTCCGGTCAGCTCGAAGCCCACGACCTCGGGAATAAGCATGGAAATTGGCTGTCCGAGCATCGCGGCTTCGGCCTCGATGCCCCCCACGCCCCAACCGAGCACGGCGGCGCCGTTGACCATCGTGGTGTGGCTGTCCGTACCCACGAGCGTATCCGGATAAGCCACCTCAGCGCCATCTTGGTCGTTGTCGGACCACACGGTCTGTGCAAGGTATTCGAGGTTCACCTGGTGACAGATTCCGGTGCCCGGCGGAACAACGCGGAAGTTGTTGAACGCCTTCTGTCCCCATTTGAGGAAGGTGTAGCGCTCTATGTTCCGCTCGTATTCGCGGTCCACATTCATCTGAAAGGCACGCGGGTTTCCGAACTCGTCGATCATCACCGAGTGGTCGATAACAAGATCGACCGGGTTGAGCGGATTTATTTTTTGCGCATCTCCGCCCAATTCAACAATGCCATCGCGCATGGCTGCGAGATCGACAACCGCGGGAACTCCGGTAAAATCCTGCATCAGCACGCGCGCGGGGCGGTAGGCGATTTCCCGAGGGTTCTTGCCCCCCTTCTCCGCCCATTCGGAAAAAGCCTTGATGTCGTCGACGGAGACAGTCTTTCCCCCATCTTCGAAACGCAGTAGGTTTTCGAGAACCACCTTGAGCGACGCTGGGAGCTTGTCGAAGGAGCCGAGGTCAGCTTCTTCTGCCGCGGCAATCGAGTAATACGCGTATTCCGACCCGTTAACACTCAACGAACGACGGGTCTTGGCCGTATCGGTACCGACTTGAATCGTCATGGTGGCTCTATGCTCCCTTGCTACGTAGGTCGTGGATCAAAATCTATGCCTCATTAACCGGTATCACAAGGTTCCGGCCAAGTTTGAATACGGCCGTATACGGGTCGCTTTCGTGCTGCGTCGACGGATCGACGAATGACTTACCCCTTTCAAACATCATTGGCCGCGATTTGTTCCAGAAGAACGGGCCGTTGCCGATGGGAAGGCGTTCCGCTATGCGAAAAACATGCACCTCGATGTCAATAACATTGCCTGTACCCGCACCGGACGTCCCGTTCTAGATGGCGTGACATTTTCCGTTCGGGGGGGTGAGGTTCTCGCGCTTAGGGGACCAAACGGTTCGGGCAAATCAACGCTCTTGCGCATTCTTACGGGCCTTCTGCCTCATTCTGCAGGCTCGGCCACATTGTGCGGCGTGGATCTCGATCGGAATTTCGACCGTTTTACCGCACAGGTCGCATACTCCGGTCATCTAGATGCCATCAAACCGCAGCTTACAGTCGTGGAAAACCTGCATTTCTGGGCCGCTCTGTTCGGAGCAGAGGACGCTTCAACTGCCATGGAAGCCTTCGAACTCGGTGCCATCTCCGACCGGCCAGCCCACGCCTGCTCCGCTGGACAAAAACGCAGGCTTGGACTGGCGCGTCTCGCTCTGACCCACAACCGTCCGCTCTGGCTTCTCGACGAACCGACGGTCTCGCTCGACACAGCGGCAAGTGCAATGCTGTTTCGGGCGGTCCGCATCCATTGCGAAGCAGGGGGGGCGGCGATCATCGCCACGCATATTCCACTTGATCTTCCCCGAGTGAACGAGTTCCGGCTCACACCGCTATCCGAAGCCCGCCCCCGGTCAGCCATGAGCGCGGACCCGTTTCTGGAAGGCCTGTTGCCATGAGCGCCTATAGCGCGGTGCTAGGGCGGGAACTAAGGCTTGCGCTTAGGTCGAGCGGAGGGGCCGGACAAGGTCTCGCTTTCTTTTTGATTGTCGTTCTGTTGGTCCCGTTCGGTGCGGGCCCGGAACCCGAGCGGCTCATGGCCATCGCACCTGGAACGCTCTGGCTTGCAGCACTTCTGGCCTGTCTACTCTCACTGGACCGCTTGTTCCAGACAGACTACGAAGATGGCACGCTCGACATTCTCGCGACCTCCCCAATGCCACTTGAGAGCCTTGTTGCGCTTAAAGGGCTCGCTCACTGGCTTACCACCGGTTTACCTCTCACGTTTATGGCGCCGATGCTCGCGATTACGCTCAATCTGCCGGGCGTCGCCTATCCGTGGCTGATCGCAAGCTTGGCGTTAGGAACCCCCGGCCTCAGTTTTCTGGGAACGATCGGTGGCGCGGTTACCGTGGGGTTGCGGCGCGGGGGGCTTCTGCTATCCATCCTCGTGCTGCCGCTCTACATCCCCACGTTAATTTTTGGGGCTAGAACAGTCGCACAAGCAGCTGAGGCTACCGAACCGCTGCCCGCTCTCATGCTACTCACGGGAGTATCGCTCTTTGTCGTTGCGCTAGCCCCATTTGCGGCGGCCGCCGCCCTGCGGGTGAACATGCGATGAGAGTTCTCTTTTGCGCAACGTCTACAGCTCAAACCAGGATGCGCACCGAACGTTTTATCTTGCCCCGATTGTGCACCTCGCTATCTTCGAAATGAATCTTGATTGGAAGAGCACCCATGCGGAGCTGCTCAGTTCTTCTCTTCGCATCCTGCCTGCTCGCCACCGCTTGCGGCGACACCGTTGAACAGCGCGCCGCGACGGGCGCGTTGGGAGGGGCGCTGTCGGCACCGTGCTCGGCGGGCCGATTGTTGGCACCGCGGCAGGTGCGACCGTGGGTGCGGCTTCTCAGCGCTAGGGTAGTGCTGAACACCCGCATGTGGAACGAAACCGTTACGTGACCTTTGTGCCGATTGAAGACGCATACGCCGCGCAGTAAAGAGTGAGTATGTCGATCTGGAAATTTGCCAACCCCGTCGAATTCATGCGCCTTACAGGCCGGCTTCTTCCCGGATTGTGGGTACTAACCGCGATTTGCCTAGTGGCAGGCTTGACATGGGGCTTCTTCGGGACACCCGACGATTACCAACAAGGTCCGACGGTCAAGATCCTTTTCATTCATGTCCCTGCAGCGCTGATAGCGATCAATGCCTGGTTCATGATGCTCGTGACCTCACTGGTCTGGATCATCCGGCGCCATCACGTCTCGGCCTTGGCTGCTCGCGCCGCTGCCCCAATCGGTGCCGTAATGACACTGGTCACGCTAGCGACAGGAGCGATATGGGGCCAGCCGATGTGGGGTACATGGTGGGCGTGGGACCCCCGCCTTACCTCATTCTTCATCCTGTTCGTCTTCTACCTAGGCTACATCGCGCTCTGGTCCGCCATCGACGAGCCCGACAAGGCCGCCGATCTCACCTCGATCGTTTGTCTGGTTGGCACGATTTTCGCTTTTCTGTCTCGCTATGCAGTGTTCTTCTGGTCACAGGGGTTGCATCAAGGCCCCTCTCTTTCGATGGACCAGCGCGAAAATGTCGACAACGCATTCTACTGGCCGTTGCTTCTTTGCATTGCAGGTTTCGTGTTTCTCTTTGTCGCGTTGGTGTTTCTCCGGACCCGAACGGAGATTCGCGCTCGAAGGCTAAAGGCGATCCAGAACATTCAGGCCCATCAGCCCCAGGGTGCGTCCGTATCGACAGGAGAAGCGCAGGCATGATACCTGATCTTGGACGCTATTCGATCACCATTCTTGGCGCTTATGGAATAACCATAGCTTTGATCGGGGGTCTTGCTGCTTTTTCAATTTTGCGTAGCAAACGTGTCCGTCAGGCTCTTGATCGCGCCGAAGCCGAAGTAAGGGGCCGCCGCAATGGCTAATCCAAAATTCAACCCTTTAGTGATCCTTCCACCGACGCTCTTTGTGGCATTCGCGCTCGCGGCCTATCTCGGCTTGAAGCGTGAAAATCCCAACGAACTCCCAAGTGCCTTGATCGGAAAGAGCGCCCCTTCGCTTGCCGCAGTCGAGCCTTTCGGCGATTCTCCCGTGCCCACAGATACTGCGTTGTCCGGGTCCGGGGTGAAGCTGGTGAATTTCTGGGCGAGTTGGTGTGGGCCGTGCCGCGCCGAACACCCCCTCTTGATGGAATTGGGCAAAAGCGACATTCCAGTTGTAGGCATCAACTATAAAGATGCGCCCGAGAACGCGCGCGGATTTCTTGAGGATTTGGGCGATCCATATGACATGATCGGCGCGGATGGGAGCGGCCGAACCGGCATCGACTGGGGCATCTACGGTGTGCCTGAAACATTCATTGTCGGCCCAGACGGTGAAATTCTTTTTCGCCATCCAGGCCCCCTCACCCGCGATATCTGGCAGCGTAAACTGGCTCCAGTGATTGACGCTGCGAGAAAGATAGCGGTCGATGCAACCGGATGATCCTCAGGAACTGCACTAAACCGCTCTGAATACGAGGCAAGAACAACAGAAGCCCTATCTGTAATATGATGAGGAAGAGCTTTTGGCGCTTCTGATCTTCCGGCAAGAAAGCATGTATTGGCTGACGGGCAATGACACATTCGGCTACGTCCACCTCCAGGCAATGATGTTCACGGACGACGGCCGAATCGTGCTCCTCACATGATCTGCGGACTGGCTGCAGGCTGTATTTACGTCATTAGTAACGGATATAAGGATATGGCGTGACGCAGAAGGTGCGATCTACGATGCGTGTCGAGAAGGACTACTGGCTGCTGAAGAAGCTCTGCGTCTTGGGGAACCGGCAGGCGCAGTCTTTGACGCCCAGTCCGAGGCCATGAAGGCGTACGGGCAGGAGAGAACGCGCTCAATGCCCGCGGCCACTCGCTCGGCATTACCGTTGCGCCAAACTGGATGGACTGGCCGATGTTCTACGCTGGTCAGAGGTAAAAAATGCGGCCGGTGAACGTCTTCTTAGTCCATATGATCTTGTCTGATGCAACCAACGGGCTGCCGATGACCCTTGCCAGAACCTGTCTCGTAACCGAAACCGGATCGGAACCGCTATCTCGAGCATTACTTGATCTCATTTTGAGGTGAAGTGAGGGCGCTGCCGCAAAGCCAAACGGTTCTGCGACACATCGGATCGCCAGATCGTCCGAGCCTTTTTCCTACTATCTCCGATCACGCTGAGACCTGACTTGAAATCAAAGCCGGGCAATGTCCCAAGCGCATCGACAAGCTGATTCGCGCCCTTTGCTGCTATTGGAATTTCAAGAGCTTCACCTTCAAAGCTGTGAAGCCGCCAGACGGGTTCGGATCCCGGAACGACCTCAATGCGCGCGAGAGCGGCGACGTCGATTACTCCGCCTGTCTTGGGTCCGAGCAATACGACGCGTCCTTCATCCACCACGACCACGCCCTTGCCGAGGGGCAGTCTCGCAAGACGCGCACGAAAGAACGCACCGTGCAGGAGAAGTACGGCCATCAAAGCAGCGGCTCCCCCTAAGAGCAGAAAGAGCAAACTATTCAGTGTCAAGCCGCGCAAGACAAGCAGAATGCCAAAAACAAGCAGAACGCCCCAAATAATGGGCTCTCGCCATCTGGTTAGCCATGCGGCAAGTTCGGGTCGTATGAAGCTCAAAGCCAATCGCCAAGAAAGGCTTGCCAGAGCGTGATTGCAGAAACGGCCGCAGTATCAGCCCGCAGAACACGCGGGCCAAGTGTCACAGGCTGAACGAAAGGTAAACTTCGAATCTGCTCAGCCTCTGCTTGAGAGAATCCACCCTCGGGACCAATGAGAATCGCCCATGATCCGTGGTCAGCATTTCTCAGCGCGACTTGTGCAGGCGGCGCATCCCGACTTTCATCACAAAACATCAACCGGCGATCGACATTCCAGCCTTCGAAAACGTCACGCAGTTTCATCGGAGGATCGACCTGGGCAATCGACGTCTCGCCACATTGTTCCGCGGCTTCGATCGCGTGAGCCTGCAGGCGATCGATGCGCAGACGCTCTGAGTTGGTATTGCGAGTAAAAATTGGCCGAATTCGAGAGCAACCAAGTTCGGCCGCCTTCTCGACAATAAAATCGGTTCTCGTCTTTTTTATCGGCGCAAAAAGTAGCCAGAGGTCCGGCGGAATGCCCTGGGGCGCTGTTTGAACGATGACGGCCAAACTACAACGATTCTTGTTGATACTGATGATCTCGGCTCGCCACTCCCCGTCCCGCCCGTTGAAGAGCCCCACTTGAGCACCTTCCCTCTGACGCATCACGTTGTAAAGGTAGTGAGCATGATCCGGCGTCAGTTCACAAATCCCATCTGTAGCCAGATTCGAGCGTACAAAAAGCCTGATTTTCGACCTAGTCTCTGACATAAAACCCCACATGATGGATACGAACATTAACCAGACCAGCCCCGCCGATGGAAGTGTCGCAGATTCTGTTCGTGGCAACTGGGTTGATACCCGCGCCCCGCGATGGACCCGACCATATCTCAGGCTTTCCCGCGCCGATCGTCCCATCGGAACTTGGCTCTTGCTCCTACCTTGCTGGTGGGGTTTGTCGCTGGCAATCATCGCTGATCCCTCCGGACCAACCTTATACGATGCGTGGATCGCAATCGGATGTGGGTTTGGGGCGATCCTTATGCGAGGGGCGGGCTGCACCTGGAATGACCTAGCCGACAGAGAGTTTGACGCCGCTGTCGCACGCACTCGCTCTCGCCCCCTTCCCTCTGGTCAAGTAACTGCACGCCAAGCTGCTATCTGGATGTCTATCCAAGCGGCTTTAGCCTTTTGCATTCTTCTCACGTTTTCTCCGGCAGCCATCGGCCTCGGAATCGCATCACTAGGACTCATCTGCATCTACCCATTTGCAAAGCGATTCACCTGGTGGCCACAGGTATTCCTAGGGCTTGCATTTAACTGGGGCGCACTGCTTGCTTGGGCCGCGCACTCCGGGGCCATCGGCGTGTCGGCAGTCTTACCTTATCTCTCAGGGATCTGCTGGACGCTGTTCTACGATACGATCTACGCGCACCAAGACAAGGATGACGACGCTCTAATCGGCGTAAAATCAACTGCACGTCTATTTGGGGGCGATACGAAAACCTGGCTGAAGAAATTCGGCTTCGGCTCCGTGGCACTCATGACTTTGGCGATCTTGACGTCTGGAGCCGGACCAGCAGAACTTGCTTTTTCGGCTCTAGGGCTTGTTGGGTTTTGCGGTCATCTCGTTTGGCAGCTGAAGAAACTTGACATCGACGATCCGGATGGCTGCCTCGCGCTATTCCGTGCCAATCGGGATACTGGGCTTATCTTAGCAGTTTTCCTTGGTATTGCGGCGATGATCTGAGTCATGCCCAATCTCGAGCCTTTGATGGTTGCGGGAGATACCCTTACCTTGATCCGTAAACAGCATCAGATTAAACCGTGTTGATCGTGGACAGGGGAAAATCAGGAAGATGCGCCTGCGTGCAATTCTCTTTGCAGGAGCCGCTTTTGGCTTGGCGGGATACGGGGCTTGGCAACTCTCGCAAGCAGCTACGGCCTATTTCGAGTATGAGAGCCAAAAGCGCGTTACCCAGGCTCTCACGAAAGCCGGAGAGGGATGGATCAGCGTAGACGCGGATGGTCTTGAGATCGTCCTCAACGGACAGGCACCCGACGAGGCTACGCGTTTTCGCACCGTGGAACTTGCGAGGCGAAGTATTGACCCAAGCCGCATCGTAGACCGAACAGAAATTGCATCGCCAGAGCCGCTGGATCCGCCCGCATTCGCGCTGGAGCTTCTTCGCAATGGCACCGAGATCTCCATGATCGGGCTCGTTCCGGTTCAAAACACGCGTGAAATCGAGACAGCTCGCATGATCCGCGACGAACTGGCTCAAGCGGGTCAAGGCCTCGGAATTACGGACATGCTCGAGACAGCAGAGCATCCCGAGCCCGAAGGCTGGCACGAGAGCCTTGCATTTGCGCTCGACGTTCTTGCGACTTTGCCTCGGGCCAAGATCAGCGTCGAGCCGGGGCAGGTCGAGATCATCGCCGTCGCAGATAGCACCCAGGCCAAGGAATTTCTGGAGCAACGCCTTCATAATGAGAGTCCGGATAAGGTGGAGTTAACGCTTGATATCTCGGCCCCTCGACCGATAATCACTCCATTCGAGTTGACCTATTCCCATGATGGTGAAAAAGGAAAGTTCGAGAAGTGTAGCGCGGAAAATGAGGATACTGTTTCTCAATTCGCTGCTGCGGCTGCAAATCTCGAACCGGACGCGCTGCAAGACTGTTCAATCGGACTTGGTGCACCGAACTCAGCCTGGACGGACGTAGCTGTCGCGGGAATTGCAGCAGTCCAGACACTTGGTGAAGGGGAGTTTCGGGTCAGTGATACGCAAGTGATCCTTGCGGGCGCTGAAGGGACCGAACTTGAGATATTTAAAGCTGTGGCTGCCGATCTGGCCGCCGCATTGCCTGATGGCTACAGTTTTGAGAGCTTGGCACCACAACTCGTTAGCTCAGCCGGAGATTCACTTAATGCCGTTGCGGTAACGTTTTTTGCCGATCTTGAACGAGACGGACGCATAAGTTTGAATGGTACGGTTAGGGATGAGACATCCCGCCAAGCCATTCTGAGCTACACAACTGCTTTGTTCGGGCATGACATGGTCACAGACCAAACGGTCGTGAGCAAAGCCGTTCCGGAAGGATGGCCGGGACGCGTGCTTGCTGGCATTGATGCCCTCCATGAGATCAAGGAGGGCAGGCTATCGGTCACGCCTACTGTTCTCGATCTCAAAGGTTGGGGGGTATCGCTTGGCGCTGACAAAAAAGTTGAGAATATGCTTGGCGAGCGCGTTGAGCATGCAAACGTAGAAATACGCTTCAATGCAGAAGCCGCAGCCGCTGAGGCGCGAGCGCGAAAGCTTGCCTCTATGTCCCGCTCTGAAATCTGCTCAGCCGAAGTAAGTGCTATTCTCAACGCCCAGTCTATCGAATTCAAACCGGGCTCAGCCGAAATCAGCCCTGAAAGCCGGGGTGTCATCGCAGCAATTGCTGATGTGTTGCGAAGCTGTCCCGGGGCGCAATTTGAGGTGGCCGGCCATACTGACAGTCAAGGCAGAGCAGAAGTTAATCGAACACTGAGCACCAAACGTGCCGAAGCCGTGCGGAACGCCCTTGAAGAAGAGGATTTACCTCTAATTCTGTTCCGGTCGAGAGGGTATGGTGCAGAATATCCGATTGACGACAATGCCACCCAAGCTGGCCGCAGAAAGAACCGCCGGATTGAGATGACACTCTTTAAGGATGCCCCCGCTCCTCTGGAGCTTGGCGAGACGGATGCACAGCTGAGCCCTACAGAATGCGCGGCTCGCATCTCAGAGTTGCTCAATGAGGAAGCAATCGAGTTTGACGTTGGTGCAAGTCAGATCAAGCCAAGCAGTCAGCACATTATCGCAGACCTCGCAGATGCCCTTGGCCAGTGTGAAGGGACCAGCTTTGAGGTAAGCGGACACACGGACAGCTTGGGGCGCGCAGATTTAAACAGGAGAATCAGTTCAGAACGGGCTGAAGCCGTTCGGGAAGCATTGCAAGCCGCCGGGCTTCCAGAAACTGTTACCCTATCATCGCGCGGCTACGGCTCGGAAAATCCGATCGCCGACAATTCGACGCAGGAAGGTCGGGCATTAAACAGGCGCATCGAAATGCACCTCATGGCACCTGAAGCCGAAAGAGTTGAAGGGGAAGAATCGGTAGAGGCCGAGAGTGAGAACGAGGGGGCGCCTAGTGGATCGAACTGAGTTGACGCTCGCCTTGACGACCGCATTCTTAGGAGCGCTTCTGATTGGCTGGACGTTACACTGGGTCTTCTCAAGGCTCAATCGCAAGGCCGGCCCACGCAGCATCAAGCAAACGGCACTTCTTGTTGAGCGTGTTCAGGATGCAGAAGAAGCACGGTTGGCTGCAGAAGCGAAGCTTCAGAGTGTTGAGCGCGACTTGAATGCGCGTATTGCCCAGATGCAAGCTGAAATTGACGCAGCACACGAGAGCCTCGAGACGGCTCGCGATGAAACCGAGCAAATTCGGGCAGCCTATCGTGATTCTTCGGTTGCTTCCTCGTGAGGAACCGATGGGAATTAGAGGCGAGTTTCAGTGCAATTCGATCTGCGCTCTAGCATAGGGCCCGGGCCCGAAACGCGCGGAAACCTGTGCGACTTCGATTGCATATACACGCGGCAGGCCATCCGCTTCCTGTTCGCTCACGGAATATGATTGGCTGCTTTGCGTGGGATTGAACTCGCGAATTACCTTTTTCCCAGCTAGGATCCGCAGATGATATATTTCACGTTCTTCCGCAAGGGGCACCTCGCTACCCATCCAACTGTCTCCATCTTTTCGCGCCCGCCTGATCCAGCGAATTTCAATGGTCCCGTCATTTAGGACTTGGACGGACAAATGGACCGGCCGATAAGGTCGCAGGCCAATGCCCCGGGAGTTCACTACCTCATGGGCATAGGCCAAGGAATCATAGGGCTTGGCAATTGATCCAATCCGATAATGTCTAGTTAGTCCAAGCATCGAACTGGAAAGATTAAGTTGTTTTACGGCACTATCGAGCAAGACGAAACTAGAACCTGCTGGCAGTGTCTCACCTGACACCCCATCAGTCCCAGCTTGGCCCCGCAAAATATTCTGCAAGAGGTAGATCCCGGTAGTCCGCAGTTCAGGGTCGAGTTCGGCATCTCTGAACTGGATAACTTCCCAATCATCCGCCCCTGGCGCTCGGATTGCCGCGATGTTAGCTCCATTCAGAACGTCCAGCGAAGAATGCCGCTCCAATGTTCCAGACGTAAGCTTGACGCGGAACGACAGAGGAGACCAACGACCACAACTGCCCGCGGACAAATCGTCGAGCGTGACACCGATCGTGCCTGCACGCGGAAGTTTTTGATTTAGCGTATAGTCGTAGTCGTTATTCGAGTCATAGACTGCAACCGTGCCGGCCCAGGGCCGCCGCGTTGCTGCAACATGCGGAGCGTGGGGGATTTCATCTCCCGAAAGGAGAGGAAGATCGAGGAACTCAACATGAGCCGGCGTTGCCGATTCTGTTGCGCGAAACCCTCTAGCGGTCGAAAAACTCGACGTTCGCGCATAGACGGTATGATCCACCCGTGTAGCGGAAACCGGTCGATGGAACATTTCCTCTATTCGGTCGATGCGATAGTGCTCTATCATTCCATCGCAATGAAGGCGGACTATGTCGCCCGCAGTCAAATCCAGCGCCGAGGGTGGAAGGGCAAATTCGACAGTGTCTCTCCCAACCTGCCCCTCAGACATCCAGCGCTCAACCACCCACTGCGCCTCCCCGTCCGAAAGAACAACTGGCATGCTGGTTAGAGACGTATTTGCCTCCGCTGCCTCATTCGATACGGATACCGCAGCACCGACAGCGTAATCATTGTCGTGCCGAACAAAGTTGAACGCAACCCGACCAGGAACCTCTGCGTCAGGAGACCGGGTTTGAACGAGAACCTGCTCCATTTTTTGCGCAACGAACCTATCCTTGTTCAGATCGCGCGCAATCTCTCCTCCCCTGCTTTTGAACGCGATCGCAACTCCTTCCGCGGCGGAATCGATGGCATAGGTCAACATCAGAGGTTGGAGGCTCTGCCGCGCGCCTTCAATCTTCTGGATTGAGTAGCCCGTAATGGCCCCATAGAGTCTGGATAGCTCAAGGTCGCTTTGGCAAGTTCGTCCACAGATTTCCGAGACGACCTCCGACATCATACAAAGTGATGTCCGGCCATTGAGCCAATGACCAAGTTCGTAATTTATCCCATCGACCCATGTATCTAGACGACCGGGAAAATCCGGCCATGGGCGCGCATCCCAAGCCCAGACGAAAGCATTGGAGAGGTCGACCATTCTACCATCGTAGGCGTCCGATTTGGGATTCGACGTATCATCACCCCAGTAGGAATAGGTCGCTTGCAGGTATCGCGCCTGAATATACTCGTCCTGCGCACCGTTCGAGAAATAGGGAAGTGCGCTCTCAGACGATTTTGGATCGTAGAATACATTTGGCTGATTGGTGCCCTTGTCCACAGCGGGGCATCCCAATTCAGTGAACCAGATGGGCTTCGAGCACGGGACCCAACTTGTCTTAGTGGCAGACCGCTTACCAGCGATGCGATTAAAATGGGGTTGTGACCACCAGTTTCGAATATCCTTGTACCTGTATATCCAATGCTCGCCATGAGCGGCGTCCTCAATGGGAACCCTGGTTTGTGCTTCGCGGGCTTCAGAACTCGGATAATACCAATCGTAGCCTTCGCCGCCTGAGACATTCTGCTTAAGGTACTCGAGACTATAGATCGAACCATTGCCTGCATCGAGATGGCCTGCTCCATCCCGCCAGTCCGAGAGCGGCATATAGTTGTCTATACCCACAAAATCGATGACATCATCTGCCCAGAGCGGATCAAGATGAAAAATGACATCTCCTGAACCGTCAGCCGGTTGATGGCCGAAATATTCAGACCAATCGGCGGCATAGCCAATTTTGACCTTGGGTCCTAGAATACTGCGGACATCCTTGGCCAAAGCACGCAATTCCTGGACAGCAGGGTAGCTTTCCACTCCATCCCGGATCTGGGTCAGGCCGCGAAGCTCGGAGCCGATACAGAACGAGTCGACTCCACCTGCCAGAGCGCAGAGGTGGGCGTAATGCAGAATAAAGCGGCGATAGGTCCAACCGTCTTTGCCCAGGTACACCGGCAGACCGTCAGAGACGGTAAAATCCTGGGCACGTGCCTCACCAAAGAAAGACGCAACCTCCATGCCGGCAGCCGGTGTCTTGTCTGGCGACGAGGGCATGCCTGGGGCCGATGAAAGAGTGATGCGGCCACGCCAGGGAATGAGAGGCTGATCCGGAAGCCCTGTCCACGGATCGGGCAGTTCATTATCCTGGAGTATGTCCATCAGAATGAATGGATAGAACATCACCCTGAAACCGTTGGCCTGCAGGTAGTTGATGGATTGCAGAATACTGCGATCTGATGGTGTGCCCCCGAATACGGGTCGTTCTTCAATCTGACCGACTACATGGGCGTCGGAACGCGATTGACCAGCGACAACCCACGGATGCTGCTCGCCATCCTCCTGTTTCTGCTCAACAGCAGGCTTCAGTTCACATTCGTTACAACGAAGATCGTTTCCGAACCACGTGACGACAAGTGATACAGCTTCTGCATTTGGCAACTCGTCAGAGAGTTGTTCGATCGAAGCCTGAAGATCCGGAACCCCGCGGTCGTTGTGAACATTCGTAAGCGTGGATTCGCCTTTGCCACGGACATATTTCACCGGCTCGGTGGCGAGTGTGTATTCGCCGGTTCCGGGGATGAGCGCAACGCCTCGCACGTCTTTTGCATGATGACGTCCGGCTTTTGCTTCATCTGCGTCGGTTCGACGGTATACCTCGAAATTGAATTGGGGAATCCGATTGCCAAATTGTGTCAAAGGCAAATTTTCGAAGACTACATAGGCCGTTCCTCGATAGGCCGGAGCCGAATCTTGACCTTCGATGGCCGCTATGAGGGGATCAGGAAGCTGATCTTCACCTCCTTTGTGTGTTCTGATGACCAGGTCCGATTGATCAAGAATTTGGCCGTCTACCCAGATCCGCCCAATCCTAAGGATTTCTCCTTCGCACACTCCCAATGCTATACTGATCGAGTAGCTATATTCCCGAACTGTCCCCCCTCCACCTTTGCCACCGACGTCTTCCTCGTTGACCGCCTCCATGAAGCGGCTCGACCAGATGAGATGTCCTGCCAGTCGGACACGCCCGTATGCTCTCGGAAGGACAGCGCCTTCGCTTGCTCCCATCATGCGGAACTGTTCGACATGACCAGTTTCCACAGTCGCCGACCCTTGCCCAAGTACAGCTTGATCGATGGAGTTGCCTAGAACGGCGCCAGCTGCCTTTCCCAAAGCCATCGCAGAAATGCCGGCCAGTGAGCCGCCAAGGGATCCACCAAAAGCTGCACCCGCTGCAGAGAGAACAAGCGTAGCCATCAATTTCTCCTATCGGGAAAACGAAAAACCGCTGCGATCTTTCGCGACCAAGCCGGGGTGAGAGGAGATTCCACGACTCCATGACCCGAATAGGCATGTATGAGCGTCCTATAGCCGTGTTCTGATCTCGCCAGAAAACCCGCATGTTTGGCGACACCACCGTCACGCATTCTGAGAATCGCAATGTCACCGGGACAAGCCTCAGTGGTACAAACCGGTATGAGATGCCGGTGCGCAGCTTGCAAAAAGTCCTCGGTTCCATCGGTCTCGGACCAGTCCGGCGTATATGGAGGCACAAGCTGCGGTTCAGGGCCGATCAGTTCGCGCCAGACTCCTCTGATCAATCCAAGGCAATCTGCACCAGCGCCTTTGCAACTCGACTGATGCCTGTAGGGGGTGCCAATCCACTCGCGCGCATGTCGGATAACACGCGCACTTTCATCGGTATCGGGTTCACCCCAAACTTGATCCATCATGGACGTCTCCATCCTTTGGATAGGCCGTAACCCAATCTTCGCCGGGCAAGTGGGGAAATCCGCGAAAATTGAGGAAGTTCGAAAATTTGTGTCGACACATTTCGGCAGATTTGTCGCATCCAGCCTTCAAACGAACGCGATCGCCAACAGATGGACTCGAAGGCAAGGCTTGCCAAAGCTCGATCTCTCTTCTGCCGTCTTCCAGAATGCGGTCGGCGCGAACGGATCGTGCAAGGCCGGAATTTTCACCGGAAATCCAGGAGACCGATCCATGGCAAAACCACTCCGCCGCAAAGCCCGAGATGTCCGTGAAGGCTAATCGCGTGCTATCATTCACCACCGCGATTTCTCCCTCAAAGGTGTAGCCGGGAACCGTGAGGTCGAACTTGCACTTCTCATCGCCCAGAATACGATCACAAGTTCGGGTCATCGTGCGTCCGACCGGGCTGTTTAGTGCCTCTGCGGCGCCCCGAAGCTCCACTTCGAACTGCCCGTCTGCCCGTCGTATTTCTCCCAGCGTGCCATTGAAGAGCAGAACTCGCTGTACGGGATCTTTCCAGTTTACAAGCCAGTGAAAAATTGCGGCATTGTCGAAACGCCCTGCACGAATATCGCTCTCGCTGATCTTGTCGGCGGAGAGAGCACCTTGGGCTTGGCAACTATCGACGCTCAAACCAGTAGAGCTTTGGAGCGCACTCGCGTTGAGCCCGCTTCCGGCTTCGAACTGTAGCCCATCAAACGAGAGATCAACATCGTGATCGGTGAAGCCAAGAACCACACCGTCTCTCCGCTCGATCTTCCAGCAACGACATAGCGTCGTGGCGCCACTGTCCAGATGGGCCCTCAGTTCTGGCGGAATATCACGCATCAGAGACGCACCTCGACAACAGGAATGGACGGGATCTCTCCTGCAGCAAAATTGGTAACGCTTGTCGTAATCCGATCGGTATCGAAACGCACGGGCACATCAAACTCGAAACCGGCCGTCACCGGCATCCCCGTTTCGGGTGCAACCTCGAAAGTAATCGTTCCGGAAAGCGCATCGACGGTGTAATGAGATCCGTGAACAAGCAAATCACCACCGACCGCAACCCGAACCGAATTGGCCACTGGCTTGGCAATCGGCCTCGTGTACGAGTTGACGCCGGAGGCATAACCCTTGGATAGCTGAAAGTCCTTTCTTACTCCATCACCACGACCGAGTTCCTGGTCAAATGGGCCAGGTTTCGACGATGGCAGGCAGGACTTGAAATCGGCCCAGTCTTTCCACCTGAAACCATAAAGCTGGCCGCAACGGGCTTCGAAGAATGCAACGACTTCCGAAAGATCATCTAGGGATCGGACACCCAGCCCCGCATCATATCGCCGCCTTGAATGGGCCCAAGGCGAATTGCGTTCTTCAAACCCGTTGTTCAAAGTGACGATCTCGGTCTTTCTTTCCGGCCCACCGCTAGAGCCAAGGGAAAGGGTTTCGGGAAATCTCACTTCATGGAAATTCATATCTCATCCCTATCAGAGGTTCCGGCGTCCGCGTTGCAGAGCCCGGCTCATATCGGCAGCGATCTGGCTACGCGATTTTTGAAAGCTCTCCAGATCCGTCGTGGCGATATTCATCGTCAGGTTGACCGCTCCTGATCCTCCGCCCCGCACCCCCAACGTGCCGTCCGCGCCCCGCGTAAGAGGCATAATCGCTTCTGGACCGGCCTCACCCATCAGACCGGTTCCGCCACGCATTGGAAACGAGGTAGGCCCGTTAACAATTCCGCCTTTGGCGAAGGCTGCAACCCGCCCGCCGGAGAACGCTGCTCCATCAGCGAAGGGAAGTATTCCGGAGAGAATAGACGACAGGCCGCCGCCAAGCTTGGAACCGACAGCTTGCTGCACGGGACTTATTGCCTGGCGCAAGGTTGAACTAGCAAGGTTGCTTCCCAGAGACTTGAGGGCGTCCGACAAACGCTCCCCATCAAAGATCACACCTTCGAAAGCTGACTTGATCGACGAGGAGACGGTCTTGGACATCCCGCTCGCCTCCTGACCAGTCTGCTCGAAACTGGACCTAACACCCTGCAACTCCTTGCGGAAAGCACCGGCAACACTTTCCAATCCACCGAAACTATCCTCGAGTCCCGAAAACTGGCCTTCGAGCCTGTCGAACTCGGAGTCGAAATCCGTCATTTCTGATCCAATTCCATCTGTTTGCGTGCCGCATCGTCCGGAAACCGCCTCGCAAGATCGAGAAACCTATCGCGATCAAGCGGTGCGGTCTGTTCGCTGACTCCGGCGAGTAGCATCAGTTCAACCGGAGTAAGCGACCAGAACGCGTCGGGTTGGAGCCTCAGCAAACCCAACCCAAGCCTCATGAGTTGTGGCCAAGCGATCTGTTCCATCCTCAGGTATGGTCGCCGGGCATAGTGAAGGTGATCTTGAGAAGCTTTGCCGCCGCACGTGCCGCAGCAAGTGGTCCACCACCAATCTGACAGCCGAGCAACTCGGCTTCAGTAATTTTGAACCCCCCACCATTCAGCCCGGCAACGAGAAGGCAGACCAAATCTCTGACCCGAAAGGCTCCTGTTTCGAAACGGGATATCATTTCAAAAAGGGATTCACTTTCCAGTCGCTGCTCAAGCTCGGCAAGAGCGCCAAGTGTCAACCGCATCCGGCGGAATTCTCCGTTGACCTCTAGTTCGACTTCACCGCGATACGGGTTCACCATCAGATCGCCTCGAAGTTCAAGACACCCGCGGAGGCCAGAGCAAGCTCGTATGTCGCCTCTCCATTGTATTCACCTGCATATTCGATGCTGGTAATCTGGAATGGCCCCTGGATGACACCGAAGTCGGGAATGATGATCTGAAGGGCTGGCACATCGCCGGCGAAAAAAACGCCCCGGATGAGCTCATCTGTCGCCTCGTCGCGGAAAATACCGGAACCACTGATTGACGCGCTACGGACACCGGCACCCGCCAGCAATTCACGCCATCGCCCTTCGCTGCCGATATGGGTAGCATCGACCGTTTCGGCATTGAATGTAATGCGTGTGGCCCTCAATCCCGCAACGGTCTCAAATTCCCCGCCGCCAGCCGCATCGATCTTGATAAGAAGGTCCCTGCCCCTTTGAGCCACCATAGAATTTTTCCTTTTGAATGAATTCGAATCAGACCACATCGATTACGGCGCGAAAGCGTAACGTGATCGTTCGCTTGACCGGCGAGCGCCCTCGCTGCGCCTTGGCTCTGAGGAAACGAATGTCCACTATCTGGCCACCGGAGAACTGCGCACGAGCGCCCAGGAGGCAATCGCAAACGGATGCGGCGATGCGCTTTGCGCTCTCAAAACCGTTTCGTCCCGAGTAAACCTTCACGTCGAAATCATGATACGTACCTGAACTGGTGGTCGTATCGAAGGGTCTCGCCGTCTCTTCACCAATTGTCACGTATGAGTGATCGATCGCTGAAGAATGCTGCAATGGCTCGTCATAGATTGCAGATCCCACAATCAACGCAAGTTCCGCGTTTTCGGAAAGTCGGCGGAAAACTTCTGCCTGCAGTTGTGCGGCGTGATCGTAGCTCACAATTGCACTCCTTCCTCGGCGTAGATCTCGAGGTATCGGCCTCGAGGGTCGACCTCCGCCACGCTGAGAATCTCGAAGATTCGACCGCCATCGCGAAATCTTTGGGAAGGAATTGGCCTGGACTTCGCACCGACAGGAGCGGCGCGAACTACAATCCTGTACGGTATGCGGGAGCGAGTTCTTGCCCCCTCGACCGTTTCACGACCTTTGCGTGCTTCAACTTGCGCCCAGAGGCGTCCAACCTCGGTCCAGCTCATGGCGAACCCGCCAGTTCCATCCTCGTGCGGTCTCGGCTCTTCCAGGATCAGGTTTCGACTGAGAGTGACCGGACTGATCACGAATTTCCCCCGAGCTTGAAAGAACGATAGGACTCGATGAGTACCAGCACGCCGAATGGCATTGTCTCACGGGCCACTGATGCCTCGTAGCGAGTCTCGTAGTAGTACGCCGCTAGAAGAAAAACCGCCTGTTGAAGGTCTCTTGGGACACTATCCCAAGTGTCACCGTGACCAGCAGTGAACCGGATTTCCGCATGACCGGACCGGGGAATCGAGGGCAGCGCTCCTCCGTCCAAGCCAATCAGCCGAGGCCTGCGTGCATCCTTGAGGAGGTGGCATTTTGCAGGATCGACGATTTCTTCTCGACCGTCAGCAGCAATCAGAACAATCTCATCGACGGACTCCACCGGCCCAACTGGGAGCCCTTGGCTCGTTTCCTGTTTCCACCGCGTGACCGTCCAGGAAAACTGGCGGGACAGAAGTGCATAGCCCAAACGCGCTTCGATCGCCGAGATGGCTGCGCGAAGATAAAGATCGAGGACGGCATCCTCTGACCCGTCATCCTCAAAACCGGTCCCAAGCCTGAGATGCTGCGCAAATGCCCGCACGGGTATGGCGTCGGACGCCAGTGTGCCCACTTCAGTCAGTATCATGTATTCACTCCTAGAGACCGGGGGCTCCGCCAAGTTTGGCGGTCTGCCCTGGATCCGCCGGCGATGCGCCTGGTCGGCCCTTCATGCGAGTGGATGCACACCCCCGCGCCGCCCGAACGGAAGGGAGCAGCAACTGGATTGCGCGGGGGTGTGCCAAGCCCTCCCCTTCAACGGGGAGAACCATTGCGAAGCCTGAGCGCCCCTCTGGGCCTTAGCTCACGGCAAACTTGAGAAGCTTGATGGCGGAGAAGTCACTTACATCACCGCCGACCCGCTTTGTCGCGTAGAAGAGGACATGCGGCTTCGCCGAGAAAGGGTCCCGAAGAATACGCAAGTCGGGACGCTCCGCAACGGTATAGCCCGCGCGAAAATCACCGAAGGCAATAGCGAAGGACTCAGTTGAGATATCCGGCATGTCCTCGGCAATCAGGACAGGATAGCCCATGAGTCGCGCGGGTTCCGCTGCAGCCAATCCATCCGACCACAGGAACCGACCATCCGCATCCTTCATCTTGCGCACCGCGCCCGCCGTCTTGGAATTCATGACAAAGGTCGCGTTCGCTCGGTAGCGGGCACCCAGTGAATAGACCAGGTCAACAATAGCATCCGCCGGCTCGTTGGGGTTGAAGTCGCCATCCGCACCGGTCGGGACGTAACCGAGAACTCCCCAGGACCATAGATCGTTGTCGACGGCAGGATAGGTCAGGAAACCAGTCGGCTTCTCGTTTCCGTCGCCGGAGATGAAGGCCTGAGCCTCTGCTCTGCTGAACTTGTCAGCGATACGCTGTGCCAACCAGCCCTCCACATCGAAGGCGCTGTCATCGAGAAGGCGCTGAGACGCGCGCGGCAGAGCGGAAAGTTCATGGAGCGGAATCGAAATCCGTTCGACCTGAGGCGTATCGGTTTCACCGGCCGGGTCGGTCTCGGTTGCCCAGCCCGCGCCTGCATCCGTATGATCGACGAGGACATCGAAGGCCGTCGCTTCGACGCTCACGACATTCGCGACCGAACGAATTGACGACGAGCCGCGCAGAACACCGATGATCTCGGCAGCCGTCTGCGGATCGACAAGGTAGCCACCATCTGCAGCGACATGCGTTGAAAGCGCCTTGCCCTCGAAGCACAGGCCACGAAGACCATCGTCGTCGCCAGTCCGGAGATAGGCGGCAAACGCCTTTTGGTGCGGCGTTTCGCTCTCACCAGCATGTGCGAGGGGGGGACGGGACATCGCAATGGACTTTCGATCAAGCATGGCCAAACGGTTTTCCTGCTCGTTGAGTTGGGATTTGATTTCGGATTGAAACAATTTGAAATCCTCGAGGAAGCCCGCGACTGCACTCTTCATCTCGACATGCGGATTCTGACCCAGCGCAGCGCTATCGGCCCGGGATTTACTCTCAGGTTTGTTCATCAGTGAAATTCCTCGGTGACTGATGGTTTTGTCGGCCACCTCAGGCCAACATCGCTCTGGCCTCACGAAAAGATTCGGCCAGCGCCTGCGCCAGGTCATCTTCCTCTTGGGAAGTTTCCGCCTGCACCCGCGCCTCAGGGAGCATTGGAAAAGTCACCAGAGAGACTTCCCAAAGCTCGATCTCGTGCAACGTCCTGCCGCCCCCGGCCGACTTTTCGCTTCTTACGGTTCGATAACCGATGGAAAGGCCGTCGATCGCGCCGGCCTTGAGAAGGGCGTGAGCTTCCCGCGCAGCCTGGACCTCAAGCAGAAGACGTCCTTTGACGAACAACCCCTTGCCATCTTCGCGAACTTCGTCCCAGATACCAATCGGTTGCGACGGGTCATGCTGCCACAGCATCTTCACGCGCCGTCCGGCGCTCTTGAGTCGCGTTAGCGATGCTCCGTAGGCCCCTTCGCTCACCGTATCTCCGCCCTCATCGCGGGCTCCAAAAAGACTGGCGTAACCGGCAATCAGGGCGCCATCCTTAAGCGAGAGCTCGCTGTCAAACTGACGGAACTTTGTTTCGAGCGAAGACGGATTTCCGAAGGGGCTGATCATTCTATAACCTCGAATAAGTTGCTTTCGGTCCGAACGACCCGCCGCACGTGGCCTTCGACCTCGAGTTCCCATGCAATGCTCAGGATATAGGTCCCTACCGCGAGAGGCGGGCAGTCGCCTTCCCGCGATGCTCTCAGCCAATCCCCCAAATTCGAAATTTCAGGGAGATCGGTAGCGTAGAGTATGTCGCTGTTGCCCGTCCGCCTGCAGAATACGAAGAGGCCGTACTCGCCCCCGCGGCGAAGGGTCAGGATCCAGTTGACCGAAAATGGCCTCCGAACCGTACGATCCAGGCGCACAATAGGAAGGCCCCCCGTTTCAACCGAGCCGACTTTCAGGGAGTGCACTTCGAACCAGTGACTGGTCGGGACGGTCTGACGAACCAGTTGCACTGCGATCGGGTAGAGCCATGTTGCAACTATCACGCCGATCACGATGCCAAAAAGGGGAAAGCGCCACCCCTTCATTTGCCCATGCCCGATACAACCTCGACCATCACGCCCTTGAACGCCATCCAGCCAGCGGCGACGACAGCAGCCCAACTCGCAACCGTCTTGATCGACGACAGAAGCCAGACCCGGCGTTTGCGCTCCTCGAGAAGCAAGTCGATCCCTGCGAGCTTCTCCTTAACCTTTTCAGGTGGTCCCAACGCGCGGATGATCTGGAGGTACTCGCGCATTTCCCGATCCGCAGAGGGATCGAACGGCTCGTAGAGAAACCTCGAGCCGCCTCCGCGCGGTCCGTTTTCCGACATCATCCATCCTTAAGTTTCGGAAGGCCCAGCAGTTGCCGCTTTTCCGCATCTGTCAGGAATTCGGCATTACCAATACGCCCCCAAAGGTTCTCCCTCTCCTCGGCCAAGGCAGGAACGTTGTCGAAGTCCACCTTGATTTCGAATGGCTCCGCGTAATAGCGGCGAAACCAGCCCGAAACCGCAGCGAAGGTCTTTGAAACGAGCGGCAGAACAGTCAACCGATAGAATGCCCTGTGGGCCTCCTGGTAGTTCGCGTAGGTATTGTCGCCGGGAAGTCCCAGCAGCATGGGTGGCACACCGAACGCCAGTGCAATATCGCGTGCGGCGGCCGCTTTAGTGTTGTGAAACTCCATGTCCGAGGGCGAGAAACCCATCTGTTTCCAGTCAAGCCCGCCTTCGAGAAGCATCGGGCGCCCTGCATTGTGCGCCCCCTGGTGATAGCTCTCGAGTTCCTCGGTCAGTCGCGCGTATTGGTCCGCCGCCATGGAGCCCTGACCATCTGGCCCCTTGTAGACAATGGCACCGGAAGGCCGGGCGGCGTTGTCGAGAAGGGCTTTTGACCAAGTGCTTGCAGCATTGTGGACGTCGATCGCGCTGGCCGCTGAATGCAGTGGCGACAAGCCATAGTAATCGTCCTGCGGATGAAAGCTGCGCACATGCAGGATGGGTGGCCGGTCCTGTCGCATGTCAAACACATGCTTTTTCGCGCCCACGACATACTCGTAGGCAACTGGCCACCCATCGTCCCCGGGAACGATGCGCATTCGATCGGAACGGAGGGCATATAACTCAAGCGGTCCCCTCGAGGCGTCCACGCCAGCCGCCTCGAGATAGCCATCACCAGAAAGCAGCAGATGGCCGAAAAAGCTCTCCATGAGTGCCGGCCCCGATTGCCCCGAATTGGGAGTATTGAGAAGCTGCAGGCAGGGGTGCGTGTCATAGCGCCGGTCATCGTCCTGCACGACGATAGGGACAGCCGATCCGGCCTCGGCAATGAGCTTCACGCACCTGAAGGCAACCGGATTGCGAAGGAACCCAACCCTCGTCAGCGTTGGGTTATCCCTAGGTGACCAGGCCGGTCGCCCGGCCCCGTGAAAGGCAACAACTGGCGCCGCTGCAGATGCCTTGGCTTCGTCGACCTTTGGTTTGGACGAGCGGAAGAATTGCAAGACCATCGGTTGCTTGCTCCTGAATTGCGAGGCTGACGAAGAGGGAGTGTCCGACATGCACCTCACGACATGGTGCCGAAACGGACACCCACGTGTGATTGCAAAGTGCGTGCCGTCCTAGAGCCGGCGGATGCGAGGTGTCTTATGCGCGAAGGCAGGGTCGATCATGAGATCAGTAAGAGCCCAGACCAGGGCATCGACCCGGTCCGGGCTTCCACGACCCTTGTACCCGGCAAGGGTCATTGCCGACATTTGATCCTCCAGCTCTGGAAATTGCTCGCGGTGCCTGACACGCCGCTGCTCATAAAGAGCTGCGATCGGCTCGGCGCGCGCCGATTTCCCTTGGCTCGCACGGACAGCACGGAACGCGACCGTCGCATCGACCTGTCGGATGAGCGTGGAGACGAGATCACCTCCCTGGTTCACCTCGGCAATCAACCTGTCCGCACGATATCTATGAAAGAGCTCAACGGCTCGACAGGCCCAGGCTTGTGGGCTGGCACCGCCAATGCTTCCGTCGAGGATCACTTCCGCCCTCCAGTCCTGCGGAGCACCACGCCGAGCCACTCCGGCGACGACGATCCCGCATTCATCGGAGTTCGGTCCGCTTGACACAGGTGGATCGACCGCAATCACGATCCGGTCGAGTTCTGTCTCCTGCAGTTTCTTTGCTTGGTCGAGCAATTCGGAAGGCCAGAGCGCGCCGGAATGATCAAGAAGCAATTGGCCTTCAAGCTCCTGCCGGCCAAGGCGGCTGTTTCCGTATTTGCGCGTGACTGTATCCAAAAAACTGGCCGCCAGATGCATCCGGTTTGCCGATGTCGGCGCATGGGTTGTCACTGTCGACGGTTCTTCGAGCAGATCCCTAAGAAGAGGGTTGTTGCGTGGGGTCGTCGTCACGATCTGCCGCGGCCACTTTCCGAGTCTCAGCCCGAATTGCAGCATATCCCAAGCCTCGTGCGACTTGCGCCACTTGGCAAGTTCATCGCACCACGCGCAATCGAACTGGGGTCCACGCAGCGATTCTGGATCGCTTGCCGAGAAAATCTGTGCGGTCGCACCGTTGGGCCAGCTAAGTTGCTTTCTTCCTGCATTCCATTCGGGACGGCGATCCGGCGGAGAACACTTAAGTATCCCGGATTCACCAAAGATCATCACTTCCCGAGCCTGATCGAGCGTTTCGCCGACGAGTGCGACCCGGGAGCATGCCCCCGGGTCCTCAGGTCTTACGCCTTCAACCTGTTGTCGGATCCATTCGGATCCGGCCCGGGTCTTTCCGGCTCCCCTGCCTCCTAGAACGATCCAGGTTGTCCAATCGCCGGCTGGCGGCAACTGGTGCCCCGCAAGCGCCCAATGCTCGAAGAGCCAGGGGAGCGAGAGGATCGCGTTAGGAGACAGGGAGTTCAGAAACGCCTCAACTTTGTCGGGTGGCATTCCAGACAGAAAGTCTCGAAGAGATCTCCGCTCGGGCGCTGTCGAGGTCCAAGTCCTCGACACCCCTCTGCTTTCCATTGGGCGCTTGCTCTGCAAGGCATTCCTCGAGATTCATGACTGTCTGAAGCGCTTTGAAGTGCGCAAGCATCGTCTCGACGGAATACCGGTTTCCGTTATCGTCGAGCCCGTTCGATTGAAGGACCGTGATCCGTCGCCTCAAGGCGTTGGAGAGGTCACGATACATTTTGAGCGTTTCGGAGAGCGTTTCCGCTTCCGTAACTCCATTTGGTGCTGAAATTTTCATGAGATGATTGCCCCGGCTGCTCCGCCCGGGCCGAAAATGAAAAAGCAAGGACGCTTTCGCTCCCTGCTAGCCCAATTCTTCCAGCTTGACTCAGCTTATACATCGGAGCGCTCGCAGAGTCAACAGCCAAAATGAGTAAACCCAAGTCTGGAAACGACGACCCCAAGCAGACTTGGGGATAAACAAAATATTAACGACAGCGAATACATCAACAGAATGTTAAGGCACTACACTGATGCTTCTCAACTCCCAAATTCTACTGGAAGCCGGAAAAATGCCAGTGATGTCACACTCGTGGTAGCGTGCCTATTCACCTGTACTTTGCTCTCGCGCTCGTTCCGCCTCAATCCGGCGCCAAACGGCGACATTCGCGTTATGCTCCGCAAGCGTCCTCGCGAACGCATGACCGCCAGTGCCATCGGCCACGAAATAGATATAGTCTGTCGATGCCGGATGAGCCGAAGCTTCGATGGCTTCCTTGCCCGGGTTCGCGATAGGCGTGGGTGGCAACCCCGGAATGACGTAGGTATTGTACTCGGTCGGTGCCGCCAACTCGCTCCGCCGCAGTCCCCGCCCCAGACTGCCCTCACCCCTCGTAATTCCGTAGATTACCGTCGGGTCGGTTTGAAGGCGCATTCCCAGGTTGAGCCGGTTCACGAAGACGCTGGCCACTTGGTCGCGCTCCTCGGAAACGCCTGTCTCGCGCTCGACAATTGAGGCGAGGATGAGTAGCTCGCGCGGCGTCTGAAGGGGCAGGCCATCGGCGCGGCCGGCCCACGCCTTAGCGAGTATCTCGTCCTGCAGCGCCTGCATCCGCTCGATAAGCTCTTGTCGATCGTCGCCCTTCTGGAAGTCGTAGCCTGCCGGTGCGAGCGAGCCCTCGGGCGGAATTTGCGTGATCTCACCCGTTAGTTCTTCGCGAGCCTTCAGCATTTCCACGACCTGCCAACTGGTCCAGCCCTCCGGAACCACGATCTGGCGAATCACATTGCCGCCTCGATTGAGCTGCTGGAGAATTTCCTCCATTGAAGCACCGGCCTCGAACTCGTATTCCCCGAACCGAAGGCCGCCGTCGAGCTTGTTGTAACGGGCCGCGACCCGAAACATTGAGGCACTCTCGATCGCGCCGGCTTCTTCGAGCCTGTCCGTCACCCGTGAGAATGTCTCCCCGGAAGCCACCTCGAATCGCAAAGGTTCGGACAGCGGTCCGGGATCCCGGTAGATGGTCTTTGCCCAGGTCACCAAGCCAAAGACGGCAACGAGAGCAACGACGATCAGGGTCAGGGCATTGGCCGCGACATGGCGCATCATGTGATCGGATCAATCCGGTTTGCGCAAAACGAGCGAGGCATTGGTGCCACCGAAGCCGAAAGAATTCGACAGTGCCACATCTATCTTCCGGTGAACGGCCTTGTTCGCAGCCAAATCGATCGGGGTCTCGACCGATGGATTCTCGAGATTGATCGTCGGCGGCGCAACCTGATCTCGCAAGGCCAAAACACAGAAGATCGCCTCAACGGCACCCGCTGCCCCGAGCAGATGCCCGATCGAAGATTTGGTGGAGGACATCGTCACCTGCCCGGCCGCGTCACCAAGCACCCGCTCAGCTGCGGCCAGCTCGATCGTGTCTGCCATTGTCGAAGTGCCGTGTGCGTTCACGTAGTCGATGTCGGAAGGCTTGAGCCCCGCGCTCGCAATGGCTGCGCGCATCGAGCGCTCTGCACCATTGCCGTCCTCCGACGGGGCAGTGATGTGATACGCGTCACCTGAAAGCCCGTATCCGATGACTTCGGCATAAATCTTGGCGCCGCGCGCCTTAGCGTGCTCGTATTCCTCGAGCACAAGCACACCCGCGCCTTCGCCCATCACGAAGCCGTCACGATCCTTGTCGTAAGGCCGGCTCGCTCGCTTTGGGTCATCATTGTAGGATGTCGAAAGCGCCTTGCAGGCCGCGAACCCCGCGATACCAAGTTCGCAAATCGCGGCTTCGGCGCCGCCGGCGACCATGACATCGGCATCGCCATAGCCGATGAGCCGTGCGCCGTCGCCGATTGCGTGAGCGCCGGTCGAACAGGCGGTTACGACCGAATGATTCGGCCCTTTGAAGCCATATTTGATCGAAACCTGGCCGGAGCAGAGATTGATGAGGCTTCCCGGGATGAAGAACGGCGAGACACGTCTCGGCCCCTTCTCCTTCAGAATGAGAGTCGTCTCCGCAATCGTCGTCAGCCCGCCGATTCCCGAGCCGATGATAACCCCGGTGCGCTCACGCTCTTTCTCGCCCTCGGGCTTCCAACCGGCATCCGTCACGGCCTGCTCAGCAGCAGCCAAAGCATAAAGAATGAACGGGTCGATTTTCCGCCGTTCCTTGGCGGCAACCCACTCGTCCGGGTTGAACGTACCGTCCTGCCCGTCTCCCAACGGGATCTCACACGCAATATGGCAAGCCAGATGGCTGGCGTCGAACTTCTGAATCTTACCGGCGCCGGACTGACCTTCCAGTAGCCGGCTCCAAGTCTCCTCGACTCCACTCGCAAGCGGAGAGACCATTCCAAGACCAGTTATGACGACGCGCCGCATGTGAATTCCGTTAGCCCTTGCTCAAGTCCAACCCCTGTACCCCAAAAGGCAATTGCCCGACAAGCCTGCATGCAAAAGACCGCCCACAGACTCCTTCGAACCACTCTCAGGAACCGGACAAAAAACGGCGCCCCAGAAGGGCGCCGGATACAGAATCGGTCTGATCTAAGGATCAGGACTCTGCATTCTCCGAGATGAACTTGACCGCGTCGCCGTAGGTCTGAATCGTCTCGGCGGCATCATCCGGAATTTCGATACCGAACTCTTCTTCGAACGCCATCACCAGCTCGACCGTATCGAGGCTGTCTGCGCCCAGATCGTCGATGAACGACGCACCTTCGGTGACCTTCTCCTCGTCAACGGAGAGGTGGTCCACAACGATCTTTTTTACGCGCTCTGCGATATCGCTCATAACTTGTCTTCCTCTTTTGCCTGCTATCCGGCCAAGCTCTACAGTTTTCGTTCTGTATCGACGGCCCGGCGTGCCCGAAAAGGCGATCCCACATTGTTCCGGACGACTCCGCTCCGCAGATCTCTTGTCGCTACGGGAAGGCCGCCCCCCTTCAACTCGCGCGGCCTATATCACAACCAATGCCAGTGGCAAATGCTAATGCAAAGGGGCCCCCGTAGCTTATCCAAGGCTCAGATCATCGCCATTCCACCGTTCACATGCAATGTCTGACCGGTAATATAAGCTGCTTCTTCAGAGGCCAGGTAAGCAACCGCCGCGCCGATTTCATCCGCCGAGCCCATTCGGCCGGCAGGAATCTTTTCCAATGTCTTCGCTTTCTGGTCGTCCGTCAGGGCCTCGGTCATGGCGGTCGTGATAAAACCGGGTGCCACACAGTTCACGGTAATGCCGCGTCCAGCGACCTCGGCGGCGATCGATTTGGACATGCCGATGATCCCCGCTTTCGTCGCAGCGTAGTTCGCCTGCCCCGGATTACCCGTCACGCCGACGACGGACGAGATGTTGATGATACGACCCCAGCGCGCCTTCATCATGCCACGCATCACACTGCGTGAAAGCCGCATCGCGCTCGTCAAGTTCACGGCCAGAACGGCGTCCCAGTCCGCATCCGACATCCGCATGAAGAGCTGATCCCGAGTGATTCCGGCATTGTTCACGAGAACCTCGAGCCCGCCGATCGCTTCCGTCGCCAATTTGGGTAAGGATGCGACGGCCTCCGCATCGCTGAGATTGCAAGGGACGGCCACGGCGCCCTCCCCGAGTTCGGAAGCAAGAGCCTCGAGCGGCTCGACCCGGGTCCCCGATAAGGCAACTTTCGCGCCCTGAGCGTGCAGGGCCCTTGCTATCGCACCGCCGATTCCACCGGATGCACCGGTTATCAACGCGTGTTTTCCAGCCAGATCAAACATTTGCGCCCCCAATCTTTTCAACGAATCCCGCGACATCGGCGGGCTTTCCGACAGCCGCAACATCTGCCTGCCGCGAAATCCGGCGAATCATTCCCGAAAGTGCCTTGCCGGCGCCGACCTCGACGAACTGCTCCACCCCGTTGTCGGACATCCAGGCCACGCTCTCGCGCCAGCGGACCCGTCCTGTGATCTGCTCCACCAGCAACAGCCGGATCACATCCGGATCGGTGACGGCCTCGGCCCTAACGTTCGCCACCAACGGAACGCTGGGCGAGTTGATCTGAATCCCGGAAAGAGCTTCCGCCATAGCATTAGCCGCAGGCTGCATCAGCGCACAATGGAATGGCGCGCTCACCGGCAGGAGCATTGCGCGTTTCGCGCCACGCTCCTTGGCAAGGGCAGCAGCACGTTCGACCGCCGATCTCGCGCCCGAAATCACCACCTGCCCCGGGTCATTGTCATTCGCCGCCTGGCAGACCTCCCCTTCGGCTGCATCCGCCGCGACCCCTTCGACTGCGGCCAGATCTAGCCCCAGAACGGCCGCCATCGCGCCTTCACCCACCGGCACGGCCTGTTGCATGGCCTGCCCGCGAAGGCGCAGCATCCGGGCGGTATCTGCAAGCCCCATCGCGCCTGTCGCGCATAGCGCCGAATACTCGCCAAGCGAATGCCCAGCCACGTAGGCGGCGGTGGATACCGGCACACCCTCGGCCTCGAGCGCCTTCATGGCCGCCATAGAGGTCGCCATGAGAGCCGGCTGGGCGTTCTGCGTGAGCGTGAGTTCCTCTGCCTCACCTTCCCAGATCAGGGCGGAAAGCTTTTCGCCCAGCGCCTCGTCCACTTCCTCGAACACGGCACGGGCAACGGGATAAGAATCGGCAAGTTCTTTGCCCATTCCAATGACCTGCGCACCCTGGCCGGGGAACACGAAAGCTCGTTTCATCCCGAACGTCTCCCTTTTGGTGCCGTCCTCACTAGCCGGTGATGTCGGCCCACGTCCAGCCCTTTAGGGTCAGGCATTCCCAGCTATGCCGAAAGGGTCCTCGGGATATCCGACGCTGACGAGGGACAAACCATCGGGCGGACACACAGGGCCGCAGGCCGCGCGGTTGCGGGCTTCCAGCGCTTCGGCCACGCGCGCGGGAGGCCAGGCCCCGGCCCCGACGCGCTCCAGGGTGCCGACGATGCTGCGCACCTGGTTGTGGAGAAACGACCGCGCCTCAAGCCGGAACCGGAACGCCTGACCGGCGGGATAGGGCACTTCGTCAATCTCTATAATATCAAGTGTTTTCAGTGGACTATCCGCCTGACACATGGTCGAACGAAAGGTCGTGAAATCATGCCGGCCGACAAGATGCCTGGCCCCCGCCCGCATGGCCTCCAGGTCCAGCGGACGGTTCACGCGCCAGGCAAAACCGGCATCGCGCACCAGCGGCGCACGTCTGGAAACGATACAGAAACGGTATTCCCGAAGTATGGCCGAAAATCGGGCGTGAAATTCATCCGACACTTCCGCCGCGGCCACCACGGCTACCGGATGCGGCCGCAAATGCGCGTTGAGCGCCTCGCGCAACCGTTCGGGATCCCACACCCTAGCCATGTCAAGATGTGCGACCTGACCATCGGCATGAACGCCGGCATCCGTCCGGCCAGCCCCGTTGACGGCGGGCCCAGACGGATCGAGACGCGCCGCTGCCGCCTCTAAAGCTCCCTGAACGCTCGGATGGTCCGCCTGGCGCTGCCAGCCGGAAAAGGGCCGGCCGTCATATTCGATTTTCAGTGCATATCTCGGCATGTCGCGGCCCTACCCCGCAATGACGCCATTGCCAAGACCCCGTCGCGAGGATCACGGCCGCACCTGCCGCGGCATTGCCCCGCCCCCGCAGAAGCGGCACCTTGCAGGTCACGAAACCGAAGGAGTGCGCATGATCCGTCAAGCCAGCCTCAGTGATGTTCCCAACTTACGGAACTGCGCCGAACGCGCATTCGCCCGCTACGTTCCGCTGATCGGGCGCAGACCGGCCCCGATGGATGCGGATTTCACCGCACAGATCGCGAGGGGCCAGGTTCACGTCTCCGTCGCGGCGCAAGGCGCCTTCCAAGGATATGTGGTCTTCTTTCCAATCGGCGGGCACATGCACCTGGAAAGCGTCGCGGTGCTCCCGGAAGCTGCCGGCAAAGGTGTGGGAAGATCGCTCATCGCATTCTGCGAGGAATGCGCACGCGCACAGGGCATCGGGGCCGTTCACGTTTACACGAACGAAAAAATGGAGGGAAACCTGACCCTCTACCCTCGGCTTGGCTACACCGAAGCAGAGCGCCGCGAGGAAGATGGCTTTCACCGGGTCTACTTCGAGAAGCATCTCGGATAGCCTGCTGTACCCCTGCCCTCTGAGGCGGATTTCACATGCAGATTTCCGCCACCAATCGCATTTGGTGTATCTGCCCTGTTGATATACCCTTTACGCGAAGAACCGTCTCCGCTATCCCGTCGCTGGAATGGTTAACGTTCGACCCGGCCTTCCAGAGCCACGGACTGACCCGGCACGCAAGCTCATCTGCTAGCCGCCACCCCCTTGCAGAAACTGACACAGGAATGCCCCGGTAAAGCCACCGGACAGCATCGGCAAGCAGCTGCGTTCCTTTTTGGGGTGCTTAGGCAGCGTGTATCCGGATGTTGTCTCGCAAGCCGCCAGCAGGGCCAAGAGAGCACGCCATGTCGACACATCTGGTGGACGCCCCTGCACCACCGCCTCACGCAACCGCCCAGCGCGCAACTCTGCAAGCCTTTCTCAACTGCTACCTCCGGGAGGTGAATCCGGGCGTGCTTCTGCCCGCGCCTGCCTACAACGGCGGACAGCGATTGCTAGAAATCCCTCTGCCTGAACGCCGGATGCGCCTGCGCATCACGCTTGAATATCATTCCCTGACCGGCCCGCATCGGATCAGCGACATCCGGCTGCGTCACGATCTGGAGGATGTCTGGCAAATCGCCGCCCCGGTCGAGGCGCTGACGCTTCTCGTGCAGGACACCTGCCGCAGGCATGGCGGAGGGCCCAACTGCGACGGGATGGCCACGCTTCTGCACCGAATCCTCGAAAGCAACGGGGAAATCGGGACCCTCTGCGCACATCGCTGCGGTCGCAACGACACCGGAAGCCGAGATTTCCTGTCAGCGGAGCGCGCGCTCGTGTTCGGACACTGGCTGCATCCGACCCCGAAGAGCCGCGACGGGATGACCGGCTGGCAGGCGCGTGCTTATGCGCCGGAGTTCTGTGGCAGTTTCCAGCTTCGCTTCCTTGCGGTGGAAAGATCGCTCATGCGCTCTGGGTCTTCGCTTGGTCGCGATGCCGAAGCACTCGTTCGGGAGGTTCCGGGTATCGCGGACCGCTTCGAAATAGAGGCGAACGAGGCGCTTCTGCCGGTTCACCCGCTCCAGATGGAGGCGCTCCGCCTTGATCCGGAAATCGAGACCGAATTTCAGAGGGGCCGGCTGCGCGACCTCGGCGCCGCGGGTTGCCGGTTCGCGGCCACATCTTCGGTTCGAACGCTCTACGCGCCGGAATGCCCCTGGATGCTCAAGTTCTCGCTTCCCGTTCGCATCACGAATTCGCTGCGGACCAACCTCCGCCACGAACTGGCCGCAGGGGTCGTAATGTCACGCCTCATTCGCCGCCTCGATTTTCATGAGGTCGAGCCCCGGTTCCGCATCATTGACGATCCGGCGTGGTTGACGGTGGAACGCCCCAACCGCGCCGAAAGCGGCTTCGAGGTCATCTTCCGCCAGAACCCCTTCCTCGCCGAAGCGGGTAGCCCAGCCGGCTTCGGCATCGTGAACATTGCAGCCCTGACCGCCGAGCCCTTGCCGGGCCAGACGTCGATGCTCTCCCTTGTGGTAGATGACCTCGCGAGAACTCTTTCCGAAACGGCTGAGACCGCTGCCCTCCGGTGGTTCGACGCCTACCTCGATTGTATGCTGCGCCCGATCCTCACGCTCTTCGAGCGGCACGGAATCGCGCTCGAGGCGCATCAGCAGAACATTCTCCTCGATATCAGCGGCGGCGTCCCCTCGCGCTGCTATTTCCGCGACAATCAGGGGTATTACGTTGCGGAAAGTCGGCTCACCGACCTAGCCGAGATTGCTCCCGGCATCGGGGATATCGCCGCACTCAGCTTCCCGGACGGGGAAATCCACGAGCGTTTGTGCTACTATCTCGTGGTCAATCAGATCTTCGCCGTGATCAGCCGCCTCGGAGCAGAAGGGCTTGCTCCAGAAGCCCTGCTGGTCGACCGGCTTGCTGCGATTCTGGAAGAAGCGGCCAGCCGTTATCCCGGTCCGGGCGGCGATTTCGCCAGATTCGTGCTTCTGACCCCGCATCTCAGCGCCAAGGCCAACCTGCTGACCCGTCTGCATGGTATCGACGAACTCGAAGCTCCCGGTGAAAAGGCCGTCTATGTGCGACTGCCCAACCCGGTCAGCGCACGCCGGACGCAGGCCGCCGCGGAAGAGCACACGGAGGTTGCCCGTGCCCGCGCTTGAAGCGACGCTTTGCTGCGACGAGAATCGCGTCACGCAGCAGTTCTGCGCAGCTCTTCTGTTCGAGGGTATCGTCCAGCCGGGCGAACCTGACGAAGAGGGTTGGCAGGAGTGGGTCGCCGGCGGTTGTCGTTTCCGGGCGCGAGCAAGTGCGGGAGCCTTTGGCCGTCGAACGCTGTCCGAGGGACCGGAGCGCAAGACGTCGAGCGGGTGGACGTCGGCCGGGTGGCAAGACCTTCTTGCCGCTCTCGATCTGACTTGCGGCGTGCGTGACCGCGTCCATCGTGAATTCAGCCGAACGGCGATCAACTGGCAGAGCGCGAAAGCCTGCCTTTCTCAGGTGCGGCGGCACCGGCTGACCGGCGCAGAACTCGAAAGCGCCATCATCGAAGGCCATCCCTACCATCCGAGTTTCAAGGCCCGCACCGGCTTCTCCGATGCTGACAACCGGGCCTTCGGGCCGGAAGCCGCATCTCCATTCCAACTGGAATGGGTGTTGCTCGCGCGGGATCTCGTCGAGAGCACGCCTGGCGGCAGGCTCGACGATCCTGGCAATTCACAAACATGCTCCTTGGGTCCGGGTCTTGAAAAGGAGGGGTTCGTACCCTTCCCGGTTCATCCCTGGCAAATGCGTCAGCTGTATCGGGACGCAACGTTCTCGGACTGGATTGCCGCAGGACGAGCAGTTTGCCTCGGTCCGCTCGGGGATCGCTACCGCGCCACCCAGTCCGTGCGGACGCTGATGAACGTGGATCGTCCCGCTGGGGATCACGTGAAGCTGTCGCTTGCCATCGGCAACACGTCATCTCTGCGCACGCTCGACCCCGATTGCGTTCTCATCGCGTCGACGATCTCAAACTGGTTGGAAGAAGTCGTCGCCGCCGATTCCTTTCTGGCGGACACCTCGGGGCTCACCATCCTGCGGGAACATTCCGGGGCGATCGCAGGGCGGGGAAGCTCCCTGGCACCGGGAAGCCTTGCCATGATTCGGCGGGTCTCGCCCGATGCGGTCGGGATCGCCCCGGACGCAATCCTGCCCTTCAATGCCCTGCCACTGATGGAGCGGGATGGCCGCCCGCTGATCGACCCTTGGGTCGCGCGGTTCGGTCTGATGAACTGGTTCGAGCGGCTGGTGGATGTCGCGGTACTGCCGGTCTGGCACCTCATGCTCGCCCACGGGATCGGAATCGAGGCCCATGCCCAGAACCTCCTGCTGCGCCACGAGAACGGCTGGCCCACGGGCCTTGTGGCCCGGGATTTCCACGAGAGCCTCGAGTATGTGCCCGAGCTTCTCCCTCGCCCCGGTCTCGCGCCCGATCTCGGCGCGCTGGACCCGGCGTTCCGGTCCGCCGAACGCGGCCGCTTCCACGCGATGGCGGGGCCGGAGGATCTGCGCGAACTCGTGATGGACACGCTCTTCATCTACAACTTGGCGGATCTTACCGCCTGCCTCGAGCGCGCCTACGGCCTTTCCGAGAAGGTTGCTTGGGCACGGATCCGCAAGCGTCTCGACGCCCATGTCCACCGCTACGGGCTGGAGGAGCGCGCGGCCCTCTTCTGCGCCGACGCCCCTCGCATCGCCACGGAATCGCTTGTCAGCCGCACGCTCTTTCCCGGGCGCGACAGCTACCACCACCTTGTTCCCAACGCCCTCGCGCGTTGATGTGCCCCTGTTCATGGAGCCCTCATGTTCATTCTCAATGACGCCCCCGCAACGCGGGCCCCGAACCCTGCCATCATGGCCCTCGCCGAACACGGGCATCGCATCGCGCTCCATCTCTCCGAGACAGAAAAGATGCTGGGAGCGATCCTGAACTTGCGGCAAGCCGGTTCCACGATTTTCCCGATCCACCCTGATATCCCCCACGCCCGCGCGCTCGACATGGCCGCGCACGCGGGCTGCGACCGGTTCGTCGCGGGCGACGGCACTATCCTCGAAACAGACACACGGCACGACGGCGCGCGGGTGCCCGAGGGCGGGCTTATTCACATGACATCAGGCACCACGGGCGCGCCGAAGCGCATAGAGCGAAGCTGGGGCGAGATTGGCATCGAGATCGCGAGCTACGCCGAGGCCTTCACCGCGCCGGACGGCATGACACCCATCATCGCCTGCCCGATCACCCATTCCTACGGCCTGATTCCCGGCGTGATGGTGGGCCTTCATCGCGGCAGGACGCCTGTCGTCATAGAAGGGATCAACCCGAAATACATCCTCCGCCGCATGCGGGAAGTCGAGCGCCCCCTGCTCTATACATCGCCCGCGATGCTCTACACCCTCGCTCGGCTCCTGCCGGCTGACGCACACCTCCCCGCGGCCATGACCTCGGGAACGATGCTCTCCCGCTCCTGGTTCGACTGCATCCGCAGCCGGGTGGATCGCCTCTTCCAGCAGTATGGCTGTTCGGAGACCGGATGCGTGGCGATCAATCCAGATCTGCAGCGCGCGGACGAAATTGGCTATCCGCTGCCACATCTCGCCGTCGGAGCGGGACGCTCCGCGAACCGACCCGCCGAGATCACGGTCGAAACGCCCCGCGGCATGATCGGCACCGGCGATCTCGGCTATCTCGCAGCGGACGGAATGCTCGTCTTCCGCTCGCGGCTCGACGACATGATCAATGTCGCGGGCCTCAACGTCTTTCCGCGGGACGTCGAGCAGGCCGTGTTGGACATGCCCGGCGTGGAAGATGCGCTGGCCTTTCGCATGGAGGATGTACTCGCGGGCGAACGCGTCGCGCTGGTCTATACCGGAAACGCTCGGGAGGACGAGTTGCGCGCATGGTGCCGAGAGCACCTCGCGGGCTACCAACAGCCGAGCGTGCTGCGCCCCGTCGACCGCATTCCGCGAGAGGCGAACGGCAAGGTAAACCGCCGCAACGTCGCCTCAGGTCTCGCGGAGGCAGGGATCTGACCATGAACACTTACCCAAGGGCCGCCATTGTCGATGCGATCCGCAGCGTGCTCGAAGACCCGCTCGCTTCGCGGCATATGGCCGCATTCTCGCAAGACGCCCGGCTCAACGAAGACCTCCACCTCGATTCGGTGCTGGTACTCAACCTCATCCTGCATCTCGAAACGGAACACGGCTTCGAAATCCCCGAGCGCGCCATGTCCAAGGACCATTTCTCCACGGTCGCGGATCTGGCGGATCTCATCGCAGGCGCATCGGAAGCCAGTCCCGACGACCCAGCCTTCCGCCCCATCCCGGAAGAGGAAATCGACATCAAGGTGCATTGCGTGGTCAGCTGTCTCGCGGCTGGCATCAAGGCGAGAGGCTTCGATCACCGGCCGTTCTACATGGGGGTCTGGGATACCGGTTTCACCACCGGGCCAAACCACCGCATGACCTATCACGCCAAGGGCGTGACCCACGACCATTTCCTCCATTGGTTCGAACGCATCTACGGCGTCCCGGTGCATGGCTGGTACGACCATGCCGCCACGAAGGACGAGAACCTTGCCAAGCTCGAACACCTGCTCGCGACCCGGACGGAGACCGAGCATGTCATGGTCATGCTCGACATGTTCCACCTGCCGGAACGCGAGAACAAGTTCAACCAGAACCCGTTTCCGCACTACGTCATGCTCGAGAAGACCGAGGATCCGGGCATGTGGTTCATGCATGATCCGGACTTCCGCTGGGAAGGTCGGCTGCCGCGTGCGACGATCCGCAACGCGATTGCCCAGCCCTCCGTTTCGGGAGGCTTCATCTACGACCGAAGCTTGGCCCATGGACCCGACAGGGACGCGGTGCGGGACTATTTCCTCGACACGTTCCAAGCCGACTGCATGCCGCTACTCGAAGCGGTCGTGAGCATCTTCCATGCGCATTCGGGAGATGCTGCCCTCCACCCGACAGCGGACCTCGCACATGCCCTGCGCGAGCTTCCGGTCATCGGTATCCGCAAATACGCCTACGAGCACGGGTTTGCCTATTTTGGCCGCGCGCTTGGCACATCGGAAGCTGAGTTCGAGGCCCGCTGCGACGAAATCGAAGAGCTTCAACAGGGCCTGCGCCGCCTGCACTACCTGGCTCTGAAGCTGGCCGAGACCGGCACACCGGAGACTGCCACGGAAGCACAGAGACTCATCGAAACACTCTGGCGGCTCGAACACCGGATCAAGTCGGCGCTTCGGGAGGAATTCGACCGCTGGGCCGAAGATGTGGCGCCTGCAGAACCCAATGGGGCGACCGCCGAATGCGTGAAGGAACGCGCATGAAGATCTACATTTGCACGATATCCTTCCGGCATCACCTTCTTTCACTCGAGGAGCTGGTTTCCTGGGCGGCTGCTACTGGCTTCGACGGCATCGAGCTTTGGGGTGCACATGCGCGCAATCTCGTGCAGGATCATCGAGATGCACGCTGGCTGGCGGGACACGCCCTCGAAGTGCCGATGATAAGCGACTACCTCCCCCTCGACGATCCCCTGCAACTGGAAGCCCATGCGCTGCATCTCGTCCACGCCGCAACCCGCTGGGGCGCCGGCAAGGTTCGAACCTTTGCAGGGCGGACTTCAAACAAGGAAACCTCGAGCGAAGCCCGGAAGGCGATCGTGGCGGGCCTTTCCCGCGCGGCACGGATCTTCGACAATGAGGGACTGTCGCTGCTGGTCGAAACGCATCCCGGCACGCTGGCCGACAGCCTCGCTGCAACGAGTGCCCTTGTTGCAGAGGTCGACCATCCTGCCCTCGGCGTCAATTTCGATGCGATCCACCTCTGGGAAGCCGGTGACGATCCGCTGGAGGCCCACAGACTCCTCGCGCCGCGCATTCGCCATCACCACCTGAAGAACGTCGCGCGGCGAAGCGATCTCCCGGTCTTCGCACCCGACAACATCTACAACGCCGCGGGCTGCCGGCGAGGGATCGTTCCGCTTCTGGAGGGAGCTTACGACTACCGACCACTGCTCGGGACGCTAGCACGGGATCAGGAATGCCCGGTATCTCTGGAGTGGTTCGGTCGCGACCCGTTTCACGTGCTGGCCGAGGATTGCCGTCGGCTTCGAGAGATCACCGGGCCAGCCGCGCAGACAGAGCCCTTGCACCATCCCCTCAGGCAACAGGCCTGACCGCAGTCAGGCCACGCGGGATCGGGGTGCATCTTCCTCATCCTCCGAGACGCTCGCCAGGAACCGCTCGGCCTCCAGCGCGGCCATGCAGCCCATACCGGCGGATGTGACGGCCTGTCGGTAGACGTGGTCCGTCAAATCGCCCGCGGCAAAGACGCCCGGGACGGAGGTCTCGGTAGAGCCGGGCCGAGTAACCACATATCCGCCATGATGGGTTTCGAGCTGATCCCGCACCAGTTCTGACGCCGGGGCATGGCCGATAGCGATAAAGACGCCATCGCAGGGCAACTCGGTGATCGCACCCGAGGAGACGTCCTTCGCCCTTACGCCTTGCACGCCGGGCGGGTTCCGGGAACCGAAGACCTCGCTCAATTCGTGGTTCCACAGCACCTCCACTTTGGGGTGGTTGAAGAGGCGGTGTTGCAGGATTTTCTCGGCCCGGAGCGTGTCCCGCCGGTGTATCAGCGTGACCTTCGCGGCGAAGTTTGTGAGAAACAGCGCTTCCTCGACGGCCGTATTGCCGCCGCCGATCACCACGACCTGCTTGCCCCGGTAGAAGAACCCGTCGCAGGTCGCGCAGGCCGACACGCCGAAGCCCTTGAAAGCCTCTTCGCTGGGCAGACCGAGCCATCTGGCCTGGGCGCCTGTGGCGAGGATCACGGCATCGGCGGAGTAGGTCAAGCCGCTGTCCCCCGTTGCCGTGAAGGGGCGGTGCGAGAGATCAATCGACTGGATGTAGTCGGAGACGATCTCGGTTCCGACTTCGCGGGCGTGGGTTTCCATCCGGGCCATCAGTTCGGGGCCCTGGACCATCGAGTCTCCGGGCCAATTCTCCACCTCGGTCGTGATCGTGAGCTGGCCGCCCGGCTGGATGCCTTGCACGAGGACGGGCTGGAGCATCGCGCGACTGGCATAGACGGCGGCGGTATAACCGGCGGGGCCGGACCCGATGATGAGGATCTTGGTGTGCTTGTGTGCCATGGGGGTATCCGGTTCTCCGCGCGCGAGGCCGGGTTGGCCGCGGGCTCCATCGCGAGATCATTGATTGAGTGAAGGGGAGCTTCATCGACCGGGCGAAGCTTCGTCCGCCCGGCCAGTGCGGGAGTGTCAGGCTGCGGGGGCGGTAGCCTTTTCCGGCTCGACCCTCGCCGCACGTTCAGCCTCACCCACCTCGGCGAAGCGGCTTGCAAAGGCCTCGATATCCTCCACCGTGAGCCCCTCGACGGCGTTCCACTGCTTCTGGTTGTACTCGTTCGATTCCAGATCGGTCCAGAAGCTGTCGTTGAGGCGATTGATCATGTTGAACATCGCCGAGGCCATCGAGATCTCGACGATCTCCGATTCGGTGAAGTTCGCCTTCATGTTGTCCCAGACCTCCTTGTCCCGCGCCGCGGTGTTGTTGGTCATGGCTTCGGCCCAAGCGATCGCCGCCCTGTCGCGTTCGTTGAAAAGCTGACTTGTCTTGTAGGTGTCGTCGGCCATCGCTTCCAGCTCCTCGTCGGAAATGCCAAGCCCCTGGCCGAAGACCGAGGTATGCGCGGTGCAATAGGCGCAGGCATTGGCCATCGAGGTCTTGATGCAGGCCAGCGCGCGCAGGCGGGACTCGCTGGTTGCGCCGAGCCCCGGCTGGCGAACAGCCGCGACGAGACCGCCGAACCAGCGTGCGATATAGGGGCTGTGGGTCGCCAGGATCCGCTGGAGATTGGCCGTGCGCCCGAGGAACTTGTCGGAGCCCTCGTAAATCATCTTCACGGTTCCCGTGGCCTCTTCATGGCTCAGGCCAGACAGTCTCTGTGACATTGGTATCCTCCCGGTTTCTCTTGTGATGTGATTGGTTTCGATGTCCGCGCAGGTGTCAGACCGCCTCGCGGATCGCCGGCGTCACGCTCCTCTCGCGCACCGGTGGCCAGACGCGCCGACCGGCATGGGGGCTTCCCGGAGCGTGAGTGACGTATTCGAGCACGTGCCGACCCCGCCAGTCCTCATTCCTATCGGCCGCGACGAAGCGGTGTTCGAAGCTGCTGTCGCCCTCGGGCAAATCGGTGAACTCCCAGAGAACGCCGTGCTTGGGCCAGCCCGCGATCGACAACAACTTGCGCCCGCGGATCATGCCCGGCGTCACTGAGACCCGCGAAAAACGTTCCGCCCTGTACCAGCGGGCAAGCTCGAACTCGTCTTCCGGCCTGTCGGCATTGTAGTTGCCGAGCTGCATCGCTGGCGGCGGCCCCACTCCGTAAGGCGAGGCCCTCTGCTCTGGCGAATTGACCACCTGCTCCTCGATGAAGACCGCCCTGCGGACGTTTCGGAAGGCCGCCAGTCGGTCGGAATATTCTCCGGCAAGGGCGTCGAGCGGGTTGTCCGGGGCAAAGAAGACCTCCGGAGAAGCCGCTGTTGTCAGAATGACATTCTGCCAACCGGAGGGAACAGACGGGTCCGTGATTTCCCGACGCTGGGGCGCACCGGCAATGTAAGGTTTGTCCGGGATCGCGACGATGTCGTAGTGGCCTGTCCAGCAGACGCCGGGGGCCGATTGAACCGCAGGCAGGTAGACATCATGCAACCACCGCCAGGTTTCCGCGCGGCAGCCCTCGTCGAGATCGAACCATTCTGCCAGAATCACTTCGCCCACGTCGTTTCCACCCCCATTCCAGCTGTTTTCATGCGCACTGGTTCCAAGCCCGTTGCGCCTCTGTTGTGGAGAAATAGCAAACGCTATCCGATTGTAATAGCTAGATTATCTTATGATATCCATCAGAAATTAAGATAGATAATATTGATTTTCATCTCAAATTTCGAAAACGCTCGTATCCGCGGCCGGCTTCCAAGCAATCGAACAGGACGGGGCCGCACCCAGCACCCTCGCTTAGCGCGGCCTCTCAGAAATTGTCATGAGAAGAGGTCTACCCTCCGACGATCAGACTACCGCCGGGCCCTCCTCCAATTCAAGAAAGCCCATGAGCGAAACGACAAAACACTCTGGATTGTCGGCGTTGATGATGTGTTTTGCCCCCGGAACAGTCGCGAACCTCCCATTTGGCGTTGCCGAGGCCATGGCGCGCATGGTGTCCGGTGATGCCGCCAAATCGTGTTCGCCGGCTATGAAGAAGGTCGGCACAGTCATGTTGCCGAGGTGCCGCAGGTAGTCGAGCCCCATCAGCGCATTGGCGCAGCCGCGGTAGCCTTCCTCGGTCGTGCTCAGGAACCCCTCGCGCAGCTTGCCCTCGCGGGCGGGGTGAGCCGCCCGGATGTCGTCACTGAGCCACATGCCGACGGTGCTGTTCCAGACCGCCTCGATCCCGCCCGCCTCAAGCTTGGCAAGGCGGTCGTGCCAGTTCTGGACGAAGGGTGGAGGCGCGTCGGCGCGCGCCGCGCAACAAACTACGCGCTCGACCCGTTCCGGCGCGGTCAGCCCCATGCCCAGCGCGGTCATTCCGCCGAGGGACAACCCCATGACGGTCGCCTTCTGCACGCCATGCGCGTCGAGAACCTCGAAGGCATCCGCCACCAGATCGTCAAAGGAGTAAGGCGAGGGAAACGTCGGGCTTCTGCCGTGTCCGCGCGTATCGAAACGGATGACCCTGAAATATCGCTCCAGCAGCGGCACTTGGGCATCCCACATCTCCTGGGTCGCGCCGAGGCTGTTCATCAGCAGAAGAGCCGGTGCGTGTTTCGGGCCAGAAGCGACGGTGTACAGCTTTGTCATGCCTTATCAACTTTCCTTGCATGGGGCGCCAGGGCGCCCCGTTTATCGTTCCCGGATCCGGTCCGGCCCGGCCCGGAGATCGGGCCTTGCGGTCCATCGGAAATCCATTCTGGACAAGGAGAGCTCAGCCCCCCGGTTCGGTTCCAGACTAGGCACAAACGTGCCATACCCGGAAATTATAATGACCGCTATGCCCCTTCAGGAAAATCGATAGCGGCCTACACTGTGCGGGCGACGGGTCACCTTGGTGCAGACAACTCCGAGACCATCAATATTTTCGATGGATAGCATTCGAAACTTTCAATTTTTTGGCTGGTCTTTGTCCGTCAGACTGCGTCCAGAAGCCGAGGAGACCTTGATGAAACTTTCGTTTTTCACCATGCCCATCCACCCGTTGGACAAGCCCTATGCGCAAAGTCTCGCGGAAGACCGGGAGGCATTCATACTGGCCGACAAGCTTGGGTATGCGGAGGCCTATTGCGGCGAGCATACGACCGACCGGGCCGAGATCATTACCTCCTGCGTGGCCTTTCTCGCCAGCCTTGCCTACGAGACCAAGTCCATCCGTCTCGGCACCGGGACGGTTAACATGCCGAACTCGCATCCGGCTCGCATTGCGGCGGAAGTGGCGATGCTGGACCACATGCTCGAAGGCCGGCTCAACTTCGGCATTTCGCCCGGCGGGCTGATGTCCGACGCCGAGATCTTCGGCTCAATGGACAAGGACCGCAACGCGATGTTCCTTGAGAGTATCAACATGGTGCTCGACATCTGGGCCGGAAATGCACCCTACGATCTCTCCGGCGACTTCTGGCAGGTTTCCACTGCCCGGACGATGATGCCTGAAATCGGTCAGGGCGAGATCATGAAACCCTACCAGAAACCGCACCCGCCCATCGTCGGCACGGCCGTCGCGCCGTTCTCGAAGGGTGTCACGGCAATGGCCGAACGCGGCTGGCAGCCGATCTCAGGCAACTTCCTCCTGCCCAAATGGGCCGCGTCCCACTGGCCGAAATATGTCGAGGGTTGCCGGAACGCCGGGATCACCCCGGACTACGAGGACTGGCGCGTGGCCAAGAACATCTGCGTCGCCGACGACATGGAAACCGCCCGCGCCTACGCCCGCGACCCGGGAAGTCCCTATGTGCTCTACTACTCCCAGCTCCTGACCAAGATGCGGGCCGGCGGGCGGCTAAACCTATTCAAGGAAGACCAGTCCATGCCCGATGAGGATGTGACGCTGGAATACGTCCTTGATCGCCTGGTGATCCATGGCGATCCGGGGTCCGTCGCAGATCAGCTTCTGGCACTGCGTGAAGTCACCGGCCCCTTCAAGCATCTCGTCTATGCCGGGCACGACTGGACCGATTACGATCTTGGCCGCCGCTCCATGATCCTCATGGCCGAAAAAGTTCTCCCGCTTCTTGAGAACGCCACCAGCCGCGAGGCGGCCGCAGCCTGAAGGTCCCCCCCAGCCTCGAGGCCCGCGACATCCCGGATGTTGCGGGCCTTTTTCGTTGCGGCACTGCGAAAGGAGTGTCCTGCCCGGATCGTGCCCCACACGCGCTGATGTCTGCCGTTCCCATACCCGGCAGAAAAAACCCGCCCGCGGCGCGGGGCCGGGGCGGGTGAGATGGGGCTCTTGGGGAGGTAGAGCCCCTGGGGAGGTCGAGAGTTCAGAGGCCCAGTGCACACAGGGCCGAGTGAACCTCCCGAACACGGGCCGCATTGTCCGGCGCCAGTGTACCATCGGCGTTCTGCAACGAGTTCTCGAAGCCGACGCGAGCCTTGCCACCGCGCTTGACGGCCTCGACTAGGCTTTCTGTTTCTGCATCGCCGAACGCGCAAAGCATCCAGTCGAAGCTGTAGGCCTTCGCCCTCTCAAGCGGGGCGAGATACTCCTCGAGCGGCCGGGCCGCGGCAGATCCTTCGGCATATGTGCCGCGGACCAGTTGAAGCAGGTGATGGCGGCCGGGGATCCGGGCCGTGTCGACCGCCGCAATGAAATCGGTCACTTCCTCAGGGGAATAGAGGATGTGCTGCACGGACACGCCTTCGCTTTGCGCCCAGTGGTAGAAGTCTGACGCCGCTACCCAGTCCTCTGGGGCACGCACCATCTCGCGCATCGCCACCGAGACATGCCGCGGCCGGAGCGCCCGGATCATGGCCCGCTGCGCCTCCGCATCGTAGCACCCGGCGGATTCTGAGGTGACCTGCAGATACATGCCCGGAACCACTTTGGAGAGACGGTTCAGCAGGTTGCGGTAGCGTTCCGGGTCGATGAGATGATCACCAGCCTCATCGCGCACATGCAGGTGTATGCCATCGGCACCCGCGGCCTGGCAGTCGCGCGCGGTCGAAATCAGTTCTTCGTCGGTGATCGGCAAGGCAGGATGATCCGCCTTGCCCCGGCGCGCCCCATTGGGCGCGACCATTAGTCGAGGCAGTCTGGTCACAGCGCCTGCCCGATTTCGGCAAACCGGCCGCGGTGAAAGATGAGAGGGGCGCCATCGCGCTGATCGACCCGGAGCACGCGCCCGATGAAGATCTCGTGGTCGCCGCTATGGATGCGCTGTTCGGTCCGGCATTCGAGCGTGGCGACCGCATTGGAGAGCACCGGAACATCGTGATGGCCTGGGTACCAGTCCACTCCGGCAAACTTGTCCTCCGACGGCTTGCAGAAGCGGAGGGTCTCCTCCTTGGCATCCGCGCCCATGATGTTCACTGCGAACCCGGGATGGGCGCAGAAGGCATCGTGCGACGGGGACTTCAGGTCGATGCTCCAAAGGATCAGCGGCGGGTCAAGCGAGACCGAGGAGAACGAGTTCACCACCAGGCCCACGGGTGCGCCATTCGTCCCGCAGGACGTGACGACCGTGACGCCAGTCGCGAAACAACCGAAGACGTCGCGCAGGGTCCGGGGGTCGATCTGGGTGAAATCCTTGTTGCAGTGAGCGGTCATCGCGGGCTCCGTTTCTGGAAAACTCATCCGAAGATAGGGCCCGTTGACCCTTCAATACAATTAATAATAGAATATGCCTTCCAACAGGAAAACAGATAGGCAGGCTTCATGAAACTGCAACAATTGCGCTACTTCGCAGCCGTTTATGAGCAGGGGTCCTTTTCCTCCGCGGCGGAGCGGGTGAACGCGACGCAATCCGGCCTGTCGATGCACGTGAGCCAGATCGAGAAGCGCTACAACGTGAACCTCTTCGAGCGCAGCTCTTCGGGTGTCATGCCCACCGAGGCGGGCCGTGCCTTCTACAAGGAGGCGATCAAGGTCTTGGCCGCCGCGCGTCAGGCCGAAAACAGGCTTCAGACGCTCTCGAACTCCGTGGTGGGGCATGTCCATGTCGGGCTGATGCCCACCTTCACCCGCGCGGTGCTGGCATCGGTGTTGCTGCGGTTTTCGCAGGAATACCCCGAAGTGCGGCTCTCGATTGCGGAGGCCTACTCGGGTGCGCTGGCCCAGGAAGTGGCGGAAGGAGAGCTCGACTTCGCGGTGGTACCCACCTCCTTCGACCTGGCCGAAACGCTGATCTCCAAACCGATGGGAACGGACGTGGAATGCCTGGTCTGTGCGGCCGGACGTCACATCCCCAGGCGGCGGGGCGGCGTGATGCTCTCGCGAATGGACCCTCTGCGACTGATCCTGCCTGGCCCGGCCAACGCGCGCCGACACAGGATCGAGGCGTATCTCGCCCAGAACGGAATCGAGGTCTCCGAGGTTCTCGAACTCGATACCATGCACGGCACACTGGATCTGGTCGGGCGCTCGGACTGGGTCGCGATCCTGCCGGGCATCCTCTGCCTGCCGGATCTCGATGGCGAGCGGCGACAGGTTGTGCCTCTGGCCGAGCCGCCACTCAATGTTGATTACATGCGCATCCAGTCGCGCAAGCGGCCGCTGGATCAGGCGGCGCAAGCCTTTGCGGACATCCTCCAGGAAGAGCTCAACTCCGCCCTGGAAATCCCCCCGCTCAGCGCACATTGAGGGCCGGGTCACCCCCCGGCCCGCAGGGGCACCGCCCCTATTCGGCGGCCTTGATATCCGCGAGCGTCGCCAGCGCGTGGTTCGAGAGCGGCAGGCTGACAGGCTCGCCTATCTCGGCGGAGATATCCGCCGCCAGGTAACTTTCCATCACCATACGGGCATGTTCTGGCGCCACGAGCGGCGGTCGGTCGAGCAGCACGGATTCGAGGAAATGCAGCGTCTCCGGCCCCATCTGACCGGCATACATGTGATCCACGTGCTCGCCCGGCATGGTCGACATCGGGAAGCGCGTGCCACCCTCCATCGTGTTGAGCCAGTTGTCGCGCTGGGTATCGTCCAGAATCAGCGAGCCTTCGGTGCCGGTGATCTCGATCCAGGTCGCACAGTAGTTCGGGTAGCTTGGAGGCAGGTTCCAGCCGCCGCCGATGACCACGAGCGTCCCGTCATCCATGGTGACGGTGTTCCACATGCAGTCATAGGAGCCGTTGAGCTCCTTCATGTAGCCGTAGGCGCCCTGCGAATAGACCTTCACGGGCTTCGCCGGCGCCAGCAGCCAGAACACGAAATCCAGATCGTGTGTCGATTCCATCGCCGCGGGCGAAAGCTTCACCCGGTTGGCGATCCGCGCACCAAGCGAGCGCGAGAGGTGGCGGCTGACCATGACATTCACCACCTTGCCCAGCTTGCCCTCGGCGACCGACTTGCGGGCATAGGCTATCTTCGGGTTGAAGCGCTGGGAATAGCCGATGGTGAACTTCACACCCATCTCGCGGGAGATGTTGATCAGGTCATCGGCCTCGGAAAGATCCATGGCGATAGGCTTTTCCAGCAGCACATGCTTGCCCGCCTTCAGGCAATCGCGCGCGATTGGATAGTGCGTCGGTTCCGGCGTCGTCGAGATGTAGACCACCTCGATGGCGGGATTGCTGACGATATCGTGGTAATCAAGCGTCGCGGACGCGGGGTTGGTCAGCGCGCGCATTTCCTCGAGCCGGTCCGGCCGGATCTCGCAGATATGCAGTTTGTCGACCAGCGCGGATTTGGTCAGCGTTTCCGCCCGCATGCCACCGCACCAGCCGGTTCCGATCACCGCTGCTTCGACCTGTCTCACATTATCCTCCAGGACATTCCAGTTGTCTGACTTGATACGCTGCGTTTCTCATGGCGTCTTGCGAAACGAGCTGTGTTGGAAAGGCCCCCGCCGTTCGGAGAAACCGTCGCCCCGGAATCGCGCGATCGGCAAGGAGAATGCGCCGGAAGGCTTTCCCGGCGCATCCGCATCACGCCCGCCTTACTGCGAGGTGAGTTCGTTGACGAGCACTTCGTATTCCTGGGCCTGCTTCTCGCGCAGCGCCTGATACTCGGCACCGGGCAGCCATTCGACATTCTCGCCAAGCTCGGACATCAACCGGTTGAAGTCCTCATCGGCAAAAAGGCCCTCGAACGCAGTGGTGAGTGTGTCGATCACTTCCTGCGGGGTCTCCGACGGAACCAGTATGAAGCGGTGCATGTAGCCGATATCCCCATCGATGCCGACATCGCTAAATGTCGGCACACCGTCGAAGATCGGCTCCTCGCCCGCAGTTGCCAGCACCCGGATATCACCCGATTCCACCAGTTCGCCCAGCGAAGACGGGAAAGCCATCGTCATGTCGGAATCGCCCGAGAGCAAGGCCTGCATGGCCGGACCACCACCCTGATAGGGAACCATGTTCATCATGAAGTCCTTCTCCTTCATGATCTGGGCAGCCGCCACGAAGAAAGCACCCCAGTTCCCGGAATGACCGAGCTGCAGTTCGCCGGGATGCTCCTGGGCATAGCTGACGAGTTCATCGAAGGTCTCGAACGGGCTGTCGGCGCGCACGACTATTGATGCGGGAGCGTAGTTCACGCGCACTACCGGAACGAAATCCTCAAGCGGCTCGTAGGGCACGTTCTCGACATGGGGCTGGAGCATGTCGATCTGGTTGCTGGTGAACAGGAGCGTATAGCCATCAGGGCGCGACCGGCCCACTTCCTGGGTGCCTTTCTGTCCGCCTGCCCCCGGGGTCAGCCTCACGACCACGGGCTGGCCGAGATATTCGGGAAGGATCGAGGTCACAATCCGCGCGTTGAGATCATGCGATCCCCCTGGGCCATAGGGAATGACCATCGTCACCGGTTTCTCGGGATATTCCGCCTTGGCTGGCGAAGGGGCACTGGCCAGCATTGCGCCTGCAGCAGTGACGGCGAGCAGCGCAGTTCTCGCGAAGGACTTGTGCATTTTCATTCTCCCTTGGTTGGTATCATTGTTCGTTATTCATTGAGCGGAGCGGGGCTGGCCGCTCCGCCGAGTGTCAGGCCGCGACTGGGTCCTTGCGGTAGAGCCGGCGCCACAGGAGGTAACCGAAGACCGGCGTGACGATCAGTACGGCCAGAGCGCCGATCCGTTCGGTCGCAAAGAAGGCCAGCGGATTGCCGTTCGCCATCGCGGCGGTCTGGCCGAAGGCGTATTCCATCGTTGGCCCGAGGATGAAGCCCATGACCAGCGGCATCACGTCGAACCGGCCCGCCTTGGCGATGATGCCGAAGATCCCGAAGGCGACGAGGATCAGCATGTCCACCGGGTCCGAGCGATAGACGTAGGTGCCGGCGAAGGAGAACATGATCACCAGCGGGATCAGGATCGAAGTCTTGATCGTCACCAGTTTGGAGAAGAACGGCACCGAAAGGTAACCGATGATGAGGAACAGGAAGTTCGCGATGACCATTGCCGTGAGGATGGCGAAGACTGTCGCGCCCTGCTCCTCGAAGAGCTGCGGACCGGGGCGCAGCCCCTGGGCCACGAAGGCACCTAGGAGGATGGCCGTCACGTTGTCGCCGGGAATGCCGAGCGTGAGCAGCGGCACCATCGTCGGTCCGTTGACCGCATTGTTGGCGGCCTCGGCTGCAGCGACGCCCTCGATCTCGCCCTCACCGAAGGTTTCGGGGTGCTTGGAGGCATTCTTGGCCGCTGAATATCCCATGACCGCCGCGACGATCTGCCCCAGTCCGGGAACGATGCCGACGCAGGTGCCGATCGTGGTGGAGCGGCAAATGGTACGGAAACATTTCCGGAATTCGGCGAAGGTCAGCCTTTCTCCTACGAGTGCCGAGAGTTTGCGTCCCTTCTCGCTGCGCATCACGACGGAGGCGACTTCCGGCAACGCAAAGAGGCCGATGAGCATGGGCAGCAGCGGAATGCCGGACTTGAGCTCGAACATGCCGAAGGTGAAGCGCTCCACGCCACCCAGCGGGTCCGTGCCCACGAAGGAGAGGAACAGGCCGAACATCATCATCACCATGCTCTTCATGGGGTTGGCCCCGGATGTGGCCGCGATGATGATGAGGCTCATGAGAAGCACTGCGAAGAGCTCCGGCGGGCCGAACTGCATCACCAGGTAGGCGATCGGAAAGATCATCAGGATGGTGAAGATGTCGCTCGCGGTATCCCCGAAGACCGAGGAAACGAGCGCCATGTCCAGCGCCTTGCGCGACTTGCCTTGCTGGGTGAGCTTGTAGCCGTCGACGGTCGTGACCGCGGAGGCCCCTGTGCCCGGCATCGAGATCAGGATCGCCGGAACGCTGCCCCCGAAGATGCCGCCCTTGTAGATGCCGAGCAGGAAAGGAATGCCGACGATCGGATCGAGAAAGAAAGAAATCGGCAGCAGGATGGCCATGGCCATCAGCGTGGTGAACCCCGGCAGGGCGCCGACAAGCATTCCGGCGAAAAGCCCGATGCTCATCATGGCCATGGTGTCGAGCCGCATGGCCATTGCCATGCCTTGTAGTAACTGGTCGATCATGCCGACCTCCTCCCTTGGAGTGTTCTTGTTTGCTTAGAAGGACAGCAGCCGCGCGTAGGCCATCTCGATGACGCCCAGTTCCGGCAGGGAAACAGCAAGAAGCCGCGTCGCGCCGAGATAGAGTAGGATAGGCCCCAGCGTCGCGAGCAACCCGATCTGGAGCGGCGAACGCGCACCCATCTGAAGCGAAAGCAGCGTGATGACGATGGTGGTCGAGATCAGGAAGCCCAGCGGCACCATCGTCAGCGCATAGAAAATCATGATCCCGAAGAGCACCAGCGCCCGAAGCCACTCCTCGCGCGAAAGCGCCGTGTTCTCCTCCTTGAGCCCCACGAGGGATTCGAGCCCGGCGAAGATCAGCCCACCGACACACAGCAACGCCAGAAGCGCCAGCACGATGCTCGGAAAGAGGCTCGGCGAGATCGCCGAAAGCGACCGTCCGAACAGCGCCTTGGGCTCCGCCACCATGGAGGACATGAAGACGAGCGCGGCGCAGGACGCCACCAGAAGGACGCCGATCGTGATCGTCTCCGGCGTCAGCGACTGGAGCGGCCGCATGGCCCTGCTCCGACGGAAAAGACCGGCCTTGCGCGGAACTGGGCCGCGCCGATTGTCATTGCGGGGCGAAGGATCGCTCATCGTGATCATCCCCGATCCGGCTTCGCGTCGATGGTCGGCTCTCTCAGAAACCGCATGCATGTTTTCCTCCGGCCACTTCACTCTCCCTGCTATCCATCGGACATCGCGGGTAAGTCACCGCTTTTCTTTGCCCTTTATTAATCATTCCGGTGCCTCGCACCTGCCTTTTCGGCTTTTCCAGAACCACCCCCGGCCGTGATGGACGGGAACGGCCCCGCCCCGTGCTCAACCGATGAGCCATCCGAACGGCACTTGGCCGTGCGAGTAGCTCAGCGCCATCCAGACCAGCGTCGGCAAGCAACAGAACGTCAGCAACGTCGAGGCGACAACCGATCCGGCCACCTGGCTCGCATTGTGCTGGAACCGCTCTGCAAGCACGTAGTTGACGACCGCCGTGGGCATGGTCGCAAGCAGGAAAACCGTTCCCGCGGCGATCCCATCCAACTCGAGGATGAAGATCGCCAGAACAGCGGAAACCACCCCGATCCCAAGCCGCCCCACCGCAACCAGGATCGCCGGCTTGAGATCCGTCACGCCAAGGGACGCGAGCGAACTGCCCAGTAGCAGCAGCATTGCCGGCATCATCATCCCGCCCAGCATCGTCGTCGTATCCGTGACGACCCGCGGAACCGGAATACCGAAAGCATTCACAGCCAGAACCGCCGCGACCGCAAAGATCAAGGGCTGGCGAAACACAGTGCCGAGCCGCACCGAACCCGCATAGATCGAGAGTCCGACCGAAAACTGAACCAGCGTGACGGTCATGAAAAACGCGGCCGCGAATGACATGCCTTCCGGCCCGAAAGCCAGAACTGCGAGCGGCAAGCCCATGTTGCCGGCATTCGGAAGCATGAGCGGCGGCAGGAAACTGCGTACAGGCCCGCCCGTGGCCTTGAGGACCACCAGCCCGATGGCGGCTGCGCACGCGAGGCAGAGCAACGCGGCCATCGCCATTGTCTGGATGCTTCCGGGCGGGACATGACCCGAGGTCAGAGAACTGAAGATCAGCGAGGGCGAGGCGACCGTGACCACCAGCGAACTGATGGTGCGCCCATCTGTGATGACACCCCTCCGGTTCAAAAAGAACCCGATCAGCACGACAATCGTGATTGGCGCGAGGATCTGCCCCACCTCGATCAGCATGACGCTTCGGGTCCCCTGCGAAATATGGCATGACGCTCGCCCACCCGTCCGCGCTCCACTCTCAGAGAGCTTCGCCGTTCAGAACCCAGGATTCCACCACCTCAGTCCCGGATTCCTGAAGCATCTTGGAAACAGCGCAATAGTCGCGCAGCATTTCCTTGACCTTGAGCGCGCCCTCACGCGGGCCTTCGTAGTCCGCACGGATCGTGATGAGAACAGACGGGAAGGGCACGTCGATCGGTTTGATCAGACGCGTGCCGTGACTGTCCATCGTCACCGCGATGTTGATGTCCATGTCCTTGAACTTGATCCCGTTTGCTTCCGCAAGTTTGTTCGAGACGACATGGGTGCAGCCCGCCAGACCGACGAAGACATATTCCACGGGCATCGGACCGTGATCCGTACCTCCGCGCTGGATCGGCTCGTCGATGATGATCTGCTTCCCACGGGCCTCCGCGACGGATCGCGTCGAAGACGTCTGCTGGGCATCGACCTTGAATTTCCAGATCGGTTTTTCCCTGACGTTCATCTTTGTCCTCCTGTTCGGCCCGGCATGTCGACGCGCGAACCCTTGTTGTTTTTTCAGCGGGCGCTATCTACGGGATCGATCGGGATCAAGCGAGCGCATTTGCTGTTCCTGACGAGCATGGAGCGAAACAGCCTTCAATGGAAAATGTGTTTTCTCCTAGATATCATCAAAAAACCTGATGGACCGAACCGGGTGCCGGTATCTATTTTTCTGATGAAGTTCATCAGTAGACATCTCTTGTTCTGGTAGGGTGCGGTGAGTAGCGTGCGCAGGCACAGCGATCCATCGCCGCTATGAATTACGGAGCATACCATGACAATCCCCGAACCCGCCTTCACAGTCGCGATCGCTGGCTTCGGATGGTGGGGACGTCATATCGCAAAGCGTCTTTCCGATCATCCCTGGCTTCGCGTGGCGGGCATCATCGAGCCAAACGCGGCAAACCACGCGGACATCGCCGCCATGGGGCTGACCGTCTGGACAGATTTCTCCGTGCCGCTCGCCCTTCCGGAGATCGACGCGGTAGTCCTGACCACGCCGAACAAGCTTCACGAGGCGCAGATCATCGAGGTGGCCGCCGCCGGAAAGCATGTCTTCTGCGAGAAGCCGCTCGGGCTGACCGCGGACAGCGCACGGCGCTCGGTGCAGGCCTGCGCCGATGCGGGCGTGCAGCTCGGGATCGGCCACGAACGCCGGTACGAGCCCGCGATGCTGGCCCTGCGCGAAGCTCTGGAGAAGGAAGAGCTCGGCACGATCATGCATGCAGAGGCGACCTTCAGCCATGACAAGCTCAGCAATGTGCCTGCGGGTGACTGGCGCACCAGCAAGGAGGTCTGCCCGGCCGCGGGAATGACCGCCATGGGCATTCATCTCAGCGATCTGCTGCTGTCATTCTTCGGACCGGTGCGCGCCCTTCAGGCCTTCACAGCCGATCGGATTCTCGGCTGGGAAACCGGGGATGTCGTCACCGTCCAGATGCAGTTCGAAGCCGGGATGACCGCCACCTTCAGCGCCATCCTCAAGACACCGCATTTCATCCGAATGCATGTCTATGGCAGCGATCGCTGGATCGAGGTCATTAACGACTCCCACCCGGACACACCGGACGGGAAGGTACGGATGATGACCGCCGAAACTGGCAAGGACATGCGCGAGGACATCTATGATTGGGAGGATTCGGTCTCTGCTAATCTCGAGGCCTTCGCACGCGCCGCGCGTGGTGAGGCGCCCTACCCGATCTCGACCGACGAAATGATCCAGAACATCCAGATTCTCGAAGCCGTTGCCAAATCCGCGGAAACGGGCCAGGTCGTTCTGCTCTCGGAAATCTAGGTTCCGGTTTTGCCGGGCTTTGTGCCGCCCCGGCCGTACGATTGGAGCGGAGGGCCAAAGCCGCGCGTCGCGTGGCGGTATCAGCCCGAACCGGGTCCGCTCCAGGATGCCAGCGCCTGCAAAAGCCGGCGCGACGCATCCGCCAGGTGAAGCTTCATTGCCTCATAGGCACCCGCCCCGATCGCATCCGGTTCGATCGATTGGCGGAACTCCATGAGTTGTGCGAACCTCTCGGGCTCAACATCGATTGACTGGTGCCACAGCAGGACCTCCCGGTCGAGAAGCTGCAAGTGGCATGTATCGAGCACGCGAGCTCCGGTACGCGGTCGTACCTCCAGCATCCCCTTCAAGACCAGTATTTTGATCGCCTGCCCCGCAGACCGTTTCACATACTATGTTTCACCTTCTTTCTTCTTGCGAAGCCCGTCGATAGTGTGGCGTGGAAGGAAATTGGCTGGCATGTCCGGGGCGCATCGGCGCACCGGCGTAAAACGCGCACCGGCCCGATCCCGCGATAGATGCCAACCGACATGACACCTCGATCCACATGCTGCACACCCGCCCGCCCGGAGATCTGCGCGGTCGAAGCCCCGAACGAGACTGGCGATGCACTGCGCCCAAGTCCTGCCAACGTGCAGGCAGCCCGCGTGCGCGTGCCTGGAGGTGCTGCTCATTGCGGCACGCAGTCGCCGGTGCTGCCCGAGGATGAGGAAGGCCCCCTGCGTCGCAGGAAGGTGAAGGCCCTCGACTGGGAAACGGGTGCCGTCACGGCTGCGGCCTTCGCACGCTTCGTGGAGGCCACGGGGTACCGGACCGAGGCCGAGCGCTTCGGCTGGTCCTACGTCTTCCATGCGCATGTCCCCGAGACATCCGGCAAGACACTCGGCATCGACGGGCTGGAATGGTGGCGGCAGGTCCACGGCGCAAGCTGGGCCTGGCCTGCGGGACCGGACGGAGCGCCGTCTGCGCCCGCCCACCCGGTGGTGCATGTGTCCTGGAACGACGCCCGCGCCTACGCCGAATGGGCCGGCGGGCGCCTCCCGCGGGAGGCCGAATGGGAACATGCCGCGCGCGGCGGGCTGGGCGACGTGCGCTATCCCTGGGGCGATGCCGACCCCGATGACGAGGAGCATTTTCCCTGCAACATCTGGCAGGGAGACTTCCCCTACACCAATACCGCCGCCGACGGCTATCACGGGACGGCCCCCGCCATCAGCCTCGAGCCGAACGGCTACGGGCTCTACAACATGGTCGGGAACGTCTGGGAATGGACTGCTGATCCGTTCCGGTTAAAATCCATGAAACGCACCGCCCGCAATTCCGCTGCCCGACCGGGCCAGAGCAAACTCCTCAAGGGCGGCTCCTTCCTCTGCCACGCCAGCTACTGCTTCCGCTATCGGATCGCGGCGCGCACCGGCAACACACCCGATTCCTCAAGCGCGCATACCGGCTTTCGCGTGGTCTACGACGTGCCCGCGAGCTGATTGCCGCGGACCCGCCCCATAAGTGCCCGCCAAGGCGCGGTGCCACCGGGATCTCGTCCCTTTGCCTGTTGTGGATCATATCCATATGCTCGCGCCGAACCGCCGCACGGAGGGGATCGTCGCAGAGATTCCCCATATCGTGACCGCATACATGCTCGCCCAGGGTCGCGGCGCGAGAAACGGCGAATGCGAATCTGGGAAGGATACCCAAGCGAGAAGCGGTCGGTCGTGAGGCTCGTCGAGCAGAACCACGTCGCGGTCGCCGATCCAAGGCGAGGAATGCCACTCGTCTTCCAGCGCTCTCCGCCCTTCGCGTCTGCGTCCAGCCAGAATTCATAGTCCAAAGCTTCGGGCGGCTCGACCCATTTCGCACGGTGATGCGGCCGTAACGTGAACTCCGCGGTCTCGATGCCGCTATAGCTGCCCATCCGGTTGGCCGCACAATCCGCAACGCTGAAATAGCACTCTGGCTTGCCGGTGGATTCGAAGGTCAGTTGGCTCGAAGAATGCGCCTTCCCGAAGAAACTCGTGCGATAACCGGCCCGTCCGAAAATCCCCGCAAGCCCCTCCGCGCCGAAGGCGTAGTCGAGGTCACGCCCATTGTCGCGCAAGCCGTGGCTGCAGGGTAATCTACCGGTATGGATCGACGCCCGTGCCGCCTGACCCATGGGATGCGGCGTGATGCATTTCTAGAACCGGTTCCGTGACGCCCTACTTCTTGGCCCCCTCGACATTCAGGACCAGGTCGCTCGAACGGGAGCTATCGCGATTCCGATGGGCCCGGTCTGGGCGTCGATCCCGATCCGGAGTTCATTGCGCGCTACTCGGTCGAGTAACCCGGCAGACATGAAGCCGGAGGCCGGATTTTCCGGTTCAGTCTTTGCCCGAGACGAGCGTATCAGGCTCAATTCCGCGTTTTTGCGCGCTCTGCCGGACAGCTTCTCGCAAGACTTCACTTCGGTCGAGAAGCCGGCGGAATCTTGCATCGTCCAGCACCAGAAGTGTTGAAGGCGCGATCGCGCGAACCTCGGAACGGATTCCTCTTTGCAGCAGGACGCCCATCTGTCCGAACATCTCGCCCCGCCCCAGCCGCCAGGTTTGTCCTGCTGTTTCAAGCTCCACAGCGCCGGAGGCAATGAAGAAGACGCTGCTGGCCGGGCTGTCTTTGTAGATGACCATTTCGCCTGCATTGACGTAACGCGTTTTGAGCACACGTACCAACCGGCGCAGTGCGGCGTCGTCGAGATCCGCGAAGAGCGGCAATTGTCGAACAAGTTCGGTTCGCTCAAGCGCAATGTCGAGGGGCGGCCGCTTCTCTGAAGCTGCGCGGCGAGCCACTAGATCCTGCATGAGAGCGGTATAGACCTCGGTGCCGATCAGGCCATCCTCTCGCATCGCCGTGTACTCGCGCTCCTCCAAGCGGAGCGTGGTGCGTTGGATGAAACGTCGTTCGAGCTGCTCGGCGTAACCCGGATACTGAAGACGAAGACCTTCGAGCGCCGTTTCGACCATGTCCATGCGGCGCGAGAGCAGTTCCTGCAGCAGGACCGCAACCCGACGACCATGGATGCGCCGAATGCGTCCTTCGATGAAGGCGCCGAGGTCGCGCAGGATCAGCCTTTGCGACAGGAGCCGTTCGAACCGGTCCGCGGTCATCTGGGAAAGGGGCTGCGAAATGCCAAGCCGACTGTGCAGCAGGACCGCAGCCCTGAAGGCCTTTCCATAGGCCACGCTCTGGCGAGCAGCGCGCTGATATCCGGCCCGACCGCCACTGCGTGTCCATTCGATCAGGCGGTCCGCGTCGGGAAGAACCTGCTCGGCCATTCGGGCCGATATCGTGCGCTCCCGGACCCGCGCGAGGATCGTCCCTCGCTCATGGCCGGCCAGTGCGATCAGGCCGAGCGCCACGCGGTCCCGATCGAGGATACCAGATCGTGCCTCGGCCCTCTTGACGGCCTTGTCCAGCCGCTTGCCGAAACGCTTTGCCTCCGAACGGACGTTCTCATGGCTCAACTCGTAATTCTCGGTGGTGCGGGCGATATCCTCGCGAACCGTCTGCAATGCCACTGCCACGACCTGGCGCGACAAGGCTTCATCGATGGGGGAGAGGCGATCGAGACCAAGCCAACCGATCACCGACCGCAGTGTCGAGCCCTGAACCAGAAGCGTGAAAAGCGTGAAACCGGTGGCGAGAATGCCGACCACGCGCTGGATGTCGGCGGGAACGCGCACGCTCTCGGTCACGGCTAGCGCAAGGGCCAGTGTCACCGCGCCGCGCAGCCCGCCCCACAGGATTGCCGCACGGTAGGGCCGCTCGATCGCCGGAGAGAGATTGATGAGCGTGAGAAGTGGCAGAAGGCCGAAAAGGATGACCGCGCGCGCCACGACTGCCGACAGGATCACCACGCCGATCAGCATGAAATCCTCGCCGCGAACATCTTCGAGCAATCGCGGAATGAGAATTGCGGCGAGAATGAAGATGAGCGCTCCGGACCAATGGGCCAACACATCCCAGACTTCGCGCAGGTTTGCCCAGGTCGTTGGTGCCAGACGGCCTGGACCGGCCAGATTCATGGTCAGGCCCGCGGCGACGACCGCAATGACGCCGGATGCCCCGACGCTTTGCTCGGCACCGATATATGCGAGATACGGAAGGGCCACAGAAATGGAAATCTGCGCCAGTTCGTGCCCATTGATCATCGCCATGAGACGCACCGCGATGCGTGCGGCAAACCATCCCGCGAGCGCGCCGCCGAGAATCAGCCTCGGGAACTGCGCCAGCGCGTCTCCAAGGCTCGGGTCGGGAACGCCAAACATCACAAAGCCCATGAACAGGCCGAAGAGAGCGATGGCAGCGGCGTCGTTCAGAAGGCTTTCGCCCTCGATGATCCGCGCGAGCCGGCGTGGAGCCGATATCGACCTGAAGATCGAGACCACGGCCGAGGGGTCGGTTGTCGATACGATCGCACCGATCAGAAGGCAGGCAGCCAACGGCAATCCGCTCGCCCAGGACAGAGCATATCCGACACTCAGCGTGGCCAGAACGACAGCCACGACAGCCAGCATGAGGATGGGCACCCAGTCGTCGAGCATTCGACGCAAGTTCATCCCCAGTGTTGCCTGAAACAGCAACGTGGGCAGAAATACATATAGGAAGACATTGGAGCGGATAGGGAAATTGAGAACCGCCTCGGCTACCGGGTTGAGTGCATCGGTCAAATCGGTTCTCAGGAAGAACACCGCCCCCGCACCGATCAGGGAACCGATGACGGCAAGAATGACGCTGTAAGGCAGCCGGAGGCGCGCCGCGAGTGGCTCCGCCACCCCGATGACGACAAAAAGCGAAGCGATTACAGTCAAGACCACTACAATATCCATGGGCCAGACTTACCGGTAAATTTCGAGTTGGGAAATCGGCTCGTGATGGAAATTTTGGGTGCCCAGATCAAGATTCAGAAGCGCTTGGCACTTCATCCGATTGTGCCCGGATTACTCAATGGAACGTCGCGCGCAAGATAGGGACGAGCGTTATCCATTCAGATCAACGCCCTTTCCAGACAGGGTCGTGCTTCTCTAAAAAAGCCCGGGCGCCTCGTCGAGACGCCAAGCGCTCGGAAGCGTCAGCCAGTTGGCAGCAAAAATGCGGGTCATCATGTCCGCGACCTGAAAGTCCACGTCCTGGAATCTCGCGATGGACTGACCGAAGTGCCCGCGGTTGGCTGCAGACTGCACCGGGTGGCTAGAGCTGCGCCCCGCCTCGCAGAACACACGCAGGTTGCGTCAGTGGAAGTCGCTGCACGCTTCGGCCATCAGAACACCTCCGCCAATACCCTGCGCCTTCAGGCAGGAGCTCGGCATCAAGCCGTCCACGCTCCGCGCCTCGAACCTGCCCGAATGAGAGCTCCCGGACTCGATCTACCCCTTTTCAGCAGGCGCCATCGCTATAGAAGGAAAGCCATGAGCATTCCGGCCAAACACCCTTTCGCCTTCGATCCGACCTACGGGTACGGTCTCCGTGAATTTCGTGCACTACGACCACCACCCGCTCCGCCAGAGTTTGGTGCGTTCTGGCGCGACCGCTATCGTGAGGCGATCTCGATCGACCCGGAACCGTGCCTGAGCGCTTGCGAAATCAGCCATGCAGATTGGGAGACGCATGAGATCACCTACCGCTCCACGGGAGGATTCCGGACAAGCGGTTGGCTGATACGGCCCCGCCACGGCAAGATCACACGGGGGTTGGTGGTCGGCCATGGATATGGCGGCCGGGGTGGCCCGGAATTCGACATCCCGGTCGAGAATACGGCCATATTGTTTCCTTGTGCCCGAGGCATTTCACGCAGCGCGCATCCATCAATTCCGCCAGATCCGGCCAGACATGTTCTCTGCAACATTACCGACCCGAAGTCCTACGTGCTGGGCGGGTGCGTCGATGATCTCTGGCTTGCCGTTTCTGCGTTGACTGAGCTTCATCCGCAGATCGAGGGTCATATCGGTTATTCGGGGATCAGTTTCGGTGGCGGGATCGGGGCACTCGCGATCCCGTGGGATCCACGTATTCTTCGTGGGCACCTTACCGTGCCGACATTCGGAAACATGCCGCTGTGGCTCAGCTTGCCGACCGTGGGCAGTGGGAACTCCGTGCAGAAGTTCCTCGAGACCCACGAGGAAATACGCTCACATCTCGGGTTCTACGATGCCGCCATTGCAGCGACCCGCATTGATGTGCCGATGCTGATGGCTGTCGCCTGTTTCGACCCGGCCGTCGCGCCACCGTGTCAGTTCTCGGTCGCGAATGCGCTGCCGCCCTCGCCCGACCACGAAACCTTCATTCTGGATGCCGGGCATTTCGAGTATTCCAGCATGAAAGAGCAGCATGCCGCGCTGAAGGCAAGGGTGCGGAGGTTCTTCGAGAAACTCTAGTCTCCGCGGCCCCTTGGGAGCACGCGGACCGACGCTAGGTGGAACCTTGCCGATGACCGAGCTTTCATCTGGCCCGCTCTCGCCGTTCCCGCTACCAGTTCGTTGGAATGCCCGACAGTACGGGTGTCTTCACGGAAGCACGAGCAGGGTTTCTCCGACGCAGGCAATCGAGTGAGCCCGGCCCGTAGGGAGGGATTTTCATGCGTCCGAACATCATATTCATCATGTCGGATGACCACGCCGCGCGGGCGATTTCCGCCTACGGCGCGGGGATCAACAAGACACCGAATCTCGACCGGCTGGCGCAGGAGGGCATGCGCCATGATGCCACCTATGTCACGAACTCGATCTGCACGCCATCACGCGCCGCAATTCTGACCGGCACCCACAACCACGTGAATTGCGTCACGACACTTGATACACGCCTCGACAACCGGCTGCCAAATGTCGCCAAGCACCTGCGCCATGGCGGCTATCGCACCGGCATGTTCGGGAAATGGCACCTGGGCGAGGGGCGCGCGCATGAGCCCTCCGGTTTCGACGAATGGGCCGTCGTGCCCGGTCAGGGCGACTACTGGGATCCGGCCTTCATCTTTCCAGACGGTCACCGGCGGCTCGAGGGCTATGCGACCGACATCATCACCGACATGTCGATAGACTTCATCGACCGTTGCGGAGACACGCCGTTCTTTCTGATGTGCCATCACAAGGCACCGCACCGGAATTTCCAGCCGCATCCGAAATGGGCGCATCTCTGGGCCGATGAAGACGTGCCACTGCCCGAGACCTTCAACGACGACTACGCAAACCGCGCCGCAGCGGCAGCTGCCGCACGGATGCGCATTCGGCAGGACATGGTCTGGGATGATCTGGCCCTCGTGCAGCCCGAAGGCTCGAGGGACGCGGCCGGAGATCTTGTCGTGCCGTTCTGGGGCGGGCGCAAGGTGCCGGACCTCAAGCCCGGCGAGAGCATTACGGTGATCTGCTCCGAAACAGGCCAGAACTACACTTTCGACCACGATCAGGCCTTCGCCGAGTTCAAGTATCAACGGTTCATGAAGCGCTATTTGCGCACGGTGCAATCCATCGACGAGAACGTGGGAAGGCTTCTCGATCATCTGGACGAGCGCGAGATCGCGGATAACACGCTCGTTATCTATACGTCTGATCAGGGTTTCTTCCTCGGTGAGCATGGCTGGTTCGACAAGCGGTTCATGTACGAGGAGTCCTTGCAGATGCCGTTCCTCTGTCGGTATCCGAAGGCAATTGCAGCAGGTTCGACCTCGTCCGATATCGCGTGCAACGTGGATTTCGCCCCGACTTTTCTGGACTATGCGGAATTGCCCGTTCCGACGTACATGCAAGGGCGGTCGATGCGCGGTGTGCTGGCAGGAGAAACTCCGGAGGACTGGGAGCAACTCGCCTATCATCGCTACTGGATGCACAATGACAGTTTCCATGGTGCCTGGGCCCATTACGGGGTGCGGGACGGTCGGTACAAGCTGATCTATTGGTACAACGATCCTTTGGGGCAGCCGGGGGCTCATCCCCATGAGGCGGAGCCGGAATGGGAGCTTTTCGATTGCGAGACGGATCCGCACGAGTTGAAAAACCTCGCGGGCGATCCGGACCACGCGGAGATTTTTTCAAATCTTCTCAAAAAGTTGGACGCAAAGATGGCGGAGATCGGGGATATTCCCGAGCATGACAGCGCGCAGGTTCTGGCAGGGCTCAAACCCTGACCGCAGAGAGGCCGAAGCGCGGAACATCGTGTATGGAAACGATATGGAATCCGTATGGTTTCGATATGGCTCCTTTTTCATGAGTTGTTAACGCGCCCTAACTCCCTGGGGTGAGCCGGGCGCGGTTTTGGCCGCACGCAAGCCCCGACCGCAGTGAGACCAAGTCAACGAGATCCGGCTATGGGTTCGATATGGCTCCATCGTCATGACCTGATAAGCGCGCCCCCTCAACGCATGGCGGGGGCAGGAACCGAGACAACACCGCGCGAAGCACTTGCCCGGATGCCGCGTGCCGCTGATGCGGAACTGAATTTCTTCCGGTCCCGAAACAGAATAATTCGCATACCGATCAAACTGCGTGAATTGCGCCCGACATGGGGTAAAAAGCCCCTTGGGCTCCCGCGCTTACTCAACCTTAACTTTCCTCTTGCGTGCGGCAATAATGCATCACCCCACAAACTGGCATGTGCAGCCCCACACATGGGAAGGTTAATGATTTTTGGTGCCATACAGGGATCTTAGCGCAAGCATTGTGCATCTGCAGCATTTGCAAGTGTATTTTTGTTAGCGGAAATGGAACCGGCAAAAACCCGCCGATTCGCCTTATGCGTGTGTGTTTGGGTGGACTTTAGGCGATTTTTCGCCGATAACAATTAATGCGCATGAGGGGTACCTCACAGAATCTCAACCCCCTGCGCGCAAGAATAACAGAGACTGGCGTCGCCCTTCTCGCGCCGACGAATTCGTTCGGCACGAGACAGAGGAAGTGTGCGCCGTACAGGCAGGTGGACGCGACATTGGAACGGCTAACCGGATTTTGGGGGCTACTTTTTGCCTACTGGCGATCGGAACGCTGGCGCGAGGCCTGGTTGCTTACCGTATTCGTCTTCGGGGCAACCGCGCTTCTCAGCAAGGCCAGCGTATGGACCGCGCTGGCGAGTGCAGATTTTCTCGCCGCTCTTGCCGGCTTCCATGCCGCAGAGCCCGAAAGCCATCCCGTCCGGACGGTACTGACCGCTGCGGGTGTATTTGCAGCCATATATCTCGCTCGGTCCTGCGGGGTGGCGCTTCGCCATTTCGTCGCCGGAACGCTGCATCGCCGCGCCCGCGCCTGGCTGGCCGGGGTCTTTGATCGGGAAATCCTCAACAACGAGCGTATCGCGCTCGACCTGATGAGCGACCGTTCGGAGAATTCCCGCGCGCGCCCCATGCCGGATGCCATCGACCAGCGCATCGACGAATGCTCCCAGGGGCTCTACGGCGGCATACTCGGGCTTGCCATGGGACTGTTCGGGTCGGTCACCTCGATCTGGTTCATTTCACAGGCGCTGCTCGAACGCTCTGCCCCGGTGCCGGCGCTCGATGCCTGGGGGGAACAGCTCAACGGGTTCATGGCGGAAACCGCGCCTTTCATCGCCGCCCATGTGAACTTCGTGCCCGGCGATCTCGGGACGGTGCTGATCGTCGCGACACTCGTGATACTGTATGTTCCGGCCTGCACCTTCGTCGCCTGGCTCCTGGGGCGCATCATCGAGCGACTTCAGCTGGAACGCCAGCGCCGCGACGGTGCATGGCGCGGCGAGTGGAGCACGCTTCTGAACCGCGTGAGCCAGCTCTCGACCTCCCACGGCGAGCGCGCCCAGCGCCGGATCAACCGCCGGCTCTATGACGGGCTCGATCATACCTGGGGCAAGCAGAACATCTGGGGGAGCATCATGATGCTCTTCACGGATGCCTACAATTTCCTGTCCACGCGGCTTCTGGCCTATCTGCCGGCGCTGCCTGCGTACATGGCCGGAAACTTCAGCTTCCGCACCTTCGCCGCCACAAGCGAACTGACGGCCGAACTCATCAAGGACGTGTCCTGGTTCATCAACGTCATGCCCGCCATCGCGACGCTGCGGGCCAACGCCGGGCGGCTGACCGAGCTTGCCCAGGCGGTGGAGCGCGTGCGCGAGAGGGATGCGTTCTACGCGGAAACCGGGGTTCATGATTTCGAGTATGCGCGGCGCGAGAAAGGCCCGTCGCTGGCGATCGAGCGGCTGGCGCTGCATCATCGCGGCCACGACACCGCGGCCTTCCTTACGGTGCCGAAACTGACGCTCTGGCCCGGCGACCGGGTCTACCTGCGGGGCAGCAACGGTTGCGGCAAGAGCAGCCTGCTGAAGGCGGTGGCCGGGCTCTGGCCCTATGGCAAGGGCAAGGTCACGGCGCGGGACGACACAAGGTTATTCTTTGCCGGGCAGGAGCCGGATCTTCCGGACCGGCTGACCCTGAAGGCGCTTGTCTGCTACCCGGATCACCCGGAGACACATAGCGACATCGAGGTCGCCCAGGTGCTTTCCCACGTGGGGCTGGGCGATTTCATCCATGCGCTCGGCGAGGAGCTTCATCAGGGCAAGAACTGGCGCAATGTCTTCTCCGGCGGCCAGAAGCAGCGGCTGGTTCTCGCCCGCATCCTGCTCTACCGGCCCGATATCCTGCTTCTCGACGAGGCGACCTCGGCGCTCGACGTGGACGCGGTGACGGATTTCCACCTGACGCTTTGCGACGCCTTGCCGCGGACGGCCATCCTTGCGGTCCTGCATGGCGAAAATGTGCCAAGCGATCCAGAAGGCGAACCATTCTACACGGCAATCCTCGACATCCAGAACGGCTGCGGTAACGTGCGGCCGGTGGTCAAGCCGCTCTACAGCGGCGTGCGCCATGCTGCGGAGTAACGGCCGCAGACTGGGAGGATTGACGTGCAGGCACGGAATACCGTCGACCGCCTGATGCAGGAGATGACGCTGTCCGAGTAGATCGGTCAGCTGAACCTTCTCGCTGCCGGCGAAGGACTTACCACCGGCTCCGGGCAGGACGCCCCTCTGGCGCGGCGGCTCGCCGCGGGCGAGGTGGGGGCGATCTTCGGGACGAAATCGCTCGCTTCGGCGCGCGCGATGCAGGAGGCCGCGCTTGCGGGTTCCCGGCTCGGGATTCCGCTCTTCTTTGCCGAGGACGTGATCCACGGCCATCGCACGGTCTTTCCCCTTCCCGTCGCCCTTGCCTGTTCCTGGGACATGGCGCTCGTCGAGGCGACGGCGGCCTTTGCGGCCGGCGAGGCGGCAGCGGAGGGTCTCCACCAGGTCTATGCCCCGATGGTCGATGTCTCCCGCGATCCGCGCTGGGGGCGGGTGGCCGAGAGCCCCGGCGAGGATCCGGTGCTGGCGGCCGCCGTCGCAGTGGCGATGACGCGGGGCTTCCAGGGCACGGACCCGGCGGGACCCGGTCGCGTGGCGGCCTGTCTCAAGCATTTCGTTGCCTATGGCGCGACGGCGAGCGGGCGCGATTACGACAATGCGAGCCTTGCCTGGGAGGATCTGCTGGAGGTCTACCTGCCGCCCTTCTCCGAAGGCGTTGCGGCGGGCGCGGCCAGCGTCATGGCGAGTTTCAATGCGGTCAACAAGATGCCGATGCATGCCCACGGGCCGCTGATCGAGGGCTGGCTGCGCGGCAAGGCGGGTTTCGAGGGGCTGGTGGTTTCGGACTATACCGGGGTGAAGGAGCTTATCGCCCATGGGCTCGGCCCCGGCCCTGTCGTGGTCGCCCGCGCGCTTCAGGCCGGGATCGACATGGACATGGTGGGGGAGGATTACCTTTCCCATCTGCCCGAGATCGCGCGCGAGGGGCTGGAGGCGCCCGATTGCGGGCTGAACCTCACGGCCACGGACATCCGGGGGCTGATCGACCGGGCGTGTCATCGGGTGCTGTCGTTCAAGGCCATGCTCGGTCTCTTCGACGATCCGTTCCGGGGCATGACCGGTGTGCCGCCCGCGCCCGATCGTGCGGCGGGGCGTGCGCTTGCGCGCAAGTCCGCGGCGGCCTCGGCGGTTCTGCTCAAGAACGAGGGGGACGTGCTGCCGCTCGGGGCGGACAGGGCGGTCGCGCTGATCGGTCCGCTGGGCGCGGATCGCGCCAACATGATCGGCACCTGGGCCGTCTCGGGGGATGCGCGCGACGTGGTCCCGCTCGATGCGGCGATCGCGGCGCTCACGGGGCGCGCGCCCGCGGTGGCGAAGGGTGCCAACATCGTGGACGAGGCGTGGCTTGCGAAACGGCTCAACGTCCATGGGCCCACGGTAGAGCTGGATGCGCGCGCGCCGGGCGAGATGATCGCGGAGGCTGTGGCGGCTGCGCGCGCGGCGGACGTGGTGATCGTTGCCGTGGGCGAGGCGAAGGAACATGCGGGCGAGAGCTCGTCGCGGCTTTCTCCCGATCTGCCGGAGCCGCAGCGCAAGCTCGTCGCGGCCCTGGCGGAGGTCGGCACGCCGCTGGTGGTGGTGGTCTTTGCCGGGCGGCCCCTGGCGCTCGGGGCGGTGGCCGAGGCGGCGGATGCGCTGGTCTATGCCTGGCATGGCGGGATCGCGGGGCCCGAGGGGGTTGCCGATCTCCTTTTCGGGGCGGCGGAGCCTTCGGGGCGTCTCGCGGTCACCCTGCCGGCGCATCCCGGCGCGGTGCCGCTTTCCCATGCGGACGAGCCCACGGGCAGGCCCGATCCGGGGCGGTTCCAGAAGTTCCGCACCGGCTGGCTGGACATGCCCGAGGGGGCGCGCGATTTTCCCTTCGGCTTCGGCCTGGGCTACAGCCAGGTGAGCTACGGCGCGCCGCGGCTTTCGACCGACCATGCGGGCGGCGTCGATGGTTCTCTGAGCCTGACGGTGGAGATCGCCAATACGGGCACGCGACCGGCGGTGGAGACGGTGCAGCTCTACCTCTCCGATCCGGTGGCGCGGATCACCCGGCCCGCGCGGCGGCTGGTGGCGTTCCGGCGGGAGACCCTTGCACCGGGCGAACGGCGGGAGGTGCGCTTCGATATCACCTCGGAGATGCTTTGCTACCCGCTCGCCCCGTCGCTGGAGACCGCCGAGTGGGGCTTCGATCCCGGCCTCTTCATCCTTCATGTCGGGCCGAACAGCCGTGACACCCAGAGCGTGGAGATCACATGGCACGCGTGACGCGCGGGCTCGACGATGCCGCCCTGCGCGATCGGGTGGCGGAGGCGACGGCGAGGTATTTCCTCGACTGGAGCCATCCGGTTTCGGGCATGGCGCGCGAACGGAGCGCCGGGGCCTTCGGATACGATGTCGAGGAGACCGTCACCACGGGCGGAACCGGCTTCGGCATCCTTGCGCAGATCGTGGCGGCGGAGCGTGGCTGGCGACCCCGGCGGGAGATCCTCGACCGGATGGAGCGGCTGGTGGGTTTCCTCGAAACCGCCGACAGGTTCGACGGGGTGTTCCCGCATTTCCTTCACGGCACGACCGGGCACGTTCTGCCGTTCATGCGGGGCGATGACGGGGGCGACCTTGTGGAAACCGCGTTCCTGATGACGGGGCTTCTGGGGGCTGCCGCCTATTTCACGGAAACGCCCGAACTCGTCTCGCGGATCGAGACCATTTTCGACGCGGTGAACTGGGCGTCCCATGTGCGCGAGGACGGCGCGGTGATGTGGCATCGGCACCCGGACCGACCGTGGCCCGAGAAGGCGCTGCCGATCCGGGGCTGGAACGAGTGCCTGCCGGTCTTTGTCCTCGGCGCGGGATCGCGAACCCATCCGATCCCGGCAAGCGTCTACCACGAGAGCTGGGCGAAGACGCAGACATTCCTCAACGGGCGCGACTATGGCGGGATCACCTTGCCGTTGGGGCCCGACTGGGGCGGGCCGCTCTTCCTGTCGCAGTATCCCTTCCTCGGCATCGACCCGCGAGGCTTGTGCGATGCCTATGCCGACTATGGCGCACATACCCGCGCCCATGCGCTGGTGAACCGCCATCACTGCCTGAAGAACCCCCATGGCTGGAAGGGCTACGGGCCGCAGTGCTGGGGCCTGACCGCAAGCGACACGCCGGGAGGCTATGCCGCGCATTCGCCCACCAACGACACGGGCACGATCACGCCCACGGCCATACTCGGCTCGTTTCCCTATGCGCCGGAAGAGGCCATGCCGGTGCTGCGCCACTTGCATGATGATCTGGGCGAGCGGATCTGGGGGGATGCGGGCTTTTTTGACGCCTTCAACCTGACCGAGGACTGGGTGGCGGAAAGCCGGCTGGCCATCGATCAGGCCCCCATCGTCGTCGGGTTGGAAAATCACCGCTCCGGGCTGCTCTGGCGGCTTGTTTCGGGACGCACGGAAGTTCAGCGGGGGCTGCAGACCCTCGGCTTCACCGCACCCTATCTTCAGCCCATCGCCTGAAGCGCGGCCCGACGCGCGGCCTCCGCCCCGAGAAAGGCGGCCGAGGACCAGCTGAGCGCGCGACAGGACGCGGGCGCGCCCGTTTCGCGGTGGATCTGCTCGGGCAGATCGTCGCCTTCGGGTGAGACGGATTCGATCAGCGCCATCCAGCGGTCCGCCTTCTCGAACGCCTTTCGGTCTGCCGTTTCCATGGCGATCCGGTAGTGCAGCTCGGCGAAACCCAAGGTCACCGGGTACCACGGATTGCCACCGAAAAAGACATCCCTCTCGAAGCGGCCCACGGCGGGGACGGCACGTGTATGGTTGAGCGGATAGAGCCGCGCGAAGAGCGCCTCGAGGGCCGCGGCGGTTGCCAGAGTTCGCGGCGCATTGAGGGCAAAGGGGCCGCTCGTTCGCCCTGCATGGAGGATGGCCAGCACTGTCGCGGCATCCAGCTCTCCCGCCGGGGCCTCGAGGCTTTCGCGCCAACCACCCGTTTCGGGGTCCGCTGCCCGGGAGACGAGATCCGCGACCCGATCCGCCGCCTGCCGAAGCGCGGCGCGGTCGAGCGTGCGCGCCCTGCCCCATTCCATGCCGCGCGTGAGCGCGTCCCACTGGCTGATCAGGGTGAAGGTTGTCCGGCGCATGGGTGCCTCTTCCCACGGGCCGAAACAGAGGCGTCCGGCAACGGAGACCGTGTGCGCGAGGTCACGCTCGATCAGCGCATCCGCCTCCGGGCCAGCCATTTCCGGCAGGGCTTCCGTGATCCGAATGAGCGCGGCGGCGCGCAGCGCCGGGCCGTCATCCTGAGGGCGCGCCCATTGTTCGAGATCGGGCCGTCCGTCCGGGCCGAAGCGTGTCTCGGCCAGCCAGAGGCTGCCTTCGAGAGCACGCAACTCCTCGTCCCGTCGCAGGAACCGAAGGTGGCTCGGTTGCGTCGTCTCCTTCAGCGGATTGACGGCAGGGCCCTTTCGAGCCGGGTCCGAGATCGCCAGCGAGAACCGGATGTGATCCGCGATTGCCTGACGCCAGAAGCCTCCTGCCTCCGGATCAGCCGCCATGGCCTCCGGTATGGCCGCAAGCACGATCGCCCCGTCGCGGACCCAATGATGGAAATAGTCGGGATCGGGGTCCCAATGCGCGCCGCGCGGCGAGGCCAGGATCGAACCCGGCGCCGGGCGGACCTTCCAGCCGAAGCCTGGCCGCTCGAATTCGAGATCGGTCGCGGAAACCGCACGCCGGAGCGCGCGTGCCGCTGCGCCGCGGCGGTGTTCGAGCCATTGGCTTTCGGGGGTATCGGCCATCGGGTGTCGGGTGCCCTGGGTGGTTCACGGGATCGCGGGTCTTCTGGATCTGCAGGAGAACGACGTTGTGGCGTGATGGTCAATCGCCCTTGTGCGTCCTGATCGCCAGCATGTGGAGCAGGGCTGATTCGGGTGCATCGGATGTGCGACTGCGAACGGCCCTTGCGCCCATTGAAACACCCGAGCCGCAAAACTGTCTCAAACGCCCTTGGTGAGACAGTTCGTTGAACCTCATCAATGCTGCTTTGCAACATCGGGATTACACCCGTCAGACAAGGGGAAAGGGCAGCGCCAAAGGCTGCAAGGGCAACCAACCAGGGGAGGATCGCATGGCACCGACACGCGAGACACTGCACTGGATGTACCAGACAATGGTCACCAGCCGCAGGTTCGAAGAGACGATCGCGAAGATCTATTTCGAGGGGAAGACGCCCGTCTTCAACATGGCGAACGGGCCGATTCCGGGCGAGATGCACCTGTCCGACGGGCAGGAGCCGGTGGCGGTGGGAGTTTGCGCGCACCTTACTCCCGAGGATGTCGTGACGGCGACCCACCGCCCGCACCACCAGGCCATCGCGAAGGGGGTCGATCTCGAGCGGATGGCGGCGGAGATCTTCGGCAAGAGGACCGGTCTGTCGGGCGGTCGCGGCGGGCACATGCACATTTTCGATGCGGATGTGAACTTCGCCTGTTCCGGGATCATTGCCCAAGGCATGGGCCCGGCGGTGGGTGCGGCGCTGAGCCGCAAGATGCAGGGCAAACCCGGCGTGGCGGTGGCCTTTCTCGGCGAAGGCGCGGTGAACCAGGGGGCCTGGCACGAGGCGATGAACCTCGCCGCGGTCTGGAATCTGCCGTTCATCTGCGTGATCGAGGACAACGCCTGGGGCATTTCGGTGCCGAAGAGTGCTGCGACCTCCATCGCGAACAATGCCAACCGCGCCGCAGCCTACGGCATTCCGGGCGTGCGGATCGAGGGCAACGACCCCTATGCGATCCACGAGGCCGCGGGCGAGGCGATCGCGCGGGCCCGTGCCGGCGAGGGGCCGACGCTGATCGAGGTCGAGACCTACCGGCTTGCGGGGCATTTCATGGGCGATGCGGAGGGCTACCGGCCCGAGGGCGAGAAGGATGCCCTGGTCGCGAAGGACCCGATCCCCACCATGCGCGCCCGGCTGCTGGCCGACGGGGTCGCGACCGAGGCGGAGCTTGACAAGATGGAGGCCGATGCGAGTGCCCGTGTCGAAGCCGCAATCGCCTTTGCCCGCGGGAGCGAAGACCCTGCGCCCGAGGACGCGCTCACGGCCGTTTTTGCCTGATCGGCGGGCGCTTTCGGGGCCCCGGCGGTGGCCGATGCCCTTCGAAAGCGTCTCACACAGAAGTGGGAGGACAAGATGAACAAGACGAACGAAAGAAAGCTTACCATTGCGCGGGCCATGGCGGAGGCCGTTGCCCAGGAGATGCGGGTCGACCCCATGGTCTTCGTCATGGGCGAGGATATCGGGGCTTTGGGCGGCGTCTACGGCAACACCCGCGGGCTGCTGGAGGAGTTCGGCGCAGAGCGGATCCGCGACACGCCGATCTCGGAGACCGCCTTCATCGGCGCGGCGGTGGGTGCTGCGCAGGACGGGATGCGGCCCGTGGTGGAACTGATGTTCGTGGATTTCTTCGGCGTTTGCTTCGACGCGATCTACAACCTGATGGCCAAGAACACCTATTTCTCGGGGGGTAATTTCAAGGTGCCGATGGTGCTGATGACCTCCACCGGCGGCGGTTACTCCGATGCGGGGCAGCATTCGCAATGTGTCTACGGGACCTTCGCGCATCTGCCGGGAATGAAGGTGGTCGCGCCCTCCAACGCCTATGACGCCAAGGGTCTGATGACCGCGGCCATGCGCGACGACAGCCCGGTGGTCTACATGTATCACAAGAGCCTTCAGGGCATGGGATGGCTCGGCACCGAGAAGGGTGCGACGGTGCATGTGCCCGAGGAGAGCTACACGGTCGAGATCGGCAAGGCCAAGGTGGTCCGGCCGGGACACGATGTGACCATCGTGAGCCTCGGAATGGGTGTGCACAACGCGCTCAAGGCCGCCGACGCGCTCGCCGAGCAGGGTGTCGAGGCGGAGGTGGTCGATCTCGTGAGCCTCGTGCCGCTCGACCGCGAGACGATCCGCGAAAGCGTCGCCAGGACCGGGCGGCTGATCGTGGTGGACGAGGATTACATGTCCTACGGCGTTTCGGGCGAGATCATCGCGAGCGTGACGGAGCATGACATCTCTGTTCTCAAGGCCGCACCCAAGCGGGTTGCATACCCTGATGTGCCGATCCCCTTCGCCCGCGTGATGGAGCAGTACTGCCTGCCCAACCCGGACAAGATCATCGCGGCCTGGGGCGACATGAAAGCCGCCTGACACCATAGCCCCCCAACCAAGGACCAACACGCACGGGGAAGCCGACGCGCTTCTCCGAACAGGAGAGGATCATCCAATGGCTACAGATATCGTCGTGCCGTCCGATCTCTGGGAAGAGGACGAGGACGCCGTCATCACCGACTGGCTCGCCGAGGACGGTGCGAGCGTCGAGGAGGGCGCACTCATCGCCGAGATCATGTGCGCGAAAGTGCAGTACGAGATCCATGCACCGGCAGCCGGCACGCTGAAGATCGCGGAAACGGCCGATGCGGTGGTGTCGAAGGGCACCAAGATCGGTTCGGTCGAATGACACTCGTCGACAGGACCGTCCGCCTCAGCGGCGTGCGCGGCATGATCGCGGACAAGATGATGGAGAGCTTGCAGACCGCAGCCCAGCTCACCCATCACGGGGCCGCGGATGCCACCGCCCTCATGGCGGAAAAGGCACGGCTGGCGGATGCCGGCGTGAAGGTTTCGGTCGAGGACCTGCTGATGCTCGCCGTGGTTCGCGCGCTCAAGCGCAGCCCGGACGCCAATGGCCGTGTCGAAGGCAAGGAGGTCAAGCTCTCGGCCGCGATCGACCTTGGCATTGCCATCGCCCTGCCCGGCAACCTGCTGGCGGCGCCCGCCATCTTCGGCGCCGACGCGATGGGCGTCGAGGAGCTCCGGGCCGCCCGTCGCGACCTCGCGACACGGGCCAGGGCCAACAAGCTTTCGGTCAGGGAAATGACCGGGGGGACCTTCACCGTCTCCAATCTCGGGCTCACCCGTGTGGAGCAGTTCACGCCGATCATCAACGCGCCGCAGATCGCCATTCTCGGCATCGGGCGCACCGTGGAGCGCGCGGTGCGGGCCGAGGACGGCAGCGTCGCCTTAAGCCCCCATATCGGGCTTTCGCTCACCTTCGACCACCGGGCCATCGACGGGGCCCCGGCGGCGGATGCACTGACCGCGATCTGCGAGGAAATAGAGGGGATGAGGCCGTGATCACCGCCATGTTCCGTGATGTCCGCGACGGGATCGACCGGGAAAAGGCGCTGCTCGCAGCGGGCCAGCCCACGGTGCTTCTGTGGCAGGCGGAGCAGAACGCGCTGGTGATCCCGGCGGCCATGGCGGCTCGCCCGACCGTCGCCCCCATCGCGGAGGCCTGTGCTGCGGCGGGCTGGCCGATCATCGCTCGCTCGAGCGGCGGCGGCGGGGTTCCCCAGGGGTTGGGCACGCTCAATCTCGCGATCGTCGCCCCGATGCAATCGGGCGGCGCGATGGAAGATGGCTACGACCTGATTTGCGGCGCCATCGGCGAGGCCCTGACCCGTTTCGAGGTCAACTGGACCGTGGGCGCGGTCGAGGGCTCGTTCTGCGACGGCAAATGGAATGTCACCGTCGCTGGACTAAAATTCGCGGGCACCGCCCAGCGCTGTAGCGCGCGGAATGGACAGCGCATCGCGCTCATCCATGCGGCCCTGCTGCTCGAACGCCCCGACCCTGCGTTCTGGGACGCGCTCGAACTGGTTCACGCGGCAGCAGACCTCGCGGTTTCCCCGCGACCGGACGTGCATGTGGCTCTCGACGATCTGCTCGCGCCCCGCATGCGTGCCAGCTCATTCCACGGGGCCCTCGCAAGGGCGGCACAAGACCGCCTGACGGACCTGGTGAACCGGCAATCCAAGGTAGCCTGACACCGCGCAGGCAACTCAAGGGAGGACAACAAGAATGAAGATTCGTTTCCACAAGCATCAACCCGCACGACGCGACAGTTCCGGTTTCAGCCGGCGCATGTTCCTGATGACGACGGCGATGGCCGGTGTGACCACGGGCGCGCTGCTGGGCAGCAGCCGGCCCCTCATCGCCTCGGTACTGGCGGAGGGCCAACCCGAGACCCTGCTGCGCATGGTCCAGGACATCTATCCGCATCCGGACCTGCTTCAGCTCAGCCATTACGAGGCCATCGTCGACATGGTCGGCTCCGCCGTGGCCCAGGACCCCGAGAAGGCTGCCAGCCTCTCGGACGGGATCACGCGGATCGACGCGCTGGCACTCGAACTGCACGGCGTATCCTACACGGATATCGAGGAGGCGGATGCGCGCGAGGGGCTCCTGCGCAACTTCCAGGACGAGGGCTTCTTCCAGCAGGTGCGCTGGACCGCCTATTTCGCGATCTACGACAACAAGGAGCTCTGGCCGCTCTTCGGTTACGAGGGCTCCTCGGTCGAGCATGGCGGATACATCGACCGTGGATTCTCCGACATCACCTTCGTCCCGCAAGGCCCGTCGCTCGAAGAGCGTCTGGCGGAAGTCCGGTCCTGAGGGGGGATGACATGACACAGTTCGATCTCAACGACGACAGCGTTGTCGTCATCATCGGCTCCGGCGCAGGCGGCGGCACGCTGGCCAATGAAATCGCGCAGAAGGGTGTCCGCTCCGTGGTGCTGGAGGCGGGCAAGCGCCTCGACTTCGGCGATATCGAAAACGACGAATGGGCGATGTTCAACAAGATCTCCTGGTTGGACAAGCGCTATTCCGCAGGTGGCTGGCACGGGGCGGTGAGCCATCCCAACCTGCCGGCCTGGATCGTGAAGGGCTACGGCGGTTCGACGGTTCACTGGTCCGCGGTGGCGCTGCGCCTGAAGGAATGGGAGTTCAAGACCCGGACGACCTACGGTGCGGTGGCCGGCGCGAACAACGAGGACTGGCCGGTCACGCTCGAGGAAATGACGCCCTGGTATGAGAAGGCCGAGCTGAAGATGGGCGTCACCGGGAAGACGACCGGGATGCCGCATCTGCCTTGGAACAACGGGTTCCGGGTGCTTGCCGAGGGTTGCCGCCGGACCGGGCGCACCGACTACAATTCGGGGCCCATGGCGATCAACTCGGTCGAGCGCGACGACCGGCCTTCCTGCCAACAGATCGGGTTCTGCATGCAGGGCTGCGCCATCGGGGCGAAGTGGTCGACCATGTATACCGAGCTGCCGCGCGCCGAGGATACCGGCAATTGCGAGGTGCGCACCGGGGCCATGGCGCTTCAGATCGAGCATGACGCGACCGGCAAGGTCACGGGCGTGGTCTACGGTGACGAGGACGGCAACCGCTACCTCCAGAAGGCGCGGGTGGTCTGCGTCGCCGGGAACACGATCGAAAGCCCGCGGCTGTTGCTGAATTCGGCCTCGTCGATGTTCCCGGACGGGCTCGCCAATTCCTCGGGCCAGGTCGGTCGGAACTACATGACGCACACGACCGCGGGGTGCTACGCGGCGCTTCCCGAGAAGGTACGGATGTATCGCGGCACCTCGGTTGCGGGGGTTGTCGGGGACGAGGTGCGCCACGATCCCTCGCGCGGGTTCAACGGCGGCTACTATCTCGAGTTCCTTTCGCTCGGCCTGCCCTTCATGGCGGCGTTCCTGGAGCCTGGCAACACCGGGTGGGGGCGCGACGTGGCCCGTGCGCTGGAGCAGTACGACCACATGTCGGGGGTCTGGATCTGCGGCGAGGATATGGCGCAGGAGCAGAACGGGGTCACGCTCCACGAGAGCGAGGTCGATCAGTACGGCCTGCCGGTGCCGGTGGTGGCAAAGACGCCGCACAACAACGATCACGCGCTGACTGCCCATGCCTTCGAGGCCACATCCGAGATCTACGGCTCGGTCGGGGCCACGGATGTCTACGAGCTGCCAGCCTATCCGGCGAGCCACAACATGGGCACGAACCGGATGCACGACGACCCCTCGAAGGGCGTGGTGAACCGGTTCGGGCAGGCGCACGACATCGACAACCTGTTCGTCTCCGACGGCAGCCAGTTCACCTCTTCGGGGGCCTGCAACCCGACCCTGACGATCGTGGCTTTAGCCATTCGGCAGGCCGCCTATATCGCCGGCGAAATGGGTGCGGGCAGCATCTGAAGCCGCCCGGCAGATCCGAGAAAGGCGCATCCGGGGAAACCGGGCCTGGGGGATGCGCCCGACACAAGAACGGCCCGGACAAGGAGGATAGAATGACACAATCCCGCCTCATGCAACGCGATCCGTTGCCAACGCGCCGTGAACTCATGGTCGGCGGCGCGGCCACGCTCGGTGCCCTTGGTGCTGCCGGTCCGGCCCGCGCCCAGATGCACGGCCCCATGCATGGCCCCTCGCAGCCGATCTTCACGCTGCAGCAGGTTTGCTACGTGGTGGACGATCTCGATGCGGCCCTCAAATACTGGACGGAGGAGTTGAAGGTCGGTCCCTTCTTCCTGTTCGAGCACGCACCGCTCGAGAACCAGATCTTCCGTGGCGAACCCACGGAGGCGGACGTGACGCTCGCGCTGGGCAACAGCGGTGCGGTGCAGGTCGAGTTGGTCGTGCAGCACAATGACGCGCCCTCGGTCTACAAGGAGTGGATGGACGGCGGTCGCCGGGGTCTGCACCATTTCGGCTACATGCCCCAGGATTATGCCGCCAACCGGGAGCATTTCATCGGGCTCGGCCACGCCCCCGCCTTCGAATGCACCATCGGCGACTCGCCTCTCGTCTATTTCGACATGCTCGACACCCTTGGCCACTATGTCGAGTTCTGGGAGGACAGCGCGGTCTATCGCGAGATCTTCCGCCGCACCGAGGAAGCAGCCCGGAGCTGGGACGGTTCCGATCCCGTGCGCCCCTGGACCTGACCCCCACAGCCACGATTGCGCGCAGGTGGGGGCGCTCCACCGCCTGCGGGATCCACACTCCAAGAGGAAGGACATTCCGATGACTGCCTATTCCGTTCTGTTCGTGAGCCCGACGGATGACGCCTGGATACCGGGATACATCGCGCCCGTGGGCAAGCTGATTGCCAAACACGGCGGCAGGTAACTCGCGCGGACCGCCGATCACCGGCAGGTCGAAGGCCCAGACCTCCCGGCCGCACTGCGGGTGGTACTCGAATGGCCAACGAAGGAGGCGGCGCTGAACTTCGAAAACGACCCGGACTACAAGCCCTACCTGGCATCCCGGCTGAACGGATCGACGAGCTATCACTTCGTGATTGACGGCAAGGACGACCTGGCCTGAGACGGCCATCCACCCCGAAAGAGTGCCTGTTCCGATGACCGGCGACACCCGGCCCGCATGAAGGGCCGCGTGCGTGCGCTCACTGGTTCCAACCCCAGGAGAAACTCATGAAAGCCTTGCGGTTTCATGGTGCGAAAGACCTGCGCATCGAAGACGTCGACAAACCCGCCTCCCCCGGTCCGGGGCAGGTCCTGGTGCGCAATACCCATTGCGGTATCTGCGGCTCGGACCTGCACGAGTATTCCTACGGCCCGATCTTCATTCCGCAGGAACCGCATGTCTTCACCGGCGCGAAACTGCCGCAGATCATGGGCCATGAGTTCGGCGGGGTCGTCGAGGCCATTGGCCCCGGTGTCGGCCATGTCGCGGTCGGCGACCGGGTATCCTGCCAGCCCATCGTGACGCCCCGCGCCGGGGAATACCATGCCGACCGGGGACTCTTCCAGCTTTCGGACAGGATCGCCATCGTCGGATTGTCGCATGACTGGGGCGGCATGGCGGAATACGCCCTTCTCGACGATTACAACGTCGCGAAGGTTCCCGACGAGCTGGCCGATGAAGCCGTCGCCCTGATCGAGCCCACCGCCGTCGGGGTTTATGCCTGCGACCGCGGCGAGGTCACGGCGGGTTCCAGCGTTCTTGTCACGGGGGCCGGGCCGATCGGAGTCGTAACGCTGATGGCCGCGCGCGCTGCGGGAGCGACACGCCTGTTCCTCTCGGACCCGAACGACACGCGCCTCGAACTCGCCAAGAGCGTCCTGCCGGAGGTCGTGACCATCAACCCGACGCGGGAAAGCGTAGCGGACGCGGTCCATGCTGCAACCGAGGCCAGTGTGGGCTGCGACACCGCAATCGAATGCGTCGGTAACGAGCACGCGTTGAAGGATTGTCTCTCGGCGGTCCGCAAGCAGGGCATCATCGTGCAATGCGGCCTTCACCCCGGCGAGGGGGCCCTCGACTGGTTCCAGGTCACGTTCAAGGATGTGCAGATTCGAGGGTCCTGGACCTATGGTACGCATTTCTGGCCCCGTGTCGCCAAGCTCATCTCGACCGGCATGATCCCGGACGAGAAGCTGGTGACCCGCCGGATTGCGCTGGAGGATGCAGTCAGGGACGGGTTCGACGCATTGCTGGACCCTGCGGGAGACCAGCTGAAGATCATCATCGAGATCTAGAACGCGGGCTCGCGATGCACGTCGCGTCTCCGCCAACGGAATCCCGGTCAGCAGATGAACCTGCCCGGGCCGCGACCGGTCCGGCACTACCTCCCCGCGGATCGGGCCGGTCGCCCCAAACGGATTTCATTCGCGGTCCGACATTCGAAGAATGGAAACACCAAGATGGCACTTGATGGAAGAGTTGCGCTCGTCGATCTGAACGGTGACGCCCGCGAGATCTATCGCTTTGCGCCTACTCCGATCCGACGGCAGGGCGCAGGAGCCCCGATTCCCGGATGCGCCGGTTGATCGTAGCGCGGCTGATCCCCATAAGCCGTGCCGCGCGGCTCACGTTCCACCGGGTCTGGCGCAGCGCGCTCTCGAGATCCGGGATCGCGGTCTTCTCCGGCGCGAGCGCCGCCGCGATATGCTGCGGGAGCTGCGAGATGCAGAGATCCCTGCGCCCGTGCAGGGTGGCGATTCCGGCGAAGACATTCTCCAGTTCGCGCAGGTTGCCGGGCCAGTCATAGGCCAGAAGGCAATCCAGCGCCTCGTCCGAGATCGTGGCCTCCGCCCCGGCGAACCGCTGATGCGCAGCCCTGATCTGGTCGGTCAGGTCCTGTCTCTTGCGCAGAGCCGGGAGCTGGACACGATGCGCGGCGAAGACGCTCGCGAGCGCCCCCAGATCCGCGCCGGTCGAAGACGTTCCCACGACCCGGAAACGCGCGGACGGCCCCTGCAGGCTCCCGCATTCGTCGTGGCGAGCGAGCCATGTGGCCAGAAGGCCTTGCGCCTGCGCCGAGAGCGCGTCGAGCTGATTGAGAAGCAGGGTGATCTCCGTGCCCCGCCCCAGAAACCGGTCGGTTTCGCGGACCCATTCGAGCACGGCGCGCAGAGGTTCCTCGGCCGCGGCCATCACCACGCCGTCTAGATATCGCATCGAATTGCGAGATTGCCGAAGAAGCGCCTCCGCAAGCTGCTTCTTGCCGGTACCGGGCCCGCCCTCGATCAGCACGGGCAGGTTCAGGGCCAGCAACCGTTCGGCCTCCGCGACGGCACGGTTCATGGACGGATCCCGACCGGCGATTTCCCGCAGGTCGGATGCGAGCCGGCCGGAAACGGGCCGGCCCCGCACGACCCTGCCAGGCAGATCGACCACGGGCAGTTCGGTCTCGAACAGTTCCCCCAATGTCCGACCGATCAGATTGCCGCCCTCGACCATGGCATTCGCGGCACGGGTCGCGGCAACGACGGTAGAACTTTCGTCAAGTGCCAGCAAAGCGCCTCGCGGCGCGCCGGGTGCGGGGGCCATGACATGCCGGGTGGCATAGGTTCGGGCAAAAAGCCTTGCCTCGATCCTGTCGGCGGTCTGGTTGAGGAGGTGCTGCGCCAACACGTAGTCCACCGGGCTCTCGCGATCGAGGCAGCTCAGCGACAGGGCGCCCAGGATCTCGCCATCGGCCCCTCGCAGCGGAGCGCCGGAGCAGACCACGTCGCGGAGGTTGCGGAAGAAGTGGTCCTGTCCACGGACGGTGAAGACGGTGTCGTTCTCGACTGCCAGCGACACGCCATTCGTTCCGGCGAGTTGCTCGCTCCAGCAGCTCCCCGGCACGATACCCGCCGCCTCAAGCAGGTCCTGGTCGGCACGGGTGGTCCGGATGTCGATGGCGATGCATTCGGGGTCGGTGATGATGAGGCAATGTCCGGCCTTCAGTGCAATCTCCGCCAGGGCATCGGTCTCGTTGCGGATATCTCCGATGGCGTCGAGGAAGGCTTCGCGGCGCGGCGCCACCTCCGACTGTTGCAGGCGCATGATCGGGTTTCTCGTGTCCGGGTGCAGCATGTGCTCCTGGCAACGCAGACGCGACTCCTCGACGGCACGCTTGTATTCGGTGATATCGATCAGTCCGACCATGCGCCTCCCTCGCGCGTTTTGTGAGGACCATCCTACACCAGAGCGAATGGGATCAAGAAGGACCGATTTCCTTATCCGGTTAGCGTTCGGACGTCTGGGCTCCGCCACGCCGGGTGCGCGGAATGCCGTCGCCCTTACACATCAGGCCGGGGCGCTTGCTGGTGCCCCCGCCAACTTCCGACGATCGTTTCCGAGAGCGCGAGCAGATAGGCGTCGGCATTGGCCTGCGCACAGAGTTGGAGCCCGACCGGCAGTTCACCATCGGCCCGTGGCATCGGGAGGGTTATGGCGCAGAGGTTCAGGCAATTCGCGATCCGCGTGTAGCGGGACATGGGGATTTCGGCCTCGTCGATCTGCGAGACCGGAGGTGCGCAGAAGGGCGTTCCCGGAAGTGCGAGGACATCGTGCCCGGCCATGGTTCGCGCGAACTCGGCCTCTGCGGCAGCCATGCGCGAAAGCCAGCCCCCATAGGTCTCGCGGCTTGTCTCGCGGCTGGCCAGGACACGGCGGCGCACGAACGGGTCCATGGGCTGCCGCCAGTCCTCGACGAGGTCGCGCAGGGAGGCATAGGCTTCATAGCCGACGATATCGCCGTTGAGCTTCTGGAACTGGGGCAGCGTCAGGGGAAGCTGGACCTGCGAGACCGTTGCTCCACCTGCCTCAAGGAGTTCGATCCGCTGCCAGAACGCCCGCGCGACACCGGGATCGATCGGCGAGAGCGCCTCGGCGCTCGGGACCGCGATCCGCAGGCTGATCATGTCCACGGGAGGGTGGCAGAGATCCGAGCCGGACATCGCTTCGGTGAAGCTGCGCGCATCCTCGACCGTTCGGGTGATTGGACCGAGGGTATCGAAAGTGGGGCCGAGGGGCGCGACGCCTTCGGTCGGGATCAGCCCGAAGCTAGGTTTGAACCCGATGACGCCGCACAGGCTGGCCGGGATGCGGATTGACCCGCCCGTATCGCTGCCGATGGCCACCGGAACATATCCTGCGGCGACCGCGACCGCCGAGCCACTGCTCGACCCGCCCGGTGCGCGGTGCACCTCCGGATCGGATGGGTTCCAGGGCGTTCCCCGGCCATAGTTCGTGCCCCAGCTACCGAAAGCGAATTCCACCATGTGGGTCGTGCCGAGCAGATTGGCCCCCGCCTCTCTCAGGCGGTCGATGACCGGAGCGTTTCGCCCCGCGACGCCCGACGCGAAGGCAGAAGATCCAAAGAGCGTGGGCGCACCGGCGACGTCGATCAACTCCTTTACCAGGAAAGGGATGCCATGAAGCTTCCCGCGCGCTGCGCCTTTCGCCTCGAGGGTATCCAGACGGGCCGCATGCCGTCGCGCCTCCGCCTCGAAGAGCCGGGAGACGGCATGGTACCTGTGGTCGTTCTGCGCAATCCGGGCGAGGCATGTCTCTGCCCATCGGGCGGCCTTCCCCGGCATGAGGTCGATGTCGCCGGAATGATTCTCGAGATGCGGGTCGCTCATATCGTTGCCTCTGTTCCAGTCGCCTTTGGACAGAACGCTACGGCAATCCGATCGGGCTTGTCCCCGGTGCAAAGCGACCCCTCCTGACGCGAATAGACGCTCCCGACGGCCCAGGTCGCGACAGGCCATGACGCCCGTATCGTCTTTTTTCACGGGCACCCGGCAGTGCATACTGAACCTGTCGCGGAACCTGAAGAACACCTCGCGGAAAAGAGAAACGAACACCGGCACTTCCCGGTCGCCAAGCTGCAGCAAGCGACTGAAATTGCCGGACGATCCAAAGCCCGACGGCCAGGGGCGCGCCGATAGGTCAGGCGCAGCTGCCGCATCCGGCCAAACACGTTCTGGCGCGTGGCATTCGTCATGCGCCCGCCTCGAGAACTGCCTGCAAACGCTCGTATGGGTCACGCAGGTCCCACACGCCTTTGTCATTCGAAGGAGACAACCATGCTGGACTTCACCCGATCCTGGCGCGCGCTGCGCCCGAGCTGCATCGGCCTCGCGGGCGCTCTCGCCCTCGGGCTCGCGACATCCGCCGATGCCAGGGATCTGCGCCTCAAGTTCGCGGGCACGCTTCCCGTGGAACACCAGGGCACCAAGATCATGGAACAGATCGCGGAAGATATCGAGGCCGCGGATGTCGGCCTCAGGGTTTCCGTTTTCCCGGCCAACCAGCTCGGCTCCGGGGAAGAGCTTCTGGAGGACGCGATCCGCGGCAATATCGACCTGGTGATGGGGTTCATCTATGCCCACAAGGATCCTGCCTTCGAGATCAATTCGATGCCCTATCTCGTCAGTTCATGGGACGAGATGGAGAGCACAGTTCGCAACCCGGATTCCGCCTTCAACCAGATCATGAGCGAACGGCTCGCCAATCTCGGGCTCCGGATGATCTCCAACAATCCGGAAGGCTTCTCGAACCTCGTCGCCGAGAAGATGCCCGAGGACTACGCCGGTCTCGGCTCGAAGGGCATGAACACGCGGGTCTGGTCGTCGAATGCGGTCAAGGACACGATGGAAGCCATCGGCTACAACACGACGACTATGGCCTACGCAGAGATCTTCGCGGCGGTGCAGTCCGGTGTCGTTGACGGCGCCATCTGCTGCACCAAGCAGTCGGCCTATTCGATCTTCGCGAAGTCTGGCGTTGGCAAGTATTTCGTGGACTACAACGCCTTCATGGAGCTTTCGACCTTCTACGCTTCGCAAGAGTCCTGGGACGAGATGAACGAAGATCAGCGCGAGGTGGTTCAGGCCGCCTTCGAGAAGGCATCGGACGACTTTTTCGCCTGGAACAAGGCAAACGACGCGAAGTTTGCGGAAGAACTGGTCAACGCGGGATACGAAATCCTGACGCCGACGCCCGAAGAGATCGCCGTTCTGCGCGATCATGTGCGGGCGACCGTATGGCCATCCATCTCGGAAATCGTCGGGCAGGACGTGATCGACCGGCTTCAGTCTGACCTCGGCGACGGCAGCTGAGCCCTTTCGGAGGGGTGGGCCCACTGGCCCGCCCGATGCCTCGAAGGTCCATTTTGAAAGGGTCGATCATGAGCAGTCAAACGGAACCTCTTTCCGGGCCCGGCCCGAGCGTGCTTCGCGCCATGCTGAAGGCCATGCATTTCTTCATCATCCTGGGCGGCTGCATCATGGCGCTCACGTTCTTCTGCGTGGTGATCCTCCGATACGGATTCAATGCCGATCTGTTCGCCTACGAAGAGTGGCTCATGGTGATCGCGTTCTGGATGATCTTTCTCGCCAGCGCTGTCGCCAGCTACAGGGATGTCCATATCAATGCCGATATCCTTGGGATCATGCTGAAGGATCCCAAGACCATTCACCGGCGCGCAATTGTCGTGAAGGCCATCGAGCTCGTCGTGCTCATCTACCTGACATATCTAGGTTTTGTCATGATCCGGGATGAGCTTGCCTCATACCCCATGTGGCAGACGTCCATTGCATTGAAGATCCCGTTCGTTGTGCCGCGCCTCGGGATCTTCGTCGGATTTTTCATGATGACGGTTTTCACCGCGCTCCAGCTCTCCCTCCTGATCCAGCAGGGCCCGCAGAGCGCAAATCAGGACGAGCGCGTCCCGGAGGAAGAATAGCACCATGGTCATAGCTGGAAGCCTTCTCGTTCTCTGCTGCCTGCTGCTGATCGGGGTCACCGTCCCGCTGGCCTTCGGCGGCGTGCTGCTTTTTCTGTCCCTGGTGGGGGATTTCGATGTGGCGGGATATCTGCCCTCGGGTCACTGGAAGATGAACTCCGTCGTGTTGCTTGCCATTCCGCTCTTCATCATCGCGGGAGCGATCATGGAAAAGGGACGCATTGCGGCGCCGCTCGTCCACCTGGCCGAACTGATGATCGGCCATGTCCGGGGCGGGCTTTCCATTGCCGCGGTGCTCGCGAGCGGGATTTTCGGCTCGATCTCCGGCAGCGGCAGCGCGACTCTGACGTGTATCGGCGGGATCATGATGCCGCATCTGCGGCGCGCGAAATACCCGGAAGGCCTCAGCGCGGCCCTTATCGTGAATGCGAGCCCGCTGGGGATGCTGATCCCACCCAGTTCGTCGCACATTCTCTACGCGTGGGTCTCCCAGACATCCGTTCTGAAGTGCTTTCTGTCGACGGTGATCCCGGGGCTCATCCTGATTACCATGCTTTGCATCGTAAACCAGGTTCAGCTTCGCAAATGCAAGGACCTCGAGCTGAACGAGAGGCCCACCGATTTCGCCTTCCAGTTCAAGACCCGGTCGCGCTCAGCATTTCCCGCGCTTCTTATGCCGTTGATCATCCTCGGCGGGATCTACGGCGGGATCATGACCCCCACCGAGGCTGCGGGATTTGCGGTGATCTACGCCATTCCGGTGGCGATCTACATCTACAAGGGCATGACCTGGAAATCCTTCCGTGAGACCATGCTTCAGGCCGGGATCACGGTGGGTGTGGTCATGTCGATGATCTTCATGGTCCTGATCGTCAGCCGTTTCCTGATCTTCGAGGACATTCCGGGCATCGCCGAAGATCTCGTCTATTCCGTTTCGGAGAATCCGATCGTCATTCTGCTGATGGTCAACCTGACGATGATCCTCATCGGGATGCTGATGGACGATATCAGCGGCCTGCTGCTCTCGACGCCGATCCTGCTTCCCATCGTTCAGAGTGTCGGCATGGACCCGATCCACTTCGCCGCCGTGCTGGGGGTCAATCTGGGCATGGCCAATGTCACGCCACCGACAGCGCCGAACCTCTATCTCGGCGCGAGGGTCACCGGCGCTCCGGTGGTGAAGATGCTTGGGCCGACGATGATCTTCATCATCTTCGCCTGGATGCCGACCCTGATCCTAACGACCTTCGTGCCTCAACTGTCGCTGTTCCTGCCCGAGCTGCTTCTGGGCAAATGACACTCATGCGGAGGGGGGCGGCCTTGAATCGCCCCCTCCCCTGCCGGACACCGCTTGTTGCCTGCCGGGCGGGTCTCAGAAGACCTTTCCCCTGAGCGGCTCATTGATCCGGCCACTGGCTGTCAGATGGTAGAGAATGCGCCGGGGGATGCTGGTGGAGTCCAGAGGATAGAGCCGGCAATCCGAAATAGCCTGACGCAGGTTCACCGATCGGCCGATATATTCCATGACCACGCGCGCACTCGAAGGCTCATGGGCATCTCCGCCCGAAACGCCCATGGTCAGGCCGGTCAGCACGGACACGCGGTTGCGGTAGTTCATGAAGAGCGCGGTCTGGGTCAGTTCGGCCCCGGTGATGACTTCCTGATCCAGCAGGTGCATCCGATCCCCTGCCACGGTGACCATTCCCGCATACTTGTAGACGTCCGGCGGTCCGGGAACGCCGGGACGCTTCAGACGTTCAAGGCGCTTGTAGAGGGTGTACTCGTTCCAGCCATAGATGAACACGAGGGACTTGAGCACGTGTTTCGGCGTAGAGAACGACAGGTAGTATTTGTGATAATACCCGTATGTCTTGCTCAGGACGCCGCGGGAACGTTGCGCCTGCGTCAGCATGCCCGCCAGTCCGGGTGGCATCGTGACATCCTCGGCGCCGCGCACGGGCCGAAGCCGGACGATGTTCTGGAACTGCTCGTGGGGCAGCAGCATCTCGTATTCGTCGAAGCCGAAGAAATCGCAGATCCGGCGCATGTTGTATCGCGACGGGAACGACGCGCCGGACAGGTATTTCATGAATTGCTGCCGGTTGATGCCCAGCTTGCGGCACATTTCGGAGATCGACGGGTAATAGCTGGCGGCGATCTTGAGATTGGCGGTGAAATTCTCTGTCGTGAAGTCGTTCATATTGGCGACCCGCCTGCAAACCCGCGTCAAGTGACGTGAGGCAGGCTACACGAGGGGCATTTCACGTCAAACCGGAGGGTCACGGCGGGGCTGCGACACCAGTTTTCGCGATCGCCGGCCGACGCGCCTTTTGGGAGTCATGTTTGGTACACGATCGATTTCTTGCCCAACCGCTGTTCGGCATTTTCGAGCGAGTGATATGGATTCTGGCTTTGGTTGCGGGGACAGGATTTGAACCTGTGACCTTCAGGTTATGAGCCTGACGAGCTACCGGGCTGCTCCACCCCGCGCCATTTGAAAGTCTGGTTGACTTTCTGCGCTTTGGCACGGTTGTTTTTGGTCGTGCCGTGCCGGTTATCGGGTTGTCCCTTTTGGGAGGGACGTTTGTGAAGAGAAGCTTTGGGATGCGTTTATCAGGTTTGGCGGTAACCTACTCTCCCACGTCTTGAGACGCAGTACCATCGGCGCCGAGGCGCTTAACGGCCGAGTTCGGGATGGGATCGGGTGTTTCGCTCGCAGCTGTTGCCACCAAACCTGGAAAACGCATCCTCCTGCCCACCCGCTTTGACTGGGTCGGCAGGACACACGAGACTTGTCTTTCTCATTCTCTGACTGTTCTGGGTCAAAGGCTTCCCGTTTCCGGTCGGCCAGGACTGGTCCTGGCTTCCACTGGATCGGATCAAGCCAATCGGGCGATTAGTATCGGTCAACTGAGCACGTTACCGCGCTTACATCTCCGACCTATCGACGTGGTGGTCTACCACGGCCCTCAAGGGAGACCTGGTTTCGAGGGGGGCTTCCCGCTTAGATGCCTTCAGCGGTTATCCTGTCCGCACATAGCTACCCTGCACTGCCGTTGGCACGACAACAGGTCCACCAGTGGTGCGTTCACCCCGGTCCTCTCGTACTAGGGGCAACTCCTCTCAAGTCTCCTACACCCACGGCAGATAGGGACCGAACTGTCTCACGACGTTCTAAACCCAGCTCACGTACCACTTTAAACGGCGAACAGCCGTACCCTTGGGACCTTCTCCAGCCCCAGGATGTGATGAGCCGACATCGAGGTGCCAAACACTGCCGTCGATATGGACTCTTGGGCAGTATCAGCCTGTTATCCCCGGCGTACCTTTTATCCGTTGAGCGATGGCCCTTCCACGCGGGACCACCGGATCACTATGGCCGACTTTCGTCTCTGCTCGACTTGTCAGTCTCGCAGTCAGGCGGGCTTATGCCATTGCACTCGACGACCGATTTCCGACCGGTCTGAGCCCACCATCGCGCGCCTCCGTTACTGTTTGGGAGGCGACCGCCCCAGTCAAACTACCCGCCACACAGGGTCCCGGATCCGGATGACGGACCGCGGTTAGACATCAGATGAGCGAAGGGTGGTATCTCAAGGGAAGCTCCACGGGAACTGGCGTCCCCGCTTCAAAGCCTGCCACCTATCCTGCACATCTCTGACCTGATGCCAGTGTGAAGCTGTAGTAAAGGTGCACGGGGTCTTTCCGTCTGACCGCGGGAACCCCGCATCTTCACGGGGAATTCAATTTCGCTGAGTCTGCATTGGAGACAGCGGGGAAGTCGTTACGCCATTCGTGCAGGTCGGAACTTACCCGACAAGGAATTTCGCTACCTTAGGACCGTTATAGTTACGGCCGCCGTTTACTGGGGCTTCAATTCAAGGCTTGCACCTCTCCTTTTAACCTTCCAGCACCGGGCAGGCGTCAGACCCTATACGTCGCCTTGCGGCTTCGCAGAGCCCTGTGTTTTTAGTAAACAGTCGCCACCCCCTGGTCTGTGCCCCCCGCCAACGCTTGCGCGCCAACGGGGCCTCCTTCTCCCGAAGTTACGGAGGCATTTTGCCGAGTTCCTTCAATGCAGTTCTCTCAAGCGCCTTGGTATGCTCTACCAGTCCACCTGTGTCGGTTTCGGGTACGATCTAATGGAGGGCTATTTCCTGGAACCGCTTCGAAGCCTGATCAATCCGATAAGATCAGACAACAGCCGCGATCCGTCACATCCTCCTGGCTCCGGAATATTAACCGGATTCCCATCGACTACGCCTTTCGGCCTCGCCTTAGGGGTCGGCTCACCCTGCTCAGATTAGCTTTAAGCAGGAACCCTTGGACTTTCGGCGGGAGTGTCTCTCACACTCCTTGTCGCTACTCATGTCAACATTCTCGCTTCTGAATGCTCCACCGGATCGCTTACGCGCCGGCTTCATCGCAAACTCCGTGTCTCCGTTGTTTTGTTTGCGCTACCGCTTCGCTACTTGAGCGCAAACGGGCCTCGCACAAAACATAAGAGACATGGAGTTAATAGACAGAACGCTCCGCTACCGCGTGCACAAAGTGCACACCCTGAGCTTCGGCTCGTGGCTTGAGCCCCGGTACATCTTCGCCGCAGGACCTCTTGTTTAGACCAGTGAGCTGTTACGCTATCTTTAAAGGATGGCTGCTTCTAAGCCAACCTCCTGGTTGTTTTGGAAGTCCCACATGCTTTCCCACTTAGCCACGAATTAGGGGCCTTAGCTGCAGGTCAGGGTTGTTTCCCTCTCCACGACGGACGTTAGCACCCGCCGTGTGTCTGCCAGATAGTACTCTTCGGTATTCGGAGTTTGGTTAGGATCAGTAAGACTGTGGGTCCCCATTACCCATCCAGTGCTCTACCCCCGAAGGTATTCATCTGACGCTCTACCTAAATAGATTTCGCGGAGAACCAGCTATCTCCGAGTTTGATTGGCCTTTCACCCCTAGGCACACCTCATCCCGACCTTTTTCAACAGGTGTGGGTTCGGACCTCCAGTGCG
>NZ_JBNAFY010000008.1:0-209883 GCF_049800915.1 Amaricoccus macauensis
CCATCTTTCATTGGGCCGTTCCGCAACGGATGGCAAAGCTTCAACGCGTGGCCGGGCCCCAATGGATCGTTTCCGAACCTGCCAGCCCTTTATCTGGAAGATCCGCTGCACGGTGTTTTTGTTGAACCCAAGAAGCCAAGCGACGGTGCGATATCCGAAAGATGGCTCTTCTTCGATCAGCGCTTTGATCGGCGCGACGAATTTGTCGTCCAGCTTTGGCGCCGCTTTTGTCGGTTTGTAATAGACCGTGCGGCGCGGGACATCGAACCACGCGCAAAGTTTGGTCACCGGCACAACAATTCCATCGTCGAGAAGGCCTTGCTGCACGCTGCGGATCATTTGTCGTCCTCCGCGTCCAGCAAGGCCTGGAGCTTTTTTCTGGCGCGGAGCTCCAACATGGCTTCGCCATAAGCTTCTTGCAGATCGCGAAGTTGCTTCTCGTATTGCTGGCGGACATCAAGCGGACTGGCTTTTAGGGCGTTCTCCATGCCCTTTCGCGCATCATCCACCCAATTCTCGATCTCAGAGGGCGTTAAATCATACGACCGGCTGGCCTCGGCTACCGTCGTCTTGCCCTGGATGATCTCAATGACGAGCGCTGATTTGCGCTTCGCCGTCCATCGCTTGATACCGTCTTCCAATGGTCCACTCATCGCTACGTTTTCCTCCTTGTAGCATGAGCAGGTTTTCACTGGGTCAGTACAGAGAAGACGTGGTTCGGACGTTGGATGAAACTTGCGCCCACACCGGGTATCCGAAGGTGATCCGGGTGGATCAGGGAACCGAATTCATCTCGCGAGATCTCGATCTCTGGGCCTATCAGCGCGGGGTCGTCCTGGATTTCTCCCGGCCCGGGAAGCCAACGGACAACGCCTTCATAGAGGCGTTCAATGGCAAATTCAGACAGGAGTGCCTGAACACGCATTGGTTCCTGACGCTTGCGGATGCGCGGGAAAAGATGGAGACTTGGCGCAGATATTACAATGAAGATCGACCCCATAGCGCGATCGGTTATAAGGTACCGATCACGCTGACGAACTCCGCTGGCGTATCCGGCCCGCCAGCGTGAAAGAGCCCGGATTTTCCAGACCCGGGTGGCCTAACGTTGGGGGCAGGTGCAAGAGCCCGGATTTTCCAGACCCGGGTGGCCTAACGTTGGGGGCAGGTGCATAATCATCGCTACGTTCTACTTCTTGTGGGATGAGTAGTATTTTACTCGGTTAAGACGGGCAATCAGAGGAAGTTCTCAGGTTAAAAAGCCCTCTCGGTGCACGCGAATAGATGCTTGACGTATGGTGATGCTGTCTCGGCTACTGTTGACCCACCTTTCGCAGAAAAGGCCATAACCAGATTTTAGCAAAGATCTGCCCGTTCTTACTGTGGACATAGGTGTATTAAGCGCACAGATGCGGTTGACCGACTTTGAAATCGCATCCAACGACGCGGCCACTTCCTTACCTAAATAGGTTTCTGATAGATTATGCGGGGTAGCCTTAGTGTTCGATTGGAACATTCGAGAACCAGAAAAAGCAATGGCGGCGTCAGACATTACTATTGCAGTTCCAAAAATTGAAAAGTTCCCTTCCTCATCGGGATTTAGAGTTAGCCCCATGATTGCTCCATCGTCATCTGCAATCTGGATTTTTTTAATCCCCGATGTTCCATCGGCGCGGCCTTCGATCTGAAAATTGATCTCATCACCAGGAAGAAGTGCATTTGGGGGAAAAGCCCCAACGAGAATAGGGTCATTCTCAATGGTGGAGTTTGATGCAACATTGCTACGATAATTTTTTACGCCCTGCTTTAAATGCGTAAGTGTACGTGATGTTAACCTTATTTGGTGATTGGAAAGTGAGGCACCGCTCTCTACGGTCAAACCTTCTTCAGCATAACAGCCGAGGGCTCGAATTCCCGTAGAGTTTGCCGACAGCCGTATGCTACCAACTTCATGCCGCACTAAGCTTCCAATACAATGGTCATTGCCTTCCAATTCAATACCAGCAATCTTCGGATTGCTGACAAAATGGCCAGTTTGGATTTCGCATCGACGTAGTGCACCTCCCTGATCTTGGAAGTAAACGTCCCGAAACGGTTGACCAAAATTAGCAGAATTCAAGTTAATGGAAATATCTTCCGTTCTTGCCACAGTGGAATTTGGGGCACTCGCACAGGTTACAGTTATTCCATTTCCGCTGGTCATCCTCGGTGCAAAAATAGATCCCAAATCGGCGCGCACGCGACGACTATTGGCAATCAACAAGAAAGCAGTATTCTGGTTCCATTCTCCCGCTACAGTTTGATCAATATGCAAGCGCATATCGCGTGCGCCTTCAGCTATTGCAAATGCAGGAATTCCAGATGTCCCGGTTCCAAACAATTCAGCTTTTCCAATTTCAATACTGCTTTCGTGACTACACCCCGCAATATCGGCTATTTTCCTACTGGCGATTACGTTATCAACCCGTACTCGACTGTTTGCCCACATGTTACCAAATAAAACATTCGATCCAACCAATGTGCTTACGTCGATAGTGCAATCAAGTGATGCTGTGCGGACAAATACTGAATGTTTTGATTTCAACCTTCCCGATCCAGTGATATGGACACCATCGGCTACATAGATCGGATTGCCCCTTGTATCAGTGATATTTGAAGAATTTGCTTTGGCAATCAGCGTGTCCGTGACATTTTCGCAGACCGCACGGTCAAGAAAAATCGCACCCGAATGATTGTCAATTCCGGTTATACGCGCGCACAACATAAAGGCAGGATGTTCTGCATCGTGCTCGAATCCGACACGATAGGCTTTGCTACGTACATACACAATGTCGCCGATGGAAAGAACTGGCAAATTATCAGAAATATCCGTACTTTTATTAAGCACGATCTGATCTGTTCCGGCAGACAGCGGATTAGCCTCCATCCATTTTAATTTTGTTTTGTTGTTTGTCCAATTTATTGGGTTTTGATTTCCCAGTTCGAATACCGCATTCAGTTGATAATCGTCAGCGTCTCTCGTATTTTCAATTTCACCATCAACATGGATGAGAAGTTTGCGTGCGCCGTTGAGCCGCAGTGGAGCGTCGATTGCCCAAGGCAGTTCGGAATGGGGAATGACCACTTCCTTCTGTTCCCGCATGGCACACCGGATTAGTTGTTGTAACCCGGTTCGCCGTTGAGTCGGTGTAAACTCGAGGCCAGTTGTGATTCCAATCTGGGATGGAAAAATTGTGCTATCCCACTTTGGGATCATCGCAAGCTTGACGCCACCGGCTGTTTCAATATCGGGATCAGGGATTGTACTCGATAGAACTTGGTAAGAGTCATGGTTCTTCGTCTCGACGCGCGTTCCCTCAAGCAAAAGCGTCGGCGGTCGAGTATCAGAGATCAGTTCTCTTGCGGAGTTTCCTACTTTTTGACCTGCGCGGAGAACAGCTTGCAAGTTGCCTGACGCGATATCAACTACGGTCGTACCATTTGTAAAATATGTTCCGGCCGCAACGATTTCGAACTGACCCTCAGGCAGATCTACAACGTCGCCCTCGCAAAGATCTTGGGAATTGATGATTTGAGAAAGACTGGCAGCTCGTATGATCGCATTTGCGCGCAAGTCGGATAGCGCACCGCGGGTTTGCGGGTTTGCCAAAGACGGCCGAGAAAAATGAAGGTAAAATTGCAAAGACATTAATGCCAAACCATTTTGGAAAAACTCGCGTCGGAACATAGCCGTTCTTCCTCATGATCTGGTAAACTGATCAAATACTACCATGCGAGAGAAAGGAGCTCATCAAAACAGATTGGCCTAATAACCTTATTGAAAAGGATTGCGAAACTTAATTATTCCTCTATCCTCACTGTTGATTATCCGTTTTTATCGAGAACTTAGAATACGCATGACGGATGCCGTCCTTAAGAGATATGCTATGGTCCCACCCCATAGAGTGCAGTCGTGAACTATCCATTAGTTTTCGCGGTGTGCCGTCGGGTTTTGATGTGTCGAAAGTCAGGTCCGCCTGGTAGTCTACCACCTCAGCTATCGTTTCTGCCAGTTCGCGGATCGAAACCTCGACTCCACTGCCGACGTTCACGTGTTCATAGCCAGAGTATTTTCTCAAAAGAAACACTACTGCATCAGCCAAGTCATCACAGTGGAGGAACTCTCGTAGAGGAGTTCCAGAGCCCCAGATCACTACTTCCTTGTCGCCGCGTTTCTTAGCTTCGTGGAACTTCCGGAGCAGAGCTGGCAGGACATGTGAGGTCTCGAGGTCGTAATTGTCTCCAGGCCCGTAAAGGTTGGTCGGCATGACCGAGATCCAGTCCCGCCCATATTGCTTGCAATAAGCCTGAACGAGCTTGATGCCGGCGATCTTGGCAATTGCGTACCATTCGTTCGTGGGTTCAAGCGGACCGGTCAGGAGCGCGGCTTCCGGAATCGGCTGCGGCGCATGCTTGGGATAAATGCAGGAAGATCCGAGAAATAGCAGGCGCTCCACATCTGCCTTATGTGACGCGTGAACGATGTTCGCTTCGATCATTAGGTTGTCATAAAGAAAGTCGACTGGATAAATATTATTGGCTTGTATTCCTCCAACCTTGGCAGCCGCCAAAATAACAACATCCGGCTTGGCTTTGGCCATCCAATCATGGACCGCCTTTTGGTCTACAAGGTCAACCACTTCACGCCCGGCGGTAATAACCTCACAATCCTCAGATTCAAGTCTCCGCACAACAGCGCCTCCCACCATGCCGCGGTGACCAGCGACCCAGACACGCTTACCTTTCAACTCGTAGCTCATGCAAACCTCACAGCGCTCTTGACGCGCGCCTAAACCGTTACCCGTGGCGGTCCTTCCGATCCTTTTCCTTCTGCACCACTTCGATGTCGGCCGCGACCATTTCAGCCACCATGTCATCAAGGGTCGACGTGTAGGTCCAGCCAAGTTTTTCTTGCGCTCTGGATGGATCACCAATTAGGAGGTCAACCTCGGTAGGCCGGAAGTAGCGCGGGTCAACCTCAATCAGTACGCGACCACTGCGCTTTTCGATACCTTTCTCGTCCACACCGTCGCCAGACCATTCGATATCTATTGCAACCGCCCGGAACGCCGCTTCAACAAAGGAACGTACGGTTTGTGTCTGGCCGGTTGCCAAAACGTAATCGTCAGGAGTGTCCTGCTGCAAAATTCGCCACATACCTTCAACATAGTCGCGCGCATGACCCCAATCACGTTTAGCATCCAGATTTCCCAAATAGAGCTTGTCCTGGAAGCCAAGACTGATCGCAGCCGCCGCACGCGTGATCTTGCGGGTAACGAAGGTTTCGCCGCGCAAAGGACTCTCATGATTGAATAGAATGCCGTTTGAAGCATGCATCCCGTAAGCCTCACGGTAATTGACCGTGATCCAGTAGGCGTAGAGCTTCGCTGCGGCATAGGGCGAGCGCGGATAGAAGGGGGTAGTTTCCTTCTGTGGTACTTCTTGCACCAATCCGTAGAGTTCGGACGTCGAGGCTTGGTAGAAGCGTGCGGTTTTCTCCATGCCGAGGATCCGGATTGCCTCCAGAATCCGTAATGTCCCGATCCCATCTGCATTGGCGGTGTATTCCGGAGTCTCAAAGCTGACCTGAACATGGGATTGTGCCGCGAGATTGTAAATTTCATCCGGCTGCACTTCCTGAACAATTCGGATCAGGTTCGTTGAGTCCGTCATATCTCCATAGTGCAAGATGAAGCGAACATCCTGCTCATGGGGGTCTTGATAGAGATGGTCGATACGCCCTGAATTGAAGGAAGACGCTCTACGCTTTACTCCATGAACCTCGTAACCCTTTCCTAATAATAGCTCGGAAAGATAGGCGCCATCTTGTCCGGTCACCCCGGTAATTAGTGCTCGTTTCATGAACTTGTTACTTTAATACCTTCTTTGGAATGGGATTGAGCTTCAATATTATTACACACGACATCACGCAACACTGCGTCAAATCGCTCAAGTATGCTTGTGCTGTCCCACCGCTCATGACAGCGCCGAACAGCGGCATGTCCGAGATCTGCACGGAGAGCATCATCGTCGGCCAGTCTTTCTATTGCTCGGGCAAGACCGGCCGAATCTCCTGGTTCCACCAGCAAACCGCACCCCTCAACTTCCTTGCCGAGGCCGGTTTCGGGAAGCGCCGTTGCAATGACGGGCCGCCCGGAAGCGAGCATATTGGTCAGCTTCGAGGGGAGAACAAGATCCGCAGCACCTGCTATCTGGGGGAGTAGGTGCAATGAGGCAAGCCCAAGTAAATCACCCAATTTTTCCTTAGGCTGGAGCGGAAGGAAGAATACGTTTCTAAGCTGCAGATCAGCAGTTCTTGCTCTAAGGCCCGGCACGGCTGGCCCATCGCCGCAAATCAAGAAACAAATGTCCTGTCGCTGCTTCAGAAGGCCGGCAGCCTCAATGATAATCTCTATGCCCTGCTTGTTGGCAATACTTCCGGAATAAAGCGCAATATGCCTCGCATCGATTCCGAGTTCCTCGCGATATGTGGAAGGGAACTCCAATGGCTTGATATGAGACGTGTCTGACCAATTGCGGAACTCATAGACTCTGTTTTTTCGAACACCTTTCTCGCAAAGGCGGGTGACCATTGCAGGGGAAATTGTGCTAACCTTGTCGAACAGACCCAAAACCCAGCCTTCGAAGCTTCGAGCAATGCCTGCTCGCCTGCCAGCATCCTTGAGAACGCTTGTTGCCATGGCAGCTTCGACTTCAAAATCCTGAATGTGGAGCCATGCTTTCGCTCCGGTTATCCAGGCGACCAGACGGGCTCCAGGTGCCGAGAGCAGCGAGGGAGCCACGACAAACACCATGTCAGGTCTTGATCGTATGGCGTTCAACAGCGCTGCTGGGAAGCTCGACAACGCGAAGCTTAGATAATGCAAAATACGTCGCATTCCAGAAGGAATTTTGGGCACGTATAGTGGACATCTGATAACATTCACACCGTCTTTCGTACGGGCCGAACTATATCTCCACCACTTGTAGCCGTCAGGAACACGCCATGCCGGGAAGTGGGGAGGCGAGGTAACGACTGTTACCGCATGGCCTTGACAGACAAGAGCCTTGGCCATTTCGGATGTGTAGACACCAATCCCGACCATCTCGGGCTGGAAGTTAATTCCAACGATCAGAACGCGCATGCCTCGCCTCCTATCTCTCGCCGCTAATCGAAAGCAGGATCAAATTTTGTTGTTCATGGAGTGAAGTATCGCGTCCAAGATAATGATAAAGGCATGAAAACGCTACCAAAACTACCTCTACAGCCCAACGCACTATATTAACCAACGTATACCCACTATAGAATTAGTTGCAGCGCCAGCTCGCAAATCACGCCGCCGTTACCCTTACGATTATGCTGCAGGCGCGAGAATTTCCAGAGAAAAATTCTTTTTGAGTTCAAAAACACAACCTGCGGTCGTTGTACATGCAAATGCACAGATTGCTGGCAAATTTGAAGGCGCTATTTTCTCGTGACATAAATGAACATATGCGTCTGTCACTCATTCCCCACCTAAGTTCAACTTTGGGTTGATTAGAGTGTTTGATTAATTTTGTCAAAGTTCAGAAAACTCTTCTTGACCATGAGGCAGGCCTCGTCCGGGGCTGCGCATGTAACGCGATAAAGGTCATTTTTACTTTTACGCAATATATTAAAATCAAGGGCAATTTTGCCTGGATTTATTGTAATATATTATCTTCAAAAGGTGAACGAATTGCTGTGTTGAAATTAGTCCTCGACCTCAACTCCATTTCCCCCAAGATATCCGCGCCAACATCACGAAATACCCTGAAGGATTTGGTCCTTGATCAAGGAACCGGAGAGCAAATTATACGCTCGTTCCAGGAATTCTCGGGGGGCAATCTTACTTACAGTCTCAACGCCGGGAAAGACATCGCCAGTATTGATGCCTCTTCAGGTTTGTTGCGGATCAGAACGGATGATCTCGCCTCCAATACACTCATCACCGTAGTGGCTCAGAATTTGATGGGCTCTGCCGAAGCCAGCTTTCATGTGACCGTGAAGAACGCTTCCGGCATCGGATATTGGGAAATTGAAAACACTTTTTTAGTGAGCTGAACAATTGTCCAAACCTACAGATATAATCAAGGAATACTTCGTGACTGGGAAGAAGCCCAGCCAGGAGCAGTTCTGGGCGCTGATCGACAGCATTCATGGCTTCCGGTCCATGGAAGAGCTTGAGGCCTCAACCGAAAGCTTTGCCGAGGGGGAAATCGTTTGTGCTGGTGATTTTCGCTTTCGCGTAGCAGCCTCTAATGCGGAGGATGCTGACCTGACACTGCCGAGCGGCGTCAAACTCTATGATGCTCCCTTCAAAACCTACTCGAAAAGCACAGCACCTACCCTTGTCTCCGCGGGAATTGCGGAAGGCTTGGGCACAGTCGGCTCTCTGCTGACAATTTCCGGCGCGGTTCATACTGGTGAGAACACGAGTGTTACCTATCAGTGGACGCGGAACGGCGTTGATATTTCCGGTGCGACGCAGACAACTTATCTACCTTATCTTGCAGACCTCGGTGCGACGATTGCGCGGCGGATGACAGTATCAAACGCTGCCGGAAGTGTTTCGGGCGTATCTTCGGCCATCACGATTACGGCGATTACCAATGCAGTACAGTTTGATCCGGCTACGGGGTCTGACGAGATCTCGATCTCCTATGGCACACAGGTGACGACAATTTCGGATGTTCTTTCCGGCGTCCGGGCTACACGCAGCATTGAGTCCAGTGAGAAAGTATATTTCGAGGTTGCAGTTCCCGCGAACAATGGCGCGAGCACTCATGCTTATGTGGGTCTCACCCATTCCGGTGGTCCAGCCACCCCCGGAGCGGGCGCCGTTCAGAATACTGCGATCACATTCGTGCGGGTGAATGGCGGGGTCGCCGCGCCTGCAGATTTTGGCGATACTGCGGCGAAGGCCTGCGACCGCACAGCGGGCGATGTCATTCGTGTTGCCGTCGATGGGCCTGCAGGTAAAGTCTATTTCGGTACGAACGCAGGCTGGGTCGGGAATCCCGCGACAGGTACCGGTGGCTTTGATCTGCCGGATTACGGACAGTTTATCCCCCACTTCAATCCGCGGTCTTCGGATCAGAGCATCTTCACCTTGCGGTCCGTACGAAGCGATTTCAGTCACGCTGTTCCCTCCGGATTCCTCCCTTATGCCGAAACACTTGGTGACGACGCAGAGGATGCCAAAGTCAGTCGGGCAGACGATCTCGTCGAAATGATCGGGATCAACACGCATTTCAACTGGCTATCCAATGATTGGGGCACAGATATCTGGAAGCAGCCACTCTATGATCTGGGTGTCCGCTATGTGCGATCGGGAATAAATCATATTTCCGGCACCATCGACAGCGCGAGCGCCGTCGTAGCCCGCGGCATGAAGATTCTCGCCCACGTCTCGCCAAAAAGTACTGTGAATGGGGTCAGCCCAGTTTACGATCCGACCGATGTGGACAGGGCAATCGATGCGCTTCGAACAAGTGTGGGATTTGCAAATGTCATTGGCTTTGAAGGGCCGAACGAGTGGAATAACGGAGCGACAAGTGGTGCTGCCGCTCGCGCAAGGGAAAATCAGGAGTATCTCTACAACAAGGTGAAGGGCAGCGCTGACACCCAGAATATTCCGGTGCTTTCACCTTCTGTTTTCAGGCGATCATCCACCGCGCTTGCCAGTATCGGCGAAATGGGGAGCATTTCGGACAAGTCCAACCTTCACTATTACACTGATGGCTCACGCCCAACCCAGGGGAACACCCAGGAAGAGGCGCAGGTCCATCTGGACGATGTCATCAAGCATGAGATGGAAGCCGCCGGCAACGCCCCCCTCTGGGTCGGGGAATATGGGCATCGAACTGATGACGTCGTTCTTGGCCCCGGCCCACACCGTCCAAACGCAGAGATCTGTGCCGCCTATCTCATCAGGGGATTGTTCGAGTTCTTCATCCGGGGCACCGAAAAGGTCTTCATCTACAATCTTTTCGACGACAACACTACGAACCACGGGTTTGGCCTCTTGCGGAACAATGCGAACAGTGTGGGTGACGGAGTTGGAACGGGCCTAACACAGCGTCCGGCATATGCCGCTGTCCAACGCATCCTCAACCTTTTCAGAGATCCGACCCCGTTCACACCCGTCGCGCTAAAATATACGCTTACGGGTAATCTGACCGATATCGGCCATCACATGTTCCAGAAGTCCGATGGCACTTATCTGCTTGCAATCTGGCTCGATGCGCAGACCTGGAACCGCGACACGGTCTCGGCAGATACGATACCCGATCGGGATGTCGGCCTTGAACTCGAGCGGGAGGCCACGACCGTTCGGAGACACCTGCCGACCACCACGACCAGCGTAACGACGGTAGGCAGCAACGCCCTGACACTTGATTTGTCGGTGCCCGACGAACTTGCGGTCTACGAGCTTATCTTCTCGTAGGCGAATACAGACCGGACCGCGCAATGCTGAGCGGTTCGGTCATGTCTTCCCGTGAGGTCTCCCCTGCCCCAGCGCAATCAACTGATCGATGAGTGCGTTGAAATTGACGCTCGCGTCAAACCTACTCCGAGCATGGTCCCAAGCTCGAAGCCCCATTGACCGGCGCAGTTCTGGCTCAACCGCCAGGTTTTCAAGAGCCGCGATGAAACCGGCCTCGTCTTCGGCGTTCACCACGAATCCCGTTTCGCCCTCAAGGACCAGTTCGGGGATGGCCCCGATCCGGCTCGCCACGACAGGCAACCCAGCAGCTGCGGCCTCAATGATGGCCAAGGGTGACATGTCCGATTTCGTCGGCAAGCAGAGCGCATCCATGCTTGGCAACACGTCTTTGACAAGCTTGTCGTTCGGCACGCGCCCATGGAAGATCACGCCGGGAAGATCGCCCCTGGCATCGGGATCGCCGGAGATGACGTGCAACTCGGCCTTTCCGGCAAGCGGACCACCCACCCATTGGCAAAGCTTGTCCCCACCCTTCCGCAAAAAATTGTTGCCGATGAAGACGAGGCGCAGCTTGCCCTCGTCCTGATAGGCGGGCCGGACAAAGCGCGAAATGTCGATTGAGGGATACATGACGGTGATGTTCGCAGAGTCCACACCGCAATCCTTCCGCAGAGACGCCGCAGTCCAGTCACTCATCGGAAAAACATGGGACGCGTCGCGGAAGAGTCTGGCTTCCCGGGCCAAATCGGCATCTGACCAGCCAGTGGTCGAAAGGCTGACCCGCATACTGGCTCGGGTGTGGTCCGTCGCCACGGCAAAGGGGATCTTTTGCGGCCCTTGGTTAATCGCACCTGCGAGCCAGTGACCGCCGAAATAGGCCGCGGAAGGACCGAAAGCATCAAGTTCTGCGCGTATTTTCGCGCCAAGCCCGCCTTGAAGTGCCACGATTGGATCGATCTGACGGTAAATCTTCTCATGCGGGCGCATATAGGCGCGTTTCAGGAAAGCCCGCCGCCACCCCAGCGGGGAGGGACTGATGAACTGGGGTTCAATATCGTCACGGGTTTCCAGAACAGCCGAAAGCTGACCGCGAAAGGTCTTCCAGCCGAGCGCCTCCTGTAGGACAAACGAGATTTTCGTACGCATCATGTATCCCCGGCCTAATCGGGCGCAATAAACTGTTTCCGCTGCAATGCCGCCCAGAGGGCTACGGAATGAACAAAGAATGTGAGGATCATACCCCAACACAAGCCAATAAGTCCGCCCGACCAAGCGCCGATGAGGCAAGCCGCAAACATGAGCCCGATCGAAAAGCACCGCAGTATCATGTTGAGGTGGAAATCCCGGAATGCGAACAGTCCCGATTGCAGGATGATGACACAGGCTCGCAAGACGGACGCCAGGATACAGAGCGCGAAAATCAGGCCGAGACCGGCATAATTGGACCCGAACACAAATTCGATCAGCCAATCGCCAATGACGTAGCTAAGCAATGTTCCTGCCACGCCTGCCACCGTGACGAAGAGAAGGAAGACATGGAAAAACTTCATGTAGGCGCGCCGGTTGCCGCTCGCGACGTAGTGGGCGAGGCGCGCAGAGATCGACTGTCCAACGGCATTGGTAACCGTCATGACAGCCTGCATGGCGTAGCTCACCACGGTGAACTGACCGAGCGCTGCAATGCCGATCATCCAGCCGATGATATAGCGCGGCAGATTGCCCTGCAGCCCCGAGAGAAGCTGATTGACCCCGAGCGGCAGTGAAGAACGAACCAGTTCCCGAACATAATCCTTTCGCACCGGGCCGATATCACCATCTCGCACAGCGATGCGCCGGGCCGGAAGGTAATCCACAAAGATTGCGACAACCACCCAGACGGCAAGGTTTGCCAGGAAGGCGAGGCCGGTGCTGCCTGTGCCTGCAAGGATGATCGTGAAAAGTACGGCGCTGCCGAAGCCCCGAACGGCCAGGGAGCGCGCCACATAGTCAAGCCGTTCGGCGCGCTGGAACACGCCATAGAAGAAGTCCGAAAAGGTTTCGGCGGCCTTCGCGGCCCCAAAAACCAGGGTGATCAGGCGCGTTGCCGGATCAAGCACGGTGAAGGCGATGATCAGGATGACGAGACAGCCGAGAGCGGTCGCAATCGTCCGGATGTATACGAACTCGTTAAAACTGAACCTATGCGCGACATCTGTCGCCTGGTTCACGCGCAGGCCCAAGTTAAAGAAGAAGAAAACCGGGATGATGATCGCGCTTGCAAAACCAAACCGGCCCACTTCCTCAACGCTCGCGAACCGTGCAAGCGCCATCAAAAGGATGAATTGGCTGATCACGTAACTGATCTGGCCGACGAGCCCCCAACTCACCAGCTTGCGCATCCGGACGCGGCCCTCGCCGCGCGGTATGGACTCACTCATGATGTGTAAGGCTGCTTCGGGAAAATGCCATTCCAAACAGCGATGTCGGGGGCGCAGAGTTCTTCGATCCGAGCACGCATCGCTGGATCATCGAGCTCGCTCCGGGTGCCGGGCTTCTTCTTGCGGGCATTCTCGTGCCCGATCTTGACCCGCACGCCCAGTGCATTCTGCACATCGCTCTCGAAGCGATCGAGTGCACCGATATCGCCCACCACATCCATTCGCTTCAGGTTATCGAGAGCGGCAGAGATTGCCGTATCAGAGGTGATGTCGGCATCCTTCTGTATTCCGCAGAAATACTCCACGTAGGTCGCCCCAAGTCGCCTTGCTCGCTCGGTTCCGAGGAAATCCTCGAAATCCTCGTCTATACGCGCATGGGCATGCGGCTTGCCGTGGCTCCAATGGTAATGCGAAATGAACCGCGCCACCGGATCCCGCAGAACGGTGATGAACTTGTAGGTCTCGTGGAACCGCTCATGGGCCACGTTCGAGAAGCGGACATGCAAAGAGATCCCACGCACATCCTCGAACATGTGGTAGAGCATCATCTGCTCGCGCAAATCGAGCACATCAATCAGCATCTGTTCGCGGTCAGAGCGGCCCGTGAAAGCCTCGAAGGCGCGGAAGCTCGACTCCGGCGTCACAGTTGCCTGGCTGATGATGTAGCGCTTCCTGAGCGCACGACCCACCGAGGTGCCGCCGCATTTCGGAACGTGGTGAAAGACGAACCGCTGCGCGACCAGTTTTTCCTGCATCGTGCGGCTGAGCGACTTACCGAAATCAACCAGGCCCATAGATCATCCATTCACATCAAGAGTTAAGCTGCTGGGCGAGGCTCGGCCCCGGCCCGTTCGACATCCCATCCCGACAGGTCGAGACCAAATTCCGCCGCCAGCCTTGCATTGGCTTCAGCGAATTCCGGGCGCAGGCTATTGATCAGCGCCTTTTCATCCTCGACCGGACCGGTGGGCTTGCGTGTGTTGAGTTTGCGGTAGATCCCGCGCAGGTTCTCATAGATGGCCCCACGAGGCAGGAGACCGCGAACTACCACGTTCACCTTCTGCAGCGCTCGGTTGCGCGGGGCATAGGTCTCGTTTTCGCGCGGGAAGGTGTAGTTGTCGTAGAAGGCGGGATCGAGACCCAGCCATTCCGCGACCCGCTTGGTGGCTGCGGCCTGGTCAGCGGTAAACTCATTGAAGGTCATCACCATCATCTGGTCTGCGCCGAGCCGTTCGCGCCAAGGGATCAGGTAATCGACGTATTTCGCGTAGGCAATCGCATTCCGGGCAAGCTCGTTGCCATTGAAATCATGGCTGCCCTCGCGCGCAGCGGCGATAAAGGCGGCGAAATCCATGTCGCCTGGGATCCAGCTCCAGTTGTCGCGGAAGTAGGTGTAGAGCGAATATATCTGTGCCGCAGGCTCACGCAGGATGAAGAGGCAGCGCGGCTGCGTGGGCAGATCAGGGATCTGCGCGAGCGCAATATCGTAATAGAGATAGGCCGGCGTTGATTCCAGTATGATGGAGGGCGAAGTGCCTTCGGGGATGGGAAACTGCTCGCGATAGGCCTTGAGTCCGCCGGACACATGCGCATCGGGGCGATACATGTGCGTGCCCGGATCGACAAAGAAATAGGTTTCCTTTTCGCGCGATCCGAAGGCATCCGGATGGTCGGCGATCCATGCATGCATGGAACTGGTGCCCGCCTTGGGCGCTCCAGCAATAATGAAATTGGGAAGCCAGGACGTGTCTGTCATCGCGTACCACTCAAACCGTCAGGAGCGCGCATGTCCAAAGACACAAGCCGCGCGGCCCCCTCTTACCCTATTCCCCAGCCAAACACCCGGCTGAGGTCTCTCGCGCACACCTTGCCTGCTTGATCCTACGGCGGACAAGCAAAACGACCCCGGCAGTCCAGCGCATCACTCGGCATTTCTCGAGCGATCCATAGGGGTTCTACAGCGCCCCGGACCGAATGTTAAGAAAGCATATTTGCCAACTGCACAATACGGTTAATCCGCCACTCCGGGAAGATCAACTCTCGCTTACCGCGATCCGGCGAGCGGAAAGTCGCGGATCGGGACGGATCCGCCCGCGAGGAATTTATCGCGGAAAGGCCCATCCCGACCTGCTTATGTAGCCTCAGAGAAGATCGACCTCGAGGATGATCGGATGGTCGTCGATCTGGAGGCTCACCTCATCGACATTGGTGTAGCGGCGCTGCACGCCTGTACCAATCATAGGGTCGTAGACCTCCACCGATTTCACCGTCTCGTCGAACTCGACCGTGATGTTGCGAGTGGAGTTACTGATCTCACGAGCGTTCTGAACATCCCAGATGATGTCTTCCCGCCAGATGATGAGATCGGTAACGCCGCCCGATTTCTGCAAAGTAAGGGAGTGGGTCTTAGAATCCTCGTTCTGGAGATCATAGCCGAGATTGGCCGTACCGCCGGCTCCACCGCTCGACTCAATGATCGTCGTCATGTTGTGGATGGCATGAGCCGCCTTTTTGGCGGTCCCATTCGTCTTGTAGAGACCGAAATTGTAAGGATTGTATGACGCGTTGCTCGAGTTCGTATCAAAGAGGTTGTAGAGATACATCGCCTCTACGTCATGGGCATAAGCGTCCATGATCAGGTTCAAGGTCAGCTTTGCCTGCACAGTCTCATTGACGGCAATAGAATTCCCTCTCGAAACGTTGGTTGGGTAGCCAGCTTCCGTCAGGTAGACTGGGCTATTCCGGTCAAGCAACTGAACATTGTCGAACCTGTCAGGCATCTCTTCGTAAGGGCTGAGCCGTGAGATGAAGTAGGAATGAGCGGGCGCACCGTCGGAAAAGTTCGACAGGTCGCCATATCCGGTCATCCGAGCGTCTTCCTGCGAACGATAGACAGTGAAGTTGAGAAGCGGAATGTCGTCGAGCACCGGATCGGCGTCGAAAGTGTTGTAGAGGTCTCGCTGATAAGCGCTTGCGGCGGCCTTCCCGGTCATCCCCTTGTAGCTGAGGTTGAAGTTGCCAACCTCGTTGAGGCTCTCAAAAGACTCGATGCTCCCGGGGTGCTGCCGGAGGAAGTCCCGGAAGTAATCCACGTAGTCGTCCATCAACGACTCGCCGCCTTGCGGGAAAGTTCGTCGCATCAGGAAGTTGAACTCAATCCCGGCATTGGCGAGCGCATCGTATCTCCACCCGGTACTTGAGTTGTCGATGGGGGCCTCGGCCGCAACTCTGACGCTGTCGATGTTCAGGTAGTTCAGTGCGCTGATCATACGGCTGTTGTTGCTGTATGACGCATGGCTGGTGGATATCTGGATATTGACCCCAAGGAAGTCCATGAAATCCGCTGCCGAGCCGTCTGGTGCCGCGGACGTGCCCCCGCCTGTCGAGCCGCCGGTCGAACCTCCAGTCGAGCCGCCTGTGGAACCGCCCGTTGATCCACCGGAAGAAGAGGTCGGGATGATCAACGTGTCGGCATTCAGCATCTGATTGACGTGCGTATAGCTGGCATTGCTCAGCACACCGATATTCTGAAAATTCGTGCCGCCGTTGGTTCCGTTCGCATCGATGGCAATGACGGAGGTGTTTCCGCTGCGGGTAACGCGGACAAAATCAGTGATATCGTCCGTGCTCGGATTGTAGTTGCTAAGCGCGCCACGCAGATCGATCTGATCGCCTTGGCCCGGGTTCCAGTCGGCAACCCGGTCGAGCCCACTGCCAAGAATGAACGTATCCGCCCCGCCCTGCCCGTTCAGCAGGTCGTTGCCCTGATGTCCATTGAGCACATCATTGCCCCAGCCGCCCCAGACTGTGTCGTTGCCCCAATTGCCGTTCAGCGTATCGTTGCCGGCGGCACCGATGACGGTATCGTTCCCGCCACCACCCCAGATAAGGTCGTGGCCGCCTCGACCATCGAGCCTGTCGTGGCCGCCCTGGCCATTGAGCGTATCTCTGCCCGACGTACCGTTGAGCGTGTTGTTTGCTGCGTTTCCTGTAATGACTGCCATAGTGCGGGGTCCCTCGTTGGCAACCTGATCGTTCTGATCGTTGCTTTGTGAGGCAGCCGTTAACGTGCTAAATCTTAATAAATCTACACGCTGAGGTATTGTGAGCAAAGTCTCGCTTATACCAGCGGTAATCTCGGCATAAGTTTGCTTATCAAAAACGAGATATCGGCAAAGGATTGCCTATCGTGTCTGCAGGATGAACATTTGCGTTCGATCTGCCGGCCACAGACGCATGATGCGAAGATCTTCAATCGTAACTGAAAATTATTTCTTTCTGCGAATTATATTCTGATTCGAACGCTGGCCTAAGGAACGCTTGCTAAACTGCGGAACCTCCATCGTTCTGCATCATTAGCAATAGCACCACCAGTTCGCCCAAAAGTACCAGCGGATTCCGGCCCAGAGCATCAAGGATAGAACCAGAGGCCCGTGTGCGGCTCGAAAACGGGGATGAGCAAGAATGCGCCGAACCGAGCAAGTTGCCCGGAATGCTTCAGTGAAACTGAAAAGACCCGGATAGTGTCCTCAAAACCCTGCTATTATTGGCTATATTGCGTGTGGACGTCCTCCTTGCCCAAAAAATTTTTAACATAATTGAAGACATAGGGCTCCACACATGGAGTAACCATGACATCGGAATTCGTTGACAACCATAATCCATGGTATATTCGATAAAATTGTCTGCATGCCTTCAATGTAGCTAACATGAGGTCGTGCAACAAAACTGTAGGCGTGCGTGGTGAAGGTAGTTAGAAACGAGGTGTCTCGTTTGGTTGCTCAGAGTGCTTCTGATGCCGGATGATAGTGTATATCTTCGAGACTCGTCAAAACGACGGCTCTCTTTTCAAAACGCTGTAGGCGGAACCCGCATGCATTCGGTTGCATCTGCGGGTAAGTTACCAGACGACGCCGGGAGCGTCGGTCTTCGTCGTGCAAGTCTGGCCGGCCTGAAAGTTCTCCATGTCTGTGAAACAGCCAAGGGCGGGATCGCCACCTATTTCAATGTCCTGTCCAGCATCGGCAAGCAGGATCGCATCCGCAACGTCTTCGTAACGCCGTCGCGACATACGGAATATCTCGACGACGATCTTGACAAGGTGACCTACACCGCACCCGACCGCGGCATCCTGCCGACATTCCGGCTGATCTGGTCCACCATCCGGGCGTCACGCTCCCTGCGTCCGGATATCGTCTTCGCGCACAGCACCTTCACGCTACCCGTGCTCGCGGCATTGCGGACGATCGGGCTGAAATCGAAGATCATCTACTGCTCCCATGGCTGGGCCGCCCAGCAATACGAGCCGGGCACCTTCCGCCATCGGGTCGCGACCATGGTGGAGCGCCATCTTCCGAGCCTGGCGGACTCGATCATCTGCATTTCCTCATCTGAGCAGGACTTCGCCCGGGACAACGGCTACAAGGGCAATTTCGTCGTCATCGACAATTGCGTGATGGATGCGAAGGACGCCGCCCGCGACGATGCATTTGGATCGGAGGACGATCCGCGCATCCACCTGCTTTTCGTCGGCCGCTTCGACCGCCAGAAGGGGATCGATCTCCTCCAGGAAGCCTTCGTCGACATTCTGAAGGAACGTCAGGACATCGTTCTGCACCTCGTCGGGGGTGCCGTCGTCAACGGGGCGGAAGAAGATGGTGTTCTGCCTGAATCCGCCAATGTCGTTCGGCATGGATGGGTCGCCAATAGCGACATCGACAGCTACTTCCGCTCCGCGGACGCGATCATCGTGCCCTCGCGCTGGGAAGCGTTCGGCCTGGTGGTTGCGGAGGCGTTCCGGAATGGGACGCCTGCGCTCGTCAGCGACCGCGGCGCACCGCCCTCCTTCATCGAGGAAGGCCAGACGGGCCATGTCTTCCACCTCTCGGCCGCAAGCATTCGCGACACGCTTTCCGGGCTGAAGAAGAAGGACCTGCGCGCCATGCGCAAGAATGCGCGCCAGGCCTTCGAAGACCGTCACACGGTTGCCCGCTTCCGGGAAAAGATCGACAACCTCTACCTGGCGCTTGTCGGGTAGGCCAAGCATGCCGCATGAAGCCGGGTGGCCGGTTTCATGCCGCGGCCGGAACAGGTGGCACCCCCGGACTTTTTCAATTGACGCGATCCCGGGCACTGCCGATTAACATCCCCTAAATATACATCTGGGAGTGAGACCTCATACCGGTTCGCGGGATCGCGGCGGCTGGGGGGCTGTCCGGTAGTTTACATGAGTGGGGCACATGCCTTCGAAGTTGCGAGGAGAATTAAGTTGCGGATCCTGATTACCGGAGGCGCTGGCTATATCGGCAGCCATACATTGCTCGAGGTTCTGAATGCCGGGCATGAGGCGCATGTCATCGACAACCTCAGCAATTCGAGCCCCACGGCACTTTCCCGGGTCAAGCAACTCACCAACCGCGATTTCGGCTTCACGGAAGGAGACATCCGCGACAGGGATGCCATCCAGTCCGCGGTCGATGCGTTCCAGCCCGAAGCGGTGATCCACTTCGCCGCCCTCAAGGCCGTGGGCAAGTCGGTCGTCGATCCGATGCCCTACTTCCATAACAACGTCTACGGAACGCTGGTCCTGCTGGACGCGCTGCGCGAGTCGTCCTGCCGGCGCTTCGCCTTCTCCTCGAGCGCCACGGTCTACGGCGATCCGCAATACCTGCCGATCGATGAGCAGCACCCGCTCAGCGTGACCAACCCCTATGGCCGGACCAAACTGCAGATGGAGGGTATTCTCGAGGATCTCGCCCGCAGCGACCCGTCCTGGTCGATCGCGCTGCTGCGCTATTTCAACCCGGTCGGCGCCCATGCCTCCGGCCGGATCGGTGAGGACCCGAACGGCATACCGGACAACCTGATGCCCTTCATCGCCCAGGTGGCCGTGGGCCGGCGCGAGGCACTCAACGTCTTCGGTGATGATTACGACACGGCCGATGGAACCGGCGTGCGGGACTACATCCATGTGGTCGACGTGGCGCGGGCGCATCTCGCGGCCGTGGACTGGTGCGCAGGCGGCGATGGCGAAGGCCGGGGCTGCGAAGCGTTCAACCTCGGCACCGGGCGCGGCACCTCCGTTCTCGAGATGGCCACTGCCTTCGGCAAGGCCTGCGGCAAACCGATCCCGATCAACATCGCTCCGCGCCGCCCCGGTGATGTCGCAACGATGTTTGCCCACCCCGGAAAAGCCGAGCAGACTTTCGGATGGCGCGCCGAGTTCTCGGTCGACGAAATGTGCCAGAGTTCCTGGAACTGGCAGTCCCAGAACCCGCAGGGTTACAGCGCCGAATGACGGGCTGAAGCCGTCAGTATCTCCCAAGCACCGCGATCTCGGATGTCCCACCCGCTGCGGCATCCGAGACCCGGCTTCCGAGGGCCGGACGGTTGACCTTGCCCATGGCGCTGCGCTGGATGGCAGGCACCGATACGACGAGAAAGGGCGGGATCGTCGGCAGGCGCGCGCGGATCCGGGCGGCCAGCGCATCGGGTTCGGGCGCATTCGACACGATGACAACCGCGATCTGGGCCTCTTCCCCACCGGGGCCCAGCGGCACCGCGCAAGCATCCTCGATCGTGTCGAACTCGGCCGCGATCGCATCGATATCCGCGCCAGGAACCTTGACGCCACCGAGGTTGAAAGTGTCCACGGACCGCCCGAGGATCACCAGTTCCCGATCCCCGGCGATCCGCGCGATGTCGCCGGTGCGGAACCAGCCGTCGCGGAAATGATCCCGGTCCGCTGCCGGATCGCCCAGGTAGGCGCGTGCAATCGACGGCGAGGAAACCCAGAGATGCCCGGTCTCGCCCGGCGGCTGTTCCTTGCCCGTCTCCGAGACGATCCGCGCCTGCACATCCGGCGCGATCTGCCCCACATAGCCGCCCTCTGCATCGAGACCGGCACTGTCACCCACGGCGAGACCACCCGCCTCCGAGCAGCCGAAACTGACCATCACCTCCGCACAGACCCGGTTCAGCAGCCGGTCGCGCATCCCCGCGGTGAGCCTTCCGCCACCGACAATGGCCGATGCCTTCAACCGCGGCAGATCGCCGGTCATCGCATCACGCAGAAGCGCATTGAGCGAAGCGGGCGAGGCGACGATCTGGTTGACCCCGTTCTCGAGGAGATAGCGATAGCCTCCCTTGCCCCCGCGGGAAAAGATGATCGATCCCCCCGCGAGCCAGGTTGCGAGCACGGTCACGAAACCGAACGAACTGTCCGGACCCAGCCCGCACCAGAGCACAGTTTCCGCGCCGATCCGGCTGCGGGCTGCCGTGCCCGCGACACGGGTGTGCAGCATCGCGCTGTCGAGGAGGACCGCCTTGGGTCGCCCGGTGGTCCCGGAAGTGAAAGAAATCCGCCCCAGCGCCGCCGTGGCGACCTCAACCGACGGCAGATCCACCGCCTCGGCGGGCGGTTCATCCACCCAGCCGGACTGAATCCGCAGCTGCCGGATCGAGGGCCCGTAGTCGCGTGATTCCCCGGCGTCGCTCAGCACCATCGAAAGCCCTGGCAGCACCGCGACCTCCTCCTCGAAGCGCGGGGAGAGCGACACCGTGACGGCCCCGAGCCGCATCAGCGCGAGGAGTGTCAACCAATGGGTGACCGGATTCGAGCTGTCGGTGCCCACCATCTGACCGGGCCGCACACCTTCAGCGAAAAGATGCGCCGCGATCAGCTCCACATCGCCATGCATCTGCCCGTAGGCCAGGTGATGCGGTCCGTGATGGATCGCCGCGAATTTCGGGAAATTGCCCGCCCCGGAAGAAAATACCTGCGCTAAAGTCATCTTGTCTTCGTCCCCGATTGTTCTTCTCAAATCAGCCTCGGGTGCCAGTAGCCCGTCCTGCAACACCCCCGCATGCCAAGACATATCATGTATTTTTGCGCCGCTCTCACGAATCCCTGCCGTCATTATCTCATCCCGCATCATTCCAATGGCTTGCTGTACAAGTATTCGCGCCATCCAACTCCAGAACGGAAACACCAACTGCCTGGATGAAGACGCGATACATAGTACAAGCCAAATCGTGTTTTGAGATTAGCTGCATATTTGATGGGCAGACGTGAGGATTGTCACATCGCCTGAAGTCCCTCTGCCGGTATCACTTGCTGCGAAGGAGATCGGCACAGGTCTCGGGGAGCTTGGGCAACCAGCCCGGCCTGAAGGGCCACCCCCCAGACATGTGATCCAGGCGATCCCCGGCCGAAAAGCGGCCGGTTTCGCGCAACTGGCAACATGATTTGACCCAGGGAGACTATCCAATGGCATATTACGGAACCAATTCAGCCGACGAGTGGTTCGGAACCAACAGCAGCGATTCCGCCTTCGGCTTCGGCGGAAATGACAGCCTGTCCGGCACGGGCGGCGACGATTACCTCTATGGCGGCACAGGCAATGACGAGCTTTGGGGCGACGCACCCGGCGGCGATCAGGGAGACGACTACCTGTCCGGCGGCGACGGCAATGACATGCTCTGGGGCAAGGGCGGCGATGATACCCTGGCGCCGGGCACTGGCAATGACGATGTGGATGGCGGCAGCGGGTACGACACGGTCAGCTATATCGCGCTCGACTACACGCCGATCGAAGTCGAACTAAAGAACTCCGGCACCACCTATGTCGACAAGGGCATCTACACCGACGAACTCAAGAACATCGAGAACATCACCGGCTCGGCCAAGGCCGACACGATCACCGGCAACAGCTACAACAACAAGATCGAAGGCTATGGCGGCGATGACACGCTCGACGGCGGCGACGGATACGATACGGCCGTCTACAAGGGTGATCTTTCGGACTACGACATCAGCTACAACGCCTATAGCGGCAAGGTCACCGTGACCGACACGCGGACACTGGCCGAGCGCCAGGCCGACAGTGCGCACTACTATGCCGACGAGGGCACGGACGAGCTCATGAACTTCGAATACTACAAGTTCGGCGGCACGACCTATTCACTCAAGGACATCGTTCCGGACGACTATGCGGATTACGTCGGGGACACCAAGGACCCCTATGGCTATGCCCCCATCGGCAAGAAGGTCACGGGCGAGGTCGAGGTCGGCTACGACAAGGACGTCTTCAAGGTCTATCTCACCGCGGGCACCGAGTACGAGTTCCACCTCAACTCCTATTCGCTCGATCCATATGTGAGCGTGCATGACTCGAGCGGCTCGTGGCTCGCCTGGAACAACGATGGCGGCTACGGCGACGATGCACTCGCAACCTATACGCCGGCCACATCAGGCTACTACTACGTCCGGGCCGGGGCCTATACCGGTTCCGATACCGGGACCTATGATCTCATCGTGAAGAGCGGTGCCGACAACTACTTCTACGGTACTGCCGGAGCCGACTATTACTGGGGCGGCAAGGGCGACGACAAGATTTATGGCTATGGCGGCAATGACTGGCTCTACGGCGACGAGGGCAACGACAAGATCTACGGCGGCGATGGCTACGACTACATCTATGGCGGCAAGGGCCATGACGAGATCTGGGGTGGTGCCGATGGCGACGACGCCTATGGCGGTGAAGGCAAAGACACCATCAAGGGTGGTGACGGTGACGACTACCTCAGCGGCGGAGACGGCAACGACGTCGTGAAGGGCGAAGACGGCTGGGATTACCTCTGGGGTGGTGACGGCCATGATCACGTGGCCGGCGGCAAGGACGACGACACGGTCTACGGCGGCAACGGTGACGACACCGTCTATGGTGGCAACGGCGAAGACTATGTCTACGGCGATGACGGCAACGACTACGCCTACGGCGGGGCTGATGACGACTATGTCAGCGGCGGCTACGGCGACGACTACGTCTACGGCAACAAGGGTCACGACACCGTCAAGGGTGATGATGGCGACGATTACGTCTACGGCGGCGAGGGCGACGACAAGGTCTCGGGTGGTGACGGCAAGGACAAGGTCTGGGGCGAAGACGGCAATGACGATGTCGCCGGCGGCGAAGGCAAGGACAAGGTCTGGGGCGGCGATGGCCACGACACCGTCTACGGCGGCAACGGCGACGACAAGGTCTGGGGCGACGATGGCAACGACTATGTCTACGGCGGTGCCGGCGACGACTATGTCTACGGCGGCAAGGGGGACGACTACCTCTATGGCAACAAGGGCAAGGACCACATCTACGCCGGCGGCGGCAAGGACCACATCTGGGGTGGCGACCATGCGGACACGTTCGTCTTCGGCAAGAGCCACGGCAAGAACTGGATCGAGGACTACGAGGACGGCGTCGACAAGATCGAGATCAACAAGGGCGCCAGCCACTACGGCCAGCTCACCGTGACCGACATCGGCGACGACGTGAAGGTCGAGTGGGCCAACACCAAGGTGATCCTCGAGGACACCAAGTGGAGCGACATCGGCGAAAGCGACTTCCTCTTCGCCTGATCCGATCCTCCCGGACCTCCCGAAAACGCAGATGCCCGCCATTTCTGGCGGGCATCTTTTTGCTGTCCGATAGGCCAGTCCTTGCCGAGCATTTTCCGGTGCCATGGAGCTTGGAACCGGGTGCGGGTTAATCCATTTCCCTACAAGACAATAAGAGCAGACTGCTGTACTCCGGCGCAGGAGTGGCAGGTCATCGGAGATAATGAATGGCCCTCTATTACGGCGACCAGACCGCCAATACCGACAACGAATGGTTTGGCGGTGGCAATGACGATTCCGCATACGGCTTTACCGGCAATGACAGCTTGGCCGGTGCCGGTGGTGACGATTCCCTCTATGGGGGCAGAGGGAGCGACGAGATCTGGGCAGATGCCGGACCGAGCTTCGATCAGGGCGACGACTACGTCTCCGGTGGCAAGGGAGACGACATGCTCTGGGGCAAGGGTGGCGACGATGTCATCGCCCCCGGTCTCGGCAATGACGGTGTCAATGGCGGCGGCAGAAACCAGAATGTCGCTGCGCTGGATGGCACCGACACAGCCACCTACTTCAACGTTGATACGACGGGTATCGAGGTCACGCTGGCGGAATCGGGCACGACCACGCTTCAGAAGGGCATCTATACCGACGAGCTGACCGGGATCGAGAATATCTCCGGCACGGCATTGGCTGATACCATTATCGGCAACAGCGAAGCCAACCGTCTCAAAGGTCACGGTGGCAACGATACGCTGAAGGGCAAGACTGGCCGCGATGAACTTCATGGCGATGAAGGAAAAGACAATCTCGCCGGCGGGAAAGGCCGGGATGACGTCTATGGCGGAACCGGCAATGACAAGGTCTATGGCGGAAAGGGCGATGACCGCATCTGGGGCAACAGGGGCGAGGACCGACTTTATGCTGGTAGCGGCAATGACGAATTGACCGGCGGAAAGGATGCAGACACGTTCATCTTCGGCGAAAACCACGGAGCCAACACGATTACCGATTTCGAAGACGGCGAGGACCTGATCGAGATCACCAGGGGCGCGAACAAGTTCAGCAAGCTCTCGGTCACCGATACGGGGTCGGATGTGGAGATCACCTGGAAAGACACGGTTGTCGTGCTCGAAGACATCGACGGAAGCGAGATCGACAGAAGCGACTTCATCTTCGGCTGAGTTGGTCCTTCGCATACAAAGGAAAGCCCAAGCCGAACAGCTCGGGCTTCACTGTGTTCAGAAAATCAGGAAACCGTTCGGTCTCAGTTCCGCATCTCGAAATAGACCGTGGCGGTAATGTCCTCGAGGGCGGGCGGGCTTCCCTGCGGTTCAAGCCGCAGGGTAAAAGTCTGATCCCTCTCGACGGTCAGCCCCTCAATGCCCTGGTGGAAGTCGAGGCCCCGTGCCTCGGGTCGCCAGCCAGGAAGCACCTTCGAAGGCAACCCGTCTCCGGGGGCCTGGCTCGTGAGATCAAGCCTCAGCACACAGTCTGTCGCGGCATCGCCCACATAAAGCCGCGCCTGCCAGAAATTTGCCTCATCATGAGATGTCGCAATTCCGGTCGCGCCCAGCGTCATGCGTCGGAGCACCGCAACAGCCCCCCTGCCCCCATGTAGCGGAATGTTAAGCCGCTGAGAGGCGATGAGCGTGCGTGGGCCGGATGCGCCTTCGATCGTAGCGGAAACCGGCTGCATGGGCGAATAGAGCAATGTGCCGCCGGGCCGGTTGGCCTCGGTCATGCCGATCAGGCTCATACGCGGTGCCGCGCCCGCCTGAGGGTCTCCATTGGCAATCATGTAGTCAGTCTGGCCGATGATCCGCCAGGGCGCACCGGAACCGCCAAGCCCGATCATCGGATGTAGATGTACACCCGTGGCACGGCGCGAGATCAGCTTCGCAGACTCGGTTCGGTTGTCCTCGATCCATTTGGACGTATCGGCATCCTGAAATTTCAGGTCACTCAGGTCGATCTCGGCATTGGCGTTGCCTGGTGCCGCCAGCCGAACGTATTTGTATCCGCCTTCGGTTTCGACATTCCGCAGCAGGTCGCCCGAGACATTGACCCGCGAGGAGGGCATGGCGCAGTCGATCGCCAGCAGCGCCCCCGGTTTCTGGCCGAAATTGCGGATGTTGTTATTGGAAACGATGTGCAGGTTGAACCGGGTCGGTTCGGACGCGCTTTCGATCGGAAGGGTCTGCTCCTCGGCACTGCCCGCATCCGAGATCACCATGAAAGCTTCGCTGTCAAAGCCAAGTGTCGGGTAGACCGACATCGCACCATTGTTGATCCGGTGCAAATGCAACGAACGGGTGGCTTCCGGGCCGCCATGCACCTTCATCGAACTTTCCGGTCGGATCACCAGGCCGTTCTCGATTTTCCAGCCCAGATAGTCCTGCTCGGTAAAGCCGACGATCACCGCGTCGTTGAAGACGGCATCCTGATCCTGCCCAAAATTTCCGAGCGTGCCGGTGATCAAGACTGAATGCACACCCTCCTCAGAGGAGCCGCACTTGTAGGTGCGCAAGTCGATCTTGCTGTTATGAGCGCGTTCGAGCTGCCAGGCGGTACCGTCGACGAAACGTGCGTAACAATCGCGCACAACGAGTTGGTTCGTCGAGCAGACCCGAATGCCGTTGAACCGGGCGCGCTCGGGATGCTCTGGGGGCACCACATCAATGCCGGAAAAGCCGTAATGGCTGGCAACGTCATCTTCGCCGAAGACCATCATCCAGGTTCGGTCACTCCCGCCATGGTAGGAGGGGGTGAACTGGGTGGCGCGGAACCCGGCCCCGATCAGCCAGACCGTGGCTTCCGTTGCTGGGTATGTGGTCGGATTGAATCGGTAGGTGCCGCTGCCAAAGAGGATCCGCCCCCCCGTCACTCGCAGCGCCTCGATGGCGCGCTTGAGGGCGGCCGCGTTCTCGATCCCGCCGCGATGCGCACCACCACCAAAGGCATTGAAGGCCACGATTGGCTGGTCCGCCACCCGGAACTGTGCGCCCCCAGAATTGCTCAGAAGACCACCGGACGTATCCGCCTGGGCAACCTCGAAGGCGTAGTTCTCCGCGCGCGTGCGAACGATGTCCGCCTCCGAGAACCAGGTTGAGGGGCGCGTGTCTTCGAGCATCTCCGCCATGTCGGATAGCGGCTCGGTCGCGCCAAGCACGGCCTGGCCCTCGATGCCGGCGAGATCCACCACCGTGCTCCCGTTGGCCGCATAGGTATTTGCCGCAACGATGCTGTAGGTACCCTTCGGGCAGGTGCAGAAATCACCGATCCGCAGAGCTTCCTCAGCGCGCATTTCCAATACCGATCCGGCACTGAGAATCTTCCGCCCAGGTATGGCACCGGGCACTTCCCGCGCGGCGGCGCCAGAGGCAAGTAGCGCCCCACTGCCAAATCCTGCCAGTGCCGCTCCGGATTCGAAGAAACCCCTGCGATTCATGTGACTTCACCCTTCCTGTTCCGCCGGTCTGCCTGGCCCAAAGTTACGCGCCTAAATGGCAGTTCAAGCAGGTACTGAATAGCCCTTCCCGGGTGCAGGAACAGCAACAGGATCGTGATCGGGTTCCGGCTCGGGCGAAGGCTGTCGCGCCATGCGCAGGTGCCGCTCCATAAGTCCCACGATTACCGCGGAAGCGACGATTGCGCTGCCCGTAGGAATACCTCCACCGCCACCAACGGCTGTTCGGATCACCATGAGCAGAAGGACGGCAAGAATGACATCGGTGCTTTTCCGGATCACCGCGGCGTATTGCACGGTCGACAGCATCAGAACGAGATAGATGAGACACACGATCATGAAGGCCGCATATCCCGCCGCCGCCCAGGAGAAGAGCGCCCAGTTGTGGACCGTGAACCCCCCAAATTCGGAATAGCCGATCCCGCCCCAGAGATTCTCCGAAATGACACCGAAGGCGTAATTGTACTGCCCCAGCCGGGCGCCCCGAGAATCCGTATCCGCGTCAAGGTTGCCGCCAAGGAATTCCGTCACAGGGCCAAAGGCCAGGATCATCAACGCCACGACCAGTAGCGGAAAAATTGCCCGGACAAACTGGGGCGCCCGCGTCGTGGCTCGCAGCCCCAGGCAAATCAGGAAGAAGACGATGACCAGGTTCGCGGAGGCCGAGAAGAGCACGAAGGCAACCGCGAGACAAAAAAGCGCAACGGCTTTCAGAACCGGAGAAGTCCCATTCTCGCCATCATTCATGAATACCATGATGGCATAGAGCGCGACTGTGTTTGCAAGCGCATTGATTTGCGAGGCAACATAGCCGAAATCCGACAGCTGGAAGGTGAACGCATTGAAGACCGTTCGCATGCCTTGATAAATGAACCGGGTTCGGTTGCCCGAGATCAGATAGTCGGTAAACACCGCGATCAGGTTAACATTCGTTAATAACGATGAGGCAAGCAGCGCCAGAGCGATCGAGCCAATCCCCCAGAGCGCCGCCCGGCTGAGGCGAATATCGCTATGAGCGATGGCAAGCGCCAGCGTCCACCCGAAGGCGGCCTGCATCACCTGCAGCCAGAGATAGGCAAACCCCTGCGGCGTATGATGCACGATGATTGCGCTGGCATAGACCAGCGACCAGAGAAACATGAGCCCGAAGGTCAGGTTGATGCGCCACATCCTTCGCGAGTTGAGAACCGCAAGAGGCAGGATCGCAAGAAACAGCACGCTGACGACATTCGGAACTTCCAGGACCATTCCGCCGGTGGAGATGATCGGCACCCAGCTCAAAGGCATCGCGACAAAGCCTACGATGCAGATGATGGTCGCCAGTCTTGATATCTGGTGTGCCGGGATCACTGTCAGACGTCCTGTTCCAGCAATCCGTTATAGACGGAAATTAGCCGGTTGTAATGCTGCTCCGGATCAACGGCTTCGCGCACAGGCGCAGGATCGAAATTCGGGAGTGTCTTGACCCGGTCAAGCGCATCGGCCAGCGCCGCCGCACCGGGCTCGGTGTAATGGATGCCGTTGATCCCGTCCTCCACATGCTCCACGGCCGCACTCCAGGTTCCGCAAACCACGGGAACACCACGCGCAAGCGCCTCGAGCGGTACCAGCGGCTGACCTTCATACCAGAGGCTTGGGAATACCAAGGCACGGGCCCGACCAATCCAGTCCTGCACCTCGGCGGGTGACTTCCAGCCTACAAGTTCGGCATCGGGGTTCACAGCGCGGATCGCTTCCGTCTCCGCACCATCACCGATGAAAACCGCACGTACGCCGACCTTTCGGGCGGCCTCGGCGAAAATTGCCGCGCCCTTCTCAGGATTGAAGCGGCCAATGAAGAGGAAGATGTCGTTCTCGGATGCTCGGACCGGCTCCAGATCCTGCAGCGGTACCGGGTTCGGCACATGATGCATTCGGGTTCTCGGCCCCATATATCCGGCCATCGCGCGCTTCTGGGTCTCTGAAATATAGATGACATCGCGCAGCCCGCGCGGCATCCGCCCCGGCCCCCAGGTCGCCGCCTGCCGCGCCACGCGCCAGACTTTGTGCGCCGGATGGCGCACGTCGCAGTTCGTGGTCAGACAGCTCGCGCTCAGTGCCTTACGGGTGCAGATCTCGTTCTTCTGATAATCGTAGAAGCCACCATTGGGACAGGCGAGAAAGTATTCGTGCATCGTATAGACGCTCTTGAGCGGCCCCGAGACGAGTTCCGGCCCGATCGAAGGCGAAAGCGCCTTGGCGTAGCCGTGGCAGTGCAGCACAGTCGTCTCCGGATCCATGCTGGCCGCGCGCTGCCGGAGACGCTTACGCGCTTCCGGGTTCCAGATGCCTCGCGCCATTGCCTTGAGACGGCTTTTCTCGTTGAGAATATCGGCCTGCCCAAGGTTCTCTACGGTGATCTTCGGATGATCGAGCGCAGGATCCTCTGGCCCGCAAGCCGCGAAGAACGTGACATCAATGCCCCGATCCGCCAAGAGGCGCGAGGAATCAATCGCGACCTTGGCCTGGCCACCGTTGATCTCGGCGAAGTCATAGACGATGAGAACGCTCTCTACAGGCATTCGGCACCCGATTTCTGGCTGATGACCATGGGTGGCCGGCAGTGAATAGGCCCTTCGGCCATGTCCATTTCTGCGGGCCACGGTTTCACGCGGGGAACCCGGACTAACTCGTGTAGTAGTCCTTGTAGCGGCCCTTCTGGTAACTGTAGCCGTCCTGGTAATATTCCGACGCCTTGGATTCATTGACCATGGTCATCGCGATCCCGGCAATCGGCGCCCGTACGGATTGCAGTTCCTTAAGACCTTCGAGCACCGCCTCGCGCGGCGTGTGATCCCAACGCACGATATAGACTACTGCATCCACCAGAGGCGACATGACGCGCGCATCAGTCACGATCACCGCAGGCGGTGTATCGAGAACCACGAGGTCATATTCCTCGGAGAGCGTCTTCAGCAATTCGCCAAAACGCTGGGAGGACAGAATGTCGGCCGCATTCACATGCACCCGGCGCTCATTGGGCCGCGCCATCAGCACATGAAGTCCGGTTTCGGGATCCTCATAGATCGCATCCTGGTAGCTCGCGCCACCTTCCAGCACCGTAAGCAGGCCTGGCTTGTTCTGCTCCTCGCGCTTCAGAAGCTTGGCCACCGAAGGCAAACGCAGGTCGCAATCGACAATGATCGCGGACTTACCCATCTGTCGACTGGTGATGGCGGCGAGCATCGATGTGGTCGACTTGCCTTCCGCCGGAATGGAGGAGGTGAACATCACCACCTTCGGCGGATTGTCGACATTGGAGAACAGGATGCTGGTGCGCAGGTTGCGGATCGCTTCCGAAAGCGATGAAGCCGGCTTCTCCATGAAGTTCCGCACCACTTCCTCGCGCTTGGTGCGCGAGCCGATTGCGGGGATTGTGGCAAGCACGGGATACCCCGTCAGCTCCTCGATCTGCGGAGGCACCCGGAACGTGTTGTTGAGGTGATCGAACAGGAAGATAATGCCAACCCCTGCCGCGGCACCGAAGGTCACAGCCAGCGCCATGATCATGTTGGCATGGCTCGAGATCGGGGAAAGCGGAGACTCGGCCGGCGACAGGACTCGGGCGTCCGCGTTCTGCAGGCTTTCCTGCTCCGCGGTTTCCTTCAGTCGGCTGAGCATGTTCTCGTAGATCAGTCGGCTGGCCTCGGCCTCACGCTCAAGCTGGCGCAGACGGATTTCCTGTCGCGACTGATCGAGCGCCTTGGATTCAAGTTCCCGAACCGAGGACTCCAACTCTTCTTGCTGTGTGCGGGCGGCAGCCAGTTCGACCTCGACCGTGGTCAGGATCCGCTGGGCTTCCTCGCGCATCCGCTCGCGAATGTCCTCGATCTGGGCCTCAAGGCGCGGACGCTGCGGATGCGTCACGGAAAGCGCGTTGCGCCGGGCGATCAGGTCGCTTTCCTCTTCGCGGTATTCCCGGATCAGCGGAGATTCCGCGCTGAGATCGCGATTCTCGGCCAGGGCATCGGTCAGGCGCAGGTAGCGCCCTTCGATTTCAGCCGTGCGGCTGCGTGTCTCGGACAACGATGCATTGAGGCTGGCAAGCTGCTGCTGTGTGATCTCGAGGCTCTGGCCCGCGGCAAGCGAAAGCTCGGCACGGAGGGTTTCGACAGCCTCTTCGGAGTCCTGCACCCGCTGGCGCAATTCATCTACGCGTTCGGACAGCCAGATCGTCGCGGAACGCGTCGTCTCGAGCTTGGCCTGCAACTGATCGACGATATATTTGTTGGCGATCGCATTGACCACATCGGCCGCAGTCTGCGGATCTGATGAGACGAAGGAAATCTCGATCACCCGCGAGCCGTCCACTGGCGCGAGAGCGAGATTCTCCCGCACGGTCTCCACCGCGGCAAGACGCCCGCGCCTTGCCTGCTCCTCGGCACTCAAGGGTTCCTCTTCCGGCGCCGTGAGAAAGCCTGCCTGCATCAGTGAGGACCGCAGCCATTCGGGGAAATTCACCGATGCGTCGATCCGATCCACCAGCCCGGGCTCGGGCTCGATCAGATAGGGATTGAATTCCGGATTCTCGTCGAGGGCCAGTTCGTCGACCACCCGATTGATCAGGTTCGACGAGCGCAGCACCTGCACCTCGTTCTCCAACGTGTCCTGATCGAACTCGGGAGAAACAAGAATCTCGTTCAGATCGGCGATGTTTGCGCGCTCAATCCCGAACATCACCGTGGCAGATGTCGAATAGCGCGGCTCAAACCGCGAAATCAGCATTGCTGCCAAAACAACGGCGATAAGAATGCTGATGGCGATGACCCACCGGCCCCGCCAGATCTTCAGAAAGATCTCACGCAAATTGAAAATCTCGCCGCTGTCGTCTTCCCGTTTGGAGCGATGAAGATGAACGACTTCGCCGGGATAATCGACGACTTGAGGATGACGCTTTATCTGGGACACACGCTAACCACGAACTGAACACGAAGATCTCTACATAAAGCATTATATTAGCGCACCCAATACCGAATTCATTGTATCGTTACGATGGGGCATTTCTGCAAAGCACATAAAAATTTCTCCGCGTATCAATAACTTTCCGGAAGCACGTATCCGACGGCTACTAACACAAACGGCAACAATCCGCCAACCTCCAGAGGTAGTGTTTCATCTCAAAGCGCAAACTCGGTTAGCAAACCGAATGCTACCCCATGATCCCAAATGCCCCTGCAGTCGGGATTGGGTGCTCAAAGTTTGGACTTTCCCGACCGAAGCTCGGAATCTGTCGTAGTCCTCCCATGATCTTCGGATCAGAACCGGCCCGCATGTCGGGTTCAACCGGCAGCGTTCCACGGCGCAAGGCCCCAGTTTCTTCGTTCTCAAGGTGATTCGTTTTTTCAATTTCCAGTAAAGTCTTATCCACTGGACTCTACCGACCGGTTTTCGACTATCCACAAGGTAGAGCCATTATCCACTGGACTCTACCGACCCCAAATTTGGACCTTCCCGACGAAAACCGGCTTATCCCCTGGATTCTACCGACGCTGTACAAAAAGAAAGACAAAAAGATTCTCAAATAGTTCGGTCGGTAGAGTCCAAGTAGACAGATTGGAAAAGCTTAGGCAGTCTCAGCCCACATTCGAAAACCAGAACCGAGGTGACCCATGGGTGATGTCCACGAGCTCATCCTGAAGCACGGGAAGACCCAGACCAAGGATTTGCTCGGAACAGATCGCGTCCTCGCCGATATCGCGTCTGCGGTAATGTCTGACGAGACCGGTCGCATGGGCTTCACCTACTCCGGTTTCTGCCTGACGGCACTCCCCCACCGTAATCCGAAGATCGAAACCTGGCGCCGGGACGGGCACCGGATCACGCTTCTCATTGAAAGCGGTAAGTCACGACAGGGCGATCCCATTGGAATCCCTTACGGATCCACCGCACGGATGATCCTGCTCTACCTCCAGACCCGTGCGCTACAGACCGACAGCCGCTTCGTTGAAATCGGCCGGTCAATGAATGCATGGCTCGACCGCATGGGGCTTTCGATCGGTGGGAACACCTACCGCCAGGTTCGTGAACAGGGCCGTCGGATCTCCGCATGCCACCTGACCTTCTTCCATGAACGCGATGATGGCGGCGAGGTTCGCCACAACGGTGCCTTCGTCGAAAACGCGCTGCATTTCTCCCGCTCGGAGCCGAACCAGAACGAGCTTTGGCAAGACACTGTCGAACTCAACGACAAGTTCTTCCGCGCCATGAAGGAACACCCGGTTCCCGTGCTGGAAGCTGCAATTCGCCAGATCAGCGGCAAGAGCATGGCGCTCGATGTCTATATTTGGCTTGCCTACAGACTGCACCGGCTCAACGGTCCGACCAATGTTTCGTGGCCGGCGCTATACGGGCAATTCGGTAGCGGATTCAAGGCATTGAAACATTTCAAGCCCGAGTTCACCAAGAGCCTCAAACTGGCTCTGGCGGCTTATCCGGAGGCCCAGGTCGAGTTGAGCCAGGCCGGTATCGTGCTGCATCAATCCCACGCGCCGGTGGGTGATCGCAAGGTTCACGCCCTGCGCTGAGATCCCCTTTCAGGGCTTTCCCGAAAACCCCATGCTTGTATTTCCGAGCGTGGGGTTTTCGTTTTTCGAGCAGCCCTGTCCAGTCCTTCGACAAAGTTTGGACTTTACCGACCACTCTACCTCCAATCCGCGCAACGGCCTTTTTACCTTACATCCTGCACGCGAAAACCGGCCCGAAGCGGGTGCTCCGGACCGGGATGTGAGATGAGCCATCGAGAAGCGTTCAGACGAACATGAAGTCGCTTTCGTTCAGTTCCCAGGTCTCGACATTCTCGATCGTGAGGCTGTTCTTGCCGTATTCGATGGTCACGTCATCGCCATGCTGCTCGATCTTGGCTTCGAACTCCCAGTAGGCGTCGTATTTTTCCATCACGATCTTATCGACGCCCTTCTCGAAGTCGGTGATCACGTCCTCGCCCTTCTTGAAGACGAAGGTGTCCGCGCCCTCGCCACCGGTCATGACGTCATAGCCCTTGCCGCCATCGATCCAGTCGTCACCGTCACCGCCTTCGATCCAGTCGTTGCCCTTGCCACCCGAGAGCTTGAGCTCGATGAGCTTGTCCAGTCCCTTGCCGGCTTCGATCGTGTCATCGCCGCCAGCGCCATCGACCTCGAGCTTCTCCGTGGTGCCAATGTCGAGCGTGAAGTTGCCCAGATTGACCCGCTCGAAAGCGACTCGATCGCCGTTGGCTTCGATGACGAAGTGATCCCCTGCTTCGAGCGCACCCTCGACCTCGGCGGTGTCATACCCTTCACCACCTTCCATCAGGTCGGACCCGTCGCCGTTGTCCCACTCCATGGTGTCATCGCCCGCGCCGCCGAACATGCTGTCGTCGCCGACTTCACCTTCGAGCTCATCGTCACCCTCGTCACCGTAGAGCTTGTCGTTGCCGTCGCCTCCGATGATCTCGTCATTGCCTTCCCCGCCCGAGAGCTTGAGCTTGATGATATCGGCCAGGCCCTCGCCCGCCTCGATGGTGTCGTCACCGCCCTGGCCGTTGACCTGCAGCTCCTCGACCTGCTTCAGGGTGATCCCGAAAGGCCCGAGGTTCTCGCGGGCGAACTCGACCTTCTCGCCATAGGCTTCGATGGTGAACGCGTCTCCTGCGGCATCGGCGCCGTTGACGATCTGGGTGTCGTATCCCTTGCCGCCCTTGAACACGTCGGTTCCGTCGCCGTTGTTCCAGACGTTGGTGTCGTCCCCGTAACCACCGTAGATCTTGTCGTTGCCGCGGAAACCGACCGTGAGGTCATCGCCTTCGTCGCCGTAGATCTTGTCTTCGCCGTCACCGCCGCGGATGAAGTCATGCCCTTCGCCACCCGATAGCTTCAGCTTGATGAGATCGGCCAGGCCCTCGCCGGCTTCGATGGTGTCGTCGCCGCCAAGACCGTTCACCTTGAGCTCCTCGACGTCCTTCATGGTGACGCCGAACTGGCCGAAATTGACCCGGTCGAGCTGAACCTTTTCGCCGTAGGCCTGGATAAGGAACTCGTCGCCGAGATCGGCCGAGCCGTTGACGATCTGGGTGTCCCAGCCCTTGCCGCCGTAGAACTTGTCCGTGCCGTCGCCATTGTTCCAGATGTTGGTGTCGTTGCCATACTCGCCATAGATCTTGTCATTGCCGCGATCGCCGAGCATCACGTCGTCCCCGCCGCCGCCCTTGATCGTGTCTTCACCGTCGCCGCCACGGACGGTGTCGTCACCACCCTTGGCCTTGATCTTGTCGTCGCCGCCGAGGCCTTCGATCACTTCGGCCCATTCGGTGCCCACGATGTAGTCGTCGCCTTCGGTTGCGGCCTTCGGGAGGATCTTTTCGAGCTTCGCCATTTTCAATCTCCAAAACTTTCTGTTTCCGCGATGCTCACCGGATGGCTAATCGGCCACTCCGGCCCCTCATCTCGTGCATCGCTGATCATGGGTCGTGGCGGGGCGGCGATCGGTTCAGAAAAAAATCGCGGGAAGTCGCAAAAAAGAGCCGGCCGCCGGGAAGTGCCGACGGCCGGGCAGATCTAAACCAATGATTTCAGGTGGTTGTCTTCAGGCCGGGATCCGCGTTTCCATCGGCGTGATGCGCCGGATACCGCCAAACCCCTCGAGCCGGGGTGCACGGGTGAGCTCGATCCCTGGCGCATTCCGGGCAATCGCGCCGATCATTTCCTCGATTTCGGCCCGCGCGAGCATCTCGCCGATGCAGCGATGCACCCCGCCCCCGAAGACGAGATGGTCGCGCGGGTGGCCCTCGCGGCGGATGTCGAACCGGTTCGGGTCCGGGTAGGCCTCCGGGTCGCGCAGGGCCGAGAGGGTGGAGAGCACGATCATCTGTCCCGCCGGGATCTCCACACCGTCCACCATCAGCGGCATCGCCGCCAGCCGGACCGTGGAGCCGATGGGGGGCTCGAACCGCAGCCCTTCGTTCACCGCCCCCGCGATGAGCGAAGGATCGGCCCGCAGGGCGGCCCATTGGTCGGGATGTTCCAAAAGCAACGCCGTGGTCATGGCGATGGCGCCGCGGGTGGTGTCGCTGCCGCCTATGATCAGCCCCATCACCTGGTGGGCGAGCCGGTCGAGGCTCATGGCCTGCGTCTTGCGCCAGGCCGCCACGACACGGCTCAGCATGTCCTCCTGCGGGGCAGCGATCCGCCGCGAGAGGTGAAGCCTAACATAATCATGCAGTTCACCGGCCGCGGCCTCGATCTCTGCATGCCGTTCGGCCGGATAGACCGGGACGAGAAGGTTCGCCACGATATAGACCAGCCGTGCGAAATGCGGGGCTTCCTCCCGCGGAAGGCCGAGAATGGCGGCAATCATTTCGGCCGGCGCACGCGAGGCAGCATGCGCAAGGAAGTCGAAGCTTTCGCCGCGGGGCATTTCGGCGGTGATCGTCTCGGCCGTGGCGCGTATCCCGCTGCGGAGCCCCCGGATCGCGCCATGGGAGAAACTCGCGGCAAAGAGGCTGCGCCCGGTGCGGTGGTCCTGACCGTTCGAGAACAGGAAGAAATCGGCGAGGAAGCGCGTGGCCCGGCCTTCGGGCACCCCGTTGTAGCGGGCGTAATCGGTGCCCTCGATCTGCACGGTCCGCGTGTCGCGCAGGATCGCGGCCACATCGCGGGCGCGCAGGACCATGAAGCGGTGCTCGCTTGTCCGGATGACCGGGGTTTCGCGGCGAAACCGGGCGAAGACCGCATGCGGGTCTTCGTTCAGAAGGATGGCGGGATCGACGAGCGTCGCCTCCCTCGGGGCGGTGGTCTGGGCGGCCATGTGCGGGCTCCTGCAAGATATCCGGCCCGTTCCTGCTTAGGTCCATCATGCCGGAATCGGGCGGGCCTGTGAAACGAATTGATGCAGGGGTCTGTCGCGTGGGGTGGCGCGGCGGTTCAAAGGTGGCAGGAAGGGTTTGGGCCGCGGTAAAATCGCGCTATAGGGAGCCTTCATGTGTCCGGATGGGTGTGCAGGTGCGGAGCCGAGTGAAGTGATGGAGGATGCCGACCTCATCCGGCAGGTGGGCGCAGGCGACAAGCTTGCGATGAAGGCGCTCTACGAGCGGCATTCGGACGCGCTCTTTCACTTCCTGCGCTTCCGGCTGGGCGATGCCCATGAGGCGGCGGATGTGATGCAGGAGGCGTTTCTCGAGGTCTGGCGCAATGCCGGCCGTTTCGAGGGCCGCTCCTCGGCCAAGACCTGGATCTTCGGAATCGCGCGCAACAAGGCCATCGACCGGATGCGCCGCCGGGGGAAGATGGTGCTGGGCGAACCGGACCAGACCATTCCCGATGACGCGCCCTCTCCCGAGAAGGTCATGGAGAACGCGTCCGATGTCGCCCGGGTCCGGGCCTGCATGGAGAAGCTGAGCGACGCGCACCGGACGGCCGTGCGCATGGCCTTCTACGAGGACATGTCCTATCCGGAGATCGCGGAGGCCGAGGCCGTGCCGGTGGGCACGATCAAGACCCGCGTCCACCACGCCAAGCAGCTCCTGAAACACTGCCTCGGGCGGACGTAGAGGCACCGCCATTGCTCTGGCGTGCTGCGCGCCGTAATATGCTACTGAGTAGCATCAGAAAGGCGGCATCATGAGCATCAAGGCTTCGATATCGCTGACCGAAAGTCAGGAGGCCTATGCGCGCAGTCTCGTGGCGCAGGGCCGGTATTCCAGTCTCAGCGCGGTTCTCCAGCAGGGGCTTGAGTTGCTGCGCGAGCAATCCGAAGCTTCCGATGCCTTGCGGGAGATTCTCGACGAGCGCCGCGCCGGCGTCTTTGTCTCGCTCGAGGAAGGGCGCCGCAATACACGGGACATGATTGCGCGGAAACGGGCCGAGCGTGGCCTATGAGGTCATTCGCTCGGCGGATGTGGATCGCGACCTCGAACTGATATTCGAATTCCTTGTCGAGACAGCGGAAAGTTTCGGTGACAGCACGGATACGGCCTTTCTCCGCGCTGGTGAGCGGCTCGCTCAGATCGAGGATACCATGGAGACCCTGGGGGACATTCCCCATCAGGGAACGCGGCGGCCGCATCTCGGTGGCGGTGTGCGCAATGTCACCAAGGGGCGCGCTATTTATTATTTCGATGTCGACGATGATCGGCAGATCTTGCGCGTTCTCGCCGTATTTTTCGGCGGACAGGATCATGACGCCCGTATTCTGTTTCGATTGCTCACCTGACAGTCAGCCACGCTTTCCCGTGGTTTCGTTCCGAAACCTTGCAGTCGGAGTCCCGTGAGGGCCTGCTACTCCTGTGCGCTTTCGACGAGAGGCGAAGCCTGCAGTGCGGTCAACCCGTCGGCCCGGTCGGTTTCGCTGCGGAACCCGAGGGTCCAGAGTCCGATGGCGCTGGGGCCGCCGGTGACCTCGGCACTGATCTCCTGCAGCAGCGCGCGGATCTCGCCTTCCGTTGCCTCCGGCGCAAACGCCACGCGCAGGTTGAACCCCTCCACGGGCGCCTCGCTCACCGGCGCATAGCCTGGCAGGTCCCCCGGACGCTCGGTGAGCAGCGGCACCACCGCCACCTGCCAAAGCCCGATGGCGACCACGGCTGCGGCTGCAAGCTGCCAGACGGGCCGAAGCTGGAACACCTGCCCCCTGCCCTGCCCCGTCCCGGTCTCCGCCTCAGCGGGCTTTTCCGCATCGATGGCACGCGAGAGCCGCGACCACCCGAGCGAACCCGGTGCATTCACCTCCGCCGCTTCCGTCTCTGCCGCGGCGCGCACGCCCCGGATCATCGCGATATCGGCGGCAAGCTGGGGCTCCTCGCGGGCAAGCCCGGAGATGCGCTCCGCCTCCGCAGGATCGAGATCGCCGCGCACGAAGGCTGCAAGTGTCTCGTCATCGGGCATGTCCGGTCTCGTGACCATTTCGATATCCTCCAGTCCGGCCTCGAACGCGCCCCTCGCGCGAGGCAGAAACGGGCAGAATTCTGATCCTGCTCTGCCCGTATACGAATATTGGTCGCGCGGGGCAAAAGCGCGGTTCAATTTTCGCGGCCCTTGGGCAAAGATTTTCGCGGGGTGAATTTGAACCGCCACCGGGGGTGGCTCGACAGATCATTGATGGCAGGGAGATGAGTGAGTGAAGTCGGTAAAGTCCAAACTGTGGTCCTGTGTGCGGTTCGCCGGAACGGGTGCGCTTCTTGCCATCACCGTCGCCTGCGCACCGGAGCCGCCCACGCTCTCGCCGCCCTCCCAGGCGGAGGTGCGCCGCGATCTGACATCAGTAGTCGATGACCGGGAGATCGTGGCGCTGGTCTCGACCGAGGAGGCCGCCGGGCGGTTGGAAACGCGGGTGACGGCGCGGGGCTACCAGGTGCTGGCTCGCGAGCGGCTCGGGGCGCTGGGAATGACGCAGTTCGTGCTCGGGCTTCCGCCGGACCAGACACCGCTCGGGGCTATCGCGGAGATCGAGGCACTGGAGCGAAGTGCGACCGCAGGCGTCAACCACGCCTATACGCTTCAGGCCGAGAGCGGGTCTGCGCGCGAATATGCCGGCGCGCTCATGGAATGGCCCGAGGGCGGCTGCGTTGCGCTGACCGCCGTGGGCGTGATCGACGGCGCGCTCGACCCCTCCACACCGGCGCTGAGCGGCACGCGCGTGGTGCAGGAGGATTTCACGGGTGGCAATGCGCTGGCAGCCGAGCATGGCACGGCGATTGCAGCCCTCATCGGCGGCGAGGGGCGGCTCACGGGCGCCACGCTCTACAGTGCCGCCGTGGTGGGACGTGGTGGCGATGCGGTGGCAGGCGTTGATGCGATGACGCGTGCCATGGACTGGCTGGCGGCAAACGATGTCTGGCTGGTCAACGTGAGCCTCGCTGGTCCCTACAACAAGATCCTTGATCGGGCGATCCAGGCCGCGGGCGACCGGGGCATGGTGCTGGTGGCAGCCGTGGGCAATAGCGGACCGGGCACCGCGCCGCGCTACCCGGCAGCATTCTCGCAAGCCATCGGGGTGACGGCGGTGGATGCGGCGGAGGGGCCATATGCGCGGGCGCCCGAGGGCAGCCATATCGATTTCGCGGCGCCGGGCGTCGATGTCTTCGTGCCCACGGGTGCGGGCTACATGAGCGGCACCTCGATCGCGGCCCCCTTCGTGACTGCGATGATCGCGGCCGAGCCGGGGCTGGCGGGTGGCGGCTCGGCAAGTGCGCTTCGGCGCGGGCTGGCGCAATCGAGCCGGGATCTGGGCCCCGAGGGTCGCGACGAGATCTATGGCTACGGGCTGCCCCAGACCGGCGGGGGGTGCGGCTGAAACCGGGGAGGTTTCGCAGCGAAACCCCCTTGGTTTCGGCGGGGCATCACCTGCGCAGGGCCGGTGCGAGGGCCTCGCTGCCGAGCGCGCCGAGAAGCAGGCGGATCAGCCCGCGCCGCGGTGCGTTGGCTGGCCAGACAGCATAGGCGTCGATGGGATCGGGCTCCCATTCGGGTAGTACATGAACCACGTCGCCCACGGCAACGTCATGCTCCACCAGGAATTCGGGAACGATGGCAAGCCCAGCCCCGGTGCGCATGAGACGATACATGGCCTGGGCGTCGTTCGTGGAAAGCCGTGGTTCCGGCTTCAGCGAGACCTGCGCGCCGGTCCGGTTGCGAAAAGGCATGGGCGCGTTCTGGACCGGGGTGAGCGCGATCCAGTCCCAGTCCTGAAGCTGCCGCGGAGTTTCGGGCCGCTCGCGTCCGGCCATGTATCCCGCGGACGCCACCAGCCTGCGCCGCGAGGTGAAGAGGACGCGGGAGGTGGCGGTTGTCTTGCCGCCCGGTCCGAAGCGGATCGCGAGGTCGAACCCGTCGTCGATCAGATCCTTTCGGGTATCCGAGAAATCGAGCGACAGGCGAATGCGCGGATGGGCCTGCGAAAACGCAGCGATGGAGTCGAGCAGCGGCGAGAGCGACAACACGGCCGGCGCGGTGATCCGAAGCTCTCCGCTCGGTTCGCGGGCCGAAAGCGACAGCTCCGCGATCTCGTCCTCGACCGCCTCCAACATCCGCTGGGTTGCGGCCAGGAGCTTTGCGCCCTCTGGCGTAAGAGTGAGCTTGCGGGTTGTGCGGTAGAGCAGCGCCACACCGAGCCGGTCTTCCAGTTCGGAAATGTGATGGCTGACGACCGACGGCGAGAGCCGCAACTCGCGCGCCGCTCCCCGGAACGAGCCGTGGTCGATCACCTTGGCGAAGATCGCCATCTGCCGCAGGTGGTCGAGCATTATGCAAATTTTCCGAACAGTGTTATTAAGCTATCGCAGCTTATGATAGGTTTCGATTTGGTCAATATCTCCCGCAACGAAGCCTGTGGCCGCCGGCCGTGGCACCGAACACCGGAGATCCAGATGAACCGCAGAGAAATCCTTGCCGCCTCGGCTGCCGCCGTCACCGGACTGGCTGTCGCAAACGTGGCGCGTGCACAGGCCGCCGATGATCAGGGCCAGGCCTCCTTCGATACCGTGATGGCCTACATGGGTGCGATGGGCGAAGGCGACATGGAAAAGATGTCCGCGCTGATGGCCGACGACATGGTCTGGATGAATGACGGCGACGAAAGCCTGCCCTGGATCGGCGTCTGGGAAGGTAAGGAGAAGGTCTTCGAATTCCTCGGCCTCTTCTCGGAGAACTTCCAGACGACCCTGTGGGAGAACACGGATGCCTTCGCCTCGGGTGACACGGTGGCCGTGTTCGGCCGCATGAACGGCATCACCACCCATTCCGGTCGGGAGACCGGCGAGTTCAACTTCGCCCTGCGCGCGAAGGTGCGCGACGGCCAGGTCGTTCTCTGGAACTGGTTCGAGGACAGCTTCGCGGTGAGCCGGGCCTATCACGCCTGAGCCTGTCCTTCCCACCCTCCCCTCTTCCAACCCCTGACAGGAGCCCGACATGACCATCGCCGTCACCGCCGCCACGGGGCATCTCGGTGCCGAGATCGTTCGCAAGCTCATCGCCATGCCCGAGGCCGGGCCGGTCATCGGCCTCGCGCGGACACCGAAGAAGGCCGAAGGGCTGGGCATCGAGATCCGTCCGGGGGATTACACCCGGCCCGATGATCTGAAGGCCTCCCTGGCCGGTGTCTATACCGTTCTGCTGGTTTCCGGCATGGATGCGCCGGAGAACCGGATCGGCCAGCATCGCAACGTGATCGAGGCCGCGCGCGCCGCGGGGGTGAAGAAGATCGTCTATACCAGCATCCAGGGGCCCGAGGCAGGCACGCGCTTCTCTCCCGTGGTGCAGAGCAATCGTCAGACCGAGGCCGACATCCGCGCCAGCGGGCTCGACTGGTCCATCGGGCGGAACGGGATCTATATCGAGCCCGATATCGAATACATCGAGAGCTACCGTGCGGCGGGTGAGATCGCCAACTGCGCCGGTGCGGGCAAATGCGGCTATACCACCCGCTCCGAACTGGCCCATGCCTATGCCCGCCTGCTGACGCGCGCCGATCACGACGGGCGGACCGTCGACCTGAACGGCAGACCGATCACGCAGGCGGAATTGGCGGTCCATATGAACGACACCTTCGGAACCGCGCTGCGCTACCGCGAGCTGACGGCGGAGGAATTTGCCGAGGATCGCGCGCGCGAGCTCGGGCTCTTCCTCGGTGGTGTCATTGCCGGGATCTACGAAGGCATCCAGCGTGGCGACTACGACCGGCCCGGCGATTACGAGGCCGTAGCCGGTCGGCCGCATCTGAGTTGGGAAGACTATTTCGCCATCCTGAAGGGCTGAGCACGCAGCCCCCTGCCCCGCAGGTTTCGCAGCGAAACCTCCTGTTCGCGCGCTTGGGGTTTCGCAGCGAAACCCTCCTCCCCCTCGGGGCTATTCCCGCAGGCGCCCGCCAATGCGCAGGGCGTTCTGCTCCACAAGCTCCGAAACCTGCGTGACGTGGCCGGTCACGACACCCGGAAGTGCCGTGACAGCGCGGGCTGTCTTCACCCGGTTTGCCACGATCCGGTCGATCAGCGTGCGCACCCGGCGCCGGACATCCGCCGGGCGGAACCCGGCGCTCGCCGATATGGCGTCCCAGTGGCGCGCGGCGGTGTCGCCGGGCTTGCGTTTACTCCCCGCGATCTTCTGAGCGAAATACTGGTTCACCTGATCCCAGGGCAGCACGCTCGAGACATCGTAAAGTGGAGCCAGCCGGGGGCCTCCGCCGATGGGCACGAGGAGCGAATAGTTCTTCGCATGGGCATCGGAATTGGCCACGAGAATGTTGAAGATCACCTGGTCGAGCAGCGCAAGCGCATCTGCGGGCGGCAGGGCGCGCCCGGTCTCCAGCAGGCCCGCGAGGGTGAGGCCCGGAACCGTCCCCATCTCGTATTTCAGGCCCGGCGGCAGAGCGTTGGTCTGGGCGAAATCTTCCTGATGGACCCGGTGCAGCCGGCTGCTTGCCGTGATGCGCCGGTCATAGCGCAGGACGCAGATGGCCGAGCGGGAGCCGGCCGCGAGCGCGGTTGCCTCCACGGATGCGATCCCGGCGGCACGGGCAAGCCGGAGGCAGAAGACCTCGTTCTCGACCATGCCGGGAAGGGCCGGATTGTCGGGCTTGAGGATGATGGTAGAGGGGGCGCCCCCGCGCGCTACCGCCAGCACATCGCCTTCGCGCGGCAGGCGCATTACGGGGTGGCCATCGGGGTCGAGTACCGCGAGGGCGGATTTTTTCTGTCCGCCCGCGAGGGATTGCCGCACGCCGTCCTCCCCCACGAGAAGCGGGCGGCGGCCGAGATCTTCCAGATGCGCCTCGAGGGCCGCACTCGGATCGGCCTCGCTGTAAAGCTCGGTCAGGGGCGTGTAGCTCCAGGCCGCGCGATCGCTCGGAGCGCCGAAGGAAAGGGCACCGGCCGTGTCCGCGCCGATCTCGCGCAGGATGGCCAGGACATCGGTCCGCGCGAGGCCGAGGGACCGGGCGACGAGGGTGAGTTGCTGCTCCTCGGGCAGGAGGCCCGCCAGCCACGGCGTGACGATATCCGGGGAATGGGGCCCCGCACGCAGGGGGACCTTGAGAGACAGCGGGAAGGCGCCGCGCGTGGCCAGCCATGTCTCGCTGTAGGTAAAATCAAGTTCCCCGCCCTCACCCACCTCGATCTCGCCCAGGCGAAAGCTATCGAAATAGACAGGGACGCTTTCGCTCATGGCCATACCCGCAATGCGTGGCCGTCGGTTCGCAGGTCTTTCGCGATCTTCGCGGCAGTCGGTCCCGGCCCGGAACAAGGCGTGTAACGCCGCCGGGCCAGCGCCCGTCCGCCCCAGGGGCGGGCGCTCACCCTGCCAGCATCTTCACGAACAGTCGCACGCCATGTTTGCACCGTAAATCGCGCCGGACAGTCGAATGGGCGCGCCACCCTCGGACGGCCGCTGACCCTGCCAAACGATAAGTGTATCTCAAGACCCGAGCCGACATGGATCTCGCTCATTCGTAGCCGTCCAGGTCATAGCCGCCGCTCGGAGGCTCCAGTGTAGGCGGTTCTTCCTCTCCATCGGAAGCGGCAAGCAGCGTGGTCGGTGCAAGCCGCAGGGCCTCGGCGATCCGGGCGAGTGTGGTAAGCCGCGAGTCTCGTTTGCCGGTTTCGATCAGCGAGAGGGCACCTGTGCTGATGCCGGTGAGGCGCGCGAGATCGGTGAGGCTGAGGTTGGCCGCGAGGCGCGCGGCCCGGATGCGTTTGCCGGTCTCGATCAGGATGGGGTCGCTTGCATCATCGGCCATGGGATGGGATCCGGTTTTACCTTTTAAGGTAAAATGGGATGGCCAGCCACAGATCGCAATGGAATTTTACCTAAAACGGTAAAGGCCGAGCAAAGTTGTGGCCCCCTGCCCCGAGGTTTCGCAGCGAAACCTGTCGACCTTGCCCCCTTTTGCAGCAGGCGCCGGCACGGAGGTGCTGCGCACCTTGATCCCGTGCCGAATACCCTTGGCATGCGCTACCCTTTCCCCCCGAACGCGCGGGCGATGCCCTCCATGGCCGCCTCGACAAGCGAGGCATCGGCGTTCTTGCCGCGAAACCGGATGACGAAGCCCTGCCCGTCATGCCCGCTTTCCATCACCACGCCGTCGGTGAGCGGAAAGCTGCGCCCGCCATAACTCGGCTGCATCGGGGTGCCAGACCGGGGGCGACCACCCTGCCCTTCGGGTTTCGGCCGCGCCTCGGCCTCCTCGATCACCGGCAGGATTGCCCGCCACTCGGTCTCCGCATCCGTCGCCTGTGCGGTCTCGAGCGTCTCGCGGAGTTTCGCTGCGAAACCCAGACGAAGAGCCATGGCAAGCCGCAGCCCGCCCCGCTCGCTGAGATCCTGCGGAAAGCGCAAGGCGTCGCCCAGTTCCTCATGGATCAGCGCGAAGGATCGGATCTTCGAACGCTTGGCCTTTGAGGCGCTGGCATAGAGCCGGGCCACAGCGGTCTCGATATCGGCGAAGGTGCCCTGCTCCACAGTCAATGCCGCGATCCGCCCGCGCTCGTACTGGCTGATTTCCGAGCGGACCTCGTTCTCCTCGACCATGGCGACGAAGGCCTCTGCCGCATCGCCCGGACGCCGGACGAAAGCCGCAATCTCGGCAGCGGCTCCTTTCAGCTCGTGCATCGCCGCGACCCGGCGATAGCCTGAGATCAGCCCGTAGCGGCGGCCCGCCCGCGGCGGGGTCAGTTCGAACACCTCCACCGGCAGCCGCAGCCCGTTCGCGGCAATCGAGGCCTTCAACTCGTCGAGTTCCTCCCGGTCGAGCGCCAGCCGGTCGCGGGTGATCTCGTCGGTCTCGATCTCCGAGAGCGGGATCGCCACTGCCAGCCGTCCAGCGGCCTCGGCCTCGCGCAATCGCTCGGCATCGGCATGGTCGCGAGCAGCTTCCGCGCGGGCCGCGATCGGCACCGGCTGGGCCGCGGCCGCGGCATCGCCGGCCACTTGGGCAATGGGCGGAACCGAGAAAGGATTGCTGGCAGGTTTCGCTGCGAAACCCGCCTCGAGTTCGCGCAGCTCCTCGGCGCTCGGGCCCTCAACCCGCTTTCTGCGTGCCATTCGGCTCTCCTGCGGTCTTTTCGGATTGGGCCATCTGCTGGTCGCGCCACCAGCAGCCGATGAGGATCTCCTTGAACTCGGCATAGGTCCGGTCAAAGGCCTCGCGACCGCGGGCATAGGTCTCGCGATTGAAGTCGCGGTAATCGGCCTCGTAGATGCCGTTCACCTGTTCGCCGGCCTGGCCGACCAGTGCGGTGAACTCCTGGCGGTAGGCGTTCATCAGATCGCCGAAATAGGCCTGGATGACATTGGCGAGGTCGGTCTGCTGGTTCGGATCGAAGCGCGTGATGATGGTGCGCACCACGTCCCATTCGAACTTCACCTCGTCGAGGCCCGCCGCCCGCCGCGCCGCATTCTCGCCGGTCTCGATGGAGGCAAAGGTCGAATAGAGCATGTCGAAGAAGCGGCCCGTGCTATCGAACTCGAGGAATGAGGCGCCCAGAGGCACCAGCAGGATGTCGGCAGCGGCGAGCGCGTTGATGGTGAGGTAGCCAAGGGCAGGGGGGGTGTCGAGGATCACCACGTCATACCGGTCGAGCACGCCCTCGCTCTCGAGGAAGTTGGTGAGCCCATCCCAGAGCGGCCAGCCGCGCGCCTGCATCCGCCAGACCGGGATCTGGAACTCGGCCCAGTAGAGGTTGAGCTGCGCTCCGATCAGGTCGAGGTTCGGCCAGTGGGTCTTCTGGATGATGTCGTCGGCCGAGAGCGTGCGGGCCTCGGCCAGTGTCTCGTCGAAGGGCAGGGGGGGCTGACCCTGGGCCTCGCGGATGCGGTTCTCCTCGTCGAGGTGGCGGGCGTAATCCTTGGCGAGGGCGGGGAAGACGGTCTTCCACTCGTCGGGCACCTCGCCGCCGAGAATCGATGTCATCGACCCCTGGCTGTCGAGATCGATCACCAGCACCTTGTAGCCGTCCAGAGCCGCGGCCATTGCCAGATGCGCGGCAGTGGAGGTCTTGCCGACGCCGCCCTTGAAGTTCGCCACCGCGGCGATCTTGGCGGGCTGGCCCTCGGGGCGGAACGGCAGGTAGTTCTTGGAGGCGAGGCCCTCGCTCGCCAGATGGTTTCGCAGCGAAACCACCTCTTCGAGCGTGAACCACTTAGTGCCACCCGAGCCTTCGCCCTGGGGCAGGTCGGGGTTCTGGCGCAGCACCCGGCGGAAATGGGTGGGTGCGATGGGCAAGAGGTAGCGGCAGACCTCCCAGGTGGAGAAGCGGCGCAGGCGCTTCTTGCCATCGGGCGCATAGCCTTTCTTCGCCAGATCCTGCCGGCCGCGGGTAGCAAAAGCGGCGGCCTTGGCGAAGCGAGCGGTGTCCACCGGTGCGCTGAGCTTGGCGGCAGCGCGCTCCGGGTCGAGATGGAAATACGGCGGGGGAGGGGGGTCCACCTTGCGGTTCATGCCTCATTGTCCCTTTTTGCGTGCCGGTTTTATGGCACAGGTTTTCTGCATCGATACGGGAAATATGGCACATGGGGGGAGGTCTGTGAATTGATTGCTGTGGAAATCTCGCGTCGGGGCAGGGGCGTTGCCCATATGTTGGGAGAGGTTTCGCAGCGAAACCTGTTTTGCGGGCGTGGTTTCGCTGCGAAACCCCTTGAGGAAAGTGCGATGCGCGGGTGGATCAGGGTCGCCTTGGGCCTTGATCGCAGGAACAGATCCCATCATTGGACCAGGTCGCGCCGGAAAGGCTGCCATTCCGGTATAAACCTGTGCCTCTGATGCGGCGCAGATCCTGCGGGGCGCTAACCTTCCGTTAACCACCCCTGAACTTGGAGCCTCTTTTCGGTTTTGGCGTCGGATCCAGCGGACCGACTTGCTGTTCGGGACGGCAAGAAGGCCCTTCGGCTGACCGCCCATTCAACTCTTAATGGGAGACCAAAACATGCATAAGACAATTTCCAAACCGCTTCCGGTTATCATTGCGCCCCCACAGATTACTGGGGGAAGTATTGGAGTACTGGCCAGTTGGCTCGGAGATGTCGCCACCGTGCCCGACGGAACGTTGGTGGGCATCGATATATGGATGCAAACTACGTGTGGTGACGGGGGAAGATCCTTTGTAAGAAAGTGTTACGCGGCTGAATCAAATGAATTCAGCACTCCGAAATCAAAATATTTCTGTGATGTCAGTCAGAAATTAGATGATTATAACTTCAGGTTATTCGACTTGCTCAGCCAATTAGTTAATGATTCGAAATCTATATTCTTTCATGTTAAGTCGGAATTCAAAAGGGAATCTTTTGAGTTCGGGCGAGATAAAGATTTAGACAGTTATAGTTTTCGTGCGCTGGTTTGTCGAGATTTCACGATCGTCTTCGCTTACGATTGGTTCGACTTCGAGGCAGAAATGCCAGATCGGATGCATGCCATGCTTATGCTACACAATTATCAGGGTGTCACGACCGGGTGTGCACTTCTCAAGACTCTCAGGGCCTACCTGAAGGAACTCACGCTCGAGAATGAATTTCTGGATCAATTTCGTTTCGAGGTTCCGACATTGAGTGATATTCTCGCGGCGAAATGACCATGTGCAGGGGAGGCCTGCTTGCCGGTATGTGGTCTCGCTCAAGGTTTCCCCACTGCGTCGGTAAAGTCCAAGTCATCGATCTTCCGGATACTTCCATTTCGATCGGTCCAGACCGGGGTCTCTCCGCTCTCATGGGTATCGACCTTCGCGGGCAATTGCATTGGCGCAATCGCGGTGGTGCTGCATTGCGCACCTCCCGTCCGCTTCGAGAGCATGTGCGAGGCCCGAAGCCTGTCCGGCCAGGAGAACGACCGGGCAAACGGAAGCCGCGAGAGCGGATCACGCCCTGAGCTTCTGAGCCGGAGAGCGCGTGGTTTGGTGGATCTGGCCTCGAGTGAGGTTGATCAATGGCTCCGCATCTCCGTCGGTTACCAGGTGCTCGATCTCGTCGAGCCTGCAGAGCGACACCCGACTTTCCGCGCCAAGCTTCTCCGAGTGGCACAGCATGATGCATTCGCGAGAACGTCGCATCATCGCGCGCGCCACTTCGGCCTCGTGCAGTTCGTAATCCGTCGCGCCACGGTCCGGGTGAATTCCAACCGGTGAGATCACCGCGAAATCAGCCAGGAACCGGTCGATCTCCGACAGCGTCATCTCGCCATATGTGGCCGGAACATCCGTGTGCGGCCGCCCGCCCAGCAAGAGCGTGTCGCAGTTTCCTGCGGAGCCGAGGATGCGGGCAATCTCGATCGAGTTGGTGATCACCCGCACATCCCCCTCGCGCGCCAGTTGTTCGGCAAAGGCCCGCGTTGTCGTGCCCGCATCGACGAAGATCGTGGAGCCGCGCGGGATGATCGTGCAGGCCATCGCGCCGATTGCGGATTTCTGATCGGCGTGCGCCGCCAAGCGTTCGGAGAAGGCAAGTTCGGGCTTAATCTCGCGCTCCACCGACATGGCCCCGCCATGGACCCGGACCAGCGTGCCGTCCTGCTCCATGTCCAGGAGATCGCGTCGGACCGTCTCGCGCGAGACATCAAAGAGCTGCGCGAGCTGGTTGGTGAAGACTTTCTTCTCGGTGCCCAGGAGCTCCAGAATTTTCGACTGTCGTTCGTGGGACCACATTGTACTTCACCTCGCGGGCTGGGTTTGGATCAATAATCAATCTGAATTTGCCACATATGAAAGCCTGATTTGTGGATTTACCACAGAAAGTCCACATGATTCGACCCGATTGCCACCAGAGATGCGCATAACTGCACAAAAAAGCAAACCGCGAGCTTGTATGGTGCGTATTTTGTGGGCTTTCAGGGCAATTAGCTCGTGATGTGTGCGTTTTTTGTGGATGCCCGTGGATTTTCCACACAGGCTCGTTTGCAGTTGCGAAGTTGAAGACCTGAGGTGGGCTCGAATGACAGAATTGGGCGATGCGCTGCGTTTCGCAGGTGAAACGGCCGATGGCGCGGGCCGCATTGCCCTGAAACACTTCAGGGGCAAGCTCAGCGTCGAACACAAGGGAGACGACAGCCCGGTGACAATCGCGGACCGGGCGATCGAAGCCTTCATGCGCGAGCAGATCGCTCTCCGCTTCCCCGATCACGGGATTCTCGGAGAGGAAGAGGCGCCGGTGCACCTTGACCGGGACCGGGTGTGGGTGGTCGATCCGATCGATGGCACCAAGAGTTTCGTGACCGGCCATCCGCTTTTCGGCGGGCTCATGGCTTTGCTCGAAGAGGGGGTGCCACGGCTTGGACAGATCGACATGCCGGCGCTTGGCGAACGCTGGTCGGGGATCGCCGGCGAAGCAACGACCTTCAACGGCGCCGCCTGCACCACGAGCGGCTGTACCGATCCCGCACGGGCCTATGCCTACACGACCGATCCCACGCATTTCACCGGTCTCGACAGGAGGGTGTTCGAACTGTTGTGCCGCTCCGTGCGCCTGCTGCGTTTCGGGGGTGACTGCTACAACTATGCGCTGCTGGCCTCGGGTCATTGCGACCTGGTGATCGAGAAGGGCCTTGAGCCCTACGACTTCCTGCCGCTCGTGCAGGTGATCCGCGGCGCGGGCGGCGTGATCACCGACTGGGAAGGCAAGGATCTGCGCGTCGGCTCCAAGGGCGACGTGATCGCCGCAGCCACGCCCGAACTGCACAAAGCAATGCTTGACCGAATGAACGATATCCGCGCCGGGCAGGCCGCCTGATGCCTCGCCGCGATGCAAGCCTTGAACCGAACATGGACATGGAGAGAAACAGAATGGACAGACGCCGATTCCTCCGCAACAGCGCGATGGCGGGTGCCGCCCTCGGGGCACCGATCATAAACCCCGACTTCTTCTTCAGTTCGGCCCGAGCGCAGGAGTCGCGGCCGCTGGTTTTCCTTTCCGCCGAGAACATCACCGGGAACTGGGACCCGACCGCACACACCACGCTCTCTCAGACGAACATCGAGGGTTTCGTGATGGGCTTCCTTACCCGCGCCCCGATGCGACCCGAAAACCCCGACGAGGTGGTTTACGAGCTTGCCACCGAGATCAACGAACTCGACGCGCACCGGCTCGAGATCAAGCTCCGCGAAGGCGTGACCTTCCACGACGGCAAGCCCTTCACCGCCGAAGATGTGAAAGCGACTTTTGAATACGGCGCCCAACTCGACCGACCGAAGCAAGTCTATCCTGGGCCCACTGATACGTTCGAGGTTACCACGCCTGATGACTACACGGTCATTGTTGATACCTCGAAGGGCGGCTACGGCGCCTCACTCTTCATCTTCCTCGCCTCCTACCTGCCGATGCTCTCGGCGACGGATATCGCCGACGGCCCCAACGGCGTGCTCTCCCAGCGGCTCAACGGCACCGGGCCGTTCCGCTTCGTCGAGCAGCGTGGCAATGACACGGTTATGGAAGCCTTCGATGGCTATTTCCGCGGTGCGCCCACCGTTTCGGGCGTGACCTTCTCCTTTGTCGGCGATGCGACAACCCGCATGCTTTCGCTCATGAACGGCCAAGCCGACGTGATTGAACGTCTCGAGCCCGAACAGGTCGAGACCCTGGAGCAGGAAGACGACATCAAGATTTCCCGGCTCGTCTCCGTGGAGAACAAGTATCTCTGGTTCCGTTGCTCGAAGCCGCCCTTCGATGACTGGCGCGTGCGCAAGGCGGCTTGCCATGCCATCGACCGCGAGCTGATCATGGAAATCCTGGGTTCAGCCGGGGAGGCTTCATCCAACTACATCTCGCCGATCAAGTTCGGCTACATCGATCTGGAGAATTATCCGGAATACGATCCCGAGGAATGCCAGCGGCTTCTGGCCGAAGCGGGCTATCCCGGCGGCGAGGGGCTACCCGAGCTCGAATACATCACCTCGACCGGCTTCTACCCCAAGACCAAGGAATACGGCGAGGTCATCACCGCGCTCATGCAGGAGCAGGGCTTCCCGGTCACCCTCAATGTTATGGAAGTCGCGGCCTGGAACGAGCGTCTCTATGACCGTCCGGGTGGTGGCCCCGGCCACATGGTCGATTGCGGATGGTCTACCGGCTCACCGGAGCCCGATCTGGTCCTGCGCACCCATTTCCACTCCACGTCGAAGCGGATCTGCGGCATCGAGGACCCGGAAATCGATGCAGCTCTTGATGCGGAGCGCGATGCCCCCTCGCTCGATGCCCGCCGCGAAAGCCTCCAGACCAACCTGATGCCGCTGCTGGCGGACAAGACCCCGGCGCTCAGCCTCTTCACCTCGGTGCTGATCCACGGGATGCGCGCGGATGTGGAAGGGCTTTTCATCTACCCCGATGGCATGTCCGACGCCTCCGAGACGACGGTGAGCTGACCCCCCCGTAGAAGTCGCCGTCGAAGCCCCCAGCACCCCTCCTCAGTGCCGGGGGCTTCACATCCAATCGCAACACCACGATCCCGGAGCTGCGCTGATGTTTATTCTGAGGTTTCTCGCGCGAAGGCTGCTGCAGGGGGCCCTTATTGTCTTTCTGGTCTCGGCCCTGATCTTCACGCTTCTGCGTGTTGTCCCCGGTGATCCCGTCCGGCTCATGGCAGGCGGTATGGCGCCCGAGGCGCTGATCGAACAGATCGCCACCGACATGGGCCTGCGTGACCCGATCTATGTCCAGTTTGCCCGCTACATGGCAGGCGTTGTTCAGGGCGATCTCGGGCAGTCCTTCGTGCGGCCCGCCAATGGTGCGGCAGTGGGGGGCGCGAGCTTCGACGACACGACCCGCGGCGAACGCGCCGAGGTGCTCGATCTGATTGCAGACACCGCGCCGATGACGCTTCAGCTTGCCCTGTTGGCCATGGTTTTCGCGCTGATGATTGCGGTGCCGATCGGAGTCTGGGGGGGCTTGAGGCCGGGGCAATGGCCCGACCGGATGGCGCTCTATCTTTCGTCGCTCTTCGTGAGCCTGCCGAACTTCTGGCTCGGTATCGTGCTGGCCCTGTTCCTTTCGGTGAAGCTCCAGCTTCTGCCTGCCATCGGCTACAACGGGTTCGCCTACACAATCCTGCCCGCGCTGGTCCTGGCGGTGGAGATCGCACCCTTCATCATCCGCACGCTCACGGTTTCCGTCGCGGGCGTCATGAGCCAGAACTTCATCGATATCGCACGCCTGCGGGGCCTGTCGCGCAACCAGATCATCTTCCGCCACGCGCTCAAGAATTCCTCCGTGCCGCTTCTCAATCTCCTCGGCGTGCAATTCTCCATGCTGCTGGGTGGTGTCTTGGTGATCGAGTTCATCTTCGACTACCCGGGCCTTGGCCTGCTCACCATCAACGCCGTGATGCAGCGTGACTTCCCGCTGATCCAGGGGATTGCCATCGTCACCGCGGCCGTCTTCGTCCTCATCAACATCCTCGTGGATCTCGCAGCCACGGCGATCGACCCGAGATTGGAGTACTGATGAGCAGCATCGACATGGCTCCCGTCGCCCCGGATCAGCCGCGCGAACGCAGCGTCTCGTCCCGGATCTGGCAAGCCGCCTTCGCCTCCATCGAGTTCAGGATCGGCCTCGTCGTCTTCTCCCTGCTCGTGCTTGCCGCTCTGCTTTACCCCGAACTGAGCGGCATCGACCCGACGAAGATGAACATTCGCGCCAAGCTCACCCCACCGCTCTTCATGGGTGAGGACTGGAGCTGGGCGCATCCTCTGGGCACCGATCAGCTGGGCCGCGACATGCTCGCGCGCTCTCTGGTGGGGCTGCGCTATTCCCTGCTGATCGGCATCTCCACGACAGTGCTGATGCTGCTTGTGGGCGCGATGGTGGGCCTCTTTTCGGGCTACTTCGGCGGCCGGACGGATACCGTGCTCATGCGCCTGACCGATGCGCAGCTCTCGATCCCGATGATCATCCTCGCAATCACCATCCTTGGCGTCTCACGCCCAACCATTCCCTCGATCATCATCGTGCTCGGTCTCGCGGGCTGGCCGGTCTATGCCCGAGTCATGCGCTCCACGGTGATGTCCGAGCGGAAGAAGGAATACGTGCGCGGCGCGACCGTGCTGGGCGCGACTGATTTCCGGATCATGTTCACACTTTTGCTGCCGCTCGTCCTGCCACCGATCGCCTTCGTTGCCGTGCTCGACATCGCGCGGATGATGATCTTCGAGAGCGTGCTGGGTTTTCTGGGCCTTGGCGTCCAGCCGCCGACGCCCACATTCGGCAACGTCATCGCGGATGGCCGGAAATACCTGATGAACGCCTGGTGGATCGCCACGATGCCCGGTGTGTTCCTCGTCCTCACGCTTACCTCCATCAACCTCATGGGCGCCTCGCTCGAGCGAGCCCGCAATGCGATCTACGGAGGTGCATGACATGGCTTTCGATACCTCAACACAAGCCACAGCCGACGGCACGACCGACGCGCCGCTTCTGAGCGTCCGCAACCTCTCGGTGAGCGTGGAAAGCGACGGGGCAAGCCGCAAGATCCTCAACGGCATCTCCTTCGATCTCGCGCCGCGCTCGATCCTTTCGGTGATCGGCGAAAGCGGCTCGGGCAAGACGGTTCTGGCGCGGGCGCTTGCAAGCTGGCTCTCCCCACCGCTTGGCATCACCGGCGGCGAGATCCTCTTCCGCGGCCGCGATCTCGTGACCGACACTGCCTATGCGCAGGCGCTTGCCGGTCGCGACATCGCCTATGTGGGCGGCAACCCTGCCGGCGCGCTCGATCCGACAATGACGGTAGGCGCGCAACTGGTCGAGAAACTGCGTGCCGTGCGGCCCGGCATCTCGGTGGCGGATGCACGTGCCAAGGCGATCCGCCTGCTGGAAGCGGTTCGCATACCCTCGGCCGACCGGCGCTTCCATGAATATCCTTTCCAGTATTCGGGGGGCATGATGCAGCGCGCGATGATCGTCGATGCGCTGATTTCGGACCCAGCCCTTCTGATCGCCGACAACATCACCCAACCCCTCGACGTGACGGTGGCGGCCCAGATCCTGAAGCTGATGCGTGAGCTCAATGCCGAGTTCTCCACCGCGATCCTGTTCATCTGCTCCTCGCTCCCCGTGGCCTGTGATGCCTCCGACGAGGTGATGGTGCTGCATGACGGACAGGTGGTAGAGCGCCAGACACCGCAGGCGCTGGTGCGGAATCCGGAGCATGCCTACACGCGCGGACTTATCTCCGAGCTGCCGACACTTTGGCAGGACGGGGGCAGGGGCCAGATGGCTGCGCAGCCGCTGGCGGTGCGTCCCATCATGTCGGTGCGCGGAATTGCCAAGGCCTATGAGGTCCGCAACCGCGGCAGCGCCGGAAAATCTCTGGTGCAGGCTGTGCGCAACGTCGAGTTCGATGTCTTCCCGGGCGACAATTTCGGCGTCGTCGGGGAATCGGGCTGCGGAAAATCCTCGCTCATGCGGCTCCTGACGGGGCTCGAACGCCCTGACAGCGGCACGATCCTGTTCGAAGGCGAGAATATCGGCAATGCGCGCCCCGGACGCCTGCGCGAACTGCGTCGCAAATTCCAGCTCGTGCTGCAGGACCCTTACGGCTGCCTCCCGCCGCAATCCTCGATCGGTGCCATTCTCGAGGAGCCGCTCAAGATCCACCGGATCGGCAATGCCGCCGAGCGCAGGGATCGCGCCCGTGCCGTGATGTCGGAAGTGGGGCTCCCCGACAGCCTCTACCTGTCGCTCACCACCGGGCTTTCCGCTGGTCAGCGCCAGCGGTTGAATGTCGCCCGTGCAATGATCCTCGAGCCGCGCCTCCTCATCATGGACGAGACGCTCTCCGCGCTCGACCAGACCGAACAGGGCAAGCTTCTCGACCTCTTCGAGCGGCTCCAGGCCCAGCACGGCTTCACCTACATCTTCATTTCCCATGACCTTACCATGGTCCGTCAGGTCTGCTCGCGCATCGCGGTGATGTATCTGGGAGAGACCGTCGAGGTGGCCCCGAACGAGCGGCTGTTCTTCGATCCCGGCCACCCCTACAGCCGAGCGTTGCTCTCGGCCGCGCCGACGCTTGAAGAGCGCCGCTACAGCCCCGAGGACTGTCTGATGGAGGGCGAACCGCCGAGCCCCATCGACCTGCCCACGGGCTGCGCCTTTGCCAGCCGCTGTCCCCATGCCTTCGACCGCTGCCGGGTCGAGAACCCGACACTCACCGCCCGCGGCAACCATGCGCTCGCCGCCTGCTTTCTCAATTCCGAACCACGTTCGCCATTGGGTGCCGCACCCACGGAGCCTGACCATGTCTGAAACCCTGAGCCTCACCCGCATCGACGCCGATCTTCTCAACAGCCTGATGGAGACGGTCTCCACATTCGGTGCCACCGGCGATGGTGGCGTGGACAGGCCGGCCCTGACCGATGCCCACCAGGCGGCTCGCGACTGGTTCCGTTCGGTGCTCGAGGCACTCGGCTACACGGTGCTGGTGGACGAAATCGGCAATCTCTTTGGCCGGATCGATCTCGCTGGCCCGGATGCGCCGCTCGTGATGATCGGCTCCCACCTCGACAGCCAGCCGAAAGGCGGCCGGTTCGACGGCGCCTATGGCGTCATTGCCGCCCTCGCGGCCATCGAGACCTGGCGCCGCGAGGCTGCCGAGACTGGCATTCCACCCAGCTGCAACTACGTGATCGCCGACTGGATGAACGAGGAAGGCGCGCGGTTCCAGCCGAGCCTTCTGGGCTCCTCGGTCTTCGCAGGGCAGGTCGATCTCGACTGGGCGCTGGCGCGTTGCGACCGCGACGGGTTGAGCGTCGAGGAGGAACTCATACGCACCGGCTACAAGGGAACCGATCCGGCACCCCGGCCAGATGTCTACCTCGAGATCCATATCGAGGGCGACGACAAGATGGAGACGGCGGGCGCCCGGATCGCGCCATTCTGTCGCCATTGGGGCGCGCTCAAGGTTCGTATCGAGGTGACGGGCGAGCAGAACCACACCGGCCCCACCCCGATGGAAGACCGGAAGGATGCCGTATTGGGGGCTGCCTACATCATCGCGGAGGTGAAGCGCCTGGCGGATATTGCGGAGGACACGATCTTCACCTCTGTCGCGCGCGTCGATATCTCACCCAACTCTCCGAACATTGTCCCCGGCAAGGCGGTCCTCTTCTGCGAATTGCGCGCGCCCGAACCCGCCATGCTCGAATGGTCGGAGGAAAGCCTGCGCGCAGCACTTCCGGACCTTGCAGCCCAGGCCAGCGTAGAGGCGGAAATCGTCTCGGTGGATCGTCGTCCGGCCGGCAAGTTCGATGCGCGCCTCGTGCGCCTCACCGAGCGCATTGCCGATGATTTTCAGCTTCCCCGCATGCAGCTCGACACGATCGGTGGCCACGACGCTGTCGCGGTCAACGCCATCCTTCCCGCGATCGTCGTGGCCGTGCCTTCTGTCGGCGGCGTGATCCACCGCAATGACGAATACACAAGCCCCGAGGATCTTGCCGCGGGCGGCGACGTGCTTGTCGACATGATCCGCCGCATCGATGCCGCGAAGGGCGATCTCGACCGCGCGGCCGGAGCCAACTCATGAGCGCGGCTCTCGTCACCGAAGCGCAGTTCGGCGAAGCCATCGTGGCCGCAGGATTGCCCGCCAATGCCCCCGCAAGCCCCGGCCCGGCGCCCTTGGCGTCACCGAGCTACAAGGCCCTCGAAAGCCACGCACGGTTCGTTGCAGGCCCCGAGGCGCGCGTCTTTCTCAAGGTCATGCACCCCGAAATGCGCCCGGGCTTCGACCTCAAGGCAGCCATGCAACTGGCAACCCGAGCAGGAGACGCCGGTATCGGCCCGAAGGTCTTCTGGTCGGATGCGGCTGCGGGCGCCATCGCCATGGAGGCGTTCGAGGCGGATGCGGGCTGGTGCACCGCCAATCAATACACGCTACAGGACCCGGATTTCCTCGCAGCGGCCATGGGCACGATCCGCGCGCTACATGATACAGGTCCTCTTGCGTCCCGCTTCGATCCCTTCGCGCAGATTGATGCGCTCATCGCGGAGCTGCGGCAGTTCGGTGCGGGTCTTCCAGACGATATCGCGTGGCTTCGCCGCCTGATCGCCGAGGCTGAACCCCTGCTCGAGACTGCGGATCTCGCGCCCTGCCGCAACGATGGTTCGGCCTCGAACCTTCTGAAAGGTCCCGCAGGGGAGGTGCGCCTGATCGACTATGACCGGGCCGGGATGAACGACCCGCTTTATGACGTGGGCGCGCTTCTGGCCGAAACCACGGATTTCGAGCGGGACATGCGCGCCGGCTACACCGCCTATGCAGGCAGTTTCGATGAGCAGGGCTTCGCGCGCGCTCGCATCTGGTCCTTCGTCGATGACATGCTCCACGCTCTCTGGTCGCGCCACAACGCCCAGACCTCCGTGCGTGGTGCGGTCGAATGGATCAAATATGGCGAATGGCGCCTCATGCGGCTGAGGATGGCGCTGAACGATCGGGGCTTCGAGGAACGGATCCGACTGGCGAGGGGCACGGCATGATGATGAAACCGCTTGGATCGGCCACTCATGTCATGGAAGAGACCATCGAGCAGGTGATCCGCGACGCCCCGCTCTTCAAGGGAGGGGAGGGCATGGAATATGGGCCCGTCTCGGGCGGGATCAGCAACGAGAACTGGCGCGTGCGCGAAATCTCCGGCCCCGGCGACTGGTTCGTGAAGGTCCCCGGCAACGGCACGGAGATGTTCGTCGATCGCGCCGCAGCGTTCGAGGCTTCCCAAAAGGCCGCGGCCGCGGGGCTTGGCCCAAGGGTTCATGACGATCTTGCCGCGCGCGGGGTAGAGATCAACGACTTCATTCCCGACAGGCGCGCCTCGACCCACTCCGATTTCGCCGACCCGGTGAAGTGCGGCGCTGCCATTGCCGCCTACCGCAAGATGCACGCCCTCCCGGCCCTGCGGCTCACCAAGACCGTCTTCGACATGATCGACGAGCACGCCCGGCAGGCCGCGGACCTCGATGCGCCCCGCTTCCGCGACGAGGCCTGGATCATGCTCAACGAGAAGATGGCACGTGAGGCATTGCTCGCCTCCGGGCTCGATCTCGTGCCCTGTTTCAACGATCCGATGCCGGGGAACTTCATGGTGGGTGAGGACGGCTCGATCATGCTGATCGACTATGAATACGCCTCGATGAACGATCGCTGCTACGACCTCGGGATCTGGTTCGGGGAGATGTTCTTCACGCCCGAGCAGGAACTCGCCCTCATCGAGGAATATTTCGGAGAAGCCCGGCCAGAGATCGTCTCGCGCGTCATCGTGCACAAGGCACTGGCGGATGTGAAATGGGCGCTCTGGTCCATGGTGCAGCTTCGCGTCTCGCGGCTGGACTTCGACTTCTACAAGTATGGCATGTGGAAGCTAATGCGTTTTCGCCAGATCAGCGGGCACCCGGATTGGCCCCTGCATCTGCGCAGGCTCTGACGCCGGGGGCCGCAGACCTGCGGCTGTTCGCCGTTCCCTTACACTCCGGATCTACGCGGCCAGCTTCTCCTTCGGCCGAGCCGCTGGCGTGATCCGGTGGCTGGCTTCCGCATCCGCGCGGCTTTCGCCTTCGCGCCAAGCGGCCTTCTGGCTGATGGGATTTCGGATGCGGTCACGGAGCCTTTTGTAGCTCGCGGCGACCTCCGACAGGCTCGGCAGGTAGGGCGTATCCGCCTGGAAAACCGGGTCGATCTCCCGCATCAGGGTGTCGGGATCAGATGCTTCGGTCTCAAGTCCGCGCCTGCCGATCTCGGCGGTGAGTGCCTTATGGCGCGCTGCGAGCCAGGCGGCCTTGTCGTAGAAGAACCGGATATGCCCGGTTTCGAGGGTGTAGGCTTCGGGGAGGGGCGGCTCGCTTTCGGTGCCATGGGTGCGCAAACGCGCCTGCCAGCAGACGATGAGCCGAAAAACCGCAGGAATGTCAGCATGTTCGTCCAGAAGGTGCGCATCGGTAAGCTCACCCGGATCGACCAGATTTATACGTGTCATAGGCAGACTGCTCGCAGCGAAAATTTTTATTGGAGGTAGGCCCCGCGGGCATGAGGTCTATCAAATGAAGTATTAATTTTTTGCAAATGGGCCTGTTGCCCGGCACCGTGAAGGGGCGGTGGACAGGGGTTTCGCAGCGAAACCTGCCGGACCCCGGAAGGGGCGCGGAGCATGGCAAAACCCGCGCGAGAATCGGGTCATTTGCCTGCCTGGATGGGCTGAAAGAGGCCGTAATCGGCGTATGGAAGGGGTATGGAACCCGTATGGAAAGCGTATGGCTGATTTGTATGGCTCATCGCGCAGATCCGCTCGATGGTTGCCTGTTTCCCGCTTTGAGCGTTCGCAGGCCCGCGTCTGCGGAAAGGCGGGTAGGAGGCTCTGGCCGCCCCTGCGACAGGCGTTGAAAACGCGCGACGCGTGAACCATCGCGCGCTTCTGCTTTGCCGACCTTTCCGCCCTACGTCTCAGGTGCGGACCCCAGATTCCTACTTGTAGGTCTTTGCATACATTGCCTGGAGATGGCCTTCGACTGTCACCGCCGGGTATTTTGGCGCCTCGTTTTCGGCAAGCACGGTCGGGATGCAGCGCACTTCGAAATCGGGGTTGCCGGCATAGAAGAACGGAACCGAATACCGCTCGCGCCCGGAGGTGTTGATTACACGGTGCAGGGTCGACTGGTAGGTGTCATTCGTCCAGCGTGCGATCATGTCGCCAAGGTTGACGATGAAGGCGCCGGGCACCGGCTGGGCGTGGATCCACTCGCCGCTCTCCGCATTGCGGACCTGCAATCCGCCAACTTCGTCCTGCAGCAGGATCGTCAGACCGCCGAAATCGGTATGTGCCCCGGCGCCGCGGGCGTCCTTCGGATCATCGGGTTGCTGCGGCGGGTAGTGCAGCAGGCGAAGGGTGGCCAGCGGGTCGCGGCCGTAAGCGGCGAAGAAATCCTCCGAAAGGTCGAGCGACAATGCGATGCCCTGCATGAGACGGGCGCCAAGCGTGGTCAGCGCGGCGAAGTAGGCATTCATCGTCGGCTGGAAGCTCGGCAGGTCCTGCGGCCAGACATTCGGCCCGCGGTTGAACCTGCCCGCCTGCACGCGGGGGTCGTCTTCGGGCAATTCCACGCCGATGTAATAGCCTTCCTTCCGGTCGGCTGGTGCGCCGGCTTCCAGGGTCTGGCCGCCCAGAACCTCGTAGCCGCGGTTGGCCTTCGACCTGGATTTTTCCAGCGCCATCTTCGCCTCATCGGGCAGGTCGAAGAGGGTGCGGGTCTCTTCAAAGACCGCATCGACAAGACCCTGGGGCACACCGTGGCCGACGCAGTAGAAAAAGCCCTTGTCCAGACAGGCCGCACGCAGCGCCGCTCCGACGGCCTGGCGACGTGCCGGGTCAGAGGCGGAGAGATCGGCAACATCAATGATCGGCAGAGCCGTTTTCTCGATATGGGATGCGGTCAGTGTCTTTGTCATGGTGAACCTTCCTGGTTTCAATGTGCTGACCCATTGCTATTTCAAGACACATCGATGCCAAAAGAAGAGAAATCCGCCTACAGCGATGCCAGAATTCGCTCGCTTACCTCGCGAAGTGCGTGGCGCCGAGATGCTGCGTCAGGACTTGAAGAAACACGTCGACGGCCGCGGGCAGCGACCGTCCCGCACGCATGAAGATGCCGAGTTCGCTGAACAGGCCCCCCCGGGACCTCAGCGGCACGAAGGCGAGACTGTCCGCAGCGCCCGTGTCGTTCAGGCCGATCCGGGTCTGAAACGATATATGTGGCGGTTCTGACACCAGCCGCTGCATCAGCGCCACGGAATCGGTGGTCACTGAAGCGGGAACCGCGAGATCGATCTCTGCCATCGCCTGCTCGATGCGCCGGGCCATGGACAGGTTCGATTGTGCCCGGACCAGTGGAAATTCCGCGCAATTCACGATGCTTACGCTGTCGTGCACGGCCAGCGGATGCGACCGCGACATGACGGCCCCAAGCGCGAAGCGGGCAGAATAGATCCGCCTGAGATCCGGAGCAGGCGCAAGATCAAAGGCGATCCCGATATCTGCGCCCCCCGCGCTCAGCACATGGGGAATCTCCTGCGATCCCATCGCCTGAACCTCGATCTCGATGCGCGGCGCACGGCCGAACACCTCGCGGATCACCTCCGGCAGAGGGGACAGGCAGATGCTCTCCACCGCGGCCAGGCTTACCCGCCCCCGCTGCCCGCCCTGCAGCGCCTCGATTTCGGCTGTAGTCCGATCGAGATCCTGCAGAACGGTGATCGCATGTCGGGCCAGCGCCTCCCCCGCCGCTGTCAGAACGACCCCGCCGGCATGGCGCTCGAACAGCGGGGTGCCGATTTCTTCCTCGATCTGGAGGATCTTCCGGTTCACGGCCGACGAGGCGACATTCAGCTTTCGCGCCGCCTCCCGTATCGACCCGGCACGACGCACCGCGTCAAAATAGAGAAGTTCCCGCGAATGGATGCGCATCTACCGGCCCTGCTCACGTGTTCCAGCCGAAAGAAGACAACGCTACAGATCAAGGGGGTCCGAGGGAAGGGGCCCCTTGGACCGCGTTGAAATCGTATCAGCCCGCAAAGGTCATGTCGCGGAGCGAACCGCAGCGACCAGTCCAACCTGTTTCCCGCTTTGAGCGTTCGCGGACCCGTGCCTGCTGAAAGACAGGTAGGAGGCTCAAGTGTGCCCTTGCCGAATGTGGTGAGAGAACAATATAAGAACACATGGCACAGCGTACCCTTTCCGAGAAACTTGCGATCCTGTCCGACGCCGCGAAATACGACGCGTCCTGCGCCTCTTCGGGGGGCGAGCGGCGCAACTCGCGCGACGGCAAGGGGCTGGGTTCCGCGGGCGGGTCCGGGATCTGCCATGCCTATGCGCCGGACGGGCGCTGCATCAGCTTGCTCAAGATCCTGATGACGAACTTCTGCCTCTACGACTGCGCCTATTGCATCAACCGCGTGTCAAGCAGCGTGGAGCGGGCGCGGTTCACGGTCGAGGAGGTCGTTACCCTCACCATCGAGTTCTACCGCCGGAACTACATCGAAGGGCTGTTCCTCTCCTCGGGCATCATCCGCTCGCCCGATGACACCATGGCCGACATGGTGCGCATCGCCCGCACGCTCCGGACCCGCGAGAATTTCCGCGGCTACATCCATCTTAAGACCATTCCGGGCGCGGCACCCGAACTGCTCGAGGAGGCGGGGCTCTGGGCGGATCGGCTCTCGGTGAACATCGAACTGCCCACAGAGACCTCTCTGCGCGCGCTTGCGCCGGAAAAATCCCTGCCGGGGATCCGGAAATCCATGGCGGAGATCCGTCAGCGCCGGGAAGCGGCAAAGGAGAAGACCCATCGCGGCCGGAAGCCCGGGCGCTTTTCGCCCGCGGGCCAGTCCACCCAGATGATCATCGGCGCCGATGGCTCCAACGACCGGGCGATCCTCGGCCAGTCGGCCCGGCTCTATGCCGGCTATCATCTGTCCCGTGTCTATTACTCGGCTTTCTCGCCGATCCCCGATCCCTCCGGAAAGCTGCCGCCCGCGCCGCCGCCGCTCGCGCGGGAACACCGGCTCTACCAGGCCGACTGGCTGCTGCGGTTCTACGGCTTCGAGGTCGATGAGGTCGCGGCGAAAGGCATGCTCGATCTGGAGGTCGACCCCAAGCTCGCCTGGGCGCTCGAGAACCGGGCCGTGTTTCCGGTCGACGTGAACCGGGCGGAGCGCGCGATTCTTCTGCGCGTGCCCGGCTTCGGGACGAAGACGGTGGATCGCCTGATCGCCGCGCGCCGCCACGGCGCGGTGCGCTACGAGGATCTGGTGCGGATGGGGGCGGTGATGAAACATGCCCGGCCCTTCATTCAGGTGCCGGGCTGGACGCCGCGCACGTTATTGGACAGTGCCGACCTTCGCGCCCGTTTCGCGCCGCCGGCGCAGCAGCTACAGCTCGCGCTCTGATGCAGGAAATCGTGCTTCCGGTGATCGGCAGCGTCGCGGCCTGGCGGGCCGAGGCTTCGGCCCGGTTGCAGGCGCGCACGCCCCCCGAGGCGCTCACCTGGCGCATGGGTGCGGCGGAGCCGGATCTTTTCGCGACCGAACGCGTCGAGGCGCGAACGACGGGCCAGCGGGTCAGCCTGCCGCGCCAGGCGGTCTCCACGCTCGAGCTTTCGCTGAGCCACCGCGACCCGGAGCGCTTTGCCCGCGCCTATGACGTGGCGTTCCGGATGGCCCATGCCGGGCTTTCCTGGGGGGATCGGCGGGATGCGGCGCTGCGCGAGGTGCTGAGGACCGCCAAGCTTGCGGGCCGCGCGATCCACAAGATGCATGCTTTCGTCCGCTTCCGGGAACTTCCGGGCGAGGGGCCGCGCCGGAGCTTTGCCGCCTGGTTCGAGCCCGATCACCCCATCGTCGAGGCCGCGAGCCCGTTCTTCGCCCGCCGGTTCGGCGACATGGACTGGACGATCTGCACGCCCGGCCTCACCGCGCTCTTCGTGGACGGCAGTTTGAGCTTTCGGGAGACCGAGGCAGAGGCCCGCCCGCCGGCGGATGCCTCCGAAGAACTCTGGCGGACCTACTTTGCCTCGATCTTCAATCCCGCGCGGCTGAAGGTTCAGGCGATGCAGTCGGAAATGCCGAAAAAATACTGGCGCAACCTGCCCGAAGCGGAGCTGATCCCCGAACTCATCCGCAGCGCGCCTGTCCGCGCGGCCGAGATGCAGGCGGCCCAGGCGCGCGATCTGGAGACGCGACGCGTGGCGGCGGCGCGCCAGCTCTGCGCAGGCGCCAGGGTTTCGGTGCCTGCGGAACCCGCCGCCCCGCCCGAGACGCTCGCGGAACTTGCGGCGGCTGCCGGAACCTGCGCGCGCTGTCCCTTGCACGAGCCGGCGACGCAGACCGTTTTCGGGGAGGGGCCGGAGGATGCCGACCTGATGGTGGTCGGCGAACAGCCGGGCGATCAGGAGGATCTCACGGGGCGCCCCTTCGTCGGGCCCGCGGGCCAGCTCTTCGACCGCGCCCTGGCGGTGGCGGGGCTTGATTGCAGGCGGCTCTACATCACCAACGCGGTGAAGCATTTCAAGTTCATGCCACGGGGCAAGCTGCGGATTCACCAGCGCCCGAATGCCGGCGAGGTCGATCACTGCCGGTGGTGGCTCGACGCCGAGCGCAGGCTGGTGCGCCCGCGCCTGACCCTCGCGCTTGGCGCGACGGCGGCCCGCGCGCTCACCGGCTCGGACCGGGGACTGCTGGAGCGGCGCGGAACGGTGGAAACCGCGCGCGACGGCGGGCCGGTCCTCATCACCGTCCACCCGTCCTACCTGCTGCGATTGCAGGACCCGGCGGAGCGCGAGGAGGGGTTCTCCCGGTTCTGCGAGGATCTGAGTGCGGCGCGGCTCAGCCTGCCGGGTCAGTCCGGCGTGGCGACAAAGGATTTCACATCCGCCGCCTCGACGACGTGGCAGTAGATCATGTTGATGATCTCCAGCTCGTGGTGGTGCAGGGTTTCGGTTGCAGCGGCACAGCAGTCTTCCACGACCAGAACGCCGAAGCTCTCGTCGCAGAGGGAGCGGACGGTCGAACTGACACATTGATCCGTGAAGATGCCTGCCACGACGACATCCCGGATTCCCATGTTCGAGAGCATCAGCCGCAGGTTCGTGCCGGTCAGGGCGCTGTCGGTGGTTTTCATGACGACGATCTCGTCTCGCTGGGGCGCGAGTTCGGGGACGATCTGGCTGTCCTCGCGGTCCTTCGGCAGAAGCAGGTAGTTGAAGCCGGGTTTCTTCTGGCTCAGGGAGCGGTCGCGGCCATCGGTTTTCTGGCAGGCGATGCGGGCGAACATGACCTCAATGCCGGTTTCCCGCGCCCAGGCGATCAGATCCGCCGTGTTGGGAATGACGGTGGTATTCATCCGGTCGAGGAATGGCTGCCAGCGCTGCGCCTCGTCGGGGTCTTCGGGGGTTTCGAGGTACGTGTTCTGTATGTCGATGACCAAGAGGGCGGTGGATGCCGGATCGAGGGTGATGTCGTCCGGCTCCTCGGCGGTTTCGTAGTAGAAGCTGCGGTAGGCGGTTTTCCAGTTCACGGCGACCGATCCATCCATTCCTGACCCAGCCGCGCTGTCGTTGCCGCGAAACCGGCTGCGAGCGCCTGTGGTTCGGGGGCTTCGATGTGACTGCCGATCCAGGCCAGGAGCGCCATGCGGCGGAGCATGATGAAGGTGTCGATCTCGGCGAGACAGGCGTCGCCCAAGGGGCGCACGGACTGGTAGCCCCTGATCCAGGCCGATTTGAAATCGGGAATGCGGGGGTCATCCTCGATAAAGCTGATGGCGGCGGCGAAGTCATACATGAACCAGCCGTGGCCGCAGTCGTCGAAGTCGATCAGGCGGGTGCCGGTTTCATCGACCAGGAGGTTCGCCAGCCGCATGTCGGCGTGGATCAGGTTGTATCTGTCCGGTGCCTTGCCATAGGCCGCGAGGCGGGCGCGGATGGTGGTCTCGACCTCTTCGAGGATGGCGCGCACCTCCGGCGTGACTTCGGGGGCATCGCGCCAGTTTCCCCAGGTGGGGTTTGCGCCGAACACGGCGTCGACGTCCCATGTCAGGCGTTCGAAGGGTTCGGGCTTCGTCCATGACATGGCGTGTACATGGCAGCGAGCCGCGATCGCCCCCAGCTGCTCGAACCTGTCGCCGATGTCTCCGCTCTCGTCCGGCGCCTCGCCCTCGACGAACTGGAACAGGACCATGAAGCGGGGCACGCTCAGGCCCGGGGCCTTGGCCTCCTGGATCGGCGAGCCGTCCCTGCCGATGAAGTAGCCCGGTGTCGTCACGACACCCTCGGCCCCCAGGGCATCGATCCAGGCCAGCTCGCATTCGATGGCCCGGCGGGTGTGATAGCCTTCGCGGTGCACGCGCAGGACGGATCGGTGGCCGCCTGGTGCCTCGACCAGATATGTCGCGTTCTCCGAGACATTGATAAGCCGGGCGGATGCGCCGGCGGGCAGATCCCAGAGGGACAGCGCATCGTTCGCCAACCCGTTCAGGTGACCCAGCAATTCTTCGAGCGGAATATCCGATCCGTCCATCATGCGCTCCCTCTTCAGATTTCCTCGATCGCTTCCAGCGATTCCGGGATGATCTGCCCCCCATCGACCACGATCTGCTGGCCGGTGATGTAACCCGCTTCGTCGGAGGCGAAAAAGAGCGCGGCGTTGCCGATGTCTTCCACATCGCCCAGGCGTTTCAGCGGGATGGAGGCGGCCATCGTGTCGAGGTATTCCTGGCCGAGGTCCTGCAATCCCTCGGTGTAGATGTTGCCCGGCATGACCGCGTTGATCGTGGTGTTGTAGCGCGACAGTTCCATCGCGGCGGTCTTCAGGAAGCCCAGCTGGCCCGCCTTGGAGGCGCCGTAATGGGACCAGCCGGGAAAGCCCGTGACCGGTCCGGTGATCGAGGATGTCAGAATGACGCGGCCCTTTCCGGCCTTCTCGAAGTGCGGGATCGCGGCTTTGACGCACAGAAAGGACGAGCGCAGGTTGGTCGCCATGACCCCGTCCCATTCATCCGGGTCCATGTCGACGATCTTGGTCTGGGGGAAGGCGCCGGCATTGGCGCAGAGCACGTCGAGCCCGCCCTGGGCGCTCGCGGTGCTGTCGACCATGGCCTTGACGGAGGCCCAGTCCGACACGTCGCAGGTCTCGTAGCGGACATCGCCGGCAATTTCGTCGGCGGCGGTTCGCAGGTCTGCCTCGTTGCGGGCGGCGATGGTGACCTTCGCGCCCTGCCGGGCGAATACCGTGGCGATTCCCCGACCGATCCCCTTGGACCCACCGGTCACGATGACGGACTTTCCTTTCAGCGATGTGAGCATGGTATTCTCCCTTGTTGTTCAGTTTTGCGCTGCGCGGCTGTCCCTTATTGTTCGGACGAGCCAGGCGAGAGCGAATGCGGTGAGGATCAGGACGAAGGAGCCCACGACGGACATGATCCCCAGTGTCGGCACCAGCGGTGAATAGCCCGATACCATCTTGGCGTAGAGCCATTCGGGCAGCGTGGAATCCGCGCCGGTGGTGAAGAGCGACAGCGGGAAGTTGCCCCAGCTCAGCAGGAAGGCGAACAGCCCGGCGGACACCAGGCCCGGCATCAGCAGGGGCAGGGTGATCTCGCGCAGGATCGTCGAGGTGCTCGCCCCCATGTCCCGCGCGGCCTCTTCGAGGGCGGGATCGAAGCTGTAGGCCCGGATGGCAACGATCAGGGTGGCGATCGGGGCGATCCAGACCAGATGCGCCACCACGGCGGTCTTCCAGGAGGGGATGATGCCGAGCGCGTTGAACCACATCAGCAGGGCGAGCCCGAGGACGGTCTGCGGGAAGAAGATCGGCAGCAGGATCAGTTTCTGGAAGGTCGAGCGGAAGCGCCAGTCGTAGCGGGCGAAGGCCAGTGCACCGAAAAACGCGATGATGACGGACAGGATCGTCACGATCACCGCAACCGAGAAGGATGTCAGCAGCAGGTCCCGGACGGTGCCGCTCTGAAGAACCTCGCCATACCACTTGTAGGAATAGCGCTTGATCGGAAAGCTGAGATACCGGGCGAATGACACCGAGGCAAAGCCCACGGACACCAGTGGCAGGTAGAGCAGGCCAATGACCAGCAGGCCATAGATGAAAAGGACGATGCGGGTGGAGCGGGACGCGGGCATCAGCGTTTCCTCCCCATGATCTGGTCGAGATCGACGCGTGAGACGCCGAAGAGGGCCAGTGATCCGATGATGACGATCAGGATCACCGAGAGGGCCGATCCGAGCGGCCAGTCCTGGCCGAAGGTGAAGGCGGTCTCGATATCATCGGCAATGGTGATGACGGCCTGACCGCCAAGGATCTTGGCTTCCGCCACGGCACCCGCGGCCAGAACGAAGCTCAGCAGACACCCGACGACGATGCCGGGGGCTGCCAGAGGCAGGTCGATCTGGGTGAAGATCTGCCACCGCGTGGCTCCGAGATCGGCGGCGGCCTGTCGCGCGTCATCGGGCACCATCGCAATGCCCTGTGCCAGCGGGAAGAGCATGAAGGGCAGGTAGACATAGACGAGCCCGGAAATGATGATCGGGACATCGTAGAGAGGGCTGTCAAAACCGACACCTGTCCAGGCGCGCAGATGTCCTTCGATCAAACCGCCCTTCATCAGGGTGAGAACCCAGCCGAACAACCGGATGTTTTCCGACACGAACAGGCTCATCACCACCGCGATGGTCAGGACCAGCGTGAAACTCTTGAACACCTTCGCCATGCCGTAGGCGAGCGGCCAGCAGACAATCAGCAGGATGACCGTCGAGGCCATGGCCATGCCCAGCGACCAGAGCAGGGACCGGTAGTAACCTTGCTCGAAGAAGACCGAGTAGGCGGAGAAATCGGGAGAATGGGCGAGGTCGAAGACCTTGGGCGGCATGATCGAGAAGAGGGCGACGACGATCAGCGGCGCAAAGAATGCGATTGCGAAGACGACGACAATCGGCAGGGAGGACAGATACCCGAGTTTGTTGTTGAGCTTCTGCATCAGCGTTCGACGATCAGGTGAGTGTTGGCGGCGTCGAACCCGAGCGTCACGTCGGATCCGAGTTTCGCGGTGGTGCGGTCCTCGCGCAGTTTCTCGACCGTGATGACCTGCCCGCCGGCGGCTTCGATCTCATACTGGATGCGCGAGCCCAGAGCGTATTCCTCCAGCAGCCTGCCGGAGATTTCATAGTCGAAGCTTTCGCCGGCCTTGCCGAACCGCACGTATTCGGGGCGCACCATCAAAAGACCTTTCTCGCCTTCGGCCAGGGTCGTCTGTCTGATGCCCGGATCGACCGTCAGTCCCTTGCCCGTCAGCGCGCCCCGGGTCGAGGTGACATCGAAGAGGTTCACCTCGCCCATGAACTCGGCGACGAACCGGCTGACCGGCCGGCTGTAGATCTCGTCGGCCACGGCGATCTGTTCGAACCGGCCATCCTTCATGATGGCGATGCGATCGGACATCACCATCGCTTCTTCCAGCGAGTGGGTGATGTAGACGAAGGTCTTTCCGGTGCGGTGATGGAGGTCCTTCAGTTCCTTCTCGAGCGTCTTGCGCAGGCGGTAGTCGAGCGCGGAGAGGGGTTCGTCGAAGAACAGGATCTCGGGATCGAATGCGAGGGCACGCGCGAGCGCCACACGCTGCCGCTCGCCCCCGGAGCATTGCGAGATCCGCTTGTTGTAGTAGTCGCGCGGCAGGCGCAGGAGATCCAGAAGTTCGAGGGCGCGGGTCTTGCGCTCGACCGGGGCGACCTTTCGCAGCTTGAGGGGGAATTCGATGTTCTGCCCGACGCTCATGTGCGGGAACAGGGCCAAAGACTGGAACACCATGCATGTGGGGCGTTCGTTGGCGGGGGTCTCGTCGATCCGATTGCCGTGCAGCCAGATCGCGCCGTCGGAAATCTCGTCCATCCCGACGAGAAGGCGGATCATGGTCGATTTTCCACTGCCCGATGGACCAACGATGGTGAAGAACTCACCTTCCCTGATGTCCAGATCGACACCGTGCAACGCGGTGAACGGGCCAAATCTTTTGACTACGCCCTCGAGGCGCAGAAGAGCGTCTGAAGTCATGGGGTCTCTCGCTTGCAAGCGCGCGGCATCGGAAGGTGGCGCCGCGCGCTACCTCAGTGTCGTCAGGAACGACGCGCTCTCGTGTAGATGTCGATCAGGGTGTCGTAGGAGGCCACGACTTCGTAATCGAGCGAACGGGACATCTCTTCTTCCAGGCTGTCCATCTGGATCGCGTCCAGTTCGTCCTCATCGAAGAGGGCCATGACTTCCGGATTGCCCATCTGACTGACGGGGTTGTAGGTGCCTTCCGTGAAGGCAACTGCCTTGGACGCCTCTGGACCCTGAACGTAATCCAGGAAATCCTCGGCAAGCGAACTCGGATCGGGGTTGTTGACCGCCGAGGTCAGTTCGATCCAGACAACGCCGCCCTTGCCGTCGACGGGGCCGGAGTTCGGCGTGATGGCCCGGACATTGGTGGCCCCGTCATAGCGTGCCGGAGAGGCGGTATAGGTACCGCCGGTAAAGTAGGCGTCGATCTCGCCGTTGATCAGCGCGATGTTCATCGCCACCAGATCGTCCGTGAGAAGCTTTGCGCCGCCGAAGATCGCTTCGGCCGTCGACTTGAACGTCTCGATATCCTCACCTTCGACCGGGGCGAACGGGTTCAGGCCTGCCGCGAGGCACATGTGGATGACGTTCCAGTTGTCATAGGTCAGAACCCCGTAGCGGTCTTTCATCGCCGGGTCGAGGAACAGGTTCCAGCCCTGGTCTTCGGCCGTTTCGCGGCTGATGACATCGGTGTTCACCACGAAGCTGAACGGGCCGTAGCGCTGCGGCATGCCGATCAGTTCCCCGTCGTCGGCAAAGGCCAGTGGATAATCCTTGAACTCGGGCAGCATCTTGTCGAAGTGCGGCATGAACCGCTCTTTGCTCAGAGGCTTGATCAGACCTTCGGGGTAGAGCTGATCGCGGGCCCAGGGCTGGTTGACGTTGATCAGGTCCCAGACGTTGATTTCACCGGCCCGAAGCTTGTTGATCATGTCCGGGTCGGATGTGCCGCTTTCGGCCCGCACCGTGGCCCCCGCATGTGCAGAGCGGAATGGATCGAGGATGGCGTCGGAGTTGTACCCTTCCCAACAGAGGATGTTCAGTTGATCGTTGCGATCGGCGAAGGCCGGTCGGGCCATGGGCCCAAGCGCTGCGGCCCCACCCAGGGCAGCGGTGCGGCTCAGAAAGCTGCGTCTTGAAAGCGTCACTGTGCTTACTCCTTTGTTGGTTTGGTTCGGGCCTGTTTGTTTTCGTTATTGGCCCTTTCGTCCCTTGATCTTGCTCAGAACCTCCGTGATGCGGTCGCGGGCGACGGTCATCTGTTCGATGGTGCCCGACATGAAGATGCGGCCGGTCGCCCCCATCATCTGCACGTCGTTGATGGTGAGCCCGGGCGCTGCCTTTTCCGCCTCGTTCGCGGCAACGCAGGCAAACAGCGCGGGCGCCATTTCGTAGATCAGCAGCGCCACGCCCGGCACGAGGATCGAGCCGTCGCGCGACCGGTTCAGAATGATGGCGTGCTGGTCGGACAGGTTTTCGATGATGTCGTGATAGAGCACCGTCGGGGCGAGCTGGTCCGTGGCCTTGGCCCCGATGCCTTTCAGAATGGCTTCTCCGGCGGCCTCCAGGTCCTCCATCCTGTCGGCATGCAGCTCCAGAAGCCCGAACTGCCGTTCGGTAAAGAGGATGCCGGGTTCCATGTCCGGCGCTTCCTTCAGTGCCAGATCGGCAATGCGGTGAATGCTCAGCGCCGGGGCGACCTCGATGATCAAAGAGTTCTGCCCCTTGAAGGGCGGATAGGCCCGGGCGCGGGTGGGCGACGACAGATAGGCCGCGAATTGCGGTTGGAGATCAGCGATCGGGAGGTAAACGCGAAGTTCGGTCATATCTTATCGCCCCCAACCTGTGCTGTTCACTTCACGGCTTCGAAGTATTTTCCAAGGTCTGCGTGAGGGCGCGGAATGACGTGGACTGCGGTGACGTCGCCGACGGCGCTTGCGGCCTGTGCGCCCGCTTCGGTGGCCGCCTTGACCGCGCCCACATCGCCCTTGACCACGACCGACACGAGGCCGCCGCCAACTTCATTGCGGGCCACGATCTCGACATTGGCCGCCTTGACCATCGCATCAGCTGCGGACAGGGCAGGCACGTAGCCCTTCGTTTCGATCATTCCGATTGCAAGATTTGCCATGGGGTTCCCTTTCCAGAGCCTTATTTCTCGTTTGTTTCGTCAATTGAGCCGATGATGAGCGCGTCCACCGGGGCCGCGCGTCCTGCGAAATACGCAGCCGCGACGGAGCCCTGGGTGATCAGCACCGCCTCGTCGGTGTCGCAACCAAGCGGATCGAAGGCGATCAGCCGACTGCCGCCCTCGACTTCCACTTCGAGCAACGCGCCGCCGGGCAGCGTTTCGACGTGCCGCGAGGACCAGATTTTTCCCTTCACGCGCCCTTTGATCATGGCTCAATCCTCTCGATCCGAATGCCCTTGCGCCGCGCCTCGTCCTTGGCCAGCGGCGTCACGCGTGCCTGCGGCGGAACACGCAATGGCCCCGGTCCGAATGCCGCGAGATCCGCCTCCGTGATGAGCTTCTTGTCCAGCATGGGCGCTTTCGGTTTCGGCGCGGCACCGACCAGTTTTGGCGCCGCGGGTATGGCCCGTGGCTGCGCCGCCGGCGCAGACCGCTCCAGCGCGAACCGGACCTCGCCGCTCTGAAGCTTGCTTGCGAAGCCCGGCACGGACATCTGCTCCGCGATGCGTCGGGCAAAGGCGTTCAGATCGTCCGACGTTTCGATGCGCACGGTTTCCACCCGAGGGCCGGAATGCTCGGCCAGAAGAGCGGAAAGCTCCTCGCGCAGGATCGCCCGGATTTCGTCGCGTATTGCTGACATCAAGCCGCTCCTGCATCACGCAAGGCCTGCTCTGCGGCGTTGCGTGCATTGCGCACGTCCGCCTCGGTGCCCGCGAGATAGACCCGGCCATTCGCGCCGATCATCCGCATGTCGATCACCTTGATATCCGCCTCCTTCTCCGCCTCGTTGCAGGCGAGAATGGCGTAGGCCGCGGATTGGCATTCCAGCAGGTAGATGCTGTCACCACCGATCACCATCGATCCCAGCTTGTTGCGGTTCATCAGGAACGCGTGCTGATCATCGACATTCGTGACCAGTTTCGATGCGAGGATCTTCGGTTTGGCCACGTCCTCCATCGTCTGGCCGAGCGCGTCGAGGATCGCGGCTGCGCCCGAATGCACCTCGGCCGTCGAATGAGAGTGGAACTGCAGGGTGCCGAACTGGCGCTCCACCACCAGGAGACCGGCGCGAACCTCCGCGCTCTTCAGCACGATGTCGGTCAGGGCCTCGATATCCAGGCCAGGGGAAATCTCGACGATCTGGGCGGCCATGCGCAGTCGGGGCAACGTTCCGCGCATCCAGGTCGAGATGTAGGCCAGCGTCTGAGGCTGCAACTGGTCGATAAAGATCGAGGCGCGGAGTTCGGTCATTCGGACGCGCCTTTCAAGCTGCGAAGCTCTTCGAGGATCATGGCGCGCAGTGTATCCTTGGTCAGTTCGGGTTCGGGGGCGCGGGAGGGCGGCGCTGCAACAACCGGCGCGGGCTTTTTGGAAAGTGCATCGAAGTCCAGTGAAGACAGGTCGGCGGGCACGTCGCGTCCGAACGCGATCCTGGTCCAGTGAACCAGATGCTGCGGGCCGACATTCTCCCCGACCGAGGACCGGCCGGCATAGCCCGTGCCAACCATGAAGGACGGGGGCAGGTGCGTCGCGAAACCGGAGGCCCCCTGGCTGCAGGGCGCATTGACCACCACCCGGTTCACGGGCACGGCACTTGAAAAGGCGATCAGTCGGCAGTTGTCCTCGCCGTGAAACGCCGCCGAATGCCCTGCGCCCCGCCTTGTGGCCTGGGCGGCAAAGGTCACGGCCTGATCGAAATCCGTGGCCGCCGTCAGGGTCAGAACCGGGCAGAGCTTTTCCCTGAACAGCACATCGTCCTGGCCGGGATGTTCGACCACCGGCACCAGAATCTTCGCGGAGTCGCTCACCCGAATACCGGCTTCCTTCGCAATCCGGACAGCGGACTTTCCGATGGCGTCCGCATTGAACGTCCCGTCCCTCCAGAGGTGGTCCCGCAGCCGGTCGGTATCATCCGCATTGCAGATATGGGCCCCGGCTGTCCGGAGCGCACGCTCCATGTTGCCGCGGTTCTGCTCCAGCGTGAGGCAGATGCTTTCATTCGTGCAGAGGACCGAGTTGTCGAAGCTCTTGCTTTCGACGAGGCATCGTGCGGCGGCGTCCACCGCAGCGGAGGGATCGACATAGGCAACGGCATTGCCGGGCCCGACACCCAGGGCCGGGTTTCCCGACGAGTAGGCCGCCCGCACCATTGCGTTGCCGCCAGTCGCCATGATGACGTTGATCTTCTCGGAGGACATGATGTCCTCGACCAGCGTCACGGTAGGGTGTTCCACACACTGGATCAGACCGGACGGGGCTCCGGCAGCCTCTGCTGCCTGCGCAAGATGGCGCGCGGCCTCGGCGGAGCAGTCCTTCGCAGCAGGATGAGGGCTGAGGACGATGGCATTGCGGCTCAGGATGGCCAGCATCGCCTTGTAGTAGACGGTCGCAACCGGGTTCGTGACCGGCGCAAGCGCAAAGACGACACCGGCGGGCGAAGGTATCTCGATGATCTTGCGCTCGGCATCGACACGCGGCGATACAAGATCGAGGCCACGATAGTAGTCCAGCAGTTCATGGGTGGAGAGCTGGTTCTTCAGCGTCTTGTGCGCGACGACGCCGTAGCCGGTTTCCTGCACCGCCCGCTGGGCAAAGTAGCCTGCCTTCTCGTAGCCGGCTCGGGCCACGGCTTCGGCAATGCGCAGCACGGACTCCCGGTCGAACTTGCGATAGTATTTCGCAGCCCAGGCCGCCCTGACCAGTTTCATGCGGGCGGAGGACAGTTCCCGGTCGGGGACATTCAGGAGCGCCTTGTCCATTACCACGACCTCCCCATCTTGCTGAGCAACTGACGCGCCCGCGGCATGGCCGCATCAAACCGGTCCATGATCTCCTGGCACAGCTCGACATCCTTGAGGACGCCGGGCTTGAACTGCAGAACCCTCTTGTCGAGCGAGGAGAAAATCGCCCAGACTCCATTCTCGTAGAGCGCGCGGGAAACGGCGATCGCGCCCTCCGGGTGATCGAACTCCAGGCCCAACACCACGCCGCGCTGACGCACTCCGCAGAAGATGTCGCTGTGGCGCGCCATCATCTCGGCCATAGACTGGGCGAAGAACTGGGATACGAATTCGATATTGGAAACGATCTCGGGGCGTTGCAGCATCTCGATCACGTGGTGCCCCACAAGGCAGCCCAGCTCGGAACCGCCGGCTGTCGAGATATGTGCCGCGCCGTCTTCGACCTGCCAGCGGCCGCATTCCTCGGTCACCAGACAGGCGCTGATCGGATAGATGCCGCCGCCCAGGCCCTTGCCGCATACGAAGATGTCGGGTTGGAGGCCATAGCCCTGCCAGCCCCACATCACGCCTGTCCGCATCAGCCCGGTCTGCACCTCGTCCGAGATGAACTTGGCCCCGTATCTGTGGCAGAGATCCTGACAGGTCTTCAGGTAGCCTTCTTCCGGCATCGGAAAGCCGTAGGTTGCGGGGATCGTCTCGATGATGAAGGCCGCGACATCGCCTTTCTTCAGTTCACGCTCAAGCGCGTCCGGGTCGTTGAACGGCACCTGAACGAATTCTCCGGGGCGGTCCGCGAGAAAGATCTTGGTGAAGCGCTCGTCCCCGGTGGCGACCGAGAGGCCGGAATGGCCGTGATATCCCTTGATGATGGAGATGATCTTCTTGCGCTTGGTTGCGTAGCGCGCAGTCTTGATCGCGATCTCGACGGCTTCCGCTCCGCCTGCGCCGAAGATCGCGTATTTCATGTGCGGTGCGGTCTTCACCAGCTTTTCCGCAAAGGCTGCTCGAGCCACGGACGGGAACCAGTGGTTGCCCATGTCGAAATAGTCGAGGCCCGACTTGAGCACTTCCACCAGTTCGGGGTGACGGTGGCCGAAATTGTAGGTCCCGCCATTCAGATGCAGGTCGATCAGGGTCTTGCCCGACATGTCATGTAGCCGGTAACCCTCGCGACGGTCGATCACCATGGGGGTGCCGGCCTCCTGCCAGAAGCTGACTTTGCCCGGGTTCCAATATTCAGCCGCCTTGCTCAGCAGCTCTTCCTTGGATGCGAAAGAGAAATAGCCGTAGTTGAACACGCGAATCCCCACTGAGTCTGACAAACAGCAAACACCAGTTATGACCATTTGCAAAACTTTTTTGTGGCAAGTCGGTCAAAAAAGATATCGACCACCCCATACTTTCCGTTATTTTGGGCATTCGGAGGTGCCATTTGACCAAGAACCAGTCAAAAAAAACACGTCGGCACGATCGGATCCTGGATGTGCTCAAGGTTGATCCCGCCAAACGGGTCAGCGAATTGGCGCATGAGTTGAATGTTTCCGCGGAAACCATTCGCAGGGATCTGGCCGAGCTTGATGCGGCGGGCAGTATCCGTCGCACCTATGGCGGTGCGGTGCGCACGTCCAACCTGGAACCGGCCCTGTCCGATCGCCTCAAGCTCCATGTGGAAGAGCGCGAGCGGATCGCCGGGGCCGCGGTCGAACTGCTGGACGGTATCGAGAGCCTGTACGTCGGCGGTGGTGCCACGACCTTGCAGGTCGCGCGCGCGCTGAAGTCGGTCAACAGGCACATGACGATCCTGACGGCGTCCTTTCAGGTTGCCCTGGAACTCGCGGCCAACCCGCTCTTCGATGTGATATCACTGCCGGGGAATGTGGAGCTTCAGGAGGGTCTGGTGCACGGACCTGAGACCCTGAGGTTCATCAGTGAATATAATGTACACTGCACGATCATGGGGGCATCCGCGGTTGACGAGATTGGCGTCAGCGAGGCCCTGCCTTCGGCCGCGGGTGTCTATACAGCCATGATCGGTCAGGCACAGCAGACGATCGTTGTCGCGGACCATTCCAAGATGGGAATGAAGTCTCTCAAGCGCATATTGCGGTGGAACGAAGACACGTCGCTTGTCACCGATGCGCCGCTTTCGGGCGAGATTTCCCAGAGCCTGAGCGGCAAAGGCGTAAAGGTCAGGATCGCGTAGCCTGTTCTCGGGTGTCAGACAAGAAACTGCGAGAGCAGGACGTAGCAGGCGGCGGACAGCAATGCAGCGGCGGGCACCGTCACGATCCAGGCCGCGGCGATCGTCAGGAAGTGGGAGCGTCGCACGAGTTTGCGGCGTCGCCGTTCCTCCACCGGGAGCCTCTGCGCCGGTGGACGGTTCTCGTTGATGATGCGGCTCCGGCGTCCGGCGTGCCATTCGCGGAAGAAACCGACCCCGAATACCCCGCCAACGGCGATATGTGTGGAACTGACGGGCAGGCCCAGCCAGGACGCCGTGATGACGGTCACGGCGGCCGACAGTGCCACGCAATAGGCCCGCATCGGATTGAGCTTGGTGATCTGGTTGCCGACCATATCGATGAGTTTTGGCCCGAAGAGCACCAGGCCGACCGATATGCCCGCCGCTCCGATCAGCATCACCCAGATGGGTATGGCAACCTCCGTTGCCGCCCCGCCGGTCTGCTGTGCGTGGATGATGCCCGCCAGGGGGCCGACGGCGTTCGCCACGTCGTTGGCTCCGTGAGCGAAGGAGAGAAGGGCGGCCGAGAAAACCAGTGGGAAGCGGAAGAGGATCTTCAGGGAGCGGTTGCGGTTTTCCATCCCTTCCGCCTGCCTGAGGACCAGCGGAATTGCGATTGCGCCGCAGATCAATCCGACGGAAATGCCAAAGATCAGCGCCTTTCCGAGGCCTATTGTTGCGACATGGCTGAGGCCCTTGATCGCCAGGTATGTTCCGAAGGCTGCTGCCATCAGCCCGATCAGCGCCGGCACCCAGACGCGCGCCGCGGCGATCTTGTCCTCGACATAGATCACCTTCCACTTGATGAAGGCGAGAAAGGCCGCAGCGATCACGCCGCCCAAGAGCGGGGAAATGATCCAGCTTGCTGCAATGGCGCCCATGGTTGACCAGTTCACGGCGCCGAGCCCCGCGGCTGCAATGCCCGCGCCCATGACGCCTCCCACGACGGAATGCGTGGTCGAGACAGGTGCGCCGATGAAGGTGGCTATGTTCACCCAGAGGGCTGCCGACAGGAGTGCGGCCATCATTGCCGTCACGAAGACCTGGCCGTCAGCCAGGCTTTCGGGTGCGACGATACCCTTGGAGATCGTATTGACCACATCACCCCCGGCGAGCAGGGCGCCCAGACTTTCGCTGACTGCGGCGATCGCGATGGCGCCTGCCATCGAGAGTGCCTTTGCTCCGACCGCTGGCCCCATGTTGTTGGCCACGTCGTTGGCGCCGATGTTGAGCGCCATGTAGGCGCCGAAGGCTGCGGCGATGATCACGAACAGCCCACCGGGTGCCCCGCCCACGATCAATCCCGCGGCCAATGCCGCAACTCCGACGAAGAACAGCGACAGGCCGACGCCAATGAGTGGCCGCGCAGCATACATCGTGGCAGCCTCGAGCCGGGAGAGCCGGCCCAGATCGCGGTCAAGCGTCTTCCAGTCGTTTGCGCCGTCCTGGTCGCTCATCAGAGGTTGTCGCTCTCTTCAGTGCGGCCCGAGCCTTGCACGAGACGTCGAAGCGCGGGCTCGACGGTTTCGAGGAAATGTTTCAAGCCGGGCTCGGTTGCGAGCGATGCCGCTTCTGCGGGCGAGAGCCAACGACGCTCGCGCCGCCCTGCCTCGGGGTAGCTGTCGAGAAGCTTCTCGATCTCGATTGCATACACCTTCACGTTCGTTGGCGCGGGAACGCCACCACCCATGCGCTTTTCATACCGGTATTCGCCAATGGGGCGCGGTTTGGGGCCGCATGGCTTGATGCCTGCCTCTTCCCAGGCCTCCTCGAGGGCCGTGCCTCCGGCATCGAGGCCGGATTTCGGCCAGCCCTTCGGCAGAAGCCATTGCCGCGTTTCAAGAGAGGTGACGAGCAGAATTTCGATACTCTGCCCGCGGCAACGGTAGCAGAGTGCCGCGACCTGGAAGTGCGGGGGACGACGGAGGATTGGTACTATGTAATCTGTCCAGAGAGTGCGAAGCATCGGTTTTCTTGAGGTTTTGGAGCGCATAACAGAGCGTGATCACAGTCTCAACGCGTATCGACCATACGGCGGACTGTTTGCTTGCTTCCTAATTCTTCACGACATGCGCGCGTTTTCCCCGGTCATGCCAAAGGGGCAGGGCCGAGGCCGTGCGTCGGTTGTCGGTGCTCCGATCATCTGAAGTGTGGCGACGCGGGCGAGTTGGGATCCGTCGACCTTCTTGCTGTTGAGATACCAGGGGATGTCGCCCCTGCTCGGGAATTGCTGGAAAGGCCTGCCAGAATGCAATAACCATGAAAATGCGTTTTCATTCGAGTGCTCCATGGCTGAAGCTTCTTTCCTGTCCCGCGTGCGCAAACTGTTGCCCGATCTGCATCCGGCAGAGCGCAAGCTTGGCGAACTGGTCTGCGATTTCCCTGGCGAGCTTGCGAGCTACTCCGCCTCCGAACTGGCGGGTCTCGCCGGGGTGTCGAATGCGACGGTTTCCCGGTTCATCCGCAGGCTCGGCTATTCCTCATATGAAGAAGCGCGGCGCCACGCCCGGATCGAGAAGCAAAGCGGCTCGCGCCTCTATCTCGGTCAGGCGGGCAGGGATGCCCCGAACGAGCCGGAAAGCTACGCAAATACCGATATCGAGAATATCCGGAAAACGCTCGCCGCGATCGACCGGGGTGATATCGACGATCTTGCGAAAGCGATCCTTTCGGCGCGGAAGGTCTGGGTTATAGGGTTTCGTGCAGGAAATCCGCTGGCGAATTACCTGCAATGGCAATTACTTCAGGTCACGGACCGCATTTCTGCCGTGCCGGCGGCCGGACAGACGATGGGCGAGTATCTTGCCAGCATCGGGCCCGATGACCTCGTCATCCTCTTCGGGCTGCGGCGGAGGATCGTGAAGAACGACCAGATCCGGAGTAGCGTGATCCGCAGCGGTGCGGCATTCTCATACATCACGGATGAGAGTGTGCCGCCGGAGCAGGACGCAGCTTGGCATTTCCGGTGCCACACGGAATCCGCCGGGCCGCTCTTCAGCCATACGAGTGTCATGGCGCTGCTGAACCTCATCACGAATCGGGCCATCGAACTGGCCGGAGCGGAAGGGCGAACCCGTCTGCAGCACATTGAAAGCTGCAATGACGCGGTGGGGGAGCTCTGACTGCGCATACTGCGTGAGCATTCTGCATGAAAATCTGATTACTTTTCGAGCGGTCTTCGGCCGTGGATGAGAAAATTCAGTTTCATGACCAGATTTCTGTTTGCTGTTCGTGAAAAATGATTTTCATACTTGGACATCGTCGATCAACCGAGCGCCCGGTCTCTCACAGTGTCCAGAAAGGAAATCTCTTCCATGCGTTTTCTGCTTGCCTCTGCCGCCCTCGTCTTTGCGCACACTGCCACCGCTGAAACTGTATCCTTGCGGGTACTTGGTCAGCCCGTCGGTTCGGGCCTGATCCAGCAACAGATGGAACAGCCCTTCTTCGAGGATTTCGCCAGCAAGTCGGGGCTCGATGCCAGTGTCGAATACCTTCCGATCGACATGGCCGGTATTCCCGATACCGATGGGATGCGTGTTCTGCGTTCAGGGCTGTTCGATATCGTTTCGGTTCGTGGCCCGCAGGTCAGCCGGGACGAACCGACGATGCTCGGCCTCGATCTCGTGGGTCTCAATCCCGACTACGAAGCCGGAAAGGCCCATGTCGCGGCCTTCCTGCCCACGGTGGACTCCGCGGTTCAGGAGCGGTTCAACGCGAAGCTTCTCGGTGTCTGGCCGGCGGGGCCGCAGGTTCTCTTCTGCAAGCCTGAAATCTCGGGCCTGAGCGATCTCGAAGGTCTCAAGGTGCGCGTGGGCGACCAGTCCGCCGCGGCCTTCGTCGGGCAGTTCGGAGCCACCGGCGTCCCGCTTCCCTTCGGCGAGGTGCAGCAATCGCTCGCCCGCGGCGTTGTCGACTGCGCCATCACCGGGCCGGCTTCGGCGAACTCGGCCGGGTGGCCTGAAGTCACGACCTCCGTCCTGCCCATCGCACTTCAGCTGGCGATGAACGGCTACGCCATCAATCTCGACAGCTGGAACGAGCTCGACGCCGAACAGCAGGACAAGCTCCAGAGTGCCATGGACATGCTGGTTGGCGATATCTGGGCCTATTCCGAGGAGCTCTATACCGATGCGATGAACTGCAACACGGGGCAGGAGCCTTGTGTGCACGGCACATCCTACGATCTCGAGATGCTGGACGTCTCCGAAGCCGATCAGGCCGCGGTCGCGAATGCGCTGGTTGAATCCTCGCTGCCCGCATGGACGTCCCAGTGCAACGCGGTGAATGCGAGCTGTGAAGCCGACTGGATGTCGAGCGTCGGCGCCGAACTCGGCCTCTGATACCACGCCCGACAGGAGACACCTCCCATGAAGACCTACTCGCGACTATGCGCGATCGTCTTCGGCCTGATGATGACGGCGCTCTGCGTCGTCATCGCGGTTGAGACCATCCTGCGCAAGTTTTTCGGACATTCCCTTGCGGGCGTGGACGAGCTTTCCGGCTACGCGATCGCCATTGGTGCGCCGCTCTGCTTCGTGGTGACGGCTGTCGAACAGAGCCATATTCGGATCAACCTCCTGCACATGCAGATGCCGCGAGGCCTCAAGGCCGCGATGAACCTCATCTCGGCGCTGGCTCTGGCGGCCCTGGCCATCTACCTGCTTGTCTTCACCATCCGCACCGTAACTGAAACCCGGCTTTTCGGCTCCGTTGCCCAGACGCCGTGGATGACGCCGTTGATCTGGCCGCAATCGGCCTGGCTTGTCGGGATGGCTCTCTTTACGATCGCCGCGGTTTGTCTTGCGGGCCGTGCGCTCTGGCTGGCGTTCCGGCGCGACACGGATGCTCTTGTTCGGGAGTTCGGGCCCGAAACGGTCGAGGATGAACTGAAGGCCGAGCTTTCGGATCTGGAGGCACGGGCATGAGCATTTCCGTCATTGCCGCAGGGTTTCTCTGCATGCTTCTGATGATGTTCCTGTCCCTGCCCGTGGCGGTTTCGATCATCGCGGTCGGCGGGATCGGTGGTTATCTCGCCTACGGAATGCCCCTCGTCGAGACCATGGGCGGGGTTGTCTGGGGCACGCTCAACAATCCCGTCATGACAGCCATCCCGCTCTTCATGCTTCTGGGTGAGTTGCTGCTGCGGGGCGGCATTGCAGACCGGATGTTCGATGCGCTCGCCGTTTGGCTGGGACGGCTGCCTGGAGGGCTTCTGCATACCAATATCGGCACCTGTGCGCTTTTCTCGGCGACCTCCGGTTCATCGGTGGCGACGGCCGCCACCGTAGGCACGATCGCGCTTCCGGCGCTCGAGGAGCGGGGATATCCCGCGCGGCCCGCGCTGGGAACGCTCGCAGCTGGCGGTACGCTGGGCATTCTCATTCCGCCATCGGTCAACCTGCTGGTCTATGGTTCGCTTGCCAATGTCTCGGTCGGGCAACTCTTCATCGCAGGCGTGCTTCCGGGGATCGCCCTGACGCTGCTCTTTTCGGCCTATGTCATGCTGGCCTATCCGAATGCGGGGCGCAGCAGCGAAACGCCACGCATCCCGGCGGCGGAACGGCGGCGCCTGCTGCGCCATCTCGTGCCGCCCGGCGTGATTTTCGGTGTGGTCATGGGCTCGATCTACGGCGGTATTGCGACCCCGACGGAAAGCGCCGCCCTCGGTGTGATTGCCGCCTTCTTCTTCGTCTGGAGAGGGGGCCGGCTCGACTGGAACCTGGTGGAGAACTGCTTCATCCAGTCGGCGAGGACCACGGGCATGGTCATCCTCGTGATCGTTTGTGCATTGCTGCTCAATGTCACGCTGTCGATGACTGGCGCCACGCAGGCCGTGACGCGCTGGGTCACCGAACTCGGCCTGAGCCAGACCACGCTCCTGCTCTTCCTCGTCCTCTTCTATGTCATCCTCGGCATGTTCATGGACGCAATGTCGATGCTGGTGCTGACGGTTCCGATTGCCGTGCCGATGGTCACAGCCCTTGGTGTGGACCCGGTCTGGTTCGGCGTTTTCGTGGTCGTGATGTGCGAGATCGGCCTGATCACGCCACCCGTCGGAATGAACCTCTTCGTCGTCCAAGGCGTTCGAAAGGGCGGTGGCAGCTTCAACGATGTGGTCCAGGGCGCGCTGCCCTTCGTGCTGCTCATGATCGCATTCGCGGGGTTGCTTGTCCTCCTGCCAGAGATCGCACTTTTCCTTCCGGATCTCGCGGCGGGGCGCTGACATGACTGCCATGACACGACCCACGACAACCAAGGCAGCCGATATCCGGCTGCTTGCGATCAACCCCAATGGCAACCGCGAGGTCACTGCCCTTGTCGAGCGCGTCGGGCGCGAAGCTGCACGGCCAACGACGCATATCGTCGCGCTGAACCCGGAAGGAAGCCCGCGCTCCATCGAAACACCGGAGGATCGGAAGAAGGCCGAGCCACTCGCGATTGATCTTCTCGCGCGAAGCCCGGGATATGATGCCTATGTCATGGCCTGTTTCGATGATATCGCGATTGCCGCAGGTCGCAGTTTCCTGGGCGCGCCCATAGTCTGCGCTGCTGAAGCTGCGATTTCATTGGCGCGCCTCCATGCCCTACGATTCACGATCATCACCACCGTCGAAACGATGGTGCCAGGGATCCTTTCGCTCGTGAAATCGCTCGGGGTGGAGGATCGGTGTACGGTCCGCGCCACCGGGATCGGGGTCGCAGAAGCCACCGGTGCAGGCCAGGAGATCGGATCGCGGATTGATGCTGAAATCCGGGCAGCGCAGGCCGTCGATGGGGCAGGGGCAATCATACTCGGCTCGGGCGGCCTTGCCGGGCGCGCGCCCGAGCTTCGTCGCCGGCACGGGCTTCCGGTGATCGACAGCATCGACGCAGCCATTGCCATGGCCGATCTCGCCGCACGGATCGGGGCCAAGCACCACGAGGATGCGTGACACATGCAGTATAAGGCCTGGGGGTGGGGTGAACGGTCCTGGCCGAGCCCAGGAAGGGCAGGGGCTTGACGATACCGTGTCCCGTCACACCGATGAGTGTCGTCCTGATCTGCTTCGGCGCTGAGCCAGCTCTGCGCGAAGGGACCTTGTCTTCCGCCCGGAATGCGTTTTCCGCTGGATCTTCTTCGTTACTCCGGCAGACTTCGCACTGGCCGAGCGGGTTTCCCGGAGTTTGTTCCCGGCGATAACCTGATCTGCCGTCCCGTTATATGCATCTGTGGTTTCCGGGTCGGAATGGTGCAGGATCACGCTCGCCAACCCCACCTCCTCCGGGGCCTCGCTCAGGATGAAACTTGCGACCGAGTTGCGGATCACATGCGCCGTCGTGCGCTTGCCGAGCATCGTTTGGCAAAGATCTCCGATGGTGCGCGACAGGTGGGCCGCGCTCAGGGGGGCGCCATCGTCAGCGAGGAAGAGTCGCGTCTCGTCACGGGGCGCGACCACGGCCCGGTGAAGGGTCACGAAGTGCTTGATCGCCGCCACGGCCTCGTCCGAGAGTTGACGGGTGTCCATTGCGCGCTCCTTGGTTTCATGCGCCTGCAAGGTCACGGTTCGCCCATCTTCCGAGAGGTGCCGATCAGTTGCGATGCCCGCGGCGCTCTCGATGCGCACTGGCGCCTCTGACAAAAGAAACATGGCGAGGGCTGTGCGCGCTTGCGTATGGGCCGCGACACGCTGCCGATGGTTGATCGCCTGAGTCTGTTGCTTGCTTGCTGCAGCCAGTTCCTTGAGGGCCGCGTTGCGTAACTCCGTGATCTCGATGACGCGGCCATCGTTGCGGGAGGGGTGGTGCTTGGCGATCTTTTTCATCCGGTCCCGTGTTTTCCGCAGCCATTCCCAGTTCCGGTTTGGCCGGATCGCGGATGCCATCCCGCTCAACTGGCAGAGATAGACGTGCGTGCCCCCAATTCGCAGTTCGCCGGAGGCGCATCGGAGCTGGCGATGCTGAAGGTTGGCGCGAACGGTCCGGGGTGTGACATCGGGGCTCAGCCCGTTGTCTCGGCAGAACGCAAAATGCGTCGAGAGATACTCGAGCCGTCCCTTGATGGTCTTATGCGACCAGACCTGAATCAGGATGCCGTCGTTGAGTTCGTCGGGATCGATATGGAGCAGTGGTTCGGCAGCCTTGCGCCAGTCTTCCGGCCAACGGGCGAGGTTGCGGTCGATCAGGGAAGTGAGTTTCTCACGTTTGCTGCGCACCTTGGGCGCCTTTCGCGCGAACAGGATTGCTCGGGCTTCCGGGTAGACCAACACAACTGCCTGGCGCACCGAATTTCGCGCATCCTTGCTAAGACCTGATGTGCGGGCATGCCACAGATCCACCGTAACGTTGTCTGGTGGCACGCCTTCATCCCGCGCGGCCTTGAGCCAGCGGCCAAGGCAGCGGGACAGGCGGCGGTTCTGGTGGATGCTCAGACGATCCGCGTGGGCCTCGAAGCGGTCGCGGATCTCCACCGGCCATTCGGCCGGTGGCAGGCTGATGCGATGCTTACCCATGCCGTCCGGCCTCCTTTTCCCAAGGGATGAGCTTGTAGCTGTGCTTCGCGTAGACCTTGCGCATGCCTTGATGGAGCAGATGCAGGTAGCGGTTCTGGGCCACGATCCCGCAGACTTCGGCATAGTAGGACTGGGTCGTCTTGATCGTCTTGTGAGTGAGCAGGGCCTGAACGAGGGCCATCGCAGAGGGATCCTGATCGAGGATCACCTTGCCGCAAATGTGGCGCATAACGTGGAGACACATCTTCAGGCCGCAGTATTTCTGGACATGCTTTCTGAACGTGTTGTTGAGTTTGCCCTTTGTGATGAAACCGGACCCGGGCGCGTAGCCACCGTCTCCCGGGTCCTTGCCACCCGCTCCCGGAAACAGGTGCGGATTGTCGTCACTCGCCTTGGCATGTTTCTGAGCGACGGGCAGGAACTTCTTGATATAGAACTTGATCATCCGCACGGTTTCGGGGTCGATCCGGACCTTGATCTGCTTGAGTGTCTTTGTCTCGATTGCTGGAATGATGAGCCAGCCTGGACCATCATTGGTGGGCAGGTGCAGATGCGGGTCGTCCCCGCGATACCGCAACCGGGCGTAGTTGCTCCGCCGGAGCGGAGCCACGCACTGGCCAATCCTGGCTACCAGCGCGGAGCGCGCGAGGGCGACATGGGTCATGCGGATCGTGGCACCTGTCCTGATTGGTCGTGTGGCTTCGTTCCACAATGTGTCCGGCGCCTCGAACCATCTGCGTAGGGCAGAGTTCTCGTTGAATTGCCGGAGCATGGTGGCGTGGCGCTTGCCGATCTGGCGATCGGCGTAGACGGCCTTGCGCCCGCCGTCCGTATTGCGTGTCCAGCCGACGATGTGCGGGTCGATGTTCTTCTTGATCCGCTCGACCGGCTCAAGAATTTCCGGATCGATCCCGGTTGCGCGGCCGACGGCACAGAGCGCCTCGACGAGGCTGTGTTCATAGCGAGCCTTTTCGCGGGGATCGAAAGCCAGGCCCCGTGCCTCGTGACTATCGCGGCGCGTGGTTTTGACGCCCCGAACCAAGGCCATCACGACGTCGGGACAGTAGAGGTCGATGAGCGCCATGGGTTTCGGCGCGACCTTGGGATCGGCTACGGCCGCCGCCCAGGCACGCTTGACCGCGTCGCGCCAGTTGCGACGGGTCCCGAGCTCGAGAACAGGCGCACTGACGTCCCTGGCGGCATCCTCGCCGACCCCGACGAGGATGTCGGTCATGCCGAGCTCGGCATCATCCTCATCGGCATCGCCAACCAGGTCGCCCCAGTCGCCCGGGTCACGAACCGAGACCGCGCGCGTCAGCACCTCGTCGACAGGCGTGCGGATGGCCTCCGGCACAGAATTCCAGGCAATGTCGGGCTGACGATGGGATTTCGTGGCCGGCAGGTCGAGCAGGACGATGCCCGTTTCCTGTTCGGCAAGGCTGTTCCAACACCGGAACGCCGCGCGTAGCTTCTCCACGTAATTTTTGGAATGGGTTGCTTGTTCCCGATCGGCGAATTCCGCGACGAGGCCGCCTGGGAGACTGGAAGGATCGAAGCCGGCGCGATTGGCGGTAACTGCAAGACGCCGCAGAATGGCGAGGCTGCTGAGCGCATGCTCAGGCAGCGCCGCTTCGAGCCGGTCGAGCCAAGAAAGCCAGACCGGTGGCAGGCTCGCGAGGTCGGCCTCGCGCCCGGAGACCGTTGTCGGATCAACCAGTTTGACTGCGCGGCGGATCAGAACCCGTTTGTTTCGAAGGCTCTTTGGCGTCTGCACCGCAAACGACTCTGGTGTCGCGACCCGAAGCAGCGGTTCGATCACATGAACTGTCGCAGTCAGCTGTTCCGCCGTCGTTTCCTGCGAGGCCGCGAGTTGGTTGATGGCATCTTCGCAGCGTTTTGCCACGTCCTCGGAAGCGTGCAGCCGGATCGCCTGCTTGGCATCTTCCAGGTTTGGCAGATTGGTGCGGAGCCGCATCGCAAGAGTGCGCCTGGGGATATTCTCCCAAGCGCGGAAAGCGCGCCGGAGGTCCGAGCGGACTTGTGTCCAACGCCTGTCGATCGAAGCTCTGAGAGTCGGGTTATCCGTTGCGAGAGCGTCCACAAGGTCTGCAATCGGGCCGTCTGGGCCACCTGTCAGGGCATCGCGGATCTTGCGGATGGAATCGATGGTTGCGCTACGTGTGTTCGCCCGCATGGGCGTCAACCTGACGCAAGCTATCAGATCAGCGGTATCCCCAGAGATTTCAGCCGAAATTCCGCTTGGGGTGAAATCGTGTTCATGTTTCATCTATGATCTCTTTCTTTCTCTATGTTCCGGGTCCCGAACCCGGTGACGTCATCTGAAAAGGCACTGGGATCGGGACCCGGAATCTTCTGTCGGGGGCGGCCCTCCGGCGACCTTGGTGGACATCGCCCGACTTGGGGCGACATCTGCGGACATTCGGGGACATTTGAGGGTCTTCATGCCGACGCCGTGGAGCCCTCCTCACGTCCCCCGAGGGTCTAATTCGTTGAATCCTGGGAAGCTCTATGGGTCGACTGATCCGATCCTTCCGGGGCGGCGAGGCCGGCCAGCGCCTGGTTCTCGGCCTCGCGGCAGTAGTCGCGCCAGAGCTTCATCATCTCATGTTCAATGCCGTGGTATCGCCAGAGCGCGAGCGCGGTGACACGCCAGCGGCCATTGGGTCGCAGCGCCTGAATCCGCCCGGCGTCGAGATGGCGTGAGCACTGGCGCTCGGAAATGCCGATAATGTCGGCAGCCTCTGCCGTGGAGTAAGTTTCGTCTGGTGGTGTGATCATGATGGGTCCTGCTCGATTGATTGGTCTCGAGAGGACCTACGCCCCGATTGGGGCGTTCCAAAACTCAGGCGGCAGGATGAAACTGGACAGGCGCTGACAGGGCGGGACTCGCGCCGATAGTTACCGGCTACTCTGAGAGAGAAAGCCGTTCCTACCCCAAAATTCAGCCAAGAATGGTGACACGGTATTTGGTCGTGTCGCTGCGCGGGATTTGTCTGCAAGGGATGTATGGAAGCCCGCCGCTGGCAACCTGAGAACCGGAAGGGATCCGGAGGCTGAAGGATGCTCTCCTCGGTGCATAAAAGCGTGAGGAGACACCGCGTGTCTGGACGAGCCAAGGCTGTTCCAGTGATCCGAGTTGGAGCCCGTGATCACCACGATGTCGCCTGGTTGGCAGCATTGCCCTGGCTCGACTGTGCTTTGCTCACGCTCAGGATATGGAGCGCGAGCGCCGAGGAACCCGTTAGTGCCTCAGGCCACTGCCGCCGACGGCGATGACATTGTAGGGCAGGCCTTCAAGAGCGATCGTGTCTGTTTCTGTGAGGCCTTCGAGATCGATGATCCGAAGGTTCGCCTGCATCGGATCGGTGAGGATCAGCTGATCATCGGCAACCGCCATCCGGGGCCGTGGGTCGCGCCAGTGGCCGTCCATGGAGTAGGGTTCGGTGATCTGCGCGCTCTGCTCGATTTCGGCGGAAAGCACGTTCAGCCGATGCAGTGAACCGTCCTCGGTGAAGATATAGGCAAATTGCGGCTTGGCGGGATCGAGGATGAAATCGACACGTCGAAACGGCAGTTCGACCCGCGTGAAGTAAGGCTCGGTTGTTGGATCGATGACGACGACAGAGTCCTTGCCATAGTTGCCGAGAAAGACCTGCATGGAGGTCGAGCCCAGCAGGGTCCCGGTGCCGTCCTCGGGAAAATCGTCAGGATAAGGGAGCATGGTGAAAGCGTCGTAGCCGCCCGTCGTGTCATGCGCGATCACGCCCTCTGCGCATCCGGCCAGCAGGAAGTTGCCTGAAAAAGCCTCTCCATGGAGGTCGGTGCACTCATGGATTTCCCCAAGTGACGCTCCGTCTGCCGAAAACGCGCCAATACCGACCCGAGGAGGCAGTTCGTCATCGGCAACCGGCTCTTCCGAGGCGACGGAACTGACGAAATAGTCACCCACCGTCGCGACAAAGCCGTGATGCGCGGTGTTCATCGGGAACTGCGCCTCGGAGATTTCGCCATCGAGGATCGCGCTGGCGCCCAGAACGGAAGCGTATCCGCCCCGATCGAAGTTGATCGAAACATTGCCATCGTGATTGACGACATGAAACGGGCGAGGGCCATTGATCGATCCAATGGCCTCGGGCTCGGACACGTGAATGTCTGAATGGTCGCCGTGGCTTTCGAGCGAGATGCCGCTCTTCAGAAAGTCGACCTGTTCGTTGTCGGACTGCACCGCGACCACGAGGGCTTCATCGGCCGTCGAGTAGAGCTTTGCCGGGCCCGCGACCTCAAAGTTCCAGCGCGTATCGGGCGCGTCGAGTTCGATTGCTGTGACGACGGGATCGGTATGATCCGCCACGAACAGCCGCCAGGCCGTGGCGTCCTCATCGGCCCAGGCGGGAAGTGTGAGCGCGAGAGCCGATACCAGCAGAGTTGTGGAAGCAAGTCTTGATTGTGTCATTCCCAATACCTTTTCTTGTCATTCATGCGTGTGGCCGATTGCCGCGAGACGGCAACCGGTGGTGTTCGTGCAGAGGGGGGAACGCTTTCCCTATTCCGGTACGACTTCCCCTGGCAGGGAGTTCACCGTCATGGTCTCGCCCGGGCGGAAATGGACCACGGACCGGATGGACTCGCCCGCCTTCAGAAGGTCGAAGGCCGTGTTGATCTGATTGTGGGTCATGTGGTGCGTGATGTAGGGATCAACGCTGAAATCGCCGCGCAGCCACTCGTCCACCATTCCGGGCAACTCGCTGCGCCCCTTCACACCACCGAAGGCAGTTCCGCGCCAGACCCGGCCAGTGACGAGCTGGAACGGCCGTGTGGAAATTTCCTGACCCGCTCCGGCGACGCCGATCACCGTGCATTCACCCCAGCCCTTGTGGCAGGCTTCGAGAGCTGCCCGCATGAGGTTGACGTTTCCGACCGCTTCGAACGTATAGTCGAGTCCGCCATCGGTCATTTCGACCAGAACATTCTGGATAGGCGCATCATAATCCTTCGGGTTGATGCATTCGGTGGCGCCAAGTGCCTTTGCCAAAGGAAACTTCGCGGTGTTGATGTCGACGCCGATGATCCGGGACGCGCCGCTCATCACTGCACCCTGGATCACGGCCATGCCGACGGCGCCGAGACCGAACACGGCGACCGTGGCACCCGCCTCGACCTTGGCCGTGTTTCTGACTGCCCCCATTCCGGTCGGAACCGCGCAGCCCATCACCGATGCCTTTGAGAGAGGGGCATCCTTGGAGATCTTCGCCACCGAAATCTCCGGCAGGACGGTGTATTCGCTGAAGGTGCTGGTGCCCATGTAGTGCAGGATCTGCTTGCCCCTGTAGGAGAAGCGGGAGGTTCCATCGGGCATCAGCCCGGCCCCTTGGGTCGCGCGGATCGTCTGGCAGAGGTTGGTTTTACCCGACTTGATGTAGGGGCAATTGGGATCTTCGGGGACGTAGAGTGGGATCACGTGATCGCCCGGAACGACCGATGTGACGCCCTTGCCTACTTCTTCGACGATACCGCAGCCTTCATGGCCGAGAATGCAGGGGAAGAGTCCCTCGGGGTCCTCGCCCGACAGTGTGAACACGTCGGTGTGGCAAAGGCTGGTGGTCACGATCCGGACAAGGACTTCGCCATCCTTGGGGCCTTCAAGATCAATTTCCTCGATCTCCAGCGGCCGGTTGGGTTCCCAGGCGATGGCTGCGCGTGTTTTCATTTCTTTCCGTCCCCTTGTCCGCAAGCGTCAGTGTGCAAGTTGTTTTTCCGGCTCGCTCTTCGGGTCGGTGACCGGGTCGAGCACAAGCATGAGCCGCGTCTCTCCGGTGCCTTCGATTGGAGGAGAGCGGTGGAGCAGGCCGTGTTCCGTTGGGTCCGGCCAGCGTGTGCCGCGCAGCAGGATCGGCGCGCCGGTGGGTGTGGTGAAGACGCGCCGAGGCTCGACTTCGCCGGTCGAGATGCCGTATTGGGTGCCGGTCCCGCGATAGGTGCAGACCAGACGCGCGGTGACCGCATCTATGTGGAACTTCCGGCAGGCGTTCGTCACGACCACGTCGAGCCGCAGGCGCAGATACGGTGCGCCCATGACCCTGCCAAAGATGTCCGCAAGTGCCGCGATGTCATCGACGAGTCGCTCCCGGTTGGGGCAGTCAGGCGTCCCGGACGTCTCGCAGATCTGCAGGGCCGCCTCCCGCACGTCTTCGGGCCGTAGAATCACGCGTGCTCGTGGAAGCCTGTCCGGAGCCAGTCCATCCATCCAAGTCTGGAACTCTGGCAGCGCCTGTCGCCGCCAGATCGCGGCGGCACAGCCGGGACGATGGATCGCCATGAGGTCTTCGGGAAGATCGGCAATGCTCAAGCAGGACGCCATATCGTTCATGGCAGGGGACGCGACGTTCATGCCGCCGCCTCTGCCCGACGCCAGGCCGGGAACGGGTCCGGCAGGTCGGGGAGCGCATCGGGGCCGGGCGCGAGGTGCTCGGGCAACAGGCAGGCATCAAGCCGTGCCTTCAACCAGGCCCAATCGATGCCTGCCCCGATGAAGACGATCTCCTGCCGTCGGTCTCCCCACGGTTCCTGCCAATGCGCGGCCAGGTAGTCCCGCGCGCTCTGTTGGGCCGGCCAGCGGTTCATCGGCACGGCTGCCCACCAGGTACCAAGCGGTTTCACCGAGGAAAGCGCGCCCGCGAGTGAGAACTCCGCCACCCAATCAGGCCGGGTCGCAATCCAGAAATGCCCCTTGGCGCGGATCACGCCCGGCATCTCGCCATTCAGCACGGCAATGATCTTTTCAGGTTCGAATGGGCGCCGCGCACGATAGACGAAGCTTGAAACCCCATATTCCTCGGTTTCGGGCACGTGGTCTGCAAACCCATAGAGTTCCTTGGCCCACATCGGATGCTCATGGGCCTTGTCGAAATCGAAAAGGCCGGTATCGAGAATATCCCCGGCAGCTACATCGGAATGGTTTGCCTCGATGATCCGCGCGTCAGCATTGAGACTGCGGATGATCTTTCGCGCTGCGTCGGTGCGTTCGGAGCCGGCATCCGCGACCTTGTTGAGGATCACCACGTCCGCGAATTCGATCTGGTCAGTCAGCAGGTGAACAAGCGTGCGCTCGTCCTCCTCGCCCAGTGTTTCGCCGCGATCGCTCAGAAAATCGTGGCTTGAATAGTCATTGAGCAGGTTCACCGCATCGACCACCGTCACCATGGTGTCGAGGCGGGCCACATCCGACAGGCTTTCGCCCTCGGTGTCTCGGAATTCGAAGGTGGCAGCAACGGGCAGCGGCTCCGAGATTCCGGTGGATTCAATGAGGAGGTAGTCGAAACGCCCCTCGGCTGCGAGACGGCGCACTTCCGCGAGCAAGTCGTCACGTAATGTGCAGCAGATGCAGCCGTTCGACATCTCCACCAGCGTCTCGTCGGTGCGGGATAGCTCGGTGTCGGCGCGCACGAGGTCCGCGTCGATGTTCACTTCCGACATGTCGTTGACAATAACCGCGACGCGGCGCCCCTCACGATTGTTCAGCACGCGATTGAGCAGCGTCGTCTTGCCTGCGCCCAGAAAGCCGGAGAGCACGGTTACGGGAAGTCGGGTGTCTGTCATATTCGGGATACCTCGTTCAGAATGGGGTCGACGCCGCCCGGGAGCTGGCGCGCACGCAGCAGGTCGAGGCTGCGTTGTAGCTCTGGGCGGGAAATGTCGCGTGCGATGACCACGATCCGCGAGCGGGTGTCGTCATGAGGCCAGTCCTCGAGCGGCACGGGTGGCTCGAAGATCTGCTGTACGCCGTGGAAGACGAAGGGCGTCTCGATGTCTTCGAGAAACACGATACCCTTTACGCGCAGGATGTCGGATCCGCGCAGTGCAATCAGCGTATCGAGCCAGAAATCGAAGACCTCCTCGGGAACAGGGTCATCGAGAATGATGGAGGCGCTTCCGATACGTGTGTCATGGAGCGGCACTTGCGAGGAAACCGGCGCGGGCTTTACGAGCCCCGAAAGGTTTGCCAGCGGATCGGGGGGTGCGGCCGGTCCGGTGGTCCAGGCAACGGCATCGGCGTGTGCCACACCGCGGCGAAGCCCGCTTAGCGACCATATATGGTCGACAACCCCCTTTCCGCGAATGGCATGTATTATGCGCGCGTTCGGATTGATTGTCCGGAGCCGGGCCTCGAAAGCACGTATCTTCAGGGGCGGGACAAAATCCGTCTTGCTCACGACGATCAGGTCAGCCATCGCTGCCTGAGAGACGGCCTCGAACTGCGCAGTCAGCGTTGCGGGGCCATTGGCTGCATCCGCGACCGTCACCACACCATCCATCCGGGTCGAACGCGCCAGAAACGGATCGACCACCAGCGTCTGCAGGATCGGCCCGGGATCGGCGAGCCCGGTAGTCTCGATCACCACCCGTTCGAATGAGACCTCGCCCGCTTCCCGACGCTGGAGCAGGCTCAAGATGGTGCGAGAAAGATCGCCGCGCACCGAGCAGCATAGGCAGCCTGAGCGCATCAGAACGATCTCTTCGCCGGCTGTCTCGATCAGATCGTGGTCGAGCCCGGCCTCGCCGAACTCGTTGACGATGACGGCGATCCGGCCTGCCGAGGCATCTGCCAGGACCGCATTCAGCAGCGTGGTCTTTCCGGCGCCGAGAAAGCCCGTCAGCAGCGTCACGGGAACACGGGGGTCTTTCATGCTGCAAGCTCCAGAGGCATTACGAAGCCGGGAAACAGCAGCGAGGCATGGCAGCCGCTGCCTGCCATGGCCCCGTCGGCGAGTGCAAAGTTGATGTTGGGCATCGGTCGGGCGACATCACCGGCCGCAAAGACCCCGGGCACGCTCGTCTGCGCCATCGGCCCGACACGCACGAACGGACCCATAGGTCCCTCTGCGACGGCACATCCGAGCTGATCCGCGGGGCTGCCAGCGAGCGAGACCTTCGGCCCGAGGAAAAGTGCGTCGAAATGCTCGTCCATCCCGCCTTCAAGGCTCAAGGATATGCCGCTGTCATCTGCTCTCGCCGCTATTAGCGCGCGCGTGTCCACGACAATGTCCGCTGCCCGAAGCGCTTCGAGGTCGAGGCCCTCCATACGATTGACGATGATGGTGACACGTTCGCTCCAGTCCGCACGCAGCATCAGCGCCTGGTGAGCGCTCATCGGATGCGTTGCAAGCACGGCCAGTCGCTCGCCCTTCACTTCGTAGCCGTGGCAGTAGGGGCAATGGAGCGCGCGTATACCCCACGCCTCCGCGAGGCCGGGAATCTCAGGCAAGACGTCGCGCACGCCATGGGCCAGGATGATGCGCCTTGCGGTGATCATGTCGCCGCCGTCTGTCTCAATGGTGAATGCCTCCGCAGCACCGCACAATGCAACGGCCTTGCCGCTCTTGAGGCCGATGGTCGGATAAGCTTCGAGATCCGCGCGAAACCGGGCGAGGATCTCACTGGGTGCGACGCCATCCCATCCCGCCACCCCATGCGCGGCAGGCGAAGTGCGGTTGCGCGGCGCACCCGCATCGATCACGACGGCCGACCGGCTGGCACGCCCGAGTTGAAGGGCTGCGGTCAGACCGGCAAAACTTCCGCCGATCACGGCAACATCGAACATGGCGATTCCTCTCATCCCCCGAAACCTTCCAGTCGGGGTAATCTCTGTGTGTACCGGCGCAGGATGTGAGGCGGAGACACTGAGAAAACTGGTGATACGGCGCTGAGGGCTTCACTCTTCAGTGCAGAACTCGACCCGGGCGCTATCCTTTGTTTCTCCCCCAACCGAACCGATCCACCCGCCGAATTCTCATGCGGATCGTCATAGCCTGAGCACCACGGATGAGTGTTATATTATAACATTTTGGATAGCAAGTGCATCACCGCTAACGTGGCTGGAATTTGAGCCATGACTTCGGCGTGTTGACTGAATTGCCATCCCGCGATCGCTGAGCTGAAATGATTCCACGGCTCAAGGCGCGTTTCATGCGGATCGCGGCGCTTACCTTGCGTGGTGTGGGCGACCCGAGATGAAATCGTCAGGTCACTATTCGGTAAGCGCCAGCTCCTTCATCTCGCCATGCAGACCGGGTTGATTGGAGGTCTCATATACGGATTCCAAAACTCAGGCGGCAGAAGGAGCCTGGGACAGGCGCTGACAGGGGGCGTCGTAGCCCGACTGACTATGCATTTTGGCGATAGCCCACCGGGACCCAGTTCCTGGTCATGTTTGATTTTGCGCCGACAGATTTTGAACTTGATGACAGCCCTCCGCAGTGGACTGCAGAGCGGTTCGCCGAGGCCTTGCATCCAGTAGACAGCCGGGGCGCTGTCAGCCTGCTCGTCTCAGCAGGCGAGGCCATGTGCATGAGAACCTACAAACCCCGGGACTTGGGAGGCATCGTTGCGCCGGTCTGTGATCACGGGGGTGATGTCTATATCGCGATGAACCGATATTACGGGCTGCGTGGTGGGGGACGTCGGCTTGCAGGTCTCAATGCGCTCTGGCTTGACTTTGATATCTACAACGTACCTGCGCTTGCTGCCCTCCCGCGACATGAAGCGGCAAAACGCATCGGGGAGACAATTTCCCGAGCCAGCCTTCCTCCGCCGTCCTTTATTCTCGACAGTGGTCGCGGCTTTTACTGCATCTGGCTTCTCGCGGGTATTGTGCCGGCGGCAATCGAGCGTTGGTCCGCTGTAGAGCGCGCCCTGACGGACTGGGCGCAGCCCCTTGGGGCAGATCCGAAATGCATCGATGCGGCCCGGGTCCTGCGTTTGCCCGGGTCCTGGCATCAGCGCGCAGATCGCCAGGTTTGCGTGATCGCAGGCATGGGCGATCGTTACGATTTTGATACCCTTGCAGATTGCATTTGGCGTGCAACCGGACGACCTGTACGGGCCGATCTCGAAGGACGAAAGCTGCGGAAGGGTCGCACGAAAGCGGCAATTGCTCCTGGGTCCAAGCCCGCGCGCCTACGCGGGCTTTCCAGGGCTGGTTTCTTTCGCCAAGTAATCCACGACCTTGAGACCCTACGCCTGCACTGGGGCGGGTGGATCCCGCAAGGGCTACGGATCCAGTGGCTTCACCTCTGGACAACCGCCATGACTTGGATCTGCAACATGCCGGATCTCGCTGAGCATGTCGTCTCCAAGGCCGCGGATGTGGCTCCGGGTCTGTCCGAGGCCGAGGTTCGGCGGACGATGGGAACTACGCTCAACCGCGGTAACGCTGCTCGGATGGGACAGCGAGGGCGGGATGGTCAGGATCTGCGCTACAACTATTCTGGGGCCAGGTTGGCTGAGCTTCTGCATGTCGATCGGCAACTCGCCGAGGCGCTTGGATTGAGCCAGGTTATCCCCCGTTCCCTGCGGGAGGACCGTGCAAGGACGCGACGAATAGAGCGTCGACGCGCCAAGGACATCATGTTGCGTCATGACTGGCTTGTCAGGAATTCGCTCAGTCGCGACCGGCCTTGGGAAGCCGAGGGTATCAGCCGCGCCACTTGGTATCGGCGGCAGCGGGCGCGGCGCCTGTCCCGCCATCTCGCTCGTTTAAGAGTGCTTCTTGCTGGTGTATCGCTTCCGTCTGCGATCGGTGAGACAGGTCCGGTTCTGGAATACGGGGGCGTAGCCCAGCCGAGCACGCCAGCGTGTTCGGCTCAAAAGCCAACCCAAAGCCCCAAACCCAAAACCCGCCGCCAACCGCCAGACCGGAGCGACGGGGAGGCAATAGGATCAACTTTTTCCCGCAATTGCGCTCAATTGCCGAGCCGGCGCAATGATGTTTGTTTCCCGTCGGCTCTGACTGGCGGCACGTATGGGAGAGATATTTCTGCGGCAATGATCAAATGCGGCACGGCGACGCAGCACTGTCGTTTTGCTTGTGCATTTTGCGGAACCCGCTGATTTCCATGTCAGGGTCCTCAAGGGTTAGAGATGAAAGCCGGATGCAGGTGGTTCTGTCGGTCCCGATGGCTTGGCGTCCAGGCCAAGGGATGAGGCTCTGACGCCAGAGGCCCGCAAGGATATGTTGACCATTCGATCAGGTTTCTCGCCGCAGTTCCTTCGCAGTGCCGGATCAAGCCAGTATCCTTATTAGCAGCGCATGATGCTGTTACTTTATATGGCAAATCGCGATGAGCGATCCGAATGTAGAGCTGATGGAGCTCGTCTTCCGCAACTCGGGGGAGGCGGCCGTGACGCGCCCCATTCCAGTTTCCGCATCTCGAATGGGTGTCTGTCACGCGATCAATCGAGCGGTTCTGCGTGATCCGCCGCTCCAACCCGCGGAACCAGACCGAATCCACGACACCGCGACCGCACCGGCGAAAGCGTCAGGCTACGGTTCCATTCACACGCATCGAAAAAGGATCTTGGAATGGTGCTGAAGGGGAAGAACACCGACCATGCAATGCAGGCCACTCTGGAGGTCTTCGAAAAGGCGGACAAGTTGCACGAGGTGATGAGTAATCTGCCCCATGAAAATCAAGGCGGCCTCCGGGCAACGGTCGGGAAGTTCCAGGCTGTCGTTGCCTCGGGTAGGGACGGTCTGTTCGAGGGCGGCATGCTTCGAGACCGTACGTCCGAGCGTGTCTTGCCAAACGCGGTGAGCGCATTGCCGATGTACTATCAACTGGCTGATGAGCTCGGGAAGGCAGTGATCAGAACGCGCGACCTGATAGATGCAGCACGCATTGTGGCCGCGCTCGGCGAAGATGGATCTCGTCGAGCTGCCTGAGTTCCCGTCCTGGCCCGGCCCCGAATGGGGCCGGGAAACCGCGCCGGCCAAAGGCAGGTCGGAACTCTCCAGGTTCGAGATGCTGAACGTGAAACCCGGCTATGCCCTCCACTTGCATCACGATGGGCGCCATTCCACCGCTCGGCGCGTATGCGCTACTGAAAGCGAAGGAGTTCTCACTCTTTTGAAGGTGGTCGTCTCAGGATCATCCAGAATTGCTGTGGGCGTGTCATCTTGCCCGACTGCTTATCCGGTTCATGAAGCCAGAAGACCGTTGATTCTATCGGCTACGGTTTAAACGGAAGGGACGAGTGGTGCAGCACGATACGCAGAATTCCACTCTCATCCTTCTTGTAGCCAAAACTCTTGTCGACCTTGGTGATGTTGCCATCCTTGTCGGTCAGGCTGACCCAGCCCATCCACATGGCAATGTCGCCCTCGATGAACTCGGCCGAAGTCACGCTCTCCATTGCACGCCACCCCCTGATTGCGAAGCCCGCATCCAGAGGATATTCGTCGGAATGCCCGACAAAATAGGCCAGCGCACCGTCTTTGGTCGGACGAAAGGTTTGCTCACCGCTTGCCATGGTCGGTTTGAACAACACTGGCCCAAGATTGTAGCCGTAATTCCTGTCCAGATGTGCCGACGCGGCTTGTCGGGCGGCGTCGACGCCACCATCTTCAAAGGCCTTTGAGATGGCGATCTTCTGCTCTCCCCAAATGGCGAGCGCTGCAGAAATGTCTTCTCTCGTGATCAACTGGCTGTCTTCCTCTGTGGTGGTGATTGGCAAGTCGTCGAGTTCGGTCTGCCCCAGCTACGTGGTCCTCTCTTAGAGTTAGTGCAAGATGGGCAGTGACTTGACCCCATTTTTGGTCCGGGCGTCATTCGACACTTCGGGCTGATGATACTTGGGCGGCAAAAGCGCGCGGCGTCAAGTTTCCGAGCGCTGAGCGCGATCAGTTATCGTTGTAGTCGAGCCTCCATTCATTGGTGCGCTCGCAGGCATCAGCCATCGACAAGAACCAACGAGCATTCCTGCCAAACCCGGCTATTGAATGCTTCGATGGAGGCATTGCCGGTTGGTTTTCCTGGCCGTGGACGTCGAGATGCTTCCCGTCGTGCAGGTCGTGTCAGCGCATGTGACGCTGCGGGTAAAGGCGGAGCTTCGAAAGGAAGGGGTGAGCCTCGGGCAAGGCGTAGTTGTGTCATGTCCTTCTGTCCAAACACGAAGTTTTCTACTTTTCCAGGAGTTCTTAGGCAGACAGTTTCCGGCCAAGTTCTGTGGCCGCATGTTCCGAAACAACCCTGGCCGCCCTGAGAAGCGTGCGTCTCGTGTCCACGGCTACCGAGACATTCTGGGGTCGGAGGCTGCGCTCTCGCAGTGGCACGAAGACCAATAAACCTGCCTCCACTTCCGGAAGGATATCCAGTTCGGAAGTGATGAGAACGAGCTCCGTATGGATAAGGCTTTTCTTGAGAAGCTGTAGGGAGTTGGTGGAAAGAACCGGAATGTTGTCATTGAAGAACCACGAATGGGAATGGTCCAGCTTCTGACGGATCGGAAGAACCATGCTTTGGGCGATTGTCGAGTGGGAGTTCAAATCGGAGAGCGCCAGTTCGGTACGTGATGCAAGTGGATGCTCCACAGACATCGCACAACCGAATGGGAGTTCGCCGGTCCAGAGCCGGTGTTGGTATCGTTGCTTGGGAAGGTTGAAGGCAATGACCACATCAACCGTGCCTTCTTCCAGACAGTCGGCCGCTTCGGTTGGTGTTACCACATCGATCGACAGGTTGATGCGCGGGTGATTGAGCCGTGTCCATTCCACCAACTCAGGCAGAAAACCGTTCGCCAGACTGTCCATTGCTGCAAGCCTGACGGTGCCATGTTCCTGGCCTCGCATTGAGGCGAGGTTCTCATCGAGGCGATCTGCGTCCACTTCCCAGCGGCGTGCGAGCACGATCAACGCCTCACCCGCGGCGGTTAGTCGCATGCCGCGCGGTTGCCTTTCGAAGAGTTGTGTCTGGCTCGCTTCCTCCATGGCGTGGATGTGACGATCGATTGCCGACGCCGCAATTCCGAGCGCCCGGGACGCGGCTTGTATGGAGCCGTGATCAGCGACGGCCTTCACGTAGCGTAATGGTCGCGGCACAAGATGGAGGGACATGGTGGGTAGACCTATCATTCTCAAAATGAGAATGAAGCGTTACCTATTTTGCCATAGTTGGCAATGATATCAGTTGCTATGCCTTTCTCGACACCGCTCGAAGAGGCTCCCTCCATGTCACATCATTCCGGAATAGAGACGATCAATTTGGCCGATGATGCGGGGGCAATCCGACTGATCCTGCCGCTGATCGAGCGGTCTCGGGATATCGCTGCCGTTGTCGCTGCTGGCCGGCCGTTCGCTGACCCCTTGGATCTTGCCGACCGGATCGCAGATGCCGTCAACTCTCTCGAGGAGCCTTCCGCCGTCGCGCTCTTCCGCCGCCACCCGGAGCTCGCGCCACCCGATCCTGCTGAGATGACAGACGCCTCGCAGACCGAACAGGGGCGGCTGGGGCTGAACAGCAACGAAGCCGCGAAGATTGATCTCGCGCGGCTCAACCGCCTCTATTCGGACAAATTCGGTTTCCCTTTCATTCTGGCGCTGCACGAACACGAGAACATTTCCTCGGTGCTGACTGCGTTTCACGAGCGACTTGGACGGGAGCGCACCGCGGAGATTGACGAGAACCGCAAGCAGATCTGCTCCGTCAGCCGGGCGCGGGTGATGCGTGCATTTCCCGCCACGGAGGAGATAACGCAATGACAGCCGGAGGAATTTCCATCCATGCCGTGGACGTGGCCTCCGGTCGCCCTGCCGAAGGACTTGAAGTGCGGCTCCTTCGCATCTCTGGCGACATGCAGGAGCTGTTGGCGGCAGGACAATGCGGCCCGACCGGGCTCTTCGACCATCCGACTGTCCGGGGGGAGGGGGTCACGGAAGGTTGCTACATCGCACAATTTCTGGTCGGCGCATTCTACACTGCGAATGGAATGAACAATGCACCACCGGCCTTCCTCGACGAGGTTTCATTCCAGTTCGGTGTGGCCGATGCACGCCAACATTATCACCTGCCGTTCAAATTCACCGCTTGGGGATATTCGCTTTTCAGAGGAGGGCTTTGATCTTGTCCACGGAAGATGCAGACCGAAGCGACGTTCGCCGCCCTCATGCCTTGTGGGGCGCCCTCGGTGGCGTGGCACTGGCGGGCCTCAGCATCTACTTCATGTCCGGTGGGCTGAAGCTCGGCCTCGGGACGCCGTTCCGGCCCGGCACCGGGGCATTCCCGTTCTTTACCGGCCTGATCCTCATTGTCCTGAGTGCTGGGATCATTGTTCAGGATCTCGGGAGCGACGGTCTCGCAGAGCGACCGGACTGGATCTCGTTTCTGGCCATCGGCGCCGCTCTCATGGTCTTTGCGCTCACGGCCGAACGTTTCGGCCTCCTGCCGGCGGTCTTTCTCACGACCATTATCGCGAGCGCTCCGGATCGGAGCCTTCACCTGCCCGGAAAGGCCATTCTTGGGGTGATCCTTGCCGCATCGTCTTGGGTTCTTTTCATCGAGGCGCTCGGCCTGCCGTTCAAAGCATTCCGGGGGTTCTGAACCATGGAAATCTTTTCAAGCTTCGCATCCGGACTGCTGACCGTTCTCCACCCGGCGAACCTGCTCTACTGCTTCGTGGGTGTCTTCCTCGGAACCTTCATCGGAGTACTGCCGGGTATCGGTTCCATGGCGGCCATCGCCATGATCCTGCCACTTTCCTTCTACCTCGATCCGAGCACAGCGATCATCATGATCGCCGGGGTGTATTACGGCGCAGAATACGGCGGGTCGATTGCTTCGATCCTGATGAATATTCCCGGAACCCCGTCTTCCTCGATCACCTGCCTCGACGGCTACCCGATGGCCCGCAACGGTCGCGCAGGTGTCGCCCTCTTCATATCAGCGATCGGGTCCTTCGGCGGCGGGATCATCGGCATGGTTGTCATGGCGGTCCTGTCACCGGGCCTTGCGCAGCTCGCGCTATCCTTCGGCCCCGCGGAATACTTCTCCGTCATCCTGCTCGGCCTGATCGCAGCATCTGCGGTAAGCAATGGCGGCGCGCTGAAGGGCATCGCCATGGTCATTGCTGGTCTGATGCTGGCGACTGTGGGGGTCGATCTCACCACCGGTGATCTGCGCTTCACCATGGGCGTGCCGGAACTCCGTGACGGCGTGAATCTCGTGATCGTCGCGATGGGTCTATTCGGGGTGGGTGAGCTTATCGCCTCGATCCGGGCCAACAGCTCCGGTCAGGGCCGCCAGTCCATCGACTACGCCAGGTTCTATCCCACCAAATCCGAATGGCGCGCCTGCCTTGGTCCGATCCTGCGCGGGGGCGGCATCGGCTCGTTCTTCGGCGCACTGCCCGGGACGGGACAGACGGTTGCATCGGCCGTGGCCTACGCCGTCGAGAAAAAGGTATCCCCGAACCGAGCCAAATTCGGCAAGGGCGCGGTCGAAGGCGTCGCGGTGCCGGAATCGGCCAACAACTCCGCGACACAGACCGCCTTCATCCCGACACTCACCCTTGGCGTGCCGGGCAGCGCCAGCATGGCCATGGTCATCGGCGCGCTGATGATCCACGGGATCACGCCTGGGCCGCGGCTTCTCGCCGATCACAGCGAACTGTTCTGGGGTCTTGTCGCCAGCTTCCTCATCGGGAACATCCTGCTGCTCATCCTGAACATTCCGCTGATCGGCCTCTGGGTGCGGCTGCTGCAGATCCCCTACAAATACATGTATCCCACGATCATCGTGCTGATCTGCATCGGCGTCTACAGCCTCAACAACAATGTCTTCGACATCTGGCTGACCCTGGTCTTCGGCGTGGCGGGATACCTGATGCGGCTGTTCCGCTTCGAGCCGGCCCCGCTTCTCATCGGCTTCGTCCTCGGGCCGATGATGGAAGAGCAGCTTCGCCGCGCGCTTCTGCTCTCCCGTGGTGACCCGATGGTCTTCATCGAACGACCGATCAGCGGAACGCTCATCGCGATCACGGCGGGCATCCTCGTCTACGGCATCTGGTCCACGCTCCGCGCGCGCCGGCAGGCCCGCGGCGCCGCCCTCGCCGCCACCGAATAACGCGACACCTGAAATCATACCGAAAAAGGAAACCGCCATGAAACCGAACCACCTTCTCTGCGCCTCCGTCTTGGCGCTGGCAACCGGCAGCATGACCTTCTCCGCGTCGATCGCCAGCGCCGAGCCTGGCGCCTGGTCTGACGAGCCGGTCCGTATCGTGGTAACTTTCCCGCCGGGTGGGACCAGCGATCTCGTTGCCCGCCTGCTCGCAAAGTATCTCGATTCGGAGTTCGGCCAGAAGGCCGTGGTGGACAACCGCCCGGGGGCTGCCGGAACCGTCGCCGCCGATTACGTCGCGAAACAGGATGCGGACGGCACGACGCTGATGATCGCGAACAATGCGCCCTTCACAATCGCCCCGACCCAGTTCGAGACCTTGCCCTACGACCCGATGGAAAGCTTCACCCATGTGGCCTATATCGGTTCGTCTTCGCCGGGCCTGTTCGTCAAGCCGGATGCCGGTATCACCAATGTTGCGGAGTTCATCGAAAGCGCGAAGGAATACCCGGTAACGTATGGTTCCAGCGGTGTGGGTTCGATCAGCCACATTCTTGGCGAGGCCGTGGACGCAGAACTCGGGATCGAAACCCTCCACGTCCCCTATCAGGGCAGCGCGCCCGCGATCCAGGATTTCCGGGCTGGCGTGCTCGACACCTTCTACGACATGGTCGCGCAGAACAGCGAGATGATCGAGGACGGCGAGGCGGTCGCCATCGCCATCGCCGCGCCTGATCGCTTTCCCGGAGTACCGGATGTCCCGACTTTCGCCGAGCAGGGCTATGACATCGTGATCGAGAACTGGGTCGGCTTGTCTGGTCCCTCCGGGATCGACCCGGCCACGGCCGAGCAGATCCGCGAGACGACTGAGGCCGTGCTCGCGCTGCCGGATGTGGTCGCCGCCATGGAAGATCTCGGGATCAGCACCAAGGCAATGCCGAGCGCCGAATATGCCGCTTTTGTGGAAACCCAGATCGGCGTCTGGGAACCGCTGATCGTCGCGGCCGGGATCCAGGGCAAGTGACCGCGCTCGATGCCAGGCGGGGTCGGTCCGACGCATCCGGCGTTTCGCCAGCGGATGGGCTTCTGCCCGTCCGCTTTATCCTTAATACCTTCATTTCCGGCCCGCAGGCGTGGTTCTTCCTCGCCGATGACCGGGGATATTTCGCGGACGAAGGTCTCTCGGTCAGCTTCACCGAGGGTGATACGTTGGCCAATGCCGTGCCGCGCCTGACGACCGGCGATTATGATGCCGGCTATGGCGACATGAATGCGCTGATCGAGATGGCGGCCACGGGGAACGCCGACGCCCCCGTCGCCGTCTACATGGCGCATAATCGTCCGCCCTACACCATCGCCGTTGCCAGCGACGGTCCGGTGCGCGATCCGGCTGGGCTTGCCGGCCGCAAGCTGGTCACACATCCGAACGACGCTGCTTGGCGGTTGTTTCCCGAGTTCTGTCGCGCGACCGGCCTCGACCCCGATAGTGTCGAGATCGAGGTCTCCGATCTGCCGCACAAGGACATGGTGCCGCTTATGCTGGAAGGACGCTGGGACGGGATCTTCGGTTTCGTGAACACCATTGGCGCCCAGACTGTCGAGGCGGGGCTCGATCCGGCCAGCGTTCTGCGGCATTTCGAATGGCGTGAGCATGTTCCGGCCCTCTATGGCGGGGCGGTGATGGTTGCCCGGGCATTCAGGAATGCGCATCCCGAGGCGGTCGGAGGCCTCGTGCGGGCGATAAACCGCGGGGTGCGGGAAACCCTCGCCGACCCGGACAGCGCGATCGATGCCGTGGTAAGGCGCAACCCGTCCATCGACCGGCAAGCAAATGCGGTCCGGCTCAAGGGCACGATCGCCCTCGAAATGGGCCATCCGGAAGTGCTGGAAATCGGTCTTGGAGACGCAAGCGACGCGAGGCTTGCCGATGGCGCAAAACTGATCGCGGAAGGAAAGCCCCATACGCGCGCACCCGCTCCGGCGGATGTTTTTGATCGCAGCTTCCTCCCACCCTTGCCGGAGCGGCAGCGGCCAGTTTGACATGCGATGGATGGGGCCGTCACTTCACCCATTGCGGGCCCCTGATAATCGTATACAATATATCCCAGAGCATTGCCCGAAAATGCATTGGGAGCCCTTGTCATGGCGCGACAGCCAAACCGCAGTGACGCAATCTTCGCCTCGATCAGGCGCGCCATTATCGAACAGGCCCTGAAACCCGGCACCAAACTCCCAGAGGACCAGATCGGTGAGGCCTACGGGGTAAGCCGCACGGGCGTGAGAAACGCACTCGTGCGGCTCACGTCCGAGGGCCTGGTGGAGATGCGACCGAACCGTGGCGCAGCCGTGGCCCAGCCCACTTTGGAGGAAGCCAGGGATGCCTTCGACATCCGGCGGTTCCTCGAATCCGAAGTGGTCAGGCGTCTGTGCCAGCGCATGTCGAAGGATGCAATCGACGCTCTGGAAGCCCATGTTCGTGAAGAAGAACGTGCATTGCGCGGTGCTTCAGCCCGCAGCATTCGGCTGGCAGGTGAGTTTCACATCCTGATGGCTGAACTCACGACATCGAAAACTCTCACCGACTACGTGAGCCGCAGTGTCTCCCGGTGTTCCCTCATTCTTGCGCAGTATGGCCGTCCGCATTCCGCCGAATGCGGGGTGGACGAGCACAGGGAGATCATCGAGGCGCTTGTCAGCCAGGATTCCGAGAAGGCCATGAGGCTGATGGATGATCACCTCGGGTCAGTCAGCGCCCGCGCGCTCCTCAAACCTGATTCGCCCGAGCCCGACATCGCGGCGATTCTCAGCAGCTACGCTGAGGGCTGAGCTGGCCGAGCGCGGTCACCTACCAGATTATTGTATACGATGTAGCTTATCGATTGTGCATTATGGCAGTCGAACTGCATTCTGTTTGACCAAGTCAATCGGATTCCCATTGTTGGAGTATTTGTATACGATTTTTTCCTTCCATACCGATGAAATGTATACGATCTGAATGGGGAGAGATATCAGACAGGACCCTCCGCCATGAAAAACCGCTTCCCGATCGATCTGAGCCGCCGAGGTTTCCTGCAGGGAGCCGCCGCAACGGGTGCGCTCGCCGCCACCTCGCGCTGGTCCCCCGCACGCGCCCAAGACCCTCAGGTGCTCAACTACCTCTCCTGGCCTGGCAATGCAGACCCCTACCTGATCGAGGCCTTCGAGAAGGAGAACAACTGCAAGATCATGATCAAGGAGTATGTTGGCGGCGACCAGATGCTCGCCGTGATCAACCAGGCACCTCCCGGTTCCTTCGACGTCGTGCTGGCGGATGCCGAGTACATGCACCTTCTCCATGACGCGGATTTCATCGAGGAACTGGATCCGGCCGACTACCCTCTCGAGGACTTCTGGCCCGAGTTCCAGAAGTTCCCGTTGCACTGGTTCGACGACAAGCTTTATGGCGTGATGACCGACTTCGGCTACCTCGGCCTTTCCTACAACACCGATCAGTACACGCCGGAGGAAGTCGACAGCTATGCCGTGATGTGGTCCGAGAAGGCCCGCGGCAAGGTCGGCTTCTTCGACTGGTACCTGCCGTCCATGGGCTGCGTGAGCCTTTCCAACGGTGTCCGCCCGCCTTTCGCCCTTTCCGGAGATCAGTTCGAGGCGCTGCAACAGAAGCTCTACTCCCTGAGCGCGCAGACCAGCGGCTTCTATACCATTGCCGACATCTTCTCATCGCTCACCAACGGTCAAGCGCACCTCATCCCCGGTATCGGCGAATGGATCACGCTGGGTCTCCGTCAGGGTGGCGTGCCGGTTGATACGCACATTCCGGCCGAGGGTGGTCTGCAATGGACCGAGTCCCTCTCGATCGTGAAGGGATCCCCAAAGACCGACCTCGCGCGCAAGTTCATCCAGTACACGACTTCACCGGAGGGCCAGGTTCGCCAGGCCACGAAGGTCGACAACAAGAAATCCATTCCTTCCGTCAAGGGTTGGGAGCTTCTCAATCAGACAATGCCGGGAGAGGCCGAAATCCTGCGCATGACCTTCGACGCCCCCAACGTCATGGACGCTTATCGCGCGGGCCGGATCAATTTTCGCGAGCTCCCCTCGAACCAGACCATTGAGGACTGGAACGACGTTTGGAGCGAATTCAAGAGCCTTTGAGCAAGAGGGGGAGCAGGACCGTGGAAACCGAAACGCGCACGCGCGCAGCGGCCAGGCCGGCGGAGCGCTTGCTCCCCTGGGCCTTCGGAGTGCCTGTTGCGGCCTGGCAGATTGTCTTCTTTGCCATGCCGGTGGCGTTCCTGGTGGTCGTGACCTTCTGGAAGGTCGCAAACTTCAGGCTTTCGCCGGATTTCGTCTTCGACAACTGGGTGAAGGTGCTGGGTTCGACGCCCTTCCAGCGCGCCCTCGTCTTCACGCTTCAAACGGCGGGGCTGACCACCGTCCTCGCGGTGCTGCTCGCCTTCCCGGCGGCCTATGTCATCACCTTCAAGCTGGGGCCGACGGCACGACGGCTGGCCATAGGCGCGCTCATCGTTCCTGTTTTCTCGAGCTACATCCTCAGAGTTTACGCTTGGCAGATACTGCTCTCGCCACAGGGTGTGATCAATGCCCTCTTCGGCGCGATGGGCTTCGGTCCCGTGGAAATGCTCGGCAACAGCTTCGCACTTCAGGTCGGGTTGCTCACGCTCACCTTGCCTGTCGCGACGCTGGTGCTCGTCTTCGGCCTCTCGGCCGTGGATCGCACCCTGATCGAGGCTTCCGAGAATCTTGGCTGCCCGCCGCACCGGGTCATCACCAACGTGCTGATCCCCGCGGTTCGTCCCGCGATCCTGACCGCGGCTACGACCGTGTTCCTCCTGAGCTTCGGTGATTACGTGAGCCCGGTCTTCCTCGGCGGCAGCCGGCCTCCCACGCTCTCGATCCTCATCGTGGACACGGTGAAATCCGGCTCGCAATGGCCCCAAGCCTCAGTGATCGGCGTCGCCATGCTCCTCATCCTGTCGCTGGCCTTCGTCGCCGCGCATCTTTTCGCACGAGGTCGCAAATGAACGCCGTATTCCAACGCTTCTACGTCGCGCTGCTGTTCCTGTTCATTGCGGCCCCGATCATCGTGATCGTTGTGTTCTCCTTCGACGCCAACCGCTTCCCCTCAATACCCTGGGGCGGGTTCTCGCTCGAATGGCACAAGGCGGCCTTCGAGGATGCCATGATCCGCGCCGCCTTCTGGAACAGCGTCAAGGTCGGATTGGTCACAGCCACGGGCGCGACGCTCCTGGGCTTCGCGGCCGCCTATCTCGACTTCCGCTACAATTTCTTCGGCAAGCGCGCCTTCGTGCTCCTCGTAGCCGTGCCGCCCGCCGTTCCGGTGTCGATCCTCGGCATGGCCATGCTGGCCTTCCTGTCGCGCATCGGCCTCTTCGGCCAGATCGGCGGGATCATGGTCGCGCATATCGCCATCGCGTCGTCCTTCGCCATGGCGCTGATCCGGCTACGCCTCGAGGACTTCGGCACCGAACTCGAACCCGCTGCGCGCAATCTCGGTGCGTCGCATCTCCAGGCACTTCGTCATGTCGTGATCCCGTTCTGCGCACCGTCGATCGTTGCTGCCTTCCTGCTTTCCGCCGCCGTTTCCTTCGACGAGTTCATGGTCGCCTGGTTCGTCGGCGGTGTTCACGAGACCCTCCCGGTGCGCATCCTCAACCTGCTCCAGGGTCAGGTGAATCCGAAGATCAACGCCATCGGAACAGTCGTCCTCTTCATCAGCATTACGCTCGTGGTGGTCGCGCAAAGGCTGATCTCCCTGCGCACCACCCGCGACGAGAAGGAATAAGCCCGCCATGACCAAACCTTATGTCTCCCTCAAGAATGTCGACCGCCGGTACCCCGGCCACCATGCGGTGAAAGGGATTAACCTGGACATCGAACCCGGCGAATTCCTCGCCATCATGGGGCCTTCCGGCTGCGGCAAGTCCACGACGCTCCGGATGATCGCCGGGCTCGAACAGCCCTCGAGCGGCACCATCCGTATCGGCGGGCGCGACATGGCCGAGATCCCTGCCAGCCAACGCGATACGCCAATGGTTTGGCAATCGCTCGCGCTCTTCCCGTTCCTCTCCGTCGCAGACAATGTGTCGTTCCCGCTGAAGATGAAAGGCGTCACGCCGAAGGAGCGCCGCCGCCGCGCAGAGGAGTGGCTCGAACGGCTCGGGCTTGGCGGCATGGCGGATCGCAACATCTCCCAGCTTTCGGGCGGCCAGCGCCAGCGCGTCGCCATCGCCCGTGCCCTTGTGACCCAGCCCGCGTTGATCCTGCTCGATGAACCCTTGTCCGCACTCGACGCCCATCTGCGTGTTCGGTTGCAAGCGGAACTGTCACGCCTGCACCGGGAGTTGAAGATCACCTTCATCTACGTCACCCACGCGCAATCCGAGGCATTCGCCCTCGCTGACCGGGTGGTCATCATGGCGGACGGGCAGATCCAGCAGGCCGGACCGCCCCAAGAGGTCTACCGTGCGCCGACCAATCCTTTCGTCGCCGAGTTCATCGGCATGAACAACCTCATCCGCGGTTCGGTCGTCGGCCGCGACGGAGATGCGCTGATCCTCGACTCGCAGTATGGCCGTATGCAGGTGCCCAATGGCGGACAGGCCATGCAGATGGGCGAGGACGCGGCTTTCGTCATCGCGGCAGACCGTGTGGATCTCGGCGCACCCGACGGAATGCCCGGGACGGTACTGGGGCTCGAATTCCTCGGCTCCACCCAGACCATTTACGTGGAAGCCCCCGACGGGCGCGAGTTCCGCGTTCAAAAACAACAGCACGAGGTCGAGGCGCTCCGTCTCGGTCCGGGCGCGCAGGTCAGCCTCGGTTGGAACCCGGCACATGCCTGGCTTCTGCCGCAGGCCACTCAGGAGAAACCGAATGTACAATGAAACCTTCATGCAGCGCGCCATCGAGATCTCGGCGCGCGCCTTGAACGAACCTGGCCTCGAGCCGTTTGGCGCTGTCATCGTCAAGGACGGCGAGATTATCGGTGAAGGCATCAACCGGTCGCTGAAGAATTTCGACCCGACCTCCCATGGCGAGACCGAAGCCATCCGCGACGCCTGCCGCAATCTTGAAAGCGTCGATCTCTCCGGCTGTGACCTCTACACCTCCTGCGAACCCTGCACGCTCTGCGTCTCGGCCATGGCAATTGCCGGCATCTCCCGGCTCTACTTTGCCGCTTCGATGGACCAGGCGGGAAGCGCCTTCGAGAACCTGACGCCGGCCGAACGCCATCCGATCGACACCGACCTTCTGGTTCATGAATGCAGCGCTCCGGTCCTGCAGCGCAAACTCCCGGCCAGCCAGGCCCTCGGCGCCGATGCCGCTGAGATCCTGCGCCAATGGGCGGAACTCAAGCTGTCGGAAGGGCAGAAGTCGAAATGACGGAATTCGATTTCGAAACCCTCTCCGCTCATGAACGCTACAAGCTGATGATCGGCGCCATTGTCCCGCGCCCCATCGCGCTGGTAACCACCGTAGACTCCCAGGGCCGGATCAACGCCGCCCCGTTCAGCTTCTTCAATTGCTTGTCGGCAGAACCGCCGATCCTTGCGCTCGGCGTGGAGAACCATGCCGATATGGGGTTCAAGGATACTTCGGCGAATATCCGCGAGACCGAGGTGTTCACGGTCAATATCGTTTCGCACGCAATGGCCGAGGCGATGCATGTCTGTGCCGCGAAGTTTGCGCCCGGCGTCGATGAATTGAAGATCGCCGGGCTGACCGCGCGCCCGGGCACGGCCGTCTCCGCCCCCTGGATCGCGGAGAGTCCGGCTGCCTTCGAATGCCGGCGGCATCTCTCGCTCTCGCTCGGCAAGTCGCGGGAGATCATTCTCGGGCGGATTGTCCGCGCGCATTTTGCCGAGGGTGCGGTGAACGAGAGATTGCACGTCGATCCGGCGGCGATGGACGCAATTGCCCGGTTGGGTGGAGATACCTGCACCACGATCCGCGACCGGTTCGACATGGCAACACCGAAGGCCGAGAGTTTCGCGCAAGCCGTCTGAACCACGCAACGGGTGCGGGACCCTTCCGCTCCTGCGGGTCTTGAGCCGGGCGCCTTGCGCCCGCCCGCTTCTTTCCCGGGCAGCCTTGTGCCCATGCCATGCGCGGCGGCACATCGTTCAAAGCGTGCCTCCACGAGCCGACGCGACACGCTTCTCGAACACGTGTCCCAAGACCAGAAAAACCTCCTGGCGCGGTGTCCACAGTCGGAGAGGGCAGGGGGTTTCGCAGCGAAACCTGCCGGGCCCTGGAGGGGTGCGGAGCATGGCGGCGGGCAGCCGGAAAACCGCATCACGGGCCTTCCCGAAAGGGCCGAAAGCAGCCGCAAAGATGGGCGTAACCGGGGTATGGAACCCGTATGGAACCGGTATGGAAAACGTATGGCTACCGGTATGGCTTCTGGCGCAGATCCGCCCGATGGTTGCCTGTTTCCCGCCTCAAGCGTTCGCGGACCCGTGCCTGTGCAAAGACGAATTGCGCTCTCAGCGGTCAGGCCCCGTGGGGGGATAGTAAACCGGCGCGCTCGACTTCCGCATCATGAGTTCGACGTCAAAACGGATCCTCTCGATGAAATTCGTGTCGCGCCGAGCAATCGCCTCGACGAGATGTGCGCCGGCGGCCTTGCCAATCTTGCGCGCCGGCAAGCGAACCGTCGTCAGCGCAGGCTCCATCTCCGCCGAACCGGCGAAATCGCCGATCCCGACAACCGACAGATCGTTCGGAATGGAAAGCCCCAGCTTCATCGCGGCATAGATCGCACCGTGGGCGATGATATCATTGCCGCAGAGAAGCGCCGTGGGGCGATCCTCCTGGCTCAGAATTCGCAGACAAGCCGCCTTAGCCTCCGATAGACTGTAACGGGTTTCCGCACTCCAGCGTGGCTCGGAGATCACGCCATTCTGGTCGAACACGCTTCTCACGGCCTTCAGGCGGGCCCGGGCGCGGTCATTGTCGGAGACGGGAGGAAAAACCTGTCCGATCCGGCGATGACCGAGCATGGCGAGATGCTCAGCCGCGCACCGTCCTGCTTCCGCATTCTCGGCCCCGATGCAGGAGAAGGGGAAATCATCCGAGTAGTTCCAGATTGCGACCATGGGGACCTCCTGCTCCTGCAGGAGCCGGATTGTGTCCGGACTGTGGTCGAGCCCGATCAATGCCACGCCATCGATACGATGTTCGAGGAGTTTGCGGAGGACAACGTATTCCGTGCCGAGATCGTATCCGTGGGATGAAAGCAGAAGTGTGAAGCCTTGGTCGCTGACGGTTTCGTTGAACGCCTGAACGACCTCGGCGAAAATCGCGTAGCTCACTGTCGGGACGATGATGCCGATCGTCGCGCTTCGACGGCCATGCATCATCTGCGCTGCCCTGTTGCGGATGTAGCCCGATTTGCGGATGGCCGCGTCGATCTTCTTTCGAGTCGCCGGGTTGACAAGATCGGGATGGTTGAGCGCACGCGAAACCGTGGCCGGAGACACCCCTGCAAGCTTTGCTACGGAAACGATGTCAGCTTTATGGGTTTGTTTTGACATTCTATTTTTCCCCATGTGGAGATTAATATGAAAACGTTTGCAATACTATTTTCATTATCTAACCTGAGTCCAGTGCCGATCGAAAAAAGGTCGGATCAGGGAGAAAACAGGGAAACGCCATGTCAGGATTGCCAGCCGCATTGTGCCGCGAAAACTTCTCGGTCCCAGAAGGAACTGGCGAGGACTCGATGGTCTCCGAAGCTTCGGGAGCGGGCAGATGAATGTGTTTGACGAAGAGCTCGTGGTCGACGAACTCATGGCGCGCGCGAGAGCGGCTCAGGCGAAGTTCGAAGCAGGCGGAAGTCAGGCACGATACGATCGCGCGGCTCAGGCTGCGGCTTGGGCAATCATGGAGCCGGGTCGCAACCGGGACCTTGCGGAACTTGCTGTCCGCAGCACCGGCCTTGGCAATGTGGCCGACAAGATCACCAAGAACCACCGCAAGACGCTGGGCCTGATGCGCGACATCCGAAATGCCCAGACTTTCGGTATTGTCTCCGATGATCCGGAAACCGGCATCACGACGATCATGCGGCCCATCGGGGTCATCGGGGCGGTCGTGCCCTCCACCAACCCGGCTGCGACACCGGCGAACAATATCATCAACGCGCTCAAGGGTGGCAATGCGATCATCCTTTCGCCATCGCCCAAGGGTGTGGCCTGCTGCGAGCGCCTGCTCGATTACATTCACGCCGAATTCGACAAGATCGGCGAGGATCACGCCCTGGTTCAAATGATCCCGCCCCCCGGCGGCAAGGCCAAGACCCAGCGTCTGCTCGAGACGGCGGATCTCGCGATCGTCACCGGGAGTCAGGACAATGTGCGCCGGGCCTATTCGAGTGGTACACCCGCGATCGGAGTGGGTGCGGGCAATGTCACGGTCATCATCGACGAAACTGCGGATCTCTCCGAGGCTGCGGAAAAGATCGCTGCCTCGAAGACCTTCGACAATGCGACCTCCTGTTCCTCCGAAAACGCACTCGTCGTCGTGGACGAGATCTATGATGCATTTCTCGGTGCGCTCGAAGCCCATGGGGGCGCCATCGTGGAAAAAGCGGATGCGGGAGCCATCGTCTCGAAGCTTTGGGTGGACGGACATCTCAACAGGGAGGTGATCGGAAGAGACGCCGATGTTCTGGTGAAGGCGCTGGGGCTGGCCGGGAGCGTGGCGGCGGATACCTGCTTCATCGCCATCGAGACTGCCGGTATCGGACCGGAGCATCCCCTTTCGGGTGAAAAGCTCAGCCGGGTCGTCGCGGTCTATCGCGCGCGGGACTTTGCACATGCGGAAGCCCTTGCGCGGGAGATCCTCGAGCATCAGGGCGCGGGGCATTCCCTCGGTATCCACACCAGTGACACGCAGCGCCCCGTGGACCTCGCGCGGCGCATGCCCACCTGTCGCGTGATCGTCAATCAGGCACATTGCTTTGCCACCGGGGGCGCGTTCGACAACGGCCTGCCCTTCTCACTCTCTATGGGTTGCGGAAGCTGGGGCGGCAACTCGATCGATGACAATCTTCACTGGCGGCATTTCGTCCAGCGCGCACGTGTGGTGCGGCAAATTTCACCCCGGGAACCGAGCGTCGAGGAGATTTTCGGCGACTACTGGAACGAGGCGGGCAAATGAGGATCGAGGTCGACGCCCCGCCCCATGGCACCGTTCGCGACTGGATCGACCATCGCGCCGAGACGACACCCGACGGGATCAGCCATCTTTTCGCGGATGGTGCGGCCCCGCTGACCTGGGCGGCACTTCGCGAGGAAGCACGAGGAATTGCCGGTCTCCTTTACGGGCTTGGCGCACGGAAGGGCGAGAGCGTTGCGCTGATGCTGCCCAATGGCCGCCCCGGTGTGCTTTGCCTCTTCGGCGCGCTCTATGGCGGATTTCGGGCAACCCTGATCAATCTCGTCGCGGGGGCGGATGCGATCGGGTATGCCCTGGAGCATTCCGGGGCGTGTTTCACCTTCGTCGGCGTGGACCAGCAGGATCTGCTCGCCACGGCCCTTGCCGGCAGGACGCTGACATTGCGGCCCATACAAGTGGACGACCGGGGGATTGCCTGGCCGGAGCGGGCGAGGCCGGGTGTGCTGCAGCCCTGCGGTCCGCGGGATGACGCGCTGCTGATGTATACGTCCGGAACCACCGGGCGACCCAAGGGCGTGATCCATTCGCATGCAAGCCTTCTGGCCGGCGGCTGGACAACCGCCATTGCGCATGAACTTGAGGAGTCGGATCGCGCACTCTGCGTCCTTCCATTCTACCATATCAACGGACTGTGCGTCACGATCATGGGGCCCCTGGTGACCGGCGGCTCGGTGGTGGTGTGCGAACGGTTCTCGGCGCGGCGGTTCTGGCGGCTGGCGGGCGAGCACAGGGTGACGTGGTTCTCCGTGGTGCCGACGATCATCTCGCACCTGCTGCACGGGGCGCACGATCCGGACCAAGCGACGCGGAATGCCATTCGGTTTGGCCGGTCGGCCTCCTCCGCACTTTCCCCCGATGTTCACGCGGCGTTCGAGGCACGGTTCGACGTTTCGATCGTCGAGACCATGGGGCTGACGGAAACGGCTGCGCAGATCCTCTCGAACCCGCTCCCGTCCGGGCAGCGGAAGGTCGGTTCGCCGGGACGGGCCTACGGCAACGAGGTGGCCATCCTGACTTCGGAGGGAATTCCGGCGGAGACCGGGACGGAGGGCGAGATTGCCGTGCGCGGCCCCAACGTGATGAAGGAATATTTCCGCAACCCGGACGCGACGGCGGCCACGATCACGGCCGATGGCTGGCTGCGCACCGGGGATCTCGGGCGGATGGATGCGGATGGATATGTCTTTGTCACGGGGCGGCTCAAGGAGCTGATCATCAAGGGCGGCGAGAATATCGCGCCCCGCGAGGTGGACGAGGCGCTGTATTCGCATCCCGATATTGTCGAGGCAGCGGCCTTCGCACGCCCCTGTGTCAGCATGGGCGAGCGGGTCGAGGCGGCCGTGAAGCTGCGCAATGGATCCGGGGTTTCGGCAGAGGATCTGATCCGCATTTGCCAGGACAGGCTCGGCACCTTCAAGAGCCCCGAGATGATCCATTTCATGGAGGATCTGCCCAAGGGACCCTCGGGCAAAATCCAGCGGATGAAACTCGCGGAACTCACCGCCCTCCCGGAACCGGCCATCCAAGCCTAAGGGAGCAATCGAGACACACGGAAAGAGACGCTAAGGAGGATTCCCAGGACCGGGTGTGAAATGAAACGGAGCAACTGAAGGCCAATTCCCGAAGCCTGCTTCGTTCCGCCGGAAACACGACCGGATCCATCGCAACTTCATACCGGCCACGTCGAAGAGCCGGACTCGAAGACAGGAGGGCCGCAGCAGCGGCCAACCAACAGGACCAAAAACGGCCCGCCGAATGGCGGCAGAACCGACAACCCAGGGAGGTCTGAAGATGAACAAGACAAAAACACGGCGCAATGCGCGTCTGGCGAGCTCCGCGGTGCCCGCGATCGCACTGGCATGCGGCATCGGCGCGATGTCTCCGGTGGCGGCACAGGATTATCCCAACCGCCCGGTGGAACTGGTCGTGACCTTCGGGCCCGGCGGGGGCGCCGATCTGATGGGCCGACAGATGTCGCGCCTTCTCGAAGACCCGCTGGGCGTACCGGTTCCGGTAGCGAACGTGGCCGGGGCTTCAGGCAATGCGGGGCTCACCCGGTTGAGAACCAACCCGGAAGACGGCTACACGATGGGCACGCTGATTTCGCTCACCGTCGCGTCCTGGGCGTCAGGGCTCGGGGACAACACGCCCGAGGACTTCCGGGTGGTCGCAGTTGTCCAGAGCTCGCCAAGCTTTCTCTTCGTTCCAGCCAGCAGCGCCCATCAGTCCGCCGAAGACCTCTTTGAGTATGCCCGTGAGAATCCCGGCGAGATCACGGTCGCGACCTCCGGGTATGGCACGCAGGATGACGTGACCCTCGATCTTCTCGCCCGCGACGGTGTCGAGATGTCGAACGTGCCCTTCCAGTCCCCGGGCGAGCGCTATGCCGCGCCGATCGGTGGGCACACGGCCGTGCTCTACGAAGAGCCGGGAGATGTGGCGCAGTTCATCAAGGCGGGTCAGTTGAAGCCCCTGGTCACGTTCTCCGAAGAGCGCCATCCGGAATTTCCGGACGTCCCGACCTCTGCCGAACTGGGCTTCGACATTTCCGGGCTGGACAACTATCGCAGCATCGCCGTGCGGGCGGGTACCCCCGAGGAAATTGTTGCCAAGCTCGAAGCCGCGGTGCTCGAGGCCGTGCATTCCGAGGAATGGCAGGAGTTCTGCACCGCGAGCTACACCTGCATTGAGCCGATCACCGGCGCAGAGGCGCAGTCAATGATCGGTGATTTCCGCGATCTGATCGCAGAACAGCTCGGATCGTAACATGGATGGCTCGAGATACTCCGAAGCGGACGCCTTCCAGGAGCTCGGGAGCAAGATGACGGAGGAGCGGCGCGGCTTCTCCCTCGTCCAGCCGCTGCTGCTGCCGGGATTCCTGCTTGCGTTCGGCATGTTCATGCCCAGCCTGATGTTCCAGCATGAGGCACCCCACCCGGCGGACGGAGCCTTCGGCCCGGCGGCCTGGCCCGAAACTGCCCTTCTTGGCCTCGCGATCCTGTCGGCGATCTGGTTCGGTCGCGAGATCATCGTGATGAACTCGCCCGACGCCGAGCCGACGCTGGTCGCCCCTGCGGACAGCGAGGGCTACAACTATGGGCGTGCTGCACTCTGGATCGGGCTGATCCTCGCCTATGGGTGGCTGCTCCCCTATACCGGATTTCCGCTGACCACCGTGATCTTCATCACTGTCTGGTGCTTTCTCGGCGGACTGCAGAGCCCGTTTCTCGTCTTGTCCATGGCCTTTGGCGGAACCTTCGTCCTGCTCTGGGTCTTCATGGGGCTGGCGCTCATGCCCCTGAGCCGCGGAACAGGGATCTTCGATACATTCACGATCTGGCTGCTGCACACAGTCGGGATCTACTGAGGGAACTCTGCCATGAACTCGTTCGAGCTATTGGCCGGTGGATTCCAGGCGGCCTTTCACTTCCACAACTTCCTCACGATCATCGTGGGTCTCATGGTTGGCGTCATCGCAGGCGCCTTGCCGGGCATCTCCTTCGTGAACGCGATGGCCATGGCCTTGCCCTTCACCTACGTGATGGAGCCCACGCAATCGATGCTGTTCCTCGGCGGCATCTATTGCGGCGGCGTGTTTGGCGGGTCGATCTCCGCCATCATGATCAACGTGCCTGGGACGCCGGCTTCCCTGCCCGCCACGTGGGAGGGCTACCCGATGACCCGGAAAGGCGAGGTGAAGCGCGCGCTCGCGATCGCCGTCACCGCGTCTGCCACCGGGGGACTTGCCAGTGCGCTGATGCTGGCCTTCCTGTCCGCGCCCTTTGCCACATTTGCCCTCAAGTTCTCGCAACCCGAGTTCTTCGCCGCGACGATTCTGGGGCTCGTCAGTGTGGTGGCGATTGCCAAGGACCGGCCAATCGTGACCCTGATCTCGCTTCTGCTCGGGATCGCCGTCGGCACCGTGGGCGTGGACCCGCTCTATGGTCAGGCCCGGTTCAGCTTCGGTGTGCCCGAGATGGAAAGCGGCATCCGGTTCGTCGTGGTAATGATCGGGCTCTTTGCGATCAGCGAGGTCATCGACCTCCTCGTGACAAACCGCGACCTGCGCCCGAAGAACGGCAGCGGGAAGGGTCTCGGCTTGAAGATTGCCGACATCCTGCGGGTCAAGGGCGCGATCTTTCGGGGCACGGGCCTTGGCTGCGTCATCGGGTTGATTCCGGGTGCCGGGGCGACGCCGGGCGCCGTGATCGCCTATGGTGTCGAGAAGCAGATCTCCAAGCGCAGTGATGATTTCGGAAGCGGCGTAGACGAGGGTCTGGCAGCGCCGGAATCCGCAAAGAACGCGACCACCGGTGCGGCCATGGTTCCCCTGCTCACGCTGGGCATCCCAGGAAGTGCCGCGACTGCGATCATGCTGGCTGCGATGATGATCCACGGCGTGAACCCGGGACCACTGCTCTTCATCATGGACCCGTCGATGGTCTACACGATCTTCGCCGCAATGATCATTGCCAATATCCTGATGATCTTTGCCGGAGTGGGCGTGGCACAGATCTTCTCGACCCTGATGAAGACACCGCCCGTAATCATGGCTGCCTTCATCATCGTGCTCAGCGTCGTCGGCGCCTACGGGGTGCGCAACAACATCTTCGATGTGCATGTGTGTCTCGCCTTCGGCGTGCTGGGCTGGGGCATGAAGCGGATCGGTTTTCCGACGGCACCGTTGGTGCTCGGCGTGATCCTCGGCCCGCTGGCGGAGCGCTACTTCCTGACCTCTCTCGCGAACGCTCATCAGGACTGGACCGTCTTCTTCACCAGGCCGATCAGCGCCACGATCCTCGCGCTCGCGCTCGCCTTCGTTCTCTGGTCGCTCTGGCCAAACATCCGTTCCGTGTGGCGGCGCCTGTCGCACCGCTACGCCTGACACAGGAACCGGGTTCGCCCGACGGGCCCGGTGCGATCCCAAACTGGAGTATTCAAAGATGAAAATGACGACCGAAGAGGCCTTCGTCAAAGTCCTTCAGATGCACGGCATCAAGCATGCCTTTGGCATCATCGGATCGGCCATGATGCCCATCTCGGATCTGTTCCCGAAGGCAGGGATCAGCTTCTGGGACTGCGCCCACGAGTGCAATGCCGGAATGATGGCCGACGGTTACACCCGCGCAACCGGGGAAATGTCGATGGTAGTGGCGCAGAACGGGCCGGGCATCACCTCGCTCGTGACGCCGGTCAAGACCGCCTACTGGAACCACACGCCGCTTCTCGTCGTCACGCCCCAGGCCGCGAACAAGACCATTGGGCAGGGCGGGTTCCAGGAAGTCGAGCAGATGGCGCTTCTGGAGGACATGGTTGCCTACCAGGAGGAGGTGCGCGATCCCTCCCGCATGGCCGAGGTGCTCAACCGGGTGATCCTCCAGGCCCGGCGCGCCTCTGCGCCTGCGCAGATCAATGTCCCGCGCGATTTCTGGACCCAGGTCATCGACATCAACCTCCCGCTGGTGGTCGAGTTCGAGCGCCCCTCGGGCGGGGAAGCGGCTGTCCGCAAGGCGGCTGACCTGCTCTCCGAAGCGAAGTTCCCGGTCATTCTCAATGGGGCCGGCGTGGTTCTCGGTGGTGCGATTGATGACTCGCGGATGCTCGCCGAGCGCCTCGATGCACCGGTCTGCTGTGGCTACCAGCACAACGACGCCTTCCCCGGTTCGCACCCGCTTTCCGTGGGGCCGCTCGGCTACAACGGGTCGAAGGCCGCGATGGAGCTGATCTCGAAGGCCGACGTGGTGCTCTGCCTGGGGACGCGGCTCAACCCGTTCTCGACCCTGCCCGGATACGGGATCGACTATTGGCCGAAGGATGCGAAGATCATTCAGGTCGACATCAATCCAGATCGGATTGGGCTCACCAAGCCGGTGACCGTCGGCATTGTCGGTGATGCAAAGAAGGTTGCGCAGGGCATTCTGTCACAGCTTTCCGACATTGCGGGCGATGCGGATCGGGAAGAGCGTCGCGCTCTGATCGCAAGGACCAAATCCGCCTGGGCGCAGGAACTGACCTCGCTCGACCACGAGGATGACGATCCGGGCACCACCTGGAATGAGCGCGCGCGCAACCGCGAGCCGGAGAAGATGTCGCCCCGCATGGCCTGGCGCGCGATCACGGCCGCGCTGCCGAAGGGGGCGATCATGACCTCGGATATCGGCAACAACTGCGCCATCGGCAATGCCTACCCCCAGTTCGAGGAGGGCCGCAAATATCTCGCGCCTGGCCTGTTCGGACCCTGCGGCTACGGCTTCCCGGCCATCCTCGGAGCGAAGATCGGCTGCCCGGACGTGCCGGTGGTGGGCTTTGCCGGAGACGGCGCCTTCGGGATCTCGATGAACGAGATGGTCTCGATCTCACGCCCCGAATGGCCAGCGATCACCATGGTGATTTTCCGCAACTACCAGTGGGGTGCGGAGAAGCGGAACACGACGTTGTGGTTCGAGGACAACTTCGTCGGAACCGAGCTCTCCACGGAGGTCAACTACGCGGGGATTGCACGGGCCTGTGGTGTCGATGGCGTTCAGGTCACGACCATGGAGCAACTCACCGACGAGCTGGCCCGGGCAATTCGCCGCCAGATGACCGAGGGCAAGACGACCTTCATCGAGGTCCTGCTCAACCAGGAGCTTGGTGAGCCCTTCCGCCGCGACGCGATGAAGAAACCTGTCGAAGTGGCACCCATTCAGGCTGAGGACATGCGCGAACAGGTTTTCGCCTGATCCCGCTGTCGGCCTGACGCAGTCCCGTCGTGGAAATGTCTCTCCCCCCCGTACCGCGACGGGACTCACCGAGCCAAAGGCATGAATCCAAGGAAATGTGAGCCATGAAACCGCTGCAGCGCATTCTTGATACCGCCGCGAGATCGGACCGCCGCATTGCCCTGCCAGAGGGCGAGGATCCTCGCGTGGTTGAGGCGGCTGTTGCGGCTGCCCGCGGTGGCATCGCCCGCATCACACTGTTGGGCGATGCGGCGACGATCCGCTCTCGCCTCGCAAGCGCGGGGGGAGAGGAAAGTGAACGGATCGAGATCCGGGATCCTGCCGCGTCCCCGATCACCGGCCGGCTGGCCGAACTTTATCTCAGGCTGCGCGCCCATAAAGGGCTCACGGAGACCGAGGCACTCGAGGGCGCCCGGGCACCGGCAATACACGCGGCTCTCTCGGTGCGCGCGGGACTGGCGGACGGAACGCTTGGCGGGGCCACGCTTCCCACAGCGGTCATCGTTCGCACAGCGATCCAGATCATCGGCATGGCGCCCGAAAGCCGCATGGTCTCCAGCTTCTTCCTCATGATGTGTTGCGCGTCCCATCATGCCAAGAATGGGGCCTATGTGTTTGCCGATGCAGGGCTTGTGATCGATCCGACGGCGGATGAAATGGCGGAGATCGCGATCGCATCGGCCCGGTCCTATGCGGAATTGACCGGAGAGGTTCCGCGGGTCGCGATGCTCTCCTTCTCGACCCATGGCAGTGCGCAACATGGCGCCGTCTCGAAGGTCGTCGAGGCAACCGCCATTGCCAAGGCTCGGTGCCGAAACCTGATCATTGACGGCGAGTTGCAGTTCGATGCCGCTTTCGTGCCGGATGTGGCATTCGCCAAGGCCAAGGGTTCGCCCCTTGGTGGGGACGCGAATGTCTTCGTCTTCCCCAGTCTCGAGGCGGGCAACATCGGCTACAAGATCGCGCAGCGTCTCGGCGGTGCGGAGGCCATCGGTCCGATCCTCCAGGGGCTTGCGAAACCGGCAAACGACCTCTCCCGCGGGTGCAGCGCCGAAGATGTGCTGCACATGATCGCGGTGACCGCAGCCCAGGCAGACGGCATGGCAGAGCCCATCGCCCGCATGCCCGAACTCGCTACGGAGATTTCCCCGAAATGACATACCAGCCGAAGATCGAAACCTCGCCCAAGGTCTCCGACGAGATCCGCAAGACCACGTGCTACATGTGCGCCTGTCGATGCGGCATCAATGTCCACATGAAGGACGGCAAGGTCGCTTATATCGAGGGCAACCGCGACCATCCGGTCAACAAGGGCGTGCTCTGCGCCAAGGGATCGGCCGGGATCATGCAGGTGAACGCGCCCTCCCGGCTGCGCGCGCCGCTGAAGCGCGTCGGCCCCAGGGGCTCGGGCGAGTTCGAGGAAATCACCTGGGAGGAGGCGCTCGACATCGCCACCGACTGGCTGGAGCAGGTCCGTTGCACCGATCCCTCGAAGCTCGCCTTCTTCACCGGACGCGACCAGTCCCAGAGCTTCACCAGCTTCTGGGCCCAGGGTTTCGGCACACCGAACTACGCGGCTCATGGCGGCTTTTGCTCGGTGAACATGGCTGCTGCGGGCATATACACCATGGGCGGCGCGTTCTGGGAATTCGGCCAGCCGGACTGGGAGCGCACCAAGCTCTTCATGCTTTTCGGCGTGGCCGAGGATCATGACAGCAACCCGATCAAGATGGGTCTGGGCAAGCTCAAGGCGCGTGGCGCGCGGGTGATCGGCGTCAATCCGATCCGCACCGGCTACAACGCGGTCGCCGATGATTGGGTGGGGATTACGCCCGGCACCGACGGGCTGTTCATTCTCGCGCTGGTTCATTGCCTGTTCAAGGCAGGGCGGCTCGATTTCGACTATCTCTCGCGCTATACCAACGCGCCGGTGCTCCTTAATCCCGAGACGGGTCTCTTCCTGCGTGACGCGAACGAAACGCCTCTGGTGATTGACCGCCGCAGCGGCAAGCCAGTGGCCTTCGATACGCCCGGCGTGCGGCCCGACCTCAACGGAAAGCATGAGGGCGCGCGGACGGTCTTCGCTGCCATGGCGGAGCGCTACATCTCGGAGGAATATGCCCCCGAAGCCGTGGCGGAGCGCTGCGGCATCTCTGCCGAGCGGATCCGCACCATCGCCGCCGAGCTGGCTCGGGTGGCCTTCGACGAGGCATTCGAACTCGACATCCCCTGGACCGATTTTCGAGGCGACCGGCACGCGAAGATGACCGGGCGGCCGGTCTCCTTCCATGCGATGCGTGGCATCTCGGCGCATTCGAACGGGTTCCAGACCTGCCGAGCGCTGCACATGCTTCAGATCCTGCTGGGCTCGGTGGAAGTGCCAGGCGGGTTCCGCTTCAAGCCACCCTATCCGAAACCCATCGAGGCGCACCCGACGCCCCATTGCGGTTTCACTCCGAACCAGCCGCTGGATGGTCCGCATCTGGGCTTCGTGCGCGGGCCCGAGCATCTGGCGCTGAAGGCGGACGGGACACCGGCGCGGATCGACAAGGCGTTTTCCTGGGAGAACCCGATGAGCGCGCACGGGCTCATGCACATGGTGATCTCCAACGCGCACGCAGGCGATCCCTACAAGATCGACACGCTGTTCCTCTACATGGCGAACATGGCGTGGAACTCGTCGATGAACACCCGCGGCGTGATGGACATGCTGACGGACAAGGACGAGGATGGAAACTACGTGATCCCGCGCATCATCTATTCGGATGCCTACAGCTCCGAGATGGTGGCCTATGCGGACCTGATCCTGCCCGACACGACCTATCTCGAGCGGCATGACTGCATCAGCCTGCTCGACCGGCCGATCTGCGAGGCCGATGCTGCGGCGGATGCGATCCGCTGGCCGGTGATCGAGCCCGACCGCGAGGTGCGCGGCTTCCAGACCGTGCTCATCCAGCTTGCCAACCGCCTGCGCCTGCCGGGCTTCGTCAACGAGGACGACAGCGCGAAATACAGCGACTACGCGGATTACATCGTGCGCCACGAGCGCAAGCCCGGCATCGGTCCGCTCTCGGGTTTCCGAGGCAATGGCGACCAGGTGGGGCGTGGCGCGCCGAACGCGGACCAGCTCGATCGCTACATTGCCAATGGGGGCTTCTTCGTCACGCACATCCCGGAGGAAGCTGCCTATTTCAAGCCGTGGAACAACGCCTATCAGGACTGGGCCGTGGGCATGGGGCTCTTTGACAAGCCGCAGCCTTTCCTCTTCCAGCTCTACGTGGAGCCGATGCGAAAGTTCCAGCGCGCGGCCGAGGGCCATGGCGAGCGCCAGCCGCCCGACCACCTGCGCAGAAGGCTTTGCGACGTGATGGACCCGCTGCCGATCTGGTATCCGACCTTCGAGGATGCCGGCGAGACTGCCGAGCAATATCCCATCCACGCGCTCACCCAGCGCCCGATGGCGATGTATCACAGCTGGGGCACCCAGAACGCCTGGCTTCGGCAGATCCATGGCCGCAACCCGCTCTACGTGCCGAAGAAAATCTGGGAGGCGCAGGGCTTCGAGGAAGGCGACTGGGCGCGGGTGAGCTCACCGCACGGATCGATCACGGTTCCGGTCGCGCTCCATGGCGGGCTCAACGAGAACACGGTCTGGACCTGGAACGCGATCGGCAAGCGCAAGGGTGCCTGGGCGCTCTCGGACGGTGCGCCGGAGGCCACAAAGGGCTTCCTACTCAATCACTTGATCCACGAGTTGCAGCCGCCGAGGGCCGACGGTTTGCGCTGGTCCAATTCAGATCCGATCACGGGGCAGGCGGCCTGGTTCGATCTGCGCGTGAAAATCGAGAAGGCCGAGGCGCCGTTGCCAGAATGCGATCCGGTCCTGCCGCCGATCGCATCGCCGGTGCCTGACGCCCCTGAACACATTGCCTGGAAGGTGGGAACATGACAGCACTACCCCAAACCACCGAGAAGAAGCTCGGGCTGGTCATCGACCTCGACACTTGCGTGGGGTGTCACGCCTGCGTGGTGAGCTGCAAGGGCTGGAATACCGAGAACTACGGCGCGCCGCTCTCCGACCGCGACGCCTATGGCGATGCGCCGATGGGCACGTTCCTCAACCGTGTTCATGCCTTCGAGGCCGACACGGGCGGCTGCGGCGGCAGCCAGACGATCCACTTCCCGAAATCCTGCCTTCATTGCGAGGACGCGCCCTGCGTCACGGTCTGCCCGACGGGCGCGAGTTACAAGCGGGCCGAGGACGGGATCGTGCTGGTGAACGAGGACGCCTGCATCGGCTGTGGGCTCTGCGCCTGGGCCTGCCCCTACGGGGCGCGCGAACTCGACCAGACCGAAGGTGTCATGAAGAAGTGCACCCTCTGCGTCGACAGGATCTACAATGAGAACCTGCCCGAGGAGGACCGGGTGCCGGCCTGCGTGCGCACTTGTCCCGCGGGGGCGCGCCATTTCGGCGATCTGGGCGATCCGGAGAGCGACGTGAGCCGGCTCGTGGCCGAGCGCGGTGGCGTCGATCTCATGCCCGAGATGAACACGAAGCCGGTGAACAAGTATCTGCCGCCGCGGCCGAAGAACTTCCTCGCCGAGCTTTGCAACACTCCCGCACTCGAACCGGTCGCCCAAGATGCCAAAGGCTTTCTGGGCTGGCTCGACCGCGCCCTGGAGAAGGTCTGATGCACGCCGCTCCCTCCGTCATCATCTTCACTGTGCTTTCGGGCGCAGGCTTTGGCTATCTTGCCTTTCTCGCGCTCGGTCTGACCGGCGGCACGGGCGCCTCCGCGTTCGGCCCCTTCGCGCTGGCCTTTGCGCTGGCTGCGGGTGGTCTCATGGCTTCGACCTTCCATCTCGGTCAGCCGAAGCGGGCTATGCGGGCTTTCACCCAATGGCGCACGAGCTGGCTTAGTCGCGAGGCCTGGGCCTCGGTCGCGGCCCTCTGCGTCATGGGGCTTTATGCGATTGCCGCAATCTTCTTCGGGACGCAGCTGACGCTCCTGGGATTCCTGGGCGCGGCACTTTCGCTCGCAACCGTCTTCGCCACATCGATGATCTATGCCCAGCTTGCCACTGTGCCACGCTGGAACTCGCCGCTTACCCCGGCAAGCTTTCTTGGCGCGGCGCTTACCGGCGGGGCGATCCTCTCGGGCCAGGTTTCGCTTGCCATCCTTCTGCTCATGGCCTTCGCCGTCTTGCAGGCCTTTGTCTGGATGAAGGGTGACAGTCGCTTTTCCGAGCGCGGCCATTCAATTGCTTCTGCCACTGGCCTCACCGGCATGAAAGACCTCCGCCTCTTCGAGAGCCCCCATACCGGGGACAATTACCTGCTGCGTGAGTTCGTCCATGAAGTGGGCCGCAAGCACGCGCAAAAGCTGCGTGTCATCGGTCTGATTGCGATGACCGTGGCACCCATCCTACTGCTCCTTGCACTGCCAAATGTCTGGCCGGTGTTGCTGCTCGCCTTCGCGGTGCATCTTGCCGGCATGTTCGTCTCGCGCTGGCTGTTCTTCGCGGAGGCCGAACATGTCGTGCGGCTCTATTACGGAAAAACCGCATAGTGCGGGCTGGACTGACCAGACAGATGGGAAGTCCAACCTGGTTGCGGCAGCGGTTCGGAATCTTGGATTCCCGAGCTTTCTCGCGAAACGCTCCCGAGGGTGCTCCGTAGCCGAGACACCTTCGGGGTGTGTTGTCGAGGCAGCTCAACCGCACCGGCCGTTGAGGGTTTCGGCCAGGGCCTCCAAGTTCATACGGCAACGGAAGGGATCAGCGGCCCTCTTGGTCATTGCCACCGAGATACTCGCGCGCGACGGTTGCCGCGATGTCGGCGAAGGTTGCGAGAGCGGGCAGGGTATTGTCCTTGCGCCATGCCAAACACACATCGACACCCGCCGGGTTGTCCTCAATCTGAGCGAAGGAAACGGTCGGAAGCTGCAGGTTTTTCGCAACTTCAGGGACAATCGACACCCCCATCCCTGCGCCGACAAGTCCAACGACGGTATGGATCTGCGTTGCCTGCTGGCTGACCAGGGGAACAAAGCCAGCAGTTTCGCACATCGCGATGATGCGCGAGTAGAACAGTGAACTTTGCTGCCGTTCGAACAGGACGAATGGGTCGTCCTTCAGCGCGCTGAGCGAAATACGCCCGGCCCGGGCATGTGGATGTGATCGTGGCAGGGCGACCAGGAACTTCTGCGTTCCGAGCGGACACGACGTGAGGTTGTCATCCGAAATTGGTGGGCGCAGCAAGCCAATGTCCACTTCGGATGCGCGTAGGGCCTGTTTCTGCTCGGCGATCGTCATCTCGAACAGCTTGAGCTCGATGCGGGGAAACCGGATTCGAAAGGCATTCAGGATCGGGGGCAGCATCCCGTAGGTCGAAGAGTGAATGAAGCTGACAGCCAATGCTCCTTCCTGGCCGGCAGCGACCCGCCGGACCTCCTGCTCCGCATCCGTCACATCCGAAAGAATTCGATAGCAGCGATTGCGAAAGGCCGCCCCGGCCGCAGTCAGCGTCACTTTGCGCTTGGTGCGGTGGAAAAGCTCCACGCCAAGCGTCTCCTCCAGCGCCATGATCTGCCGACTGAGAGCGGGTTGCGCGATATGCAGCCGCTTTGCCGCTTGCGAAAAATTCAGCTCTTCCGACAGGCACACGAAGCTTTGGATCAAGCGAAGTTCGAGAGGCATGTGTTATGTCCGTTCGGCATTAATCGGGTGCATATAAAGTATTGGACAGCATATATGAGTTTCTTGCAACATGGGTCTTACAAATGTTTCTGGGAGGAAATGAACGGTGACTGGATTTAGTGTGGTTGACGGCCATGAACGGGCCGAGGCCTCAATGGTGGAAGCTTTCTCAAGTATCCCGACGGCAATCATCAGTGACAATCTCAACCGCATGGTGGCTGCAGGCCCGACCGTTCGCCCGATGCACCGCGGAGGTTCGTTGGCCGGCACTGCCCTGACGGTGAAGACCCGCCCTGGCGACAATCTCATGATCCACAAGGCCGCCGATATGGTTCGACCCGGCGACGTGATCGTCGTGGATGCGGGTGGAGATCTGACCAATGCCCTGATCGGGGAACTGATCATTTCTCATGCCCGGTCGCGTGGTTGTGTCGGCTTCGTTGTCAACGGCGCAGTCAGGGACATGGACGTCATCAGCGCGAACGATTTTCCGGTCTATGGGGCGGGTGTCAGCCACCGTGGCCCCTATAAGGACGGGCCGGGCGAAGTGAATATTCCCATCTCGCTCGACGGGATGATCATCGAGCCGGGAGATATCGTCATCGGCGACCTGGATGGCGTGGTCTGCATCCCCAGGGCCGATGCCACGCGGGTTCTTGAACTTTCTCGTGCGCAGGAAGAAAAGGAACGCGGCATTCAGCAGGCGATCAAGCAGGCCGCCTGGGACCGTGCCTGGGTAGATGAGATGCTCAAGGCAAAGGGATGCGCCGGGGTCTGAGGCCCCTCGCAGACTGCGCATCAATACAAGATGGCGGCCGCATCAGGCACGCCGCGTAGAAAAATCCAACGGAGGAAACCATGAAAAGTCTCAAAAGGCTGATTATTGCCTGTGGCCTGGCCACGGCGTCTGCCGCTTCAGTCACTGCCCAGGAATGGGTGCCGGAAAAACCGATCCGCATCGTTGTCGGCTTCGCGCCCGGTGGCGGCACGGACCAGACCGCGCGTCTGATCGCCTCTGCTGCGCAAGAACTGTTCCCGGTCCCGCTGGTGGTCGAAAACCGCCCCGGAGCCTCTGGCACGCTCGCGGCCGAGATGGTCGCGAAGGCTGAGGGAGACGGCTACACTCTGCTGGTTGCCGGCGGGAGCGAAAGCACTTCTGTGCCTCATCACCGTGAAACCCAGTACAGCCTCGATGATTTCCGGGGGGTCATCCGTGTCAACCGCGAACACATGGTGATCGTGAGCAAGGCGGACAGCGGGCTGGACAGCATCGACGCGGTTGTCGAGCGTGCCAAACAGCACCCCGGTGAACTTGCCTATGGGTCCTCCGGCCCGGCAGGCATTCTGCATTCCGCGTTCCTGGTCTTTGGACAGGAAGCCGGGATCGACATGGTCCACGTTCCGTACCAGGGCGGATCGCCGGCACTTGCGGCTCTGCTGGGCGGGCATGTGGATCTGACGATCATCACCCCCGGCGACGCGCGCGCGCAACTTGATGCCGGCACGATCAACGTGCTTGCCACCACCTCCGATCGCGCAGAACAGATCCCCGACGTGCCTTCGCTGAGTGAGCTCGGCTACGACGTCAATCTGGAAAATATGAAGGGCCTTGTCGCTCCCGCCAGCACTCCAGACGAGGCGGTCGCCTACCTGCAGGAGCGTTTTGCCAAGGCGATGGAAACGGACGCCTTCACGACGGTGGCTTTGCGCAGCAACATCACGCCAAGCTATCTGACGGGCGCAGAGTTCGAACAGGCGATGCAGTCCATGTCGGACGCGGTGGCTGGTGCTCTGTCCTCCGAAACTGCGGCGGCCGAGTAAGCGCATGACCGCGAACCGAATGCTTGCGCTGGTCTTCGTGGCCGCCTCCATTGTCTTCCTGACAGTGATGGTACCGGCTCTCGACGAGCAGCAGGCCAGTATGGGCGGTGGTTTCTATTCGGTGGGGCCATCGGCCCTACCAACCTTCGCCGGGGTCATGGTGCTGCTCTTCGGGGCAATGATGCTGTTCACCGACCGCCCCTTGCCGGAAGAGGTCGGTAAGTTCCAGGCCGGGATTGGTCTGGGGCTCCTCCAGATCGCACTGTTCGGCGCCTACGCTTTTGGCCTGCCGCTCATCGGGTTCATGCCTGCCTCAATCCTGTTTCTGGCAGCCGTCTTCCTGATGTACCGCGCCCAGAACTGGATCGTGGCGGGAATTCTGACGCTCGGGATGCCGATCCTCGTCGATGTTCTGCTGCGCAAGGTTTTCCTGGTTCCGCTCCCCGGCGCCTCGTTGTTCTGACTTTTCCGGAGGCTGGACATGGATCCGCTTTTCCAAGCTCTCTACGGGCTCGCTGAGCCTGTGACTTTTCTGACCCTTCTTCTGTCAGTCGTCGTCGGACTGATCATTGGGGCAATCCCCGGTCTTTCGGTCAATATCGCGGTCGCTCTGGCGGTGCCGCTGACGATCTTCATGCCGACCGATCAGGCGATGGTGATGCTGATCGGACTGTACGGCGCGGGTATCTTCGGCGGATCTGTCTCGGCGATCCTGCTGAACGCGCCTGGCACACCGGCCTCCGCAGCCACGATTTTCGACGGCTACCCGATGGCCCAGCAGGGACTGGCGACCCGGGCGTTGCGCCTGTCGCTCATCAGTTCCGTTTTCGGGGCCGTGTTCTCGATCGTCCTGCTGATCCTGCTGGCGCCGCAACTGGCCGGCTTTGCGCTCGGGTTCGGTCCGGTCGAGATCGCCTCGCTGCTGTTCTTTACCTTTCTCGTTATCGGGATCTTGTCCGGAAGCTCGTTGGTGAAGGGGTTGTTCTCGGCGGCGTTGGGGATGGTGCTGGCGACAGTGGGCAGCGATCCCATGCTGGGCATACCCCGCTTTACCTTCGGATCGACGGCGCTGATGGACGGGCTGACCTATGTTCCGCTCCTGGTCGGGCTCTTTGCCGTGGCCGAGATCATCGAGGAAGCCACCCGTGGCTTTTCTCAATCGATCCGCAAGGTTGACTTGTCCGGCGAAGATCGCGCTGCGAACCGGATCCCGCTTCGTGAAATCATCCGCAACATCGTGCCGATGACACGTGCATCCGCCATCGGATCAACCATCGGTATCCTGCCCGGCATCGGTGCCACCATCGCCTCGTTCCTGGCCTATGCCGACGCCAAGCGGTCGGCAGGCAGCGAAGGAACCTTCGGCAAGGGCGATCCGCGCGGGGTCATCGCATCCGAGAGCGCCAACAACGCAGTGGTCGGCGCGACCTTCATTCCGACCCTTGCCCTGGGGATTCCCGGCGATGCCGTTACAGCGATCCTGCTGGGCGCGCTTGTCCTGCAGGGGGTCACGCCCGGGCCGCTGATCTTCGTCAACTCGCCCGATATCGTCTACACGATCTATTTCGCCCTGCTGGGCTCCACGATCCTGATGGGGCTGATCGGATACCCGGCGATGCGCATGCTGTCTCTGACCCTGCGGATCCCGAAGGTTTATCTAATGCCCTGCGTGGCCCTGATCTGCGTGGCAGGCAGCTACGTTGCACGGAACAATATCCTGGACGTCTACGTCATGCTGGGCGCAGGCATCCTGGGGTTCATCTTCAACCGCACGAACGTGCCGGTCGCACCCTTGCTGATATCCTTCATCATCACGCCTTCTTTCGAAGAAGCGTTGCGACAGGCGCTCACGCGCAGCCGCGGGTCGTTCGAGCCGTTCGTGACCAATCCGGTCACCTTGACCCTGGTGGCGATTGTCATCGGGCTCGTCGGCCTGACGACCTGGCGACAGGGCAAACTGCGATCCAAGAAAACACAAGTCGAGAGAATGGGGGTTTGAGCAACATGATCGGGTTCATCGGACTGGGCGTTATGGGCGCCGGAATGGCACGCAACATCGCCGCATCCGGCCTGAAGCTGGCAGTCACCACTTCCTCGCCCGACAAGGCGGAGACTTTCAGGGCCTTGGGGGCGGAGATCTGCGAGACACCGGCGGATCTTGCCGCGCGCTGCCGGATCATAGTCTCCTGCGTTCCGGACGCCGCGGCGCTTCGCGGCGTGTTCGCAGGCGAGACCGGGCTGACTGCCCAGGACTGGAACGGCGGTCTGCTGATCGATTGCTCGACCATCGCGCCGTTCGAGGCGGAGGAGATGGCGCAACAGCTTGCCTCGGTCGGGGGCCGGTTCATCGACGCGCCGGTCAGCGGCGGCGCGAAGGGGGCGGAAAGCGGCACCCTGACCATCATGTGTGGCGGATCGCAGGACGATGTGGCCGAGGCGCAGCCGGTGCTGCAGGCCATGGGCAAGAACATTCACCATGTGGGCCCGCTCGGTGCCGGGCAGGCGCTAAAGGCCTGCAACCAGCTGATGGTCGCGGTGAACATGATGGGCGTCTTCGAGGCCGTCTCCCTGGCGCGGGCCGCGGGGGTTGACCCCAAGGTGATGCGGGAGGTCCTCTCCACGGGTGCCGCCCGCAGCGGTGTTCTCGACGCCCATGCACTGCGCTACATCGAAGGCACGCTCGAGGGCGGGTTCCGCGCCGAACTCATGCGCAAGGATCTCGGCATCGCCAATGCCGTGGGTGCACATTTCAACATCACACAACCCGCGACGGATCTCGCGCATCAGCTGATGGTCGCGACCTGCAATTCCGGATTCGCCAAGAACGACAGTGCTGCGCTTGGCCTGCTCTATGACCGCCTGAACGGCCGCAATGAGGATACCAACCAATGACCGCAACAATCGAACTGGAAACGATCCGGGACTTCTCCAACGGCGTTTTCGAAGCCGCGGGGCTGACGGGACAGGACGCGGTAATCGTGACGGACGTGTTGATCCACGCCGACCTTCGGGGACATGGCTCGCACGGGCTCACGCGGATCCCGATTTATGCCGATCGGATCAAGGCGGGTGTCGTCAAGGCCAGCCCCGATATCAAGTTCGAACGACCCTCGCCGGGCGTGCTGGTTGTCGATGGCGACAACGGACCGGGACCGGTGGTAAGTCTGCGTGCACTTGAAGCCGGGCTGGAGGTGGCGCGGGAAAACGGCGTCTGTGTCGCCACCGTGGGCCATTCCAACCACAATGGCGCTGGGTCCTTCTATGTCGAAAAGGCCGTTGCAGCAGGCTGCATTGCCATCGCTATGACCAATGCGCCGCCTTCCATGACGGTCTTCGGCGGCCGGCAGTCGGTGATTGGCACCAACCCGATCACCTTCGGCACCCCGATTGCCGGGGAGACGCCGGTGCTTCTGGACATGGCTACATCGGTCGTCGCCCGCGGCAAGATCGTCGAAGCCGCCAAGCGGGGAGAGGCCATTCCCGAGGGCTGGGCGCTGGACGCCGACGGCAAACCCACCACCAGCGGCATGGCCGCCGAGAAAGGCGTCGTGCTGCCGCTTTCGGGTCCCAAGGGATCGGCGCTGGCCATCATGGTTGAAGTGCTCTGCGGCGTGCTGTCCGGTGGGCGGTTCGCAGGCGACCTGGGCAATCTCTACAGCGATTTCGTCACACCTCAGGACATCGGCCACTTCATGTTGCTCATCGACGTGTCGCGCACTCATGTGGCGGGGACCCATGCCGATCGGGTGAGGGAACTGGTCAACGCGCTGAAGGAGTGCGCCCTGGCGGATGGCTTCGACGCCATACTCATGCCGGGCGAGCTCGAACAGGCACGCGCGCGCAAGACGCGGGCGGCGGGCATCACACTGCCGGACAATGTCATCGCCGATCTCGATGCCGTTGCTGCGGGCCTCGGTCAGCGCCCGCTGTCGGGTCTCATCGCCGAGGTCGTGCAATGACGCAGGCACCCGTCCGTATCGTCTTCCTCGACCGGGCGACCCTGTCGCCCGAGACCCGGCTGAAGCAACCCAGTTTCGCTGCGCAGATCGAAGAGCACCAGCAGACCGATCCCGACCAGGTGGCCGCGCGCATCGCCGACGCCGAGGTTGTGATTACCAACAAGGTGCCAATCGATGCCGAGGCACTGGCTGCGGCGCCGAAGCTGAAGCTGATCGCAGTGGCAGCCACCGGTTATGATCGCATCGATCTCGCAGCGTGCAGAGCGCGGGGCGTCACAGTCTCCAACATCCAGGGCTATGCCGGGAATACCGTTCCAGAACATACTTTTGCGCTGCTTCTTGCCCTGCAGCGCAGCATCGTGCCCTATCGCCAGTCGGTCATCGACGGGCGTTGGGAAGACGCGAACCAGTTTTGCTACTTCGACTATCCGATCGCGGATCTGTCGGGGAAGGTGATGGGTATCATTGGAGATGGCGCGCTCGGCAAGGCGGTTGGCAGGATTGCCGAAGCCTTCGGACTGCGGGTGCTGTTTTCCAGCTACAAGGGGGTCGAGGGGATGGGCCCCCTCTATACGCCGTTCGAGGATGTCATGCGGCGCAGCGACATCATTACCTTGCACTGCCCGCTGATGCCCTCCACACGCAACCTCATCTCTGACAGCGAGTTCGACATGATGGAGCGTCGCCCCTTGTTGTTGAACACTGCGCGGGGTGGGCTTGTCGACGAGGAAGCGCTGGAGCGCGCGCTCGAGAGTGGTCGCATTTCCGGAGCGGGGTTTGACGTGGTGACGACAGAGCCGCCGGGCGCAGATCATGTCATGCGACGCATCGCCAAGCGCAGCAACGTGATCCTGACTCCGCATGTCGCATGGGCCAGCCAGGAGGCCATACAGACCCTTGCGGACCAGCTCATCGACAATATTGAGGCCTTCATGAACGCTGCGCCGCAGAATGTTGTTTCATAAGCCATGGTAGCACCCCTGAAAGATCCGGAGCGGTTTCTGCGCCACCTCTTCGCTACCGCAGTTTCCGCCGCCGATCCCGAACGCGTCTTGTCGCAGGCACTGCCCCCCGTTCCCCCCGGGCGGACGGTTGTTGTCGGGGCCGGCAAAGGCGCCGCTCAGCTTGCGCGCGCATTCGAGCAGGAATGGTCTGGGCCGATCGAGGGCCTCATGGTCACCCGTTACGGGTTCGGGGTCCCTTGCAAGCGCATTGAGGTGGTAGAGGCCGCTCATCCGGTTCCTGATGAGGCCGGGCTGCAAGCGGCGGAGCGGCTTCTGGCGCTGCTTTCGGGGCTTGGCCCTGATGATCTGGTCGTCGCCCTGATCTGTGGCGGGGGATCGGCGCTTCTGCCGGCGCCGCCCGCCGGCTTTACATTGGCTGACGACCAGCTTCTGACCGATGCGCTCTTGCGCAGTGGCATGCCCATCGGGGGCATGAACGCGGTGCGCAAGCACTTCTCCCGGATCAAGGGCGGACAACTGGCACTGGCGGCGGGCGGCGCCCGCGTCGTCTCGTTGATCGTGTCCGATGTTCCGGGCGACGGCCCGGCAGAGGTCGCATCCGGCCCGACCGTGCCCGGCGTGGCCACGCGTCAGACTGCTGCGTCCTGGCTCTCGCGCTACGGCGTGTCCTTGCCCGACCGGATCCACCGTGAAATCGTCGAAGGGCCCGAAATCCCCGCGCCAGGAGATCGGGCCTATGCCGGTCACGAGGTTCGCGTCATCTCGTCCGCAGGTCAGTCCCTTGCTGCAGCCGCTTCAGAGGCGGAGCGTCTGGGACTGAGGGCCGTCATCTTGTCTGACAGCATGGAGGGCGAGGCACGAGAGCTTGGTCAGACCCATGCGGCGATCGCTCGCGAGATTGCACTTCAGAATCAGCCCTTTGAACGCCCTGTCGTGATGCTATCCGGCGGCGAGGCGACTGTCACCCTGCGCGGAACCGGGCGCGGTGGACCGAATGCCGAATTCCTGCTTGCCTTTGCCATGGGGGTTGAGGGGCTCCCGGGGGTCCATGCCCTTGCGGCCGATACAGACGGCATCGACGGATCTGAAGACAATGCCGGGGCTTTTTGCGATGAAACCTCCCTTGGTCTCATCCGGGCGGCCTCATTGGACCCGCAGGCGCTATTGGACGACAATGACTCCTGGCAGGCGTTTTCCGCGGCCAAAGGCTTGTTCGAACCTGGACCGACCGGAACCAACGTGAATGATTTCCGAGCTATACTGGTTGCTTGAACGGGCGACGTCTAACCGGTTAGCCGGTGTTCCTTTGAAGGGGAGGGTGCCTCGCAGAAACCTGCGGGGCACTGCTACCTTACTTTCCACTCAGCATTCGAGGCAGATACCGTCAGTGCGCCGATTGGGCCTTCTGAAGCCATACCGTGTTGCATTTCCAGAGCTACGCGCGGATCGTTTGCGGGTGAGTTCGAACCCCGTCGAGTAAATCGGAGTTCTCTATCCGGCAGGAAATTTCGCTTATGGCGTCAGGTCAATCGGCCCACCGGACCGCGACGAATTCTCGATGGCCGTGATGAGCTGATGTGAAACCAGCGCTTCGCGCCCGGTGACCATCGGTTTGCGCCCGAGGCGAATGGCCTCGGCGAAATCCTCGATCACCGCCTGATGCCATTCGTGTTTGCCGCCGGATAGGGGGTTCACCTTCCGCGGGGCCTCGTCCTTCGCCTCGATGACGGTGCGTCCATCTCGCCAGCTGATCTCGAGCGCCTCCTTGTCCAGCTTCAGGCTGGCATGCTCGAAATGAAGCCGGATGACCTCGGTCCTGTGGGGAAACATGGCGGTGCTGGCCACGAAGGATCCAGCGGCCCCGCAGGCAAACGTCAGGCCGGCGACAGCGAAATCCTCTGCCTCCATTCGGTGCAGGAGCGTCGTGGCCGTCATCGCCTGCACCTGTTTTACCGGACCGGTCAGGCTGAGCGCGAGATCGATGGAATGGATTGCGTTGGTGATCATGACCCCGCCGCCGTCGCGGGCGTAGGTGCCCCGCCCGAGCTCATCATAATAGGACTGGTCGCGCCATAGAGGCACGGCGATCTCGACCAGGCCAAGCTTTCCAAGCACCCCGCTTGCCACGTGACGGGCCGCGGCCAAGGACGGCGCGCGCATCCGGTGCTGGAAGAGCACGCCGAGCATCACACCTTCGCGTTCGCAGATCTCGACAACCTCGAGAGCTTCCTCCGGGTTCCGGCCAACCGGCTTTTCGAGAAGAACATGCGTCCCGGACTTCGCAAGCTCTTCAATCACTTCCTTGCGGACACTCGGTGGCGTTGCGACGATGGCCAAGGGAATGGTCGGATCCGCTGCGACCGCGGAGAGATCGGACGAAAATTCGGGCGCCTCTCCTTCGTAGAACTCCGCAAGATAGTGTGCACGCTCGGGTCGGCGCGAGACTACCGTCCTGAGTTGCAGCGTATCCCGTGCCTCTGAAAGAGCGGCCACATGGGTCTTCGCGATCATACCGGCTCCAATAAGGGCCACCCCGACACGCCCCTGCGTGATTGTCTTTGCCATGTCTCTCTTCTCCCTCTGGGCTGGCTGTGAGCCCGTTTATTTAGAACGGCACCGGCGCGTTGGCGCATTCCGCCAGGCGCTCGAACGCAGTTGCAGTTTCCGGGTCTATTGGCACACCCTCCGCGCGGCGCCGGTCTGCTACCGCCCATTCCCTGTCACCCGGAGCCATGACCTTTCCGTCTTCGCGAGCTGCGCTCGTTCGAAGGGCTGCAAGATACCGTTCCATTCCGGCGAGCAGGATGCCGCGGCCGATGAAGCCGTCGGGATCGATGCAGATCACGAAGGCTCCCATATCGCGCGGCGTCGAGACATCCGGTCCGGGCATCGGCAGGATCTCGGGACTCGTTTTCATGCCGGTGAGCAGCGCCGAGAATATATCGCTCATTCCGGCAAGACCTGCTCCCTTGAAGCCGAATTCCCCACCCAGCGGTGCCAGCATCTCCGCGTCATGCGGGTCGCGTGTGTCGATGCCGGCCTTGTCGGACGCGGTGCGTTCAGGCAGATCAAGCGCGAGCGATTTGTAGAGCTGGACGCGGTTGTAGGGCACGGCGCTTGTTGCCATGTCGAGTAGCCAAGGTGGGCCACTCGGGTTTGGGGCAGCAACGGCGATCGGATTGGTGCCGTGAAAGCGCTCGGCACCGTCGTGAAGCCGCACGAAACTATCGGAATTGCACGTGACAAAGCCGATCATGCCTGCCTCGGCCATCGCCAAAGCGTAGGCGCCCGCTGGTCCGAAATGCGACGACTGGCGAATACCGACCGCGCCTATGCCGGCCTCGCGGGCGAGTGCGCAAGCATGATCAACCGCGGTATAGGTGGCCAGCGCGCCGTGTCCGTTGTCAGCGTTGAGCAGGCCTGATCCGACTCGAATGCGTTCGAAGGTCATGTGCGGTGTGCCGTTCACGCGCCCGCCACGCAAAACCATGTCGTAATGCGGCAGAAGACGGATTCCATGACTGTCAACGCCCAGGCTGCTTGCATGCAGCATCGCACGGGTGGCGGCAGCGGCGCTTGGACCATCCGCGCCTGCGGCCCTGAGAACCGCGTCGCAAAAGCGCGATAGGGCGTCGAGGTTGGCGTGCCGGTTTGCCATCATCTCGGGCCGCGGGTGCGCGCTGCGGTCATGACGGTCCGGAACACCACTTCATCGCCTGCAAACCCAAAACACGCCTGCATGTCGCACTGACGAACACCCATCTTGATTTCCTTCGAATAACGTCTATCGTATACTTTAGACAATAATCGTGTGCATTCAAGTCCTCATTGGCCGTAGCGTGGCAGTGCGCTATCAGCCCGCGGGAAGGTTTCATGCCGCAGCCCCTCCACCGCACCGGATAGCCGGAATTGGAAGAGACGCTTTACACCCGCATTCTCCGCGCTGTCGGAGCCGAGATCGCGCGAGGCGATCTTGCACCTGGTGAGCGCCTCATGGAGAACCGGCTCGCCAATCGTTTCGGCGTATCGCGCGCTCCGGCGCGGCAGGCGCTGGCCGAGATGGAAGACCTGGGCCTTGTGGCGCAAGCGGAAGCACCTGCGCGGGGCTTTGTCGTGACGACGGATGCAGCCGAACGCGCTGCTCTCCGGTTCGCCGCTCACCCTCCCGAACCCTTCAGCGCCGAGACCACCCCGGCTTGGCAACTCATCTACAGCGATATCGAGAAAGCGCTGACCAGGCGCATCGCCTTCGGAAGCTGGCGTGTGGTCGAGTCCGCTCTCGGTCGGCACTATGGCGTCAGTCGCACTGTCGCCCGCGAGGTACTGGCGCGGTTGCAATCCTGCGGGCTTGTCGTCAACGAAGGGAAACGGTGGATCGCACCGGAGTTGACCGAAAAGCGGGTGCATGAACTCTACGATCTGCGCGCCCTGCTTGAACCGGCGGCGCTTGCCGAAGTCGGTGCCAATGTGCCAACCGACCTGCTCGACGGCATGATACGTGACCTGCATACCGTGATGACCGATCGTTCAGGGGGGCCGACCCTGGACCAACTCGAAGCCGACCTGCACTTCGGATTGCTGGGTCGGTGCCGAAATTCCCTGCTGCGAAAGACGATGGTCGAGAGCCAATCACTTCTGCTGGCGCACAGGTTCTTCTATCAGCACACATCCGAGATGTATCCGGTGGAGCCGTTCCTGGACGAACATCTTCAGGTACTCGAATTGCTGCGGGCGGGGGCGGTTCCGGAGGCTTGCGAAGGGCTGCGTGCGCATCTTGTCGCGTCGAGTCATCGCGCCGTTGCGCGGATTGCCCTGATCCGCGATGCGTTTCGCGATACTCCTCCTGCCTATCTCGAGCCCATTGAAACAAGCAATTGACCAAAGGCCTCGAGGTATCTGTAGGCGCTTTGACTCCAACCCTTCAGGGATCAACTCCGGCGGAATTGTGGCCGGGCCTGATCCGCGGGGGGAACCCAGCCATCGGTCCAGTAGGCGGCCGTGGTGAACTCGGTTCGGGCGAAGCCAAGTCCTTCGAGATGCGCTCTCGCGGCCTTCGCATCTTCACGCTCACCGGCGAAGAACACGAACCGATCCTCGTCGGGCGGCGCAAGGTCTCTGAGTGCGGAAAGCGGATCGCTCTGCCCGTTGCGGGTGATCCACTCAAGCGTGACGCCGGGCGGTACCGGAATCTCCTGCCGATCGGCCTCCTGCGGGATGAAGATCCGCGCTTGCCCGCGCGCCGCGTCTGGCAGTGTTTCCAAGGCGCGGGCGATGACTGGCAAAGCCGTCTCGTCCCCAATATAGCCAACCCATCCGGCCCTTCTGGGCTTCGCTCCACCCGGTCCGGTCATGGCGATCTCCTCGCCCGGCGTGACCTGTTTCACCCAGTCGGTTACGCGGCCCCCCTCGTGGATGAAGATATCCATGTCGATCCATCTGCACTCCGGATCGATTGCCCGCACCGTGTAAGGCGGCCGGTGCCACGCATCGATCCCTCCGGGCCATATGGTCGAACCCGTGGCGTCCGCCATGGGCCAGTCCGCGCCCTCTGGTCCGAAAAGCAGCCGGAAATGCAGGCCATCCTTCTCGAACCGCCGGAAATCGCCATCCAGCCGCACGCGGAAGAAGGATGGCGAGATCCTGCGGACATTTTCGATATGGGCAATTGTCAGGTTTGCCGGTCGTGTCCCGGTCCGGTCCGCAGCCCAGCTGAGATGTTCGCGGAGGCCGGAATTCTCGAAATAGAGGTTCAGCGTATCGCGCAGATCATGCAGTCGCGCCTCGTTGTCGGCGCGCAAGAGCAGTTCGCAACCCGAGGTGCTCCCCGAAATGGTAAAAACACCATATTCAAGCACCACTTGGAGGCCGCTCTCCGGTTCCAGGACAGTCAGGCCCAAGGCGTGGGCCGCATTTCTGACCTGGGGCACCGCGACGTCGAATGGGATAGCGAGTGTGCCGGCTTGCTTGTTCATGTCGGGCCATGCCTCCGGTGTCATTGAAACGCACCACGCATACCTGAGTGGTTTAGTAAGTTTATTCCTGCCGCGAATGCCGGTCCCTTGGCAAGCCCAGAAAAAGAGGCCGTGTCGCGCGCTACCAGCTGAAGCGAGCAAGAGGTGTCTCGCGGTGGCGAATGGCGCCTGCGGATACAGTCAGTTGCAAGTGGGCAACGGACTGTTGCTTGCCAGGCTCACTGCATCTCCCACTTTTGCCTACAAGATCGCACCGAAGTCTCAGTCGAAATTACGATTGCACGAAGACATTTCACTCAATCTATGCGGGAGTTTATCGGTTGTAGGCGCGACGGCTGTGCTGTCCGGTTGCGCAGTGAGGCGCCGCGCATCTTGTGACAGTACTGTCACACTGCGCGCATGGTGCGTTATCGCGGTTTTTCCGGTCTAAACATTCCCGACCAGCGCTACTATGGGGAACACAGCAAGCGAGACGCCAGCCCGAACCGATACACTTCATCTCGGGAGGCCTTATGCTTCGTATCACCACGCACGCGCTTTTCCTCTGCTCCGTCTCCTGCCTCGTCGCAAGTTCGGCATTTGCCCAGGACGAAGAGCCGCTCTTTCTCGGTACACTGCTTGTGGAGGCCGAAAGCGACGAGACCTTGCTGCAGAATGGCTATGTGGCTGAAAGCGGACGTCAGGCGACCAAACTCGATACGCCGATCGCGGAGATCCCTCAGGCGATCAGCATCGTGACGCAAGATCAGATCGAGGACCAGAAACCCCGCCAGCTTCTCGAAGCGCTGAGCTATTCGGCTGGCACCTCCACGTCGAATTTCGCCTTCGACCAGCGCTATGACGCCTTCTACCTTCGCGGATTTTCGGCCTTTAACAACGGCTTCTTCCGCGACGGCCTGCGTCAGGTCAACGGCCCTTCCGCCTGGTATCGCAACGACCCCTACACGATGGAGGGCATTGCGATCCTCAAGGGACCGTCCTCTTCGCTCTACGGCGTTTCTGGCCCTGGCGGCCTCGTTAACGTGGTCTCGAAACGCCCGAAAGAAGAGCCCTTCAATGAGGTGCGTCTTACAGGCGGGACCGATGACATGGCCGAACTCGCCTTCGACACCACCGGCCCGGTCTCGGAAGACGGGCGCTTTCTCTACCGTCTCACCGGCATCGCGCGCGATGCAAACTCGCCCTATCCCAATGCGCCGGATGACGAGATGCTCATCGCGCCGGCCTTCACTTTCAAGTTCACGGAGAAGGCGAAGATCACCTTCCTCGGCGAGTATTCGGACTCGACGGTGGGCGGCACCTATTCCTACTACAATCCCAGCTACGGCGTCGCGTCCGAGATCGCCAACTCCGATCCGGACTATAACGACTTCGATCAGACCCAGTATCGCCTCGGCTACGAATACGAACAGGAACTGACCGACATGGTGACGTTCCGCCAGAAGCTGCGGTACTCGGACGTCGATAGCGACCTCGAATACAGCGGCTTCTACGACACCGGCTTCGATTCCCTTGCGCGCTACTGGGGGCATTATGTCGAGGACCAGCACAACTTCACCGTGGACAACGCGCTCGAATCGTCCTTCCGGACCGGTGAGATCGACCACGATGTAATCTTCGGGATCGACTACACCGACTCCTCCTACAACGCCTATCTTGCACCCACCGGCTACGTCTCCGCCAGCGCCACCGATGCTGCGGACGCAGACTTCTACGCCTCGCAGGGCACCGAGCAACTCGGGATCTACGTGCATGATCAGCTTTCGCGCGGCGCGCTCAATGTCTTCGTCAGCGGCCGATACGACTGGGTCGAGACAACGACGGAAGATGCCAGCCGGACGATCACCGAAACCACGGATAGCGAATTTTCCGGACGGCTCGGCGTCTCCTACGAGATGGAGAACGGCATGACGCCCTTCGCCAATATCTCAAGCGCCTTCGTGCCCAATACCGGCCTGGTTTTCGACGATCCATCTGACCCTGACAGCAGTCGGCCGGCCGATCCGACCCGCGCTTTCCAGAAGGAGATCGGCATCAAATACGCGATCCCCGGAACAGAAAGTCTTATCACGGCGTCGATCTTCGACATCGAACAGGATGATGGCGTCGTGTTTCAGAACGTCGATGCGGCCGTCTTCGGCGTGCAGCAGGTGCAGGTGCCCTATAACCTGCGCTCGCGCGGCTTCGAGGTCGAGGGCGAAGCCAACTTCCAGAACGGCCTCAGGATGATCGCCTCCTACACCTACATCGACATGGAGATCGAGGACGGTGTCGCCGGCACCGAGGGCAATCAGCTTTCTGCGACGCCCCACAACGAGGCAGCAATCTGGGCCTTCTACCAGCCGCAGGTAGGCCCGCTCAGTGGTTTCGGCTTCGGTGGCGGCTTGCGATACGTAGGCGAAAGCTACGGCGACGACGAGAACAGCTTCAAGAACGACGACTACGTCTTCGCCGATCTCACGCTGACCTACGATCTGCGCCGCATCGGCCAAGAAGGTGCCGAGATCCAGGTCAATGTGAAGAACCTTTTTGACGAGACGGGTCAGACCTGCTCCGCCGGATACTGCTACCGCTACGATGGCCGCACAGCCACCGCAGCGCTGCAATATCGCTTCTGAGCATGGGGGCGGGAAGCGGCTGGATCGTTGGCGCAATCGGTGGTGTCTACGTGGCGCAGAGTGTCCTGGGTGGGTTCACCTGGACGGGTCTGCCCGGTGTCCTGCGCGCAAACGGGATGCCGCTGGATCAGATCGGGCTTGTCTCGCTGATCGTCTTACCCTGGGCACTCAAGTTCCTCTGGGCCCCGCGCGTTGAACGTTTCCGCCTTCCAGCCCGCGGCCGCAACCGTTCGGGCGAGATCGTAATGCTTGGCGTCGGGCTGGTGGTCGCATCGCTCCTGGCGGTCGGCCTCGTCGGGCCGTCACCGGTCCTGCTGGTGCTTGCACTACTGTTCGTGGCTGCCTTCGCCACCGCAACCGTCGATATCGCCTGCGACGGTTTCGCCGTCAGTGCACTTCAGGGCACCAACTACGGTTCGGGCAACGCGGCACAGGTTGGCGGTGCCTATCTCGGCTCGGCCATTGGCGGTGGACTTTTCCTGGTGCTTGCCGATCACTACGGCTGGCTCGCCGGCACCTGGAGCATGGCCGCAATCATTGTGGTCATCTGCATTCCATTCGTTCTGGTTGCGCGCCAAGGCCCGGTCGAGGAACGCAGCCACGTTCCCTCGCTCCGCGCGGCGCTCGCCCGTCGGCAAGTGCGCCTCGGGCTTGGCATCGCGGCGATCTATGTCATCGCGCAGAAAACGGCCATGGGGATGATCGGCCCGCTCTTTGTCGATCTTGGCTACTCGCTCTCGACGCTCGGACTCCTGAGTGGCGCGGCAAGCCTCACCCTGGGTCTCGGTGGTGCGCTCGCGGGCGGCGCCATCGTGCGACGCTTCGGCAGCAGGCCGGTTCTCGTGGCGGCGATTGCGGCGCAGGGCGGGCTTCTCGCGCTCGTGGCAACCTCCATTGCCACACCCCTGGTAGAGCCGGGCCTCATCGCGCCGATGATCGTTCTGACGAGCCCTGCCGTCATGGCACTCGGCTTCGTCGCGCTCTACGCCCAGTTCATGCGTTGGTCTGATCCTGCTCAGGGGGGTGTTGATTTCACGCTTTTCCAATGCATGGACGCCGCGATCAGCATGGTGGCTGGCATCCTGGCGGGATTGGTGGCTGAGTCATTGGGATACGGAGTGTTCTTCCTGGTTGCTGCAGCGATTTCCTTCGCGATGGTGCCGGTCCTGCTGCACCTGGCTCGGCCAGTTCCGGAAGCCTGAGAACCCTGCTCTTTCACGCGGGCATTCTGGGAAGTGCTCTGGGTGATGCTGTTCTGCTTACACAAAAAGATAGCGAATTAGTGCGTTAGACCCGGCGGCACAGCAGTCAGGGAACTCCTGATCGTGCCGATTGGTGACGTAGACGGACTGGCTCGTAATGAGGAAAGGGGCCGCATCCGCGCACGGGGCCATAAAATTCTTGACATAGATCTGATACATCAGATATCAGAAAGACAAGAAATTGACCGGGGAGGCGGACATGAGACCAAGGCCAAAAGTTGTCGTCACCGACTTTGATTATGGGGATGTCGATATCGAACGCGCCATTCTCGAACCCATTGGCGCCGAGGTCATCGGCCTGCAGGCCAAGCGGGAATCCGACCTGTTCGAGGAAGCGCGCGACTGTGCGGCTATCATGAACCAGTACGCCCGCATCGGGGCTGAAACGATTGCACGAATGACGAAATGCAAGGTGATCGCGCGCTACGGCGTCGGGGTCGATATCGTCGATGTCGATGCTGCGACGGATCGGGGAATTCTTGTCACCAATGTCCGGGACTATTGCACCGAGGAAGTGGCGGATCATGCCATAGCATTGTGGATGGCCCTTGCACGCAGCCTGCCTGCGTATGATCGGGCAACCCACGATGGTGTCTGGCGTTGGCAGTCCGGCGCACCTGTCCGTCGTCTTCGGGGACGCACAATGGGCATCGTTTCCTTTGGAAAGATCGGCCAGGCCATTGCTCATCGTGCCAGAGCCTTTGGCACTGAAGTCATCGCCTACGACCCCTTCCTGCCTACCGATGTGGCACGGAAACTGGGTGTCGAGTTGGTTTCCAAGGCGGACCTACTCGCGCGCTCCGACTACATCCTGATGCAAGCGCCGATGACCAAGGACACCCGGCATTTCCTGTCGGATGCCGAATTCGCCGCGATGAAGCCTGGTGCAATTCTGGTGAACACCGGGCGCGGACCCACGGTCGACAACAAGGCGCTTTACCGCGCATTGACCGAAGGCCACCTCGCCGCAGCCGGGCTCGATGACCCCGAGGAAGAACCCGCAAAACGCGCCTCCTGGAACCCCGCAGACAACCCGATCTTCACCCTGCCCAATGTGCTGATCACGCCGCACGCCGCCTACTACTCGGAGGAATCGATCCGAGCAGCGCGTGAGGGTGCGGCAACGCAGGTGGCCAAGGTCCTGACCGGGCAAAAGCCCGACTTCCCCGTCAATGCCGAAGCTCTCGCAGTCCAGAGCTGAAGTCACAAAGGAAACAACATGCTGAAAGTCTTCAACGAATTCGATCGTCGCCCCGACCTGTTGGCGCAATTCGACAAGGTGCTGACCTGCTATTCCTCCACCGCTGTATTTGCCGACGTTCAATACCGTCTCGGCGTCATGGACAGCGGCATCAAGCCTGCCTTTCGGGCCAAGGTAACCGGACAGGCGATCACCGTGCAGCTCTCCAAGGGAGACCTGGTGGATCCGCTCAAGGCGCTGGAAATGGGTCAGCCCGGGGATGTCATTGTGGTGGATGCCGGTGGCGATCCCAACACTTCCGTCTGCGGTGGGCTCATGGGCGGCCTTGCACAGAACCGGGGCATTCGGGGCATGATCGTCGATGGCGCAGGCCGGGATACCGACGAACTGCAAGACATCAATTGGCCGATCTGGACCCGCGCCATTACCCCGCGTGGCACCCACACGATGTTCTCGGGCCGCAAGGAAGAGCTGTCGATCAATGTCCCGATCCAATGCGGTGGCGTCGTGGTCAATCCCGGCGATTTCATCGTCGCCGATCTGATGGGGGTTACGGTCGTTCCTCTGGGAAAGGCCGAAGAGGTCGTCAAGCTGGCGCAGGAACAGGCGGATCGCGAAGAAGAGACACGCAAATGGGTCGCCCAGGGCAAGACGGTCGAGGATCTTCTTAATGAATTCGGCCGCATCTGATCCGGCGCTGATCGGCCTCGACTGGGGAACAACGTCCTTCCGCGCCGCTTTGATCGGTGCGGATGGTAGCGTCCTGGAAACATTGCACGCGCCCGAAGGCATCATGCATGTCGAGGGTGGCTGCTTCGAAGCAGCTTTCGAGCGTCTGTTGTCACCCTGGGCCTGCCATCGATCGCTGCCGGTTCTGGCCTCCGGAATGATTACCAGTCGGAACGGTTGGGTGGAAACGCCGTATGTATCGCTGCCCGCCGGCATCGAAGAACTGGCCAATGCGCTGGTTGCACATACGACCGATACCGGTAGGCAGATTCAGTTCGTCACCGGGTTGGCAAGCGAGATTAATGGCGCTCCAGACGTGATGCGCGGCGAGGAAACCCAGATCGTTGGGGCAATCGCCTCCGGTGCGGTTGCAGGCTGTTTCGTAATGCCAGGCACGCACAGCAAATGGGTCGAGGTCGACGGTGGGCGGATCGAGAATTTCGCTACCTATATGACCGGCGACATCTTTGCCGCGCTTCGCGATCATACAATTCTCAAAGCGCTGATGGCTGAAATGTCATTTCAGAAAGATGGCTTTAGCCTCGGCGTTTCGTCGGGCCTGTCGGCTGGGTGCAACCTGCTGCACCGGCTCTTCCATGTGCGATCCCTCCCGCTGTTCAACAAGATCCCGGCGGAGATGAGTGCGGACTATCTGTCCGGCCTGCTGATCGGTGCAGAGATTGCAGGAGGGCAGACGAGCATGACTGGCGAAGGTCCCGTCACCATCGTCGGACGCAGCGACCTGGCAGACCGATACGAGATCGCGCTGGACATTGCCGGTCGGGAAAGCCGTAGGGCCGAGAACGACATCGTCGCGCGAGGACATTTCGTCATCGCCAGAACAGCGGGATTGATCACATGACCAAATGGCAGCGGGCCCTGAGCGACAATCCGTTGATTGCCATTTTGCGAGGGCTCGATCCCGAGCGTGCCGTGGAAGCCGCGAGCGTACTGGTCGATGCCGGCTTTCGCATAATCGAAGTGCCGCTGAACTCGCCTCAGCCTTTGCTCTCTATCGAACGGATCGCCGCACGCCATGGTGAGAACATCGTCGTCGGGGCCGGAACGGTACTGAACCCCGAGGACGTGTCGGCGGTGGTGGATGCCGGTGGCGACATCATCGTTTCGCCCAACATGAACCCCGCGGTTGGCGCGCGCGCCGAGCAACTTGCGGCGAAATGGTGCCCTGGCGTGATGACCGCGAGCGAAGCTTTCGCTGCGTTAGATCTTGGTGCTGCAGTCCTGAAATTCTTTCCTGCCGAGATGATCCCTCCGAAGGCGATTTCGGCGCTTCGCGCGGTGCTGCCGAAGCAAGCTCTGGTCGCGGCAGTGGGCGGCATCACGCCCCAAACCATGGCGGACTACTACGCCGCCGGGGCCGACAGTTTCGGGCTCGGCTCGGCGCTCTTCAAACCGGAATACGATATGGCGGAGCTGAACAGGCGGGCATCGGATTTCACCCACGCCTACAGGGAACTTGCGCGGTAACTTCAGGCAATGCGTGTCGGCATGACCCGGAGGGGTGTCGAACGGTCGTCGTCGAGATCGACATGCTGCAAGGAACTCGATCAGGACAGGGCAGGCTCGAACCCTGTCGAACACTTCATCCGGTGATAGTGCCCAGAGTGCATCGTAAGTACCAGTGAAGATGATCGTAGGGGGCGAAGACCATTGGCTTTGCACCGCCCGCTGTTGAACGCCACTCACTTACCTTCACACTAAGCAGAAGCGCGGGCAAACCCCTGGTTATCGCCCCGCGCTTTTTTGTTTGCCCAACCCAATGCAGAGCCTCTCGACGAGGCCGTTTTCATACTCCGGCCTTGAAGTCCGCATGTTGCTTGAGTTCGTTAGCAATGACTATGGCGTCGGCATTGGACGCGATCCGATCGATGTAGAGCGGCGTGCCGTCGGCCAGCCGATCAACATCAACACCTCCATCGAAGATCGGATCTCCGCCCCGGTGCTCTCCTCGGTGATCCCGTAACCCTTGAGCCCCGCGACCAGGGCGCGGATGATTTCGACGAGGCCCATGATCTCGTAACTGCCGACGGTAATGGCGATCGTCTTCCCGGCGATATCATCGTTCGGGACGCGGTCGAGCTGGTGTGCCATGGCCGCACCAATATCGTGCAATCGTCTGCATTCGGAATGCCGGTCGACGGGATCAGAGGGGGGCAGGGGTACTGCATCCCACCCTCGATGCTCACGTTGACCGGCTCGAGATCCGTCATGTCAATACAGCGCCGGCAGTGCCAGGGACAGGGCAGGCACATAGGTTATCAGCATAAGCAGGATGATCATCCCGAGAAAGAATGGGAGGATCGCTTTGCTGATCCGCTCGATCGACACGCCCGAGATGCTGCTGGCGACAAAAAGGTTCACACCCAAGGGCGGCGTGCAGAAGCCGATTGCCAGGTTGACCGTCATGATTACGCCGAATGCGATGGGATCGACGCCAAGAGCCGTGGCCACCGGCAACAAGATCGGCGTCATGATGATGATCGAGGAAATCGTTTCCATGAACATGCCGATGATCAACAACAACAGGTTGATCAGCAGCAGGATGATGATCGGATTGTCCGAGAGCCCCGTCAACCATGTCGCCAGATCTGCCGGAATCTGAGCCAGGGTGATGACCCGGCCGAATGCCGTTGCCATGATCACCAGCACGAGGATCATTCCGCTGGTCCGGGCGCTCTCGGCCAGGATCGACGGAAAATCTGACCACTTCAGATCGCGGTAGACGAATTTTCCGATAATCGCGGCATAGAGCACGGCAACTGCGCCCGCTTCGGTGGGTGTAAAGACGCCACTGTAGATGCCGCCAAGGATGATCACCGGGACGAGGAGGGCCCAGACCGACTCGCGTAAACTCGTACGAACGCGCGTCGCGTTGAACGTTCTGGTATTGTTGATGACCTCGGTTTCATTGCGCAGCAAAATGCGGGCCACAATCATGAACATCACCGCGAAGAGGATCCCTGGTACGATCCCGGCAAGGAACAGCTTGCCGATCGAGACCTCGGCCGTAACCCCATAGATGATGAAAGGAATGCTGGGCGGGATCATGACCCCGATCATGCCGGAGGACGCCGTCAGCGAAGAACTGAAGGTGCGATTGTATCCGACCTTCTCCATTTCAGGAATGAGGTTCGCGCCAATGGCGGCGACCGTTGCCGGTGAAGAGCCTGAGATCGCAGCAAAGAAAACAGATGCGAGCACGTTGACATAGGCGAGGCCGGCGCGGATGTGACCGATCAGCGCATTGGCGAAACCGACGAGGCGCCGCGACATGCCGCCATGCTGCATGAGATCGCCAGCCAGAACGAAAAGCGGAACGGCAATCAAAGGAAAAGAGTCCGCTCCCGTTACCACCGACCTGGCCAACAGGACCAAGGGCGGAGTGCCGTCGACTAAGACCATGACAGCCATCGTTGCAAGGCCAAGGCAGATACCAATCGGAACGCTGAGAAGCAGGGTGAAGAGCAATACCAGGAAGAGTACAGTCGCGATCATGGGTCAGGCCTTTCCGGACATCGAGTCCGTGCACTGCAACGTGCCGATCAGGTGTTGCGTAACGCGCAGGATGGACAGCGCCGCACCCACGGGCGCGGAAGCGTAAAGCAGTGGGATTGGCATACCCAGCACCACCGATTTCTGGCTGAGAACGAAGGGCTGCATCATCAATTGGATACATTGGACGGCAATCACCGCGAGAAATCCGATGACCAACAGATCCACCACCACTTCGAATGCTCGCTGGCTGCGTGGGCCCAAGGCATCGCGGAGGAACGTGATGCGGACATGAGAGCCCTGCTGGAATGCGTAGCTGACCGCCACCCAGACGAACCAGATAAACAACCACAAGGTCAGTTCTTCGCCCCACGACAGGGATGCGTTCATAATGTAGCGCATAAAGACATTCGTGCTTATCAGAAGCACGATCGCGGCCAGAAGCAGGCCAACGAGATAGCGTTCGAAATTCTTGTCGATCCAACGCAGTGCCGTCATTTACCGGTCTCCCCCCAGAACTGCAGTGAACGGGTGTCCATCCTGGACACCCGTGGCATTGCCCACTCTCAGGGAGCGCTTGCCGCTTCGACAGCGCCGAGCCAGCTGTCAAATACGTCGGCACCCACCTCGTCACGGTAGTTCGCGCGGACATCCTGGGTCACGTCGACGAACATCTGACGATCCTCGGCCGTCAACTCGATCACGTTGACACCGGCATCACGGATCTTCTGAAGCTGGCCGGCCTCTTCGGCGTTGACCAGTTCCTGTTGATAGGCCTCGGCTTCGGTCATCGCATCGCGCAGCAGGTTCTGTTCATCCTCAGAGAGACCCGACCAGAACCATTCGCCGACCACTGGGACGTAGACAGTGAAGACATGGCCCGTGAGCGAGACATGCTCCTGCACTTCGTAAAAACGCTGGCTATCGATCAGTGCGACGGGGTTCTCCTGGCCGTCGATCACACCCTGCTGCAAAGCGGAATAGACTTCACCAAAGTTCATTGGAGTCGGATTGGCGCCCAGAGCCTTGAAGGTATCGACATGGGCGGGCACCTTCATGGTGCGCAGCTTGATGCCTTCAAGGTCCTCGGGTTTCTCGATGGGACGAACACTGTTGGTCACGTGGCGCAGGCCATTTTCCATCCAACCCAGGCCCACCAGACCCTGGTTTTCAAGCCGCGCCAGCATTTCGTCACCCGTCGGGCCGTTGAGCACGTCCAGGGCGACTTCCTTGCTGGGGTACATGTAGGGCAGTTCGATCACTGCAAACGCCGGATCCCAGCCTGCGAAGATGGCAGAGGGCGAAACCGCCATTTCCAACACCCCGGTCTGCACACCTTCGATCATCTCACGATCCGGGCCCATTTGCGAAGAGGGGAAGATCTGAACGTCGAACTCGCCATCGGAGCGGGTTTCAACCAGTTCCTCAAACTTCAGCAGAGCCCGGTGCATGTGATATTGCTCATTCGTGCCGTGGCCGATCTTTATTACGGTTTCGGCCGATGCTGCGCTTGCGACTCCCGTAGCCAAGAATGCAAAGAACGCGACTGAAATTGTCCTCGACATGGTTTCTCCACCCTGTGTGCGTCCAACCAAATGGATCGTCTGCTTGTTGATACTGATGTCTGATGTATCAGATATAAAATGTTAGTGCAACGGAATCTTGGCTGGGGTATCAAGGTTGCGGTGGCGAAGAAAGGAAAGCCGATGACCGGACAGAAGATGAAGCGGATTAAGGCGCCGGATTCTCTCTGCGATATCGCAGCCACGGCCATACGGGAGGCGATCATCACAGGGCGCTATGGATTGGGGGAGGCACTCTCCGAGAATTCACTCTCCGAACTTCTCGGCATTAGCAAGACTCCGATCCGTGAAGCACTTGCCACTCTCAAGCATGAAGGCCTTGTGACCATTGTTCCACGAAAAGGCACCTTTGTATTTACCATGGGTGTCGAAGAGGTGGCACAGCTGGGCTTCTATCGTTTCGTCCTCGAATCCACGGCACTGGACCTTGCGATGGCAGAGCACAGAAAGGATCTTCTGATCTCACTTAAATCGATTTGCAGCGCGATGACTGCAGCCCACGGCACAGGTCGAATGGCGGAGTATTTGAATTTGGACGGACAGTTTCACAATGCGTTCGTCGAGCGCTGTGGGAACCTCTACCTGATTGGTGGGTATCAAGCGATTACAGGCCGCACGGCCGCACTGCGAACCCACCTTTCGAAGCATGCGACCCATACCGAGAAATCCATCGGCGAGCATATCGAGATGGTTGACCTGCTCGAATCTGGGGATCTCCCTGCCGCCGTAGAGGTTTTGAAACGGCATGTGACACGCGGGCAGCGCACCTATGCGGATGGCATTCAGGATATTGCCGCCGCGAGCGCCGAAGACCGGGTTATTCGCAGGAAGCGGACGCGATGAAGCGCCAAATTCACCTCCAACCCGGTTGGTGGCATTTCTAACGCCACCTTTGCCGACATAATCCTGGATTGCCATTTGAGTGACACTGGAATTGCGGGCAGATCTGTAATCCAGTCGGGCGTCTGGGCGGACAGCGCGTATCGCTCGCGTAATATTAAGCAGCAGAGACTATGAGCCGTGGCGCATCCTTTCGATCGGCCGCCGCGACTGGGTGAATGACTGATAGTCTCTGCTGCTTGGTATCACACATGGACGTTCACAGTTGCCAATAACTGATCCTCAGTTCCTTCTTCCCGCCTCCCTTTTTGTCACCCCGGGGATGCAAGCCGCGGCGCAGGAGAGCGATGCGACACCCGGAGTTCTTGCCGTGGAGAACGCTCCCACGGATAGGGCGATCGCCGACCGGCTGCGTGCCATCATCGGCGCACTCGACCAAGACCAGTTAACGGTATCTGTGGAAGCCGGCGTGGTCACGCTTGCGGGTGATGTTGCGGACCCGGTCGTCAGCAAGGATGTGGCCGGCATTGCCGAGCTTCTGGAAGGCGCCGGAGCGGAGTTCGCAAGTCCTTGTCCCAAAAAGGAATTTAGATGCCGAAACTTTCCCGACTCCGTCTTGCGACATTTTTGTGCTGCAACTTGTGCCTGGGCGCAAGATCCATCGACAGCCCATAGGTCAATTTGATGTTCCGCTCCTCGCAGCGCACAGCTGAGAGCCTGGGTCGAGAGGATGCGCAGCGTTGATGGTTCATGGCGCATTCAGGCAGCGAGGATTACCCCGGCTCGATTCACCCGTCCGTGCAACAATTCGTGGATGCGGTTCTCTTGCAGGACGATGATCCGAAATATCTCGATGTATTGCGTGAAAGGGCCGAGCAAATGATGTGGCCCCTCTTTATCCACCCGAACGGATCGGAGGTAGCTCCGAACTACGTGTCACAAGTCTGGTCGACGGAATTAGGCACCGGCGCGCACATCGCACGTACCATTGTCTACGACTTTCTCTTCGCACTCGGCGAGAACGCAACGCGGGGTGCTATGCTGCTCAATGACCATCAATCGACGCAGGCTGCCGCGAAGTATATTGGTCAGCAGGCCCGCGCTTCTGCATTGGCCGCCGCTGCGCGAGAACGCGATGACATTTTTGAGGAATTGATGCCCGGAGTAGATCTCAGGCACCGCAGCGACTCTGCGCAACCGCAATGGTCTCCAGGAAAAGACGTAGCTGTCAATTCCGAAACAAGGAAGATCAAGGCCAACCGGAATAGTCCCCAACGGGCCGCATGATCACACAAGCGCCTGTTCTGGGACTCGAGGACAATGTCAGGCGGGGGAGTCTTCCTGTTCAAAGGCACGGTATTTCGAAGAGGACATGCTTTTATTCGGGCGGAACTGAAAAGAAGAGCATGATCCCGCGCTCGGGCGTCCGACGAGCCTCTTGCCGGCCCGGGCTGAACGGTCTGATCGAAAATCAACCCTGGTCGGTTGGCGGTGAGGCAACGGATTTGCAACCCGAATACGATACGATACGACCATATCGTATCGAACAGGTATCAGGATGAGTAACGATCTTAAAGCGCGGGTCGCGGCGGCTGCGGAAGCCCTGGAGTCCGAGGGCATTCGCCCAACGATCCAGAAGGTGCGCGAACTTGTGCAGGCGAACAACAACGACGTCGCCTCTGCATTCAAGACCTGGCAGCAAGCCAAATCTGAGCAGGCGAAGCGAACTGTCCCGGCGCTCGACGATCTGCCAGTCCCGCAAGCTATGCGCATTGCCCTCAAGGCGGTGATAGCTGCGCATGAGCAGATCATGGCAGAGGAACTCGAGGCCGAACGTCTCACCGCTCGTATGCATCGCCAGTCCATGTCAGAAAAACTTGAACGCGAACGCACCGCTGCGCGCAATGCCGAGGCCGAAGCGAGTTCCGATGCGCAGATCCGGATAGCGGAAGCAGAAGCGCGCGCAGATGCTCAGGACAAGAAGAATGCGGAATTGACCAGGGAGCTGGAGGAGATGCAGTCCCAATTACTGGAGGCAAAGAAAAGGTATGGCATCGCGGAGGAGCGCACCAAGGCGGTCGAGAAGCGGATGGATGACGCGGAGGGTCGATTGACTGATGAGCGTGTGGCCCGCCTGGATGCGGAGCGGCGGTATGCCGAGGCGATAGAATCATCTGCTCGGGCCCGGGCCGACGCTGACGCCAGAGTGCGTGTCGTGCAACTGGAAGCCGAGCGTCGCATTGCCGAAGAGCACGCACGATACAGCCGGGCAGAGGCTCGGAACTTGCACGCTGCCAGTCGAAAACCTGTTCCCGCCAGCCGCCGCCGGTAGAAGGACCGATTTTCCGATCGGCGAACAGATGTGATCCGGCAGCGAGACCCTCCACTGGGAGGGGAGGCGTAGGCTCCTTATCGAATTCGAGAGGCGCGGCAATCGAGGCATCCGGATTCTCGCATCTCAACGAGTGGTCAGCTGGGAGGGCCGACGGCGGTCGACACCGACCCCAACGGAGCGTTTTTTGGCTTCCCGATCCGGAAGCGCCGATGTATGTGGCGTTTTGGTCGGCGTCCACTGTCCCCGGTTTGCTGCAGTTTTCTCCTTGAGATTCACCCCATTGAAAGCTGAAGCTGGTCACACGCATTCCAATCAGGCATGATCTTCAAGGGGTTAGAGGGGCTACCTATGATCAGCCGTATTCGAGGCGCGCTGTCCGCGCGGCATCAGGCTGTGTGCGAGGCTGAAGCGCTTGTCTGGCGGCTCGGTGACCGTGCAGAAGCTGTTGCGCTCTCATGTGCCGCGAGCGCGGATGGCCGGGTCAAAGTACACTTTCAGCGGGTGGCGCGGATCGCCCGGCGCCGGAATGATCTCATTGAAGGCCGTGATACCACGACAGGATATGACGGAAATGCGCGTTGGCTTAGCCGGGCAGGGGCCCTGTTGTTGTAAACAGGTTCAGATCGTCTCGCTGGCGTACACGTGGACTTCGGAATCGGAACGTGATGACTGCGATCATGGTGCTTGCCCTTGCAGGCCATGCGGGGTTGCTTGAGGGGGTCTCGTCCAGCGAAACGGGCGAAGCAAAAGACATCATGGGTGTCGCCGACATGGCTATCGATGGCGATACGTTCCGGCTCCGTGGGCTTGATACGCGCATAACCGATCCGCTACTCCTGCCGCTCTCCTTCAAGAGGCTGTCTCAGGCAACAGTGCGCGAGTGAAACCGGGTTAGTCTCCGCGAAGAATTGCGAGGCGAACTCTCGCCAGAAGGAAAAAAGGCAGGGCGGTTCGTTCCATGGCTATGTCGGCTTACCCCAGCCATAGCCCCTCTCGTCGAAGCTGCGACTTGATCCGCAATGTCAGATGCGCGGATACAACGCGCCTTGCGGGAAGGTTTGAGAGATGCCGCCCGCTCGATGCTTGACCAGCCTCGGCTCCGACAGGGAAGTCCCAGACCGCTTCCCACCAACCCGTATGTATCGATGGGGAAGACGTGTCGTCTGCGAGACGTCAGATGGGACCGAGTGTCCACAACGTAGCCGTGCCGCACGAGCGCTGCGACGTCATCACCGCCGGGTGTGCCCCGTGACGAGCCATTGCTTCCCGGAGAAGGCGGTATTGTTCGACAATCTCGGGGCGCACCGCGCCGTCCATGACAACAGCGTTTTCCCGCATCACGACGGCGTCCCGGAGAGCATGAGCCCTCCGGAGCGCCGTCTCGAAAACGCGTTGCCGGTCGGGAGAGATCAGAAGCCTGTCCAGCTTCAAAGCGGCTTCGCCTGCCTTCCAGTCGCGGGATCCCGTGCCTCGGCCGGCAGTGTGATCTTGTTAGGAGTTGTGCGAGGTCATGCGCCGAGGGCTCCATGTGTGAGTCGGCGTTTCAGGGTCCGGGCAGCATCCAGGGCCGTCACGCCCTGATCCAGGGTCGTGAGGCACTCCAGCGCACAGATGACCTTAGGGTCGTCCGGTTCGAGGAAGTCGATATCGCCGTCTTCGACGGACGCGACCGGTAGACCACCCCCAAGGGCGTCATGAAGGAAATCCCGAAGCGCGCGGAGGTCCTGGATATGCTCGAGGGGTTCGGCACCTTCCGTCACAAGTTGGATAAGGGCATCAGCCCGGGAACCCCAGTGGGGTCCCCCGAAGAGTGCCGCGGTTTCCACAAGGTTTGGTCCGCCTTCCTCGCGGAGCCAGGCGGCGAACCCTGCGGCCCTTCGAAGATCCAGGATCCGGTCGGAAAGGTTTACGTATTGCATGTTGTGGTCTCCTTGCTCGATGCAGCGCATCATTTGATTGAAAAGGCCGGTTTGACCCGGGACTTGCGTCAAGGATCCAGTTCGGGGGAGCCGTCAGGCGGCAGGCCACGGATCTTGCGGCTGTCGCCATTCGCGCGGTTGTTGGCGCGCGGGAGCGTGCGTGTTCCGACCGCGCAGGGCGGTCGGAACAGCCGCGGAAATCACCGCTTGCGGGGAACTGGGGAGTAGACCGGAATTGGCCCGGTGCCATGCCCCGACAGTCCCAGGGCGGCCTCGAGTCTCCAGATCGTTTCGCTTTGGAAGACAAAGGTGAAGGCGTTGTTGGCGAAGACCTCCAGATCGCATTCGATCACCGGGTTCTTCTGGTCGCGGGCATACCCCGCCAGGCGGTCCGAGAGCAGTTCGACACTTCGTGCCCAGTTGGGCGACCATTCCCCGGCGCGCACCAGCTTCTCGAGCTGCAGCCGGACATCCTTCGCGGCAATCGGACCAATCTCGGCTGCGATTGCTTTGACCAGGGCATCGCCCTCGAGTTTCACGAACCTTCCGAAATGGGTCTTCACCTCGCTCCGAAGGCTCGCGAGGTCGAACGCGAGAGATCGGGCAGCGCTCAGCTGCGATATTTGCTGGTCCGAAGGATTGGGACGAGGTGTCGAGGTCAGGTCTGAGGTATTCATAGGCAACTCCATTATACGCCGCATGCCGTCTGCATCGGTCTTCAATGGTGCCGTCCGGCTGTCGGAACCCTGTCCGACGTGAGTGAGCCTGCGCGATCGGTGGCGGGCATGGCACAGATCCCTCGGGATCTGCTCCGCCGGCGCGAGGCGCGCCAGCGGGAAGTTTGCAGCGAAACGCGAGACGTTCCGCGGGCGGCTGACGAGCCGCGGGTTCACCGATCAGGATGCGGAGTTTTCCGGATCCTCCTCGGCGTCCGCCTTTTCGAACGCCGGATCCTCGGTCTGATCGTCCTTGCTTTTGATGTCGAGACGGATCGAATGGAATGTGCCCTGGTCGAAATACCAGCTTCGCACGAGACCATAGAGCAGTGCGCTCGCACGGTCCGGATAGATCTGCTGGTCCACGAGTGCGTCGTAGGCAGCCAGCAGGCCGGACGGAAGGGAAAGGGTTACACTTACGAGTTGCATCGAAGTATCAGAGTCGCTCATGGCGATGTCCTCTCAAAATCAACAGCATCACGTGCTGTCAGAACCGAGATTGGTCCGCCTGGGAGATCCAAAGCTGAAATCAGGAACGACGTGCAGAGATGGTTAAGGGGGCGTTACCAGAGGGGCGCATCGCACGGCGCCAGTCCCGCAAAAGCGAACCGCTCCACCGGAAACGGCCTGCAGGCCGTGAGAAACGGTAGTCGCCTTGTGCCCGAACATGGTCGCCGCGATGGGCATATGGTAGCAGAATTGGCCCTGCCGGGGCGTCTGCAGCGGCAAACGAAGCCCGAGGCATTGGGCGTACAAGTTGGTGCCTCGGATCGGAGCGAACGGCCCATGGACGAAGCCGCTCGCCTCTTGATCATGAATGTCGGCTTCGGCGCAACCGACCCCAAGGTTCCTGCCAATTGGCAGCAAAGCGTTATTTCGTCAACGCATGGGTTCACCACGCGCGATGGCGAGGTGATGACCGGGGTGATGATTGCCTGTCGCCAAGAGGCCGTAGAAACCGAGCGCCTTGATCCGGCTCGCCGCCCCATCTCCTTCGCCCTTGATCGTCCAGGTAATAAACTCATCTGCCATCGACACCTCGGACGACCAGCCAGTTTCAGCAGCGAGAACGGGCCCGTGGGCCGGAACCATCCGGCTCGCGGCCTCTCCTGCCTCATTATCGAGCCTTATTCGTATCAGGATACCGTCCGGGAGGTCTCTGGTCTGCACATCGGTGGCGAGAACCAAGTTGTTCATATCCACAAGGTGGTCTCGGAGAGCGCCGATATCGACAGAGGGCCAATCGGTGTCTGAGTCGGCGTTGAGCAGCAAGACGATCTCGGTAATAGCGGCGAAGGCCCCGTTTCCCGGTTCAATCGGCGTTCCGGTTGTTTCGACTACTGCGGCGGACTGTGCCATGTGATCCGCATGGTTCGTGTGCTGTGCAAGAGCGGGGCCCGTCATACCGAGGATCGGCAGGATTGCAAGAACTGTGATGTGTCCGAAGCGCATGACTACCTCCCTGTCCGGCAAGAGGAATGTCTAACACCACTATGCCGATCCGGATATGATTGCGATCATGTCGTGTCAGGAATTCTTCGAGCGTCTGGAACGCGCCTGCGGTGATCGGAATGTGCGTGTTATCGATCTGACAACTGGAGAGCTGCTCTTTCGACAGGGCGACAATCCACCGGGGTTGGCATCACTCTGCTCCGGTCAGATCGCCCTCGTCCGGTGGACGAAGGCCGGGCGGAGCGTGCGCATCCATACGGCGTGCGCCGGCGAAACGTTTGCGGAGGCTTCACTGCATGCTGAAGCTTGCCACTGTGATGCCGTGGCGCTTGCGCCGTCACATGTGCATCTCGTTCCGAAGAGACTGTTCGAGCACGCTCTGGAAAATGACCGGGATCTGGCGCGAGACTATGCCCTATACCTTGCCCGATCGCTGATGCAGTCTCGGCGCCTCTTGGAGTTGCGCGCTGTCACGCCCCTAACCGAAAGGGTGCTCATTCGTCTTGTCGAACTCGCCGGGAGCGATGGGGTGGTGCCGGTCGAAATCTCGCTGACCTCGCTCGCCTCCGATCTTGGTGTGACACCGCCCGCGTTCTACCGGGCAATAGCCTCACTCGAAACGCGTGGCGACCTCGAGCGGCCCGCACGCGGTCGCATTCGCCTCTTGGGACCTTTGATACGGGACGATGGGGACTGATCGCGCATGCCCGCCCGCAGACAATGCCGCGCAACGGAATACAGGCTCCGCCTGACGGGGTGCCAAGGCGGGCTTCTGCCTTCAAGATGACAGATAAGGTTACCCGTCAGGAACATCAGGAAGAACAGCGCAAGTGAGTTCACAAGCCGCGCTATGGCCTCGCAGAGGAAGCATCATCGCAAGATATATCGGGATGCGTGAAAAGCGGAAGATGCCGCTCTCGACAAGTACCGATGACGTCCCAACGGTGATACGGTCCCGGTTAATCATGCAGCGTTCCAGTCTTGTTGCCGCAGCGCGGCAAGACCCGCATTTTGGCCATCGTCAATGGGCCGCAAGCATACCTCAGCTGCCTTCGGCCTCTGCGGTGATTTCGGCCTGGGTTTCCCGGATATCGTCCGGCCATTGGCTCTTGATCCATTCGAGAACATCCGTGATCTCGGCGTCGGAGTATGTGTCCCCGAAGCCGGGCATGTTGCTCTCGTAGCCCCGCCCGACAACGGCGGCGGTGCCTCGCGTGATCATGTCGAGAAGCACGGGATCGGGGTGATGCCAGGTGTGGCCAGTAGCATCGTGCGGCGGGGCGGGGAGCCGCCCATCTGCGCCCGGAGCACGCCAGTTCGGCGCACCTTCGAGTTCCGCTCCGTGGCAGGACGCGCAGGCTTCGGCATAAATGGTTGCACCTCTTGAGAGGTCGGGGCCAGCAGGCAGAAGCCAAGCGCCGCCCAAGGCGACGGCTGCAAGTCCCGATATGGCCAGAATGAGAGGCTTTCGGCGCATTTTCCCTTCCTTTCAGGGCAGTCCGCGCGCCGGTGCAAGCCAGCGCGCGGCTGATTTTTACTGCTTGTTCAGTTCGGTGACGGTCAGTTTCCCGTTCACTCGATCAGCGAGGAAGCTGACCTGAGCTCCCTCCGACAAACCGTTGAGCATCTGCGGATCGGCTACGTTGAAGACCATCTTCATTGGAGGCATGTCGAGGTTTTCGAGCGGTCCGTGATCGATGGTCACCTTGTTCCATTGCGTGTCGACTTTCGTGACCGTGCCGGTGCTCATGGATGAGCTTTGTTCAGCCATTGCTGTGGTCGTGGTGAGGATGAGGGCTGCGGCAAAGGCGGCAAGTTTCATCTGTCTGTTCTCCGGGTTCAGTTGACAGTCAAGGGACCGTGCATTCCGGCGTCGTAGTGACCGGGCAGCAGGCAGGCGAATTCGAAGGTTCCGGGGGTCGCGAATGTCCAGACGATATCGGCTTCCTCGCCGGGTTCGAGGCGCACGGCGTTGGGGTCGTCATGCTCCATTTCGGGGAACCGCTCCATTAGCTCCTTGTGCTCGGCATTGGCTGCCATTGTGTCCATGACGAATTCGTGGGCTTCCTCTCCGGCGTTGACGATGTGGAGCCGGACCGTCTCCCCGGCCTCGAAATTCAGCTCGTCCGGTTCGAAGATGTAGATTTCCTCGCCCTCGTAGTCTTCACGCATGGTGACCTTGACGGTGCGCGAAGGTGATCCATGGGCAGGTTCGCCGATCGCCATGCCATGGCCATGCCCTCCGCCGTCTACGTGACCGGGCATTTCGCCGTGGCCGCCGGCGTGCTCTCCCGCAGCCAGGGCGACTGCGGGAAGCAGTGCCAGCCCGAGTGTGAGGACAAGTGACTTCATGAGGTTTTCTCCTGTACTGCTCATTGCTTCAGCCCTGCCTTTTGCCGCCGCGCGGCGTGAGGATGGTGGCAGGACTGGTGTTGGTGGCATGCTCCGGCAGTTCGCCGGTCCATTCCCAGGCCTGGGTTCCCGGCGGGTTTTCGTACCAGCCGGGATCGCTGTAATCGTCGGGAGCGATGCCGTCGCGAACCTTCACGACGCTGAACATCCCGCCCATCTCGAGGGGACCATAGGGGCCCCATCCGGCCATCATGGGCACCGTATTGTCCGGGATCTCCATGGACATCTCGCCCATATCGGCCATGCCTGCCGTTCCCATCGCCATGTAGCCGGGCTGGTGCCGGTTGATCATCCGGGATAGCCTGCGCTTGTCGGTTCCGATGAAGGTCGGGATGTCGTGCCCCATGGCGTTCATCGTGTGGTGCGACTTGTGGCAGTGGATGGCCCAGTCGCCTTCATGCACCGCATCGAATTCATAGGCCCGCATGGCGCCCACGGGAATGTCGATCGAGACCTCCGGCCAGCGCGCGCTTTCCGGAACCCAGCCGCCATCGGTTCCCGTTACCTCAAAATCGTAGCCGTGCATGTGGATCGGATGGTTCGTCATCGTCAGGTTGCCGACGCGCACCCGCACCCGGTCGCCCTTCGAGACTACAAGCGGGTCGATGTCGGGAAAGATCCGGCTGTTCCACGTCCAGAGATTGAAGTCCGTCATCTCCATGATCCGCGGCACGTAGGTTCCCGGATCAATGTCGTAGGCGGCAAGCAGAAAGGCGAAATCGCGATCGACCGGCATGAACGCAGGGTCGCGCGGGTGCACGATGAAGAGCCCCATCATGCCCATCGCCATCTGCACCATCTCATCCGCATGCGGATGATACATAAAGGTGCCGGACTTTGTCAGGTCGAACTCGTAGACGAAGGTCTTCCCTGGCGGGATCGCCGGATGGGAAAGCCCGCCGACGCCATCCATGCCCGAAGGCAGGATCAGCCCGTGCCAATGCACGCTGGTGTGCTCCGGCAGGCGGTTGGTGACGTAGATCCGGACCCGTTCGCCCTCGACCGCCTCGAGGGTCGGACCGGTGGACTGGCCATTGTAGCCCCACAGCCGCGCGATCATGCCATCCGCCATGATCCGCTCCACCGGTTCGGCGACCAGATGAAATTCCTTTACGTTTCCGTTCATGCGGAAGGGAAGCGACCAGCCGTTCAGCGTGACTACCGGATTGTAATCCGGGCCTGTGCCAGGGCGTCCCGGCACCTGAGTGTAGGGGCTGTCTGTGGTTGCGGCCTCGGGCAGATCGCGGAACCGCGTCTGCGCGCTGGCTGCCGAGGCGAGCATCGCGCCGGCGCCAATGCCCGCGCCCAGAAGCTGTCTGCGGTTCATCATTCGTCGTCTCCCTCTCCGGCAGATGGGCTGACCTCGCCGCCCCAGATCGCGGCAGTGACCATTGTTTCGGCCAGCCAGTAGTCGCGCTTGGCTTCCGCGGCCCCGAGTTGCGCCTCGAGCCCGTCGCGCGCATCCTCGATCAACTCAAAAGTGGAGGTGATCATCCCGCTATAGGATTTGAGGGCTTCTTCATCGATTTCCCCTCTCAACGGCAGAACCTCGTCGCGCCAATGGCGCGCGACCGCATGGCGTCCCGTCACCGCCTTGTGGGCCATGCGCGCCTCTGAGCGCGCATCAATTGCCTGTTGGGCCAGGGTGTTTGCGGCCTTGAGATAGGCCATCTGTCCGCGCTTCGAGACAAGCCCGCCGGTGTCATAGAGCGGGATCTCGAAATCGATGTCGAGGACCGGTCCCTTGTCGGTCTCGCTGTTCTCTCTCTCGATCTCGAGGCCAGCGCCCAACTCGACGTCCGAGATCATGTAGGTCTGACCTGTCAGCCGATATTCTCGTGCGACGGCCTCAAGCTCCAGGCGCCCCGACGCGAGATCGACCCGGTTTGTCAGCGCCAAACGCTCGATGTCGCTTGCTGTGCGTGGACTTCCCGGCAAGGGCGGGAGGGCGTCGGGAACATAGACGGTCACATCGCTGCCCCAAAGGCCCATGAGACGGATTAACCGCTGCTTGGCGAGTTGGGCTTCAAGTCTTGCTTCGGCCTCCTCGCCCGCGAGCTCGGCTGAAAAGGCGTATTCACGCGCCTGATCTGCCCTGTTCATGGCGCCGGTCCGGCCAAGTTGGGACGCAAGTTCGGAGCTGGCTTCCGCAGTGCCCTTTGCCTCCGCTACCAGAGCCGCCGCTTCGAACGCGCCGACGGCTTCGATCCAGGCCTGCCGTGTCTCGACGGCCAGCGCGATGCTTTCGGCCAATGCGGCAAGTTCGGCCTGCCGGAAGCGGATTTCCCCGATCTCGGTGCGAGACCTGGAAGTTGCGAGGTCCAGAAGTGAGTTGATGAGCGTGGCTTCGAGTGTCCGGGTCACATCGCCCGCGATCCCCGAAACGGAGACCCCCACAGTGGGCACCGGGCCCATCGCGACCTCCCAGAGATCGCCCGATGAGAGCCCCAGTTCGGCAAAGCTGGCCTGCAATCCGCGGTTGTTGATCAGAGCGACCTGGACGGCCGTATCTGAACTGATTGTCTTACCGCTCATCGCAGCCCGAACCCGCGCGGCATTGGCTTCCATCTCGGCATTTGTGAGGTGCCAGGCCGGCGCAGCGCCCACTGCCCGGCGCGTCCCGGCTTCGACGCGGTCAAAACCAGCTCGCGAAGCGCTTGCTTCTTGCCTCAAAGCTGCACTGCCGCAGGCAGATAGAAACAGCACAGCACCGAGGCTGAAATACACCCTCCTTCTCATTGGCCGCTGCCCCCTTGGGCATCGTTGAGCGCTCGCCAGTTGGCGGGCTCTTCGAGGATGTGAGGCGCGTAAGCCACGCCGGGGCCGGAAACGGCTGGTCCCGATACGGAAGGATCGGTGGCCGCTGTCAATAATGACGCGTCCTCGAGCTCGTTGACCGGCGCGCATGCCGCAACGAGCAGCGGCGCTAAGGCCGCAAACATGATTTTCAAGGGATAAAGTCCCGTCTTAGAACAACACACCTGATCGATCCGAGTGGGATCGATCGACCATCAAATGATGCTCAGGCGCGTGGCGGGCGCTGAAGTCCTTCGAGCAACGCGTCAGTATTCAGTGAGGGCTCGATACCCCGACGGTTCATGTCGGGAAGCGGTCCGATCTCCATCAGATCGGTAGGAGCAACTGCCACACCGAGAACGCAAGCATGACTGGCACAGTGGCTTTCCGGGTGCTGGTGCTGCATCTCGTCATGACCAGACAGGACATCGACATTATGGTCATGGCCCTCGACAGTCACGCTTGCTGAAACGTGACTGTCGCAATCGATCATTTCCACTGCATTCGCTGGACTCAGCATGACGGATACCGCGACAAACGTCACCGCCCATACAATCAGGAGTCTGCGAATCAGGTCATGCATGGCGTGAAACTATCCAAGATCCGTCGGCATACAACTGGCATTTTGGTGATCCAGTCAAGAAACGGAGACGGCAAGTTCATGGATCACAACTCCAGGCGCCGCAACCTCAAGGCGTTGCTGATTACTGACACGGAGGATAGCGACATGGCGGCCGCCGCAATCATCGGAGAGAGCAGCAGACCGAAGACCGGATAGAGCACGCCCGCTGCTATCGGGATCCCCGCCGCATTGTAGACAAAGGCGAAGAAGAGATTCTGCTTGATGTTGCGCAGCGTGGCGTCCGCCAGTTTGCGGGCCCGCACAATGCCTGACAGGTCTCCCCCGAGCAGCGTCAGCCCCGCGCTCTCGACCGCAACATCCGCGCCGGTTCCCATTGCAATACCAACATCGGCCGCGGCGAGCGCGGGCGCGTCGTTCACTCCGTCCCCTGCCATGGCGATCGAGGCGCCTTGGGCACGCAACTCGTCCACAAGGTCCTTCTTGCCTTCCGGAAGGACACCCGCACGCACTTCGTCGATGCCAAGTTGAGCCGCGACCGCTTCTGCTGTGCGCTTGTTGTCCCCCGTCGCCATTATGACCCGGAAACCCTGCTGGTGCAGGCCGCGAATGGCGTCCTTCGTGGTTGCCTTGATCGGGTCCGCGACCGCAATGATGCCTTCAAGCGCTCCGTCCACGGCAACGAACATCGCTGTCTTGCCATCGGCACGAAGGTCGTCGGCGGTCCGATCGGCAGCTTCCGTTCCAATCCCCAGCGACTGCATCAGGGCTGCGTTTCCGAGCGCCACTGACCGCTCGGCCACCTTTCCGGTCACACCCTTGCCGGTGACGGCTTCGAACTCCGTTGATTTGTCAGCTATGACACCGCGCGCCTTGGCGCCTTCGAGAATCGCCTCGGCCAAAGGGTGCTCCGACCCGCGTTCAAGTGCGGCCGCGAACCCGAGAACGTCGTTCTCAATGGTGTCGGACAACGCAATCACATCTGTCAGTTTCGGTTTGCCTTCCGTGAGCGTCCCTGTCTTGTCGACAATGAGCGTATCGACGCGGGCCATCCTTTCGAGCGCCTCGGCGTCCTTGATGAGCACGCCGGCCTGTGCGCCTCGCCCGGCGGCCGTGGTGATAGAGATCGGCGTGGCGAGGCCCAGAGCACAGGGGCAGGCAATGATCAGCACGGATACTGCGGACGCCATCGCGAAGACGATTGCCGGGCTCGGTCCGATGATCAGCCAGGCGATGAAGGCAATCACGGCTATGCCCACCACGGCTGGCACGAAGATCTCCGCGACGCGATCCGCGAGGCCCTGAATAGGCGCACGCGATCGTCGTGCGCCGGCAACCATGTCCACAATCTGCGAAAGCACTGTGTTCGAGCCGACTGCGGTGGCACGGATGGCAAGCGAACCGTTCTTGTTGATGGTCCCGCCCGTGACGCCATCGCCTGCAGCCTTCTCGACTGGCACAGGTTCGCCCGAGATCATGCTCTCGTCGATCGACGAGCGGCCCTCGACCACTTCCCCGTCGACTGGCACGCTGTCACCCGGCCGGACCCGCAGGAGATCACCCTCGATGATGTTCTCGAGAGGTGCGTCATATTCCGATCCGTCCGGCAGGATGCGTCGCGCCGTCTTGGGGGCCAGATCCATCAGAGCCCGGATTGCGTCGCCGGTGCGCTCGCGCGCGCGCAACTCCAGCACCTGGCCTACGAAGATCAGAGCCACGATGACGACGGCAGCCTCGAAATACGTGCCGACCATGCCGTCCATCCGGTATTGCTCCGGAAAGACACCCGGCAGGAAAGTCGCGACCAGCGAGTAGATGTAGGCTGCCCCGACGCCGAGCGAGATCAGCGTCCACATGTTCGGCGAGCGGTTCAGGATCGAATCCCAGCCGCGCTGGAAGAACGGGCGCGCCGCCCAGAGGACGATCGGTGTCGCCAGGAGGAATTCAAGATAGACGGCGATCCTGTGCCCGACCCAATCGCGCACGGGCAGGCCCACCATCTCTCCCATGGTCAGAATCACGAGCGGGATTGCGGCTGCCGCGCTAATCCAGAGTCGCCGGGTAAAGTCGACAAGCTCCTCGCTCGGCTGATCACTTGGAACCATCGGCTCCAGCGCCATGCCGCAGATCGGGCAGGATCCAGCTTCGTCGCGAATAATCTCGGGATGCATCGGGCAGGTCCACTGAGTTCCCTGCGGCGCCCTCTTGGTCACTTTCGCCGCACTGCCGGAGGCGTAGAACCACGGATCGGCATCGAACTTCGCCTGGCATCCCTCGGAGCAGAAATGGAATGTTTTTCCGTCGTACTCGCGGCTGCGCGCATCCGGTGTGATCGCAACGGACATGCCGCAAACCGGATCCCTGGCCTTCGGACCGCCCTCGGTCTCGTGGTGATGGTGATGGCCACAGGCGCGATGCGCCTCGTGGCCCCGGTGTTCGTGATCTGTCATTTCAGACTCCCTGTCTGATCTGACATGAAAGATGGGGCTTCCAATCGTTGGAAGGTCAAGACAGAATCAAGCGATCTCAGAAGAGCACCGACTTTGCCGGCATCCAGATCCCCATCACCACCATCATCAAGCTTTCGGTCAGTGAAACGAAGCCGGGCGGAACCGCCGATTCCCCGCCAACGCAGGCACATTTCAACTCCCGCTTTTCGAAATAGACCGCCTTGACGATGCTGATTGCGCCAATCGTCCCGATGAAAAGCGCCACGGGCGAGGATATCCAGACGAGCGCGCCGGCGGTCATCAGGATTCCCGCGAGCGCCTCGGCAAAGGGGTAGATCCTGCCGTATCTCACCCAGCGCCGCGCGAGCAGGTCGTAGTTGAGGAACATTGTCGAGAAGCTCTCGACATCCTGAAGCTTCTCGATGGCGAGAAAAGCCATGGACAACGAGACAAACAACTCGACAGCCCGCAGCGTGAAGATGCTGCCCTATTGGTTCCACGAGATCCCAAGCGCGAGCAGAAAGGCTACCGCAAAGATCGCGATGACCGGCTGATAGGTCGTATCGCTCCGCTCCTCCGGCGGCGGGTCGAGATCGAAATAGACGCGCAGGTCGTCATAGCCGCCGATCCGCTCCCCTCCGATGAAAGACTGGGGCGTTGTCTGGACACCGTGTTCCTCCATGAAGGCCTCGCTCTCGCTGCGGGTGGTGAGTTAATGGTCCTCGACCTTGTACCCCTGCCGCTCCAGAAGGTCTTTGGACTTTAGGCCGAAGGGGCAGAGATGGTCCGGCGTAACCGTGCGGTAGAGGTGCGCGTGCTTGTCGTGATCCTTGGGCATCTGGCTCTCCTTATCCTTGGATCGGGCAGCTGAATTTTCCCCGGAACCCGGCATGATAGTTCGCTCCTGCCGACACGAGCATGTCAGTCAAATCGTTGTCGTCTGTTCCCCGAACTTGGATACTCAGGCGCCCGGTCACGAAGTCTCGACCATCGCCCGATATTCGCACCAGATCACCGCTGATCTTCACAAGACCCGCGGGTCCTTCGGCATCCTCTCCCGTCACGAACACGGCCGGACTGTCCTTGGTGTAGGTAAACCGGCAGACGCCGCCATTCGGGAAGAGTTCCGCAATTTCGTCTTCGCTCAGAAATTCGGGGTCGACGTTCGTCACGACCTCCGATGCCAAGGCCTCTTCCGCGGAGACCAGCCGCGCGGCTGCTGGCTCCGCCGCTTCCTGAGCCTCGCCATTCTTTCCAATATCGGCAATCAGAAAGCGCATTTCCGCGATTTCCTTGTCTTGGGCGTAAATGATGTCGTCGGCGAGCGCCCGAACCCGGGGGTCGGTGAGCTGAGCCCGGGTCGAGGTCATTATGGCAATGGAATGGTGCGGGATCATCGCGCGCATGTAGTTGCGGTCCTGGACGGTAACCTGGCTGCGTACCAGCCAGAGCGCACCGGCAAAGATTGCGACGGAGCCGGCAAGGATCGCGATGTTGAGCATGCGATTGCGATACATCGACAGCATGAAGACCAGCATGATGAGTGCCATGGCAGCCCCCATCACCACAGCCATGTAGGCTCGAGTCTCTGACCAGAAAATATGGCTGATGAGGTAGGTGTTCAGATACATCAAGCCAAACATTACAATCGTTGACGTCGCAATCATCGCGAAGAATCGGCTATATTTCATTTCGTTCCTCCGTTGAGATCGTGGTGTATGGTCCAACAAGCCTCCCACACTGGAAGGTTCCAAAGGAATTTCATCTCAGTTTTCCAGCGGCGGGAAGCCGTATCACGCGGCCAGACTGTGGAGGCGATGATGATTATTGGAGAAGTTTTGACAGAGAGCGGTCTACCCGCGAAGTCAATCCGATATCATGAGGATATCGGACTTGTCCGACCGGCAAGAAGCGCGGACGGCTACCCTGCGCTCAGTTCGGTGGACGCAAACAAGCTCACCTTGCTGCACCGTGCCTGCTCGCTGGGCTTCCCAATTGAAGATTGACGAACGTTTCTTTCTCTCTACGAAGATCGTCAGCGGGCAGGCGCGGATGTGAAGCGGCTTGCCCGACAGCATCTGAACCGTATCGAGGAAAAGATTGCCGATCTCGGTTCGCTCAAATCCACGCTCTCCCGGGCATGTCATGGCGCCACGCGCCCAGACTGTCCTATCCTCGATAGCCTTTCTGGCTCAGGAATGAGTAAGTGATACCGGCATCGCAAATGCTACTTCCACTTGCGTCGTCCGGACCCAAGAACAGGTCGCGGAGGTGAAATTGAAGAGTCAGGCTCAACATATTGCGAAAGCTGCGGTGCTCTTGGCGATCTCAACTCTTTCGGCCCAGGCTCACTCGGAGAGCGAGAAGACAGCGCTGGCGGATGGCGCGACGCTCGCCACCGCTCCACAGGAGTTCGGCATGAACTTCGACATGCCAATGCGCATCACGCTGAGCGATGAGACCGAACAAATGTGAGATCAAGTCTAAACTTTCGGTAGGCGCTCCGCGGCTTCGCGCTCTCCTTTATCCGTTCATGCAGGTTCGAACGGGACACGCCGAATATCTTGGCCGCCGCCTTTACCGCGAACCGTCCTTCGGCGAGGACAGGGCATGCAAGGTCGGTTTTCTTACCCTCGATTTTTCGAGGGCTTCCTTGAGGATCTCGGGCTCCAGGGTTTGCGCCCGAGCTGCGGCGCTCAAGTTCCCGGATGCGCGCCTCCATCTTGCGGACCGTCTTGTTGCTCGTCACATCCTCGTCGCCGGTCACCGCGACAATCCCTCCCTACAGCATCGGTCAGCTCTCCGCCCATTCTCGAAAGCTACCTTGCAGCTGCGGCGCAAATCGAGCGCGCGCGGCAAACGGCAGGAAGGTCCCGTAGGCGACAGCCAACCTGTGGGTCGAAGGGAAGATCCATCGAGCCGCTGCATGTGCGCTGCGAGCCCTTTCCACCATTTGATTGACCAGCGGTCATGCCGACGGTAAGCGGTATCGGATGGAAAACACTACGATCATCGCAATGACTTGGTGGCTGGCCTCCTGACAGGGTGGCCGGATGACCGAACGTATTCCGAGGCCGCCGCATGGGCGGCCTTTTTGTTTTCCGAGCTTCCCGATGCGCTGCCTCTCGTTTCATGAGGAGATGCAAATGAACAGACCAACCATTCTGACAGGTGACCGCACCACGGGGCCGCTTCATATTGGGCACTATGCAGGCTCGCTTGCAAACCGGCTGCGCTATCAGGACAGCCATGAACAATTCCTGCTACTGGCGGATACCCAGGCCCTGACCGACAACGCTCATGATCCGGACAAAGTGCGGCGCAGCGTGATCGAGGTCGCGTTGGACTATCTGGCCGTGGGCATTGATCCCGGTCGCACGACAATTTGCCTGCAATCGCATCTTCCGGCGCTGGCCGAGCTGTCGATGCTCTACCTGAACTTCGTCACGGTTGCGCGGCTGGAACGGAACCCGACCATCAAGGACGAGATCCGCGCGCGGGGTTTCGGGCGCAATATTCCCGCCGGATTTCTCTGTTACCCGGCGGCACAGGCTGCGGACATCACGGCCTTCAAGGCTACGGTCGTGCCGGTGGGCGAGGATCAAGCCCCATTGATCGAGCAGACGAATGAGCTCGTGCGACGGATCAACATGACGGCGGGCTGCACCGTGCTGCCTGAGGCCCAGGCGATCATCCCGAAGGCGGGTCGCTTGCCCGGTATCGACGGTAAGGCCAAGATGTCGAAATCCGGTGGCAACGCCATTGCGCTGTCCGCCTCGTCTGAAGAAATCCGAAATGCTGTCAGGGCGATGTTCACCGATCCAAACCACCTGCGTATCGAAGACCCGGGCTGCATCGAGGGCAATGTCGTCTTCACTTATCTCGACGCCTTCGATTACGACCAGGACAGGCTTGCCGAACTCAAGGCACAGTATCAGCGCGGAGGGCTCGGCGATGGCAAGATCAAGACGCGTCTGGAAGCTATTCTCCAGGACCTCATTGCCCCAATTCGCGAACGCAGGGCACAGCTCTGCAAAGACCGGGGATACGTTCTTGAAGTGATCAAAGAGGGCACGGAACGGGCGCGCGAGCGCACCGAGGCGACAAAGCGCGAGGTGGTTAGTGCCTTGGGTCTGTTCCAGTTGTAGGTGAACAGCAGCGGGCGATCCGGTTGAAGGTCAGTTTCGTCCCGCATTGCGGCCATGCGTCCGCAGTGCAGCGAAAGGCCGCATTCTGCCCTCTCTACCCGCAGCATCTAACAGCGGATGGCAGACATACACCTAAGATCCCGGCTGTAGACTAACTTCGCGTGCGGTTTGACGAACTGTCTGGCGGGCCTTTATCGTCGACCTCGACGCTATAGGCGTGAAAGTTCCAGCCTGGTTGCGACATCGTTTGAAAATCATAGCCGCCTCAGTTCTTCGCGAAACGCTTCCGAGGGCGTTCTGTATCCGAGGCACTTCCGGGGTGTGGCGTTGAGGCGATCGCAAATCGCCTTCATGGAGCGATTTGAGATCGACGTCAGTTGGGTGTCGCGGGGCAGGTCACGTCGCACCCGACCATTGAGGTTTTCGACTGATCCCTTCTGCCAAGGCGCCTGCGGATCGCAGAACCAGGCTACCGTGCCCATGCCGATTTCGAGGTCACGCCAGGAGACGAATTCCAGGCCACGATCAAAGGTGATCGACCGCCGAGCGGAGGATGGCAGGGGCGACAGGAGGGTGATGATCTGGTTCATGATAGGTTTCGAGCGCCGGTCGTTGTTCTTGAACAGCACAGCGAACCGGGTCTTGCGTTCCACCATGGAGGCGACATTGGCGGGCCCGTGTTCCTTGCGGAAAATCATCAGATCAGCTTCCCAATCCCCGAAGACTTCTCTCTGTTTGACCTCTTCGGGCCTTTGCTGGATCCCCCGATCTGCGGGAAAAACAAGGCTTCTGGGCCGCCGTGCATGGCGTGGCTCGCGTTTGCGATGCCTGCGCGGAAGCCACCGGGCGAGATCCTCGCTCTGGATGTAGACATGGGCATAGATCGTTTCGTGGCAGACGTATGATGAGCCGCCTTCATGGCGAAGCCGACCAGCGATCTGCTCCGGCGACCAGCCAGCCCGGAGTTGGTCTTCGATCGCCGCACGCAGGTCCTGCAAGCGGATCAGCTTGCGTCGCCGGCAGCGCCGTTCAGCGGCTGTCTTCTGCGCCAGAAGACCGTAGTAGCCATTCAGATTTGGAAGCTCAGTGTCTTCATAGCGGTTCCGCTGGATCTCCCGATAGATCGACGATCGGTGTCGTCCGAGCCGCACTGCAATCACAGAAATCGGCGTTTTCACGATCAGCATCTTCTCGATCTGCCGGCGTTCCTCCAAAGTTAGCTCTCGATGCGCCATTCCTCAACCTCCTGCTTGCGCGCAGAATAGTGGAGATGTCGCAACCCAGTTTAGAATGTGCCCGGCTACAGATATATTACGGGTAAGATATATTATGTTGTAATTTCTTGTATAAAATTAGGAAAAGCATAGACTGCTGAGTGCAAAATCATTCACAATTGTCTTAATACGATTTTTTATATACGATAAGAATACAGATTCTGTATCCGAGGGTCTCTCGTATATTTTTAAGGGAAGTAAATAGATGAATTACAAAATTCTAACGCTCGTTGGACTTGTCGTCACCTTTCCTAATATGTCACTCGCGCAAATGTCTAAGAGCGATATGGAAGCACTTTCAGTTGCCGTTGTAGGAGTATGCCGAGGCGGAACCAACGAAGGCAGTTATAATTCCTATGATATATCTGCGAACGGTAGCGTCACCTTGTTTAAGTTGAAAGGAATAACGGACATTGGTTTAGATGGTTCGGTTCAACTTGATGATGGCGAATGGAAGGGTATAAAGGCGCTTGTTCCAATTCCATTTGATCAAAGTGCATATAATGAATGTGTAAAAACCACTTTTCCTTATCTTGTCGGTCAATTTAATTCTCAAACGGATGAAAGTATACACCCAAGCCAAGAGATAAGTGGATGTGATATAAGCATCTCTGGAGATGGGACTGTAAGCGGAGGTAAAGTCGGAAGTAATTGCAAGATCAATTAATTAGATATGCAATTAGCATTATACTCTATATTGTTTCTATGTTTTTTTAGCATAGAAGCAATATCGCAAGTAAGCCAGAGTATTTCTGGATGCAATATTGGAAACAAAGGTGAAATCGAAGGAGGAAGTGTTGGCTCAACATGCCAAAATATTATAAATAATTACATATCCGGTGACAAAAAAAGTTCCGCAGACTATTTATCTTTGTGTCTTGATGTTATTAATGATGATAAAAAGCCTTGTCTAATGGCATTCCAAAATATTTATAATACAAAAAAATTGTGCATAAAAGCAAATACAAACAAATCAAATTATAGTCCTCAAATAAGATTTTCCATAATACACAATACATGTTCAAATTATATATCTGCATCGTCTTCTATTGACAGCTTGCTGAAGCATTATATCGCCAAATGCATTGAGATTGACGAAGTGATAAGATCATCATTCTCAAATGAATGTCACGCCATGAGAATTCAGGCGTTACTTATTGGCCAATCTTTCTCATCATATGAAATAAGTATACAAGACAACTTGAATTAGAACGTAGTTTTTACGATTATTTCATTCCGGATTAAATCTCTGTCCATTCTTTTAAATGCGTGTTCCATCAGGCCCATTGCGATTGTGCCGACCAGCGGATGAGACATGCATCGGCAGAAGAGGATGACAGGCGTCCGGAGACTTGAGAAACATCTTGCTCAGCAAGGAGACCCCCATGCGTTCGATGAGCGAGAACCTTCCGAACCGGATCCGCAAACTGACCAAGCCGGGCAATGCATCCCAAGCGTTGCAACCGTTCTTTGAAGCGGTCAGCAACGCGTTCATGGCGATCGACGATCGGCAGACTGCAGAAAAGCGAGAGCTTCCTGGAGCGATCGTAGTCAAGATCACTGCATTGGGTAACGACGACATGGTTATCACCGTTCGGGATCCGAGAATTGGCTTAGACGATGCCCGTTACGATGCGTTCTGCACCTTGGATACAGACTTTAAAGAGGAGCGCGGCGGGAAAGGCGTTGGCCGGCTTTTCTGGCTGGACGCCTTCCGTTCGACATCCGTGTCGAGCAGATATCATTCTGACGATGGTATCGTCCGCCGGGACTTTAGGTTCCGGCTGACGCCAACCGATCAGATCGTTGAGATCGACCCTTCAGTAGAATGGGCAGATGGGGAGATCGGGACGGAAATCCGCTTCGAAGGGCTGCGCCAAGGCCCCTATCTTGAAAAGTTCTCTAAACAAATCGACGCTTTCAAGACCCATTTCGCAGCGGAATTCATCGCAGATTTCCTGAATGGTGGCAGTCCGATCATCCACCTCGAAGTTGAGACGCGCAGCGGCAAACGGGAGGACGTCGTTTATCCTGCAGCGGTCTCGGAACTCGTAGCATTGGGCCCTACAGAGCTGACAGAACTTGAAATTGAAGACTTGGGGACGTTCACGGTCACCGGGTACCTTTGCGATGCGAAGGCGAGTCGAGGGCTCAAAGGAAAACATCATGTCCACCTTCTCGGAAACGGCAGGACGGTAGAATCCCGGAAGGTCGACGATTTGCTGGGCATCAATCAAATTGAACACAGGGGCGACTCTGACCTGACGCTGCATATCATCGTACAGAGCCCGTTCCTCGATGAACGCACCTCTGAGAGCCGGACGTCGTTCACGGTCCCAGAGGGCGATCTCGACAAGATCGTCAAAGTTGCTGTCGCGAGGGCTCGCGAAGAGTTAATTGCCGAACAAGTCACCAAGTTCGACTTGGAGCGACGCGCTACGTTCGACGAATTCCTCGCTGCGCAGCCAATCTTTGCCTATAGCTCCGCCGACGAGATTTTCGGTTCACTACCAGTTGGAACGGCCACGCCGGAAGCATATGCACGGGCTTTAGTCGTGCCCCGGATGCGGGCGGAGGAGAACCGGGAGAAACGACTACAGGAGGTAGTCGCAGCAGTGGTTCGCGGCGACGAGATGCCGGGAGACTTCGTAAATATTGTCCGAAATGCCGCCGATGGGATCCATGAGAACGAGCGCAGCTCCTTGGCACATCACGCCGCACGGCGTCGCGTCGTCCTCGACCTTCTTGATGCTCTAATCCGCCGCATCCGGGAGCGCGAAGGTAAGGAGGACGTTTATCACCTTGAGAAGACTCTCCATTCGTTATTGGCACCCATGAGGACCGTCGGTACAAACCCCTTAATGGCCGAGCATTCCGCCCATGATCTCTGGATTCTTGATGAACGTCTCGCTTTCACGGCGGGGTTCGCGTCTGACGCCCTACTGAAGGACTACATCGGCACTTCGGAAAGTGAGGATCGACCTGACATTGTCCTATGGGATGTGCTTTTCGGCCTTGGTTCTATTGCAAGCCAAGGTGGAGTAGAAGAAGTTGACGATATCGAGCCACTCTCCAAGGTCTTCATTGTCGAGCTAAAGCACCCTGGGCGGAGGTCCTACGCATCAGATGAACGGGTTGAGGATCAAGTTCGCAAGTATGTGGCACAGATCAGGGACGGGTCTGTTGAAGGATTCGGGCGGCGGAACGTCCGCGTTTCGCCGGACTGCCAGTTCCATTGCACGGTGGTTGCGGATTTTCATGGGCGCCTTAAGGACGAGGTCTCGGGGTGGGCCTATACACTCAACAAGCAAGGACGCGCGCGTCGCCTGGAGGGCGATTTCAACCACGTCACAATTGAAGCCGTCGAATGGGACTACGTTCTTAAAACGGCAAGAGAGGCAAATGCGGCCCTCTTGGACGCCGCGGGTCTTCAAAGGGCTCGGCGCACCAATTTCGAAAAGTCACACGAAGAGATAATTGGATCGGCCGACCCAGATCCTTCTACTTCAGATGAAGCAGTGCACTAAACACTCTGGGCTGAAGTGTTAAATCCGCGCGGCCCGGCCCCGGGCAGAACACCCTGTCGCAGGGGCGGTTTCCGCTTCGGCATTTAACACTTTCCGCGTATTCTGTTGCCCATGACAGACGTCTCCCTTCATGACAGCCGGGGCAACCGGCTCTATCTCAACGCTGTCGAACGCGCGGCGTTTCTCACTGCTGCTCGGACCCGGTCCGCGCGCGACCGCACCTTGTGCGAGACCCTGCACCACACCGGCTGCCGACCTTCCGAACTCGTTGAGATCACGCCCGCCCACATCGATCTTTCGGGTGGCACGGTGACGCTGCGGTCCTTGAAGAAAGGCACGGACGGGTCCGGCAAGCCCAGGATGATCTACCGGGCGGTGCCGGTGCCGCCGGACTATCTTGACACGCTCAACACGGCCCATGGTATTCGCGAGGCGCAAAAGCACCGCAAGCGGGCGCAGGTGCCGCTCTGGCCCCTCACCCGGGTGCGGGTCTGGCAGATCGTCAGAGCCGTGATGATCGAGGCCGGCATCCCAGATGCGCCGCACCGCAGCCCCAAGGGCCTGCGCCACGGGTTCGGCGTCAATGCCGTGGTCCGCGGCGTGCCCCTGCATATGCTCTCGAAATGGATGGGCCATGCCCAGCTCAGCACCACGGCGATTTACGCCGATGCCATCGGACAGGAGGAGCAGGACATCGCCGTGCGCATGTGGGGGTAGCCGGTTAGATCGCATTGCCTTCCTTATGGGTCGACGGGGAAATCGGCCCGTTCGGATCGGGTGCATTGCGATGGTGATTGGGGACCGGTGCGAAATATTCCACCCCGGCCCCCGGATCCGCCTGCGCGGCGGCTCACAGGAAACATGTGGAGGCAGTTCTCATCAGAACAGAACGCCCTCGTCCTTTTTTTCTCGCCGAGATTGCGCTTGTTAACGCCAGCCGAACGGCGTTGGAGTTGTCGGCACCTGCAGTCAGGCGGTTCTCTCCAAACCGTCAGACCGCCAAACCGAGGCCACGGACGGGTAAGAGTTTTGATTAATTTTTACATTTACTTTTAGTAAAACTTGGAGCAGAGCCCAAAGCGACCGTATCTGACTCACGGAAATATACCCCTAAAGGTGAAACTGGGCGGAGCGGATTAGTCCTTCCCGCCCTTTCCCCCATGTGCGCTTATTCTGCTGCGACCGGTTTCCAAGCGATCACATCGATTTCGACCTTGGCATCGATCATCAATGGCGACTGCACGGTCGAACGCGCCGGAGGATGATCGATGAAATGCTTCTCGAACACTGCATTGAAGGATGAAAAGTCGCGTGCGTCATCCAGCCAACAATTGACCTTCACGACATCGTCCAGGCTGCAATCGGCCAGGCCGAGAACGGATCTGATGTTTGCGATGACCTGTTCGGTCTGGGCGACGATACCGCCGGTCACGACCTCACCGTCCACTGTCGGCACCTGGCCGGAGACGTAGACGAAATCGCCGGCGCGAACCGCCTTCGCGAAGGGGCGCTTCTGCCCACCAGCCTGAGCGTCGGCGCTATCGAAGCGACGGATTTCAGAGGTAGTCATGGAACTCTCCTGTAGCTTTCTTTCGTTATGTATCGTGGAAGGTCGCAGAGCTACGTCACCAGACCTGTCCGCGCGCCACGACCGGCGTCGGCCCTTCGGCCTGCGAGCCACGGACGAGTTGGACCTCGTCCAGCATATTCGCAACGACACAGGCGTGATTGGGCACAATCCGAACCCGATCGCCTACCTTCAATCCGATCTCGTCGGCTTTAAGGATCCCATGCTCTTCCGACAGGGCCTCGACAGCGATGTCATCACGGCCCAGCACATGGCCATGCCCTTTCAGCCCGAGCAGGTCCGAGGTCAGGACCTTCGAGCCCGAGTCGATAATCGCGCGGCCTGGCGCGGGCACCGACACAACCGTTGCAAGCACCGTCAAAGCGCAATCATCCCATGTGCAGGTGCCACGAGTGACCAGTGAGCGATCATTGTAGATGTAGGTGCCGGCGCGATATTCTGTGGCTGCGGGGACGTCCTGCGCCTGCCACATGCCCGGCGTCCCGCCGCTGGAAACCAGTTTGACCTCCAGCCCCCGCGCTTCGCAGGCGGCTACGGCGCGCTGGAGCCAGTTCTGCACTTCGGCATCCCGTCCCACGGGCGGATAGGTCATCAGGCCGGCGAACCGCAGACCCGGCAATCCGGCAATACCCGCCGCCAGTTCGGCTGCGGCGTCCGGCATTTGTACGCCACAGCGCCCGGCCCCGGTATCACACTCTACAAGCACGGCCAGGGCGTCGGGCGCATTGGAGAAAGCCTCCGAAAGGCCTTGCGCGATGTCGAGGCTGTCGCATACGACCGACAGGCGCACCTTCCCGGCCAGCCTGCGCAGCCGTTCCAGCTTGACAGCACCAAGAATATTATAAGTCAGCAAGACATCGTCGACGCCACCCTCGGAAATCATCGCCTCGGCCTCAGAGATCTTCTGGCAGGTGATACCGACCGCGCCTGCCTCGATCTGGCGGCGTGCCAGCCGAGGCTGCTTGTGGGTCTTGATATGGGGCCGAACCTTCATTCCATGCGCATCGCAATGCGCCTGAAACCTGGCAATGTTTGCCTCGGCGATGTCGAGATCGACCAGTACGGCGGGTGTATCGATATCGGGAAACATCACAGGACCTCCAGCTCGTGGGGCTTTTCGACGATCGGCCAGAGAGGTCGGGTCAGGCGGGTATAGGCATTCTTGCGTGGATCGTTCGGATAGGGCCCCTCAACGGCCGCGTAAATTACCTCCGCCGCCATCGGCGCAAATGCACCGTGAAAATGGTTGGTCGATTTCACGACAAGGATCTTTTTCGCGGTGGCCTCGACACCGAGATTGGTGAACAGGTCCGGCGAGAAGGCCTGTGCCCGGTTGGAGTTCAGCACGATCTCGATCCCCTGCGTTTCGATCACAGCACAGTCTCCCAATGGCACCACCGAGGTACCGAAGCTCTGCACTGCATTACGTTGAATCTGTCGGATCATCACATCCGCATCGACCGGATCACCTGCGGCGTCCGATGTCTTGCCGCCAAAGCGGAGCTTCATCCGCACACCCTCGCCTGCTGCAAGACACAGGCGGACCGCCATTGGATCCCAGATCGTTCCGAAAGCAATGTCCGTCAGGCCCATATCCAGAGCCGTGCGCAAAATGATCGTACTGTCGCCAGCTACGCCGCCGCCAGGATTGTCCCAGACATCAGCAATCACCACGGGCCCGTGGGGGGCTGCAGCGGCGTATTGCAGTGCCTGTCGGGCCGAGAGGAACTCCGGCGTGGCTGAGCCGCGGAAGGAGAAGAGCTCCATACCCAGTTCCCGCGAAAGCCGGTCAGCAGTGGCGCGGTCATTGTCGGTAATCGCGATCACCTTCGCGCCAAGGTCAGGAGAATCGCCTGCCATGAAGCCATGGATCACCGAGATGGAAAGCGCGGTGCCCCTATCTTCCAACCCGATCAGCCGGTCGACAAAGCTTCGCATCGGGTCGCGGCTGGTGGGCAGCACATCCATCATTCGGACATCGAAGATTGACATGACGGGCTTGATCTCGCCCCGTGCAGCCCGGAGCGTCAGGTCCACACAGGCCTCCCCGGTCTCTACGAAATCGGTGTGCGGGAACTCCTTGAACACGGTGATGATATCGGCGTTGTCCGTCCGCCGCGCACTCAGATGGCTGTGGGGATCGAAGCTGACGCCGATGGCCACGTCCGGACCCACTATGCACCGAACCTCCTCGATCAGCACACCTTCGCAATCTACGCAATTGTCAGCGATCATCGCACCGTGCAGGCCCAGCACCACGGCGTCGACTGGAAGTGCGGCGCGAAGCTGGGCGAGCACTTCCTCACGCAACCTGTCCCAGGTCGGGCCATTTACGATGCCGCCCGGCTCGGCCCAGGTAGCCGTGCCTTCGATCAGTTCAATCTCACCACCCGCCGCGCGCCGGCGCAGGGCCGGGAACACCGCGCTACAGAGCGTAGGAGTATCGGGATGCTCACCGGGCGGAGCGTAGAAGCTCTGGGCGAAATCGGTGAAGTCGGCCCGAAGCGGCGAGAAGGTATTGCATTCCGTCGCGACGGACGCACAGAAGACGCGCATTTTGAGAAACCTGTTTGCTGGAACCGGTGGCAGGATGCTACCGGTCCGCATGTGGTCGGATTACTGGAGGTAGACGCTGCCGTTGGCGGTACCGACCTCGGTTCTAAGCAGGTCGAGAAGCTCGCCAGCTTTCGCATCAAGGTTCTCTTCCACATGGGCCTCGAACACAGGCTGGGCCGCTTCGGCCATGGCGCTGCGCTGTTCGGCAGTCAGGGCGGTAACCTCCATCTGATCCATGAGCCCGGCGAGCCCGCGATCCGATGCCTCGATGATCCGGCTGATGCCGCGGCTCGCTGTCACGCAGTTCTCTGCCGCATGATGCAGAACCGTCTGCTCATGCTCGCTCAGCCCCTCATAGAAGGACCTATTGATCATGAGGGTGTAAGGTGAGAACAGGTGATTGGTCAGCGTCATGTATTGCTGCACCTCGGCGAAGTTCGCGAACGATATGATTGGTACCGGATTCATCTGGCCGTCGATCACCCCGGTCTGCAGACCGGAATATACCTCACCCCAGGCCAGCGGATAGGCCTCGGCACCGAGCGCCTGCATGATCTTCTGGTGCGACGGCAGCGTCATGGTGCGCACGCGGATACCGTCGAAATCCGAAAGCTCCTCGATTGGGCGCTGCGAGTTGGTCACCGCGAAAAAGCCGCCGGTATCGGGAAAGCCCAGAACGACGACATCACCCAGCTCCGCCTGTATATCCTCGGCCAGCGCCATGCCAAAGGGGCCATCGAACAACTCGTAGGTCGCACTGTTGTCGGCAAAGGCGAAGGGCAGATTCAGGACGTCGATGCGCGGATAGTAGCTGGCAAGAGCTCCGGTCGAGGTAAGGGTCGCCTGAATGACGCCGTCCCGCACCATCTGGACGTGCTCCGCGGCAGTGCCAAGCTGATTGGAGCCATAGACCTCCACGTCGATGCTACCGTTCGTGCCTGCTTCCAGGATGTTCGAGAAGACAGCGGTGCAGGCATGGGCCGGGTTCTCGAAGGGATCGGCCTTGTTGTCATGGCCGAACTTGATGGTGCCACCAGCATAAGCCGCGTTGGCGGTCACTGCGGCAGCGACGGCCACGGTTGTGAGCAGGTATTTCATTCGGACTTCTCCTTGTTGATGTGAGGCGGTTGTCAGGCGAATCCGAGTAGACGCGGCAGCCAGAGGGCAGCGTCCTCCCAGAAGGCAAAGACGAAGAGCACGGCCGCTTCGGCGATGAGGAACGGGAAGAGTTTCAGCGAGATGCGTTCCAGCTTCTCGCCCGTTACCGAGGACAGTACGAAAAGGCAGGCGCCAACGGGGGGCGTCATCAGCGAGATGTTCAGTGCCAGCACGAAGATGATCCCGGCATGGATCGGCTCGAGACCAACCTGTTCGGTCAGGGGCACAAGCACGGGAGCAAGGATGATGAGGATTGCGGTGATGTCCATCACCATGCCCACGACCAGCAGTAGCCCGATGATGATCGCGATCACCACGTAGCGGTTGTCGGACAGACCCAGCACGCCCTCGGCAATGAGTTGCGGGATGCGCTCGAAGCTCATCCACCAGCCCAAAATGCCGGCGAAGGCGATGATGACGAAGATCACGCCCGTGATCCGCGCGGTGCGCACCAGCATTCCATAGAAATTGCGCAGGGTCAGCGTGCGGTAGATGAAGATGCCGATAAAGAGCGCGTAGGCAACAGCAATCGAGGCCGCTTCGGTCGGGGTGACGACCCCGCCCAGAATGCCTCCCAGGATAATCACGGGCATTGCCAGAGCCGTCAAAGACGACACGAAGGTGCGCCAGACTTCGCCGAGCGTTGCACCGCGTACCGCCTTGGGCAGATTTTCGCGGTTCCCGCCAATGGCGATCACGCTCATGCAAACCAGGCAAATTACCAGCCCCGGGACGACACCAGCGGCAAACAGGCCGGCAATCGATACGCCCATCAGGGAGCCGTAGACCACCATCAGCCCCGAGGGCGGGATCGTCGGTCCGATGATCGATCCCGCAGCCGTCACCGCGCAGGCATAATCACGCCGGTAGCCTTCCTTCACCATTGCCGGCACGAGCGTGCGTCCGAAGGCTGCGGCATCGGCGGTTGCTGACCCGGTGAGCCCGGCAAAGAAGACCGAGGCCAGCATGTTGGTATGCGCAAGCCCACCCCGGAAACGGCCCACCAGGACCCGAGCCAACTTGACCAGGCGGTCGGTGATACCTGTGTCGTTCATGATCTCGCCCGCCAGGATGAAGAACGGCATCGCGAGAAAAGGGAAGATGTTGAGCCCGTTGAAGATCTTGGACGGCCCCATAGCAAGGAACTGTGTCCCACCCATGTCGATCAGTCCGACGACACCGGCCAAGCCGATGGCAAAGCCGATGGGCATGCCGAAAAGGATGAGGAGGATGAATGCGGAAAGGGCCCAGATCATACCGCTTCCTCCTCGAATTCGGGTTCGCTGTGATCGCCAAGATCACGAATGAGCACGAGGATCATTTGTAGCGAGGCGACAGCCGCCGCGACCGGGATGGCGGCGTAATAAGGCCGCAGACTGGTGCCGAAGATCATCGCATGCCTGCTCGCCCCACTGTTCGCGAAGGGAATTCCGTACCATAGCACATAGAGAAACAGGGCGAGCGCCAGCAGATCCATCGCAATCAGGCTCGAGCGACGCATGGGTTTCGGGAGGCGGTCAATGAAAGCGGTCAGGCCGATATGCTCCCGGCCTGCAATGCCGCAGGATACCGCGAGAAGTGCCGCCCAGATCATCAGGTAACGGGCAAACTCCTCCGGCCAGGGCAGCTGCCAGTGAAAGTAGTAGCGGTCCGCGACGCCCAGCCAGACGTCCAGGACCAGAGCCAGCATGAGAGCCGCCACCACAGCCTCCACCACGGAATTGATCCGCGCGCTGGCATTCCCAGCCCATGTTCTCACGATGCACCTCCTGATTCCGATATGTAACTTAGTTTCATATCAATGCAGGATCAGGAGGGCGTATTCAAGCATTTTTGTGCTTCAGTTACATTTTTTGCGTGAAAGCTTGCCAATCACGTAACTTCGTAGGATATTTTGTAGCCCAATTACGAAACTGAAAGCGAAGAAGCAGAAATGCCCAGATTGCAGTCAGACCTGTCCACCCCGTCAGACCTGCCCCTGCGCGGGCGTGCGACGGTGGCCGATGTCATCTCGGAACTGAACAAGCATGACGGCAAGTTCGCCACGCGTGAACAGAACGTTGCGGATTTCGTCAAGGCAAACCTCGAGGCCGTGACTGACATGACCATTGCCAAGGTCGCCGAGGCAGCCAATGTCAGCACACCAACCGTGATCCGGTTTTGCCGGACCCTGGGCTGTGAAGGCTACCGGGAGTTCAAGCTGCGGCTGGCCCAGAACCTTGCCGTCAGCCAGCAGTATCTCCAGCCGCAGCATAGCAGTGGACTGAACGCCAATACCGGAACTCCACTGGAGCAGATTCTGGGCACGCTCAGTTCGACCACCGCTGCGCTTCAGGCGCAGGTCGATGCCGACGTCATTGCCACGGCCAGCCGGGCCCTCACTCGATGCCGCCAGCTTGTCGTCGCGGGAATCGGAGGTGGGTCCTCGATGCTTGCCGCCGAAGCAGCCAATCGCTTCTTCCGCCTGGGTATTCCCAGCGTCTCGGTCAATGACAGCTACCTGATGCAGATGCGCGCTGCGACTCTCGGACCGGACGATGCCCTACTTCTATTTTCTTCAAGCGGTGAGGCGGATGCGGTGGTGGGCGCGGCCCGCGTGGCTCGCAGCTACGGAGCCGCGACGATCTGCATTGCCCGCACCGGATCGCTGCTGACAAGTCTCTGCGATATATCCATCGGGATCGAACTGCCTGAGGACCCCGACATCTTCAAACCTACCGCCTCCCGCCTGGCGTATCTTTGTATACTGGATGCCTTGGCGCTTTCGGTCGCACACGAAGACGGAGATCAGACCCGCGAAAACCTGCGCCGGATCCGCGCCTCTCTCACTGCCTATCATGGAAGAATAGGCCCTCAGCCTCTGGGTGACTGAACCGGAAGGTTGCACAGGCTCGTGCAAATCCCAATTGCCCAGAGACGGTTTTAGCCGCAACATAAATGGGCCTTACCCGAGGCCCACCCCTTCCTTTCGAAGCTCCGCCTTTACCCGTAGCGTCACATGCGCTGACACGACCCGCACGACGGGAAGCGTCTCGACATCCACGGCAAGGGCCTTGCGCTCGATCGTCGACCACGGCGAGGTTCCACTGCTCGGCAGACCGGCCCTGGAGCTTACGATATGGAAAGCGCTGATCGGGACTATTTGCGAAGGCTTCATGCCCGGGTAACGTTGCCGACTGATCAGATAACCCCGCCTGGCGAGAGCCGCGACCGCATCTCCCCCGGGGCTCGACCGGGCCAGACCCATCGCAAAAATGAGCCAGCGGTAGCGCTCCACGAACTCAGGGTTCTCCTCGCCATCTGGACCGGCATTCGCTTCATCAAAAACCATGTTCCAGCTGAGCTCCACGGCCTTCCAGCGAGCCAGCTCGAACGCCCTGTCCCGGTTGGCCGCAGCCGCGTCCCGCGCCGGATCCGACGCCTTCGGAGCGGGCCACGAGACTGTATCGATTGGCATTCGGCCGGATCGAGGTCCACCTGTCGGTGTCTGTGTCATGCTTGCCCCCCTTCTCCATCGCGCCTGATCATTGCTCCCTTGAGAACCTGCAGGGCCTCGATCCCACGGTTCAGGGCATTGGCACAGATCTGGGCGTCGAGGACATGCGGTGCGTCCTGATCGCATTCGACAATACGATCGCCCTCGCGATAGACCGCTGGCAGGCTGCCGCCCACATAGTCGGCGATCAGGTCCCGCAATCTACGCAGCTCAACCAAATGGTCGAGTGCGTCCGCCCCTTGCGCTACCGATGCTACGACGGAACGAGCGATCGCGGCATCTTCGGTGCCGCCCAGGGTATCCACGGTGGCAATCAGCTTCTCGCCATCCTCCCGGAGCCAGTCCTCGAATGCCGCAGCCACGCGCTCCGCCTGGATCTCACAAGGCGTATTATCTCGATGATGCATGTTATCTCCCATGCGAATATTACGAAGTGGCGCGTTCTGCGCCGGCCCGGCATGGGCCCAGTGACTTCTGTCAATTCCGGCTCGGGAGTTCCGAAGAGCCATATGCCATCGTCATGGATCCGGCATATGGCTCTCCCGCACCCCCGGCGACGGGGATGCGAAAAAGCCGGGTTCATCAGACCCTGGGACCGGTCATCTTCCGGCCCCTCCCGGAAACGCGGGAGACCGGCGCTCAGTCGTGCCGCCGCGCAAGGTCCTTGCCGACAGCGGCAGCGATGGCGGAGGCCCGGGCCAGGCCACGCGCCTCCTGGATGAACAGTCGCAACTGAACAACCGAAGCGCGGACGGACCGTATCCACTCACCGTCGTCGGTCAGGTATGGCTGGGTATAGTAGTAGCCACATTCCCCGCAGCGTTCCGCGACGAGCTCCTCGGCCCTTTCGGCCTCTGCGAGCGCGGCGGAAAGCTCCGCGAGATCATCGAGAATGGGGCTGTCGAACAGCGCGTCCCGTCCCGGGTCGCGCGGCGGCGTGGCCCTGGCGATCCGCGCCAGAAGATCCTTGTCGAGACCATCCGGGCGAGATCGCATGGCATCATGGATCTCGCAGATATTCTCGAGAGCGGATGCAATTGCGTCGATCATGCGATCGGCGTGTTTTTCATTCAGCATGTCTTTGACATTCCTTGATTTCGTAGAATTGACGGATCCAGCACTGCTGGTGCCGCGACATGGAGGCACCGCTCGCGCTGCTTTCGAAGAGCATGCGCACCGGGGGGGCGCGGGGTTTCGGGAGCGCGGACAACCTTCGGAATTGCCCGCGGCGCATGGCAAGCGAAATGACCGGGATCATGACGGTGAGCGTCTCGAGGCTTGCGCCAGGGCAAAAAGCATGTCCCGATCGTCGAGAAGGGAACTCGGATGCCTGGTGATACGGCACGCACTCTCGTCGACATCACAGGCGCCGTTCGAGAGCGCGGCGATGATCCGATCCAGCTGCCATCTGTGGGGGTGTGGCCGATTGCTGCGAATGCTCTTGGCAAAAGCGCGTGCGGCGCGAACGCTGGCGGGATTGCCCCGATGCTTGCCCAGCATGATCAGCGTGCTGCATTTCATGCCCGCCGTGGCGCGCGCTTTTCGGACAAGCGCGTCCCGGATGGTATGGCGAGCAGCTGTCGTCGTCTTCGTATTCATAGGCCGTCCCATTTGCCAAGCCTGCCGCCCCGTCATGGGGTGGCTTCAGGCGTCAATGAAGGCTGGGAGGCCCGGGCTCCTCTGGCGCATCACCGCGCCAAAGGAAAGGGTCAGGGACGGTTCAACCCTCCCCAGAGGACTGAGACATCAACTGCCGGACGCGTCGTCCGCTGACGCGGCTTCCGAGGCCGTATCGGCCGGATCCGCCTCACCTGGCTGATCGAGAAAACTTGGGCGGTTGGTGCGGCAAGGGCTCTTGTTGTGCCGCCAGCTCTCGATGAGCCCGCGGAGCATCGCGCTTTCGCAAGAGGGATAGATCCCCTCTTCGGCAAGTGCCGCATATGCTCTGACGAGTCCGGCTGGCAGTTCGAGAGTGACGGAAACGGGTCCCATCGGCTCTTTCTCAGGATCGCTCATCGCGATTTCCCCTTTGAAGCAACAGCTCCTTGCGCTGTCAGAAGGAAAATTGGCCAGACCGGGAATAGCGAAGGAAGTGTGGCGCATTTCCATGCGGATCAGTTAACAGATCCTTGCGACCAGAGGCCTCCGGCATCGGTGCATCGTCACTTGCTCTGGGATCAAACGACCGGGTCCCGGTTTGATGGGTGGTTCCCAACACGCGGAAGAACCACGCGCATCGCGAGGTCAGTTCAGCCTCGCAAAACCTCGAACAGGAAAATCAGCAGGTTCCGTAGAAACCACCGGAATAGCGACAGTATTCCGTCGCTGTGCCGCTCGCGATCATCTCTGCAGAAATGTCTTTTCCACCGGACAGAAAGCACTGCCCACAATTCGCCCATGGCGGTCAATATCCTTCTGGCGGCAGGACAAAGGCTCTCCCAGAGCCAGGGATGTGAGTGCCGCGGTCGCCTCGGAACCTCCAGGTGTGCCAACCTCAGGGGCGTCCAAGCCCCAGATGCGTATGCGCGTCTCGAGCCCCTTGAGCCGCAACGTATCCCCATCGACAACGCGATGGACGACACCCGCAATGGTCTCTGCTTCGCCTGTCCGACTGATCGAGATGTCTTCGGTCAGTTTCGCATATCCGGCACCGGCTGCGAGAGCGAGCAGGACGATCGAAGTCGTCGCGTTCCGTCGCAGAAAGCCGCGTGGGCGCCTGCGAGAAGATCTGAACCTCATCACGAAATCAGGGCCCCTGCCCGGCTGCGCCACCGCGCGATCTCGGCGTATCGTGTCGCGGTGTCGAGACCGTCAATCAGATTGTGCCGGCGCCGAGCGATCCGCGCCACACGCTGGAGGTGTACTCCGATCCGGCCATCCGCGCTTGCGGCACGTGAGAGCGCAATAGCTTCTGCGCGGTCGCCAAGCTGTCAGACAAGTGCTTCAGCCTCGCACACGGCCTGCTGCCGCGCGGCCAGCACGATCCGGATCCGGTTAATCATGAGCAGCCCCCCCTAACCTCTCGAGGATTTTGCCTGATCGAAATATGTGTGAATAGCCTCGGCAGCGAGCAGAGTGAATCTCGAAGCTCTCGGGTCGACCAGAACTCGGGTTACAATCCCGCGCTGGCGTGCCGGGACAATCCGGCCACCGACAAAAGATACTTTCTGACCCGGGTGGCGGCTATTGGCCGGCACTCCAGGCCGCGGCCTTGTTTCCAAGCGCGGGCGCTCCTTATCTTGAGGGTAGGACAACAAGCGAAAGGTCGGCACACCCATGTTTCACTTCTTCTTCCCCTGGTTCAACTTCGCCAGCAAGTTTGCCCTGCCGCTCGAGAGCAAGGACCGGGAGGATATCGAGGTGAGGTCGGAATCTCCCGAAGCGGTCAAGGAAGAGCCGCTTCCGGAGGACATCATGGATGACATTGCCGTCAATTCCGGTTCGGGCAAGATTGATGTCCCCAGGGAGGATCTTTCTGAGGAGACCGATCCGTCGGCTGTGCCCTCCGGAGATGTGACTTCCGAACCGGCACCCGATCTGAGCGAGCCGGCTGAAGAAGCTCCCGGAGCCGAAAGCATTCTTCCCGAGCCGATTTCGCTTGAAGGCCAGAAGATCAAGCTCTGGGGCTTGGCTTCGGACGGGCCGGAGGCTGACACCATTACCTCTGCCGGCGGCAAGGTCATGGTCGGCGTCGGCAAGACCACCACGATGGTCGTGACCAATGGACCGATCACGCCCGAAATGGAGGAAAGCAAGATCTGGACGCGTATTCAGGAACTCCGCGCCGAAGGCCAGCAGATCGACCTCATGGAGTGGACCGAGCTGAGGGCACGCCTCGACGCATCCTGATCCCAAAGGCCGCACTGGATTCCCACCGGGCATTTCGCATCGCGACGGAAACACTGAGGCGCCTGTGTCCAACGGCATCGCCCCGATCGCCAGATTCCCATAAAGTTGGGTGGGGGCGTGGTGTGGTCTTTGGGAACCAGCCATGAATTGGATGTGGAAATATTCCATCGAATTGCTCACCTCGGCTCCGCAAGCCTGATCACGACACGGACGGGGTTCTTTAACTGAAGTCTGCAAACCCGAGCATGTCCGAAGACGACCTTCAGACGGGAACCGAAAGCGCCGAGATCGCAATGTCAGCAGACAGTGTCTCGTCATTCCCGGTGGCAAGACGCAGGACCCTTGGGTGCCACAAAGAACATGCGACCGCGGCATCCCGAAGCCGGATCCGTCGGGTGACCGGCCCAAAGCCCAAGCGACAGGAGGTTTCTCCCAGAGGAGTTCCCGCATCTTTTGTCTCATAGAGGAAGATCGACCTCGACAATCAATCCTGTTTTCCGGCCAATGCAGATCGATCGATCCGTTTGCGACCGCGATCAGGTCGTTGATGATCCGGAAACCTCCGTTCCGTTTTCGGGATCGACACGGGTGGCCCGCCACTTTCCTGCCAGCAGAACGCGACGCTGCGGGACGCGCCCAAAGCACGTATTTGCCAGGAAAGGCGAACCACGCCATTCGTCGTGCTGAACGCGCCATGTTTGATCGAATTCGTCGCCAATTCATGCAGGATAAGGGCGATGCAGGAGGCTGCAGAGACCGGCAGAGCGACGTCGGGACCGGAAAGGGCGAACCCCTCCGCCTCGTCGAACGCGTAGGCCGTCAAGATAGTTCGGGCAATCTCATCAAAATGCAGGCCGTCATCTTCAATCCCTCGTAGAAACTGGAAATGGGAAGGTTCCAGCGTTTGAGCGCGGCCTCGATTTTCGGGGTACTTCCCCCTTCGATGCCTCACAGCTACTCGATACACACGCATTGCCCGGCCATTTTCAGGCCCACCGGCTCAGCATACAAAAAGTTCGAAAGGCATCTACATATTGAAGTTTCGTACTGAGTTTCATGCCCGCATCCTTGGAGCGTCCGTCAGATGCTCATAGGCCGCATACAGATTTGACCGAACTGCGCCTTGGCTATACGTGTGGGAGAAGACATACGGTCGACTTTGCATATCTGTGGCATTTTCCGGTGCGGATTGCTTAGAGTGTATGATCGATCAAAAGGCGGGCGTCGATCTCAATCAGATGCCTCGGGCCGGCGTTCGCCCTGGTTCCCAGTTCCGCCTGTGCGGCGGCTACTGGCGAATTGCTCACATGTATCATGACGAGCCCCTGCGGTTCTTCTCAGCCGCCCGCGCGGCGGACAGCACTAAACATATGGAGTCACCCCCCGATCAGAGCAAAACTTCCTCATGATTTTTCTCTCATCGTTTCTTGGTATGACTAATACCGAATTGCGCCTCTTCCGGGACTGCAAGCACGCCATCCTTTGACGGCAGACGATCTGATCCCGAAGTTGGCCAAGAAAACCTCATCTGAAGAGGACTTCCAGAGAAAAAAGCGACGAGGTATGGATCATTGAAAAGACTGGGAAAAATCGCTCAAGCCTCCGATGTCGTCTTATATCAGGGGCTGTGCAGTCTCTGCGGCTCGAAAATGTCATAATCCGTGGCTGACCTTCCGAGAGTTTTGCCCTAAATCATTCTGCTCAAGAATGAAAAGGTAGGGCATTCGGGCGGATGTCGATTTTTGGCACATTGTTCCGTCGGGGACCCAAGACTCCGGAACCGGCCGTTGAGCATAAGGTGGCACCGGATGAGAGGATCTATGCGGTTGGTGATATTCACGGCCGTGTCAGGCTGCTTGAACGCATGCTGGAGCGGATTGAGGCCGATATCGCTGCACAGCAGGATGACCGTCGCTCGCGGATAGTGTTCCTCGGCGATTATATTGACCGCGGCGATCAAGCGCGCGAGGTACTCGACACGCTGGTCCGGCTGCGGGCGGAGTTCAAGGCAGCGGAGCTCGTCTTCCTGCGCGGTAATCATGAAGATGCCCTGCTCTCCTTCCTCGCGGATCCCTCCAAGGGCAGCAACTGGCTGCATTTTGGCGGACTTCAGACGCTGGTGAGCTATGGGTTGACCCCGCCCAAATCGGCGGTGGTTCAGCTTGACGAACTGGAGCGCCTACGTGAGGGGCTGGAAAAGGTGATCGGTCCGCATTGGGAGTTTCTCGAAGCAACGGAACGTTTGCTGCGCTCAGGCGACGTAGTCTTCGTTCATGCCGGTCTCGATCCTGCCTGCCCGCTTGAGGCGCAGTCGGATGACGCGCTGCTCTGGGGCCGGTCGGATTTTCTGATCGAAGGCGGTGTTTCGGGACTGCGCGTGGTCCATGGCCATTATGCCGATGCAGAAGCCGTGGTGACCCCCCGGCGTGTCTGTATCGACACCGGAGCCTATTATTCCGGGCGTCTGACGGCTGCGAGGTTGGATAGCGATTTCGACTTGTTTACAATAACTGCGTTTGGCAGTTGAGCGGTTATTCGGTTTGGGAGTGGGTTGATGTCAGGTATCCGGAAGGCAGCGAAGCTCGCACGGACATGTGCGGTGGTCTCGATACTCCTGGTTGCTTGGGCAAGCCTGATGCCCGACCGCCAAGCTACCGAGATCGAACAGCTGCCGGTGATCAACGCGCTGGCGCATGTGATCATGCATTTCATCGTGACCGTCTGCGTCATGACCGGGTGGCATGATCGGCTCTCGAAGGCTCTGCCCCTTGCTGCCCTGATTGCTATTGGCATGGAGGTTGGTCAGATCATCGTGCCTGGCAGGGAATTCGACATGATCGAGCTGGCCGGCAACCTTCTGGGCTTTGGGCTTGGATGGGCGTTCTTTCTGTCGCTACGCCGGTTCAGCCGGCACGCGACTCTCTGAGCGTCGCACACGACCCCGCCTTGAACTTGCAAAGCTTTGGCTCCAGCCCATTCCGAGCAGGAATGCAAAGAGGGCCGCACTTGCGGGCATCTGCAAACTGAAATCGAGCAGCGAGTGAAAGGCGGCAGTGACAATGCAGCCGAAGACCACACAGGTGAAGACCCGGTTGCGACGACGCTCTACGGTGCCCTTGCGAATTCGCCAGACAACCAGCCCGAGCGAGGCGAAAAGCGCGAGCCCAGCAGGTAGGCCGAGTTCGTAGAGATTTTCCAGATAAGTGTTGTGGGCCATGACCCATTCACCTCGCGCAGCCTCAAGCGGAACGTTGGCGCGGAATGCATCCGGGAAAGCGCCGAGGCCGTTGCCGAGCCATGGACGTTCGGCAATACCGGAGACAAGCTCGGGGTAGATCACGAAGCGCAGATCTTCCGTGGGTGAGGTCATGAGGCGTGCGCCCAACCCGGTAGTACTGGTCCAACCGACATAGACGAGCAGCGCTGAAATGCCGATGACCAGTGCGAGGTTGCCTGAGCGCTTCTGGCCCCGCCAAGCAAGCATAAGGGCGCCAAGGCCGAGGAGGCCGGACATTGCACCTGCGCGTGATTGGGTCAGGGCAACGGCCCCGATGCAGACCACCATGCCAACCGCATAGAGCCACGTGCCGCTGAAAAATTGCTCGAGCCCATTGCGGACTATCTGACGCATGGTCTCGCCGGTAACTCCCGTCTCTCGCGATGAGGCAGAAAGATACAGACCGAGATTAGCGAGCGCTCCAAACGCTGCGTAGGTGGCATAGGAATTCCGGTTGACGAAGCTGGCCGAAAGCGTCGGGTAGGCCTGCTCCACTCCGAGGATCGGGTTGTGGCCCGTCACGAGCGCATAAAGTCCATAGAGGGCGAGTGCGGTCGAAAAGATCGCGAAAGTACGCAAGAAGATCAGGGAGCGCCTCGCATCGGCAGTCGCCCGATGCGCAATCCAGAATGCCATGCCATAGCAGAGAAGCCGCATGATGAAGTGCCGCCCCTGCCCAGGGTCTGCAGATATCGTCGGGGTGCCTCCGGGAACCAGATCCCAGACTGGATGTGCGACCGCTGGAATGGTTTCCGGCCAGATTTGCGTAATGGCCCAGACAGCGGCGACAGCGAAGAGGAGTGCCGGAGCCCAGAGCTTGCGAGTGGTTTCGGGTAGCGGTCCCGTGAGATCCAAGGCCAGTTGCAAAAGGAAAAGCAGTGCGATCGCGATGGCCAAGATCGTCCAAGAGGCAGGCCGGTTGGCTCCAAGCGCCAACGCTGAAAGTAAGATGCAGATGAGCGTCAGCCATCCCAAGAGACCTTGTGCGCGGGCCTTCCAGCCTCTGGGTAACTTTCCATTGCTCTTTGGCATGTGAACTCGTTAGGCTAACTCAATTTAAAGATGCGGAAAGCAATCGCAATGGTTGTGAAAATTTACGCCGAGCATTGCATACGAACATAATAGAAAAAATGATCGGCTATATTTCTCTTGCAAGCCCCTTCCTGAGCAAGGATTAGTAAAGCAGGTTCGTATTTCTGGCCATACAAAATCGCATGGCGAGGGACAAGAAAGTGCACTGTGGTGAATAGTATTGTTGTCAGATTCGTTTGCCTGCTTGGCGGAACTGCTGCGGCTGCAAATATCTTTTTGCTTATTTCTAACATTCCAGCTTTTCATCGGTTGGCTCGGGTTGAGGGGCTCTATGGAAGCTGGCGTGTGACCTTCAATGCGGCAATGTATGACCGTGCAGAATATCTTTACGAGTTAGGAACCGATTATGTTCTGGCCGATACGGTTGCATCTTCCGCAACCGAAGGGCGTGACGAAATTGCTTCCCTGGAAGTGGTGCTCGAACGTGCAGATCAAGCCGTGGAATATCTAACGGAGAGTGTGCGCCTTGATCCAGCTGATGCTTATAACTGGAGCGCACTTGCTTGGGCGCACAGCCTGCAGGGGGATCTTCCTGCGGCCCGCGCGGCCATGACCAATTCCTGGGAACGGGCACCCTACAATATGGCACTGAGCACGACGCGCCTGCAGTTTGCCGAGCTTCTGCTGGAATCAGAAAGCTATTTTCTGGAAGCACCGATCACGCCGGTTGAATACATGGGAATGGAGCGGGACTTATGCGTTGCGTTTCTGAGAAACGACAACGCACTCGAGGCAATTCTGGAAATTTCACCGGGTTTGTCGGAGAACCTTGAGCCTCATGAGCTGAAATGTAACGGCCTTTCCTAAGGCCGCTACTTCCTTGGAAAGTACAAATCGTCCGTCAGGCGGGACTGACGGAATTGCAATGCTTGCTGTTCTTGTTCCAATTGCAAGGGTTCGGTTTGGATCGCCATGGTTTATGGGTAAGGTGAATGGCGAGGTTTCCATTCACGATCTTGAGTTGGCTGTTGACCGTGAGCAAATGCTGCGAGACGGCCCATCGAATCTTGGGGGGCGTCGAGGGGTCATCACGCTTAGTTTGTAGGAAAAGCCGCCGCTCCTGCAGTTTATTACGCCGTTCTGCGAGTGTTTCCCGACGCGTTTCCCAAATGTCAAACTGGGGGTTCTCTATTCGTGGATAGGTCGTAGCATCTGCAGGCACAACTGGCAGAAGAATTCCGCCTGCCAGCGTCAAGGCAAGAATTCTGGAAAGCCCTTTTTTCATCAAACGTCACCTCGCGACGGCGGTTACAATAGCAGCACTGCCGAAGCCATACGTTCCAATAGTATAATGGTCAAACTGTTTGTCTGTGAGGAATCGGAAATCCGTTTGTGCTTGCAATTTCTGTCGGATTCGTACGCAAGTAGCGAAACGCTATGCGCATCTGACAACAAGTTTTCCATGTGCGTTCCACAAACGAATACAATAATATATGGCTCTTGTGCCGCCATTCTGAATGGGTTGAATTTCTTGTTTGATTACAGGGTGTAAGTCTGTGTCCCGATCCAGTACCAATTCCACGATTGTCGAATACCCCGCCGAAGCTGCTCGGGCGTCAAATCTCTCGCCAGACGGCGGTGATGAGGACTCTATTGATATCCGCTCACTTCTGCTCAAGGTCTGGCGTGGCCGCTGGATCATTGCGATTAGTATTGTAGTATTTTTGACCTTGGCTGCGCTCGCCGTGTCCCAGCTTGAACCGCGCTACAAGTCTTCCGCTAAGGTGATGTTTGGAATTCAGAAGACGAATGTTGTCGATGTGCAGCAGGTTCTTGTTTCACCTGAATTCGATCAAGATACGCTACAGAATGAGATCGAGGTGCTGAGTTCGGATAACCTCGTCCGACGCGTGACAGAAGATCTCAATCTTGGGCGAGATCCAGAATTCAACCCACTCCTTGCGGCGGCGCAGGCACAGGATTCGATCTTCGACCAAATCAGGGCAACATTTTCACTGCCGCCTGAAGTAAATGATTTCCTGATGAATATTGGCCTGGTCTCCGCACCTACTCCACCCCCGGATGAGGAAGAGGCAAGGTTTCGGGAGCAGATGGCTGTAGTCGCAGCGGTGCAGCAGGGGCTTTCGCTGCGGCCAGTCGTCGGCTCACGTGTCATAGAGATTTCGTTTACTGCGGATGATCCGCGCACTGCAGCTCGCATCGTCAATGCTGTGGCAGAGCAATATATAGTGGATCAGTTGGAGGCGAAGCTTGAGACGACCCGCTCCGCGACTGACTGGTTAACCGGTCGAGTCGAGGAACTGCGTCTAAGAGTGCAGGAATCCGAAGAGGCCGTCGAAGCTCTGCGAGCGGAGCTTTCAAGCGCTGCTGGGCAAAGTCTCGATATCACGCAGCAGCAACTTGGGGCGCTCAACGCATCCCTTTCGGTGGCACGCAATCGCTCTGCACAAATCGAAGCGGAATATGCACGGCTTACCGAAGCGCTGGAACTTGGCCGAGATATGGGTTCGGTGCGGGAGTTTCGAGAATCAATTCTGATCAGGGACTATCGCGAGGAAGCGGGCGAGTTACAGGATCGGCTCGACTCACTGTCTGCAAACCACCCTGAGCGGGAGCAGATTTCGGCCCAGCTTGAACGGATCAATGCGCGGATGCGAGAAGAAGCTGAGCTAATCACGCAATCAATCAAGGTTGAACTGGACGGATCCCTGGCACAAGAGGAGGTGCTGAGGAGGGATATTCGTAATCTCGAGGCTCAATCTTTGGCGCAATCACGGGAAGAGATCCAGCTCCGGCAACTTGAGCGCGAGGCTCAGGCCGGCCGTCTACTTTATGAGAACTTTTTGACGAGGCTGAAAGAAACAACCCAGCAGGAGGACCTTCAGGAAGCAGATGCGCGAGTGCTTTCGCCGGCCAAGCCGCCACTTGATCCTGAAACCGGGGTTAAGAAGCAGCTTATTGCGGCTTCCGTCGTGCTGGGTGGCTTCGTGGGATTGGGTCTTATCTTCCTGCTGGATCAGCTCAACAATACCTTTCGAGCCCCTCAGCATATCGAGACCATGACCGGGCAGGCCGTATTGGCAACCATTCCAGCTATTGGAGCTCGAGTTCATCGTCGGGATGTGATTAAGAACTTTCTCGACAAGCCCGGCTCTTCCTTGGCAGAATCAATTCGCAACCTGCGGACCAGTATTTTATTTTCTAATGTAGACCGCCCTCCGAAAGTGGTGATGTTCACCTCCTCAGTGCCGCGTGAGGGTAAGTCGACTACCTCAATGCTGACGGCGATTACCAGCCGTCAGATGGGTAAATCTGCCATTATTGTCGATTGTGACCTGCGCCTACCTTCAGTGGTACAGCTTCTCAGGGTGGAGGAAGATAAGCCCGGTCTACTATCTGTTCTGGAGGGAACAGCCACTTTCAGACAGGCGTTGTATGAGGATCCCGATACCGGGTTGCATGTTCTGATGGCGCGTCAAGGAGAGCGAAAGGCGCAAGTCAATGCAGCGGATATTCTTTCATCCCAAAAGTTCAGCGACCTTATCCAGACACTCTCGAACCAATATGATCTCGTCGTGCTCGATACGCCGCCCGCCCTGATCGTGACAGATGCTCGCATTTTGGCCTCCTCGGTTGATGCCGTCATATACGCAGTACGTTGGGACCATACGCCCCGTGATGCAGTTTTGGAGGGACTCAAGGAGTTAAAGTCCGTAAAGGCTCCGATTGCTGGTATTGTGATGACAATGGTAAATGAAGCGAAGGCGTCGCGCTATGCATATGATGGATATAACTACTACAAAGGGCAATATAAAGAGTATTATCTAAAGTGAATTTAAGTGTTAATGGAGATCGCAACTTACTTTTACAATTTTCAAATTTAGAAAACAGAAATTATTTAAATCATTTAATAGGATTCGGCGATTGAATTGAGTTGGAAGTAAGCACTTAGATTTTAATTTTCTATTGCCCTGTACTACCAAGCCAACAGTTTGGAAAATCTACACATCTCTCAGGCGAGCGATCTGGATGCGTCAGCCACTGTTTCTTAGAATGATCGTCTGGCTAATGTGCCTTGAAGACAACCCAACTGGGCACTCTTTTCGCGCTAAGGCTTGAAGTGAAACTCAGGACATACAAATGAATAGTTGCCTTCAAGCGGGAGTAATCTAATGAATCCGATTTTGTTCGTTGGACCGTTCCCGCCGCCTACACATGGCCAAGCAATAGCGACAAATATGCTGGCAGAGCACTTGGAAGCGCAAGGATGTCATCTGCGAAAAATAGATCTCTCAATAGGAGATCATAATAAAATAATAAGCATCACTTACAAAATTTTGAAGTATTTGTTTGCAAGTAAATTGATTTTATCAAATAAATCGTTACTATACATTTCATTGAGTGCGAATGCTGGAATGTGGCTCTCGGCCGTCTTGGTTGCGTTAGCGCGGCTGAGAAGGAACCCAACGATCGTGCACCATCTCACCTATGATCATGTGCGGCGCAGGCGACTTAGCATGGCGGCACTCGTAAGAGCAGGTGGCTCGAATTTGCTGCATGTAGTTTTGACTAATTCTATGGGAAAAGATCTCAAAGCAACATATAAAGAAGCTAAGAATTTAATTGTTATTAACAATTCTGGAATTGTGCGCACATATAAAATAGAGAAGATTAGATCTAATAATAAATTTATTATTGGACATCTGGCGAATATCTGCAAGGAAAAAGGTATTAAAGATGTAGTAGATCTCGCGATTCAATCATTGCATAATAAAAAACTATCTAAGCTCATTATTGCTGGACCAATAAAGGATAAATTTTCTGAAAATGAAATTGAAAGGGCAAAATTAAAATTAGAAGATCATTTTGAATATAGAGGTCCCGTCTATGGGGATGATAAGATTAAATTTTTTAGTGACATTGATTATTTCATCTTCCCAACAAGGTACCGGAATGAAGCTTCCCCTTTAGTATTGCTGGAGGCGATTGCTGCCGGAATTCCATGTATAACTACAAACATTGCAGGCATACCAGAAATCATTGAGGGTTCAGGCGGTTGTGTATTGAATATATCGGAAAATTTTATTAAAGGTTCTTTAGATTATTTTGATAATAATGACGATGAATACATGGTTAACTCTCAGAAATCAAAAAAAAGGTTTGAAGATCTCTTGATAGCGTATGGCGAACAGATTGATGATTTATCATATAGATTATGCCATGTTAGCCTCCCACAAATCTAAAGCGCCCTGAGAGCCTTCTCTGATTGGGGTTGGTTGGGTCAAGCTGCTCCGTGCTTTTTTGGGTCTGTGTACTGACCCAGCGGAATCTGCTCAGGTTAAGCTGCTAATTTGAATGCCTCGTTTGGCGTGCGCATGGCAAGTGCCTGGTGCGGACGCTTGTGGTTGTAGAACTGTATCCAGTCGCCGATCGTGCGGCTTGCATGCGCCAAACTTTCAAAGCGATGACGATGGACACATTGCTCTTTGAGGGAACGGATCAGGCGTTCCATCATCCCGTTCTGCTGCGGGCAATGCGGAGTGATGAACTCCTGCTTCAGGCCGTAACTGCGTACAAGCTTGGTGTAAGCCCGAGACGTGAAGACCAGTCCATTGTCGCTGCGAAGAACGAATGGCTCATCGACTTTGCCCAAAGTTCCGAAGCGAGCGATCAGCGCGTGTTCAAGCGCTGACACCGCCGTCGTGGCCTTGCCGGATCGCGATAGGTGCCAGCCCAAAAGCTCGCGCGTGTGGCAATCCATGACAAGCGCCAGGGTCGCCCAACCGTCCTTTCCAGCCCAGACACGGCACAGGTCGGTGGACCATCTTTCATTGGGCCGTTCCGCAACGGATGGCAAAGCTTCAACGCGTGGCCGGGCCCCAATGGATCGTTTCCGAACCTGCCAGCCCTTTATCTGGAAGATCCGCTGCACGGTGTTTTTGTTGAACCCAAGAAGCCAAGCGACGGTGCGATATCCGAAAGATGGCTCTTCTTCGATCAGCGCTTTGATCGGCGCGACGAATTTGTCGTCCAGCTTTGGCGCCGCTTTTGTCGGTTTGTAATAGACCGTGCGGCGCGGGACATCGAACCACGCGCAAAGTTTGGTCACCGGCACAACAATTCCATCGTCGAGAAGGCCTTGCTGCACGCTGCGGATCATTTGTCGTCCTCCGCGTCCAGCAAGGCCTGGAGCTTTTTTCTGGCGCGGAGCTCCAACATGGCTTCGCCATAAGCTGGAAACCTCTATTTACCTCGCCAGATTGGCGTTTTCCTGATTCACTGTTTATGTGGGAACGGGCGAGGTCGGGATGGCGAGACAACCTGGGTTCTTTGATATCGACGAGCAACTGAGGCGGTTGAGTGATCTGGGCGATCAGCTCGAGGCTTATGCTGGGGCGGTGGATTTCGAGATCTTCCGGTCAGACCTGGAGAAAGCGCTGAAATACTCGGACGGCGCCAGGGGTGGCCGCCCGCCTTTCGATCCTGTCTTGATGATGAAGATCCTGGTGATCCAGGCCCAGAACAACCTCTCCGACGACCGCGCCGAGTTCCTGATTTCCGATCGCCTGTCCTTCATGCGGTTTCTCGGGCTCGGTCTGCACGACAGGGTGCCCGATGCCAAGACGATCTGGGCCTTCCGGGAACGGCTGACCAAAGCCGGGGCGATCACGGATCTCTTCAAGCGTTTCGACGAGGCCCTGCGCGACGCCGGCTACATCGCGATGTCGGGCCAACTTGTGGACAGCACGCTGGTCGCGGCGCCCAAGCAGCGCAATACCGATGACGAGAAGCGACAGATCAGGGACGGCAGGACCGCAGACCAGATCTGGCCGGAAAACCCTTCGAAGGCACGCCAGAAGGACACCTCGGCGCGGTGGACAGTCCAGTTCGGCAAGGCGCGGGTCCGGGAGGACGGCAAGCCGATGGCGGATATCGCGATCCCTTCCTTCGGCTACAAGGCTCATACGAGCATCGACAGAAAGTATCGCCTGATCCGGCGCTGGGAGGTCACCGATGCGGCGGCACATGACGGCAGGATGCTGCGCCGGGGGCTGCTCGATCCGTCGAATACCGCCTCTGGCGTCTGGGCCGACAGTGCCTACCGGTCCCGCAAGAACGAGGCCTTCATGGAGCGCCACGGTTTCACCAGCCATGTTCATCGCCGCAAACCGAAGGGAAAGCCGATGCCTGCGCATATCCGCCGCGGCAACGCCACCCGCTCGAAGCATCGCGCGCCCATCGAGCACGTCTTCGCTGTTCAGAAACAGGCCATGAGCCTGACGATCCGAACCATCGGCATTGCAAGGGCCAAGGCGAAGATCGGCATCGCCAACATCGTCTACAACATCCGAAGGCTCGCTCAGATCCAGAAGGCCGAGGGCGCGTGAGCCATGGGACGCCAGCAATTATGAGTGACCCGGGATAGACCCGATGGGTTGCCACTCAACCTGCGCCAACCCCATTATCTCTCCATGCCGCGCGGGTTGATAGAGGTTCCCACCTGGAACGAACCGCAGCTGCCGCGTGAGCCGCAGGATCATAGAAGAAGACCTTCGGCCGCTCAAAATCCGCCTGTCATCGAGGAACATCCAGCCATGACGCTGGCTCGCAGAGGCAAATTGCCGAGTTCTTCAGGGTGTCCAACCGTTTCCGAGGCGGCATGAACGGCCTGATGAGCGCCCACTCCCTGTCGGAAAGGTCGCTTGCGTAACGACGGCATTCCCGCCGATACTCACGGCGAGCGGCTTCAGTCCAAGGCATTGTCGGCTCCGTTTAGTCTGCAAACCGCACGGAATCACAACCGACTGAAGACGCTCGACTCTTTTTCGGTCAGGCTCTCAAAGATAAGCGAGAAGATTTTTATGTTCACCTTCATTCAACGACTTTAGGAGTAAGAAGTGATTGCGAGCATCGCGAGCAGATAGTGGTCCAAGCCGTTGTGCAAATTCGACGGTGGCATCCGAAAAGTTCCTTTCTAATGCTACAGTATGTGCGGAAGGGCCAAAAAGATCACTCTCCATGCAACAAAGTCGCGTTCCGACGACCGGAACACCCGCAGCAAGAGCCTCAAGATTCACCAATGGTTGGCTCTCATTCTTATATCTTGAAGGGAATAGGAAAAGATCTATTTCCGAAAAGAAATTTACTTTTTTCTCCCCCGATACCGGCCCCACCCATTTGAAAGACGTGCCAAATTCTTTTTCTGCTTCTATAAGATGTGCTTTCTCCTTAGCCCCGGTTGCGGGTCCCGCTATAAGAAGTCGATCTGCAAGACCTTCTGCCTTTAGACTTCGAAATGTGTCCAATACTTCCCCAAGTCCTTTCTCCATGGACAGGTTGCTCAGGTGCCCGACTACTCGACCTAAGGGAATTTCGGAGCAGGAAAGTGGAATTTCGAGAAGAGCTTTATCAACAAGGCTTACATTAGAATAGTTGATACACTGTACTGGGCGGTCTGCCGATGCCTTCAGAAGTTCTGACATTATACTACAGAGACAGATATGAACTGTATTATTGCTGGTGCATGTAAGAAGCCAGCGCAATCCATGCGAGTTCCTGCGCAACTGGGACCGGGTATGGTGATGAAGCGCGATTGGCAGTCCCCGCAAACGGGCGGCGAAACAGAGCAGGCCTGTGAGATAGATGCCAAAATTAGCATTCACCGAGATGTATATTCTACACTCAGGTGGTGCTATTAACAGCACAATGATGGCACGGACATGGCGCAATATCCGCTGCACCATTGTGCCGTTCGTATCTACTCGATATATCTTTCGACCATCAGATAGGAGAGTGTGCCAGAGTTGCTCGGTCGCTATGGCCTGTCCGTGTGTAGGCTCCGGGAATGGGCCGATGAAGATAAGTTGCTGTTTCATCGGCATACGATTCCTGAGAAATCCGAAGGCTTGTGAAAAAGATACCATCGGCATGTGCTGTCCCCGTTTAAGATGTCTACAAACTAACTAACTGTATTGGGAGTTATGAGTAAATTGCTGTCAATTAATAGTTTTAGGGTATTGATATTTCGAGCCTTTTCTGTGGCTATAATTGCCAGAATTGTGCAAGTATGCATGGCGGTTATATTGGCAAGGACCCTTGATCCCGTTGGATATGGTCTTTTTACCTTTGCATTGGGTGTCGCGGTAATATGCGGCACAATAGGTGGGCTTGGTTGGCCAACTACAATTGTTCGGTTTTTTCCATATTACTACGATCGACATGAGAAATTACGACTCAAGGCCCTTATGCTTGTGGCGCTTGGCGTGTCACTTACTGGACCAGCGATTCTTAGCGTCGGACTTGTAACTGCCACCCAGTTGATCGAAATGCCAGAAGATATCCGCCAAGGCCTACTGATTGCAGCAATTATGGCGGTCCCCATTGGTCTTCGTCAATTTACACGGCAGAAGCTTGCCGCTTGTGGTCGGTCTCCACTTGGCCTCTTCCTTGACGAGTTTCTCAGTCCTGCAGGTGTGGTTATCTTTGGGGTATGGCTAAGTTCCGCAAGTCAAGCAGCAGTGGTTTATAGTCTCTTCGGGATAGCGGGATTTGCTGTTGGTGAATTAATTTCTCGCCGTGCCCTAATTGATTTAAAAGATAATGGTGGTCCTCCTGTTTCCAAGAATAACTTAAAAGAATGGCTATGGGTTTCTTTGCCGCTTACTGTAGGTTTGATGTCAAGGGCTTTGATGAACCGTGTAGACTCGGTGATGCTTGCGCCGCTGTCAAACTTGGAGGAAGTCGGATATTATGCAGCAGCATTCCGTATAACCTATTTAATTACTTTTCCGCAAGTTGTCGTTTCATTGGTGCTCTCTCCAAAGTTCTCAAAAGCTTTTTCTGCAAAATTATATAATGATCTAATATCAACACTGAGGTTTGGACTAATTATTTCTTTATTAAGTGTTTCTATTTTTTGTTTGCTAATATTATTATTTGGATCCCAAATAATAAGCTTCGTATTTGGAGAGCAGTTTAGTCCATCATATTATCCATTAATTATTCTAACTATATCTCAATCAATAAGTGCAGTGATAATTCCTATGAACGCGTTTCTCACAGTATCTGGTGATCATAATCTGTTTGGTTTGATTACGTTAATTGGAATAGTTGTGACTGTGTTGCTTAATCTATGGCTAATACCTCTTTACGGGGCTGTAGGCGCGGCAATCAGTGCTATGATAGTAGGAGTTATATTGCTGTTCCTATCCGTGATCTCAGTCCGCAATCGCATGAAATTTTGTAAGCGAAATTGGAAATCTGATAATGTCCAATCCAAATAACTTCTTTCAAAACGCAGTAATGCGATCCGTTATGCTTAACCTTTTTACGGTGGCAACCCGTAGTATGTTTTGGCGCAAGGGACCTCGCGTGTTTGTCAACTCTATTCCAAAGGCAGGTACACATTTATTGACAAGTATTCTTGAAGAGGTTCCAGGAATTATGCTCTCGCGAGCTCATATCGATGTAAACGATGTTGCCGGATCTAATTGGCAGGCTCATTCTCCTATGAGTCAGTTCGAACTGGATGTTTCAAAACTTGTGCGGTTCCTTAGAACAATTCGCGGTGGGCAAGTAGCAAGTGGACATTTGCCTTGGGTTCCAGAAATTATTGAAACCTTGAACGAACTCAACTTTGTCACAATTTTCATGTCGCGAAACTGTGACGATATCTTGAACTCTCGCTATCATTATATTTCGGGATTACGGCGTCATCATTTACACTCGCGCCTTATGGAGGATTACAGCAATGAGGCTGCTCGGCGGCAGGCGCTTGTTGATGGCATTCCTTGGCGCCAAGATAAACCTGGGACAGAGCCCGCTGCCGTGTATTTTGCAGCTTATGAGCGTTGGGAGACCAATTCTGGCGCCCTCCAGGTCCGATTTGAAGATCTCGTCGGAGCTCATGGTGGTGGAAGCGACATTCGACGCAAAGAGGCACTTGCGCAGATACTAAATGCGATTGGAGTGCCGCACGACGCGGTAGCCGTCGAGCGGCTGCATCAAATGTCTCTAAATAAAAAATCGTTTACATTGCGTTCGGGCCGTATTGGTGAAGGTGCTACGCAAAGGGGAGCTTCCCATGTCGAGTAACGTATATTCTGTCGCTCCATCTCCGCTGCGAAGTTTACGGGTAGCCAAACGGTGGCTTCGTAGCTCCATAAGTTCAAATGAATCACTATACATTCCGTTCGCACGGTTGACTAAAAAAGAATGGGTTACGGGCCCGCATACTGATTTGGTTGTAGAGGGATTTCCTCGGTCTGGGAACTCTTTCGCCGAGGCGGCTATCCGCTCCGCCGCCGAGCGAGAACTAAATATCGCTCACCATTGCCATGCCGCCGCACAAGTCTTAAGGGGAGCGCGCCTCGGAAAGCCCAGCTTGGTGCTGCTGCGAGAGCCTCTTGGCGCATGTCGATCTCTCGTCATGCATCATCCGGATCTTATCTCTCCCGCGACGGCATTGCGCGAATATGAAATATTTCATTCGGCAATAATAGAAATCCGAAGCAATTATTTGCTCGTGCGTTTCGAAACAGTTACCCAAGATTTCAGTTCTGTTATACGTGCGTTGAATGAGCGCTGGAATCTTGGGCTGCGCGAAATTAAACGAGACGAGCTCTCAGGAGATGCATTTAAGCTGGTTGACCGCCTGTCCATGGAGCGCGGAACCGTAGGAAGAGATGGCGAACCGTATAGCCCAAATAGAAGTCCCGAAGATAAGGCCAAGCGCGAACAGACTCAGGAAAAAGTTTCCAAACTCTTCGACGCACCTCATTTGGCGCGAGCCGTGGAAAGAGCGAAGGCTTCTTACGCAAAATTAGCGGAGACCGCTGATTTATGAGTAATAAATATAGAAAGGGTCGGAAAAATACTAAGCGTACCAAGATGAAAAGAGATCAAGGATGTCCGAGTATTCGCGTAGAAATGAAATGTAAAATGATTCTGGGCATCGTGCGAAATTCCCGAACTATGCAGAGTGCATAAGTTAAAACAGTGTTTTGCGAAAAAATATGACCGTGTTTTCGTTGTTGCTCACATCAGTAAATTTTTTTAGTGTTTTTATCATGATATGGTGTGGGTGTCGAAAAAAATTTGGATACTTAAAAAGCAGCTCCTTTAATCCCGTTATATTATTTGGAATATTTACATCGATAAATACGTTACTATACTTTTTACACTTTGGCAGCGAGGTTGTATCACATCCAAGGATAACTTTTCGCGCAAGCATGCACGACTGGAGGATGTCTTACTCCATATTCACCGCATTTACATTCTTTTTTGCACTTGGAGTTCTTTTAGGAACAGAAACGTCCCGAGTGAGTCCTCGCAAATTGACTATTGTAGAAATTAATCAGAAAAAATCAGTAATTATAAAAACCTCTTTCTTCTTACTTTGCTTTTTGACCTTGTTTATTTTATTTTTTGGGTTTGGGATTCGTACTTTCTCCGATCTTCAAAGAATTACGAGCGATCGATTCAATCTTCTCAGAGAGCTAACAATCTTTCTGTATTTATCTACACTGGTAAGAATATCATTCTTTATTTATGCTATATCTTGCAGAAGCATGGGAATATTATTCTGGTTGGCATTCTGTCTTACTTTATTCATAATGATAACAACAGGCGCAAGGGTAAATACATTGACCCTAATTCTGATTCTTGGGTTGATAGCCGCCAGTAGGGGTATAAAAGTTCACTGGCTTTGGGCCGTGGCTGTTCTTCCATTAGGGGGTGCAGTATCTATCTCTATGCGTTACTATTTTCGTGCATTTACAAATTCAACATCGATAATGGATTTAGTTGAAAGCAACGGTGGCTGGATTAGTATTTTTATAAATCCGTTTGAGTTGCATTACTTTCAGACAATTACATCCATAGTTTCCTTAGATATTAAATCTTCTATTTCAAGATACCCGTTTGAAGAATTATTGGGATTGGCCACACTCCCTATTCCGCGTAGCGTTTTTTCTCTTAAGCCCGTTTCAGCAAGTATCGAATACTCTGAACTAATAGCTCCTGAGATTTGGGCGCAGTTCAAGACACAAGCCACGATTGGTCTTTATGGTGTTACCTATATCGAAATGGGTACTATTCTGGGATCAGTTTTTCTAATTTTATTTGGGTTCGTTTTTTCCCGACTCGTGGCACGATTCTCGCAGTTTCAGTCATTGATGGGGGGAGCCATTCTTTGTTGTTTATTGGTGGGGGTATTGATACTAAATCGAACAGGGATTATTCAAATGGGGCAGTTCCTTTGGCCAGCAATTGTCCTTGTGGGATTTGTAGAACTTGCATGGCCCTTGATGCCGAAGTTACCATTGAAACGCGGCGCCCACCGGCCAAGTGATTTTGAGACTTCCGGTTACTGGCGCGGGCCGCTGTGATCTGGGAACCTCTGTATTGACCCAGCGGAATCTGCTCAGATTAAGCCGCTAATTTGAATGCCTCGTTTGGCGTGCGCATGGCAAGTGCCTGGTGCGGACGCTTGTGGTTGTAGAACTGTATCCAGTCGCCGATCGTGCGGCTTGCATGCGCCAAACTTTCAAAGCGATGACGATGGACACATTGCTCTTTGAGGGAACGGATCAGGCGTTCCATCATCCCGTTCTGCTGCGGGCAATGCGGAGTGATGAACTCCTGCTTCAGGCCGTAACTGCGTACAAGCTTGGTGTAAGCCCGAGACGTGAAGACCAGTCCATTGTCGCTGCGAAGAACGAATGGCTCATCGACTTTGCCCAAAGTTCCGAAGCGAGCGATCAGCGCGTGTTCAAGCGCTGACACCGCCGTCGTGGCCTTGCCGGATCGCGATAGGTGCCAGCCCAAAAGCTGGGAACCTCTATTTACCTCGCCAGATTGGCGTTTTCCTGATTCACTGTTTCTGTGGGAACGGGCGAGGTCGGGATGGCGAGACAACCTGGGTTCTTTGACATCGATGAGCGACTGAAGCGGTTGAGCGATCTTGGCGATCAACTCGAGACCTATACCGCGGCGGTGGATTTCGAGATCTTCCGGTCAGACCTGGAGAAAGCGCTGAAATACTCGGACGGCGCCAGGGGTGGCCGCCCGCCTTTCGATCCTGTCTTGATGATGAAGATCCTGGTGATCCAGGCCCAGAACAACCTCTCCGACGACCGCGCCGAGTTCCTGATTTCCGATCGCCTGTCCTTCATGCGGTTTCTCGGGCTCGGTCTGCACGACAGGGTGCCCGATGCCAAGACGATCTGGGCCTTCCGGGAACGGCTGACCAAAGCCGGGGCGATCACGGATCTCTTCAAGCGTTTCGACGAGGCCCTGCGCGACGCCGGCTACATCGCGATGTCGGGCCAACTCGTGGACAGCACGCTGGTCGCCGCGCCCAAGCAGCGCAATACCGATGACGAGAAGCGCCAGGTCAGGGACGGCAGGACCGCCGCCCAGATCTGGCCGGAAACTCCTTCGAAAGCGTGCCAGAAGGACACCTCGGCGCGGTGGACGGTCCAGTTCGGCAAGGCCCGGCTCCGGGAGGACGGCAAGCCGATGTCGGACATCGCGATCCCTACCTTCGGCTACAAGGCTCATACGAGCATCGACAGGAAGTATCGCCTGATCCGGCGCTGGGAGGTCACCGATGCGGCGGCACATGACGGCCGGATGCTGCGCCGGGGACTGCTCGATCCGTCGAACACCGCCTCTGGCGTCTGGGCCGACAGTGCCTACCGGTCCCGCAAGAACGAGGCCTTCATGGAGCGCCACGGTTTCACCAGCCATGTTCATCGCCGCAAACCGAAGGGAAAGCCGATGCCTGCGCATATCCGCCGCGGCAACGCCACCCGCTCGAAGCATCGCGCGCCCATCGAGCACGTCTTCGCTGTTCAGAAACAGGCCATGAGCCTGACGATCCGAACCATCGGCATTGCAAGGGCCAAGGCGAAGATCGGCATCGCCAACATCGTCTACAACATCCGAAGGCTCGCTCAGATCCAGAAGGCCGAGGGCGCGTGAGCCATGGGACGCCAGCAATTATGAGTGACCCGGGATAGACCCGATGGGTTGCCACTCAACCTGCGCCAACCCCATTATCTCTCCATGCCGCGCGGGTTGATAGAGGTTCCCATCTTTCATTGGGCCGTTCCGCAACGGATGGCAAAGCTTCAACGCGTGGCCGGGCCCCAATGGATCGTTTCCGAACCTGCCAGCCCTTTATCTGGAAGATCCGCTGCACGGTGTTTTTGTTGAAC
>NZ_JBNAFY010000009.1:0-172085 GCF_049800915.1 Amaricoccus macauensis
CGTCACCGACACTCTTGGCCTTCTGTTCGGGTTGGTCGTCCATGCCGCCGATATCCAGGATCGGGATAGCGCGCCGGAGGTCCTGAAATCGATCCGCCATGCCTGTCCCTGGCTGCGTCACATCTTTGCCGACGGCGGCTATGCCGGTCCGAAGCTGCGCGCCGCGCTCAGGCGCATGGGCGAGTGGACAGTTGAGATCATCAAGCGCTCCGACATCGCAGAAGGCTTCGAGGCCCTTCCCCGCCGGTGGGTCGTCGAGCGAACCTTCGCCTGGCTCGGTCGCTGCCGTCGTCTCGCCAATGATTGGGAGAAATCCGTCGCCTCCGCCGAAGCCTGGATCAACATCGCACACATCCGCATCACAACCAGGCGGCTTGCAAGATATTGCTATTTTTGACTGAGTTTTGAATCAGGCTCTTAGACGGTTAGGATCTTACGCGATAGCCGGTTCTGAAGATCCACCAAACCATAGCAACACAGGCGGTGCCAAAGAGTAGGATTGCTCCGATACTCAGCCCCACAGGAACGTCCGCCATACCGAAGAACGACCACCGGAAACCGGAAACCAGGTAAACTACAGGATTGAACAGCGTGATATTTTGCCACAGCGGCGGCAACATTGATATCGAATAGAAACTTCCACCCAGAAATACGAGTGGGGTTACGACCAGAAGCGGAACTAATTGCAACTGCTCAAAGTTCTTTGCCCATATTCCAATGATGAAACCAAACAGACTGAATGTCACGCAAGTGAGAGCGAGAAAGGCAATCATCCAAAACGGATGAGCCACAGGCAGTTCCACGAATAAATTTGCAGTCAAGTAGATGACCAGCCCTATGAAGAATGATTTCGTGGCAGCTGCTCCGACATAGCCGATTAGGATTTCGACATAGGTGATAGGCGAAGACAGAATCTCGTAAATCGTACCCATAAATCGTGGCATATAGATCCCGAATGATGCGTTCGAAATGCTTTGTGTTAGAACCGTCAGCATGATTAGCCCCGGAACGATGAACGCGCCGTACTCTATTCCTTCCACTTCTTCGATACGTGATCCTATAGCCGTTCCGAAGACTACGAAATACAGCGAGGTCGAAATGATTGGTGAAATCAGGCTTTGGAATACCGTCCTGAGCGCACGCGACATTTCATAGCGATAGATTGCCCAAATGGCTCTCCGGTTCATGCAGATTCCTTCACGAGATGCACAAAAATATCTTCGAGCGAGCTTTGACGGGTCTGTATGTCCCGCAGAACAAGCCCATGCGCGGATAAGTCCTTCAGGAGAGATGTGATACCAGTTCGCTCGGCTGTACGGTCATAGCTGTAGATAAGGCCCGTTCCGTCCGGCGTCCTCTCGAGATTATATTCTCCGAGGGCCGCCGGCACATCGAACACAGGTTCATGGAACGAAATTGTCAATTCCTTTCGTCCCATCCGATCCAGAAGCTTCGCCTTCTCTTCGACGAGAAGAATGCGACCCTGATTGATTACGCCGACGCGATCAGCAATAGCCTCGGCCTCTTCAATGTAATGCGTGGTCAGAATAATCGTGGTGCCCGCCTTCTGAAGCTGCCGCACGGTTTCCCACATGCTTGTGCGCAATTCGACGTCGACCCCCGCACTTGGTTCGTCGAGAAACAGCACCTTGGGCTCGTGCGCGAGCGCTTTAGCTATCATGACGCGCCGTTTCATGCCGCCAGACAACTCTCGAGTTGCTGCATCTCGTTTATCCCAGAGCGACAGGTCGCGGAGGATGCGTTCAAGAAAGGCCTCATTGGGCGGCAACCCGAACAAACCGCGTGAAAATCTGACCGCACGTAAGACCTTCTCAAACGGATCGATGCTGATTTCCTGTGGCACGAGTCCAATGAGCTGGCGTGCCTCCCGAAATTCTCTTGCCACGTCGTGACCGCCCACAAGAATTCGACCGGAACTGATTTCCGCAATACCACAGATCATCGATATGAGCGTAGTTTTTCCGGCCCCATTGGGGCCAAGAAGCGCTAATATCTCTCCTTGACTGATCTGGAGGTCTGCGCCCTTGAGCGCCTCGAATCCGCCTTCGTATGTCTTTCGAACATTCTCGACTGATACGATCGGATCCATACGCCACTCCCGCAATTCATTCCTTCGCAGACCAACGCCTGCAAACCCGGTGAACAAGTGTTCTGCATCCATACTATTTGCAAGCCACGCGAACGACAAAGTTCCCAAGGTGGGCTTGGGGGCAACCGCGCCCCAAGCAGTTGACACGCACCAAAATGCAGTATAATGCACTTTTGTGCGATTTTTTGCGAGATTTGAATGGAACTGAACAATCCTGAAGTGAGACTAGGTATCCTTCGTGAGCGTATTGCTACCGGCGCATCTCTGATCGCCCTCGATCTGGCCACAGAGTTTGGCGTATCACTTGACACTATCAGACGTGATCTCATCGCGCTCGAGCTTGCTGGCACGGCCAAGCGGGTTCGCGGCGGCGCAGTTCCGATCATTCAACCGTCCGGGCCGCTGCGCGATCGCCCCGGGACGGACTTCGCTATCGCCAACCGGATTGCCCTCTGCGCTCTCCAAAGGCTACGAGGAGCTAGAACACTACTCATCGATGGCGGTACAACCTGCGTTGCATTTGCAAGAGTATTGCAGGCCTCCCCAAGCCTCACGGTTATCACCCCGTCGCCATTTGTCGCTGTAGAAACCTTCAAACGAGGAATTGAAACACTTACTCTTCCAGGTCGTCTCAGCGAGAGCGGAGGCATTTCGGTGGGAATTTCATGTCAAGAAATGCTTGAAGGCATTGCCGCGGACACCGCGGTCCTAGGAGCATGCGCCCTTGATGCGGAGTTTGGCCTCTCATCAGATGACATTCTTGAAAGCACGACAAAACGCAGCCTGTCTCGCGCCGCTTCAGAAACATTCGTCCTCACGGATGCTCGCAAAGTTGGGTCGCGGACCCGCTACAGGACGCTTTGCCCGAGTGAGATAGATGTGGTCGTGACGAATGCCGATATCGTCTCTACGAAGTCCATTGAAGCACGAGATGTTGAGGTCATCCATGCCTAGATTTCGCACCCCTTGGCGCGCAGTGGCCGCTTTGTTCTTTCTCAGCGGCGGACTGTTCGGCACTTGGGCCGGGCGGATTCCGGCCTTTGTTGATCGTTTTGATCTGGGCGAAGCTTCACTTGGGATCCTGCTGCTATGTGTTGCAATCGGTGCGGTCATCTGTTTCCCTTTCGCAGGCAATCTTTCCGACCGGAAAGGCGCGGCCCGCGTATCGATCGCTCTGGCAGCTCTCGCACTTATCGCACTGGTCCTGCTGCCCACTGTTCCGGGCATTGTCACGCTGGGGCTGGCGCTAATGCTGTTCGGCGCGGCGCAAGGCGGACTCGATGTCGCAATGAATTCCTGGGCAGCTGAAGTTGAGCGAGGAATGAGACGGCCCGTCATGTCATCCTTTCATGCGATGTTCAGCCTCGGTGGAGGCCTTGGCGCCGGCACAGGATTTGTCGCGGCCGACACTGGTATCGGACCGGCAGGGCATTTTCTCGCTACTGCGATACTGATCGGTCTCCCCTGCCTCTGGTTGGCACGAATTCCATGGAACTCCGTTCGATCCTCAGGTGGACCGGTCTTTGCCGTTCCACGCGGACCGCTCGCGCTAGTCGGTTTCGTGGCGCTCTGTTCCGCTTTAGGTGAAGGTGTGATAGCCGACTGGAGTGCCGTCTACCTGTACAGCATCAAGGGGTTTAGCGAAGCGAAGGCAACCCTGGGATTTGCTGCTTTCTCCATCTCGATGGTTGCAGCACGGCTCATGGCAGATCGTCTTGTCGCGATCTACGGTGCCGCCAAGAGTGCCAGAACCGGCAGTCTAGTCGCTGCCACCAGTATGGCCGTAGTTCTGTTCTCCGGCAATCTTCCCCTCATGTTGCTCGGGTTTGCCGGTATCGGACTTGGATATGCAGTGCTCTTTCCCCTCGCCTATTCAAGAGCGGCAAATGATCCACAGGTGCCGCCAGGACAGGCAATCGCCGCTGTCGCAACACTGGGGTATGGTGGCTTGCTTGCCGGTCCTCCGGCCATCGGAGCAATCGCGGCCGCAACCTCACTTGAACATGCGTTTGCCTTGGTGGGTCTGCTGACCCTTCTAGTTTCGGCACTTGCCAGGTCCTTGAAACCCGCTGTTTCCGCGGTGCCGGCGGCGGGAAAATCCTGAACGCTAACCTTCGGCAACAACCTGGTTGGCGAGGGTTCCGATCCCACTGATCTCGACCTCCAAGGTATCACCGGGCTTGAGCCACAGTTGCGGCTTCCGCGCAGCGCCAACACCTCCTGGCGTCCCCGTGGCGATCACGTCTCCCGGTAGGAGTTCGGTAACCTGCGAGATATACGCCAATATTTCAGGCACTGAGATCGCAAGATCGCTAACCGGGGAGGATTGAACCTCATTGCCGTTCAAACGAGTTCTCAAATGTTGCCCAGCGGGATCCCCGATTTCCTCCGCAGTTACAATCCACGGTCCCACCGATCCAGATGAAATGAAGTTCTTACCAGGCCAGAATTGTGACGTATGCCGTTGATAGTCGCGGATTGATCCATCCATGAAGCATGTATAGCCCGCAACATAATTGAGTGCATCTTCTTGCGAAATCCGTCGCCCCGCTTTGCCGATGACAACCGCAAGTTCTCCCTCGAAGTCGAATTTCTCGGATTGGAGCGGGCGCACGAGATCTGCGCCTTGGCCCACCAAAGATGACGGGTATCGCGTGAATATTGCCGGATATTCGCCAGGTTCGTTGCCCATCTCGCGTATATGAGCAAGGTAGTTCTGACCGACGCAAATAATCTTGTCGGGAGCGATTATCGGAGGCAACAGCGCCACTTCGGCGAGTGGCACAGGCGAGGTCGTCGACTCTGCCAGCATGTCAAGTTGATTTGCCACCAAGACTGAGCGGATGTCGGGATACTTTGCCCGGAATCCCTCGCTGGCTGTTCGGATCATTCCACGTTCGACAACACCGTAGGCCACTCCGCCACCGGAAGCAAAAGACGCAAGACGCATAATCACCGACCCTTATACTGCCACCGCGAAGATCGTTCACGGCGGTTCCTTACTAAAGCCAAATGATACAAACTGAAACGCCAATCGCGTATTGGCACCAACCTGCCTTGACCAGCCAGACACCTATCGCCCTGAAACTACGATGTTGTAGACCCTGCCAGCGCCGGATGGTGGAGGAGGAAACGGCGCTGCCCCGCGAACGGTATTGAGTGCATCCCGGTCGAAACGAGGAGAGCCTGAACTTTTTGCTACAACGATCTCGGAAATTCGGCCGTCTGATGCAATACGAAACTGAATTGCGGCACTAGCCGTCGCCATCGACCGAGGTTTGGGTGCCCGACGAATTCGTTCGTTTACAAGGCCACGGTAGTTAGATTGAGCGGCTCTGCCGCCTGATCGCACCTCACCACTGGCCGCATGACCAGGCCCGTCTACCCCCCCGGACCGACTGGCCCTTGTTGTCTTGGTCGAACTTCCAATGAAGGCGTCGGTATTGTCCTTTCGGGACGGCCCGCTTAATTGGCGCAGGCTTTCTGGCCTGGCTTTCGGGCGACCTTGAGTTCCTGTGATCTCTGAATCAACTACCGCATGCGACTTGCTTGGAAGCAAATATGCCTCTGATGGTTTGCGCTCCTCAACGGAGACTGGTAATATTAACTCCGCTTTGCCCGCAGCATCAAAATTTTCTTCGGCGGTATTCTGGCCCAATCGTTCCGCATCAGATAGCCTGGGCGGTTCGAAACGTCTGGCAGTCTCGGCAGCAAGAATCGGTTCCGCGGTGCGTACCTGCAAATCCAAGAATGAATTTCCGATCTCAATCTGAGCCCCCTGCCCTGCCCCTTCTAAATGCGACACATCTTCGGATCGGAAAACCAACATCATGGCCCAGTGCATCAGGATCGCCAGAGCAAGCGCCATAACCTTGAAAAAACTTGCCGACGCCTTCACGGATTTTGCCTTCTGAATATGGCGGGCGATGCATTCCCACGCGCTAGGTCAAGCCTGATCGAAGAGCGCAACGCTTCCCGACAGACAGCATACCGAACTGTATGAATTCCCCACGTTGCCAATAGTGCCGCACCTCTCTACCGCACCTTAGACGCAAGACTGGAGCTTCTCGTCAAGGAGGGGCCCTGTCTGTTCTTGCGCAATGCTACGTAGCTCAGCGGGCCATTCCCTGGACAAGACAGGTTCAAATGGAGAAAATGGGGCAATGTTTGTGCAGATCGTTACAATTGAAATTATGCCGGGTGCAAGGGACGCCTTCCTCGAAGCCATGCAAGCAAACTGCAAAGGAAGCCGGGCTGAACCAGGAAATCTTCGTTTTGACATACTCGGGGACCCGGAAGATCCGAACCGTTTTACGATCTACGAAGTCTTTGAAAGTGCTGAAGCGCTGGATCACCATAGAAAAACGGCGCACTATGCGACCTGCCGCCAGCGGATCGACCCAATCACCGTGGCGGGGTCGAAACAGTATTATGATGCCGTCCTGATCGATGAACGACAATCGTGACGGTAGCCCTATGGCTTCTTTCGTCGCCCTTCGTGAGCAAGCTTCAGACCCTGCATCGCATCTGGATTTCCTGCCTTTGCCGCAGCTGAGAAGACCTGCTCCGCCCGCCAATATTGTTTGAGGTTATAGTAGGAGTAACCTCGGATCACCATCAGCCCTACCTCTTCGGGCGCGAAGCCTGAACGGTGATCGAGAATCTGAAGAGCTTCACGGTATCGTCGCCGGTTATAGGCAGCCGTCGCACGTTCTGACAGAATTGAGGCCATCAATTCATTCGATCTCTCAGGGGTCTGTTTGGCCTGTGTGGCGGCAGCAGCAGCCTGGTCAACAAATCCCGATCGAATGTAAGCTAAGCTCAGACCGTAAGCCGCATCGGAACGCGTTTTTGCCGAAGCACTCTGTAGCGCTCTCTTGAATGCCTGTGCGGCATCCACCGAACGTTCGGAGTCAAGAAGGCACCAGCCTAACGCGAGCGCACGGCTTGGCGAAAGCGTGCTGGGTGATACGTATCCGGTGCAGTCTGTTACCTTCGGCACCTGATCACCAGATATGGCAGTATTGCGAGGCGGCAGTCCCACACTTGCAATGCGCTCTGAACGGTTGCGCCAATTTGACTTTAGGGCGCCTAATCCATCGCTCTTGCCGAGGTTTGCGTAGGTAAGGGCGAGACCATAAGCAGATGGCTCGTCTTCCGGGTCCCAGTTGAGTGCGGCCTCGAACCATTTAAGGGCAGTCTCATCTTGGCCGAATGCTCTTGCATACCAACCGAGTTGTCTTGCCGTCCCTGCATCTTTCGCCTTCACAACCTCCGGCACAATACGTTGCAGTACAGCTTCATCGACCTTTGGTGGAGGATCACCTGCCAGTAGATTTGCGGCCGCTGCAAGATATACCGACCGCGCTGATTCGGAACTACCCTTCCAGGGAGCAAGCACCAGCTCAGCTTGAGTAAAATTACCCTGCGCAATCTTCGTGAGTGCAAGGCCCTGCGCCCCGACTTCCGTTTCCTCTACATGTGCCGCGCGTTCGAACCACTCTGCGGCTTCCGAGATGTTCTCCCTCTTCAGATGATACCACCCCAAAAGTAGAGCATCATCGACCCGTTGCCGATCGTCGAATAAACTTGCAACACGCTTAAGATCGCCCGCTGAAACCCGTATGTGATCATCAGAGTTTCCCTCAGCGACCGCTTGGCGCGCCAGTTCGTCGCGTATGCCCTCGAACTCACCAATGCCGGCTGATGTCTCCCGCTCCAAGCTCAAAAGGTCCACCATTACAGGTCGCCTCAGTTCCACCATAGCTTTCTGCATAGTGGCAAACCGCTCTTGTTGCCCGTCGCAGTTTTCGAGGATGTAGCGGTATGCGTCCACAGAGCGCTCTTCACGATCAGTCTGCGCAAACGCTTGGGCGACTCGCCAAAGTAGATCTGTATCCTCACAAGTAAGCAATTCCGGATGATCTGATGCGACTGTGACGACCATTTCGAATTGCTGCAGGTCGGATGCATTTACCAAACGCGTTCGGATCTCACCTGCGTTGAGGCGTTCCAGCAGCTCTGGAGAGGGTCTCCACGTCGGATCTTCAGCCCGATACTCGACAATCTGGTCACGAACTAGCGCATACTCCCTCTCGCCGAGAAGTCGCCAAAGGTTATCTTCCCACGGGTCACCACCTCCTGAAATCGACAGCGGATCATCTGGTGGTTCCCAGCCAGGATATAGAGCCTTGAGTCGCGCAATCTCGGCATTCAGCCTATCTAAATCGCCTTCTTCGGCAAAATACCTCAATGCGGATTCGTCGACATCGTCTGCATCGCCCCTGACATCCTGTGCCATGACAGAAGGAACCCCGAGAACGGCAAGAACGGTAACCGAAATGGCAGATCCCCGGGCCAGTCGAGCTGTTAGAGACATTGCGGCAGTTCCTTTCTTGCGTGACTGAGAACCAGTAGATGCAGCGTCGACGGGTAGTAGTTGGTAGTTGTAAATCTCGTGAGATCCGATGGGATTGGCCCGTCACCCAGAACGCACCCCATCAGGGCCACGATCGACTTATAGCCCGGCTCATCCAACACCCGCGAAATGCGGTCTGTCTCGAGATCAGAAAGCGCGATATCGCCGTCGATGCTCATGCCTTGGACAAAACGTGCCAGTGTTGCAGGGTCATCTTTTCCCGCTCGGATGAGATAAAGTGGGATCCGCAAGCCATTGTATCCGAACTCTGGTTCAAACCCTTTTGCCGGGTTCGGAATGCTGGCCAAGGAAAGCCAATCCGGCGGGAGTTGCCGAACACCGAATTTTGTAGATCTTACGAGCCTTTCACCGAACGCAGAGACGGCCATCCAGTCGTGAGAACGGTCGAGTGCTGCCAGAACAGGGAACGCTTCAAAGACCCAATAGGAGAGATTCACGACCGGCCCATCCGGCCTATCGTCTGACGTGAAACCGTTGACTCCCGGAAGCAGCAATGGCCCGCCTTCTGTTATTTGCAGGGTTGCCTGACCCAGCGCTTCGGCCACCTGAATCGCGGCGATGGTATATTCTGGATTGGCCCATTCGGCTCCTGCGTGGGCTAACGCATAGGCAATCAGAATTTCCCCATCGGACGCATTGTTTATATCCGTTATTCTCGGTTCAGAGTTCGGGTCCCATTTCCACGCGGCTAGCCCATCGTCACGGATCAGAAGTTCGCTCTTCGTGAAGCGCCATATCCGCTCAAAATCGGTCTGCATTCCGGCAAGGTAAGCGAGGATCAGGCCATATCCCTGCCCCTCACTATGGCTAATGCCCCCGTTCGCCGTATCCACTATCCGACCAGATGGTGCGAGGAAGGACTGGGCATAGGCTTGCCACTCTTCAGGACGGATTAATCGCTCTTCAGCGGCGTGCGCCACGGTTACGCCGAAAACCACCGTGCAAGTCGAAAGCATGGTGCGAAGGATGTTTCGTCCGACGTTCACGACCGCCTTCCGAGTTGGGAGAGGAGCGCGAGGGTCACCGCTCCCAAAAGAATGCAAGCCAAAGAGAGAAGCAGGGAATAGGCCAATGCGTTTGATGACAGCCAGTTTGTCACTATCAGGCGAGCATTTGCGAAACTCCAAGGCTGTGTCGGAACAAGCTCAAGGGCTATGGGAGGTAAAGTGACCACGGTTCCCTTGTCGGCGGAATAGACACTCAACCGGCCGCCAATCCGTGACCAACTCCCGCGCTCAGACAAATCGATAGAGCCTTGCAACAATGATTCGGATGAGGCGGAAGAAATAACGGTCCATGTACCGTTGCCGCGCGGGTTGATCGACTGGGACAAAAGCAATGTGTCCGACGCTTCCGGGCTGAAGAAGTCAGCTTCTCGAGGAACCAGTCTGAGTGCGGCCAGTGAGAGGTCAAAGTTTTCCTGCAGCGTGTTCGCAAGGTCCCTTAACCTTCGGCGCACAGGACTTGTCTCGAGTGAATCCCGCCACTCATCCAGTTCACTGGATTGCCCCCCGCCCAAGGAGAGGTTCACCGTCTTTTCTGACGCCCATCCGCTTTTTTGGGGAGGTGAAATCCGGACATGATCACGCACTGACGCAGAAAGATGCGCGATAGGAGCTATAATAAGAGCGGAGCCTACTTCCATTGCCTTTTGGGACGAGATCAATGAAACAGATCTCACTTGGCCAGAGGCTACTGCAATCCGGCCCGTAAGGTTCATCGCAGCCGCTATTGTTTGTTCGTTCTGCAAGTTTAGGACAACCGACAATCCATCGTTCTGCTCCTCGCTAGCGACCTCGCCCATTGCAAAGGCCGCCAGATTTGGGCGCTGTGCAATCCGTGCAAAATCGGGCATCAAAAAACGGGAAGTGTCGTAGAGCGCAAAACGAGGAGTATCGGATGCCGTTGTTCCAGGTTCGCAGGCCAGGTCTGCATCAGTCATCATGACAGCATCCAGCCGAATACGGTTCTTGCCCGGACGGATGTCCTTAAGCCCAACACGTATTGGGAGCTGTCTGAGCACCCCCCCACCCGAGTCCATAATTGGGACTGTGCTCGCGATGCGTTCATTCACGTAGATATCGATTCTGCTTCCTGGGCGTACCTCTCGGGAAATGGCCGCATCGAGCATGATCTTTGCTTCACCGTAGGACTGGGCGTAGAAGTCCGTCGGAACAGCAATGTCAAACTCGCGGGAGTATCTGCGCCCCGAAAAACGCTCGGTAGGAACGCCCAACTCGCCAAAGGAGATGCTGCCCCCTGAGGCGATCAACGGGACGTCAGTGCCGGGCCACGTCAAAACATTCTCCGGTCTTTGCCCGAGATCGAAAACCGGCCAACTATCAACGTTTTCCCCTACTTCCTCCGGCGTTGCACCACCCAAAACTAGAACGGATCGTCCGTGTGCGGGCCGTTTCGGTAGGCCCTCAAGAGAAACAAATTGGGATGGTTCAGGAGCACTGACTCCCAGCAACTCCAGTTCGGAATATGTGCCAAAGAATACGGTTAAGGCTCCCTCGCCCTTGGCGCGCTCGATCGAACGGGAAACCGAGAATGTAATGTGAGGCGCGTTCGTCATGACCGCAAGCTTCTGGGCGACAACCAGCAGCGCTTCCGCTACCATCGGATTCTCTAGTCCAGGCGCGATGATCTCTACTCGCGTTTGCCCATCACCATCCATACCGATTCCTGGAAGATCCTGAAAGCTGGATGGAAACGCATTGCCCGCTTTAGAATGCGAAAGAAATGTTCGGTTTGGGTCCAGATCTGTCCAAAGCTCGTAGGTCGATTCAACTGTGCAATCAGTCCGGTGCCTTTGCCGGGCCTCTACCGATATCTGGTTCTGCCCCTCCTTCAGCAATCCGACCGGAACTGGAATCACAAGGTCCGTCGGGCCCGCAGATGATCGGATGGTGGTTTCGCCGAGAATTGTCCCATTCACAGCTATCTGCATCCGCGAGGACTCTGGGGCGACCATCACGGAATTGCGATAGCCAAGATGGAGCTGAGCGCTTTCAAGTAAACCGGGAGGCAGCGTTATGTTCCAGTCGTGGGCGGCCAATTCGCCAACTAACCGGTTTTCGCCCTTAGGTAGAAAGAACTGTTTCGCAATCTCTAGACCTTTGACAGATTGCGAAAGCGGCGGCATGCCACTAGGGGAAAGGCCAAGAGGCAAGACACGCGGCTCCGGCGAAATAATGTCTCCAGACATGTCGAATGGCGCTGGCTGCCCATACACGGGGATTGCCAAGGCAAATGCAGCGGCAGCCAAAGCAATAGTAGAGGAGAACCGACGTATCATGCTCGCTTCCCACTATTGATTTCCTGTTGATTTTCCTTGCGAGAAAGGGCCGCCCGGGCCGCAAAGCTCAAACCACGAAGCGTCGCTCCAAATGCTATCATCAAGAAGCCGATGGTTCCCATCACGACACCCGGGTTTCGGCGTCGGCTGTGCTGGAACTCACTCCACTGATCTGAGTTGGCGTATATGAGATCAGCGATCAGCCGGTGATGGACGACCTCGCTCGGGTCAAAGCGACAATTGAGAGTAATGGTTTCCTTGTCGTTGAACAGACCTCGGACAAGCATTGGTAAGCTACCCGTTAATCCATCTGTATGGGGATCGAATGACAGCTCTCCTCCCATCCCTCTGGCAATTTGATCAATGGGCGCACCCGCAATTCTCACCCGGGCGCCTTGATCGGAGACGTCTTCGATTGTCCCTGGATACCAGTCACTGCCTATCTGAAACTGGCAACGGCGGCTCACTTTCACACGATGGCTAAACGCTCGCTTTTGTCCACGTTCGGAAACGACACCCAGTGCACAACCTGCGATGATGAGGTTGAGGAGGTTCCAGCCCCCCACCACCAAGGTCACATCAGCCTTCCACGGCTCGCTATAGACCCGGTAGACGGTTACCGCGACACCTATCATGAGAATACCGAAGATGAGGAAGAAGGGCCGACTCAACTCGGAAAGACGGTCGCTTGTGACGCTCTCATCCTTCGCGGTCACTTTGAAGCTTGGTTTGCGTGGCTTGAGAATGACCGACACGACTGCCGGTAAGAGATGAACCGACTGAATGTACTCGTAGAGTTCGGATATCCACGGCCATCTGAATGAACCGTAGAGATAGTTCTGCATGATCAAGTTCGCCACCATATAGGCAAGCGTGTAAACAAGGAACTCGCTACCCGAAGCGGTGAAGATCTGCAGATCGAAGAGCAAGTAGCAGAGCGGCGCCAAAAGGAAGATCATTCGGGGGAAAGGAAATAACCAGAAAAGTGTGGATGAGGCGTAACATACGCGCTGAGCCATGCTCAGGCCTCTTTTGAAGATCGGGGCGCGAAGCATCAGGATCTGCATCATTCCCTGCGCCCAGCGACTGCGCTGGCCGATGAAGCTCGAGAATGTCGCAGGCTGCAATCCTGCAATTAGCGGCTGATCGACGTAGACGCTGTTCCAGCCCTTTGAATGCAATGCGACCGCAGTCTCGCAATCTTCGGTAATGGATATTCCATGGAACCCTCCCGTTTCGGCCAAGGCTTCGCGGCGCAGCACAGCAGCTGATCCGCAGAAGAACGAACTATTCCACTTGTCGAGACCACGTTGAATGATGCCGTAGAACATCTCGTTCTCCGACGGCATCTTCTCGAAAGTATCAAGATTGTTTTCGATCGGATCCGGATTGAGGAAGAAGTGGGGCGACTGGACCAGAAATAGTCTGGCATCCTCCGCAAAATAGCCAACGGTCTTTTCAAGAAAATCACGCGCAGGTGCATGGTCCGCATCGAAAACGGCGATCAGATCACCTTCCGAGTGTTCGAGCGCATTGTTCATGTTCCCCGCTTTCGCATGTTCATTGCGCGAACGGGTCAGGTAATTGATACCAAAATCGGCGCAAACCTGTTTCAATTCCTGATAACGCCTTTCGGCCGCAGCGGCCTGAAGAATGTCACTGGAGTTGCGCTTCTGTTCGGTGCCACCGTCGTCCAACAACCAGATCGTGACGAGGTCCTTCGGGTAATTCATTGCCTGAGCTGCGGCGATCGTACTCGTCAGAAGTTCGGCGTCTTCATTGTAAGTCGGAATAAAGACGTCGATCGTGGGCAAAGATGGCCGGGTTTCGATGGACAACGCCGGCCTTGAGCGCATCGGATTAGCGACCACGAACAAGCTGAGACCCAGCATCATCACCGAATACATCTCTGCGAGATAGAGGAGGAAGCCGGGGATGAAATTTTCGATCTGATTTACAGGAGGAATCGTGTTTGTTGTCCGCCAGTAGACATAACGAAGAACTATGGCAGTACCGAAAGCAAGCGCGACAAGCCGCCAGGTTCCATCAGGGCGAAACCTCTTCATGATCATCATCGCGCCAAGAATGGTCGCACTCCCGACCAACTGAGCCTGAAGGCTGATGGGCAGTGTGACCAGGAACAGCATGACTGCCGCAAAAAAGGCCCATAAAGGCCAAAGGAGAAGCTGTTTCATTCCTTGACCTCCCGGGCGAGTGACTCGGGGAGTTCTATTTCACGCGCAGCGGTAATCGCCCGCATGGCAGGAGAATTTGGGTCATTCGGCGCAACTATTGCCTGGCCCAGCGGATCGTCAGCTGCAATTCCGAAATCTGGAGGCGGAACAATTGGAGCGCTTTCGCCGTAATTGGGAGGCGATGAGCTTGGTACTGTGCTTACCATACCCGAGGAAACAGGCGAAGGAACGGTGGGACCTTCATACGCTGCGGTCGCTGATGCTTGTTTGACTTGAGTAGCACCTGTCGGCTTTGCCGCTGCGCGATGGGGCACAGTCGTAGACGGAGCGTAGTCCGGCAGCACGCTTGCGATACCGGTAGAAGTTGATGGCCGCACTACAGTAGGTGAATCCAGAACGCTGACTGGATCACGTCGGTTCTGTGGAGGCACGTTAGGATATTGGCTGCCAAAGTAGGATGAGAGGGTGAACCTGTACATGACCTGAAGCATTTCGTTCTCGCTTGCACCCGACTGGCAAAGTCGCAAACGTATTTGAATTAGGAAACGGTTGGCATAGAACGGCCCTGCGCCACTCTGCATGTTCAACCGCTGCCAGCCATAAATGCATAGATCGCGCCCTCGACCGCGTCCCATCGCATAGCCGAAGGGCCCATACCGGTTTTGAACGAAATACGGTGAAACTGTCATGGACACAGCTGGCAGAACCTTTTCCATCTCGAGCCTGACACTCGCATTGGTGGGCTGACCTGGATCTACCGCACCGTTACCTACCTGATGAGCCCGGCCGAAAACTTGGGCGGTAAGCGCATTTTGACCGGGAGTGCTGGAACGAGAACCCAGCAAGACTTCGTGCTCCACTGCATTCCCTAGATTGCGCTGCACAGCCCCAACGACAACCGGCCCCCCGGGATCGGGCAAGATGTAGGCAGCGCTTGGGGGTATCAACCCGCTTTGAGCAATGGACATGCTCGAACGCTGCGGCGCACAGGCCGAAACCAAAGCCAGAAACGCCCAGAGGGCGGCAAGAAGAACTAATCTCGTCATGACGTCCGGGCTTTCAGCTGCTGAAGGACCGGCGAAGCCGGCATTAAAAGGGGAGGTGGTTGCAGGTTTGATCCGGATCAAAACGCTGAATTGCTAACAAAATGTTTTCAAATGCTCGGGCGTTGTAAGATTTCATGTGACATACGGTTCATGTCATACCGTTTGCGTCATCTATGGCGCGGCTTGAGATTGTTATCGAATACGGCCTCTCAGATTCTTTGGCTTGTCCCTGACCAGCCAGATAATAAGCGACCTGCGGCCTAGGCGTCTTTGGACGCAATCATCGAATTGTGCCTTGACGAGCACGCTCCTCCTAAACACCTTCCACCCAGCATCAGACAAGGTTTCCCTCTTCCGTGAAAACGCCCCCTGCCCCCTTTGCTGCATTCGAATGGAACATCGCTTGGCACTATTTGCGCGCGCGCAAAAGAGAGGGCGGCATCTCTGTGATCGCCTGGTATGCCCTCATTGGAGTAATGCTCGGGGTCGCCACACTTATTGTTGTACAAGCCGTAATGATTGGATTTCGTGAGGAGTTTACAGAGCGTATTCTCGGCGCGAACTCCCATGCCAGCGTCTACTATTCCGCCGAGTTCGATGAGTTCGGCAATACTGACAGGTTAATTGCGGACTATAACGAGCTCGCATTACGCCTCGCGGAAGTACCTGGAGTAGAGCGCGCCGCACCACTCATCCGCGGACAGGTCATGGCATCGGCAGGCGGTCGGGCTGCAGGGGTAGAAATCATAGGAACGCAGCTAGAGGATCTCCGCCAGGTGCCACTCATCTCCCAACCCGAGATGCAAGCTGGCACGCTCGATCGCTTTGGGGAGGGCGTGGCTATTGGCAGCGGCGTGGCACGAGAACTTGGCGTCGGGCCGGGCGACATGATCACCCTCATATCGCCCGAGGGAATGGATACGCCATTTGGGACACAACCGAGGCTGAATGACTACGAAGTCGTCTATATCTTCGGTGTGGGCAGATACGATATTGATCGAACGCGGGTATACGTCCCGTTCAGCGAGGCACAGCGTTTCTTTGACCGGGAAGGCGGCTCTGACGAAATCGAAGTGATGCTGGTAAATCCGGCGGATGTAGATGCGATACGAGCCCCTCTTGCCCAAGCAGCTGGCGCACGTGGATTGGTATGGACTTGGAAGGATGCAAACAGCGCCTTTTTGTCTGCTCTAGACGTGGAACGGCGCGTCATGTTCATTGTGCTTTCCTTGGTTGTCTTGATCGCAGCTCTCAATATCATTTCGGGTTTGGTTATGCTCGTGAAGAACAAGAGCCGCGATATCGGAATTCTACGCACAATGGGTTTTGCACAAGGTTCCATTCTCCGGATCTTCTTCATCTGCGGCGCTTCGATCGGCTTGATAGGAACCGCACTGGGCGTAGTTCTCGGCTGCCTCTTCGCTTATAATATTCAGGAAATGCAGGCGTTGGTCGAATGGGTTTCGGGCGGCTCGGTATGGAACCCCGAAGTCCGTTTTCTCACCGAGATCCCTGCCCGCTTAAGGCCAATAGACGTATTTGCCGTTGTCGCGATGGCGATTGGGCTTTCATTCGTTATTACAATCTGGCCTGCGCGCAGCGCTGCGAGGCTCGACCCGGTGGAGGCATTGCGGGATGGCTGATCGTCGCAACTATGCGCTGAGACTGGCCGACATCTTCAAAGTCTACAATTCGGAACAACCAGGCAAAATCCGGGTGTTGGACGGTGCATGCCTTGAACTTGCGCAGGGAGAAATCGTGGCACTGGCCGGTCCGTCCGGCTCAGGAAAGTCGACACTTTTGCATATAGCCGGTCTATTGGATGTCCCAAGCAGTGGCCACGTCCTTATCGGAAAAGAAAACTTCAGCGAAGCTGGAGACCGGGCCAGAACCGCGGCAAGACGCGACAAAATTGGCTTTGTCTACCAGTTCCACCATCTGCTTCCAGAATTCTCTGCACGCGACAATATTATTTTGCCTCAACAAGCTGCAGGCGAGAACCTGCAAAATGCAAAGGAACGGGCAGAATGTCTTTTGGATCAGGTCGGGCTTCTCCAGCGCGCAGACCACAAGCCGGCTGAACTCTCGGGCGGCGAGCAGCAAAGGGTTGCTATAGCTCGCGCGCTTGCCAACAGCCCCTCGTTGCTCTTGGCCGATGAACCAACTGGGAACCTAGATCCAGAAACGGCGTGCGTGGTATTCGATCTGCTATTAGGCCTTGTACGTGAGACGGGGCTCGCAGCGCTTATTGCCACTCACAACCTCGAACTGGCGGCGCGCATGGATCGAACGCTGCAAATTTGCAACGGCAGAGTTATAGTATCATAATTGTTATACAGACATCGAAGTTATACTAATTAATAATTTAAGTAAGTGGAGTTGGCTTTAGCCTATAGCCTCAGGAACACAAAGTTGAGCAAAAGTGATTTTTCTCAAGATCGGAACGAACAGTCGCTCATTCTGAGAAACCTGCACGAAGAGATTCTTTCTCAGACTCAACGCGCGAAGACCTCAGAGAGCAAATGACAAAATTGCACTACGACGGGCGTGCAGCACGTTTCCCATTAATCGCTCAACTCAGGGCAATTGATACACAGATCGAGAACCTCGGCACGAGATACAAGGCGCTACAGCGCTCCTCGATAGATCCTCAGCTCTAGACGCTAGACTGCAGAAAGCCAATGAACGGAGTCGTCCTCGATTTTAATTTTTGGATTCTTCCGATTTGAAAGCGCCACTTGAATCATCCGACTGTTCAACTTCTCCTCCGAGCGTCTGATCCATGGCGCACGCGGGAATGTCACAGTTGACCTTGCCGACAACCTTGGCCGGAACTCCGGCAACGGTTGTCATCGGCTCTACGGGCTGTAGCACGACAGAACCCGCTGCAATCCTGCTACACCGCCCGACAACAATGTTGCCGAGAACAGCGGCTCCAGCGCCGATCATCACGCCGTCATGTATTTTCGGATGCCGATCACCATCATCTTTCCCCGTCCCCCCCAGCGTTACCGAATGAAGCATGGACACATTGTCGCCAACCACTGCAGTTTCGCCGATGACGATGGAATGGGCATGATCGAACATCACTCCGCATCCAAGGGAAGCTCCAGGATGGATATCAACCCCAAATGCTTCTGAACCCCGCATTTGGAAGAATCGTGCCATATCATGGCGCCCCTGCTTCCAGAGCCAGTTAGCAATACGGTAGCACTGAAGTGCTTGAAATCCCTTGAAGAAGAGCAACGGGTGTAAGTAGGCATGGCAGGCTGGATCGCGATCAAAAACAGCTGCAATATCAGAGCGAGCAGCACTTGCGATCCGGCTGTCGTCTGAAATTGCTTCATCCGCAATATCCCGGACAATCATCGGACTCATTTCCGCAGAAGCAAGTTTTTGAGCAAGTCTGTAGCTGAGAGCGGTCTCGAAGCTGTCCTGATGCAAGATACCGGTCAGAACCAGATTATCGAGTAATGGTTCCTTACGTACTATGGCTTCCGCTTCATCTCGAATACGAGACCAGACGGGATCGACACTGGCGACTTGCGACTGTGCTTGTTTCACTCGAATCTCCCAAGCTTCCTAGACAGAAGTATCTCCTATCGCGCACCACTATCAAGCCAAGACAAAGTGGTCGTATCTGCTGAACGATTTTATGGCGAAACTACAATCGGTTGGATAACGGCCTGCTTGTTACTCGCGGACTGGCCATTAACCATACGTTCGTTGCGCTTTCAGGGCCGATTCTAAGCTTTCAGCCATCTCTGTGCAATCGTTCGCACGTTTGTATACGTATCTATCAGCTTCGATAGCCTCTCCACACTGAACTCCCTCCTGATTTCGACAAAGGCAGTTGGCATTGCCTCATCCACGACTATGATCGTTGGCAGCCTCTCCACCCCTGCGCCCCGGCATAGGCGCTGCGGCGCATCTCCGGCCTTAACCTCTGCAGTCTTCACGACGCAGCAGATAGGTGGGTGGCTGTTGGAGCCGTGCGGCATCCTGAGGTTCATAGCCCGGAAAGCAGTGCCAGTTCTCCATGCCTCGATGGTCGATAGTGGCAGATATGACGAGTTCAGGAACTATCGCAACATCATCGAGGTAGTGAACCCCAAACGGCAGACTAGCCATCCGCCAGTCCGACATCCCCGGCGTCGAGTATTGGCAAGTCGATATGAAAGCTCGTTCCGGCACCTATTTCCGTCCAGAAGGAGATCCGGCCGCTAAATGTTTCGACAAGGGATTTCGCCATCCTCAGCCCCATGCCAATCCGACCTTCAGAGACAAGATTCTCGGATTCAATTTCTGAGAAACTTTCGATTATGCGCTCTCTGATATTGTCCGGAATGCCCGGCCCCTTATCGATGATACTAACCCTAACCCATTCTCCTTCATGCTCACGTACGCGCACAGTTACCTGCTCTCCTGCTGGTGAATACTTCGCAGCGTTAGAGAGTAGATGCACCATTGCCTGCTCGAACCTCCCAGGATCGACGAACACAGTTATATCTCTTTGTGGCAGATCCAACTGGAACGCTATCTGAAAACGCTCGGCAAGGGGCCCATACCGGTTTACGATATCAGCAACGGCGGCCTTGATATTTAGACATTTTGCATGGTGCGCGAGTAGGCCGGATTCTATGCGACGCAGGTCGAGGATATCGTTTACCAATTTCGCGAGGCGGCTGCTTCCTGATAGCGCCAATTCCATTAGCCGCCTGGATTTTTCATCAAACGACGAGGAAGCATGCTCGTCAAGAAGGTTAAGCGCGGCGTTAATCGCAGTCAGCGGAGTACGCAGTTCGTGGTTCACGGCAGAAATGAAGCCATCTTTCATTTCTTCAGCGCGCTTGCGCTCAGTGATGTCACGTACTGTTCCGACGAGAGTTTGGCTATCTCCCGACCCCAGAGAACTGAAAGAGAATTCGATTGGAAAGATCTCGCCATTGCGGCGTCTTGCCTGCATCTCTCGCATCTTTTCTAAGGGCTCACCCTCGCCGGTGTCTCTGAAACGCTTCAGATACTGGTCGTATTGTGATTTGTATGGCTCGGGCATTAGAATGGCCACGCTCCTCCCAACGACCTCTGCTCGCCGGTAGTCGAACATTTCCTCGGCCATACCACTGAATTCCAGAATGTGCCCATTCAGGTCGATGACAATCAACGCATCATGAATGCTTTCGACGATCGCACGTGCGCGCATTTCACTCTTCGTAAGGCGTTCGATCAAGGTTTCAAAGGCTCGGGCAACATCGCCGATTTCATCCTTGAGGCCGGACGGCAAACCTTCAAGTGGTGTATTCCAGCGGTATTCCCTCAGGGTATCTGCAATCTGGGCAAGGGGCCGAGTGATCCAGAACGCAAAGCCGCCAGCGATAACTCCGCTAACGAAAGTAGCAAGCCCACCGAGCAGCAACGAGTTTCGAGCGGCGCTTTCCGGGATCTCGCGCATTTTCGCGACGGGTTCGCTGACCACGACTTGAAACTTCGGCATACGTGGATCCCCCTGCCCTCCTCCATCGGATGCGAAGAATTGTCCTCCGGAACGGACCAAGAAGTTCTCCTCTGCCCCCTCATTCGAGTGGAACATCAGGTTTGCGGGAAGATCGTCATATGACGGCGGATCTTGGAACGCACCCGACTCAATGTCATCATCAGAGAGGCGCGAAGCTAGCAGGTTGCCGACGCCGTCAAGCACAAAAGTCGAGTTACTCAACTGCGCGCCGTCGAGAGATTGAACGGCGAACTTGCGAGCGTCTGCGCTGATGGCGACGTAGCCCGTAGGGCGTCCGGCTTGAGCGGGAAGACTTAGGATCAGGGTTTGCATCGCGACCATATCCGGTGGGCTACGCTTGCGCTCCTCTGGGAACCTGACTTCCGGGAAGTGCCAATTACCGGGCTCCAATTCGGTTGCGATTTCGTGCAGCTCCGTATTTTCACGATTGATGAGGTCGTTCTTTGGGGTAACGGTTACTCCGGCGTCCACCCGGGTAACTCGAACAATTTCGCGTCCATGCGAACCAGGCCCGACAAGTACGATTTCTTTGTATGTTGGCCGGGCCTGCATGATGATGCGGAAAATGCGAGTAAGCACCCGCTTTTCTTCATCAGTGAACTCCCCTCCGAGGCCAGGAGATTGGCTGGGTGGGATTTGCAGCCGTCGCCTTAGCGCTGCGGCTTGTGAAATCATTCTTGCGTCATAGACGAAGAAGGATGCCGAATGCTGGAGGCGCTCCTGTATAAGGGCCGCTTGCCGGGTAAGGATCTGCACCGACTGATCTTCGGCTTGGGTGACGTCCGCCCGATAGTCGATGGCGCCTAGTATTAGGGTTGCGGTCCATGCTATCGCACAGGAAAGGAGAACGATCTTTTGTTGAATTTTGAACATAATGATGGATCACGTTCATCCGTTTTATGAAATACTTTCGGCGGACGAAATATGATGCCCGCTTTGCCCTCTATATTATCAAAGTGTTGATTTTGAATTTAGCTTTGGTCAGTCAGAAAAAGTTCTTGGAACAATGATTGAGAATTTGATCCTCAAAGCGCGGATCTAAAGAATAACATATTATTTTCAGATACTTGCGGGGGACACTCAGGTCGCGCCTTGTGATCTTCCCCGCAGGGAAGATCACCGATGGAATTTCATACCAGATCACCCTGCCCGCGCTAGAGTTCGTCCAGCATACGCTTGACGGCACGCTCCAGTTTTCTCCGATCAACTGTTGAGAAGTCTAGTTCGAGCCGAACTTCCAATCGACCCGACGCAGCGACGCACCTCGCTCGGCCCTCGGGTCTGTCGAACTGAAAACTTGTCTTTGCCCGCCCGCCGCTCTTTCGGGCCTTTGCAACTGGATCTGGCCGTTCCATAATCACCTGCTCTTCCGGCTTTTCCCGCGCCGCACTACGGAGAACTGCCAGTTCGGCTTGGGCGGATTGAGGAGAAAGCTCGGCGAGTTCGTTGGCAATTCGACTTGCCAATGTCGGGTCCTTGTCGATCACACCCACCAGCCCCAGACCAAGCGCTCGTGGAATCTCCCTGGCATGTCGTAGGCTTTGGCCCAGGCTCTCCATCAGGCGAATAAACGAGCGGATATAACTGCGTTTCTGATATCCGGCAGAGCGATAAAGAATTGCAACGGCCTTGTCGGGGTCGTTTTCGTCCGTTGATGGATCGGCAGCATAGTCCAGAGCAAGTTGAGCCATCTCCGCGAATGAGATATCTTTCCGTACTAGGTTCTCGTCAACCATGCGCCGGTAGAGTGAATCGAGCGTATCCCCAGTCTCCATCTCGACAGCCGGAATTTTCCCGAAGGCCTCGGCATTCCCGGTTTCTTCGCGGAGTGCCTTGTAAGCGGCGAGACGGCGGAAACCCTGAATAAGTTCCCAACGACCTTCACCAGCCTTTTCAACACGTATTGGATTCGAAAGACCGATTGCACGAATTGACTCGATTAGTTCGACAAGTTCTTCATCTTGTCCTTTAGCCCTGTCGCGAGCGAGTTTCCGACAATCGATGGCATCGATCGGGATTTCCTCCATGACCAAGCCGAGTCGCTTCAAACGTACATGCTCATGCGCCAATGCATCGTTCTCGGCTCGAATTCGTGCCTCGAGATTTTGTCTTTCTCGGAGTGACTCTGCCGTCTCATGAATCGCAGATGCCATCGGCCCGCGTCGTGTCGCCGCTTCATCAACATTCCCTGCGGGGAAGGTTTCCGGCTCCTGATCCGGCATTTCGATATCAAAAACTCGCCGTCTCTTACTCATCGCCTCACCTTCAGATCTTTTCCCATGCTTCGACAGCATGGCTCTTGAACTCGTCATAGGCTCTATCGAAGCTTGCACGAGCGCGCCGCCAGGTTTCCCGGGTCATTTCGCGGTAGTCGATCTCATAGACAGAACTTAGGAACCTGCCCGATTGTTCAACGGCTCGCGTCATCTCTACCGGGTGTTCCGCCACATGTTCACCAAAAACCTTCTTGAAAGCTTCGAACATAGCACGATGCAGCTCGTTACCAGGTTCGAATCTCGTCATCAGGAAACGGATGTCCACGAAAGCTTTGGGCAACGAAATCTTCCCTGCGGGAAAGGTTGCATCAAATCCGTGAGACAGGTCCTCCAAGGCCTCAGCAAGCTGACCGATAAAGCTCGTGGTGCTGTCATACTCCCAGTAACCTGGGCCCGAAGGAATATAGAGCATATCCGCAGCAAAGACCGCGTTCATCGATTGATAGCCAATCGCCGGCGGACAATCAAAAATGATGAGGTCATAGTCGTCATCACTCAGGTTATCCAAGTAGCGCGAAACTGCGGCGAAGAACGACCATTCAGGATTGAGATGCCGGTATTGCGCCGAAGCGAACTCGACAAACGCGGCGTTAGCGCAAGAAGGTATGATGTCGATGGTGCTCCAAGCGGTCGGTTTGATGAAATCACTTACCCTCAGATCGCCCAAACCCATGTCGCGGATCGACGCAGGAATCTTACGGCGGGGCAGGGTCGTTCCTGAAGCAGCGCCCGACGCAACCTCATTCATCCGATCTGTCTCCCGAATAAGATCACGCGCCATGATCCCCCAGACGGTATAGTCCTCAGCAACATCGGTGAGCCCCATTGAATGGGAAAGCGTCGCCTGAGGGTCGAAATCGACTACCAAAATTCGATAACCATCAAGCGCCGCTGCATGAGCCAGATGAAGAGCGACCGTGGACTTCCCGGCGCCACCCTTGAAATTCGCGACAGCCGCGCGCAGCGCACGCTTTCCGAAGGGGCGAGGGGGCATCAAGGACTTTCTGTTGACCTTCATCCTCCGCCTGAGTTCGTTGATCTCCTCCAGCGAGAACCATCTCTGACGCCCATCAGGCTCAACTTCCCCGCCGGGAAGATTCGGCTCGGCCGAAAGTCGACCTCGAAAAGTTGACTGGTTGATACGGAAGATAAGCTCGGAAACCTCCCAACTCGAGAACCGCCGCAACTTCTTGGTGCTTTCCGGACTAAATGTTTGCTGACGGATCCAGCTCTGCATCTTGAGAGATTGCGACTGGAGCCGGGCCAGATCTTCATGAGTAAACATGCTCTGCCTCTGAACTGAACGTAAACACTGCCTCAAAACCGAATTACGCTTGTTTTGAAAAAATTGCAAAAGGGATTACAATGATGAACGTCGGATTTTACCTCTGAATGCAACCGTGACAGCGAATCGTACGGTTAGTCGAATGGTCACGCGAAGTTGGGGAGGCCGGCAATATTTGGGGGACATGCAGAGCATTGACCCCACAGATCGGGGGACATTTGATCGCTCAGAGGGGACATGTAGAATGTCCCTCTATACCAATGATACCAATCTTACGATTTGTATTTTCCGCAATGCGATCACCAACCAGACATCCCACTTGACAGAATCGCATTGCCGGACGCTAATGCCCATCAAATGACAAAGAGCGTTGGAAACGGTCCATGCGGCACTTCACAATAAGCTCTGTCAGAGACAAAGAGGCAAACCGGAACAGTCAGATCCGGAGACAGGAGCAACCAATGCAACTCGCTAGACCCATTGGGCGCGAGGCGGCATCGAGAAAATATGACATTCTTTCCGCCATGATGGCCTACGCCTTCACTCAAAATCCTATGGGACAAAAGCAAGTCTTGCGGCTCATGGCATTGATCACAACACGCTACAATTGGCAGAGAGATGAACTTGCAATAGGGCAGAATGAAATCGCTCGTCTCTGGGGAGTCGATCCCAGGACCGTCAAACGTGAAATGGCCAGGTTGCGTTCCCGAAGCTGGCTGCGACTGAAAAAGCAGGGAACGCGGGGCAGGGTGAGCATCTATGGCCTAGATCTTACCCGGATCCTTGAGGACACACGCGCTGCGTGGCCCAACATCGGACCAGACTTCGTCGAGAGACTGACAATTGGCGACGATCAGGCGGCGCCCAGCAATGTAGTTCCGATCAGACCAGTCCCTGCACCTCGATCGAATGGAACGCTCTGGGCGCAAGTTCAAGGCAATTTGCACGCGAATGATCCAGCTTCATACGCCGCGTGGTTCGAACCACTGAAGGAAGTGTCGGTCGAGGCCAGCTGTCTCACACTTGCAGCGCCAACGCGTTTCCATGCGAGCTATGTCGAGGGGCAATTGAAGACGCGCCTGATGGCCGCGGTCATCAGCGTCGATCCTGCCATCCGCACGCTCCGCATCATATACTAGCGCTAGGGGATGATCTGAAATGGCCGCTCTGGAATGGGATGATCCGCTGCTTCTGGAAGCACAGCTTGCAGAAGAAGAGCGCATGATCCGCGACGCAGCTCGTCGCTATGCGCAGGAACAGCTGCAGCCACGTGTTCGAGACGCTTATCGTGAGGAGCAAACCGATCCAGCTATCTTTCGGGAACTGGGGCAAGCAGGGCTTCTCGGCGTCACACTCCCCGAAGCCTACGGAGGGGCCGGGGCCTGCTATGTAAGCTACGGTCTCGTCGCCCGAGAGATCGAACGCGTGGACTCTGGGTATCGCAGCATGATGAGCGTCCAGTCGAGCCTCGTGATCTATCCAATTCTGGCATACGGTAGTGAAGCCCAGAAACAGAAATATCTCCCACAGCTGGCGAGTGGGGAGAAAATCGGCTGTTTCGGCCTCACCGAACCTGATGCAGGCTCCGATCCGAATAGCATTAAGACACGCGCGCGCAGAGTGCCAGGCGGCTTCCGTCTGAGCGGAACAAAGACGTGGATATCTAACAGCCCCGTGGCAGATGTATTCGTGGTCTGGGCAAAGTCGGATTCTCATGAGGGTAAGATTCGGGGGTTTGTCCTCGAGAAGGGCATGAAAGGACTGAGCGCGCCCAAGATTGATGGGAAGCTGTCCCTTCGTGCTTCTACAACCGGTGAGATCGTCATGAATGATGTTGAGGTTCCCGAGGAGGCACTATTGCCGGGTGCATCGGGCCTTTCGGGGCCGTTTGGATGCCTGAACCGTGCAAGATACGGAATTGCTTGGGGTACGATGGGGGCTGCGGAAGCCTGCTGGCATGCCGCACGAAACTACGGCCTTGACCGCAAGCAGTTTGGCCGTCCGCTTGCGCAGACTCAACTATACCAGAAAAAGCTGGCCGACATGATGACGGAGATAGCACTCGGATTGCAGGGAGCCTTGAGGCTCGGCCGTTTGTTCGACGAAGGGAACGTCGCTCCTGAGATGATATCCTTGATGAAGCGGAACAACTGCGGCAAGGCCCTGGAGGTCGCGAGAATGGCGCGCGACATGCATGGAGGAAACGGAATTTCAGATGCCTTTCCCGTCATGCGCCACATGATCAATCTTGAAACGGTCAATACTTATGAAGGCACACATGATATCCATGCGTTGATCCTTGGGCGTGCACAGACTGGTTTGCAGGCATTCGCCTAGCTGTAGGCGCCCGTGAGGGCAGCGAGAAGAGCAACAAAGACGACTATGGCAACAGCATGTTCTTTACTGAGAGCGGGTGGGATCGACTTCCCTGCAAGACTGCTCTGAAAATATCTCGACATGCGGCGCCTCCGAGCCCGAAAAACAGCGTTATCGTAGTAAATTCACGCCCCTGTTGCACGATTCGAAAAAGGGACGCGCGGAACTGTGCTCAATCGATGAAACCCGTGGCGAAATTGAACTCCTGAAGCTCGTCAGGCAACAACACGTAGATATCCTCCGGCGGGGTCTGCATGGCCTTTTCCATCACCATGAGGTTGATCCCCATGCCATTGAGATAGGCCATCACTTCCGCCTGACCGCGCTGAATATCCTGCACTGCAAGAAAGGCGGGCAGAACCGTGCTTTGACCGAAATAGTGTTGGTGAACACCAACCATGGCCGACGTGCTGATCCTTCGCTCGATTCCGCCGGCCAAAATGTAAGGACAGGCCGAGAAACAGGCAGCACCGGGAGAAAGATGTGTTTTCAAGCCAGAGCTGCGCAGATGCCGCCCGATATCCAACGCGTCGGCAACCGAACCGCCCGGTGAATGAAGCGACACAGTCTCCGGGGCGTCTGTCGAACTGAGGTAATCAATCAACCGTGCCGCATCCCCCGGAGCAATCGTGCCAGTCACCAGCAGGCCCGGAGCGTCCCCGATCTGCCGCGACTCCCAGGTCAATCTCGAGGGTGGGCGGCCGCCGGGAAATCCCGGTCCTGCCGGCATGTCCTCGGGGCTTAGGCGCGGATCATACCTTCTCGTCTGGTCACCGGGGTTGATGGGGGCCGTGAGCGGCGGTGCATCTGGCCCGAATCTGAGAATCTCCGGCAGGACATCGAGTAAATCCCCGCCCGCGAGCAGAACCGCCAGCATGACCTGTGTGCCAAGAAGCCACCGAATGGCCCGGGCGGGCCCAGTTGTGGTTCGTGTGGAACTCACGGGGCAGGGGCCTCTCGTGGTCTGTGCGGTTCTAGCTGCGAAACAGCAAGGTCACCTGGTTCCGGCTGGCCACCCCTTCTCTGCTCTTCAGTTTCTTGTGCCTCGATCTCTCGCAGGGCCGAAACAGCCGCACGCATCTCCGCCAAGGTCATTCGATCCTCCAACGGGGCAGGGTCCCGCCCGGAACGGATTGCTGCCTGCACGACCATCAGGATGAAGACGAGCACAGCTGGAAGCAGGTCGATGGCAATTGCGCCGGCCCAGGAAGGCACGAAATTGGCCGCGTAGCGGATAACGGCATCAGCCGTTGAAATGGGTGTGTAGGTTGTCTCCAGAGGGGCCGGCATTGCCATGACTGCTTCTGCAGCGCGACTTAGCGTTTCGGCTCTCTGGCCAAGAAGCAAGAGAACCGACTCGATCGTGGTTTCCTGGCTCACTCGTATGTCCGCAGTCTCGCCGTCGAGTTCGGGCAATACAACCGATGCCGCCAGATCCTGCGCGGCTCGATCCACGAGAGGCGCGACAGAAAGTTGACGTAGCTGGGCGATGAGCCCCGCAAGACGGACCGACTCTTCTGAGAACTGCACTGAACGATTTTCCACCGGACCTGTAGAAACGGTCAGTGCCCGCATTCTGCTGAGGATTTCATTCCCTTCCGCAAAGGCTGCATCGACTAATGGCCCCTGAGACTCGATCTGCGATTCCAAGGCGTCCAGTTCGTCGGATTTCTGCGTCAGCACTCTGAAAACCGCACCTCGGCCAGCGACACCAGAAAGGGCACCGACGGCCTCTTGATTCGAAAGGTCCTGAAAACTCTGACGAACTCGGGCGACATCTCGATTGAGTGACTGTCCGGAAACGGCAATGGTATGCGATTGCTCGAGTGCGGTCTGATAATCCTGAACAGTCTTTGCAAGATGTTGTTCGACTGCGGCGGCTCCGGCGAGGGCCGCAGCATTGAGCCATGAGGACATGGCGACGATTGCGAGCGAGCCGAGGGCCATCGAAAAAAGCAGACCCGCTCGCGATGCCGCACTGCGCATCGCCGGCAGGAGCCGCAGGAGGTAGGACCAGAACACGAAGATTCCGACTGAAACCGCCATCGAATAAGCGACGGCGGCAAAAAAGCTAAGTGCTCCGTTATCGTCCAGCAGCGAGGATACACCGAGATAGGTGTAGATCCCCGATGCCACGGCCAGCACCCCAAGCGCTGCCGACGTGAAACTCTCAAGTACACCCAAATGCCCCTCGAGTTCGCGTGCATGTAGTACGCCATGCGTATGTTCGTCGTTGTAGTTCCTGCTCATTGCACCCATCACCCGCTCGGTGGGACAAACCTAGCGTGTTGGCAGACAATCACAAATGCCGGGTGCGTGAGCGAGTGTGGCCAAAAAAGACCGCGATCAGGCAGCGGGATCCACGAGCGCCCTTTGGCGAAGGGAAAGAAAATCGCCTGCCATGTCTTCGGCAAGCTCTTCCACTGCATCAGTAGAATTTTCTCGCTGGGCATAGACACGCAGACCGAAGATTGCCGATTGCAACCGACGCGCCAACCGCTTTGGATCAACGTCAGCCGCAATCTCGCCGTTCCTGCGCGAAGTCTCGAAAGCGTCTTCGAACATCGCTTCAATCCGCGCCAGGTACGCATTGGCGTCTTCGGCCACTGCAGTCTGCGCGTCCGTTGCCTCAAGCAACGTCTTGACCAGCATACAGGCGCGCGAAGGCGGTTCGTTCTCGGGTCGTCTGCCAATTTCGGTTAGAAAGCAAACGACACCATCCAGAGTCGTAGGGGATGAAGATACAACCGCTCGAAACTGGACGCCAACCTCGGTTGCGTACAGTTTCAAGACCTCCCGAAACAATGCTTCCTTGCTGCGGAAGGCCGCGTATATGCTGCCAGGGCGCATATCAAGTGCATGCTCAAGATCCTTGAGCGATGTAGCGTGATATCCCTTCCGCCAGAAAAGGTTCAGTGCCTTTTCGAGCGCTTCCTCGCGACTATGAACTGGTTGCCTTGCCATGCCTCCAATGTAGGCCGATTGTCAGGGCTTTACCATCGCCACCAGTGGAAATCCTTTCCATCCATTTCAATAATGAGTGATCGCTCATGAAATGGGTTGAGTGAGCGCTCAAGAATTATAGGTGTGGTCCAGCGGCACCCGGACTGATGGGCAGCCCTGAATGGTAGATAAGATGGAGGTCAACGATGGCTGATTTTAAATTGCACGATACCGAAAGCGCACCCGAAGCCAGCGAGGCACAGCTCAAGGATTCTGTTGATTCTTTCGGTTTTGTTCCAAGCCTACACGCTGTTATGGCGGAATCCCCGGAGCTTCTCGCCGGATACAAGGCACTTCATGCAGGTTTCCTGGCGACGTCGTTCGATGCCGACGAAAAGACGGTTGTTTGGCAGTCGATCAACGTCGAGCACGAATGTCACTATTGCGTTCCGGCGCATACCGGGATCGCAAAATCCATGGGTGTTTCGGATGACGTGATTGATGCTCTGCGCAACAAGACCCCGCTACCGAACGAGAAACTCGAGGCGCTTCGCGACTTCACGTTGAAGATCGTTCGGGACCGTGGGGTCGTGTCTGACGCAGATCTGGATGCTTTTCTTGCCGCAGGTTTCACCAAGCAGAACGTCTTGGAAATCATCCTCGGCGTGGCTCAAAAGGTAATGAGCAACTACACCAACCACATTGCTGACACGCCGGTCGACAAGCCGTTTCAGAAGTTCATCTGGGAACCGAAGGAAGCAGCCTGAGTAAGGCAGTTTTTTCTGAGTCCGGTTTTACTCGAAATCGGTAGGCAGATCCGGTTTGCGGAAGTGCTCGAAAAGCCTCGTGATTTGGCGGGGCAGGGCACGACCCAACGAAAGGTCGGCGGGGATTTTATCCTCGCCGAACCATCCGATCCCTGATGTCTCAAGGCTGGTTGCTGCTTCTCCGCCAATTTTCTCACAGATGAATGCAAGTTTCGTACAGCAGAAAGCCGAAGGCGGGTGACCCTGTCGGGTGCGGTCCCAGACTGCGGCGATCTTGGTCGGGCGGACGTGATAACCGCTTTCTTCGCGGACCTCTTTCACGACATTTTCGGCGGGTGTGATGTTCACGTCGGCCCAGCCGCCGGGCAGGGTCCAGCGGTTCTCATCGAGAACCTCCCGGACCAAGAGGATGCGCCCGGCCTCGTCGAAGACGGCGGCGCGCACCTCGACCTTCGGGGTGGCATAGCCCCTTTCCTTCGCGAAAAGCGCGTCGATCAGATCTGCAGGCGTGCCGGAATGATGGGCCATAATCTCTGACGCGAGTGCGCGGATCTGATCGTAACGCTCTCTATCGTATGGATCTTTCGTGAAGTGAAGCCCGCTTTGGGCAATGCCCTGAAGCTGCCGGGCCCAGAGGAGCCAGTCGGGTTCATTCATCGCGCACCGCCTTACTCAAACCGCTTGTGAGACCTCGCTAACAGGGCGGGCATGGGCCGATCAAGGATCGATTCGCAGCCGCGGAAAGCGCGGGTGCAGGCGTTGCGCGAAATCGACGCGCGCCGCATCGGTTGCCAAAACCGGGGCAATATCCGCGTATGGAAAACGTATGGATTCGATATGGTTTCCATACATACGTTTGGCAGGCTTTTGTTAACTCTACACGGATGGCATGTCTTTCGAGGTGCCTGAATAGGGTGTGGTTGAGCGGCTCGATCACGCGAGCATCAAGAACTGGCGCAGCCGTGCTTTTCCACATTGCCGACCGATGAAAGGCGCTCCAAAGATCTTCGATGACAGCCCGAAGCATTTCAGAACCCGCACGCCAGACTCCCGTGATTCACGAGACGGACGTGCTCGTCGTCGGTTCCGGGCCCGGCGGTCTGGCCGCCGCGCTGGCGGCTGCTCGTGCAGGCGTGGATGTGACTTTGATGGAGCGTTTCGGCTGCTTTGGCGGAAATATCACGGTTGTCGGCGTCGAGGGATTTGCCTGGTATCGGCATGAAGCGACCGTCGAGGCCGGGGGCATCGGGCGGGAGTTCGAAGACCGGGCCAAAGCCATGGGAGCTGCGGTCCCGGAAAGTCAGTCGCTGAGCTACGAACTGGACAGCGAAGGCTTCAAGCTGGTGGCAGATGCTCTGGTGCTAGAGGCCGGCATTCATCCGATGTTGCACCGTCACTTTGTCGCTCCGATCATGGAGGGCAACACGATCAAGGGCGTGATCGCGGAGTCCAAGGCCGGTCGCGAGGCGATCCTTGCCAAACGGGTGATCGATGCGACGGGTGATGCGGACGTGGCCCACAGGTCAGGTGCGCCGACCTTCAAGACGCCAACCGAAGAGATGCAGGCGGCCAGCGTCATGTTCCATCTGGCCGATGTCGACAAGAAGCGCTTCCTGGAAGGGGTCAGGAGCGATCCGCAGACCTACGGGGACTGGTCTTCCGGTGAATGGGTCGTCGAGACCGACGGCAAGGAGGACGACATGTTCTCGCCCTTCCTTGGCAAACCATTCGAGCGTGCCATCAGGGATGGCGTCATTCCCGCGCATCTCAATACCATTGGCGGCACATGGGGTGCGGTTCATGACAGCGGCGAGATGACCTACATGAACCTGATCCACCTAGCGGGGTGCGATGGTACCGATCCGGACAGCATGACCCGTTTCGAGATCGAAGGCCGCCGTCAGGCGATGCATGCGATCGACGCCTTGCGCCAGTATACGCCCGGTTGCGAGAAAGTTCGCCTGCGCAACTTTGGTATGTCGATCGGCATCCGGGACACACGGAAACTGGATGCGGTCTACAACATGACGGAAGCCGACGTCCGACATCAGGGCCGTTTCGACGATACGATTGGTATCTATCCGGAGTTCATCGACGGCTATGGTGTTCTCATTCTCCCGACAACGGGCCGCTACATGCATGTGCCGTATCGGTCGATGCAGCCCAAGGGGGTCAGGAACCTGATCATCGCGGGCCGCGCGATTGGCGGCGACCGGATTGCCCATGCCGCGACCCGCAACATGGCGTGCTGCGCGGTTGTCGGCCAAGGCGCGGGGGTTGCCGCGGCGCTGTCACTGAGGAACGGGAGCGGGTTTGACGATATCGACATATCGTCAGTCCAAAAGACACTGGAGGCTCAGGGCGTTCGGATCAGGTAGGTTCCGCGACTCTTCTTGGGGCGCGTAGAGATGGGGGTATTTTCGCGTTGTCCGAAAGGGCTGGGGTGATCACGGCGCTGGCGAGTTGCACCTTGATACCCGACGACCGTTTCGCGGCTTGTTGCAAGCGACGAGTTCGGATGCAGAGGCGTAGCTCCGCTGATGGCACCGCGATTGCCCATCCATCCGCGAAAATTCCGCCCGAAAGGAATGGCGCCACCGGGCAGAAAGCGCCATCGGTTCTGGGAAACACTGGCACGGGACAAGCCGAAGGCGCCGTGCCTGCGACGGCCCGACCGGACGGGTCGGCGCATCGTCGATGCAAGGGCATACCGCAGGTCTAGGCTGTGTCGTCACCATAAACTGCGTTGAACTGGCAGTGGTGCGCCAACCCCCGGTCCGCCGCCGGCCCGGCAGCGATACTGCGGGGCAGGGGAGGGGGGGCCTCAGCTCGCCTTGGCGCGGAGGCCCTCGTCGGAGGCGGCAGAGGGCACAAGCGCGCGGACAAGTTCCTTGACCGAAAGCACGCCGACGGGCTCCCCATTTTTCACCACGCGGTAGCAGAGGTTCGTATCGCCCTCGGACAGAGCGATGACGCCTTCGAGGTTGTCGTTGTGGTCCACATCGCCGGCCATGGGGCCGCGGGCTTCCGAGAGCGGCTCCATGACCGAGCGGACGCGGAGGACGCGGGCGCGATTGATGTCGGAGATGAAGTCCACGATGTAGGGGTCATTGGGCTTGAGCAGGATCTTCTGCGGCTCGCCCTGCTGGATCACCGCGCCATCCTTGAGGATCACGAGGTGATCGGCGAGTTTCAGCGACTCGTCGAGATCGTGGGTGATGAAGACGATGGTCTTGTGCAACTCTTCCTGCAGTTCGAGCAGAAGGTTTTGCATGTCCGTGCGGATGAGCGGGTCGAGTGCTGAGAAGGCCTCGTCCATCAGCATTACATCCGCATTCGAGGTGAGCGCACGGGCGATCCCGACGCGCTGCTGCATCCCGCCCGAAAGCTGGTGCGGGTGCTGGTCGTCCAGGCCTTCGAGGCCCACACGCGCCAGCCACTTGCGCGCTTCGTCTTCCCAGTCCTTGCGCTCGTATCCGCGCACTTCCAGCGGGGTTCCGGCGTTTTCGAGGATCGTCCGGTGGGGCAGAAGCGCGAATTTCTGGAACACCATCGACATGTTCTCGCGCCGCAACCGGCGAAGCTGTTTCTGGTCGAAGTCGAGGACGTTCTCGCCATTGACCCAGACTTCCCCGGCGGTGGGTTCGATCAGCCGGTTGAGATGGCGGATCAGCGTGGATTTCCCCGAGCCGGAAAGCCCCATGATGACGGTGATCTTGCCCGCCATCATCTCGACGTTGATGTCGCGCAGGCCGAGCACGTGTTCGTGGTTTTCCCAGAGCTCGGCCTTGCCGGTGCCCGCGTGGACATGTTCGAGGGCGCCTTTCGGGTCCGGTCCGAAGATCTTGTAGAGGTGGCGGATCGAGATCTTGATGTCGTCGCTCATGTCCGTTTCCTCACTTCTGGGCGCTGTTGACGCGGGCGAGTGCCGCCTTCGTGGTGCGATCGAGAATGACCGCGAGCAGCACGATGCCGAGGCCGGAGACAAGGCCGACACCGAGTTCGAGGTTGCGGATGCCGCGCAGGACCAGCACGCCGAGGCCCGGCGCCGAGACCAGCGAGGCGATCACGACCATGGCGAGGCTCATCATGATGGTCTGGTTCACGCCCGCCATGATGTTGGGCAGCGCGAGGGGCACCTGCACACCCCAGAGCTTCTGGCGCTGGGTCATGCCGAAGGCGTCTGCGGCCTCGATCACCTGCTTGTCCACCAGCCGGATGCCGAGGTTGGTGAGCCGGATCACGGGGACGATAGCGTAGAGGATGATCGCGATGCCGTAGAGCTTGGGCTCCGTCACCGAGAACAGGAAGATCAGCGGGATCAAGTAGACGAATGTGGGCAGGGTCTGGAGCATGTCCAGGACCGGTATCGACATGCGCTGGAACGTGTCGCTGCGCGACATGGCGATGCCGATGGGCACGCCCAGAAGCACGCATATGAAGGCGCAGACAAAGATGATCGCGAGGGTCTGCATCGCGTAGTCGTAGTAGTCGATGAAGGCGAGCAGGCCGAAACAGGCCGCGACGAAGATCACCAGTGACCACGAGCGGGTGACGATGCGCACGAGGAGCAGGAGGATCGGGATCATCACGAACCACGGCGCCGTCTGGAAGAGCCAGAGCGCGCCCTGCAGGGCCCAACTCAGAGGCTGGGTGATTGGGTCGAGCACGATGCTCAGGCTGTCTTTCACCGAGAGGAAGCCGGCTTCCAGCCCCTTGGTCACGTCGCGGGATTGGGGAAAGTTGGAGCAGGCGTCGTTCAGTGCGTCCATCGAGGGGAAGGGGAGTTCCCAGATCGACGGGGCGGGGGCGTCATCGCTGCTGCTCTGACCCAGAAGGTCGGCCATCGACATCGGGGCCGAGGACTGGCCGGAATCGCACCATTCGCGCAGCCCGAGTGCGTTGAAAACGAAATCATAGGTTGCCATGGACATTCTCCGGGTCGCGCGAGGATCGGTGCGCTCGGCTGAGGGGTCCGGTCGGGGCGGCGCGGCTGTCCCGCACCGCCCCTGCCGAGGGGTTTACTGAAGGATCGCGGCGAGCTTCTCGCGTGCTGCGTCGTTCAGCCAGGAGGACCACTTCTCCTTGTAGGTCGTCAGGTAGTAGACGGCCGCTTCCTCGCCGGAGGCATTGTTCTCGTCCTTCCAGGCCAGGACGGCGTTCATGTCGTCGACGTTGAAGCTGACGTTGGCCAGCATTTCCGCGACTTCCGGCTCGCGCTCGGCGAAGTCCGCGGTCGCGACGGTCAGAACGGGCGCATCGGGGAAGGCAGAGGGCTGCGGGTCCGAATTGCCCTGGTTCTGGTTGGCGGCGTGGGCTTCCTCATTGTAGTCGCCGAGATCGACCGAGACCATGTCGTATTTCCCGAGCAGGGCGGTCGGGGCCCAGTAGTAGCCGAACCAGGGCTCCTCGTTCTCGTAGGCCGAGGCCATGGAGGTCGCCAGCGTTTCGCCCGAGCCGTGGTTGAAGATCTCGATGCCGCTGCCTTCGAGGTCGAAGGCCGGGATCAGGTTGTCGTTGACGATGCGGCAGCCCCAGCCGTCGGGGCAGTTGTTGAACATGCTGCCGACCAGTTCGGGGTTGGCAAGCACGCCCTCGATGGTGGTGAGCTCGGGATGTTCCTCGGCGAGGTAGGAGGGGATCCACCAGCCTTCGACGCCGCCGGGCTCGAGGACACTGCCAAGCTCGACGACCTTGCCCTCTTCCTTGAGCTTCGAATAGGCGTCGCCGGCCGAGTTGATCCAGAGCTCGGAGACGGTATCGGGCTCGTTGTTCTCTGCGAGTGAAGTGACCGCCGGGACGGTGTCGGAGGGCACGATGCTGACGGTGCAGCCATAGCCCTGTTCCATCAGGAACTTCTCGACCTGGGTCACGACCTCGGCAGACGCCCAGTTCATCTCGGCGATGGACACCTCGCCGCAATCGGCCTGGGCCATGGCCGGCAGGGCCACGGCGAGGAAGGGTGCGGCAAGAAATGCTGCATATTTCATTGGAATGCTCCTTCAGGCATTTCGGGAAACTTCACGCGGTCCGGGGCCGAATGGTGGCAACGGAAGCAATGGGAAGAATGCGTCTGGAGGCAGCGACCGGTTCCGCCAGCCGCGGCACACCGGAAGCGGGGCCACGGATAGCAATTGGCAGTGCGTCCGCGAACTTCATCGCGAGCGCGGGATTGAGGACATGGTTGCGCGTCGATCGGCGCGCGGTCGCCCTGAGATATTCTGCTGCCTGCATTTGATTCACGGCCAAACAACTATTGGAGATTTACAGGAAATCCAACCGCCCAATGCCGGATTCCGACATCATTTGTCGTTTTTTGGCAGTCGTGATGAATCGCGAGTATAGAAACGCGCCGCAGTTGAGCGGCGTTCTTCTGGCAGCGAAAGTTGTAATGCCAAGTGGAGGGCGGCCTGAAGAAGCCGTCCACGCTCACCCTGGCGTGGGCGTGCTGGCAAGTTGTTCCCTGTAGGCTTCCAGCCGGGCGCTGGCGTTCATATCCACAAGGATGAGGACGAGGAACATGGCGATGGCGGTTGTCAGGCTTGCCCGCCAGACGGGGCCCTGGAGAAATGGAATAGCCACTGCGCAGAGCGTGATGATCGCGGGGAAGATCCGGAAAACCGCGATGCTGTAGTCGCTCCGTATCTTATCTGCGCGGGCGATCTCGGCGGCGAGGAAACCCGACGGATCAGCGGCGAACGTTGCGGGAATACCGCTCAGTCGTGCTTGGGACGGGAAGAACAGTCCCGCTCCGAGGATCAACAGCAACCCCCCGGCCACCAGCATGGGGATCACGAAGGCCCGCGCCATGTCGGTCGTGCCCAGTTGGCGGAAGCCGAAGCCCGCCAGAAGGAAGATAACGCCGAAGAAGATGAAGGCGGCGGCGGAAAGCATCTCGGCGCGCGCCCAGTCGGAGGAGGCTTTCACGATGTCCATGGCGGTGTCTGTCCTGTCTTGGCCTGGCGCGATGAGTGCATTCACAGCGCCCAGGCCTGCCCCGTGTCCTTTTCCGACCGTTCCCAGAGCCGGGTCATGATCTCCTTGTCATGGGCATGGGGTTCGAGTGTGCCACGGCCTACTGGCCCCACGAATTCCATCCGGCCGGTGGGTCCGTAGAGGGCGCGCGGCTCGAGGCCGTCTTCGGTGGCGCACATGACTTCCGGGTAGGCGCCCTTTTCCGCCGATTGCACAATCGGCGAGAGGGTCATGAGCCGGAACAGGATCCTGGTCATCAGGCCACCGCTCGTGGCAATCAGCGACGTCGCGGAAGAGCCGGGGTGGCAGACATAGACCTCGACATTCCGGCCCGTGGCTTTCACCCGGTCCTGCAATTCGTAGGCGAACATCATCTGCGCCAGCTTGCTCTGGCTATAGGCCGGGTTGGGCTTGTAGCCCGCCTCCCAGTTCATGTCGTCGAAGCGGATGGTGCGCAGCCCCATCTTGTAGCCAAGGCTGGCCACGACCACGATCCGGCCCCGCGATTCCTCGATCCGGTCGAAGAGCAACCCGCAAAGGACGAAATGACCGTAGTGGTTGGTGCCGAGTTGGCTTTCGAAACCATCGACGGTGAGCCTGCGCGTCGGCACCTGGGCGATGGCGGCATTGCAGATCAGCGCATCGATGCGGGGGACGGTTTGCAGAACTTCGCCGGCCGCTTCGCGCACGGACGCCAGTTCGGCCAGATCCATGCGGATGAAGCTCACATCTGCGTCTTCGCCGAATTCCGCCTTCAGTGCCTGTACGGCAGCGGTCGATTTCTCGGTGCTGCGGTTCAGCATCACCACCTTCGCCTGTTTCGACAGAAGGATGCGCGCTGCCTGAAATCCCGCGCCTGCGTTGGCGCCGGTGATGACGAATGTCTTGCCCGCGAGGGAAGCGAGGCGATCCGGCGTCCAGCCTTCTGCGCCGAAACTCGTGTCTGCCATGGGTTTGATCCTTCAAAATTCGGCGGGAAGCCGAGCGATGTTGCTGTCGTGTCGGATGGGTAGATAAGTCTCAGCGTTAGTGCCCGACAGGCGAGATCGTGGCGAATACTTGCCTGATCGTCTCGATACGATTGCCAAGCGTGCCGCACGGACATTATCTCCGGGGCATGAGCAAGCATCAGATCAGACAGATCGTCGAAAGCCGGATATCCCGCGATGGCATGTTCGAAACCGGCATAAGGGGCGTGCAGCTTTTCCGCGCGACCGAAGCGGTGCCCTGTGTTCCGGCGGTCTATGAGCCCTGCGTCATTGCCATCGTGAGCGGTGGCAAGGAAGCCGTGCTGGACGGGGAACGGTATGTCTATGACAGCAGCAGATACATGTGCTGTCCGATGTCCATGCCGGTGGAGGCCGGAACACCCGCGGCATCTGCGGAGAACCCGCTTTTCGGTGTCTATATCGCACTCGATCAGCGCCTGATGACCGAACTGATCCTTGAGATGGAAAATGGTGGTTGTCGGATGCCTTCCCCCGATGGTCGTGCACCCGGCATCCGACTGGCCACCTGGGATGAGGGGTTTCTTGATGCGCTGCTGCGCCTGTTGCGGCTGGGGGCGGACCGGATCGACACGGCGGTGCTCGGTGAGGCGCGTTTGCGCGAGCTGTATTTCGCCATCCTGAAGGGAGAGGCGGGTGCCTTTGCCCGGCGGGCCTTCGCTCCGGGCAATGCCATCGCGCGCTCCATCGCGCATGTTTCGTCAAATCTGGACGAGCCGGTGTCGATTGACGATCTGGCTGCGCGGGCGGGCATGAGCCGGGCCGTGTTTCACCGCAAATTCAAGCAGGCGACGGCGATGTCGCCGATCCAGTTCGTCAAGTCTATGCGACTGAACAAGGCTGCGATGAAGATCGCGGGCGGCATGACCGTGGCCGAGGCCGCCTTGGGCGTGGGCTACGTGAGCGCGTCCCAGTTCAGCCGGGAGTTCAAGCGCATGTACGGCCAGTCACCGCGGCAGTGGAGCGACGTGTATCAGCGGGCGGCTGTCTGAACCCCGCGGCTCCGAGCCCGCGCTGTTCGCGGTTGCCTCGCAAGGCCGGGTTCAGGCTACTGCGCGCAGTGCCTCGGTGGCCGCTGTGCGGATCGCGCGGATGTTTTCGCCGTAGACCTCCGGCATCTCGACCGATCCCCCCTTGAACACGGCGGATCCCGCCACCAGCACATCCGCCCCGGCCTCGGCCACCAGCGGCGCGGTGGTGGGATCGACGCCGCCGTCGATCTCGATGTGGATCGGGCGATCGCCGATCATCTTGCGCAGGGTGCGGACCTTCTCGATCTGGGAGTGGATGAACTTCTGGCCGCCAAAGCCCGGGTTCACGGTCATGACGCAGATGAGATCGACCATGTCGAGCAGGTAGTCGACGGCCTCGGCGGGTGTGCCTGGATTGAGAGCGATGCCGGCCTTGGCGCCATTGGCGCGGATCGCCTGAAGCGTGCGGTGGATATGCGGACCGGCCTCGACATGGGCCGTGATGATGTCCGAGCCCGCTTCGGCGAAGGCTTCGATGTAGGGATCGACCGGCGCGATCATCAGGTGGACATCCATCACCGTGCCGACATGGGGGCGGAAAGCCTTCACCGCGGGGGGGCCGAAGGTGAGGTTCGGGACGAAATGGCCATCCATCACGTCCACATGGACCCAGTCGCACCCCTGGGCCTCGATGGCGCGGATCTCGGTGCCGAAATTCGCGAAATCGGCCGACAGGATGGAGGGCGCGATCTTGATGCTGCGGTCGAAGCTCATGGTCCGGTTTCCTTCTCGGCATCCGGGCCGCGACGGGACGCGCGACTCGGACGGATAACGGCCCCCGTTATCGTTGCCGGCGGCGCTGCGTTCAATGGCCGATCTGCGGATTTGCGCGGGTGAACCTACCCGGTCTGATCAGGAACGCATCCCACCGGCATGCATTGAGAGGGCAGGAGGCAATTGGCATGGATACAAGCGAAATCATCATGCAGGACGCGATGCAGCTTCCCCTGGAGGTCGTGCTGGTGCGTCTTGGGGCCGCGATTCTGTTGGGGGCGGCGATCGGCATCGAACGGGAGGCGCGCTCGCGACCGGCGGGTCTCAGGACGCATATCCTCGTCTGCCTCGCGGCCTGTCTCTTCACGCTGATCGGGACCGAGCTGTTCTTACGGTTCGAGCCGCAGGGGAACATGGACCCGACCCGTATCATCGAGGCGGTGACGAGCGGGGTGGCGTTCCTCGCGGCCGGCACCATCATTCGTGGAGAGAAGGGCGTGCGCGGGCTGACCACCGGGGCGGGCATGTGGATGGCCGGTGCCGTGGGCGTCGCCGCCGGGTCGGGACTTCTCATTCTTGCGGCGCTTTCCACCTGTGCCGCGGTCGTCGTCATCGCGTTGATCAGGCTGGTCGAGCCGTAATGCGGCCTGGCGGTTCGCCGATCTCAGGGCAGCAGGGCTTCGAGGTTTGCCAGTGTATCGGCTTCGGCGGCGGGCTTGTCCCAGCGGATGCGGTGGACACGGGGAAAGCGCATGGCGATGCCCGACTTGTGGCGTTTGGAACGGTTGAGGCCCTCGAAGGCGATCTCGAGCACGAGCTTGGCCTCGACCGAACGGACCGGGCCGAAGCGCTCGCGTGTGTTCTCGCGCACGAAGCGGTCGAGCTGTTTCAGCTCCTCGTCGGTGAAGCCGAAATAGGCCTTGCCCACGGGCACGATCTCCTCGCCGTGCCAAACGCCGAAGGTGTAGTCGGAGTAGTAGCCCGAACGCTTGCCGTGGCCGCGCTGCGCGTAGAGCAGGATGGCATCGACGAGGAACGGATCGCGCTTCCACTTGAACCACGGCCCGCGGGTGCGCCCGGCGATATAGGGCGTGTCGCGACGCTTGATCATCACGCCTTCGACAACGGCGGCGGGGGGTGCGTCGCGGGCAGCGGCAAGTGCGTCCCAGTCAGTGAAGTCGATGAGCGGCGAGAGATCGAAGCGCTGCGGGTTGAGGCCTTTCACGAAAGTTTCGAGGCGGGTGCGGCGCGCGGCCTGGGGCAGGGGGCGCAAATCGTCCGTGCCGTCAATCAGGATGTCGTAGGCCCGCAGCATGACCGGGTGGGAGCGCATGAGCTTCTCGGGCACGGTCTTGCGGTTAAGGCGTTTCTGAAGTTCGGCGAAAGGGGCGACCCCATCGCCTTCGCAGACCAGCAGCTCACCGTCGAGCACGCCCTCGAACTCCATGGCTTCCACCAGATCGGGAAACGCGCCGGAGATGTCCTCGCCGGTGCGCGAATAGATGCGGCGGGTGCCGGCGTCTGAGACTGCCTGCACGCGGATGCCGTCCCATTTCCATTCCGCGAGATGTTCCCCCGGATCGAGCGCGCGCAGCTCGTCGAGGTCGGAAGGGGTTGAAAGCATCACGGGGTAGAAGGGCGCGCGAGCGGCCGAGACCGGCTTCGCGCCGCCCTCGAGCCAGGCGAATAGGTCGAGATAGGGTGGCTCCAGCCCGTGCCAGAGCTCGACGATCTCGGTTAGCGGCTTGTCTCCGAAGCGGGCGAGCGCGGTCTTGGCCAGTTGGGCGGACACGCCCACGCGCATGCCGCCCGTGGCGAGCTTGAGCAGGCCGTAGCGTGCATTCGCAGGCAGGTGATCCATCATTTCGCCAAGAGCGCGGGGCACGTCGAGGCGCGACATGGCCCGAAGGCGCGCGACCGCTTCCGAAAGAGGAATGTCCTCGCCCTCGCGACCGCGCTCGTCGCCGGGCCAGATCAGTGCGATGGTTTCGGCCAGATCGCCCACGTAGTCGTAGGAAAGCGCGAAGAGGGTTTCGTCCACGCGCGCGTTGACCATTTCGCGCAGGCGCGACGGCGTGATGCGGCGCAGTTCCATGCCGCCCGTGAGCGAGGCGATGGCCCAGCCGCGGTCGGGATCGGGTGTGGCGCGGAGGTAATCCTCGATCAGCTTGAGCTTGTCATTGCGCGCGGGCGTGAAACTCAGCCGATCGAGGAGGGTGGCGTAGGCGCGCATCACTCGGGTTCCTCCTCGTAGCCCACAAGGTTGAGCGGGCGGGATTCAAGGCCTTCGGATTTGCACCAGTGGACGAGCGCCTCCTCGGCGCCGTGGGTGACCCAGACCTCGCTCGCGCCGGTTTCGCGGATGGTGTCCTGAAGCTGGGGCCAGTCGGCATGGTCGGAAACCACGAGCGGAAGCTCGGTCATGCGCTGGCGGGCCCGGGCGCGGATCTGCATCCATCCGCTGGCGAAGGCGAGCAGGGGGTCGGAAAAACGTTGTGCCCATTTCGCTGCCATGGCCGAGGGGGGCGCCAGGATGATTTCGCCCGCGAACCCGTCTGTGGCGTGTTCAAGGGTTGCGGGGAGGAGGTCTCCCAGCGGGATGCCCTGCTCGATATGATAGTCGCAAAGTCGTTGCAGCGCGCCGTGGACGCGGATCGGGCGATCATATCCCGCTTCGCGCAGGAGCATGATGACGCGCTGTGCCTTGCCGAGTGCGTAGGCGCCGACGATGTGTGCGCGTTCCGGGAACTGTTCGAGGCTGGCGAGCAGGCGGGCGATCTGCCCTTGCGGGTCTGGGTGGCGGAAAACGGGCAGGCCGAACGTGGCCTCGGTGATGAAGATGTCGCAGGCGACGGGTTCAAAGGGGGCGCAGGCAGGGTTGGGCGTGCGGGTGTAGTCGCCCGACACCACAAGGCGGGTACCGTCGCCCTCGATCAGGATCTGGGCCGAGCCCAGCACGTGGCCCGCGGGGTGGAAGCTGACTGCAACGCCGCCGATCTGCGTTCGGCCTTCTGCGACCTGGGTGGTTGCCGCGAAATCCTCTCCGTAGCGGATCGCCATTATCTCGAGCGTCTGACGGGTTGCGAGCACCGAGCCGTGGCCCGCACGGGCGTGGTCCCCGTGGCCATGAGTGATGAGGGCCCGCGCAACCGGGCGTACCGGGTCGATATGGAAATTCCCGGCGGGGCAGTAGAGCCCCTCGGGGGTGGGGTGGACCAGATACGTTGCCATGGCTGGAAAGGATAGTCGGATGGCCCGCGCAATCCAGTCCCGTGCGCTTAAGCCTCAGAAGTCGAGGCCGATATCGAGCGTGCGCGCGGAATGGGTCAGTGCGCCGACCGAAATATAGTCGACGCCCGTGCGCGCAACCTCCGCCACCCGCTCGACGCGCATGTTGCCCGAGGCTTCGGTGAGCATCCGGCTGTCGACCATTTCCACGGCGCGGCGAATTGTGCGGGTGTCCATGTTGTCGAGCAGCACAACATCGGCGCCCCCGGCCGCGATGACCTCCTCGAGCTGTTCGAGCGTGTCGACTTCGATCTCGATGCGCAGCATGTGAGAGGCCACCGCGTGGGCGGCGGTGAGCACCTGGCTGACTCCGCCCGCGGCGGCGATGTGGTTGTCCTTGATCAGGATCGCATCGGCCAGGCTGTAGCGATGGGGATGGCCGCCGCCGTGGATCACGGCGAGTTTCTCGATGACCCGGAGCCCCGGTGTGGTCTTGCGGGTGCAGGCGATGCGCGCCTCGGTGCCCGCGGTTTCCGCGACGAAGGCGGACGTCATGGTCGCGATGCCCGCCATCCGGCCCGCGAAGTTCAGCGCCACGCGTTCGGCGAGGAGCAGGGAATGCGCACGGCCTTCGATCTCCATGAGCAGGTCGCCTGGCCCGCAGGCGTCGCCATCGTGCAGGACCGGGCGGATCTGCATCTCGGCATCGACCATGCGGAAGGTGAGTGCAGCGATCTGCATGCCAGAGACGACGCCGGCTTCGCGTGCCACGATACGTGCCTTCCAGTGCGTCTCATGCGGCACCACGGAACGAGAGGTGACGTCGCCCGACAGGCCGAAATCCTCCGCAAGCGCGGTTTTCACAAGCGGTTCCAACATCAGGTCCGGCAGGGTGTTGTAGGCGGTTCTCATGTAGTCTCCCGGGCCAGCCGCTCGCGCAGGTCGCGCGCTTCCGCATAGGTGAGCCGGCTGCGGTTCGCAAGTTCGGGGCGGGGGTCGGGAAAATCCTCCCGGAAATGCCCGCCGCGGGATTCCTCGCGCTTGAGGGCTGCCGCCGCGATGAGGGTGGCGGTTGCCGTCATGTTGAGGAAGGTGGGGCAGTCGGGGCCGTATTCCGCCTCGAGCCGGGCAATCCCGGTGAGCGCCGTGGTCAGGCCATCCACGTTGCGCACCACTCCGACATGGTCGGTCATGATCTTTCGCAGAGCGGCCACGGCATCCGGGTCGGGCTGGTTGCCGGTGCCTTGGAAACCGGGTGCGATTTCGGCCTCCGACCCGGCGGGCGGACAGCTTGCGGCGATGTCTCTGGCGCAGAAATCCGCATAGGCCAGCGCTTCGAGCAACCCGTTGGAGGCAAGACGGTTGGCGCCATGAAGCCCGGTGGAGCTGGCTTCCCCGCAGACCCAGAGACCGGCGAGGTTCGAGCGGCCTTCCGAGCCGACCTCGACGCCGCCCATGTGGTAGTGCGCCGCGGCTGCAACCGGGATCGCGCCGTGCACCGGGTCGAGCCCTGCACGGATGCAGGATTCGGTCACGGCCGGGAACTCGGCAAGAATGCGTGAGCCGAGCGCTGCGCGCGTGTCGAGCATGGGCCGGAGGCCTGCCTGCCGCTGGGCATAGATGGCCCGTGCGACGATATCGCGCGGCGCCAGTTCGGCATCCGGATGGATCGCGCGCATGAAGCGCTCGCCATGCTTGTTGATCAGAACGGCGCCCTCACCGCGCAGGGCCTCGGTGGCGAGCGGTGCGGGGTCTTCGCCCGTGTCGATGGCGGTGGGGTGAAACTGGACGAATTCCGCATCGGCGATCACGGCACCGGCGCGCGCCGCCATACCGATTACCTGGCCGCGGATCCGGGGCGGATTGGTGGTGACGGAATAGAGCCCGCCCGAGCCGCCACCGGCGAGCAGGATCGCGGGGCCACTGAGGATCACAGGCGCGGATCCGACGGGTCCCGAGGACATGATCCGCAGGCCAGTCGTGCGGCCTTCGGCGGTTTCGAGGCCGATGGCCATCGCCCCTTCGAGCACCTGGATGGAGGGCGTTGTGCGCACCTCCGAAATCAGCGCCTGCATGATCTCGCGCCCGGCCTGGTCGCCGCGCACGCGAACGACCCGCGCGAAGCTGTGCGCTGCCTCGCGGGAGAGGACGTAGCCGCCCTCCTTTGTCCGGTCGAAGGGCGCGCCGAGCTTCGTCAGGTCGAGAATGTGCTGCCGGGCGACTTCGGTGACGCGCAGGGCGACGGCGTGATCCACGATGCCCGCGCCGGCGATTTCGGTGTCCTTCGCGTGGCTTTCGGCGGTATCGGCCCGGTCCATCGCTGCCGCGACCCCGCCCTGGGCCCAGGCGGAGCTCGCGCCCGCGCCGAGGGTTTCGGGCGAGATCACCACGACCGGACGTGGAGCGAGTTTCAGGGCGGCATAGAGCGCGCCCAGGCCCGCGCCGACGATCACGATGCGGCCAGTTTCGATACGCGGAATGCTCACAAGATGAGACCGGTCAGCGGGCCAGGCTGCGGGACAGCTCGATCATGCGCTCGATGGAGACCCGCGCCTTGTCGGCCACGGCCTTCTCGACCACGACTTCCTCGCTCATGCTGTGCAGCGAGTAGAGGATCTTCTCGAGCGTGATCTTCTTCATGTAGGGGCACATGTTGCAGGGCTTGGCGAACTCGACCTCCGGCAGTTCGTCGGAGATGTTCGACGCCATGGAGCATTCGGTGACGAGCATCGCCTTCTGCGGCTTGTGCTTGTGGATCCAGTCGACGATGCCGCTGGTCGAGCCGGTGAAATCGGCCTCCGCAACGACTTCCGGCGTGCATTCTGGATGGGCGATGATCTTGGTGTCGGGCTCGAACTCGCGATAGGCGCGCAAATCCTCGGCGGTGTAGAGTTCGTGCACGATGCAGGAGCCGGGCCAGAACACGACCTTCTTGGAGGACTGATTGGCGACGTTCTGGGCCAGATACTGGTCCGGGGTCATGATGACCGTGTCGCTTTCCTGCGCCTCGACGATCTGGAGCGCGTTGGCCGAGGTGCAGCAGATATCGGAGGCGGCCTTCACCTCGGCGGTGGTGTTCACGTAGCTCACGACTGGCGCGCCGGGGTATTTCGCGCGCATTTCCTCGACACCTTCGGCGGTGATCGATTCGGCCAGCGAGCAGCCCGCTTCCATGTCCGGGATCAGCACCGTCTTGGACGGATTGAGGATCTTGGAGGTTTCGGCCATGAAGTGCACGCCGCACTGCACGATCACGTCCGAGGTCACTTCGGTGGCCTTGATCGCGAGCTGGAGGCTGTCGCCCACGTAGTCCGCGATGCCGTGGTAGATCTCCGGCGTCATGTAATTATGCGCCAGAATGAAGGCGTTGCGCTCTTTCTTGAGCCGGTTGATCTCGATGACATAGGGCGCATAGATCGCCCAGTCCGCCGGAGAGACCACGCGCTCGGTCCGGGCATAGATATCCTTCGTCGCTTCGGCTTTTTCGAGCGAAGGTTCGAGGTCGTAGTGTTCCGCAAGAGCAGATCTACACAGGGCCGTATCGAACAAGTGTTCCTCCATCCCACCAGAGAGGCAGCGTTCTAAGACGAATGGGCGATGCAATCTACCAAATAAGCACGAGTTGCCCCGGTTTTCAGGCCTATGGGCAGTTTTTGGCCCGCAATACTTGGATCGGGCCCGGCAAGTCAGCTCGCCGCGTTTGGGCCAAAAGGGGGGCGTTCGTCAAGCATCGGCTTGTACGAGCGCCTGCGGAAGGCAGGAAAGCCCCTACGAATGCCCGGCTCACAACTGCGCCGGAGCACACATATAGGTGATGTTGCATGCGCGCGTTCAGGCTCCATAACTTCCCATATGTGAATATAACTGTCACGGGTCGAAGTTGATGGCGGTTGCTCCGGAACAGGCAAAAACAGGCAGGAAAACGGCTGCGTTAGTCATTTCGACATATGGGGGGGTGATTGTGTGAACCATCAGGGGCGGGGCGCAAAATGCGCCCGCTCCTGCATTCCGGGCGGCGTTTTCGTTCGGGTGCGAATTCACGGCGAGATCCGGTCGGCGTGCCTCGGTGGCTGCGTTAGCGGGGTCGGTGCCGAAGGAGGACGAGCAGTGAACCAGAGCTTGATGGGAGCGGTGCGGCGCGTGAGTTCCGCGCTGCGTGTGCGTATCCCCGGACTGGGTGCGAGCAGCCCTGATTGTCACAAACCGGATGAGCGGAATGGCGGCGTGCGGGTCGAGGAAGCCAAGCGTGAGCCGTTCGGGTTTGCTGAAGATGCAAGCGACTGGGCACCGCCGCCCAAGGATACCCGGCGTTCGACAGAGGATTCTCCAAGCCCGCAGAAATCGTTGCGTGAAACCGTACGGCTTCTGCGCGACGCCAACCGGCATCTCGAGCCACGGGAGCGGTTGCGCAACCCGGAGCAACGCGCTCGGAAAGTACCGCTTGACGTGCCGGAGGGTGCTGGGTTTCACGAGCGGAGTTTCTCCTGCGATGCGGGTTCGAGGGACTACCGGCTGTTTGTGCCATCCCTCGTCGAGCGCCCTGCACAGGGTCTCTTGGTCATGCTTCACGGTTGTACGCAGACACCGGAGGATTTCGCCGCCGGGACGGGCATGAACGCCCTTGCCGAAGCGGCGGGTTTCATTGTCGCCTATCCCAAGCAGACCGGCCAGCACAGCGCGATGCAATGCTGGAACTGGTATCGTCACGGCGACCAGCGGCGCGGCGCAGGTGAGCCCGCCATCCTCGCGGGGCTCGCCACGTCCCTAATGGAGGAGTTCGACCTGCCCGAGGGACGCTCCTTTGCCGCGGGTCTCTCTGCGGGCGGAGCAATGGCTGCCGTTCTGGCGGAAGCCTATTCGGATGTTTTCGCGGCGGTCGGTATCCATTCGGGCGTGGCTCCGGGTACGGCCCGCGACGTAATCAGCGCCTTTTCCGCGATGCGAGGCGAGTTCTACAACGGTGTTCACTGGCGGTTGCAGGCAGAGGGCGCACCGGCGCCGCGCGTCATCGTGTTCCACGGCAAGGCGGACCGAATGGTCAATCCCGCAAATGCGCGGCGGATCGTGGGCGCAGCGCGGGGCCTGCATCCCGAGGGGCGCGCCATGATGGAGACCGGAACCGGACCTGGCGACCGTGGCTTCGAACGCCTGTTGCAGACCTCTTCCGATGGCACGCCGCTCGTGGAAGCCTGGATCGTCGAGGGGCTCGGCCATGCCTGGTCGGGCGGTTCGCCGGACGCCTCCTATACCGATGCGATCGGTCCCGATGCCTCCCGCGAGATGCTCCGGTTCTTCCTAGGCGCGCGCGATGTGTCGTGATCCTGGCCTGAATTACAGGGCTCGGACAGAACGTTCGCCGGGCCGCGGCGTTCCCTTTCCCGGACGGATGAGCTATGTTTGACATTCCCAATTCCGCGCGAGGTATGCGGCCATTCGACCGACGGGCCCTTCGATCACCCATTCGAACACGGCCGCGATGACGGGCGTGAACCGATCGGATGTGTCGGGACAGCGCGCGGCGCTCGAAGCGGAGGTTTCCGCGCGGATGGGGCTTGTTCCGAACTTCTTCCGGCCCGATCAGGTGGCATTCGAACCGGTTTCGGGGATGTGGGATTTCGCGAAGAAGGCCTATCTTGACAACCCCCTGCCGGCCCTCTTCAAGGAGCGGCTTTTCGTTCATCTCTCGCGATTCTGCCGGGCGCGTTACTGCATCGTGCGCCATGTGGGCTTTCTGGTTGGAGAGGGGAACGTGGCCGGGACACCCGATGTCCCCGCACAGAGCGTGGACGAGGTGATCAAGCTTCTGCAGTATCCCGTTCTGCCTGAGGAAGATGGCCTCTCGGCCATTGTCGCGCGGGTCGAAGCCCGGCCGGGTGCGGGTGCGCCGTTGGCTGGATCGGGGCTAGAACGCGACGTGTTCGCGCTTGCCGCGCTCCTTTTTGTCGAGCCCCTCATGGCCGAGAGGGCTCGGAAGGCGCTCGACACCTTCCTGGGGTCCATGTTGCTCGAGCGTCTGCTGGCGTTTCTCGCCTTCGTGCGGACGGCGCACTACTGGACGCTGACCCACCCCTCGATCCGGCCGGAAGCCGATATGGCCACATTCCTCGACCGTCACGAGGCCCTTGCCGATCTGGTGCTGTCCGACGAAGCCGTCGCGGCGACGGAGACCGGTCAGCACCTCCTGGAGGAGCTGAGACAGTTGCGGGCGGAGCGCGACGAGCGGGCCGAATTGCGCCGCGCCCTGGCCGAGAGGGACGAGGCGCTGGAGCGACAGGAACTTCTGATCGACGAATTGAACCACCGGGTGAAGAATACGCTCTCGGTCGTGCAGTCCATGACCGAACTCACGCTCAAGCAGGCCCATGTTTCGAAGGACATGAGAGACGGGTTGACCGGTCGGCTCGGAGCGATTGCCCGCGCCCATGATCTGCTCACTCAGGAGTACTGGGGGGCCGTGGCCCTGGACCGGGTCGTGCGGGAAACGCTGGAACCCTTCCGCTCTTGTGCCGTTACGATCGAGACCGCCGGTCCTGCAGTTCCTCTCCGCGCAAAGACAGCCGTGGCGCTGGCGATGGCGCTGCACGAGCTCGCAACCAATGCGGCGAAGTATGGGGCGCTTTCCGTGGCGGGCGGTCGGGTCGAAGTCGTTTGGAGTATGGATGAGTACTGTGTCGATCATGCGAAGCAATTCCGGTTCACATGGACGGAAGCGGGTGGGCCGGCCGTGGCTCTGCCTTCGAGGCGCGGGTTCGGGTCGATGCTGATCGAGCGATCGCTTTCCGCCGAATTGCGGGGCACCGCGGAGTTGCGCTTTGAAGCCGCGGGCCTTGTGTGTTCAATCGAGGCCCCATTGCCGCAGGACACGGAAGCTGGTGCGGAGGTCTGGGGAGTGGCCCCGGCGGACCACGGCGCCGCGCGCGGCGGAGGTGATGCCGGCCGCGAGGGGACGGATTGATGCCGGGACAACGCGTGCTTGTCGTGGAAGACGAATACCTGATCGCGGTCAATACCGAGGACATGCTGACGGACCTGGGATATCGGGTCGTTGGTCCGGCTCTGACGTTGAAGGACGGGCTGAAGGCGGCCGAACGCGGCGGTTTCGATGTAGCCCTTCTCGACGTGAACCTAACCGAGGGCACCTCGCGTCCGATAGCGGAGATGCTTCGGGAGAGGGGCGTGCCATTCGCCTACGTGACGGGCTACGGGTCGTCGGTCAGCCGGCGGAATTTTCCGCCTGCGCCAAGCTTTACGAAGCCCATCAATGCTCGTGGCCTCGCGTCGGCGCTCAGGATGCTGCTTGTCCCGCAGATGAGCACCGAAAAGCCGCAAGGGTCCGAGTAGCGAGCGCGCCGTTCAGAAATCGGTCCAGTCCTCGTCGTCCAGCGCCAGCGCGGATGAACCCTGAACCTGGGGTTTCGGCGCCGCCGGAGCGGTCGAGAGGCGGGTCGTGCGCGGAGTGATGGACGACACGATCGGTACGGGTGCCTGAGATCTCGTGGAGAACTGCGAGACCAGCCCCGCCAGTGCCTGAGCTTCCCCGTTCATCACATGCGCCGAGGAGGTCGATCTCTCGACCATTTCCGCGTTTTCCTGGGTGACGTGGTCGAGCTGGTTCACGGCGGCATTGATCTCTGCAAGACCCTGGGACTGCTCGCGGGAGGAACGGGCCATTTCGGATACCATGTTTGTCATGGTGACGACGGATTCCAGGATGGAACTGAGCGATGCTCCGGTCCGGCGCACGAGATCGACACCGTGTTTCACCTGTTGCGAGCTGTTCGAGATCAATTCGGTGATTTCCTTTGCCGCCTCGGATGAGCGCTGCGCCAGGGCACGAACCTCTGCGGCGACGACGGCGAAGCCGCGGCCGGCTTCACCTGCACGCGCAGCTTCGACACCGGCATTGAGGGCGAGCAGGTTTGTCTGGAAGGCGATTTCCTCGATAACCCCGATGATCTGGCCGATCTGTTTTGAAGAGGCCTCGATTTCGCCCATGGCCGCAACGGCCTCACCGACAACCGAGCCTCCGGCCTCTGCGCGGCCACGGGTTGCCTCGACCTCGGAATTGGCACGCTCGGCGTTCTCGCTCGCGGCTCTGACGCTCGACGTCAGTTCCTCGAGCGATGCGGCGGTTTCTTCCAGCGCCGCCGCCTGGTTCTCGGTGCGTTCCGACAGCGCGTCCGCCGAGAGCGCGATCTGGTCCGAGCTGGTTCCGATTGTCTGGGAGGCCGTGGTGACGGCGGCGATGACATCTTCGAGTGTCTGCATGGCGCGGTTGAAGTCGCTGCGGATGCGATCGTTCTCCGCGCAGAAATGTGTCTCTATGCGGGTGGTAAGATCGCCGCGTGATACGGACGACAGCGCGGTGGTGAGGCTTTCCACGATCTTCGCCCGCTCACCGCGCTGCGCCTGCTGTTCCGCCTCGAGAAGGTGGCGGCGTTCTTCCTCCACGGTGATGTCGGCGGCAATCTTGACGACCCGCTCGACCTTGCTGTCCTTCCCGCGGATCGGCGTGTAGGCGCCCCGGAGATAGACGGCGCGGCCGCCCTTTCCAACGCGCTCGAAAACACCGGCCACATCGGCACTGCCTTTTCCGAGATTGCACCACATATCCCGATATTCGGCGCTCTCGGCGAATTCCTTCGTGGTGAACATAGAATGGTGCTGGCCGATCACTTCATCCGGCGCATATCCCATCACGTCGAAGAAGACGTCGTTGGCCTCAAGTATATTGCCAGCGGGATCGAATTCGATGATCCCCTGCCGTGCGCCAATTCCCTCGACGATCGCCGATTGCCGGGCGTTCTTCTTGGCGAGAGCTCGGCGCTCCTCTTCTCTTTCGGTGGCATCGTCGACGATCAGAACAACGCGTTCGAGCTTGCTGTTGTCCCCCATCACCGGGTTGTAGGACCCTTGGACATAGAAGATCCTGTTTTCCTTGCCGAAACCCTTGAACACTCCGGAAATAGCTTGGCCGTTTTCGAGTTTTTCCCAGAACTCCTGATATTCCGGGGAACCGGCGGTGCTGTCCTCGATGAAGATCCGATGCGGTTGGCCGATCAGTTCATTGAGGGTATAGCCGGTAAGGTGCTGGATATTGGTGTTGGCGCGGATCACCACCTGCGAAGCGTCGAACTCGATGATTCCCTGACTTTGCCCGATTGCCGAGATCGTGTCCCTCTGTCGCTTCACTTCCGCGTCGCGTTTCTGGAGGCTGTCTCGCAGTTCGGCAAACGAACGCGCCATCGACCCGATCTCGTCTCCGCGGGTGAGCACCGGCACCTGCATATCGTAGCGCTCCTCACGCACATGGGCCATTGCGTCACTGAGCGCCGCGAGGGGGCGGGTGATATAGCGCGCCGCCGCAACGGCGACTGCGGCGACAAGCAGGACCGAAATCAGAAGGTCATCCCAGATACGGGCTAGCTGCGCGAGGCCGCTTCTGATGGTCGGGTTTTCCACTTCGCTCCGCGGATTTTGGCTTGCGTTCGAAGTGGGGTTTTCGAGAGACTGGACCTGAAGGTTGCGGATAGCCTCAAGCTGCTGTTGTGCTTCGGTCTGCAGGATTGCCTGCGTATCCCTGACCACAAGAAGCCCGGCGATCAGTGCGGATGCGCCTGCGAGACTGACGATAAGGACCGGCAGGACGAATGCGATCTTCAGGTTCTTGAGCAGGCTCATCACAGATCACGCAAATCTAACGGGCGGCGTTTTTTGGGAAGAGCAGCTATGGAGACAACGCACACCGCTGCACTTGGCGGAAAATCTGTCCATGATTTCTGATCCCCCGACGAGCAGCTTCAAAGCGGTCGAATTTCAGGAAGCCGAGCCATTCCCGAGCTGGCCTTGAATGTTGAATCTCTCAAAAGTGTGAAGGGAGGCTTAATCCTACAGTTCAGGTATGGAGTATTTGAAATTGTCTTGTCGCGTTTTCACGGCCTTAAGGTTGATATCCCGCGAGATCGCGTAAATTATATATTTTTCAGTATTTTGTCTCGCATCCGCATAGGCGCGATGCTTGTCGGGATCAGGCCGGTGCCCGCTGAATCATCAGGTTCTCGTAGTGGCTGCGCAAGGCCTGTGAGATGGGCGCGGGTTTCCGGGTATGAATATCCATCAAGACCACGACGCTGTCTGCCATGGCTGCGCAGACGCCTGCGCAGTGGATCGATTGCCGCAGTGCGACCGAAGAGGTTCCTATCCGCATCACGCCTGTGCCGATCTCCGCATCCCCCGGCCAGTGCATTTCGCGGCGGAAGTCGATTGCGAGGCGGACAAGGGCGAATTGCTTGCCTTCGCCCTCGAGCGTTTCGAGCTGGTCGCGGAAGATTTCCATCCGGCCGGCCTCGCAGAGTGCGGCGAATACGGTGTTGTTGATGTGCCCCTGCCGGTCTGTATCGCAATAGCGCAACCGCTCGGTCACGCGGGCGGCAAAGGCGTCAAGCGGCAGTTCCGGGATGCGGTCTGACATGCGGGGTCACTCAGTTTTCAGAAGATCAGGTTCGGGCGAGCAGAACGACGATGTCCTGCCCGGTGAGGGTCGGCGCGAGGTCGCCGCGGTCGATCCGACGCTCGTGCAGCACATCCTGGAAGGCGGGGGCCTGGCTTGCGCCCGCGATCAGGGTGCCGAGATCGGATGCGCTGCTTCGCGGCGGCAGACTGACGGCAACGATCAGTTCCTCTTTGCCATGGACGCGCCGGAAGGCGGCGATCCGGCTGCCGGCGTCTTCCGGTTCAGCTATGGGTCGATAGCTTCCACGGGCAAACAGCTCGGGGAATTCGCGGCGGAGACGGAGGAGGTTTCGGGTCACGTGCAGCTTGCCATGCCCGGACGGGTTCGCGAATTGCTCCGGCGGGTCGGCCTTCAGCAGGCGCTCGCAAAGGTCGAAATCGACCGGGCGGCGATTATCGGGGTCGACGAGGCTCTGCTCCCAGAGCTCCGCGCCACGATAGATGTCGGGCACGCCGGGAACCGTGAGTTTCAGAACCGTCTGGGCTTCACTCAGGAAGGTGGCATCGGGGAAGAGCCGGGCTTCGAACGTGCGGAAGGCGGGCAGGAACCGGTTCGCGGGATCGGCGGACACGGCGCGGTCGATGAACGCACAGAGCGCCTCCTCGTAGGCATCACTTCCCTGGATCCAGCGGGTGTTGACCGAAGCCTCTCGAACCGATTTCAGCATGGCATCGGTCACGCGACCGCGCAGTTCCTCCAACTGATCGGCAGAGATCCGGATATCGCGGCGCCACTGGCCGGGCCATGCGCCAAGAAGCAGCTGATAGAAGAAGTATTCCTCGTTCGGGTCCAGTGGCGCTCTCGGATCATGCAGCAGTTCATGCCACTCTGCGATGGCGCGTTCCCAGGTGTCGCGATGATAACTGAGCGCGGCGATCTTCGTGCGGGCGTCCTCGCCGCGCTTGGTGTCGTGGGTGGATGTCGTCAGCATGGCGCGCGGTTCGCGTTCGAGACGCTTTGCATTCGCGGCATGGAAGGCATCGGGCGTGACAAGCGGCGCGCCGGGTTCGCTGCCGACCTCGTTGAGCGCGATCAGGCGGTTGTATCTGTAGAGCGCGGTATCCTCTAGCCCCTTGGCCATGACGGGGCCACTGAGCTGCTGGAAGCGGCAAGCGGCGGCAACAATGGCGTTGGCGTCCGAGGGACGGCTCTCTCTGAGGTCCAGCGTGAGGATCGATGCGATGAAGTCGAATGCGCCCGCTTCCAGGTCCGGAAGCGCCGCGCGGGCCTCGGCAATGGCGGTTTCGATCCGGGGCCGGTCTTCCGGGGGCAGGCCATCCCTTGCGGCGTAGGTGCGATAGACGCCAAAAGCCGCGATGGTTTCGGCAAGTGCCCGTTCGATCGAATGCCGGCCCAGGTCACGCGTGGACGCATCGGCGTCCGCAAGGGCGTGAAAGCGACTGGCGAGTGCCTCGAGTTCGGCGGCCATCATCGTCGAAAGGATGGCGCGTTTGCACGCGTGGACGATTGCTTCGGGCTCTTCGGTTCGGCCCGTGAAATTCTCGTATATTTGGCCGAGATCCTCGCCCGCTGCCGGGTTGACCAGAAGCCCGATCAGCAGGTTGCCGAATTCGTAGCCGGTGGTGCCGTCGGTTTGCCAGCTTTCGGGAAGTTCCTCATCGGGCGCGAGGATCTTCTCCACCAGCAGATAGAATGGCCGCGCGGCTTTGTCGCGGAGTCGGAGGGTATATTCCTTCGGGTCCGCGAGCCCGTCGATATGGTCGATGCGGATCCCGTCGATCGCGCCCTGCTCAAGCAGCGAAAGAATGAGGCCATGGACCTCGTCGAACACGGACTCGTTCTCGATGCGGATGGCGGCGAGGTCGGACACGGCAAAGAAGCGGCGGTAGTTGATCGCGTCTGCCGCCAGATTGTGCTTCGCCGCGCGCCAGAACTGTCGGTCGATCAGCTCGAGGAGTGTTTGCCGGCCCGCTTCCTTCTCCGGGTTGTGGCGGGAGACGATGGCTTCGATCCCGCCGGCAAAGCGGGGATCCTCGGCGTGGGCCGCGACCAGCTTCCGTTTCAGTTCGGTCCAGATCGGCTTGTCCGCGCCGGCCCGGCCCGCGGCGTGGAGGGCTTGTGCGAGCACGGTGCAACGGGGATCGAGATCAAGGAGGGCCCCGTAGTGCCGGGGGCAGATAGGTAGACGGTGGGTGTCATGCGCCCAGACAGAGAACTCGCCCTTCTCCGGGTCGAAGGCGAGCCGGAGTCCGCCGCTTTCGAGCACATCCCCGAGGCTTTCGCCAAGGAAGGGAAAAAGCACCTTGCCTGTGAGGCCAGGATAGGGCGAGGACCAGTCGATGTCGAACCTTGCGGCGTGGGGACTTTCGGGACCCCATTCCATGACCGAGAGCCAGTAGTCGTTGGAAGCGCCGCTGATGCCCATGTGGTTCGGCACGAAATCGAGGATTGTGCCGAGGCCATTTTCCTGGAACGCCGCAATCATGGCGCGGAAATCTTCTTCACTGCCGAGCTCGGGGTTCAATCGGGAATGGTCGGTTCCGTCATATCCGTGATTGCTTCCGGGGCGCGCGGCGAAGATCGGCGAGAGATAGACGTGGCTGACACCGAGGCCGGCCAGGTATGGCGCGCGCTCTGCGGCGTGCAAGAAACCGAAATCGCCATTCAGTTGAAGGCGATAGGTGGCGCGGGGGAAGGGCCGCTCGTTGGCGCTGGTTTCCTGGGTCATGAGGTCGCTCATTCGGACTTTCTTGGCCTTTCCGCTGCGAGTGCGCCGGTGATGTCGCGAAACAGCGGGCTTGATGCGAGGGCGTCGATGCTGATGCCCAGTCGGGGGCGCCAGTTGGGGTATTCGTCGGACGTGCCCGGAAGATTAACTGGTGCGGTTTCTCCAGCGAGATCCTCCAGCCGCGCCGCAAAGAGCATGGACGGGGCGCGCGCCAGGTGGCGGTGGACGGCCACCACCAGCGCCTCGGGTGCCTCGGAGGATGCGGGCGAAGCACCACTCCAGAGATCGGCGTCACTGAGTGCCTCCAAGAGCTGATCACGTTCCGCGCCGCGTTCTTGCGCGCGCTCGGCGGCGGCGTCCTCGCTCACGAGGCCGATGCGGGCGGCGAGGCTCGCATCATCGCCGCGCCACCAGCCCTGGAAGGTCGGCAGGTCATGAGTCGAGATGCCGACAAGTGCTGTGCGCGGATACTCTTCAGGCGGAATGAACCCCTCTTCCGTGCGTTCGAATAGGAGGATGCGATAGGACAGGATCGCGGCGGCTTCCATGACTTCGCGAAAGCCCGGCGGCACGTTGCCGAGATCCTCGCCGATCATGATGCAGCCATTTTCCCGGGATGCCTGCGCGAGGGCTGTGAGCATGTCGCCGATCGGGTAGCGCGCGTAGGTCCCATTTGCGGTGTCCGTCCCTTCCGGAATCAGGAAAAGCTGCCAGAGACCCATGGCGTGGTCGATCCGAAGTGCTCCGGCGCGGCGTGTCGCGTCGGCCATAAGATCGTGGAAGGGGGCGGCTTTCTGCTCCGCAAGCGAGATCGGCGAGAGCGGCGCGAGGCCCCAGTCCTGGCCCGCGTCGTTGAAGGCATCGGGCGGTGCCCCCACGCGAACCCCTCCGAGGACGAGACTGTTGTCGGACCAGGTGCTCGATCCGTCGGGGGCTTCACCGACGGCGAAATCCAGATAGAGACCGATGCGCATACCGGCCTTGAAGGCGGCTTCCCGTGCCGCGGCGAGTTGGCGATCCGCAAGGAACTGGAGCCAGGTATGGAAGGTAATCTTGTGGTGCATGTCTTCGGTGAAGGCGCGCACCGTGTCGCTTTCGGGGTCCTGCCATGGTTCCGGCCAACCAAGCCAACCTGCCCCATGACCCGTGGCGGTCATCTGTTCTGAGATCGCTTCGAAAACTGCATGACGGCGCAGGGCTTCGCCACTGCGGTTGCAGAAATTGTGGAATTCCGTATGGCTTTCGCCGTGCCGGGTCCAGATGCGCCAGAGTGCGTCTTTCTTGATCTGGGCAACGGTGGGGTAGTCGACGAGATCACTTCCGCGCGCTTCCTCAAGCAGTTCAGCATTGCAATCGCCGGGCTTGAAACCTTCGACCGCATCCACCGCTATGTAAAGCGGATTGAGAAAGCGCCGGTTGGATGGGGAGAAGGGGCTGCAATGGGCCGGATTCGCAAGGAAGAGGGCGTGCAGGGGGTTGAGGCCGACGAAATCGGCACCCGCCGCCCCGGCGATCTTCGCGAACTCCGCGAGGTCGTTGAAATCCCCTATCCCCCAGTTGCGGTCGGAGCGAAGCTGGTAGAGCTGGAGCGCGATGCCCCAGAGCCGTCCATTGCCATGCAAGGCGTCGGGGAGGTGGCAATGCGTGCCGGGCGGTGCTGCCAGTTCGGGCGCGGCGTCTGCTGGTGGTGCCGCAGCGAGCGCAGCCTCGGGGTCGCTCGTGTCGACACCAAAGGCGCTCAACAGGGCTTCGAGCGTGGTGTCGGGTGCTGTACGCTCGACACCGTCCACGTCTTCGTAGGTATCCGCGATCGCGTAGCGGCGGGCGAGGTCTGCAATTTTGCTCATGGCATATGTGCGGTTTCTGTGGCGAAGGCAACACTGAGGCCGGGCAGTTCACCCGAGAGCCCGGCGCCATTCTCGGCGTGCAGCAAGGACCCGCGAAGCCGGGGGCCCCTGCGGGGCGTCTGGTCGAGATTCGCGCGCATGTGAAGCATGAGCCGGTCGAGCGCCCACGACACGGCGATCACACCATCCTTCGCGGCGAGCGTGCGGCCCGCGCGTGGCCCGGTGCCCGCGAGACGCGGTACGATCACCCTGTGACGTATCTCGAGCAGGGTGCGGTGGAGGGCGAGCCATTCCGATCCCGGGGGTGTGTCGCGGGCCTGCCAGTCGATCTTCGAGGCCTCGAACGTCGCAGGATCGTTGGGATCGGGAATGCGTGCGCGCTGCTCGGGGTCCTTGAAGGCCGAGAAGTGCTGGAATTCCTTTCGTCGACCTTCGCGCACGGCATCAGCCAGCTCGCCGTGGAAATCGGTGAAGAAGTTGAAGGGACGGGTCTCGCCCCATTCCTCCCCCATGAAGAGCATGGGGATGTGAGGCGATAGCAGCAGGATGGTCGAGAGCGTTCGCAACATCTGCGGCGAAGCAAGCGAGATGAGGCGCTCTCCCATGGCGCGGTTGCCGGCCTGGTCGTGGTTCTGGAGAAAATCCACGAAAGCAAGCGGCGGGAGATGCCGACTGTCGACCCCACGGGGTTCGGGCGATTCGCCGGTTGGTTCGCCCTGGAAGACGAAGCCCTCAGCCAGCGCACGCGCGAGTTTGGTCCAGCGGTCCTCGGCAAAATCGGCGTAATAGCCTTCGGTCTCATCCGTGGCGATCACATGGGCGATATTGTGGAAGTCGTCGTTCCATTCGGCCGAATAGAGCGGAACCTCGCCGTTCGGCCCACGCTCATGCAGCCGCGTGATGTTGCGGTTGTCCTCGGTCGTGAGAAGGATGTGGCGGTCGGGAAAGGTTGAGCGGATCTTCCGGGCAATCTCGACCAGGATTTCAGGTTCGGACTTGGGATCGCGGACGTTATCGATAGCGTCGAGCCGGAGGCCATCGAAATGGTATTCGCCGATCCACATGAGCGCGTTGTCGATGAAGAAGCGGCGCACCTGCGGGCGTGAATAGTCGATGGCCGCGCCCCAGGGCGTATGTCGGCTCTCGTCGAAGAACTCCCGCGCATAGGCGTGGAGGTAATTTCCGTCCGGACCGAAATGGTTGTAGACCACGTCAAGCAGGACCATGAGCCCGAGCCCATGCGCGGCGTCCACCAGCGCCTTCAGATCGTCGGGGGTTCCGTAGGCATTGTGGGGCGCGTAGAGCAGGACACCGTCATAGCCCCAGCCGCGATTGCCGGCGAACTGCGCGACCGGCATGATCTCGATGACCGTAACACCAAGTTCCGCAAGATGCGGAAGCTTTTCCATCGCCGCCCGATATGTGCCTTCGGGGGTGAATGTGCCGACATGAAGTTCATAGATCACCGCCTCTTCGAGCGGGCGCCCTCGCCATTCGGTGTTCTGCCACGCAAAGCTCGTCGGATCGCAGACGAGCGAGGGACCGTGCACGTCGCCCGCCTGTGCGCGGGCGGCGGGGTCCGGGACGACCTGCCCGTCATCGAGGACGAAGGCATATTCCGAGCCGGGGTTCGCGCCGGGAATGTCGAGGGTGAACCAGCCGTCCCCGGCCTCTCGCATCTTCCTGTTCTGGCCGTCGAGGCGCAGCGAAACGCCGCTACGGGATGGCGCCCAGAACCGGAAACGGACTTCGTCTTCCCGCAGAACCGTGCCCCAGGAACGCGCCTCGCCGGCGTTGGCGAATGTCATCATTTCGGTCTTACCTCGAGAACTTTAAGGCTTCGGCCCTCCACGGGATAGGGTTCCGAAAGGTCTGCCGGAATGCCCACGCGTGTCGCCAGGCCGGTAGCGGTATCCACGAGCAAGGACCAATCTCCGGCGTCTGCGAATGCGCCGAGATCGAAGGGAACTGTTTCGAAATGAGCGTTGAAGAGCATGATCGTCTTCAATTCCTCGGTGTCGAGCAGGAAACCCAAGGTGCGCGACTCGCCGTTTTCCCAATCTTCTTCCTGCATAGGTTTGCCGTCGGGTCGAAGCCATTCGACATCGATTGGGTCCTTGCCCTCTGCGGTCTTGTGAATGAAGTTCGGGTAGCGGAAAAGCAGGCATGACTTGCGAAGCGATATCATCGCCGAGATGAAATCGAAGAAATCCTGATCGCGCTCGGAGACGTTTTCGAGGTCGAGCCAGTTGAGTGGTGTGTCCTGGCAATAGGTGTTGTTGTTGCCGTCCTGGGTGCGGCCGATCTCGTCGCCCATCAGCATCATGGGTGTGCCTTGCGAGAGCAGCATGGTCGCGGCCATGGCGCGCCGCAGCCGGTCGCGGAGGTCAAGGATTTCCTCGTCGTCGGTCGGGCCTTCTGCGCCGCAGTTCCAGCTCTTGTTGTCATCGTGGCCGTCGTTGTTGCCCTCGCCGTTGGCCTCGTTGTGCTTGTCGTTGTAAGATACGGTGTCCATCAGGGTGAAACCGTCATGGGCGGTGATGAAATTCACGCTGGCCCAGGGCCTGCGCCCGCGCTTGTCGAAGAGTCCGGCGGAGCCCATGAGATGGGCCGAGAGCCCGCCGATCTGGCCGGCATCGCCCTTCCAGTAGGAGCGGATCGTGTCGCGATACTGGTCGTTCCATTCGGCCCAGCCGGGAGGGAAGTTCCCGACCTGATAGCCGTAGGGGCCGGTGTCCCAGGGTTCGGCGATCAGTTTGACGCGGGACAGCACCGGATCCTGGCGTACCGCATCGAGGAAGGTCGCGTCCGATGAGAATGTGTCGCGGTCGCGCCCCAGGGAACTTGCGAGGTCGAAGCGGAACCCGTCCACATGGCAGGTCTCGACCCAGTAGCGCAAGGAATCCATTACCATCTGAAGCACGCGGTTGTGCTTGAGGTTGACCGTGTTCCCGCAGCCCGTGGTGTCGTAGTAGTAGCGCGGATCGTCCGCCAAGATGTAGTAGGAGGCGTTGTCGATCCCGCGGAAGCTGAGGGTCGGCCCCATTTGGTTGCCTTCGGCCGTGTGATTGTAGACCACATCGAGGATCACCTCGATATTGGCCTCATGTAGGCGTCGGACCATCAGCTTGAACTCATGCAGGTCCGAACCGGAGGATAAGTAGCGCGTGGCGGGCGCGAAGAAGCCGACCGTATTGTAGCCCCAGTAGTTCGTGAGGTTCTTCTCGATCAGATAGCGGTCGTCGAAAAATGCCTGCACCGGCATCAACTCGACGGCCGTTACGCCGAGCTTGACCAGATGGTCGATGGCACGCGGATCGGCGAGGCCGGCGAACGTGCCGCGAAACTGATCGGGAATGTCGCGATTGAGGGCGGTGAGGCCTTTCACGTGCGCCTCATAGATGATCGTCTCGGCCCAGGGGTGCGCGGGGCGAATATCTGGACCCCAGGTGACCGCGGGATCGACCACGACGCATTTCGGCATCACGAAAGCCGAGTTGCGGCGGTCGAAGGACAGATCCTCCGCACGGTGCCCGATCCGGTAGCCGAAGACGGAATCGTGCCAGCGGATTTCGGTGTTGAACTGCTTCGCGTAGGGGTCGAGCAGAAGCTTGTTGGGATTGAAGCGGTGCCCGGACTGCGGCTCGTAAGGACCATGAACCCGGTAGCCGTAAAGTTGGCCCGGACGGACCTCGGGCAGATAGCCGTGCCAGACCTCGTGGGTGTATTCGGGCAACGGAATGCGCGCGGTTTCGCGGCGGCCATTCGCATCAAAGAGGCAGAGCTCAACCTTCGTGGCGTTGGCCGAGAAAAGCGCAAAGTTGACCCCGGACCCGTCCCAAGTCGCTCCGAGCGGGAACGGGCTGCCTTCCCTTACCCTGTAGCCTTGGACCTGCATTCGCTCTGCCCCCTATGTTCCGCAGGGCAGTCCCTGATCGCCGCCCGCTTATCCTTAACGGAGACTTGGCTGAGGGGTTTCAAAAGGCAAGCAAGATGATCGCGAAAATCGTGGATGTGCACATAAAAGCGGCTGGTCGATTCAGGCGACGTCGCGCGTCTCGTGATCGAGCGAGAACCGCTCCACCGAGGCGGCGAGCGTCCGTGCCTCCGCCGACAGGGACGCGGCCGCGGTCGTGGTTTCCTCGAAGGCGGCGGCGTTGTCCTGCGTCATGCTGTCGAGCCGCGTCGTGGTGGCATTGATTTCCTGCAGTCCGGCAGATTGCGCCTCGACCGATTCCGCGATCTCGGTCACGTTTTGCGAAATCAGGGTGATTGCCGTTGCAATGGCCTCGATGAAGGCCCCTGTCTGACCTACGAGTTCCACACCCTGCCGTGTGTGTTCGCCACTCTGGGACAGAAGTTGGCCGATTTCCCGCGCGGCGTCGGATGACCGCTGCGCCAGCGCCCGGACCTCGGACGCCACGACCGCGAAACCGCGACCGGCCTCGCCTGCGCGCGCTGCTTCAACACCCGCGTTGAGAGCAAGAAGGTTGGTCTGGAAGGCAATATCCTCGATCACACTGATGATCTTGGTCACGCTTTCCGAAGAATCCGCAATACGCTGCATTGCTTCTTCCGTGTTGCGGACAATCCCGCTCGACCTGTCGGCTTCGGATTTTGCCTTGCGCGCGGCCTCATCCGTCGCGCGCGACTTCTCGGCGGCGACGCGGGTTGATTGTGTCAGCCCGTCCAGCGTTCTTGCCGCGGTCTGCAGCGACTGGGCCGAGCTCTCGATGCGACTGGAAAGTTCGCTCGTCGAGGCGCTGATACCGGAAGAACCGCTCTGGACATTGGCGGCGCTCTCCCGGATTGCGGACATCACCTCGGACAGAGTGCTGACGGTCGCGTTGAAATCGGCGCGCAGCGGCTCGTAGCCTTTTGGGAATTTCCGGTCGATCCGAGAGGCGAGGTCGCCTGATGCGAGGCGGCTCAATGCATTGGCGAGTTCGCTCACGACCTTGGCCTGTTCCTCGTGGCGGGCGCGTCTTTCGGCCTCCGCCATTTCTTCGAGGCTGCGTCTCTCGGCTTCCTGCTCCGCCCGGCGCCGTTGTTCTTCCCGCTGTCTTTCTCCTCTGCGGCGCTCTTCCTCGAGGAGGGCTTCCGCGCTTCTGCGCTCTGCCTCGCGCCTGTTCTCTGCGGCCTCCTGCGCCTGGCGGGCCTCATATTCGGCGGCGTCCTTCTCCCGCTTGGCGAGGCGTTCGGCCTCGATCATGTTGTCGCGGAATACTTGCAGGGCGTTCATGAGTTGGCCGATTTCGCCGCCCATTCCGGTCTTGCTGACGGCGTCGAGTGCGGAGCGATCTCGTCTCGCCAGTTTTTGCGTGGCGCTGATCGCCGATTTCAGCGGCCGGATCAGAAGGAACTGGATGCCGACTTGCGCAAGGACGAAGACGATAGCGGTGGCGGCACCGACGGTCAGAAGTTGCCGCTGTGCGCCCTCCATGTTGCCATTGAGAGCCGCCCCGGCAATTTCGATATTATCGACAACCGAGTTGCCGTAGTTTGCCGTTTCCAGAGCGATTTCTCCAACGAGCGCCGCCACATTGCGGGTGGAGGTGGCCATTTCCCGGCGGGACAGCAATACTTCGCGGCGAGAGGCGGCAATCCCTGTTTCTGGCGCGATGAAGGGGCGCATCCGGTCGATCTCGTCTACATAGTCCGGCAGGGTGCGTTCGGTGAAGCGTTTCATCTTGTCCCAAGCATCGCGCAATTCCGCTTCCGCCACATCAAGGTCATCCAGTCCGTCGATGACACCGATTGCCTGGGCCTGTGACAGAAGAGCGAAGATCTGGGTCGAAAGATCGGATGCATCGAGAATGATCCTGGCTTCCTTGTCCACCAGAGCATGGATGTCGAACCGATACTCGACCGTGGCGTCGTCGACCTGGTCTTCAAGGTGGTTCCGGATCTGGTCGATAATGTCAGTCAGCGCCGCGTCGCTTTCCTCACGCAGGTCAAGAACGCGTGGTGCCAGCCGGGAGGTGGCTGCCGGGTTCGCGAGTGCGCTCCGGGACGTGTCGATCAGGGAGCGGATGAGGTCCGGATCGGCGATCATGGGAGCGGCATGACCCGTCACGGCGGGTAGGGCTTCTTCGGCGCGGGAAAGCGCCGCCTCGGCAACACGAATCGTGTCCCGAGTGGCGTTTGAACTCTCCATGCCGCTGAGGCCGACAACGATGCCGGAGGCCAGGTTCAGGTCGGCCTGGAGTGCGAGTGCAGTCTGGAGCTGTGCGAGATCCTCTTCGACGAGGTGTTCGAACGCGATCCCGATATTTCTGACCGTCTCGCTGCCCGAAGTGCTCAGGCGTTCGAAGCTCACGCGGGAGAGGTTCCTGATCCTCCTTGAGATGACGGCGCTCATGTCTGCAAGTACCGTCTGAGCCGTCTTCTGGGCATAGTCGTTGCTGAATTCACGCGCTCGGATGACAACAAGTTGCTGGATCCGGATTCGCACATCCGCGAGGGGACCGGACATTGCCTCCCGCTGTTCGTCGGGCAGTTTCTCGACGACCTTCGTAAAGTCCGATAGCAGGGACATGTTCTTGTCCAGTGCGGCCTGCAGTTGCTCGGAATTTTCGGCAGCAACCAGCTCGGCGAAGCCATCCTTGAGCCTGACGGTTTGTACGATCACGTCGCGGCCGATGCTGATTTCGGGAACACGTTTGGTTGTCAGCGTGGCGACCGATTGCGACAGATCGACGAAGACGAAATAGGCAACGGCAATGGCCGCGAGCGTGCCCAAGCCCATGAGTGCCATGACTGCACCGAGTTTGACCGCCATGCTGCCGAAAAGGCTGCCGAATCTGCTCATTCTCTTCCTCGAACCGTCCCTCATCCGAAGTTGTCCGGGGCAACCGGATCTCGTGGGCGAGGGGGCGAGCAGATTGGCCCGCACAAGTCTCGAATTTGGTTCGGGAATACCGGGTGAGAAGCTAAAATTCCGCTAACCATGGTCGAATTGGCGGCGCCCGTGCCGCTATCCGGTAGTCATGCGCGAGGCTTCCGGGAAGAACAGGGGTCCGATGGAGTTCGTTTTCGAAAATTTCCAGGCCGCCTCGGGTCGCATTGCAGCGCGCACGCGCTCCTGACTTCGGTGAAAGGGACAGAGGTCCCTCGGCTGCTCTGCCGAGGCCTCTATCGACCCGCTCAGCTCTTCAGGGTGAAATCGGCGAGACGTGGTGAAAGCGCGTTTGCAAGCGCCTGAGGGGCGATTTCAAACACGTGATGCGGGGTGCCGGCTGCGGCCCAGATCGTTTCGTATTGCAAGATATCCGGGTCGAGGAAGGTTTCGATCGGGGTCAGGTGCCCAAGCGGCGAGACCCCGCCAATTGCGAAACCGGTATGCTTGCGCACGCCCGCTGCATCCGCCTTTTCGAGAGTAACACCCGCGGCGGCACTGGCCTTCGCCGGGTCCACCCGGTTGTCGCCGGCGGTGAGAAAAAGTACGTGCCTGTCGCTTCCCGTCACACGGAAGATGACCGATTTCACGATCTGGCCGACTGTGCAGTTGCAGGCCGCCGCGGCATCCGCAGCGGTCCGTGTTCCGTCGTCAAGCCGCAGCGGGGTGATCCCGAGGCCGAGTTTCTCGGCTTCGGCAATCACCCGCAGGAGCGACTTGCTCTGTTTCGGCTCAGCGCTTTTCGACATCCACGTAATCGCGGGGGCCGGAGCCGGTGTAGAGCTGGCGCGGCCGGCCGATCTTGAGCTTCGGATCTTCGAGCATTTCCTTCCACTGCGAGATCCAGCCGACGGTGCGCGCCAAAGCAAAGATCGGCGTGAACATGGAGGTTGGGAAGCCCATGGCATCAAGGATGATGCCCGAATAGAAGTCCACGTTCGGGTAGAGCTTCTTCTCGACGAAATACTCATCCTCGAGCGCGATCTTCTCGAGTTCCTTCGCGACCTGGAGCGTCGGATTGTTCTCGATGCCGAGAAGGCCGAGCACCTCGTCCGCCGACTGCTTCATCACCTTCGCGCGCGGATCGAAGTTCTTGTAGACCCGGTGACCGAAGCCCATGAGGCGGAACGGATCGTCCTTGTCCTTGGCCTTCTTGATGTACTCCGGGATGCGATCGGGTGTGCCGATTTCGCGCAGCATGCGCAGGCAGGCCTCGTTCGCGCCGCCATGAGCCGGTCCCCAGAGACAGGCCACGCCTGCCGCGATGCAGGCGAACGGGTTCGCGCCCGAGGACGAGGCGAGACGCACGGTCGAGGTCGAGGCGTTCTGCTCGTGGTCCGCATGGAGTGTGAAGATACGGTCCATCGCCCGCGAAAGGATCGGATCGATGTGATACTCCGAAGCGGGAACCGAGAAACACATGTTCAGGAAGTTCGACGCGTAATCGAGGGAGTTGTTCGGATACACGAACGGCTGCCCGATTGAATACTTATACGCCCATGCGCAGACGGTCGGCAGCTTGGCAATCATGCGGATTGTCGCGACCTCGCGCTGCCAGGGATCCGCGATGTCGGTCGAGTCGTGATAGAAGGCCGACATTGCGCCCATGGCGCCGCAGACGATGGCCATCGGATGCGCGTCGCGGCGGAATCCGCGGAAGAAGTAGGCCATCTGCTCGTGGAGCATCGTGTGGTTGGTCACACGGCTCTCGAAATCCTCGATCTGTGTGGCGTTGGGAAGCTCACCGTAGAGAAGGAGGTAGCAGACTTCGAGGAAGTGGGATTTTTCCGCCAGCTGCTCGATCGGATAGCCGCGGTAGAGAAGCTCGCCCTTTTCGCCGTCGATGTAGGTGATCTCGCTCTCGCAGGAGCCGGTCGAGGTATAGCCAGGGTCGAAGGTGAAGACGCCAGCCTGTCCGTAGAGCTTGCCGATATCGATGACGTCCGGCCCGATTGTTCCTGAGTAGACAGGCAGTTCGTAGCTCTTCCCCTTGAGTGTCAGCGTGGCGCTCTCAGCGGACTTTGTATGCATTCGTTCTTCCCTCTGTCGGGGTGCCACGACACGGTCGGACACCAGATGGATCGCGAGGCGGCGGACCGCCTCGGAGCGTGTCAAATGGACGGTGTTTTATGATGTCTGGCTAGTCAACGATTCCGCGCATTCCTCAATTCGTGCGAGGGACTCTTCCTTGCCGAGAATTTCCATCATGTCGAAGACGCTTGGCGAGACCGTCCTGCCGGTCAGAGCCACACGAAGCGGCTGAGCAATCTTGCCAAGGCCCAAGGATTGCTCTTGAGCGAACTCCCTCACGACACCCTCCAGATCTTTGGCTGCCCAGCTAGCATGTTGCAGGCGCGTGGTCAAATCTTTGAGCATACTTTGGGATACTGACGAAAGAACCTTGCGCCCGGCCTTGTCCGGGACGAAAGGACGTTGCTCCAGAAGGAATCCTGCCATCTCAACAATTTGCGGAAGCGTTTTGGCTCTTTCCTTGAGTCCGGGCATCGCGGCGAGCATCTTTGCCCGGAGATTGTCGTCCATCGCGGGGCGATTTTGCAGCGCGAAAAATGCGTCCAACTGCGTCAGAAGTGCTGCATCGCCGCTCGCGCGGATGTGCTGCCCGCAGAGATTCTCCAGTTTGGCAAAATCGAATCGGGCGGGCGACTTGCCGATCTGCGGAAGGTCGAACCATTCGACCGCCTGTTCGGTGGTGAAGAACTCGTCGTCTCCGTGGCTCCAGCCAAGCCGGGCGAGGTAGTTGCGCATGGCCTCCGGCAGGTAGCCCATGTCGCGATAGGCCTCGACTCCAAGTGCGCCGTGGCGTTTTGAGAGCTTCGCGCCATCGGGGCCATGGATCAGCGGGATATGCGCGAAGGTGGGCACGTCCCAGCCCATCGCCTTGTAGATCAGGCTCTGGCGGGCCGAATTGGTCAGGTGATCATCGCCGCGGATGACATGCGTCACGCCCATATCATGATCGTCCACCACGACGGCCAGCATGTAGGTCGGGCTGCCGTCCGAGCGCAGGAGGATGAGGTCGTCCAGTGTCTCGTTTTTCCAGGTGACGTCGCCCTGCACCTCGTCGCGCACGGTGGTCTCACCGGTGCGCGGTGCCTTGAGGCGGACGGTGTAGGGGGCGTCGGGTGCCGTTGCCGGATCGGCATCACGCCAAGGCGAAAGGAAGAGTGGCGGACGTCCCGCGGCCTTGGCTTCCTCGCGAAAGGCCGTGATCTCCTCGGGAGTGGAGTAGCAGCGATAGGCCTCGCCTTTCGCCAGCATCTCGTGGGCGACTTCCGCGTGGCGCGGTGCCCGTTCGAACTGGCTCACGGCATCACCGTCCCAGTCGAGGCCAAGCCAGCGCAGGCCGTCGAAGATCGCCTCCGTGGCCTCCGGCGTGGAACGGGCGCGGTCGGTATCCTCGATGCGCAGGAGGAACCGACCGCCATTGTGTCTGGCAAAGAGCCAGTTGAAGAGCGCCGTGCGCGCGCCGCCGATATGAAGGTAGCCCGTAGGCGAGGGAGCAAAGCGCGTGACGACCGTGTCGGGGGAGGGCATGAATTAACCTCTCGGAAACCGGGTGGGTTCTAGAGCGGTGTCTTAGGCGATTTCTGGAACGGAGAACAAGGCACGTGGGCCAGAATGGCCTGATCAGCTCGCTCATCGAGGCGCAGCGCCGGAATTATCCGCTCTGGGTGCCGGTCTTTCTCGGTATCGGCATAGGGTTCTATTTCGTTCTTCCGGCAGAGCCTCAGGGCTGGATGCTGGTGGCCTTGGGCGTTCTGATCCTGATCGGTATCGGATCGCTGCTCCAGGCGGGGCACCTGGCACGGGTGCTCATAATGGCCGCGATCTTGCCCTGTGTCGGGCTCGAGCTGGCCGCCTGGCGCACGGCAAGGCTCGCGGCGCCTGTTCTCGAACGACCCATGAACGTCAACGTCGAGGGGCGTATCGTGGGGCTGGACCGCTCAGCGAGTGACCGGCCGCGCGTGCTGCTCGATCGCGTGGTCCTGCACGGGGTGGAGCCGAAGCTTACGCCGGTGCGGGTTCGCATCTCGCTCGAGAAGGACACGGATCCGGCGGTGCTGCAGCCGGGGTTGCGCATTCTTGGCTATGCGCGGCTCTCTCCGCCCGCGGCCCCTGCGGAGCCGGGCGGATTCGATTTCCGCCGCTATGCCTGGTTCAAGGAAATCGGCGCGGTTGGCTATACCCGCACGCCCTTCGTCGAGCGCTGGAGCGAGGGGGGTGGTTGGCGGCAGTGGATCTTCAAGACCCGAATCTGGCTCTCGCGCGGCATCCAGAGGGCTCTTCCCGGCAGGAAAGGCGGATTTGCTGCGGCGATCCTGACCGGAGATCGATCGGGGGTGAACCCAGGGGATCTCGTGGCGCTGCGACAGTCGAACCTCGCGCACCTGCTGGCGATCTCCGGGCTTCACATGGGACTTCTTGCCGGTTTTGTCTTCGCGCTGGTGCGCTACGGCCTTGCCCTGGTACCCCGGGTAGCGCTCTATCATCCGACCAAGAAATACGCGGCTGTCGCGGCGCTTTGTGCGGGGGCGGCCTATCTCGGGCTTTCGGGGGCCAGTATCGCAACCCAGCGTGCCTTCATCATGACGGCGGTCGTGCTGGTGGCGGTGTTGCTTGACCGACCGGCCTTGACGTTGCGGGCCGTGGCACTTGCGGCGGTGATCATTCTCATACGTGCGCCAGAGAGCCTGACGGAGGCCGGGTTTCAGATGTCCTTTGCCGCCACGACGGCGCTGATCGCGGCTTACGAATGGCTGCGGCGGCAGGGCTGGTGGCGAGAGACGCAAACCGATGTGCGCTGGCGGTTTGCACGACCGGTGATTGGCGTGGCTGCGACGTCTTTTGTCGCTGGCGCCGCGACAGCTCCCATTTCCGCGTTTCATTTCAACATGATGTCGCAATATGGCCTGATCGCGAACATCCTCGCCGTGCCTGCGATGGGGCTTCTGGTGATGCCTGCGGGTGTCATCGCGGGGCTTCTCGCGCCACTTGGCCTGGCTGTCATTCCGCTTTGGGTCATGGGAGCCGGGATCGACTATATCCTGCAGGTCGCGAGTTTCGTCTCGGGTCTCGAAGGCTCTGTACGCGCGATTCCGGCAGGCCCGACAGCCGCTCTGTCGCTGATTTGCCTGGGCGGGATCTTTGCCGTACTCTGGATCGGGAAGGGCCGCGGGCTGGCGCTGCTGCCCATTCTGGCGGGCGTGGTGCTGTGGGCGGGGGCGGAGCGGCCGGATGTGCTGATTGCGGAGAATGGCCGGCTTTTCGGTGTTTGGACGCCTGCGGGACGGGTGGTCAACTCGGAGAAGGGCAACAGTTTCGCCGCCTCGATCTGGCTCGGGAACGACGGCGATGCGGCCCCGCAGGCGGAGGCGTATGCCCGGGCAGCGATGGAGCGCAGACGGGGCTTCGCCGCGGTCGACCTGCCGGGGCAGGCGGGAAGGATGGTCTATCTCGGATCGCGGCAACCACCTGAAAATGCGCATGAAATCTGCGGACAGGCCCGGATACTGCTTGCGCCGTCCTGGTGGGACAGGCCGCAGGGAAACTGCTTCTTCGTGGGAGCCTCGGAGCTGCGGAGACAGGGCTCGCTGGCGATCCGGCTTGGCAGTTCGGGCCTCGAAGTGGAGGGTGCGCGGACGGTCTCGCGCGGGCGGCCCTGGACCGGCAACTGACGCGGATTCCGGCAATTTCCGCGATACACAAACGATATGCATTTGATATGCATTCCATATGCATAAAACTCTGCCTCCGAGCCGATCGGCAGACTTGAATCGCGGGGCAAAATGAACTAAGTTTATTAAACTAAGTTCGGATGCCGATAGCCATGAAAACCGTCAATATCCATCAGGCCAAGACCCACCTCTCCCGGCTCATCGAGGAAGCCCTGGGCGGTGAAGCCTTCGTGATCGCCAAGGCGGGCAAACCGCTGGTGAAGGTGGTGGCGCTTGAACCCGAGAGCGGCAAGCGCTCGCGGCTGGGGTTTCTCGAAGGCCGGGTTGCCGTGCCGGATGATTTCGACACGATGGGGGCCGTTGAAATCGAGGCGATGTTCTCGGGCAAGCCTTGAAACTGCTCTACGACACGCATCTGCTCCTCTGGGCCGCGGGGTTTCCGGGCCGTTTGCCGGCCCGCGCGCGCGAGACGCTTGAAGACCCGGAAGTGCAGCCGGTGTTCAGCGCCGCGAGCATCTGGGAAATCGCGATCAAACAGGCGCTCGGGCGCGCGGATTTCCGGGCCGAGCCGCAGGAACTGCGGCGTGGATTGCTCGAGAACGACTATGAGGAACTGGCGATCGACGGGCGCCATGCAGCGGCGGTCGGGGGCTTGCCTTCGATCCACGGCGACCCGTTCGACCGGATGCTGATTGCCCAGGCGCAGGTGGAGGGCATGCGGCTTCTCACCTCCGACCGTATCCTGGGGGAGTATCCCGGACCGGTGGAGGTGGTTTGAAGTTGTCTCGACACGTCAGTTGCCGAATGAGGCCGTGCTGTATGGTCTCGCGCAATGGGCGAAACAGTTGTCTTTCTCGGAGGAACATAGGGCCTGCACCGCCCGTCATGCCGGAGACACGCCGCCATGAGATCGCACACCTTTGGTGCGACGAGGCGGACGGTCGCAGGCCCGGCGGTGCTTGCGCACCTTGCTCCGGGCCAGGGCGTCAGATTTCGTGCGGTGAAATGAGACCGGTTTGCGCGCAAGACGGCCTCAAATAGCCTTCCAACCGCAATTATGGCGAAAACAAAATGTGCCGCCTCCGTTCGGAAGCGGCACTGAGAACGATGTGTGATCCCTGAGACCAATGTGCTTCGGAGTGTCCCGAACATCCCGTTCGAGGTCCAATTCACAATGGTACCGCATTTCACGAGACCACACCTTACTCGCCGGGCTGCCAACCATATTCCGGAGCGTCATGTTCCGAGGCATTTCGCGAACCTAGATATTGCCCTCGAGGAAACTTTTCGATGCTTTCTCATGCCCTTCAAATGCGGCGGGATGGCTGGCAATAGCCCGCCCCTTCAGGTCGAAGCGCCCAAATCCTGGCGCAACTGCAGAAGACAGATCAGCCGTGCGGTCGGTCTTGGCGCGCTCCAATATGGACAGGCGGAATTTCGCTCGTTAGGTTTGACGCATAAATTTAGCCGGGGTGAGGCGATGTATATTGAGGGGTCAATCGGCCCCGATGTTCTCGATGGAACATCGGATGCTGACCAGATTCACGGACTGGAAGGCGGAGATCTTATTCTCTCAGGCGTGTCCGTCGTCAGATGATCTGGAACACGAGCGGCTAATGTATAGCGGAGGCTCTGGCTCGTTGATGGTTCAGTCTATGCCGCGGTCTGACGGTGCAGCAAGCGGCGCTTCTTGATCGTCTGCGCTTTGATCTCCTTTCTTCGTTTGAGGATGGCTTCTGCCCTGCCGAGGTAGACATCGGCAGGCGTCAGGTTGCCCAAGCTCTCGTGGTAGCGGTGGTTGTTGTAGTGGTCGACGAAGCCGGCGATGGCCTCCTCGAGCGCACCGGGCAGGTAGTAGTTCTCGAGCAGGATGCGGTTCTTCAGTGTCTGGTGCCACCGCTCGATCTTGCCTTGGGTCTGGGGATGGTTCGGGGCGCCGCGGACGTGGTCCATGCCTTGCTTCTCGAGCCATTCGGCGAGATCACCGGAGATGTAGGACGATCCGTTGTCGCTGAGCAGGCGCGGACGATGGGCTACCATTGCGCTGTCGCATCCTGAGGCGGCCAAGGCATCCTCCAGGGTCGATGTGACATCCCCGGCGCGCATCGTTGTGCAGATGCGCCAGGCGACAATGTAACGGCTGTAGTCATCAAGGATGGTCGAGAGGTAGAACCAGCCCCAGCCGATGACCTTCAGATAGGTAAAGTCGGTCTGCCAGAGCTGGTTCGGCCGGGTCGTCTTCTCATGGAACTCATCCGCCGCCTTGATCACCGCGAAGGCCGGGCTCGTGACGAGGTCGTGGGCCTTCAGGAGCCTGTAGACGCTGGCCTCTGAGACGAAGTAGTGCTTCGTATCAGTAAACCGGACGGCCAGCTCGCGCGGCGACAGCTCGGGCGCGTCGAGGGCCAGGTCCACGATCTGACGGCGTACGGCGTCCGGGATGCGGTTCCAGACCCGACCAGGCCGCGAGGGCTGGTCCTCGAGACCGGCCTCTCCCAGGGAGATGTAGCGGTCATACCATCGGTAGAACGTGGTCCGCGGAATGCCGAGCATCTCCAGTGTACGCTTCACCGCGAAGTGCGACCGCTCGACGATGCGGATCTTCTCCTCCGCGCTGAACTGCCGCCGGGTCTTCCGACGGATGTCTTTGACGACCTTCTCCGCCGCCCCATGCGATGTCCCGGATCTCTGTCTCATCTTCACTCTTTGACGGTTCAGATGAGCCAGAAATCCTCCGTTGCTCAATTACGCAGATCTGTCCCATGGGTGCTGATGCCGGACAATTTCTCGGGCTGGACTGGTTCGAGCACGATTTCGGCAATGTCGAGTATGATGCGCCGGAGTTCGACAATGCCATGGGCGTGCGGGGGCTCCATAGGGTTTCGGGGCCGGTGAGGTCTTCTGAGCGCCCCACCGTGCTACCGCCGGATCTGTTTGAAAAGTTTGCGGGTTATACGTTCTGGGACGATGCAAGGGGAACGAAAGCTTGGCGTATCGCGCAAGAGCGGAAAACCTCGAGCGGCTAGCTGAGGATCCTGAAATTACTGGCACCGCCGCGCGAGATCATAGCTCCGCGTATCAGGTGCCTGCTCAACATGAGTTGATCAATGTATACCCAACCGGACTTCGGTCGCGATTTACGATAGTTTAGTTGCTGCCGTCTGATTGGGACTGTCTTCCCGAGGCACCGTTGTGCCCATGAACGGCGTTGTTCATGTCGTAAATGGCGGGATCGTATGAGCCCCAGCAGATTGAGGTCAATCTTTCGCCAGAAACCACTGAGGCGATCCGACGCTGGCGGGGGTCTATGGAGTCAGGAACCGATCATCAGCATCGGTAGGGTTCACTGGGCTCAACGATGCTTATCAATGCAACTTTCTATAGTTCATTAATTTTGCACAATAATCAGCACATCGGACTGAGAAAAAGGCGATCTGCTCAATTACAATGCCGTTCGGCGGCATATTTCGCCAAAAATAAGCAATGGTGCCACCAGCCATCACAAGAAGCTTACTGCTGTTCACTGGGTATTATACCAGCAAGCCATAAAGCATCAGTCTGAATTATACCTCTTAGATAGCCGGCACTGCAGCCCTGCCATCATGGTTCTTGCCCGCATAATTTGAGTGCAAATGATCGAATTGCTTGTCCTGTTACTGAGTTGGCACGGAAATTGCTGTGTATAATTTTACTCATATTAAATTTCTCGCGCCTGCTGCTGCTCCGGCCATACGCGCATCACCAGAAAGGGCTTCCATGGATAAATCGACGCTCATCCTCTCAGGAGGACTGACTCGAGAATTGGGTTTCTTGCTCATGATCGGCGTGGGGATCGTCTTCCTCGGCATCGCATACATGATTAAACGCAAACTCGTACGAAACACCCATGATTTCATCATCTCGAACCGCAAGATCGGTCTGGGCTTTGGAGTTGGGTCCGTCGTTTCCGTCTGGACCTGGGCGATGGCCGTGATGATGAGCACTGCAATGACATACCAATGGGGACTTTCTGGTCTCTTTTGGTTCGTTGTTCCAAACGGACTTGCTGTCATGGCCATGGTGCCGTTGGCCAAGATGCTCAAGAAGCGAATGCCGGCGGGCTATACTATAAGCCAGTTCATCTACAACCGGTTCTCGTATTCGAAGGTCGCTGCCGGTGTTGTCACCGTGACAATGATCTTCGGTATCCTACTCGAAATCCTGATCAATCTGAAGGGTACGTCGGTGGTAATGTCCATCGTCTTCCCTATCGATTGGCGGATCGCAACCCTGCTGACCGTGGTCGTCGTGCTGGGATACTCCTATTTCGGCGGGTTGTGGACCAGCGTCATGACCGGAACAATCAATACGTGGATGATCACCGTTCCGGCCGCAATCGTAGTCGTCGCGGCATTCGGCATGATCGACGGTGGAGCAGGGACGGTTCTCGATGCGGTGCGGGCCGACGATACTACCAATCTCTCAATTTTCGAAGCTGATGCGGCAGCCGGTTTCGGTATCACGCTTGCCTTCGGACTGCTTGCCGCGACCGTTGCCGATCAGACTTTCTGGCAGAAGGTCTGGGCGATACGCCCGAGCCAGGTGGGCCGCACCTTCCTTTGGTCCGGACTGCTTTTCTACCCGATTCCGATCTGCCTCGGAATGCTTGGCCTCATAGGTATCGGCTATGGTCTCGTGCCCGACGACTTCGGCGGCGACATCATCGCGGTCGGGCCATACATCATCTCGCATATTGGCCTGCCAATGGTGCTGATTATCGCCTATGTCCTGGCAATTCTTGCCGCATGCTACTCCACAGTGGACGGAGCAAGCTCGGCGCTCTCCTCGATCGTCGCTATCGATCTGGTCAAGCGCTTCCGCCCCAAGACGTCTGAAGCCGCTCTCTTCTACATCACCAAGCTTTCGATGCTGATAGGCGGCATAGTGGCAGCGATGATCGTCCTCTCCGGCGTCGACTTCACGTCGCTTGTACTGACAACCTATGCTCTCAAGACCGCAATTCTCCTACCTCTGGTTCTCGCGATCATCTGGCAGCGCACCAACACGATCGGCTTCGTCGGTGGGGTTGTGCTTGCAATTCTTATCGGCATGCCGATCCGGTCGTTCTATGGCGAATTGATCGGAACCCTTTCGATCCTCTCGATCAGCGGTGGTGTGGTGGTACTCGCCGGTCTGCTCGGCGGAGCGAAGTTCGAAATGGAAGACCTCGAACTCAGCCAGGCTGCACGCCTCGAGAGCTGACATTCCGCCCGGCGTCGCGCGACCTCGCCGGGTATTCCCCGCTGATCAAAAGGAAATCTGATTCAATGACACCGCTCATGCTCTTCTTCGTCGCCTGCGGCATCGGCGCAACGCTGCTCTTTGTCGCCGGATATCTCCGCGGCGTACGCGTCGCCCTTCGCTCCTGCAATGATGATCGAATAGAAACCGATACCTCAGGCGACCTGACGGCCTACTGGTGGAAGATCGGCATTGGAGTCTTGGCTGCGTCTGCCCTCATCTTCCTGGCCGGGACGTCACCCATCTTCGTCTATGCCGCGCCATTCATGGCCATCATGACAGCTGCCGCGAACGGGCTTGCCTTCTTCGTGGAGAAGCTGCCGGAGGATTGGGAATGAGCCTTTCGAATACCGCATGCAGCAGCGCCTCCGGCGCTGCTGCAACGGCCGCTCGCGGTCAGGCCCCAATGACCTTCGGAATCTGGCTTCCGGTGTATGGAGGATGGCTCCGCTCACTCGACATTCCTGCCGAACCCGATGTGGCCAGTTGCGTGGCCGTTGCCCAACAGGCGGAAGCTCTCGGATTCGATTTCCTCTATGCTTCCGAAAACCTTCTTAATTGCATCCACGGCCCCAGCACCAATGTCATAGACGCTTGGAGCCTGCTTTCAGCCATTGCAGGTTCGACCAGCCGCATCGGGCTCTGCGGCGCTGTTAAGCCCGGGTTTAGATCGCCACTTCTGGTGGCACGCATGATCGACACGATCACCCGCATTGCTCGTCGGCCCGTATCGCTCAACGTGGTTTGCGGCTGGTGGCAGGACGAGTTCCACCTCGCGGATGTCGACTGGCTGGATCACGGCCGCCGTTATGATCGCGCAGAAGAATTCCTTCGGACCATCAATTGCCTGTTCGATCCGGAGATTGATCGATCATTTTTCAACAGCTTGCTGGAAGAGGAAGCGTTTCACCAAGGCAGCGGAATCTACGGAAGCCCCGCAGCGAAAGACCGCCCGCATACATTCGGCCTAAGCAAGAAAAACTGTCCGGCCATCTGGATCGCGGGCCAGTCCTCGCGCGCCGTGAGCATGACCGCTGCCTGGGGAGACTGCCTGTTCATCAATGGCATGAGTGACAGCGCACTTTCCGGCAAGATCGCTGAGGCCCGTCAGGTTGCAGGACGTTGGGGAAGAGACATCGACATGGCAGTCAACGCCTACGTCATCGCGACGGAGGAACCGGATCAGGCGGTTCGGCGTCGCGAAAAGGTGGTTCAGGACCGCAATGACGCAACCATCGCTTATTTCCGGGAGATCATGAGCCAGTCCGGAGCAAGTACATGGTGCGGCCTGAGTGACGAGGAAATGGTCGACTCCAATGCCGGATTCAACGCGGGCCTCATCGGTAGCTTCGATGAAATACGCCGGAGGCTCTCGCAACTCAGGGAAATCGGTATCAACCGCGTCGTTTGCCAGTTCGACGACCCAATGCGCGATGCCGGCCCGTTCATGAAACGCGTTGTCGAGCCCTTCCAAGCCGATTGCGCTGCCGAAGCAGAAGCCGAACCAGCCCGATAACAGCTCCCATCGTGGCGCTCCGAACCCAGCAATATCATCAGGGAAACAATCCGAATGACACCTTCAGAGAAGAAAAAGGCCCACCTGCTCGGCTTCATTCAGCATGGGGTCAACAGCCATGCCACCGGAATGTGGCGGAACCCGACGGACAAGATCGGCTATCATTTCTCTCGACCGGAATACTGGCAGCACATGGGTCGGACGATGGAGCGCGGCCTATTCGATGCAATGTTCATTGCCGACGAGCTCGCCCCCTACACAACCTACGAAGGTAGTTCGGACGCCACGGTGAAATACGCTGTGCAATGCCCGACGCATGAACCGTCGACGATCGTTCCAATCATCACCTCCGCAACAAAGAACCTCGGGGTAGGGGTAACTCTTTCGACCATGTTCACCCACCCTTATGCGATGTGTCGACTGCTCTCGAGTCTCGATCACCTCTCAAATGGGCGTGTGGCCTGGAATATCGTCAGTTCATACTCCAAGAGCGAATGGGAGGCGTATGGTCACGAGGACATGACCCCTCGGTCTGAGCGATACGACCGAATGGATGAGTATATCCGGCTTTGCTGCGAACTATGGGATTCATGGGAGCCCGAAGCAATCGTCGCTGACAAGGCCACTGGGGTCTACGCCGATCCGTCCAAGGTGAAAGTCATCGACCACGATGGGAAATACTTCAAGTGCCGCGGACGGCATTTCTGCTCGCCCTCACCTCAGCAGCGTCCGGTATTCTGGCAGGCGGGATCTTCCGGCCGGGGTCGCGACTTCGCGGCCGAATTCGCAGAAGCGATCTTTGCCGTGCATCCCGGGGTGGAGCGGATGCGCGAATACGCCGACGATCTGAACGACCGTATCATCAACAAGTTCAATCGCCCTGCCGGCAGCGTGAAGCTGATCTACGGCGTGCAAACCGTTGTGGCTCAGACACGCCAAGAAGCTCAGGAAAAATATGAACGTATCCGGTCTTGCATTCCGCTCGAAGGCGCACTGGCCTGGATATCGGGTCACTTCGGTCTCGATTTTTCGAAGATGGATCTCGACGAAAACATCAAGAACCTCGAAGTTCCGGGTATCCAGGGACTTTTCGAATCCATCATCTACGCTAAGGATCCGAAGGGCGAGCAGCCTGTTACGGTTCGAGAAGCCGCGCTCATCTACGCACAGGGCATGGGAATGCCCGTCCTCTGCGGAACTGCTTCCGACATAGCCGACCAGCTTGAGGTGTTTATGGACGAGGGAGGCGCAGACGGCTTCATGCTCGCGGCCACCTATACGCCGGGATGCTTCGAGGAATTTGTCGATATGGTCGTGCCCGAACTTCAACGTCGCGGCAGATACCGCACGTCATATGCTGGCCCAACCCTTCGCGAGAATCTGCTGCAGGAGTAGGCACCATGACCATACGAACTTCTTGCGAACTTGCGAGCACCGCGCGCGCCAAGAACGCGGCCCTTACCGAGGAGACTTACCGGGCCGGCATGGCCCGGCTTGCCGGTGCTGTGAACATCGTCACAACCGATGGACCTGCCGGAAAAGCCGGCTTCACCGCCACAGCCGTTTGCAGTGTCTGTGCCGAACCACCAACCCTGCTGGTCTGCGTGAACGCGAACAGTACCGCAGGCCCCGTGTTCTCCGCGAACAACACCATCGCAGTCAACACCCTGACACCGATGCAAGAAAGGCTTGCGCGGATATTCGGTGGCCAACTCCCGATGTCGCAACGGTTCGAGGACGGAGAGTGGTGTGCCGGCGAGAGCGGTGCTCCTCTATTGAAGGATAGTTTGGTGTCGTTTGATTGTGAGGTTACGAGATCCGTTGGAATGGGCACCCACGCTGTCCTGTTTGCGCGTGTCCGAAGTGTGATCATCGGCAGAGACTCGAAGGCCAGCGTCTACTACGCGCGCCGGTTCCACGAAATTGGGGAGCCGGCATGAACATGGTCCAGTTTCGATCCAGTGCCTTAACGCCAGTCATGGCAGAATTGATGGCCCAACGTTCGGTCACCATGATCGACCAGCGGCGGAACCGTGGGTTCTTCGTTTGCCCCGCGGGGCAGATGCAGGCGGAGGAGGTAAACTTCATGGCAAAGGAGGGCAAAAGCCTCGTCTGCCTCGCGCTCCCCGCCTCGACAATTGCTGACCTGGGTCTCCCGCTTATGGCCGAGCGACATCGTACTAATGGCGAGTGGCGTCACGCCATTTCGATTGAGGCGAGAAACGGAATCACCACGGGGATTTCCGCGGCCGAGCGAGCACACACGATACGAACGGCCGTAGAGCCGGGAGCATCGGGCGGCGAAATTGTCTCGCCCGGGCATGTCTTCCCCGTCTGCCCTCCGGCCAATGCCGCCCCGCTGGATGATCCGATTGGGGCAATGCTGTCGCTCGTTCGCAAGGCTGTCGGCCTCGAAGCCGCGGCATTCTGTATCATCATGGGTGCAGACGGATCGGTCGCTTCGAGCACAGAAGCCCTGAAATTTAGCAAGGCCCTCGGACGTCAAGCCATCAGCCTCGATGAGGCTCTGGCTCCGACATTGGGTGCCCCAGTGGAAGGCCAAGAAACCTCATTCGGTTTCAATTGCTTGACAACTCCGGGATAAAATCCGCTGTCTTGGGTCGAGTGGCATTCTGCGGGAGCGGTCGTTTGGCATACAAAGGCTCAATGACTTTTGAACAGCTTCGGGTCTTCGTCGAGGCCGCGCGCTACGGCAATTTCACCTTTGCTGCACGGGCACTGGGCCTCAGTCAGGCTGCAGTCAGCATGGCGGTTCGCCGTCTGGAAGAGCAGCACGAAGTGACCCTCTTTGACCGTTCATCCCGGAACCTCGCCCTGACCGAAGCCGGCCAGACGCTTCTAGGCGAGGCAGAGCGTATACTGCGAGACCTTGAGCTTACTTCCCTCAGGTTGGAAAGCTTTCGAAGCGCGGATCGTCGCGTTCTGATCATCGCCTGTACACGGAATGCATACAACTACTGGCTTTCAGGAGTGGCCACACATCTCAGGGGGCGGCGGGACGACTCCAGAATAGAGCTCATCTGCGGCTCAGCGGAGGATGTCGCAGCTTGGGTTCTGCGGGGCACGGCCGATGCAGGTGTGAGCGAGAGCAACCCCGGTCATCCCATGTGCCGGTATTTCGGCGTCTTTAGGGATTGCCTGATAGTCGGCGCCACTCCCGACCTCGCGGCCCAACACCCCCGCCTATCCACTTGGACGGACATCCAACGAGTTGGACCAATCCTTGCCGAGAGTGGAACCGACCTTTCACCTGTGTTGCAAACGGCATTGGAAAAAGAACAAATCGACACGCGCCGCATGCTGCATAGAGATATCCGCCTCGAATCAAGCGAAGCGGTTGTCACCGCAGCGCTCGAAGGCCGGTATCCGGCGTTAGTCTCGGAAACCGTAGCGAAACCGTACCTCGATGCCGGCCGGATTGTCCGCATCGGCCCTGCGCCCATCGTATTCGACTACTGGTGTTTCGGCCTCCAGCCCTACGATATTGAGCCACTCGCGACACTTGTATCACGGACATCACGAAAGATGCGCAACGCAGGCTGAAAACTAAGATTAGTCGATCAACATGAGGTTGATAATATTCCCAATGCCGAAAGGGTTTCAATACTCGCTAGACATTGCGCTTTGCCATGGGATCTAACCTCAGCCATGCGCATGAGACGATCCGGAGGTCTTTTCTACATGTCCGGGCTGGACGGCGAAGTGCGGTTAATGTCCCCCATCGAGCTTGACACCCGCAATTGCCCAAGGATTTGGCGTGTGGTTGACCAGCGGCGCAGTCTAATAGCGCCGGTCTTGCCGGATCCGTTCACTTTGGCCTCATTTTTTGCCTCTTCAGGCCGAGTCATCCCATGAGCGCCCGACGCTTGTGGAAGATGAGGCGATCGAAATTACGGGCGAGATTGGCGAGGGTCAGTCTTGTTTCGGCACGGGCGAGACCGATGGTGCGAATAAAGAGCCCGAAGCGGGTCTTCTGATGTGCGAAGACGTGCTCGATGCGCGCCCGGATAGCCGACTTCTTCGCGTTGGCGCGCTGTTGCCTGCGGCATCGGTTTTCCCGCCGACCTGCGTCGATGAATACGGCTCGTAAGCATTCTGCTTGCCAGCCACTTATTGTTTCGTTGCAATCGATATGCGCTGTCGGCCCAGACCTCCGACAAGGCGTTGTCAGTTGTCACCCGGGTTGCGGAGCATGCGACCGTCGGCGGCAGAGGCCGAAGTGACGGCGCTCTCACTGATGAAACCACAGCGCCGGTCGATGGCGATATGGCTCTTGTAGCCGAACACCGGCGTGGCGATCTGCGGAAGGGGCGTGCCGTCAGGCCGATACCGCACTTTCCCGCCGTCTTTCAGCGTCCAGCGCGCACTGGTATCCTTCTGGGCTGTCTTGTTCGGCTCGTCGGGCCAGATCTCGGCAGCGGTCTTGCCCGCCTTGATGACATCCATTTTCACGTCGGTGTTGCGCCGCTTGGGTGCAGGCACCAGGCTGGCATCCACGATCTGTCCTGACATCGGGATGTCGCCCTTCTTCTTCATTTGCCGGTCGAAGGCCTTCATTCCCCGCTTCAGTGTGCCGGTCTCGGTCAGCCGGTTCCGGAAGTGCCGGATCGTGTTCTCGTCCGGTGTTGGCCCGCCAAGGTCGAACCCCGGGAACCGCATCCACGACAGACGGTCGCGGATCATGACCTCCATCCGCGCATCACTCAGAGTGTGCTGGGCCTGCAGGATCAGCGCCTTTAACAGTGAGGCCCCGAACGCGATCCGTCCGAGTGAGCGGGCCGAACACCGGATCAAACGGAGGTCGACCGCCCTTGCTGCCGGCTCCATACCCGAGACCTTCCACGAGCCAACCGCGGAAACACTCAATATCCACCGTCGCATCGAGCACCTCGAGCGGATCGCCGTGCTTGCTCATATCCTCCAGGTGATCAGACAATCAAAAAAGTCATCTTTGCTCCATCAGCCCGCTCCCCATGCCGATGAAACCAGTGAATCACATCAGCCTCGCAAACGGGAGGGTTATTGCGGGCCGGTGCAGCTGACAGCTTGATGGCCATGGTCGAAATGGGGCTTTTCTGCCGATCAAGTGGCGTACATTCAGTATGACAACTCCAGATATCTTATCTGACGAATTGTCTGGCGATGGTCCGATCCGGGGCGGCGAGACGGACGCAACAATTTCACTTCTGCGCGAAACTTGAACGAAACATGATCCGAATGGTCATGTGCTGTTCAATTGGGCAACTTGTGCGGGTCAGATCCGTTCCGGGAGGCGGATGGGGTGACAGCCCTGCCCGAATAGGCAAAAGGTTAGGAGTTAAACAAACCCATCAATTAACGTTGTAGGTCGAGGGGCAATCGTGACGACTGCAGTCGAAGAAAAGGTATCCGCACCCGCAAGCGAAGAAGATGAGGCGATCCGGTTTCTCGGCCGGCTTCTTGGCCGGATTCTGCATGCTCAGGAAGGCGGCCTGGCCTACGAGACGGTGGAGGAGATCCGGCGGGCTTCGGTTGAGTTGCACCGCACCGGTGACGAGGCGGCCTATGAGCGGCTGCATGATACCATCGTATCGCTGCCCGAGGACCTGACCGTTCAGGTGCTGCGCGCGTTCACCTATTTCCTGCACCTGCTCAACATTGCGCAGGACGAGCAAACGCTGATCGACCACCGCAAGACCTCCGGCGAGACGCTTTCGAACACGATCGGTGCCGCGCAGGCCGCGGGCTTCACCGATACCCAGATCGCGGGGTTCTTTCGCTCGGCGCTGGTGAGTCCGATCCTCACCGCGCATCCGACCGAGATCCGCCGCCAGAGCATCATGCGGGCGGAATTCGAGATCTCGCGGCTGCTCGACGAGCGCACGCGCGCGCAGCTCGTGGGACGCGACTGTTCCGAGATCGAGAAGGGGATCGAGCGGGAGATCGAGACGCTCTGGCAGACGCACCTGTTGCGAACCTCGAAGCTCAGCGTCGCGGACGAAATCAAGAACAGCCTGGGCTATTACGACCATACCTTCTTCAGCGCGGTGCCGAAAGTGCAGGAGACGCTCCTGAAGGCACTGAGCAAGACCACCTTCGGCTATGACTTCCCGGCCTTCCTGCGCGTCGGCACGTGGATCGGCGGCGACCGCGACGGCAACCCCTTCGTCACCGACGCCATCCTGCGCGAGTGTTTCCGGCTCCAGGCCGGCCACGCGCTGCGCCACTACCTCGACGAGGTTCACCGGCTCGGGGCGGAGCTGTCGATGTCAACGCGCATCGTGCAGGTCAGCGAGGAAATGCAGGCGCTGGCCAATGCCTCGCCTGACACCTCGCACCACCGGATGGACGAGCCCTATCGCCGGGCGCTGATCGGCATCTATGCCCGCCTGGCCGCAACGCTTGCCGATGTCGATCCCGGTGCGCGCCCGGCGCGGACGACGATCGATCCCAAGGCCGGGCCGGGGCAGGGCGCGCCCGAGGCAGAGCCCTATGCGCGGGTCGAGGACCTTCTGCGCGAGCTCGATATCATCGACCGCTCGCTGCGCTCGCATCACGCCGTCGCCGTCGCGGACGGACGGCTTCTCGGTCTGCGCCGCAAGCTCAAGAGCTTCGGCTTCCATCTCGCCAGCGTCGATCTGCGGCAGAACTCGGCCATCCACGAGGCCACCGTGGCAGAGCTCTTCGAGGCGATCGCGCCGGGCACGGACTATCTCGCGATGGACGAGGCGGCGCGGGTGGCTGTACTGCGCGAGGAGCTAAACTCGCCGCGCGCGCTGATCCGGCCGCACTGGACCTACTCGGAGAAGACGGCCGGGGAGCTTGCGGTCTTCCGGACCGCGAGGCAGATCATCGACCGCTTCGGCCCCAAGGCCATCGTGACCTCGATCATCTCGAACGCCCAGTCGGTCTCCGACGTGCTGGAGCTCTGCGTGCTCCTGAAGGAGGCGGGCATCCTCTCGCTTGAGGGCAAGTGCTCGGTCGCCATCGCGCCGCTCTTCGAGACCATCGCCGACCTGCAGAACGGTCCGGGAATCATGAAGGCGCTGTTCGAGATCCCGGAATACCGTCGCATCGTCGACGGTCAGAAGGACGAGCAGGAAATCATGCTCGGCTATTCGGACAGCAACAAGGATGGCGGCCTCGTCACCTCGAGCTGGGAGCTTTTCAAGGCCGAGCGTGCGCTGGTGGACCTCTTCAAAGCGGAGAAGATCCGGCTGCGCCTGTTCCATGGCCGGGGCGGTTCCATCGGGCGCGGCGGCGGGCCGGCCCGCGAGGCGATCATCGCCCAGCCGCCGGGCGCTGTCGATGGCCAGATCCGACTGACCGAACAGGGCGAGGTGATCTCGTCGCGCTACTCGCATTCCGAGATCGGCTATGCGCATCTGGAGACACTGGTCTCGGCAACGCTCGAGGCGACGCTGATGCCAGCGGCCGAGGAATCGATCGACGAATATGCGGCGGTCATGGATGCGATGTCGGATTTTGCCTTCCGGGCCTACCGCAGCCTCGTCTTCGAGACCGAAGGTTTCGAGGAGTTCTTCTGGTCCTCGACGGTGATCAGCGAGATCGCCTCGCTCAACATCGGCTCGCGGCCCGCATCACGCGGCAAGACGCGGGCGATCACTTCGCTTCGCGCGATCCCTTGGGTCTTTTCCTGGGCGCAGTGCCGGATCATGCTTCCGGCCTGGTACGGGTTCGGCTCGGCGGTGGCTCAGTTGTGCGAGGCGAATGACGACCCCGAGGGGCTGCAGCTTGCCGCGCTCTACGAGGGCTGGCCCTTCTTCCACGCGATGGTCTCAAAGATCGACCTGATGATCGGCAAGAGCGATCTGGCCATGGCGGCGCGCTATGCCGACCTCTGCGAGGACCGCGAGATCCGCGACCGGATCTTCGGCCAGATCACCAACGAATGGAATCTGACAGTCAAGGCGTTGGAGATGATCACCGGCTCCTCGCCGGTCGAGCGCAACCAGTCGGGCGAGGTGAAGGCCAAGATGCGCCACCGCACCCCCTATCTCGACCCGCTCAACCACATTCAGGTTGAACTCCTGAAGAAGGTGCGGCTTTCGGGCACGGACGAGATCTCGGAAAAGACCCAACGGGGCATCCTGCTCTCGATCAACGGCGTCGCCTCGGGGCTGCGAAATACTGGCTAGCGCACGGAGGCCGAGCAACACTGGACAAGCGTGCGGAGTGTAAACCGAAGGTAGAGCGATAAGGCGGAGACTTCCGCCTTATCGGCTGCTGTCACATTCTACTATTTTCGTTTGGATATTTGCACGACTCTCTTGCGTATGGGTTCGGTATGGATCGAACGAACCCGCTGACGCGGGAGAGGTGAGGCTATTGGCGTGAATGGTCTCCTTATCAAAAGTTTGGTTGCCGAGGCCAAACCTTTGATAAGGGGACGATCCGATGACCGATGTCACGCTCGCGGTGAGCTCGCTGCGCCGCCGTATGATTGACGATTTGGCGCTTCGCAACCGGTCGCCAGCCACACAACGAACCTATCGTTACGCAATCGCCAAGTTCAGCCGGTATTTTGACTGATCACCGGATCAACTGATAAGCCTCCCCCACTGAAGTCGTCCGCCGTTATGATTAGAGCGTTTCGGTTTTGCACCTGCCCCCAACGTTAGGCCACCCGGGTCTGGAAAATCCGGGCTCTTGCACGCTGGCGGGCCGGATGGCGGGGAAAGGTCAGTATGCCAAACGAAATTTTTCAGCTCAACATGTGGCGACGTACTGGTCTGCAACCGTCACCGGAGTTATCGTTGAGCCATACTAACAAAGACTGCCAAGCCAGCCTGCGCCGGATATCCGTAGACATACTGAAGCTGCCGGTCTAGATACACATTGCATGCAATCCAATATTTCTCATCGACCCGACCAAATCAAAAAACTCACCTCGACTGAGAGGATACGGGTTACGCTCGCGGATGAGATTGTCCGGGGTGTGATTGGCCCTGGTGTCGTTCTGGATGAAACATCCCTCGCGCGACGGTTTGAGGTTTCGAGAACGCCCGTGCGTGAGGCTATTCGTCAGCTCGAGGCTATTGGATTTGTGGACGCCCGGCCACATCGAGGAGCCGTCGTGCCGCATTTTACGCCCGAACGGGTGAACGAAATGTTTCTCGTGATGGCGGAACTGGAGGGGTTGTGTGCAAGGATGGCGGCGGAAAACATGCCGGATGATCAGGCCGGCCGGCTGATCGCTGCGCATGATGCCTGCCGGAGATGTGCCGAAGCTGATGATGTTCCCGGATACTATGATTTTAATGCCGCGTTTCACGAACTCATTTATGTTCTTGGCGGAAACGAGTTTATGTCCGATGTCACCCGCGGAGTGCGCAATCGGCTGCAGCCGTTCCGTCGGGCACAGTTTAGTTCATCCGGTCGCATTCACAAATCGATTGAAGAGCACGCAGCCATAGTCGAGGCAATTCTCAGCCATGATGCGGAGGCGGCCGCACGTCTGGCCAGGGACCACATTCAGTTGGTGCGCAATACGGTGGGTTCGGTCGCTCCGTCATTGCGGGGCTGACGCCAAATCATCAAGGGGACTTTGCCCGCTCGACAGTTTGTTCGAGCGTATCTGCATCCAGGCGCGCCAGCCACCGAATGAGGAAACGTCCTCGGCATCACGTGTGGCAAGTTCCTCGCATAAAAAACCCTTGGCTTCCGTCCCGTCCTCGAGGAACAGCGTGCCGATACCCAACGGGGCAGGGATGTTGGCGACAAAGGTGCCAAACGCCGCGGGGGACAGACCCCAAAGTTCGACATCTATGGCCGTACCGCCCGTTTCTCCGACCCGCAGCAGGCCGGGCTTGGGAGGAGTGGTTTTTGGCAGTTCAAAAAGCCTGTAAACGGGGGCGGTTTTCGTCTTGCGCAGCAGCTGGCCGCCCAGATCAGCAAGTTCGCCATTCAGTGGCATGCCGCTGAGATGGGCGCCCACAACGACCAGTGTGATCGTCTCGGTGTCAGGCCGGGAGGGATGCGATATGTTATTTGTCATTATTTTTGGAAAACCTAATAAAAAGGGGGCCAACCCGCGGCTGGCCCCGGAAACCGAAGTCAGGGTGTCTCAATCTCAAGTCCTTCCCACGCCTTCAGTACGATTTCATCGTTTAGCAAGGTGCCCAGATCGACTGGACCGGCCAGGGCCTTCTGTTCCCCTTCGCCCAATTGCAGGTACGTCATGTAGGTTTCCCATCCATCCGGAAGAAACGTACCATGTGAGCTGACGCTTTCGGGCGCGACGTAGTAGGTCTGAACCAGTTCCCAGAAAGGCTCGGCAACAGGATTGTCGCCAAGGCTGGCAGCCGCATATTTAGTCTTGAGCAGAACGAAGGTCTCATCAGGATTGCTCATGCCCCAGGCCCAGCCCTTGATGACGGCGCGGGTGAATTTGACCAGCAGTTCGGGATCGGATTCGTATGTCTCCTCACGGACGGACAGGGCGTCACCGGGGAAGGTCGCGATCACGTCGGGTGTAATGGACCGTGTCTCAATGCCCTGGGCGGGAATGAGGAGAAGGTCGCGCTTGGCGCCCGCATAGGCCTGGATGCGATCGGTCTCAAAAGAGCGGATTGTGGTTGGGTCGCCCTCTCCGGCAATCACAAGCTTGACGTCGGAACCCTCGGCAAGGCCACTCTCGACGATCGATGCACGTACCATTGGCACCTCGCCTCCAGCGAGGTCGGATACGCCGATGGTTTTACCCACCGTATCTTCCATGGATTGGATCGGGCTGTCTGTTGGCACGACGATGTCAAAGGTGTCAGGATAGTAGACCTGCATGATCGCCTTGAGGAGAAATCCCCGTTGTGCCGCCTGCATGGTTGCTGCCGCGGAGAAGATACCCCACTCCACGTTGCCAGCCGCAAGCTGGCGCGCGGCGTCGGACGACCCCTTGGAGTAGTTTAGCGTGACATCGAGGCCTTCTTCCGCAAAGAAGCCCATCTCCTGAGCGATAAAAATTGGGAAGACCTGAGCCGTGGGACCTCCTTGCGCGGTGACGCCGTCAAACTTGATCAGGTCCTCCGCAGCCAGCGAAGTTGCCGCGGCGGCGAGGCAGCCGCCCAACAGTGCCGTATGAAAGACCCTGCAGAGTCCGGACGGGTGTTTTGTCATTTCGTGTCTCCATTGATTGGGGATTTTCAGCGTCAAAAAGGATTGTTTTGTCGGAACTAAATCAAAGTGAGTTCCAGAAAATCACGCGGTTCTCCATCCACTCGATCAGTTGATAGATGAACAGGGTGAAGAGTGAGAGCAGTATGATGAGGAAAAACACGGCCGGGATATCGAGCTGGAAGTTCATCGCGTAAATGAGATACCCAATTCCGGCAGATGCTCCGACGAACTCGCCGACGATCACGCCCAGAACAGCAAGGGTCCAGCACAGTTTAACGCCGGCCATCATGATCGGCGCGGCATTCGGCAGCAACAGCAGTCTAAACGTCAGCCAGCGGTTGGCGGTCAACGAACGCATGAGCTTGATGGCGTTCGGATCCACGGATGAAAGTCCGGTCAACGTATTCAGGAACATCGGGAAAAAGCACATGACCACGGAAATGGCGATTTTGGATTCCATATCAAAACCGAACCACGTAACGAAAATTGGCGCGAGCACGATCTTGGGTGGGGCCTGAAGTCCGACAAGATAGGGGTAGAGGGTCGCGCGAACGAACGGGAACATGGCGACCAGAATGCCCAGCACCGCTCCTGAACCCATGCCGAGTGAGAAGCCCCAAAAGATTTCCTGCAGCGTGACCCAGACGTTTGGCCAGAAATAATCAGCAGTTACGACCCTTCCGGCCGCCTCCAACGTCGCGATTGGAGTCGGGATAATAAGCGAATGGACAAGACCACCATGAGTTGCCGCAGCCCAGATGATCAGAACGAGGATGCCGAATCCCAGGGCAAGCAAACGGTTTTGAATAAGTTCACGCCGGGCACGACGGCGCTCCTCAACAACGAAGCGTTCGACAGTGTCGACCTGTCGGCTCTCGCCCTTGGGCGCAATTTGGGTTGGTACTGTTTCTGCTATGGTCATCTGTTCGGCCTCAATGATCGACGCCGAGCATGCGGCGGATTTCAAAGACCCGTTCCGAGTATCGTGGGTCACGCATGAGATCGGTGGTGCGGGGGCGGGGCAGGTCGATCTCGAGAATACCTTCGAGCCGTCCCGGTCGGGGCGTCATGACAAAGACGCGGTCGGAGAGAAACACCGCCTCTCCGATATTGTGGGTCACGAAGATGACCGTTTTTTTGGTCGCTTCCCAAATCCTCAGGAGTTCGAGATTCATTGTCTCCCTGGTAAATTCGTCGAGCGCCCCGAAAGGTTCGTCCATCATCAGGACCTGAGGATCATGTGCGAGCAGTCGAGCCAATCCCACGCGTTGCTTCATGCCGCCAGAGAGCTCGTCGGGATAACGTTCCCCAAACCCGTTCAGACCGACCATATTGAGCAGTGCCTCGGTGCGCTCGACCTGATCCGACTTGTCCAGTTTGAGGATTTGGCCTGGAAGGCGGATGTTTTCCCGGATGGTCCGCCACGGAAAAAGTACCGAGGTCTGAAACATCATGCCAACATCAGGACGGGGTGTGGTCACCTGTTCGCCGGAAATGCTGAGTTTGCCGAGGCTCTTTTCCTCTAGGCCGCCGAGTATCGACAGCAGGGTCGACTTTCCACAGCCGGAGGGTCCTACGAGAGATATGAACTCACCCTCGTTGATCCCGAAGCTGATGTCATCTAGCGCAACCAGAGGCCCGGTGGCCGTCGAATATACCTTAGTGATGTTTGTTCCCTGAATAATCTCAGTGGTCATGTGGGCTCCTTGATGTTGCATGCAACTATGCATGCAATCTAAAACTCCGCAATTTTCCGCTTAAGCCTTTTGCTGTATTTCGGGCAAATAAGCTGAAGATGCCTACAAAAAATGCTGGTTTTTTGGGTGATGCGGCAAATTCGAGCAGGTTTGGCGCGCAGTGCCCGTCGTCAGATGATCTGGAACACGAGCGGCTAATGTATAGCGGAGGCTCTGGCTCGTTGATGGTTCAGTCTATGCCGCGGTCTGACGGTGCAGCAAGCGGCGCTTCTTGATCGTCTGCGCTTTGATCTCCTTTCTTCGTTTGAGGATGGCTTCTGCCCTGCCGAGGTAGACATCGGCAGGCGTCAGGTTGCCCAAGCTCTCGTGGTAGCGGTGGTTGTTGTAGTGGTCGACGAAGCCGGCGATGGCCTCCTCGAGCGCACCGGGCAGGTAGTAGTTCTCGAGCAGGATGCGGTTCTTCAGTGTCTGGTGCCACCGCTCGATCTTGCCTTGGGTCTGGGGATGGTTCGGGGCGCCGCGGACGTAGTCCATGCCTTGCTTCTCGAGCCATTCGGCGAGATCACCGGAGATGTAGGACGATCCGTTGTCGCTGAGCAGGCGCGGGCGATGGGCTACCGTTGCGCTGTCGCATCCTGAGGCGGCCAAGGCATCCTCCAGGGTCGATGTGACATCCCCGGCGCGCATCGTTGTGCAGATGCGCCAGGCGACAATGTAATGGCTGTAGTCATCAAGGATGGTCGAAAGGTAGAACCAGCCCCAGCCAATGACCTTCAGATAGGTAAAGTCGGTCTGCCAGAGCTGGTTCGGCCGGGTCGTCTTCTCATGGAACTCATCCGCCGCCTTGATCACCGCGAAGGCCAGGCTCGTGACGAGGTCGTGGGCCTTCAGGAGCCTGTAGACGCTGGCCTCTGAGACGAAGTAGTGCTTCGTATCAGTAAACCGGACGGCCAGCTCGCGCGGCGACAGCTCGGGCGCGTCGAGGGCCAGGTCCACGATCTGACGGCGTACGGCGTCCGGGATGCGGTTCCAGACCCGACCAGGCCGCGAGGGCTGGTCCTCGAGACCGGCCTCTCCCAGGGAGATGTAGCGGTCATACCATCGGTAGAACGTGGTCCGCGGAATGCCGAGCATCTCCAGTGTACGCTTCACCGCGAAGTGCGACCGCTCGACGATGCGGATGTTCTCGAGCTTCTCGGAGGCTGGGTATCTCATGCGTCGCCGTCCCCACCCCCGAGCATGCTTTTTTTGAGCAAGCGGTTCTCGAGCATGAGATCCGCGACCGCCTCCTTGAGCGCCGCCAACTCTGAGCGCAGTTCTTTCACCTCGGGCGCCGTGGCCTCGCGTGTCGTATCGCCCGCAAGCCGCTTCTTCCCGGCCTCGAGGAACTCCTTCGACCAACTGTAATAAAGGCTCGTCGCGATCCCTTCGCGACGACAAAGCTCGGCGATGCTCTCCTCGCCGCGCAATCCCTCCAGCACGATGCGGATCTTCTCCTCCGTGCTGAACTGCCGCCGGGTCTTCCGACGGATGTCTTTGACGACCTTCTCCGCCGCCCCGTGCGATGTCCCGGATCTCTGTCTCATCTTAACTCCTTGACGGTTCAGATGAGCCAGAAATCCTCCGTTACTCAATTGCGCAGATCTGTCCCATGGGTGCTGATGCCGGACAGGGGCGCGCGTGCGATGTCGCGGTCCCGGCACAGGATCGCAGTCCTGACGGTATCGAGGGCTGCCATGGCACAAGCCTGTTCGTAGCGAGCGGCTTCGAGGGTTCTGGCAGGCGCCAGTTCGCGTGCGAGATCTGCCACTTCGATCTGGAATCGGCAGAGTCCCAAGAGCAGGGTTTCCATGGTCTGCGGTGCGATCAGCATCGCCCTCTCCGTCAAGGCCTGGAAGACGAGGTCGCTCATAAGCGTCAACCTATGGGCGATCGTCTTCGCGTCGCACGGGACATGGGTCCGCAACGGGAACAGCAGCAAAGATCTGGAGGGGGTGGTTCACAAAGATTCTGGAGAACCGGACGCGGCCAGCGTCGGCGCCAGTGAAAGCCGGTGGGGCGATATTCGAGGTGGTGCTGAGTCCTGTTTCGACGATGCACTTCCGATCTTCTCCGCGCGCCTGTGCCAAGCGGAGTGACAGGAAATGTGCCAGAATCGGGTATTCTCCGACACTTTCGGCGAAAATCGTTCTGAAACAGGAAATTACGTCAGATTGGCTCCGGCGGTAGGGTTCGAACCTACGACCAATTGATTAACAGTCAACTGCTCTACCACTGAGCTACGCCGGAACTCGTCACCTGACGAGGGCTGCGTATAGCAAAGCCATTTTTGGACGTCCAGAGCATTCTTCGGCAATTTCTGCTCGTTCCCTGACGTTTTTTCGCCCTACACGTTTGGTCGAACTGGTTGCAATCACCGCGGCACGTGCCAGATCCTTGGTAAGCGCCATGGATTTCGTATCCAAACTGCGAGAGTGCAAACGGGAGGTTCTGGTGGTCTCGACAAGAAGGCCGGGCGGCACGTTACCGGCAACAGATGTTGCCCGGTTCCTGGAGAAAGCCCGGTCTCACGCCATTGACGATTCGTCTCTCGGTAGTGGTCGTCTCATTTTCGCCCTCGATGCGACAATGAGCCGACAGCCGACGTGGGATCTGGCGTGTTCTCTGCAGTACGATCTTTTCGATGCCGCGTCGAAGAACGGGAACCTCCATGTGAAACTCGCCTATTTTCGGGGGCAGGCTGAAGCGCGCGCCTCACGATGGTTCTCCGACCCCGCAAGCCTGAAGGCCGCAATGGCTCGGATCTCGTGCCAAGGTGGTCTCACCCAGATTTCCCGGATCCTCGACCACGCAGTCGAGGAGAGTAAGACCGCCCCGCTCTCGGCCATGGTTTACGTTGGGGACACATGCGAGGAGGACGTGGACCAACTCTGCGGACGGGCTGGCGAACTTGCCTTGCGAAACACGCGGGCATTCATGTTTCTGGAAGGCGACAATCGGCAGGCCGAGCAGGCATATCGGGAAATCGCAAGGATTACCGGTGGCGTCTTCCTGCGCTTTGATCCCGCTGCGGCGGAGAAACTTCGAGCATTGCTCTCCGCTATTGGCACCTACGCGACAGGTGGAAGGGCTGCACTCGAGGCGCGCGATACGCGGGAGGCAAGGCTGCTGCTGGAGAACCTCAGGCGATGACTGCTTTGTTGCCATGGGTGGGCGGAGCGATCCTGGTGACCGTGCTCACGCTGCTGATGGTGCGATTGCCGCCGCGAAGGGCGCTCGCCGTGCTGGTGTTGGCCTTAGCTGCTGTCCTGGTGGCAGTTCGACAATTCGCACTTGCGCTGCCTCTCGGCCTGCTCGCATTTTCGCTTTGGCAGAAAGGAGGATCAGCCCAAGGCTCGAGTTCTCCGGCACCCGGACAGACATCCGATGTTTCGACCGCCTGGTTCGAAATGACGCTCGATCACGACAGCGGTAGAATTGACGGGAGAATACGGCAGGGGGATTTCGAGAACCGGCTCTTGTCCGATCTTTCGCTCGTCGAACTCCGCGCACTCTGGGCTGAAATAGAGACCGGAGGGGACAATGAGAGCCTGTCGTTGCTCGAGGCTTACATCTCACGGCACAGATCCGATGAAGCAAGGCCCGATGAGAGCGACGCGCGGCAGGACCCGCCACCATACGGGTCAGAGCCGGACATGCCGGTGGAGGAAGCCTATCGGGTGCTCGGTCTGGAACCCGGGGCCGACACGGATGAAATCCGCGCAGCTTATCACCGGTTGATCCGGAAGGTTCATCCCGACAACGGCGGATCGAGTGCGCTTGCCGCGCTCATCAACGCTGCACGGCAGAGGCTCGATCCCGGATCCAGCCAGAACTCCCCCCGCGATTGAGGTGCCTGGAGATGTTCGGACCGTTGCGGTTGGTTGCTAGCGGATCGCCGTGACGTCGTTTGCAGCAACGGTCACGCCGCCCGACGCGATCAGCGAAGCTCCATCTTCCGTCAACCGCACCTCGTCGATGGCAGAGAAGACCTTGCCTCTCTGCGTGGAAATGACCGTGCCATCGGTTGCCGAGGACTCGAGCTGGAAGGAGTAGAGCCCGTGGTCGGCTGCCGTTCCTGAACTCCGAGTTCCGTCCCACGTCAGGGTGGTTGCGCCACCATTCGCGGCCTGGCGCGCGACAATCGTGCCAGTCGCATCGCGGACGACAAGCACTGCACTGTGAGCGCCATCGACAGCATCAACCTCGACTTCCACCGGCGTGCCGGAATATTGAGCATAGCCCCCTTCGACCAGCACTTCCTTCCCGATCCAGGCGGCCACTTCACCAGCCTGACCAACGCCGAGCTTTTCCGAAAGTGCGGAAAGCGTATCGTTGGTCAGAATCTGCTGCTCGACCGCGGAGAAGCTGGCAAGCTGTGCAACGAATTCGGTGTTGCTCGTCGGCTCGAGGGGATCCTGGTTGTTCATCTGAGCCGTCAGAAGCTGAATGAAGGTATTGAAGTCACCTGTCAGGGCATTGGCGGCGGCGCTTTCGCTTGCACTGGCGGCGGACGCAGAGCTCTGACTGGTGGTCGATGTGGAGGCCGCTGACGTTGAATTCACATCCATTGCATGACTCCTGTTCTCAAGGCCTGGGGGGAACTCACAGCCGGATGTCCAGCGAAGTCAGGCCGGTCGTCTGGCTGTAGCGTTGCGGGGTGGTCTCAGGTCGAGGCGATACGTCTGGCAGCGTGTCATCGCCCGATGTGGGCGAAAGATGCGCCTGGTGCGCGTTCTCATCCGAGCGTTCGCCGGTCTCGTTTCCACCGGTGAAGTCCAGTGAGATCGAATTGAACCCGGCCTCTTCAAGATCCCTGGTAAGCACATCGGAATTGCGCCGCAGAAGATCCTGGGTTTCCGCCCGTTCCGCCATGACAACAGCGCGCACGCCATCTTCCGAGGTCTGCAGCTGGATCTGGACGCGGCCCAGCTCTGCCGGATCGAGACGAACTTCGACTTGTCCATTTTGCGCCGAGCTCACGGCTACGGAGAGCTGCTGGGCGACTGTCTGGGGGCGCGCGGTCGTGGCAGATTGCATTTCCGCGGTGCGGGTGCTCAAGGCACTGGTCGCCTCTGCGCCGAGCCGCCAGGATGGAGACCGACCCGATTCAAGATTGATCGTTTGCTCGAAGGAGCGGCCTTCATTTGAAAGGGCAGGGGTGACTTCGGGCTGAGCGGCAGCCGGGTTTGCCGAAACAGTGGGCCCCGCGGGAGCGGGTCGTGCCTCGGTCGGAGAACTCGCGCTCGGTAGTGCCTGCCGGGGTTCGGCCACAGCCTCATCCCGCGGCCGTGCGGAACTCTCCGCTCCGGCCTTCTTCTCGGCTTCGACTGTCACGGCAGCTTGCATGATCGTGGCTTGACCGCCCTGAGCGGGAGCGCGCGCCAATGTGGCGCTGTTGGCTGCCTTCACGTCCGTTGCCGGTGTCCGGGCCTGCACTTCCACGTCCAGAGGCATTTCGACGTCGGACGTAGTGGCCCCGACAACCCGAGCAACCTCGGAAACACTGCCGGAAGATGCGACCGTTTGAGGTGTAACGGGATCGATCTGTCGCGGTGCATGATCCATGGCGCGTGGCAGGTCCTGAGACACGGTAGAGGATCTGGCTTCAGCAGTGACCGGCGCATTCAAAAGCGTTGCGTCTTGCGACTTTTCAGACTGGCCCACTACTGCCGAAGTTTCACTCGCCGCTGTTGCCCTATCCGGGCCCCTACTGGCATCGCCTGTCTGGTCGTTCGGTTTGGAGCCATCGACTTCTTCGACGGTTGTCTCGCTGCTTGCAATCGAGGGCCATTCCGTTTCGACACCCTCGGATTGCCGGCTGATCTGTTCGGTCTGCACGTTCCTCGAAAGCAATTGCGCAGGTGGCGTTTCGCTCGCGACTTGTGACGTCTGGAGCCGAGCTTCGGACGGAACGGGTTGCGATATGGTTTCAGTACCCAAGCGTTGAGCGGGGGGCGACGGAATCTCTTCCGCTGGTGTTTCCGGCGCTGAGGCTAGGGTTTCCGGCACAACGGGTGAGCTTTCCGGCACTATGGCTGGACGTTCCGGTGTTACGGCGGGGCTTTCCGGCGCTGACTTATCGCCGGCCGAAGCCGAGACCTTTTCCGCATCCATTGCGGCCAACCCAAAGGACGGAAGAGTAGGCGCTTCACCGGGCTGTGCAATCACCTTAACCGCCGCCGCCCGGTGCGCATGACTATTGGCAGGAGAAGGACGCCGTGGTCCGTCCTGCTGCAGCTCCGCATCGGGTGCTTGCAGTTCTGTCTCGAAATCGATCGAGCTCTTGGACGTATCGTCACCGGCCTTGCCGGATTTGGGGCTCTCCGCGCCAGAGGAGGGCGACGCTGGACGTCCCAAGGCAAACATATCCGTAGGGGTCATCAGGACTCCGTCACATGGGGTGCCCCTGTTTTTGTTCCAATCCCTTACGATTTATTTACCGCATACGGCCAAAACTGACCTCAATTTAACTCAACAGCCGTCGAGGCCGACCTGTGGAACTGACACCGCCCCAGCCGATACTGCCACTTGAGGGACCGGCGGCCTCGCCGGTTTCGGACCTTGACCCTGACGCACAGCTTCGAAAGACGGCCCAGGATTTTGAAGCCGCCTTTCTTTCGGAAATGCTGAAATACACGGGCATCAATGCCGCTCCGGAAGAGTTTAGCGGAGGATACGGCGAAGATGCCTTCGCGAGCCTCATGACACAGGAATACGCACGAATCCTTGCCGAGTCCGGTGGGATCGGCCTGGCAGAACAGATTTTCGAGTCACTCAAGGAAAGAACGGCGACAGAATGATTACAGAAGCCCTGACATCTTCCCGCTACTCCAAGATTCTCCGGATGCTTGATGAGGAGCGGCAACTTCTGCTCTCGGGTCCTCTCGACAAGCTTCAGGCGCTCGTATCCTCGCGGGAAGCCGCAATGAATGAACTTCTGAGTTCGGGCGCGAGCCTGCCTGAAGCCTTCATCGTTGCATTGAAGGCCCGCGCGGAGCGGAACGGTCGGTTGCTGCGCGCCAGCATCGACGGAATGAAATCCGCACGCGCCCAGATCGAGGAGATCAACAAGCAGACCGACGAGCTGCGCACGTATACTGCCGACGGGACACAGGTCCGTGTCTCTCGTACTCAGGGAACGCGAGATACACGTGCCTAAGGCAAGAGCCCTGCTACCGGAAACAGGGCGGTTTCGTTTCGTTCCGTTCGACTATTGCTTCACCGCTTCAGACGGAAACGCCGGCTGAAACGACCTTGCGCCCGGTCATCAAGCCAGGCGCATTTCCGGCACATCCGCGGGAACAATAAGCTTGGCAGCGGTTTTCGAGACGATCTCGTCGATCTCCACTCCTGGACCGCGCTCCCGCAGCATGAGCCCGGCATCGGTGGGCTCGATTACCGCAAGCTCCGTGACGATCAACGTTATACGTCTCGCCGCGGTAAGGGGCAGGGTGCATTCAGGAACGATTTTCGGGCTACCCTTGGCACTGTGAACCATAGCGACAATGACGTTCTTTGCTCCGGCAACGAGATCCATGGCTCCGCCCATACCCGGGACCATCTTGCCCGGGACCATCCAATTGGCGAGATAGCCTCTCTCGTCGACCTGGAGCCCCCCCAGCACGGTCATGTCGAGGTGCCCGCCTCGTATCAGTCCGAAACTCATCGCGCTATCGATCGATGCAGCTCCCGGCACGGCGGTGACAAATCCTCCGCCAGCATCCGTCAGGTTTGGATCTTCCATACCCTCCGGAGGGCGCGATCCAAGGCCGATCACGCCGTTTTCTGCCTGGAAGAACACGTGCACGGATTCGGGCAGAAAATTGGCGACCATACTCGGAAGCCCGATTCCGAGGTTCACGAGTTGCCCCTCCCGGATCTCGAGGGCGACCCTCCTGGCGATGACCTCTTTCGGACTCATGGGCTTCTGGGATTTTTTGTCCATGATTGTCATCACGAAGCTCTTTCAAGCATGTAATCAACGAGAATGCCGGGCGTCTTGACCGCATCGGGCGGAATGGCTCCGACAGGGAGAATATGATGCGGTTCGGCAATCACCGTATCGGCGGCCAGAGCCATGATCGGATTGAAGTTATGGGCAGTGAGGGAATACTCGAGGTTCCCGACGTAATCGGCTTGCTGAGCGTTCAGCAGCGCAAAGTCGCCACGGATCGGCTTTTCGAGGAGGAAGGGTTTGCCGTCCACTTCGATGATGTCCTTTCCGTCTTCGACCGGCGTGCCGATTCCGGTCCGCGTCAGCACACCTCCGAGGCCCACTCCCCCCGCGCGGATCCGCTCGACCAAGGTTCCCTGTGGAACGAGTTCCACTTCGATGTCGCCCTTGATCATCTTGGCCTGCGTCTCGGGATTGAGGCCAATATGCGAAGCCACGACGCGGGACACCTGTCCGGAAGTGATGAGTTTGCCTATCCCCTTGCCGGGCATCGCGGTGTCATTTGCGACCACAGTCAGGTCGCGGACATTGCTCGACACGATTGCATCGATCAATCGATGAGGGGAGCCCACCCCCATGAAACCTCCGATAAGAAGAACGGCACCATCCGTTATCTTTTCAGCCGCAGCATCGGGCGATATGGCAATTTTCATAGTCTTTTCCCAACTTCCTCCGGACCATCGCCAATTGTTTTCATAGTCACGCGGACGCAAGCAGCTTTTTCGCCGCACGCGCTATGACGATTTCCTCATTCGTCGGAACCACCAGAACGTGGGTTCGGCTGAACGTGCCGTTGATGCGGCGCTCGTTTGCCTCGTTGCGCTCCCGATCCAGTTCGATTCCTATCCAGTCCAGGCCGTCACAGATCCGGCTTCGGATATAGCGCGAGTTCTCTCCGATCCCGCCACAGAACACCAAGGCGTCAAGTCCGCCGAGTGCGGCCGCCAATCCGCCCAGTTCTCGGCGACACCGGAAGACGAAATAGTCGATAGCCTCTTTTGCCTCGGGCGTTCCTGCCGCTTCCAATGTCCGCATGTCATTGGAAAGACCGGAAATCCCGAGCAGGCCCGATTCCTTGTAGAAGAGATCCCGAACCTCGTCGATCGTCTTTCCTTCCTGCTGAACCATGTAGAAAATGACACCGGGATCGATCTGACCAGTTCTGGTGCCCATCGGCAAACCGTCCAGTGCCGTGAACCCCATGGTGGAGACGACGGACCGTCCATTGAGCATGCCGCACATGGACGCGCCATTTCCGAGGTGAGCGATCACAACGCGCCCTTCGCAGAGCAAGGGCGCAAAACTCTTGAGTTCGCCGGACACGTATTCATAGCTCAGGCCATGAAACCCGTATCGGCGCACGCCCTTCTCGTAATACTCGCGAGGCAGGGCGAACTCATCGTTCACTTTGGGCTGGTGCCGGTGGAACGCCGTATCGAAGCAGGCCACTTGGAGTGCCTGGGGAAACGCCTCCAAGGCAGCTTCGATGCCCGAGATATTGTGAGGCTGGTGAAGCGGCGCGAAGGGCGAGAGCGCGCGAAGTTCGCCCAGAACCCCCGGAGTCACGACCATCGGTTCGGAATACCTGGGCCCACCGTGAACCACCCGATGACCAACCGCCTCCGCATGCAGGTTGGTGATACGTTCGCGCAGCAGGTCTAGGACAGTATCGAGTGCCGACTTGTGATCACGCGCCTCCTCAGCGCTGAGGTCCCTCTGGATCTTTCCATCGAGGTCACCGAAATCCGCCTTGATCCGGGGCTGGCCCCCAATTCGTTCCACGAGACCTGCGGCTATCTCCTTTGGCGCATCGGAAATCTCGAAGACGCCAAACTTCAGCGAAGACGAACCTGCATTCAGGGTAAGTGCAATCGGCATACTCATTCGGCGGCCAGTTTCTCGATATCGCGGCCAGACATGCGCGCATGGTGGATGGCAGCGACGGCGCAGGAAGCCAGTCTGGCCATGTCGTCATCGGCCCGCGAGGTCAGGATGATCGGGCAGGAGGCCCCCATGACAAGCCCGGCGGCTTCCGCCTTGGCGATATAGGTGAGCTGTTTCGCGAGCATGTTGCCTGCATCGAGATCCGGCACGACCAGAACCTCGGCGCGGCCAGCAACATCCGACTTTATCCCTTTCGTCCGAGCTGCCGCGAGATCGACCGCGTTGTCCATGGCGAGCGGCCCTTCGACCAGTCCGCCGGTGATCTGACCACGATCTGCCATCTTGGAAAGAAGCGCGGCGTCGACCGAAGACGGTATCGCGGGGTTCACGGTTTCCACCGCGGAGAGAACACCGACCTTGGGAACCTGGATGCCGATCGAAATCGCAAGATCAATGGCGTTCTGCACGATGTCGATCTTGGTCGGGAGGTCCGGGGCAATGTTGATTGCAGCATCCGATACGATCAGGGGATGCGGCATGCCTGGCACATCAAGGACGAAGACATGGGTGAAGCGCCGCCCCGCGCGAAGCCCGGTCTGCTTGTTCAGTGCGGCCCGAAGCAGATCGTCCGTATGCAAATGACCCTTCATGAGCGCCTTCGCCCGACCGGCCCTGACCAGTTCGACCCCGGCATTCGCGGCTTCAGCGTGGCTGTTGATCTCGATCATCTCGAAACCGGATATGTCCGCGCCCAACTCTGATGCGGCGGCAGAGATCTTGTCCCGGTTCCCAATCAGGATCGGTGAAATGATCGTGCGCTTCGCGGCCAGGATTGCGCCGCCGAGCGAGTTCGGCTCCTCCGGGCAAACGATGGCCGTCGGTATGGGCGGAAGCGGTTCCGCCATCCTGATCAGGGCATCGAAATGGCGATGGCGTTGAACCACCAGTCCCGGAAGGTCATGGTCGTCCTGCGTGATCTTCTCCGTGGGCGCGACGACTACGGCCTCGCCACGGACAATCTCGACGTCATCCGCTGCGCGGCGGACGTGCGTCGCGAAGACGACCGTGCCATCTTCGTTCTTCGCCGTCAGCATGACCTTGATGACAAGCTCATCCCCTGCATGCGCCCGGCCGACGAAGTCGAAGTGCTGCGAACAGTAGAGCGTTCCAGGCCCCGGGAGAATATTGCCCAGTACTGCGGAAACGATAGAGCCGCACCACATGCTTGGCGCGACGGGTTCTTCGCGTTCACCGCCTTCCCGGTCCGTATCGGGTAGATGCATCGGGTTGTGATTGCCGGAGGCGACCGCAAAGATATAGAAGTCATCTACAGTGCAAACGCGGTGCAACTCATAGCTGTCGCCGATCTGCAGTTCGTCATAAGTCTTGTTTTCAGTAATCATTGTGCTGCTGTCCCGAATTCGGAATTGCCACCCTCCGAGGCTAGAGGATCATCGAGCACGTCGACTATGGTCGTGTCCAGCCCGAGCACTTCACGGAACCTCCGGAGGAGTTCGAACGTATGCGGGGCCATTTCGTCTATGGGACCAGGTACGAACTGCACCACCTTCACCGCGAGTTCGCGAGATGCTGCATCAGGGAACAGGCTGGGCAGGGACTCGATGGCCTTTTCCGGCTCATAGGTTGCGATCAATGTCTGCTCGTGAATGATACGTGCACGCTCCTCCATCGACAGTGACATGAACGGCTCATCCTGGGTGAGAACCCGGGCGGAGCGCTCAAGCCGATCACGACGAACCGTCCCGCGCGATTCCGAGAGAAGGATCAGCATTCGGACCACCCCCTCGACGAAACCACCAGACGAAATATGAGCAAGTGCCGATTGCACTTCAGGGAGGAATCGTAGCTGTTCTGGGGTCTTCAGGGTCCGGCGGGTCGAATTCCGCTTGCCATAACGACGTGCCCAGGGCGTGTTCCAGACCGAGTAGAACATCATCTCATAGGCCGCATCGCGCAGGTCGCGGAACATGTCGAGTTGCTGGGTATACAGATCCGCGAAAATTTGTTCCGCCTGGGCGAAAGGGTTCTCAGGAGCACAGGGAGTACGATTTCCAGCTGTCGTTTGGGCGGCACTCTGCAGCTGAGCCATGAGGGGATTCCGGCTCGACATCATGCTGCGCTGGAGCCTCAGCGGATGCATGACCCGGGAGATCTCCGCCATGGGCGGCGTGACTGTGGCCTGCACAACGGGGCGTACCCACGTATCATACAGTTCGGACTGGATCTCGGACAGCCTTGCCACGGCACCAAAAGCCTCTTCATCCTCCCTTCCGTCGTCGATCTTGTTCAGGTCATCAAAGGTGCGTTCCGCGAAGCTTACCGTGTATTCGTGGCCGGTCGGGCCTCTGTTTTCCACGGTGTCGATCTGCATCTGATAAAGCCCCGGTGCCAGGGCCTCGATCGTCTTCAGGGTCGACGCGACTTCGGTATGCTCCTTCTTGGCGATCTTGGAAGAAACGAAAATTCCGAGGTGCCCGACCTGGTCGTGGAGGACATAGACAATACGTTGCCCCCGGATCCGGATTTCATCCACGCTCGCGTAGGTATCGGTGATCCAGTTGAGGGCCTGCTGAGGCGGGGTGATGTTGTCTCCGTGGCTGGCAAAGCAGATGACGGGCGCACGGGTCTTCTTGATGTCGATGGGCCGGCCGGTCTCGAGGAAAGCTTCGTTCCGGGTCAACTTGTTGCCAACAAAAAGCTGTTCGACGATCCAGTGGATTTCCGCCTCGTTGAGAAGGAAGTATCCTCCCCACCATTTCTCGAACTCGAGGAAGCGTTTCCGGCCTGTGTCGATCGTCGTGAAGACGTCGTAATACTTGCGGAAAAAGTTTCGGCTCGGGTTCAGCATCTCGAAGTTGGAGACGAGATGCGCCCCGTCGAAAACTCCGGCCCCAAGATCGGAAAAGAACAACGGCATCCATGTGCCACCCAGGACGCCGCCATTGTAGCGCATCGGGTTCGTGCCAACTTCCCCTGACCATGTTGCCACAGGTGCACCGCTCAGAACGATCGGACCGACAATATCTGGATTGGTCGCGGCCAGAACCAATGTCGCCCAACCGCCCTGGCAGTTTCCTACAACCACCGGTTTGGGGCTCTCCGGGTGTCGTCTGGCAACCTCCCTCACAAACTCGGCCTCAGCCTGCGTGACGCTCGCAAGCGTCTGACCCGGTTCCGGCATGCGGCGAAAGCTCACGAAATAGACCGGATGACCGTCACGCAGTGCCACACCAACCTGACTGTCGGGTTTGAAACCGCCAATACCAGAACCATGACCTGCGCGCGGATCCACGATTACATATGGCCGCTTTGCATCGATCACTTCGATGCCGCGTGGCGGGATAATGCGGAGCAATTGATAGTTGCACGGGTTCGGCAGATCCGCACCATCCACGATGATTTCGTAGTCGTAGACGAGAACCGGCGGACAATCGGCAGCCTCGTGATCCAGAAAGATGTCACCGCGCTCGCGCAAGGTATCCATGAAGAGGACCGTTCTTTCCCCGCGATCCCGCAAATAGGAAAGCCAGTCCTGTACGAGATCCCCGCCAGCCCGCTCCGTGGCTGTCATGCTACGGGTGCATTCGACCAGATTGTCGATCGTCTTCTGGGTTCTTTCGGAATGCGTACGCGCGATGTTCGAACTGTGTCGCGTTGAGGAACGCATCAAGAGTTCGCCTGCGTCATTCAGGTCATGGAACCCCGTTGCGAAGTGTTCGAGCCCTTCGCCCGGCGAACTTGTGAACTGTTCATAGAAAGACCGGGCAAACTCCTCGGCCTTCCTGAAATTCGGCGCTGAGCGGTCCATTTTTGTCTCCATCAACCTACGATGCTGTATCCGCCGTCAATCGGATGAACTCCCCCCGTAAGGTTGCTTGCTTCCTTGCTTGCGAGAAATACCGAGTAGGCCCCGACATCCTCGATCGTGGCGAGCATGTGGGTCGGCGCGCGGCTGGCCGCTGCGTTGAGAAGGTCATCGAACTCCTTGATCCCAGACGCCGCCCGAGTCTTCAAAGGCCCGGGAGACAGGGCATGCACCGAAATTCCCTTGGACCCCAGTTCGGCTGCAGCGTAGCGAACGACCGATTCAAGGGCAGCCTTGACCGGCCCCATGACGTTGTAGTGTTCAACAACCTTTTCGGAACCGTAGAAACTCACTGTCATGCAGGTTCCGCCACTCGGCATGAGTGGCTCGGCAAGACGGATCATCCTCAGAAAGGAATGCACCGATACGTCCACCGCGATGCCGAACCCCTTTGCCGAGCAATCGACCACGCGACCGTGCAAATCCTCCTTGGGGCAGAAGGCAATCGAATGCAGGATGGTATCGATCCTACCCCAACGGGACCTGATCTCCTCGAATACGGTCTCGAGCTGACCGTCTTCCGTGACATTCAGCGGCATGAAGATTTCCGCACCGAGTTCTTCTGCTATCGGCGCAACATGCGGCTTGGCCTTTTCGTTCAGGTAGGTGATCGCAATTTCGGCGCCCGCCTCGCGCATCGCCTTGGCACAACCGTAGGCAATGGATTGATCATTGGCGATACCGACAACTAGAGCCTTCTGACCTTCGAGAGAAAACATTCGCCACTCCGAATCCGGTATACTACCGGGATTAGCCTATGCTGCGTTGCAGCAATATGAAACCCGTCTTTCTTCCGGGTTCGTAATTTTCTTGCGCCCAATGCCGCACAGCCATTTCATTGAACAGCATCCTTATCAAATTGCATGCCAATCGCTGCGCCCGTGTCTTGCGAAACGCGGGCGCATCTTGATGCCATGCGAGTTTTGTGGCGCAAGAATAGAGGTATCCTGCAACAGTATCATGACCCGGAGGGTGAGCCAAAAAGCCAAGAAGGATAGTTATGTTAAATACTATCTCTTTGCCGTCTTGAAGTTCAGCAAGCTGCAATCGCAAACCAATCGACTCGCTTGAAATTTGCAATCATCTGGGGCGATCTCTAGGTTGTCCCGCACCGGTATCTCATGGTGGCAGAACGTGAGATTTCACCACGGTAGAATATTGCAATCTATACGGAAACGCGCAATTTGAACTGGATTATCGCTCATTTCGAAATTGTCTTTGGGGGAACCCTGGCAATTTTTGCCGTGCTGCTTCTGGTCCAGAAGCGCAGGTCGCCGCAGTCGACGGCAGCCTGGTTGCTCTTCGTTTTTCTCGCTCCGTATATTGCTCTTCCCGCCTTCCTGATGTTCGGCGTGCGCAAACCGAAATCTGCACGACAACTCAAGTTCTTCGACAGACCGGAAATGCCGCCTGTTCGCTCTGATCTTGACGAGACGTTCCGCGCTTATGGACTGCCGCCTGCGCAGTCCGGCAATCGGTTCAAGTTACTGACCACCGGCGAAGAAGCGTATGCGGCGCTTCGCGATATGATCCACAAGGCGCAAAGATCGATCGATTCCGAGTTCTATATCGTCGCGAACGATCCGGTCGGAACGGCATTCGTCGAGCTTCTTGTGGATCGCGCTCGAGCGGGTGTCCGCGTTCGGTTGCTCATAGACTATTTTGGCGGTCTTTCGCGCCCGCGGGATGCGCTCAAAAAACTTGAGGAGGCCGGTGGCGAAGTCCTTCTATCGTTACCATTCCTTGGTTTGCCGGGGTCCGGTCGGATCAATTTGCGAAACCACAGAAAGACCCTAATTGTCGACGATTGCTTGGCGTTTGCTGGCGGAATGAACATTGGTCTGGACTATATGTCTCTTGGCGATGGTTCCGCGCCGGCGCAATGGACAGATTTGTCATTCTTGATCGAGGGGCCCGCGGTCGAAGTCTATCGTGAGGTTCTCTTCTCGGATATTCGAGCCGCTCAGCGACACCAAGGAGCGCAAACTGATGCAATCTGCGCTCTTCCGGCGAGCGAGAACGAAGGCGCAATTTTGCAGTCCGTTGCGTCAGGGCCGGACTTCTTCATGGATGCTCTTCACGATGGGATTGTAAGCGCGATATATCGCGCGAGACAGCGGGTTTATATCGTTACGCCCTATTTCCTGCCGACCGATCATCTGTCCCACGCACTTTACATCGCCTGCCAAAGGGGTCTGGATGTCAGGCTGCTGATACCGGAGAAATCCAACCAATCACTCGCCAACCTTGCACGAGGCTCCTACCTCAGAACGTTCAGGGATGTCGGCGGCAGGGTTTTCATGCTCAAAGGTGGCATGATCCATGCCAAAGCCGGGATCATAGATGACCTGGGATGGGCCGGATCCGCCAATTTCGACGTACGATCCATGTATCTCAACTACGAGATCGCAACATTCATCCATGACACCGGGACGTTGCATCACCTGGAAGACTGGATGACATCGCAGTTTGCGCGCTGCGAAGAAGGACTTCCAGATATCAGCTTGCCGCGCAGGATCGCTGAAGGTGCGTTTCGACTTGCGGCCCCCGTCCTTTGAGAGAGCTCATGCACGATACCGGCAAACTCAGAGCGGTCAGCTACAATATCCGTAAAGCCATGGGCACGGATCGCCGGCGGCGACCAGGCCGCATTCTTGACATAATCAATAGCCTCTCCCCGGATATCGTGCTGCTCCAGGAAGCAGATCTGAGGCTCTTTGGCCGTCCAACGGTCCTGCCGCGTGACGCGATTGAAGCGCGAACCGGACTTGTGCCCATGCTGGTTGCAAAGACGACACACAGCCTGGGATGGCACGGGAATGCCGTTCTTGTACGACCCGAGGCCTTGCAAGGGCCGATAATCCAGATCGACCTTCCGGGCCTGGAACCTCGCGGTGCCGTTATCGCCGAGCTTGAGCTGGGCGGCACGAAGATGCGCGTGGTCGCAGCGCATCTCGGGTTGCTACGTCGTTCCAGAAGAAAGCAACTTGACGCCTTGAACACCCGACTGCACGGTCTCGCACATCTGCCAACTCTGGTTGGTGGCGATTTCAATGAATGGTCGACCCAGGAAGGCCTGGGGCGTCTTGCACGGCATTTTGAGATCCTGGCACCCGGAAAGACTTTTCATGTCCGGCGGCCGATCGCTTCGCTTGACCGATTTGCCTTCTCCGACGGGTTGCAGCCAATCGCATATGGCGTCGAGATCAACGAGGTTACCCGCGTCGCTTCCGATCACTACCCGATCTGGATCGATTTTCGGGTCGCCTAGGCTCTGTGCATGCGATTCTGAGCCTACAGGAAGTCGATCACGTTGTTCTCGATCAGATCATCATGGTCGCGCATGTTCCGGAAAGAGATGGTCTGAACGTCATCGACCACGATCTGTGCCTTTCCTTTGGTGAACGACAGCTCGAGGTCTTCGAACGAGTTGTCGTCGAACCCGACAAGTTTGATTCTGTCGTATTTCGAACGGAAGTCTCGGATCACGTCAAAGTCTGTTTCACCGGCAGTCAGATCGCTAGCACGGAACTCGAACACGTCGCTTCCGCCCCCGCCGGACATGTCGTCTGATCCGCTTCCTGCGATGATCAGATCGTCTCCGCTGCCTCCCTTGATACTGTCGTCACCAAGACCGCCCCAGATCGTGTCGTCTCCCCGACCCGACGAGAGGTCATCATTCCCATCGAGCAGATCGATCTCTATTCCCGTCCGCAGGGCAAGACGCAGTTTGTCATCGCCGTCGGTCATCTCCATACTTTCCGGACCTGTATCGACGATTTCACTCAGGGCCACGGATTGAATGTCCCGGTCGGTAGCCGTGCCGGTATGGAATTCGAAACTGTCCGCGGTAAGGTCAGCCAGCTTTACACGAACCAACTGGATACTGCTTCCATTCCCAAGATCGATGTCCGTGGACTTCCTTCCCTGGGAGAACGACAGATCGCCGAAACCGCCCGAAAAGCCTTCAATGCGGATAAGGTCCAGTCCGATCTCGAACTTCTTGATCACATCGATGCCGGAATCGGCGGTATGGAAAACGTATGTATCGCTCCCACGGCCCCCGTTCAGCACGTCGGAACCGGCGCCCCCATAGAACAGATCGTCTCCGTCCTTGCCGACGAGGTGGTCATCTCCCTCCCCGCCGTATACGAGGTCATTGCCTTCGCCGGCATCGATACGATCGTTCCCTTCACCGCCCGAGACCGCGTCGTCTCCTTCGTCGCTGCGCAAGCTATCGGCATCTGCGCCCCCGAAAATGGTATCATTGCCGCCTCGCGAACGAGCACTGTCACGTCCTGACCCTGCGATGATCAGATCGTCGCCTTCTCCGCTGTCAATTTTGTCTCGACCGTCGCCACCCTCGATCGTATCATTCCCACCGTTCGACTTGAGGGTGTCGTTACCACCCTGGCCGAGCAACCGGTCATTGCCCTCGCCCGTTTTGACACTGTCGTTGTCATCGAGTCCGAGAACAACCATGTCCTCAACTGTCGCGGTCTCGTATTGATCACGGATCTCTGTCAGGCGGACTATACGGGCGTCTCCAAGATCGGGCTCAACGGGATCTTCCGGGTCCTCCGGTTCCGCGGGATCCTCCGGGTCACCTTCACCAACGAGGCGAATTACACCATCATTCCCGACTTCTATCGACTGGGAGCCGGAGAGATCAGTTACATCTACAATGTCGTCTGCATCGAAATCGACAATGATGTCTCCGACAAGTTCATCGATCGTGCCGCGCACGATGTCTGCGCCAGCACCCAAGGTGTAGGTGTCAGTTCCCAATCCACCGCACAGCAGGTTGTCGGCTGCATTGCCGATGACGATGTCATCACCTGATCCACAGACAACAGCTTCGATAACGCTACGCGTATCGTCGTCAAAGAGCAGTGACATATAGATGTGGGCCGACGCGTAGACCCATTCTCCCGATGAATACCCCAGGCGCGATCGTTGGCTCAGTCCACCTACGTCAAGATCTGTTCCCTCTCCGGGGTTCAGGTTTACACTGAGATTGGTGGAATACGAGGCAAAGTCGAGCGTGTCGAAACCATCACCGTCCCATAGGGTGCGAAATACACGGTTCTCCGCGGGGGTCGCATAGCTGACTCCGTCAACGCGCATTTCACCAGTATTGGGGTCAAAACTGTAGGTCGTATTCCCAGAACGCGTGGAGTAATCCGCGCCGTAGGTCGCTTGAATGGCCGCAATATCAAGCATCATGAGCGATTGCGCGTAGCCATGGGCTTCGTTCGTGTATCCACCGCCCGAGTGGCCGACGTAGGATTTGTAGCTCATCACCGTGTATTCGACACTGTCATACGACGCCGGCAGATTTGTCCCGTCGTGTGGGTGTTCCATGCCGAGAGCGTGACCCACTTCATGCATGGCCGTGGTGTACGCATAGGTGCCTACCGCACCCGAAAGGTCCCCGACGGAGGCTACGTAGGCCGGAATGTAGTTGGTGTTGTTCCAGATATCACCGCCTCCGGCCCATCCCTCCGATGGGTAGTAGGCCCAGGCGGTCGTTGGTGCATTGGAGCCCGCGATCCGAATTTCTGCTGACGAAGGAGAACCTGACTCGACAATGGAAAGACCAGAAACCTCATCCCACTGACTGATTGCATCCCGGAAAATTTCCTTGCCGCCATTCGACAGTTCCTTGAACGAACCCTTCTCACCGTTTGGTGCGTCGCTGTTGTCATACTGAGATTTGCTGGTTGTGAATCCGAACGAGATTTCGTTCGAGCTCCAGTAGTTCCCGGAGAGAATGCCTGAAATGTGACTGATCGAAGGCGCACTAAGTACGGGATTCAGTGCGGTTCCGCCGTCGGGCAAACCGCCTGCGTATTCCGCTTCCAATTGAAGCGGTGCTTCACAATAGCCGCAACTTTCCCCATCGCCATGGAATACACACATGACAGAATCTCCCCAGCACCAGAACTTGTAGTCTGGCCTGCTCTCTCAAACTGACGAGTGATGCTGCCCCTTTTTCGCTCCCTCCTGGCGCATGCAGCTGTGGGGAAGATCAATGAGACCTAGGCGGCAAAAGGGAAATCCCCTTAGACGACACAGCATTTAAGGGTCGTGTTGAATTCAAATGCCCCAAGAAAACCCAGACTATCTTAGGAAAGACGCCAGGTTTTCGGTGGCTTAAGATTTCTAACAGTTTCAGTGTATTACGAAGCTAGAATAGGGCAAGAACTGTAATTTGAGACCTGAGCAGGGCTTCAGCAATTGGCTTAACGACAGTTCCCCGAAGTAACCACATGCCAGAAATTGTCCAGTTGCCCGCCGACATGCAGGCCGGGATCCTTGGACACTCGGAATTAGGCTGCGATTTGGTTCAAACTGGTTCGGCGAGTTCTGACGATCCTTTTGGTGTCACCCTAAAGGCCCTCACATAGCCGATGCGCCCTGCGATCTTGCAGCGGCATTTGGTGGCCGAGCAATGAGTCTGGCCCGACCGTGTTATAGTCGTAGCGCTGCAGGGGCGGCTTCCGTAGTGCGTCGTCCAAACTGTCTGGACTGCACCTATTCGGCTGCTCTTGGCACATTGCTGCGAGCAAGAGCCTCCCAAGCGTCGTACTGCGAGAGAAAAATTCGACCATTGAGATCGTCGACGAGATGCGACCGACGCAACCGATCCATCACCGGGCCCTTCACTTCTGAGAGGTGCAGCCCCACGCCCATGTCCCGGAGCCGATGGTTGATTGCCTCCAGGCTTTCCAGGGCTGAGTAGTCGACCTCGTTCACTGCCGAGAACATGAGCACGACATTTCGGATCGCGCAGCCTTCCGTGACGCGTTTCTGTACCAGATCCTCCAAGAATCGCGCGTTGACGAAATAGAGGCTTTCATCGACCCTGAGCGTCACCAGTTCCGGGCAGGTATGCACCTTATGCCGATTGACATTGCGGAAATGCTGCGTTCCGGGAACAAGGCCCACTTCGGCAACATGCGGCCGTGATGTCTTGTAGAGGTGCAGCAACACCGAGAGCGCAACGCCCGAGGCGACGCCCACCTCGACTCCCATCCCGAGGGTGAAGAGGATTGTCGTGACTACGGCAACGAAGTCCGCCCGCGAATAACCCCATGTCTTCTTCAGAATTGAGAGATCTACGAGGCCTAGAACCGCAACGATGATGGTCGCCGCCAACGTTGCATTCGGCAGGTAGTGGACCAGCGGCGTCAGCGCAACTGCGGCAATCGCCAGACCCAGCGCCGTGAAGGCGCCCGCTGCCGGTGTCTCCGCGCCCGCATCGAAATTCACGACCGAACGGGCGAACCCGCCGGTGACGGGATAGCCGCCGGTGAAGGCCGCCCCCAGATTGGCCGCACCCAGCCCGATCAGTTCCTGATCCGGGTCGATCCGCTGGCGCTTCTTGGCCGCGAGTGTCTGTGCGACTGAAACGGACTCCACGAAGCCGATGATCGAGATCAGGATTGCGGGCAGGAGCAATGCACCCAGAAGTTCCGAGGAAAGACCCGGCATTGTCAGGGGCGGAAGGCTCTGAGGCACGGAGCCCACGATGTTCACGCCCCGGTCGGCCAAGCCGAAGGCCCAGACCGCCACGGTCGTCGTGACGACGGCCGCGACGGGACCGGCCTTGGTCAGGAAATCCGCAAGCAGCGCCGGCGTGCCCAGCCGCCCGAGCGCGGGCCTGAGGTTCTTGCGCACCCAGAACAGGAAGGCCGTCGCCGCACCGCCGATGAACAGCGTGATCCAGTTGGTTTCGTTCAGGTGGGCAAGAATCGACACCAGCATCTCGGGCAACGTATGGCCATGGGCGCCGACGCCGAGGATATGCTTGAGCTGACTCGTAGCGATGAGGATGCCCGAAGCAGTGATGAAACCTGCGATCACTGGATGGCTGAGGAAGTTTGCGAGAAACCCCAGGCGAAGCAAACCCATCAGCATGAGAAACCCGCCCGAAAGCAGGGCGAGGGTCAGTGCCGCCACGGCGTATCCGGCCGTGCCCTGCTCGGCCACTTGGCCAACGGCCGTGGCCGTCAGGAGCGAGACGACCGCCACCGGCCCGACCGCCAGCGCACGACTGGTGCCGAAAATTGCGTAGAGCAGGATTGGCGCGATGGAGGCATAGATTCCCGCTTCCGGCGGTAGTCCGGCCAGAAGCGCATAGGCCAGCGATTGAGGAATGAGCATGATCGTGACGATGAGCGCCGCGATTAGATCGTTGGCCAGGGCTTGCCTGTCATAGCGCCGCCCCCAGTCGAGGATCGGTAGGTATCTGCCAAAACTGGGCATGGCGGCTGTGCTCCGGCCTGTTCTTAGGTGTCTGCGTCTTTGGAGCGAAAACGGTTCACGCTAGAACATTTTGAACCCAAGGTTTCGCTCCAACTCGTCGATTTGAGTAAGATTCTTTTCAAGATGGTGATTCCGACAGAAACGGCTTCGCTTTGACGAAGCCGGGAAAGGTCTGTCAGCCGGTGGCGACCTTTAACTTCTCGGGTTTGGCCATCCATTCCTTGCCGCGCAGCATCGCCCGCCAGTAGATCGGCGGGAGCATCCGCTCCTTTAGGAACCACGCGGCACGGGTCGGTTGCGTGCCGTCAATGAACCAGGACGGGAAGGACGGTTTCAGCGCCCCGCCATAGCCGAACTCGGCCAATACGATCTTGCCCCGCTCGACCGCCAGTGGACAGGAGCCGTAGCCGTCATACTGCGCAGCGGCGGACCGGCCCTGGATATCGGCGACGATGTTCTCGGCCACGGTTGGAGCCTGCTTGCGCGCGGCCGCAGCGGTCTTCGCGTTCGGCGCATTCATTACGTCACCGAGAGACCAAATATTGTCGAAACTCTTGTGGCGCAGCGTTGCCTGATCGACATCAACCCATCCGGCAGCATCCGCGAGCGGCGAGACACGTATGAAATCCGGTGCAGTCTGGGGCGGGCAGACATGGATCATGTCGAATTCGACCGTGACTTCGCCGGCTTCGGTATCGGGCTTGGCTACCTTGAAGGTCGCCGTCTTCGCCGCGCCGTCGATCGCAACAAGGTTATGGAAGAAGTTCAGTGTGGCGTCGTATTTCTCGACGTATTCCATGAGCGCGGGAACGTAGTCCTTCACCCCGAAGAGCACGCCGCCCGCGTTCATGAACTGGATGTCGATATCGTTCAGGACGCCGCGGCGGAACCAGGCATCGCCCGAGAGATACATTGCCTTCTGCGGTGCGCCAGCGCATTTGATCGGCATGGGTGGCTGAGTGAAGATCGCGCGGCCTTGCTTCATCTCCTGCACAAGCTGCCACGTGTAGGGAGCGAGATCGTAGCGATAATTCGAGGTGACGCCATTTCGGCCGAGTGTCTCCTCCAGCCCCTCGACCTTGTTCCAGTCGAGCTTCAGGCCGGGGCACACCACGAGCCGGTCGTATTTTACCACCCGGCAGCCATCGAGAATGACGGCGTTGTTCCGCGGCTCGAAGGCCGCGACGGCAGCCTTGATCCACTTGACTCCGCGCGGGATCAGCGAGCCCAGGGTCTTGGCGGTCTGCTGCGCTTCGAAGATACCGCCCCCCACCATGGTCCAGCCGGGTTGGTAGTAGTGGATGTCGGCCGGGTCGATCACGGCGATGGAAAGGTCGGATTGGCGCGCATGGAGGCTCGCCGCAACCGAGATGCCGCCAGCTCCCGCGCCGACGATCACCACATCGTATTTGGCATCGCCGGTTTCCGTCGGGGTCTTGCCGCCATTCGCGATCCGGCGCGCCACCCCGTTCATGTCGAAGCCCGCGGTCTTGGTTGCGGACAGGATTTCGGGCATCGGGCGCTTCTTGGCCTCGTGAAGCGACCAGAGCGTCGCGGAGCGTGTGCCGCTCCGACAATAGGCCAGCACCGGGCGCGGCAGGTCCTCGAGGACCACCCCAAAGGCTTCGACATCCTCGTCCGCGACCATACCGCTTTGAACCGGAAGATATTGCGTCTCGATCCCGACCGCGCTCGCGGCCGCTTCTATTTCCTCGTAGCCAGGCTGATCCGCACCTTCTCCATCCGGGCGGTTGCAGATGATCGCACGGAAACCTGCGTCCCTGAGCGCTGCGACATCCTCGATCGAGATCTGCGGGCTGACCGTGAATTTCGGCGATATCTTCTTCAAGTCCATGTTCCAAACCTCCCAGGTTTTTAATTTTTTGTCGATCACAGCCCGTTCAGCGGCACCTTGAGCATCGGATTTCCATCCTTGTCGGTCGGCACGTCGCCCGCCCGCATGTTCACCTGCAACGACGGAATGATGAGCCTGGGCATGGCGAGCTGTGCATCACGCTCGGTGCGGAACTTGACGAAATCCGCCTTTGTCTTGCCGTTGCCCACGTGAATGTTGTGCGCCTTCTCGTCACCCACAGTGGTTTCCCAGGCGATATCGCGTCCGTTCGGCCCGTAGTCGTGGCACATGAACAGCCGTGTCTCGTCCGGAAGGGCCAATACCTTCTGGATGGAATCGTAGAGCACGCCCGCGTCGCCGCCGGGGAAGTCCGCGCGCGCCGAGCCGCCATCGGGCATGAAGAGTGTATCACCGACGAAAGCAGCGTCCCCAAAGACATGCACCATGCAAGCCGGGGTATGGCCGGGCGTATACATGGCGAAAGCCTGCATGGTGCCGACCATGTAGGTGTCGCCATCCTCGAAAAGCCGGTCGAACTGCGAACCGTCGCGCTGGAACTCTGTGCCCTCGTTGAAGATTTTGCCGAACGTGTCCTGCACCACCAAGATTTTCGAGCCGATGCCGATCTTGCCGCCCAGTTTGTCCTGGATGTAGGGCGCAGCGCTCAGATGATCCGCATGGACATGGGTCTCGATGATCCATTCCAGAGTGAGCCCCTGCGTCTCGATCTGGCGGATAAGTTCGTCCGCATGATCATAGGTGATCCGCCCGGCCGCGTAATTGATATCCATCACACTGTCGATGATCGCGCAGGCGGTCGAAGCCGGGTCCTTTACGATATAGCTGATGGTATTGGTGGCCTCGTCGAAGAAAGCCTGAACCTTCGGCTTGAGTTCCATGTTAACTGGATACATGGTCATTTCGTTTCCTCCGGAATCAAGGGCGTGAGGGCTCTGCACCTTCCGTCAGGAACGGCAGGTCCGTACGCCGAGCAGCGCGTAAATGGGGCAGAAGCGGACAGCCGCCACGACAAGCATCACGACACCGACGGCGGCCGTGACGACCATGACCAACGGTGAACTGAAGACAGAAAACCCACTGAAAAGGCGAGATAGAGCAGCACCAGTCCAAGCATGGCCCGGACAAGGCGATCAATCGTTCCGACATTCGTTTTCATGGAAGCCCCCATACTGAAAAGCTGGGAGATACGTACAAGTTTGGCTGTTCGGTTTCAGTGATATAGTCACCAAGGCCGCGCGAGCGAACCTCAGGAACTTGCGGCGAGAGCCTCCAGCGCAGACCTGTTCAGGAGCGCGATCCGGCCCCGTGACTGAGCGATCAGACCGCGTTTCTGAAAATCCTGCAACACGCGAGAAATCACTTCGCGCGCCGTGCCGAGTTCGCTCGCGAGGTGCTGGTGCGTTGCGGAAATCTCCGCCTGATCGCCTGCAAGAGCTAGGAGACGATGCGCCAGCCGCACGTCGATACGGCCGAATGCGACGTCATCGACCACCCGCAAGAGATCGATCAATCGGCGTGAATAGGCCGCGAAGACAAAGTTGCGGAACGCGGCCTTCTCTGTGACCAGCCGTTCGAAGGCAAGCTTAGGCAGGGTGATCGCAATGAGTTCCGTCTCAGCGACACCTTCCGCATTGTAGGCTTCTTCGGCCAGCATGCAGGCGGTGGTCAGGACACAGCTGTCACCCGCATCCACACGATAAAGCACGATTTCACGGCCATTTTCCGAAGTTTGCAATACCCTGAGCGTGCCATCGAAGAGAAAGAAAAGGCTGTCGGGAATGTTGGCAGGCCCGAAAACCTCGGATCCCTTCGGATAGCGCATGACCCGCGCGGATGCAATCAGCCGATCCCGGACCGATCGCGGCAAGCTGCGCGTTCCCTGGAATCTCTCCGTCCAGTCCCCAATGTCCACGAGAGCACCCACAGCTTAGCAAGGTTCCATTCTTGAAGCGCACGGTTCTGACCTGGAGCGCCCGTTCGGTCGACAGATTATGCGCAATGATGGTTCCGTGGTCGAATCTCTTGATAGGAACCCCTGGATGAAAACCTTGGTTGGATCCGCGCTCATCACAGTAAGTGCACGCTAGCCGCTGGCCGCACAGAGCAGGAGCAACCCTCGAACTTCACCCAATCAAGCGAGCGGAGACTGGGCCTTGCGTTGGCGCACGGATCTTGTCGCCTGGGTCTGACCGTCATTCATCTGAAACGCGCGCCAGCGATTCCCTTTCAACGATTTTTGTCTCGAAGACAATGCCTTCCCCTGGGAGGGCACCACCGATCATTCGATGAAGAAGATCCGCCGCCGCCACACCCATGCGCCGGTGCGGGACATGTACCGTCGTCAGTGCAGGGGTTACCGCATGGGCGAGTTCGATATCATCAAATCCCGTAACCGACACATCTTCAGGCACTCGGAGCCCACTTCTGCGGAGCCCTTTCAGTGCGCCTGCAGCCTGAACGTCATTGCCGCAGATAATCGCCGTGGGACGCGTCGGAAGATCAACAAGGTCTTCGGCAGCTTCGGCTGCGGATTCGAGCGTGTAGCCGGCCTGCACAAGGCGCTCGGGCGGAAGTGCGAGACCATGTTCTTCCAGGGCCTTGCGAACACCCTGGACACGCTGGCTCGCCCGATCATTCCAGACGGTAAGGCCGGAAATCATAGCAACCTCGCGATGTTCTAGAGAAAGTACATGTCGGGCCATGGCATATGCCGCGCGGCGATTGTCGAAACCCACGCAGGGATACGGACACCGCCCGCTGTAGGTCCACACAAGCACGAAGGGCACGCCATTTGCATTCAGCAGATCATAGACCTCAGGGGGGCGAGATTCTCCCACGAGGATCAATCCGTCGACGCCACGCCCGAGTAGGGCTCGAATTTTGGATTTTTCCCGGTCGACGTCATAGTCCGAGGTCGCGATAAGGAGCGTGATGTCGCGAACCGAGAGTTCTTCTTCCAACACTTGAACCCCCCGCGCGAAAATGGCGTTGTCCATTGTCGGGATCACGGCCCCAATCGTGTTGGTGCGGTTCGACGCAAGGGCTCGGCCGCCGAAGTGCGGCGTGTATCCAAGTTCGGCAACCGCTGCCTCCACTCGCGCCCGGGTCTCCTCGCGAACCTGATCCGGCATGTTAAGACAGCGTGATACGGTTGCCGTGGAGACGCGAGCATGCTTCGCGACATCGCTTAGCGTCGGTTTCAATCCACCGTGCATCCCGAACCTCCTGATGCTGTTGATAAAACATATCATTGAATATGGCCTCGCAGAACGGAAAAGCACATCCATAAATGTAAGCGCTTGCAAGCTCTAATGTACGCGCTTACACTCATTGAAAATAAGGCGATTCGAATCGCTGCGACTTGGGAGGAAAAAATGAAAAATGGCGCTGGACGCCTGCCGCTTTCGGGCGCGCTGATCTTGTTTGGTATCTTCCTGATAAACGTTCTTGCCGGGGCCTTCGGGACCTATCGCTTCTTCGGAGACGTCTCCGAGATGCTGACGCTCTTCGCTTCGGTCATCCTGTTCGTGGTCGGTGTTCTGGACCGCGAAGCCGCTTGCGGCAAACAAAGCCAATAACCAGAAAACATCACAGGGAAGTCCAATGACTGACAGGAAAGATACCGAGATCGCCTCGGAAGAGAGACGCAACTTCCTCAAACTCGCCGGAACAGGCAGCTTCACGGCTGCTGTCATTGCAGGAGCCGCCGGAACCCTCTGGTCGTCGGAAGCAGCGGCTCAGACCGCCCGCGAGGAAAGCGAGCGGGAGAGGGCCGCAGACTACGTGATGAATGTCGCAACGGCCTATCCGCCAATAGCCGATCGCAGCTATCCGATCATGCAACTCGACATGAAGGAAAATATTCAGAACGCGACGCGGGGCAAGGTCTATGTCAAGCTGGCCATGGGCGGTCAGTTGGGTACGGGCAGCGCGTTGGCGCAGAAAGTTCAGTCCGGCACCATTCAAGCCGCACAGCATTCGCTGTCGAACTTCGCACCCTTTGCGCCAGTCGTGGATCTTACAAACCTGCCCTACCTCTGCGGATCCAACCAGCGTTACATCAACCTGGTCTACTCGGATCACTGGAGAAATACCGTTCATTCCAAGATCGAGGAACGCGGTTTCAAGGTTCTCTACTACGCTCTCATCGATCCGCGGACTGTGGCCGTCCGGAAAGGAACACCCGGCCCAATCAAGACGCCCGAGGACATCAAAGGGCTCAAGTTCCGCGTTCCGGGTTCGGAAATGCTGCAGCAATACTACCGCATGATCGGCGCCAATCCGACACCGATTGCCTGGGGCGAAACGCCTTCGGCCATCAAGCAGGGCGTTGCGGACGCGCTCGACCCTTCGCTGGGGGGATTGCACATCTTCGGTTTCCAGGACGTTCTGGGCTCCGTTAGCTTTACGCAGGCGGTACCCGACGGGCAGGTCTACTCCTGCAACCTCGAGTGGTTCAACGCTTTACCTCCGGACCTTCAGGAAGCCATCGAATTCGCATCGGAGATTACCGCGGGGCAAAATCGCGCGAAGATCCCGGCTGCGCGCAACTATGCCATTGCGGAAATGATGAAGGCGGGCGTGGAATTCTACTTCCCGACCGAGGACGAGCTTGCCCAGTGGAAGGAAGCCGGCGGTTATCAGCGGAGCGAATGGGACGGCTTCAAGGTCGAACTTGCTGGTTCCATGGACGCATTCCAGAAGCTGGTCGAAGCCGCAGGTACCCAGGGTCGGGCATACGTGCACGACGCTTGATGCGCATCGCGACAGCTTAACTATCTGACACCACATCGAAAACCCCCTCCGGATTCCTGTCCGGAGTGGCCGCGACGGGACAACTTGTCCTGTCGGGAAGGAGAAACGTGTGCTCAAGACCCTTGACGAAAATGCTGAACGCTGGGCGCTCTTGGTGTTCTACACCATGCTGGTTGCCACGATGGCGATTGAAGTGCTCCGGCGGGAGCTCTTCGCCTATTCCTCGATCTGGGGTGAGGAAGTCGTCCGCTATGCCTTCATATATCTGGTCTGGATCGGGGCTGCTGCGGCCGTTCATGAACGTGCCCATATTCGGATCGATATCCTGCTGCACCACGTCCCAGCCCGGGTGAAGGCCATGCTCTTCATCTTCGGTGATCTGCTCATGATGGCCATCGCCATCCTGGCAGTATTCTGGTCAGCGGAAACCGTGGCCGTTTCAGCCAAATTCGGCTCCGTGAGCCACGGATTGCGCGTCTCGATGGTGTGGTTCCTGCTCGCCGTGCCGATCGGCTTCGGCCTCATGATCATTCGACTTGTCCAGTCTCTCGTAAGGGATGTCGCCGATTTCCGCGCCGGCCGTGACCCTTACGAAGGCGAACGCCTGTTCGATTAAGGAGACCCGACATGCTCTGGAACCAAATGTCGCAGGAAGCCGTGTCGATCGGCTGGGATTTCTACGGACCCGTCCTGCTTTTCCTTGCACTTCTCGTCCTTGCCGTGCCGATCTGGGCCGCGATTGCCGCCAGCGCGGTGACCATGCTGCTCGTCTCCCAGGTCCTGCCACTATCCCTTTTCGGGGAATCGCTCTTCGACGGTATCGACGCATTCGCGCTGACAGCCGTGCCGCTCTTCATCCTTACCGGCGATGTCCTGGTGCGCAGCGGCCTCAGTCGGAAGTTCCTCGACGTGGCGGAGGCGTTGACCTGCTGGACGCGCGGCGGATTCGGATCGGCCACGGTGCTTGTCTGCGGGATGTTCTCGGCAATCTCGGGGTCGGACGCTGCAGGGGCGGCGGCAGTCGGGCGCATGACGATCGATCGCTTGGTGGAATCCGGCTATCCTCGACCCTACGCCTGTGCCCTCGTTGCCTCCGGCGCCTGCACCGGCATCCTGATCCCGCCATCGATTGCCTATATCGTGATCGGGCTCGTACTTGGCATATCCGCATCGACGCTCTTCCAGGCTGCACTGATCCCCGGTGTTCTGATCCTGTTGTCGATCCTGATCACGAATATCATCGTCAACCGTCGTTACGCATACGAGAGCGGCAACGCATTGAGCCTGAGCGAATGGCTGAGCAATATCGGCCGGGCTCTGGCGCGTGGCTGGTATGCCTTCATCGTGCCCGGCGTAATCTTCTGGGGCATCTTCTCGGGACGGCTCACACCCACCGAGGCCGGAGCCACAGCCGTGATCGTCACCGTCATCCTCGGCTTCATCCTGGGGACGCTGAAACTCTCCGATTTCCCGGCCATGATGGTCTCCTCCGCGAAAGTGAATGGCGTGATCCTTCCCATCGTCGCCATGTCGCTCCCCCTTTCTCAGGCCATGGCCGCGCTCGGGGTGCCGCAGGGGTTCGTGCAGGCGATCACCTCGATTACTGACAGTCCCGAGCTTCTGATCCTGCTGATGATCGGCATTCTGATTGCCGCGGGCTGTGTGATGGAAACGACGCCGAACATCGTCATCCTCGCCCCGCTTCTGAAGCCGCTTGCCGACAATATCGGCATGAACGAGATCCAGTTCTGCATCATGATGATCACCGCACTTGGCGTCGGCTTCATCACTCCGCCGCTGGGGCTCAACCTCTTCGTCGTGTCCGGCCTGACAGGTGAGTCGATCCTGAGAATCGCCAGCCGCGCCGTACCCTTCGTGATCCTGATGCTACTGGTGGTTCTCATGATTGCCTACATGCCAGCGATCTCCACCACCTTCCTCCCCGATGTCTACAAGTGAGGGCTTTTCCCATGACCATTGAGTATCTCAAGAGAGCCGACCGCAAATCCACCGACGACGCGAGCGATGTGCGCGCAACCGTGCAAGCCATTCTCGACGAGATTGAGGCAGGCGGCGACGAAGCAGCTCGGAAATACGCCGCCAAGTTCGACAAGTATGACGGCAACGTCGTTCTGACCCGCGACGAGATCGACGCTGCGGCCGCCAAGGTCCCGATGAAGCTCAAGGATGACATCCGCTTTGCCTGGGATAACGTCCGTCGCTTCGCCGAAGCCCAGAAGGAAACGATCCGCGACACCGAAATCGAAGTCGTGCCGGGTCTGATCGCGGGCCAAAAAGCCATCCCCTGCCAGGCGGCCGGATGCTATGCCCCCGGTGGCCGCTACAGCCACATCGCCTCGGCATTGATGACCGTGACGACGGCAAAGGTCGCGGGCTGTGGCCACATCACGGCCTGCTCGCCGCCCCGCCCAGGCGTCGGTATCTCACCGGCCATCATCTATACTGCCGATATCTGCGGCGCGGATTCCATCTTGGCACTCGGCGGTGTGCAGGGTGTTGCAGCCATGGCTTTCGGGCTTTTCGGATTGCCGAAGGCCGATATCCTGGTCGGTCCCGGCAACCAGTTCGTGGCCGAGGCAAAGCGCATTCTGTTCGGCCGTGTCGGTATCGACATGTTTGCAGGTCCCACCGATAGCCTCATTCTTGCCGATGAGACCGCCGATCCGGAAATCGTCGCCTGGGATCTCGTGGGTCAGGCCGAGCATGGCTACAACTCGCCGGTATGGCTCGCCACCACGCACCGGCCGCTTGCCGAGAAGGTCATGGAACTCGTTCCGGGGTTCATAAACCAGCTGCCCGAACTCAACGCCCAGAATGCGGCTGCCGCCTGGAAGGACATGGCGGAAGTCATGGTTGTTAGCAATCGCGAGGAGCTCGCGCAGGTAGCCGACAGCTATGCGCCGGAGCATCTTCACGTTCAGGCCGCGGACCTCGACTGGTTTCTCGGGCGACTTCAGTGCTATGGCTCGCTCTTCCTCGGCGAAGAGACGACTGTTGCCTTTGGCGACAAGTCTTCGGGCCCGAACCATGTGCTTCCCACCTCGGGCGCTGCGCGCTACACTGGCGGGCTGTCTGTCCATAAATACATGAAGCTCGTAACCTGGCAGCGCGCCACACGGGACGGAGCAAAGCCGGTAGCAGAAGCCACGGCTCGCATTTCGAGGCTCGAGGGCATGGAAGGCCACGCGCGAACGGCCGACGTCCGGTTGAAGAAGTATTTTCCCGATCAGTCGTTCGAACTCACGGCGACGGAATAGTCCGATGCAGGACCGTTTCAGCGTAGCGGGCAGGACCGCCTGCGTCACGGGCGCAAGCTCGGGGCTTGGCCGGGCCATCGCCACCGCCCTTGCGCAAGCAGGTGTGAATGTCGTCGGGCTGGCCCGACGGGAGGATGCACTCAACGCATGGCGGAACGAGGTCGCGGAGGGTGAAGCAACCGGGAATACGGCAGCACTCGCTGCCGATCTTTCCGATCCGGACACCATGGCGGATGTGGCAAAGCGCGTCTCGGCCGTGTTCGGCGCACCCGACATTCTCTTCAATGGGGCCGGCGTCAATTTGCGCCAGCCCGCCGATGAGGTGACCGCCGACGGGTGGAAGCGGACCATCGATCTCAACCTTTCGACGCCGTTCTTCCTGGCGCAGGCCCTGGTTCCGGGAATGCGGGAAAAAGGCTGGGGGCGGATAGTCAATTTTGCCTCCCTTCAGACCGAGCGCGCCTTCCCGGCGGGTATTGCCTACGGTGCTTCCAAGGGCGGCATTGGCCAACTCACCCGCGCCATGGCTGAGGCTTGGTCGCGTCACGGTATCCTGTCGAACGCCCTCGCGCCCGGCTTCTTCCCGACTGAACTGACCGGGCCGGTCTTCGGCAATCCGGAGACGGCGGCGGCGAATGCCGCACAAACCTGCATCGGGCGCAACGGAGCGCTCGATGACCTCATCGGCCCTGCCCTCTTCCTCTGCTCGCGGGCCTCCGACTACGTGACGGGCCAGATCCTCTATGTCGATGGGGGGTTCACCGCGAAATGAAAGCACTTGTCTATACGGCGCCGGAGACTGTCGATTTCCGTGACGCTCCCGATCCCTCTCCCGGTGCGGAAGAGATCCTGATCGAAGTCGAGCACGTGGGCATTTGCGGCTCCGACATGCATGCTTGGGCCGGTCATGACGAACGGCGCCCGGCACCCCTGATCCTTGGTCACGAAGCGTCTGGACGTATCATCGCCGGTCCGGACTCGGGGAGCCGGGTGACTGTAAATCCACTCGTTACCTGCGGCACCTGCGAGGACTGCCTTGCCGGGCGCGAGAATCTCTGCGCGCACCGCCAGATCATATCGATGCCGCCCCGCGAAGGTGCATTCGCTCAGCGCCTAGCAATGCCGACTGGCAATCTCGTTCGCCTGCCCGAAGGCTTCTCGACCGCAAAGGCCGCGCTTGCTGAGCCCATTGCATGTGGCTGGCACGCGGTAAGGAAGGGAAGTGCGATCCTCGATCGTCCGCTCGAAGATGCGCGCTGTCTCGTGCTCGGCGGAGGTGCCATCGGACTTGGAGCAGCTCTTGTGCTGGCGGCAAAAGGAGCGCGCGAGATCTGGCTTGCCGAGCCCAACCCGGTGCGGCGTGCCATCGTTGCCCGCACCGGAAATTTCCGTGTCTTCGATCCGGCAGAGACCGGGCCGGAAAGCGCCGATCTCATTGTCGATGGTGTCGGCTTCGAGGTCACCCGCGCGGCTGCAAGCCGAACGGTGCGCCCCGGGGGCGTGATCGTGCATATCGGTCTGGGCTCCTCCGAGGGCGGGCTCGATGTCCGCCGGTTTACCCTGCAGGAAATCACCTTCGTCGGCACCTACACTTATACGCGTTCGGATTTCATCGAGACGGCCCAGGCCATCTTCGAAGGAAAGCTCGGTGCACTCGACTGGGCAGAAATCCGGCCCCTGTCAGAAGGCGCGCGCGCCTTTGCAGACATTCGGGCCGGGCGCGCGGCCGCACCGAAAATCATGCTTCAACCCTGAAAGGACCAGTTCATGGCTCAACACCCGCAACTACTTGTCCATGACCATGAGGACAATGTCGGCGTCGTCGTCGTCGAAGACCTGAAGGCTGGGACGGACATGCTTTGTGTCGTGACCCACGACAACAGCGATTTCCGCCTAACTGCAAAGGCCGACATTCCGATCGGCCACAAGGTCGCCCTTAAGCCGCTCAGGTCCGGCGACACGGTCATGAAATACGGCGAAGACATCGGAAAGATGGTCGGCGACGCGGAAGTCGGCGGACACGTACACACCCACAATTGCAAAACGAAGCGGTGGTAAGCAGCATGGCACTCGATTTCACCAACAGAACCGTCAACGCCTGGCGCCGGGAGAACGGCCGCGTGGGTGTCCGCAACCACGTGCTCATCCTGCCGGTCGACGACATTTCCAATGCCGCCTGCGAAGCGGTGGCCAACAACGTCAAGGGTACGCTCGCAATCCCGCATGCTTATGGCCGGCTGCAGTTCGGTGAGGATCTCGACCTGCATTTCCGCACGATCATTGGCACAGGCGCCAACCCCAATGTGGCTGCCGTGGTCGTGATCGGCATCGAGCCAGAATGGACCAAGGTGATCGTCGACGGTATCGCGGAAACCGGCAAGCCGGTGACCGGTTTCTCGATTGAACAGAAGGGCGATTTCGAGACTATCCGGCAGGCCAGCTGGAAGGCCAAGGAATACGTGCATTGGGCAACGGAACTGCAGAAGGAACCCTGCCTGCTCACAGACCTCTGGGTTTCGACCAAATGCGGGGAGAGCGACACGACCACCGGGCTCTCCTCCTGCCCGACCGTCGGCAACATGTATGACAAGCTGATCCCACACGGGCTCTACGGCTGCTTTGGCGAAACGTCGGAAATCACCGGTGCGGAGCACATCTGCGAGAAACGTGCAGCGACCCCGGAAGCGGCCGAGAAATTTAAGAAGATCTGGCAGGCCTACTCGGATGACGTGATCTTCGCGCATCAGACCGACGATCTTTCCGACAGCCAGCCCACCAAGGGCAACATCCTCGGCGGCCTCACGACTATTGAGGAAAAGGCACTCGGCAATCTCGAGAAAATCGGCCGCGAATGCACCTACATCGATGCGATGGGTCCTGCCGAAGCACCGACCAAGGGGCCTGGCCTCTACTTCATGGACACTTCCTCTGCGGCAGCGGAATGCGTGACTCTCATGGCGGCAGCCGGATACGTGATCCACACATTCCCGACGGGTCAGGGCAACGTGGTCGGCAACCCGATCGTACCGGTCATCAAGATCTCGGGCAATCCCCGTACCCTCCGCACGATGTCGGAGCATATCGACGTGGACGTCACGGGCGTGCTTACACGCGAGATGACCATCGACCAGGCCGGCGACGCCCTGATCGATACCATCGAACGCACGGCGAACGGCCGGGTCACCGCAGCGGAAGCCCTTGGGCATCGTGAATTCTCGATGACCAAGCTCTACCGGAGCGCGTGATCCAGATTCCGGGGCGGTTTCCTCCCCCCCTCCGCCCCGGAACCAACCCGATCCAGATGGAATGCCGCATGAAGACACTTCCAATCGAGCGTAGCGCCATAATGCAGACCGGACGCGAATTGGCGCCCGGCGTGTTCCTAGCCTTGACCATCGCCGCTGCGGCCACATTCCTCTCCGAGCACTACGGCGCACCGACAATGCTTTTTGCGCTCCTGATCGGCATGGCATTTCAATTCATGTCAGTAGAAGGGCCATGCGTTCAGGGAATAGCCTTCTCCAGCCGCACGATGCTGCGTATCGGAGTCGCGCTTTTGGGCGTCCGGGTCACCTTTACCGACATAACCGCATTGGGCCTCGGCACGGTGCTTATAGTGATCAGCCTTATCGCCCTGACCATCGGGACCGGCTTTCTTGCGGCACGGCTGTTCGGGCGCGGCTGGCGCTTCGCACTGCTCACAGGCGGTTCGGTCGCAATCTGCGGCGCATCTGCGGCGCTCGCGCTCGCCGCCGTCATACCAACGAACGACAAGCTCGAACGCAATACCCTCTTCACTGTCGTGGGGGTCACCACCCTCTCGACCATCGCGATGATCAGTTATCCAATCCTATTTTTGGGACTCGGCCTCAACGATTTCCAGTCAGGTTTCCTGATCGGAGCAACCATTCACGATGTAGCGCAGGTCGTGGGTGCCGGATATTCGATCTCCGACGAGGCCGGCGAGGTCGCCACCATCGTCAAGCTGCTGCGGGTCAGCCTTCTTCCAGTGGTGCTACTGATCGCAATCCTCTGCCTGCGTTCCACGCCGGGAACCGGGGCGCGACCGACAATTCCAGCGTTTGTCGTCGCATTCGCAATTCTGGTTGTCATCAACTCCCTTGGCCTGATCCCGGATACTGTCGAGAGCGCAATCACGGATCTCTCACGCTGGATACTGGTCACCGCAATCGCAGCACTTGGAATGAAAACCACATTGAAGGCCATGGCCGAAGTCGGGGGTGGTCATGTGGGAATCATCGTAATCGAGACACTTGTCCTGCTCTTTGCCGCGACGGCCATCGTGATTTGGGGTGGATGGGTTGGCGGTTCCTGACTGCCTCGCTCATACAATGATTGGAAGCAGTGCTCCGACTTCCTCGGTCGGGTGATTGGCCGCCGTCTCAGTTGCCTTTGCCAAGATGGTTTTCGTGCCGGATCGGTTCTGTTCGAGTGATCGATACACCATTCGGTATGCCGACAGCGTCCAAAAAAAAGCCGGCGCGAAGACCGCGCCGACTCCCAGAAGACTCGAAAGTTGCCGGATCAGCTCACGGTCTCCATCCAGGTCCGGTGGTGCCGCTCATCCGAAAGACCCTTTTCAAGGACGGGTCGCAAAGCGGCATCCGTCACCGAATTGGACAACGCCTGTTCATAGGCCTTCACGGTATCATCCTCGTTGGTTTTCATTGCCTTGAGCATGGCTTCATCCCCAGCAAGGTCTGCCAGAGCCACCTTGCCCGTAGTCAGCAACTGCTTCATGTCACCCTCCCGCGGGGCCGGAGCCCCGAGCGTGTTGGGGATCCGGCCAAGTTCCTGCACATGAGCCTCGTGATCTCGCCGAAACTCGGCGACTTTTTCACGATATGCCGCATTGTCGAGCCGTTCGATCGTGCTGTCATAGGCTGCAATCGCATCGTGCTCGAGTTGAAGAAGGTTCCGAACCAGATCTTGAGGATTGCTCTCGGTACCGACTGTCGTAGGCATGTTTTCTCTCCCAAGTTTATTCGTGATGCGCAGGGGCGCGCAGCTATTGCTGCGCCGCCTGTGTTGCGGAATGCGGGCGCGCCTTGCCCAGGCTCGGCTTCTGCCCGAGCGGGGCCGGGTTCTCGCGCTTGCTGAATTCGCCCCGACCGTCCAGCGACGGACCGGACGTCCAGCGGCCCTCCGGGGTCGGCTCGTCAAGCGAGGTGTTCAGGAAGTAGTAGGAATGCTCTGTCGCCTCATGCGCTTCGGGCGTTGCATTCGGAACCGGCAGGGCCGACTCCCAGCCGCCCAATTCTTCGATCACCGCCAGCCACTGCTGTTGGTGCATGGTGTCGCGCGCAATCAGGAAGGACAACATGTCCTTCATGCCCGCATCATCGGTCATGTTGTAGAGCCGTGAGGCCAGAACGCGTCCGCCACTCTCCGCGGTGACATTGGCCATCATGTCCGCGGCGATATTGCCCGTGGCATAGACGTGGCTCATGTCGAACGGAACGCCGTTGGAATTGACCGGCATGGCCGACAGGCCCGAAGAAAGGATATGGCGCGGATTTGCCCCGCCCATAATCGCGTTCACAACCGGATCCTTGGCGGCCTCCTCCTGAACAATCAGCGGAGCGCCTTCGAGGTTAAGCGCCACGGCATGCCCGAGAAACTCGATATGCGAGAGCTCCTCAGTAGCCGTCATCATGAGCATGTCGCGATATTTGTCATCGCCGCGTGCGCCCATTGCCTGGAAGAAATACTGCATTGCAACGCGGATCTCGCCCTCGACACCGCCGATTGCCTGCTGAAGAAATTTGGCAAACTGCGGATCCGGACGATCGACACGGACTTCGTATTGTAGCTTGCTTGAATGATGAAACATTGTACCTCCAATCGCTTGGCAATTGGGTAAACACCTCTTCACCTCACTTGTTCCGACCGCATGGAAAGGAAGATTGCTCACAATGCCGTGCGCTCTGTTCCCGCCGATCGATAATTTTCCAAAGCCTGGCCGGCCGCTTGCCTTGGGCCGGCTCGGCATTCGGATGTGAGGCTGAAACCGCCGGGCAAGTAGAGGGCGATCAACCGAAAAGAGAACCGGATTTCCCCACCGGCATTGGAACGAATGCGTGCGATGCAAGTTTCTCGAAGTATGAAATGCGAAAGCCCCACGATGATGAAAAGACCCGACGATGACAGAGACCTTGTCTACACAGCTCCCCGATGATCTGGACAGAGCCGTGCACCGCGTGCTCGAAGGTGCCTGCAGACACGAGCTTAAACTTGCCACCGCGGAAAGCTGTACGGGCGGCCTGATCGCCTCGCTCCTAACCGACGTCGAGGGATCCTCGCACGCCTTCGAACGCGGTTTCGTGGTTTACACCAACGCGGCGAAGACGGATATTCTCGGGGTCCCGCCGGGCCTGATCGAAGCAGAAGGCGCGGTCTCTTCAGCCGTAGCGAGGGCCATGGCGGAGGGAGCCCTGACAGCCTCCCGGGCCGACATTGCCGTGGGGATCACCGGATTTGCCGGACCGGCTGGCGACTGCGGCGAAGAGGGGCTAGTCCACATTGCCTGCGTGCGACACGGACGAAAGACGCAGCACCGAGAAGAGCACTACGGTGCAAGGGGCCGCGGTCCGATACGTATTGCCTGCGTTCGGACGGCCATCGAAATGATCGAGGAGATGTTCGAATGACCACGAGCGCCAGCGACGCCTTCTACGCCATGCATCAGCACGGCTTCGTGCGCGTCGCCACGAGTACGCCCCATGTGCGACCCGCGGACGTCCCGTTCAATCTCGCTGCCGTCCTGACCGAGGCGCGCAAGGCGGACGCGCAGAAGGTCGACCTCCTGGTCTTCCCCGAGCTGTGCCTGTCTTCTTACGCGATCGACGATCTGCACATGCAAGGTGCACTCCTTGATGCGGTCGAACGCGCCATCTTGGAGCTTGTCGATTCCAGCCGGGATCTTTCGCCGGTTCTGCTGGCAGGCGCGCCATTGCGGTCACGAGGACGGCTCTACAATTGCGCCGTAGTCATTACGCGAGGCAAGATTCTGGGCATTGTGCCGAAGTCCTATCTCCCAAATTACCGCGAATACTACGAGAAGCGCTGGTTCGCCCATGGTCGCAACGTCACGGGGCAAACCCTTTCAGTGGGAGGGCACGCAGCCCCCTTCGGATCGGACCTCATTTTTTCCGCCCGCGATCTGCCAGGCTTCACCTTCCATGTCGAGATCTGCGAGGATTTCTGGGCCCCAGTACCACCCTCGTCGGCCGCGGCAATGTCGGGGGCGGTGATCCTCGCCAACCTTTCGGCCTCGAATATCACCATAGGCAAGGCGGACGAACGCCACATGCTCTGCCGGGCACAGTCCTCCCGAGCCTTGGCCGCCTACCTCTACTCCGCAGCGGGCCCCGGCGAGAGCACCACCGATCTTGCTTGGGACGGACAGGGCGCGATTTACGAGATCGGGGACCTGCTGGCCGAAGCGGATCGCTTCTCGCTCGATCCGCGCCTGAACATCGCAGATGTGGACACCGCCCGCATCCTCAATGAACGCATGGCGACCGGAACCTTTAACGATGCCGCGGAAAGCGTCGACAAGGTGTTCCGGCAGATCGCCTTCGATTACCAGCCAAGCTTTGCCGACATCGGCCTCATCAGGTCGATCCGGCGCTTCCCCTATGTCCCGAACCGCCGATCCCATCTTGACCAGGATTGCTACGAGGCCTTCAACATCCAGGTCGAGGGTCTTCGGCGGCGCTTCGAGGCCACGGGAGGCGGCCACATGGTGATCGGCGTGTCAGGCGGGCTCGACTCCACCCACGCTCTCATCGTCGCCGCAAAGGTCTGCGACCGGCTGGGCCTGCCACGTGACACCATCCTCGGCTTCACAATGCCCGGCTTCGCCACCGGCGAAACCACCAAGAGCAATGCCTGGAATCTGATGAAAGCGCTCGGCATCCGGGCTGAGGAAATCGACATCCGCCCGGCCGCCCGCCAGATGCTGTCTGACATGAACCACCCCTTCGCGGAGGGCGAGCCGGTCTACGACATCGCCTTCGAGAATGTGCAGGCCGGACTTCGGACAGACTATCTCTTTCGATTGGCCAACCAGCGGCGGGGTTTCGTCGTCGGCACAGGCGACCTCTCGGAACTTGCGCTCGGATGGTGCACCTACGGGGTCGGCGACCAGATGAGCCACTACGCCGTCAACGCCGGCGTGCCGAAAACCCTCATACAGTATCTGATTCGCTGGACGACGCGAACGGACCAGTTCGATCCCGAAACCGATGCCGTGCTGGAAGCAATCCTCTCGACTGAGATATCGCCCGAACTTGTGCCCGCTGGCGAAGGCGAGGAAATGCAGAGCACCGAGGCCAAGATCGGCCCTTACGAGCTGCACGACTTCTTCCTCTACCATATTCTGCGCACCGGGGCGGCCCCTGGAAAGGTCGCCTTCCTGGCCTGGCATGCCTGGCACGACATTGAGCGAGGGTCATGGCCTATCGATTTCCCCGCCACCGCGCGGCATGACTACGATCTCGCGACCATTCGCAAGTGGCTCGAAGTCTTTCTGCGGCGGTTTTTTGCCTTCAGCCAGTTCAAACGCTCAGCCATGCCGAACGGGCCGAAGGTTTCCGCGGGCGGTGCGCTTTCCCCACGCGGAGACTGGCGTGCTCCTTCGGATTCAAGCGCCGCCGTATGGCTCGAGGATCTCGAGCGATCGGTGCCGAAAGAATAACGGTGCGAGTTCAGAGGGAAGCGGCCGCCCGGCTGGCCTGATCGTAGTGGCCCGAGAGCGCGCGCAACGTCCGCGCAATCTCACGCAGTTCGGGACCGGCAAGATCGGTCCCTGACAACCCCTCCAGCAGGCACTGGCGCCGCACATCGCGGTAGGCCTGACAAAGAGCCAGCCCGTCCGGGGAGGTGCGATAGAACACTTCCTTCCCCCGTTTCTCGGCTTCCAGTAGCCCCGCCTTCAGCAGCTTGCGCAACGCGTAGTTGACCGTATGAGTGTCTTCGATGTTGAGCAGGAAGCAGATATCGGAAAGGCGCTTGTCACGGGCACGATGATTGACGTTGTGCACGATGAGGATTTCCAGCGGGCTGAGATCCGGCTGCCCAGCAGCGGTCATGCAGCGGGTCATCCAGCGCGAGAAGGCATTGTACGCGATGATCATGCCGAACTCGAGCTCGGACAACTCCCATCCTTCACCATCCGCGAGATGTCGGGACGAAACGATACGGCGACTGGTCGCGTCAGCTTTCGTCATTGGCGCTCCTCCTGAGGGCCGAATTTACCGATGTTTTGTCTGCGTTATGCCGATGATTTATCTACGTCGCAAGTGCCTCTGTTCGGGCAGAAATATCTGTTGAGCGAACTGCAGTTACTCTTTCAACCTCGGCACGGATCGAGCAAACGTTGATTCCAAAGTGGTAAAACGTTGACATTTTATCGACGTAGTGTCAATGTTGCGACATTAACCTTTGCTGGGGAGTGCGCAGGAATGACAATACCACAGGTTCTGGTCGGCGCTGTCGTCGCTTTCGCCGGGTTGGCCATGCAGGTCCATGCCGAGACATGGGACATGCCGACACCCTACCCAGATGCGACCTTTCACACCGTCAACATCAATGAGTTCGCTGCGGATGTCGCGGAGGCCACCGACGGCGAACTGGAGATCAAGGTGCATTCTGCCGGGTCGCTCTTCAAACACCCCGAGATCAGCAAGGCGGTGCGCAGCGGGCAGGTCCCGGCAGGGGAGTTCTTCCTGTCTCTCCTGGCCAATGACAATCCAGCCTTCGGCGCGGACAGCCTGCCGTTTCTCGCCACGAACTACGACGAGGCCGACCGCCTCTGGGCCGCGCAGAAGGATGTCATCTCCGGCCTACTGGACGAACAGGGCATGATGGTGCTTTACGCCGTGCCTTGGCCGCCACAAGGGCTCTACACCACGAAGGAGATCAACTCGGTCGACGATCTCGCGGGTCTAAAATTCCGGACCTACAACGCCACGCTCGAGGAATTTGCCAACCTTGCAGGCGCCGCACCAACGCAGGTCGAGGTGCCGGACATTCCCCAGGCCTTCAGCACTGGACGGGTCGAGGCGATGATCACCTCCCCCTCGACCGGAGTGAACTCCAAGGCGTGGGATTTCCTGAGCCATTACACCGACATCCAGGCCTGGATTCCGAAGAACATCGTTGTCGTGAACAAACGGTCCTTCCGCCGGCTTGACGAGGAAACGCAGACCGCCGTGCTGGAAGCCGCTGCCGCAGCCGAGACCCGGGGCTGGGAGATGAGCCGGGCCGAAACCGAAGCGCAGACGGCCGTGCTGGCGGAGAACGGCATTACCGTTGTTGAACCATCCGAAGAACTGATGATCGGTCTGCAGGAGATCGGCGCCGAGATGCTCGAGAACTGGAGCGGCGAGGCCGGCGATGCGGGCGAAGCCTTGCTGAGCGCCTACCAGCAATAGATCTGAGCCGCCGGGCGTGCATCTCGCGCCCGGCTGATCATTCCTGACGGGAAACAGACATGCGGCGCATACTTGATTTCATCTACCAGGCGGCAGGCGCACTCGCGGCGTTTTTCATCCTCGCCATCGTCGCGCTGGTCTTTGCGCAGGTTTGCCTGAACCTTGCCGATAAGATCGCAGTCGCCCTAACAGGAGGCGGCATCGGCCTGACCATCCCGTCCTATGCCGATTTCACAGGCTTCTTCCTCGCGGCATCGACTTTTCTTGCACTTGCCTACACCCTGCGGGCAGGTGGGCATATCCGCGTCACGCTCGTGATTGGGCGCCTGCCCTCCCGTGCACAGCGCATGGTGGAACTCATCGTCGTGGGCATTGCGCTCGCGATGAGCGCCTTCGCAACGTGGTACGTGATCCTGCTGGTCTACGAGTCCGTCGAGTTCGGCGATCGCAGTTCCGGGATGGTTTCGGTTCCGCTGTGGCTACCCCAACTTCCCGTGGCCCTGGGCCTCGTCATTCTGTCCCTTGCCCTTGCCGACGAACTGATCGGCCTCCTGCGTGGCCGACCGGCCTCCTGGGAAGGCAAGGGCGAGAGCCTGTTGAGCGAGTAGGAACCCGTCAATGTCTGTAGCCGCGCTTTCGATCATCCTGCTGGTCCTGCTCTTTGCCTTCCTCGGGGCCGGGCTCTGGGTTGCCTTTTCCCTGCTGGGCGTCGGCATTGCCGCCATGGCGCTCTTCTCCGACGCCCCGCTCGGCCTCGTCATGGCAACGACCATGTGGGGACACTCCAATTCCTGGGCGCTCGCCGCCCTGCCCCTCTTCATCTGGATGGGCGAAATCCTGTTCCGATCGCGGCTGTCCGAGGACATGTTCACCGGCCTGTCGCCGTGGATGAACCGACTGCCGGGACAACTGCTGCACGTCAACGTCTTCGCCTGCGGGATCTTCGCCGCCGTGTCCGGCTCCTCTGCGGCCACCGCGGCAACCATCGGCAAGCTGTCGATCCCCGAGCTGTCACGGCGCGGCTACCCGGAGCGGCTGGTAATCGGCACACTTGCCGGGTCGGCAACGCTCGGGCTTCTGATCCCGCCGTCGATCATCCTCATCGTCTATGGTGTCGCGACCGAGCAATCCATCGCGCGGCTGTTCATCGCGGGCGTATTGCCCGGCGTGCTGCTGGTCACACTCTTCGTGGGTTATGTCGTCATCTGGGCCCTCATGCACCGTGACACACTCCCGATGGAGGATATCTCAGCCAGCTTCCGCGATAAGCTCCGCCGCTCGCGCAGGCTCCTGCCTGTCGTCCTGCTGATCGGAGGCGTCATCGGCTCGATCTATGCCGGGATTGCCTCGCCCACGGACGCCGCCGCGGTCGGTGCCGTTCTGGCCCTGATACTTTCCTGGAGTTCCGGCACGCTCACCCGCGAAACCTTTGTCGCGGGCCTGATGGGGGCCACGGTCACCTCCTGCATGATCGCCTTCATCCTCGCGGGTGCATCCTTCCTCACCGTCGCCATGGGCTTCACCGGTATTCCGCGCATCCTGGCGGAATGGATCGGATTACTGGAGCTCTCGACCTTCACCCTGCTCGCCGCACTGACCGTGTTCTTCGTCATCATGGGCTGCTTTCTCGACGGCATTTCAGTGGTCGTGCTCACGGCTTCCGTCATCATGCCGATGGTCCTGCAGGCGGGCATCGACCCCCTCTGGTTTGGCATCTTCCTCGTGATCGTCGTCGAGATGAGCCAGATCACACCTCCGGTGGGCTTCAACCTCTTCGTCCTGCAGTCGCTTACGGGCCGTGACATCCTGACCGTCGCCCGTGCCGCCCTGCCCTTTTTCTTCCTTATGATCGTGGCACTTGTCACCATCGTGATCTTCCCCGCCATCGTGACTTATCTGCCGGAGCGGATGTGACCGTGCCTTCCCCCAATCCCGATCAATTCCCGACGATCCGCACCGCCGGTATCGACGGCCTGCTGATCACCTTCGCCGACCGCCTGAGCGAACCGGCCAACCGTGCGGCACTGGCCTTTCGCGCCGCTCTCGAAGGCGCAGGCTGGGACGGGGTCGAAGAGACCTCTTCCTCCCTTATCTCGGCCTACCTCCGCTTCGATCCTCTGTATCTTACGCATGACGCGATCGAGGCACAGGTGCGGGATCTGCTCGGGAGCCGCGACTGGTATGCAGCCGATCTGCCTCAGGGGCGCCGCTACTGGCGCATCCCCACGGTCTTCGGCACCGAACTCGCACCTCAACTGGGTGAGGCCGCCAAGGCCGCCGGCATTACCGAGGAGGAAGCCATTCAGTTGCTTGCCGATGCCCGCGTGCGGGTCCAGACCATCGGCTTCGCACCCGGCCAGCCCTATCTGGGTGAATTGCCCGAAGTGTGGGACATTCCCCGCCAGAGCGCGCTGACCGCTTCGATCCCCGTGGGCGCGCTTTGCGTCGCGATCCGGCAGTTCGTACTCTTTTCCGTCTCCACCCCAACCGGTTGGCAACACGTTGGTCAGACCGCTATTCGGCTCTTCCGACCTGAAACGGAGGAACCCTTCCTCCTGCGTCCTGGTGATGAGGTGCAATTCGTGCCGACCAAGCCCGAAACCCTTACCGCGATGCAGGCCGATCCGCACGGCGGTGCAGAATGCGAGCCGATTTGATGAGTGCGACCCTTAGGATCCACCGCGCAGGTCCAAGCGTCACACTTCAGGACGAGGGCCGTCGTGGCTATCTTGATGTCGGACTGTCGCGTGGCGGGGCGGCAGACACTCTCGCTCTCGCAGAAGGCGCGGCACTTCTCGGGCAATCTCCCGCACTGCCAGTCATTGAAATGGCGGGCATGGGCGGCGAGTTCGAGGCAAGCGAGGATATCCGCATTGCCCTGACCGGCGCCCCCATGCGTACCACGCTCGACGGCAGCAGCCTGGCCTGGCACGCGGCGCACCTGCTTCCCGCCGGCTCGCGGCTCTCCATTGGTCCTGTCGAAAAGGGCTGCTATGGCTATCTCCATGTTGGCGGCGGCCTTGCGACCCAGCCCTGCCTTGGTGCGCAATCAGCCCATCTTGCCGCCGGGATCGGCCGGGCTCTCCAGGCCGGGGACACGCTGAAAGTCGGCAAGGATGGAGGCCGGGAAACCAACCTCTTGCTGGAGCCCGAGAATCGGTTCGAAGGCGGTACGATCCGCATTGTCGCCAGTTTCCAGACCCACCTCTTTTCCCCCGCCGAACTTGACCGCCTGCAATCCGTACCCCTGCGCCGCGGGCGCCGGGCCAACCGCATGGGAGTGGCTTTGGAACCGGAAGGTGGCGGGTTTCACATCGAAGGCGGGCGCAACGTTGTTTCCGAAATTATTGTGCCAGGCGATATCCAGATCACGGGCGACGGCACACCCTTTGTCTTGATGGCGGAATGCCAGACGACAGGCGGCTATCCCCGTATCGGTACGATCCTGCCCTGCGACCTGACGCGCATGGCCCAGGCGCCCGCCGAAGCGGAGTTGCGCCTTTGCTGGGTAGACCTTGCGAATGCAATAGCACTTGAACGGGAAGAGGCCCACCGGCGTGCCGATCTTCACCGCCAGTGCGGCCCGCTGATCCGCGATCCGCGCCGGATGCACGATCTTCTGTCCTACCAGTTGATCAGCGGCGTCGTTGCCGGAGACGAAGAAGACTGAGGAGGAAACATGACACGATCCGTAGATCTGAATGCCGACATGGGCGAAAGCTACGGCGCCTGGACAATGGGCGATGATGCAGCCCTCCTGGACATCGTTACCTCCGCCAACGTGGCCTGCGGGTTCCACGCCGGCGACTGGGACGTCATGGCTAAAACGATGGAGGCAGCGGTGGAGAGAGGTGTGGGAATTGGCGCACATCCCGGCTTCCCCGACCTGCACGGCTTCGGTCGTCAGCGCATGAAGCTACCCCTGCCCTCGCTACAGAACCTCATCCGCTATCAGGTCGGAGCCGCGCAAGGCATGGCTCGCGCCGCGGGCGGCGAGGTTCGGCACCTGAAGCTCCATGGGGCGCTTGCCAACATGGCATCCGAGGACGAAGCGATGGCGAGAGCCTGCTACGAAGCCGCACTTTCGGTAGCACCCGACATCATCATCATGGTGCTAGGAGGCACGGCGCAGCAACGCGCTGCCGAAGCCATCGGTTGCCAGATTGCCTGCGAGATCTTTGCGGACCGGGCCTATAATGACGATGCGACATTGGTCGACCGCACCCTGCCTGGAGCCGTGATCCATGACCCGGACCGTGCAGGCAGGCGCATGGCAGAGATGGTTCGCGAAGGGGTGATCCTAACCGAGAGCGGCAAACGCATCGAGACCCGGATCGACACCATTTGTCTGCACGGGGACACGCCCACCGCCGTCCGTATCGCCGCAGGCGTTCGCGATGCCCTTCGCGAGAGCGGTGTCATTCTGGCACGGTTTGCCGGCGCACACGGTTGACATTCACACCCCATTCTTCTCGCGGTGGGGTATTCATACTCAATCCCAATAAGCTGCGTACACCTTTCATTCAGTGTTCGTGAGCAACTATCCGGCAGTCTGTAGCCGGAGTAACCCTATGCATAAGTTTGTTCGCTCGGTCTTCGCGGCCAGCATGGTCACTGCAGCCTCTCCCCTTTTCGCTGAGCAAGGCATTACAGCAGATGAAGTCAGCTTCGCCCAAGTCGCCGCTCTCGACGGCCCCGCCGCGGCACTGGGGACCGGCATGGAACTTGGCGTACTTGCCGCGTTCAACGAGGCCAACAAGGCCGGCGGCGTGTCCGGACGCCGGCTGTCGCTCCAGTCATTCGATGACGGCTACGAACCCGAAAAATCCGTGAACCTTGTGCGTGAGGTTATCGAAGGAGATGATCATATTGGCTTCATCGGTTCAGTCGGAACCCCCACCGCCCTAGCCACCCAGCCGATTGCCACCGAAGCCGGATTTGCCTATATTGGCCCCTTCACGGGCGCGGGTTTTCTGCGCGACGCCGCTCTCACGAATGTCGTGAACATCCGCGCTACCTATGCCGACGAAACTGAAGCCTGGATCGCGCATCTCGTCGACGACCTCGGCATGAAGAAGGTCGCGCTACTCTATCAGGATGACGGGTTCGGCCGCGTTGGCCTCGATGGCGTGACAGCCGCGCTGGATCGCCGGGGCATGAGCCTCGTTGCCCAAGGTAGCTACACGCGCAACACCACGGCCGTGAAATCCGCCCTGATCGACATTCGCAAAGCAGAGCCAGAGGCGGTCGTCATGGTCGGCGCCTACAAGCCCGTCGCCGAATTCATCCGCCTTTCGAGAAAACTCAAGTTCGAGCCCACCTTCGTGAACATTTCCTTCGTAGGCTCCGATGCGCTCGCCTCCGAACTCGGACCTGATGGCGAAGGCGTCATCATCAGCCAGGTCGTACCCTTCCCATGGGACACCAGCTTGCCGATCATTGCGGAGTACCAGGCCGCACTCGTCGAGCAGGCGTCGGACGCCAGACCGGGCTTCGTTTCGCTCGAAGGCTATATCGTGGGCCGCGTCGCGATCGAGGCTCTGAAATCCGCTGGAAACGACCTGACCCGCGAAAGCTATCTCGAGGCTCTCGGCAGCCTCGGTACGCTGGATCTTGGAGGTCTGACGCTCACCTATGGCCCGGGCGACAATCAGGGATCCGACAGTGTCTTCCTCACCCGGATCAACGCCGACGGAACCTTCGAGGTCGTCGAGCCTGGCTCCAGCCTTGGCGGCTAATCCGATACCGAATGCCCCGCGCGGAGCCGTAATGCAATCGTGCGGGTGATGCCCATCCCCGCGAGGCAGCCCGACATGCAAGTCGCAAAGCGTACTCTCTTCGGCGGTCTGACGGCCCGTCTTTCCCTGGCCATCGGCACCTTGGCAGCGACGACCGCAGCAGCCGTCGCCGTCGCCTACATCGTCTTCCAGTCGATCGGCGGAAACCTCCAAAATTTCGTCGAGAATCGCGTGCCCGAAAGCCGCCAGAGCACGGCGCTTCTCGTGTCCGCCGACGAGTTGCGCGACGCGCTCGCGGAAATCCTGATTGCAAACGATCCTGGTGCCCTTGATACAACCGAGGAAAAGATCGCCACTTCCGTTCAGAAGACGGCTGACATCATAGAGAATCGGCCGTCGGTCTCTCGCGAAACGCTCGCACCGCTCCTCGGGGATGCGAGTGAGCGGCTTGGGGGTCTGATCGCTGCAAGACGCAGCGAGTTCGAGAGTCTCGAGCGTATCGAAGCTTACATAGCAAATCTTGAAGCGTTAAGTGCCGAAGCTGCGTCTACCTTCATCGAAGGCACGGACTCAGCCTATTTCGAGATGGTTCTTGGCGGCGAAGATACCGTAAATTCCGTCAACTCCGCCTTCGCCCAACTTGTCGAAGGTGACTTTTCCGCATTGCAGGCAGTGCTGCAGACCCGGGCGGAGATCAACTTGCTGACAAGCATCAGCCTCGCGATGGCGGAAAGCCGCGATCCGGACATGCGGCCCATCCTGCGGGACCTCATCACCTCGGCTACTACAAAACTGGAGGCTCTAGTCCCCGACCTCGCGGGACGGGATGGCACTGCCGAGTTGGCGACCACCGTCGAGGAGATCCTCTCCGCCACCAGAGACGGGGCAATCGTTCGACGCAACCCGGGCGAGTTGCTCTCCCTTCGGCAGGAAGCTGACAATGCGGCCGTGAGCGCGATCGACGACCAAGTCTTCGACCTCATCATGCGTAGCGAGGAGGTTTCGGACGGAACCGAGGCCGCGATAACCGATTTGATAGAGGGCGAGGTCACCCGGATGCGCGAACTGGATTCGCTGGGCACCGCGGCGAACGCCGTTGTCATTGCCGCGCTCCAAGCAGCCCTAGCGCCAACAATCGACAACGTCACTTTCCTGCAGGGCGCACTGATAACGGCGGCATCAGACCTGTCTCGACGCGCCGAGGGCGAAGCGCCGGAGATCATGGAGCTTCTGAGCCAGATCATCGCCGTGGCCGATCCCCAGACCGGAATGGCCGCCACGCGACTCTCGATGCTCACCGCTCGCAACGACGCGGCTGATGCCGCGAGACAGGCCGCCGACAGTGTCCGGACCATTGCCAAAGAGGCAGAGCGCTCGGGTAAGTCTGCGGTCGAGCAGATCAGCGCGACCGCAACCGACCTCAGCGGACGAGTTGAAGGTGCCGGCCTGATCATCGCCGGTATTGGCGTTGTCGCGCTGGCTCCGCTGATCATCGTGCCTGTCTTCGTCTGGAAATCGGTTGTCTCGCCGCTCCGGCGGATCACCGAAACCACTGAACGCCTCGCGGGCGGAAACCTCGATCCTGTCGTGGGCTTCGAGAAGACCTCGGGCGAAATCGCGCGGATGGCAAACGCACTCCGGGTTTTCCGGGATGGGATGATCGAGCGCATCAAACTGCAGGAGGAAGAAAAGGCACGCGAGATCGCCATGCAGGAAAAAACGCGCCGCGACGAGAAACTTGCGCGGGAGCGGGAGGAAGAAGAGCGCCGCCGCATGGTGGAACTGGAACAGCGACAGGCCCGTGAGAAGCGCGAGCTGGAGAAGGCTGAAGCGGCACGCCGCGAAGAACTGCGCGCAGCGGCCGATGCCGAGCGTCAGGCAGCATCAGCCGAACAGGCGAAGGTCGTCGAGACACTTGCCCAAGGGCTGAGGCAGCTTGCCTCAGGGAATCTGAGCGCCAGGATAGAGACGTCTTTTGAAGAGAGCTATGACCAGCTCCGCCTCGACTTCAACGAGGCGATCGGCACACTTGCTGAACTGATCCGCACCATCCGGAAGAGCTCCATGACGATTGACGACAACGCGCGAGAAATTGCCGCCGCGGCAAACGATCTCGCCCACCGAACCGAGACTTCGGCTGCAACGCTGGAGGAAACCGCAGCGGCGCTCGACGGGCTCACCTCCACGGTCCGCTCCGCGGCCGACAATGTGGGGCAGGCCAATACCTCCGTGAAGACGACTCGCACGCGCGCAAGCGAAGGCCGAGAGATCATGAGTGATGCCGTGGGCGCCATGGGGGAAATCGACAGTTCCTCGAAACGGATCGCCTCCATCATCGACGTGATCGAGGACATTGCCTTCCAGACGAACCTTCTCGCCCTGAACGCTGGGGTTGAGGCCGCGAACGCCGGTGAGGCCGGGCGGGGTTTCGCGGTAGTGGCCTCGGAGGTCCGAGCATTGGCGCAGCGTTCCTCAGACGCGGCGCGGGAAATCAACGAGCTCATCACGGAGACGAACGGCCAGATCGAACGGGGGGTCGGCCTTGTTGACCGCGCCGGCGCTGCCCTTGATCAGATAGCCGGTTCAGTTGAAGACATGTCGACTTTCATGAGTGATATTGCACAGGGATCGCAGGAACAGTCTGCAGGCATCATGGAAATCAACACAGCCGTCATGCAGCTTGACCAGACAACACAACAGAATGCCGCGATGTTCGAAGAATCAAGCGCCGCTAGCAGTGTCCTGACTCAGGAAGCATCCACGCTTTCTGAAGTTGTCGGACGCTTCAAGATCGATGTGAGCGAAACAAAAGTCACGTCCCTAAACGATTACGGCGTCCCAGTCGCGAGGTTCGGTAGCAGTTAATATTGACCATACGCCCTTTCCGTCAGGTTTCCGCACTCGGTTTCAGGCCTTGTGAGGCACGATCAGAGTGGGGATCGGCGAACGTCGCTGAACCTGCCTGACAACCGTGCCGATATAGGTGTTGGACGTGTCCTGCTCGTGCGTTCCCATCACGATCAGGTTGCATTTAAGTTCTCGAGCGCGCCGCAGGATCGTCTCGGCGGCGTGGCCCTCGTCAAGCTCAACCGAGGCGACAGTCGCGTAGGCCTCCTTCTCCTCGGGTGGCAGAGATTTCAGGAAGGCCTGCTGATTTTTCTTCAGGTTCTGCCGCAGGGTTGCGTGACGATCCTTCAGCGCACGGTTCCGGGATGTCTCGTCCTGGACGAAAAGCTCCAGCGTGACGATCGCTTCACGACTCATCGGTTCGGCGACGTGCAGGACATGAACCCGCGCCCCATGCGCCATCGCCATGGAAAGGGCATGACACAAGGCATTATCGGCATTAGGAGACAGGTCCGTGGCGAAGAGGATGTCGTGTATCTCGGGCAGCATGGCGGTTTTCCTTTCCACCCAGGCTCAGTAGCCCAACAGGCGTGGCAACCAGAGCGATATGCCTGGCACGAAGGCGATTATGAAGATCGCGATAGTGTTGATGAAGGCAAACGGCAGCGCCGCAATCGAGATCCGCTCGATGGATATGTTCGAGATACCCGAGGCGATGAACAGGTTCTCGCCCAGAGGCGGGGTCTGGAACCCGATGCCCAGCGTGCAGACCATGACGACGCCGAAATGGATCGGGTCAATTCCCATGCTGTAGGCCACTGGTAGCATCACGGGAACAAGGATCAGGATGGTGGCCAGCGTTTCCATGAACATGCCGACGAACAGCAGAAATAAGATCACCAGCGTCCAGATAACGTAGATGTTGTCGGTGATGGACAGCATACCTTCCGCGATCACCGCGGGGATCTGGTTTTCGACCAAGAGGCGGCCGAACACCGTCGCGGTGAACATGATGAGCAGCACGCGCCCGGTGAGCCAGGTCGTTGTCTCGAGTGCGGTGAAGAGCTTTGCCCAGGTCAGTTCGCGGTAGATCAGCGCGCCGACTGCAAGCGTATAGAAAATCGCAACAATCGCGGCCTCTGTCGGTGTGAAGAACCCCGAATAGATGCCGCCGAGGATCACCACGGGGGCCATCAGGGCCCAGAAGCCGCGATACATCTCGCACCAGATCTGTCGCGCCGACCACCCTTCGGCCGAGCCCTTGTAGTCATGCTTCTTGGACAGAAGGTAGTTCATGATCAAGAGGCTTCCGGCGATCAAGAAGGCCGGCATGAATCCCGCAATGAAGAGCTTTGGGATCGAAACGGTCTGGAAGTTTCCGTGTTCGGCCACGGCTTCCGGTGGGGGCGGCATGCCGATCGCGGCAATGCCGTAGATGATGAGCGGAATCGAGGGCGGGATCACGATGCCCAGCCCGCCCGAGGAGGCGGTGATAGCCGAAGCGTAGTTGCGGCTGTAGCCACGGTCGATCATCGCCGGAATCATCAGCATCCCCACCGCCGCGGTGGTCGCGGGACCCGAGCCCGAGATTGCGCCGAAGAAAAGACAGGCCATCACTGTGGCGGCCGACATGCCGCCCGTAAAGGGTCCGGCAAAACTCTCCGCAACCTGGATCAGCCGCCGCGAAAGCCCGGAGGCCTCCATGAGCGCGCCGGCTAGGATGAAGGCGGGCAGCGCCATCAGCGGAAAAGACCCGACCGATGTGTAGGCGATTTGCACGAACTTGATCGGGTTTTCGCCGAGATAGAAGAAGGTCAGCAGCGTCGAGACCCCGAGGGCCACAGTGATCGGCGCGCCGATGAACAGCAGAACCAGAAAGCCGCCGAACAAGAGCAGGATGATTTCACTACCCATCAGGAGTCGCTCCTCTTTTCGGCAATACTTTCGGTCTGGCCGCTTTCAGCGCGGACCTCGTCAAGGTCGATGGCGTCGGGATCGACCAGTTCCTCGCCGAGGACGAGCTTGCGGTAATTGACCTGGACGATCCTGACGGTCATCAGCGTGAATGCGATCGGCAGCACGATGTAGACCCAACTGAGGTGGAACCCCATGGTCTGGGAGGACTGGAAACGGTTCATGCGGTTGAAGATGAAATCGAGCGACAGGTAAACGAAATAGAGGTTGAAGAAGATCCAGAAGAGATCTGCGAAGGCTTCGACATACTTGATTGCGCGGGACGGCAGGAATTTCAGCTGGAAGGTGACCCGGTTATGCGCGCCCATCTTCGCGGCGTAGCTCGCGCCGAAGAAGACGAACCACACGAACATGTAGACGGAGAGCTCTTCCACCCAGGAAAAGGAGAAGTTGAAGAACGTTCGAACCACGACCTGAAGGAAGAGAAGGCAGACAAAAACGGCAAGCAATGTGCGGCAAATGTAGCTTTCAATCTTGTTCAGGACACTCAGAAACCCATGCATACTCGCCCCCTTTGAGGTGGGGAAGCGCCCGGAGGCCCTTCCCCTGATCTCCCGAATCCGGAAGGCTTACTCGGAAACGGGATCCCGGCCGATAGCTTCGAGCGCGGCATTCACCTTTTCGATGCCGCCGACGCTGTCGTAGAAGCTAGGCCAGACGGCGGAAGTCGCTAGGTCGATGAACTCCTGCTCGTCGTTGGCTGGATCCACGATTTCCATTCCGTAGTCCTCGACGAGGGTCGCCTGGATCTCGGCCTCTTTGTCGCGGAGGAATTGTGCCGATTCCTCTGTAGCAGCCTTGGCGGCCTCAAGGATGATGCCCTGATCCTCCTCAGAAAGGCCCTGGAAGACCTGTTCCGAGATGATCAGCGGCTCGATTAGAAAGAGGTAACGCAAATTGGTGGCGTATTTCTGGATCTCGTAGAACTTCATCGCGTTGATCGTGATGTAGGGCGTATCCTGCCCGTCCACGACCTTGGTCTGAAGGGCCGCGAAAGTTTCGGACCAGGCCATCGGGGTCGGGCTGACGCCCCAGGCCTTGTAGGTGTCGATCATGATTTCGTTCTTGGGCACTCGGATCACGAGGCCCTGGAGGTCTTCGACCGTCTCGACCGGTTTCTGCGAATTGGTCAGGCGGCGGAACCCGGCATAGGTCCACCCGATGATCCGCACCCCGGCATCTTCAATCGTGTTCTGGACTAGTTCCTCGCCAATGGGACCCTGGGTCAAGGTCTCTGCGTCCTCGAGGCTTAGCATCATGTAAGGCAGCGAAAGGATGCCGGTCGTGGGAGAGAAGGGCGTGATGTTGTTGATCGCGAGGATCGACATGTCAAGCGTGCCGATAGCCGCATCGTTCACGGTATCCTGCTCAGAGCCGAGCTGGCCGTTCAGAAAGAGGGTTGCCGTGTGCTTGCCACCAGAAAGTTCTTCGAGTTTCGCCTTGAAGGCCAAACCGCCGACCTCCTGAGTGCTGCCGCCGCTGTCCCCGACTGCGACCTTAAAATTAGTTGCTTCGCCGGGTGTGCCCACTGCGAGCGCAGCAACGGTGGCCACGACCGCAAGGGCCGAGTTTTTTCCTGGGAATTTCATGATCGTTCTCCGTCTTTGGCGCCCGTGTTGGGTCTGCCGACCCACCCTGCAACCGAGGCTCCACCGCCCGGCTACATTCACGTGGGGTTGTGAACACGCAAACTGTCAACGTGCAGGGTTGAAGGAGACATCAAATTTGAGCTTTCTGCCCAATATTTTAGCGAACGCGCTCAGGAATGGTTAATTTCAATTCCATCAAGCTGAAAACCAACAGAGCCAGCATGCGTTGGGTGGAACTTACGCCCGCCATAGCCTGTAAGGTGATTGAACGCAGAGTTCTGCCTACCTGCGTCGGTGCCTAAGCCGAATTGGGTTGGCTAGTCTGAACCGAAGGCTGCTTCATCGATCGACTGCAAGAATGCGGACTGGAAAGGGACTCGTGTCGAGCGGTGGGGCATGAGAAGTAGGGGCAACCTCTGGTCCACGCGGCTACATGACGATTGACGCCCGGCTTTTGACGAGCGCCCCCAATGCACACCGCCGGAAAGCACCCCGGAATGTTTGCGGAGCAAGGAATGAATACCGTGACTGAACAATCGCACCCGGCCCTCTTGGGTTCCCTCAGCCCCACGGTTCCGTTCGAAGAGGTGATCAACTTCAGCCCCGGGCCAACCTCCTTGCCCAAGGCCGTCGAGGATGTGATCGCGGCGAGCTTCCAGCAGCCCAAACTCACCTCTCTGGCGCTCTCGCACAGATCGCCCGAATTTCTCGATATACTCAACCATGCGGTGCAATCCATCCGCGAGGTGATGGAGATTCCCGACGACTACGAAGTGCTCTTCACTCTCGGCGGCGGGCACGGGCAGTTCGCCGCCGTGCCGCTGAACCTCTGCCACGATGCCACCGATGTCGGGACATATGTCGTCAACGGAACATGGTCGAGGAGAGGCCGAGACGAGGCGCAGAAATACTGCAACGCTCAGACCATCGACGGCAGCGACCCGGAAACCGGCGCCTTCATCGGCTTTCCCGAGCTGACCGCGGAGAATATCGATCCCGAGAGCAAGTTCGTCTACATCTGCTCGAACGAGACGGTGAACGGTATCGAGCTTCACCGGCTGCCGAAACTGCCAGAGGCGCGCAAGCACATCCCTCTGGTGATCGATGCCAGTTCCGATTTCTCGACCAAACCCATCGACTGGCACGGCAGCAACGTCGGGGTACTTTTTGTCTGCGCCTCCAAGAATATCGGCCACCCGGGCGTGACCGCAACGATCGTGCGCAAGGATCTCTTAGGCGAAGCCAAGGCCTCCCCGCTCTGTCCGGGCGTCCTCAACTACACGATCACCCGTGATGCCGGAAACCTCTGGAACACGCCGGCAACCTTCAACATTGAGGTCGTCGGGTTCGTCATGGACTGGATCGCGGAGCAGGGCGGCGTCGAGGAAATCGAGCGTCGCTCCATCGCCAAGGCTAGCGTTCTCTATAATGTAATTGACGGCTCGGGCGGCTTCTACGGCACCCCCGTCAGCGACACCTCCCTGAGAAGCCGCATGAATGTCCCCTTCAATGTGGCAGGCGGAGATGAAGACCTGACCAACCGGTTCCTGATCGAAAGCTGGGACAAGGGGATGATCGGCCTGCGCACGCTCACCCCCTTCGGCGTCGGAGACTATCTCCGGGCCAGTCTCTACAATGGCATCACCGTGGAACAGGCAGGCAAGCTCGCCGCGTTCATGCAAGATTTCGCCGGCAGGAACGCTCAGGCCGCATAGTCGCGCCCGCGTCAGCCTTGTGTCGTGCGCGGGTCCCTGTTGGTCCGACAGTAGCCGAGAACCCGTCCATCCCCACGCACCAAGTATTGCTCCGCCCCGTCGACGAAGACGGCGATCTCCTCGCCTTGGTCGATATTGCCGAGGTAGACCACCTCGCGCGCGGCAAGCGGTCCGATCTGCGGATCGGCCTGCCAGCTCGCGGTCTCCGCCAGCCGCGAAAAAGTCGGAAAGTAGAGCAGGCCCACCGCGTTGAAATCCAGTCCTGGAACCGGCGTCACCCGCAAGGCCACCGGCCCCGCGATCTGTCGTCCCCGCTGGGTGCGCAAGACCGAACGCGCACGCTGATGCAGGGCCATCACGTCCGGGCCGGAAACCGGCAGGGCGGGCAGCCTTTCGTCCATCAAACCGTTTCGACACACGCGGCGGTTCGATCCGCTGTCGTCGTGGCTGACAAAGGTCGAGATCATCGTCAGGCGCGCGCGCACCTCCCCTCTGACCGAGACAACGTGCACAGAGGCGAGGCAACTCCCGCCAGGCGACGAAAGGGTGGACAGGATCTCGGCATCCTCCCCCAGAAGGGTAAGGCCTGGTCGGCTCAGTTCCAGCCATGTCGCGCAGAACGCCGCGTAGACCGGGCGGCCCGTCCCATCGCGAAAAACCGAGCGCTCCTGCCCGAGCGCGCCCGCGATCAGCGCCCAATGCCTGTCGCCAGCATCCTTCAGCAACCATTGTTCGGAGAAGCCTATGGGCGCGAGCTGGCCCATGGAAAGCCGGACCCGATCCCGAAGGACATGCGCGCGCTGCTCCGTGGGATACGCATGCAGCACCATCAGGCCGAAACCCGCCGGAGCGAAACGGCAAGCTGGTCCTCAATCCGGTCCGCTAGGTAGCGGCTATCCGCGTCGATGCCGAGAAATCGCCCCGACCCCCAGGTGTTGAGCCACCCGAGCCCGATGAAATGCAGGCCATGAACATCGGTCACGCCGCGATGGAACCGCGGCTTTCCCCTTTCGTCGAAAGCATCGACCTCGATCCAAGAGTAGTCCGGGCGGAATCCGATCGACCATATGACGGTTGTGATGCCCAGCTCCGCCGCGTCGATCTCTGTGGTTTCCCGCTCCGGCTCCCAGACCTTCTCGAAGGGCGGCTCGACCGGCGCATCGATGCCTTCCCGCGCGATATGGGCGTCGATCTGGTCGCGAATGCCGCAATAGCTTCGATCCGCATCGTCGAGGTTCTTCACCAGATCCGGCAGGAATTCGATCTGTGTGCCTGCCATGCCGGTGACCGATCCGTAAAGCTGAACGCCATCTTCCGCATGGAACTGGCGCAGGTCGATCTCCTTGCCGCCGTCGCGCCCCGACATGTAATGGTTGGTCTGGGTGAGCGCCTTCACTGGATCCGGGTGATTGTCGATGGTGATATCGTAATGCCCGATGTCGTAAAGCCAGTCGGTCGCGTCCCGCCCGCGATACTTCCGCGGTGAGCGCGGTGCAGGCCCGACGGCGAGATGCACCTGCCGACCGTCCCGCACAAGGTCCTCCATGATCTGCACGCCAGACTGCCCGGTGCCCACAATGAGCGTTGCACCCTCGGGGATCTGCGACGGACGGCGATAGTCGCGTGAATGAAGTTGGGCTATCGCGGGGTCCAGGTTCTCCGCATAGGGCGGAACGATGGGAGCGTCATAGCCCCCCGTTGCGATCACCACCTGCTCGCAGGTCCAGTCGCCCGCGCTCGTCTCCACCACATAGCCCGCGCCCAAATGCGCCACCCGCGTCACGGTCACATGCTCTCGCAGCGGCGGATCGAAACTCTTCGCGAAGGCATCGAGATAGTCGGTGATCTCGTCCTTCAGCATGAAGCCGTTGGGGTCGTCACCGGCATAGTTGAAATCTGGCAGGCGGCACTGCCAGTTCGGCGTCACAAGGCAAAAGCTGTCCCAGCGGTTCTCCCGCCAGGAATGGAACTTCTCTTCCCGTTCAAGCACGACATGATCGATGTCCTTCCGACTCAGGTAGTAGCTGACGGAGAGCCCCGCCTGCCCGCCGCCGACAATCACGACAGTGGTATGGTAGACGCCATTCATGTCCCTCGTCCTCATTGTTCGAATGCGATGCAGGTCACGCTTGCTTGAGGCACCTGGCTGTAGCGCTGCGCCTGGTTCTCAATTTTTTCGAGCTGATCGAGCGCCGAATTGCAGGCGAAGCCGTATTTCTCCGCCACCCGGTCCGAGGCCTTCCTCAATGCGGTCCGGGTCCGCGCGAGAAATTCCTCGAGCGGATAGCTCGTGCCGGCCTCGAGGAAGGTCGTTACGACCGTGGAGGGCGAGTAGCAGCGCTCCTCGCTTTTGTCCGGCCAACGAATGATGAAATGAACTTCAGGCATGAATGGGTTCCTTCAGCGCTAGCGAAAGGTATGGGGTCTCGGCGTGGTTCCAGAAGGTCGCGACAGCCCCACCCGCAGCGAGACTGACAGACGCGCCGTCAATGATGCGGCCGATCGGGGCGACCACGAGATTTCGCGCACGAAACCGCGCGCAGATGCCATCGACATGCTCTGGACGCACTGCGAGCAGGAAGCCAAAACTTGGAAAACTCGCGAGCCAACGCGCCAGCGCCACGCCGTCGGGCGGCGTGATCGCCTCAAGGTCCAGTTCGATCCCGACGCCGGAACATTCCGCGAGCATCAGGGCTGTGCCCACGATGCCGCCCTGGCTAATATCTTTGCCCGCGCGCAGGAGGCCGGCCTCCGCAAGCTCGGCCAGCAACGCCAGATCCCCGCGCAGCCGGGCATGGGGTGCATCCAGTGCGGCGCAGAAATTGTCGAAATTGCGATACGCCCCGCGATGATCGATGGCCGCGACAAGAACGTCGCCAGGCCGCGCATCGAAACTCGTGACAAGGCGCTTCGCCTTGCCCAGCACCGACACCGCGAGCCCCAGATCCGGCGCTGCGAAATTCGTGTGACCGCCCACCAGCGGTACGCCATAGGCCTCCGCGGCATTGCGCAGCCCCCTTAAGAGCGGCGCGGCCGCCGCCGCATCCGGCGCCCAGACCTGGTCAATGAGCGCGGTGGCGCGTCCGCCCATCGCGGCAATGTCCGAGAGGTTGACCATGACCCCGCACCAGCCGGCAAACCACGGATCATCCGCCACGAAGCCCGGAATGAACCCCTCTCCCGCCAGCAGATCAAATCCCTCCGCAGTGAGCAGCGCCGCGGCATCGTCGCCCGGCCGCCCAGCGGCAGTCGCATCGAGCCCGAGCCCGAGCGTGGCTGTCGCAATCGCGCGCTTGGAGAGAATTGCGGGATGCGCGCGCAGGCTCTCGGCGAGCAAGCCGGGATCAATCGACCTGCTCATACCGCCGCTCGCTGGGCCGTGGCGTGATACCAGCCCTCCTGGGGCCGGGCGAAGGGTGGATAGGCCGCGAGATCCGCCTCCATTTTCACGTGCGGCACACCGTGCAGATCTTCATCCGCAAGCGGTTTCCAGCGCAACCGGCGAAAGAGCGGCGCGTTCTGCTTCTGAACATGCGCCAAGAAAGTTCGACAGCCGCGGGCATGCGCCGTGCGCACCGCGAGCCGGATGAGCTCGCTCCCGAGCCGGCCCACCCGCCGAAAGCCCTGATCGACCGCGAGGCGTGACCCCCACCAGAGACCCGGCTCCGCCTCGTGGATGCGCACCGTGCCCACCACCGCATCGGCCTCATGGGCATTGGTGGAAAGCGCAACCAGATGCGTCGCGATCAGGTCGATCTCGTCGCGGTCGTGCTCTGGAAAAATGCCCTGCTCCTCGACGAAGACCCGGTGGCGCAACCCGGCCGCTCCCCGCGCCTCCCAGGGCGTCGACACTGCACGGATGAAATAGCCCGGGCAATGGAACTGGCGCGTCTCGATATACATCACGCCACCTTCAGCTTTTCGTAGGTGGACAGTGCCGAACAGGCACCGCATTTGCCGCAGCCCGCCTTGATGTCCTTCGAACGCATTCCCGCGTCCACGATCATTCGCCCCAGCGGCCGCAAGATCGAGGCCATGAAATCGGCGGACGGCGCCGGATGGCTTTCGAGCGGCGTGCCGGAGATCGGCACGAAGGGCACGACGAAGGGATAGACGCCGAGCACGCAGAGCCGCTCCGAGACCCGCAGGATCTCTTCGGCCGTATCTCCGAGGCCCGTGAGGATATAGGTCGAGACCTGGCCGCGCCCGAAGACACGCACCGCTGCCTTGAAACTCGCGTAGTATTTCTCGAGTGGCACGCTCGCCTTGCCGGGCATGATCCGCGCGCGCACCTCGGGCGTCACCGCCTCCAGATGCATGCCGAGCGCATCGACGCCCGCCTCCGCCATCCGCTCGTGCCAGGCATCGTCCTCGGGCGGCTCGCATTGCGCCTGGATCGGCAGGTTCACGGCCCGCTTGATCGCCCGCGCGCTCTCGGCCATCACCGCGGCCCCGCGATCCTTGCCCCGCGGCGTGCCAGTGGTCATCACCATGTGCTCGACGCCATCAAGCTCGACCGCGGCCTTAGCCACCTCGGCCAGTTGCTCCGGCGTCTTGTGCGCGATGGTCCGGCCTGCCGCGAGGCTCTGGCCGATCGAGCAGAACTTGCAGGTCTTCTTGCGGCTCTCGTAGCGGATGCAGGTCTGCAAGACGGTGGTCGCCAGCACGTTGCGCGAATGCAGCACCGCAATCTGGTTGTAGGGTATGCCGTCCGCGGTCTTGAGATCATAGAAGCGCGGCCGGGTCGGAAACCGCACCCGCGCCACCTCCGCGCCGTTCCGCGTCACCCGCGCCAGCCCGTCCGAGCCGGGCTGCTCCACGAGGTAGGGGCTCTCGAAGGCGGGCGCAGTATGCACCGGCACCATCACCGTCGTCTCGCCCAGCGTCACCGCCTTGTGGTCGGAAGGACCGGCACCGCCGCGCCGGCTCTCGTGGCCCGCGCGCGGATCGATGAGCCGCATGCCGAGCGTCTGCAGGTCGTTGATTAGATCGGAGTCAGACATGCTCTTCCTCCTCGAGCGCGGCAAAGAGCGGCAGGTCCGGCTCCGGCGCCACATGGGTCTCGCGCGGCAGGGTCGGGCGGGCGTCATGCACCAGATGCAGCAACTCGGGCCGGGCGTAATGGCCCACGCTGTCCATCATCCGCTTGCGCTTGGTGATCAGCTTCATGTCGAGATCAGCCACCACCATCCCCTCGCCCTCGGTCAGCGGATCGGCGAGATGCCGCCCCTCGGGCGAGATGATGCAGGTCATGCAGCCATCCCTCAGGCCCTTCTGCAGCTTCGGGTCCGGGTGGATCTCGGCGATCTGTTCCTCGGTCAGCCAGCCGGTGGAATTGACCACGAAACAGCCTGATTCCAGCGCGTGGTGCCGCATGGTCACCTCGATCTGCTCGCCGAAGATGGGCCCGACCAGCGAGCCGGGGAAATGGCTCGCGTGGATCTCCTCGTGCTGCGCCATCAGCGCGTAGCGCGCGAGCGGGTTGTAATGCTCCCAGCAGGCGAGCGCACCGACGCGGCCAACGGCGGTCTCGGCCACCGTGAGCCCCGCGCCATCGCCCTGCCCCCAGATCATCCGCTCGTGATAGGTCGGCGTGATCTTGCGCCGCTTGAGCGCGAGCGACCCGTCCGCATCAAAGATCAGCTGCGTGTTGTAGAGCGAGCCGTGGTCGCGCTCGTTGACGCCGAGCACGATGACCGCCCCGCGCTTGCGCGTGGCTTCCGCCACCGCGCGGGTCTCGGCCGAGGGCACGACCACCGCTTCGCGGTAAAGCTCCAGATGCGGCGCGCCCTGCAGGACGGGCGGCAGGACGAAGGAGAAATACGGGTAATAGGGCACGAAGGTCTCGGGAAAGACGATGAAGCGCGCACCCTTGTCGGCGGCCTCGGCAATGGCATTGAGCACCCGCTCGATCGTCCCGGCCCGCCCCGAAAGGTCAGGCGCGATCTGGACGGCGGCGGCGCGGATTGTGTCGGTTCGCATGTATGACCTCCGGACGTGCCTTCGAAAGATGGGAGCCGGGCGGCAAGGGCCACCCGGCCGGCGGGATCAGACCGTCCAGGTGTCGAGGATGACCGCGTTCGCCTTCTTGTGCAGAAGGATGCAGTCGAGCACGTCCTGGGGCGCGATCGGCGTGATGCCGGGCAGGAGCGACGGCTCGCCATGGCCGTAGAGCGCCTGGAGCGCGAAGCGGCAGGCATAGACCTTGCCGCCCTCGCCCATGAACTTCTTCAGGTTGACCGCGAAGTTCTGGTGGCCCGGAAAGGCCTCGTCGCCGAGCGTCGGGAAACCGCGCTGGATCCCGAGCGTCACGCCGGGCCCGTAGAGCAGGATCGAGGTCTCGTATCCCTTGCGGTTGAGCCGAATGGCGTTGAGAATGTTGACGAGGCCGATCGACCCCTCGAAGGCGACGGTATGAAAGGTGACGAGCGCCTTCTCGCCTTCCTCTGCCTTCACGTCCTCGAAGACCTTTTCCTCGTAGTCGACGAAGTAGTCTCCGTCCTTGTGCGCCTCGGTGGCTACTGCTGGCATCTCTATCTCCCATAATGTCTTCGCAATCTGGGTGGCATGCCAAAATTGTATGAATCAATTACCAGTTCAATCTACATACAATAAATTGTGTTCATATGATATACCATTGCTGCTATTCGCATCTATAGCTCAAAAATTGGCCACATTCCGAGGCTTTTGAAACTTCTGAGCGTAAGCAAAGCACGTACATTCTGCCATTGCGGATCGCAGATACATACAATATGCATCAATTAGTCGAATCGATTAGACTGGCAGCGAGTATCGGAGGCGAGATGAGAAACTGGACCCCGGCGAACTGGGACAACGGTAAACCCCGCTATCTCGCCATTGCCGACGCCATCGAGGTCGACATCCGCGACGGCGCGCTCGATCCGGGCGTCCGCCTTCCGCCCCAGCGGAAGCTTGCGGAGAGGCTGGGCATCGATTTCACCACCGTCTCGCGTGCTTATGCAGAGGCCCAGGCACGCGGGCTTCTGGAAAGCCATGTGGGGCGCGGCACATTCGTTCGTGAGCGCATGTCGGCGTCACCGGAGGCGGAGCGAATGCGCGCCGCCGAGATCGACCTTTCGATGAACATGCCACCCGAACCCTCAGATCCCGCGCTGCTCGCCCGGATGCGGGACGGCCTCGCAACGGTCTCCGCCAACCTGATCCCGCTCCTGCGCTACCAGTCCGCGACCGGCAGCGAGCAGGACAAGATCGCGGCCTCCACCTGGCTCTCGCTGCGCGGCCTCATCCCCCGGCTCGACCGCATCGCGGTCACACCCGGCGCCCATGCAACGATCAGCGCCGTGCTCACCATGATCGCCGCCCCCGGCGACACCATTCTCTGCGAGCGGGTCACATACCCCGGCATCCGCACGATTGCGTCGCGCCTGAAGCTCCACCTCGCGGGCTTGGAGATGGACGCAGACGGTATCCTGCCCGATGCGCTCGAAGCCGCGATCCGGGCCCACGGCCCCCGCGCGCTTTACCTCAATCCCACCTTGCAGAACCCCACGACCCTCACCATGCCGGTTGAGCGGCGGCTGGAAATCTCAGAGGTGCTGAACCGCCACGGCCTGCCGCTGATCGAAGACGACGCCTACGGCTTCATCCCCTCGCGCGCGCCCGCGCCGCTTGCGGCCTCCATCCCGCATCTCTCTTGGCATATCGGCGGACTCGCCAAATGCATCGGCGCGGGCCTGCGCCTCGCCTATGTGGTCACGCCCTCGGGCAAAGACACCCATGCCATGGGACAGGCCCTGCGCGCGCTCACCGTCATGCCTTCTCCCCTGCCAATGGCGCTCGCCACCCAGTGGATCGAGGACGGCACGGCCGACCATATCCGCCGCTTCATCCGTACCGAAACCGCCGCGCGCCAGAAGATTGCCCGGGAGGCGCTCGAGGATTTCGAGTATTCCGCGGCCGAAAACGCCTTCAACATCTGGTTGCGCCTACCCCGCGGCTCGGGCCGCGCAGACATCATCGCCCGCATGGCCGGGCGCAATGTCGGCATCATGCCCTCGGACACCTTCACCGTCGAAGGCGACCCCGACGAGCATGTACGGATCTGCATCGGGGGCCCGCAGGGCCGGGACGCCCTGCGCGAAAGCCTTCAGTTCATGTCGAACGTGCTCTCCCCCGACGCCTACATGGGCTGAATGGCCCCGGCCCGAGTCTCGTCAATGCGCGCCGATGAAGCTGCGCAGCTCCGGCGTCTTCGGGTTGGAGAAAACCTCCTCCGGCGCCCCCATCTCGTGGATGCGCCCCTGGTGCATGAACACGAGCCGCGAGCAGACATCGCGCGCAAAGGCCATCTCGTGCGTGACCATCACCAGCGTCATGCCTTCGGCCGCCAGCCCTTTCACCACCTGCAGAACCTCGCCCACCAGCTCCGGATCGAGCGCGGAGGTGACCTCGTCGCAGAGCAGCGCAATCGGCTCCATCGCCAGCGCCCGCGCAATCGCGACCCGCTGCTGCTGACCGCCCGAGAGCTGATCGGGATAGTTGTCGAACTTTTCGGCCAGCCCGACGCGGTCGAGCATCTTGCGCGCCATGGCCTCGGCCTCCGCCTTCGGCGTCTTCTTCACCACCTGCTGAGCCAGCATGACATTCTCCCCGGCGGTCTTGTGCGGGAAAAGATTGAACTGCTGGAAGATCATCCCGACCTTCATGCGCAGGTTGCGCAGGTGCTGCTCATCATTCGCAAGCTGCTGCCCGGCCACGGTGATAGAGCCGTCGTTGATCTGCTCGAGGCCGTTTATGCAACGCAGCAGCGTCGATTTGCCCGAGCCAGATTTCCCGATCAGCGCGATCACCTCGCCCTTCTCGATCCGAAGGTCGATGCCCTTCAGCACCTCGGTCTGACCATAGCTCTTCTTCAGGGCATCGATATCAATGAGCGGCACTCTTGAATTTCCTTTCGAGTTTGCGCGCACTGAGCGAAAGCGGATAGCAGAGCACGAAATAGATCAGGGCCACCAGCCCGTAGACCGTGAAGGGCTGGAAGGTAGCGTTGGCGAGCACCGTTCCGGCCTTGGTCACCTCGACAAAACCAATGATCGAGGTCAGCGCTGTCCCCTTCACGACTTGAACCGAGAAACCGACCGTGGGCGGGATCGAGATCCTGAAGGCCTGCGGCAGGATGATGTAACGCATCTGTTCGATATAGGTCATGCCGAGCGAGGCGGAGGCCTCCCACTGCCCCTTGGGAATGGCGGTGACGCAGCCGCGCCAGATCTCCACCAGAAAGGCCGCCGTCCAAAGGATAAGCGCAAGCCCCGCCGCAAGCCATGGCGCGACGTCGATGCCGAGCAGCCCCAGCCCGAAGAACGCGAGAAACAACTGCATCAGCAGCGGCGTACCCTGGAAGACCTCGGTGTAACCCTTCACCAAAAGCTGGAGCCATTTCGCACGCCCGATCCGCGCGAAAAGCAGGATAAGCCCGAGAATGCCGCCTCCGATGAAGGAAACAATCGAGAGAACGATCGTCCAGCCGGTCGCGTAGATCAGGTTCGTCAGGATGTCAAAAAAACCGATCTGGCTCATCGCGCCGCCCTCCGCCGGGTGGCAAAGATCCGGTTGCCGATCTCGAGCAGAACAAACCGCAGCAGGATCGCAAGGCCGAGATAGATCGCGGTCGAAACGAAATATGCCTCGAACGCACGGAAGGTGCGGGACTGGGTGAAGTTCGCTGCAAAGGTGAGATCTTCCACGGCGATCTGGCTGACCACGGCGGAGCCGAGCATCACGATCACCACCTGCGAGGCGAGCGCGGGCCAGATCTTCTGCAGCGCGGGCACCAGCACGATATGCCGGAAGGTCTGGATCGGCGACATGGCGAGCGAGGCCCCGGCCTCGAACTGCCCCTTGGGTGTCGCCTCGATACCTGCCCGGATGATCTCGGCGCTGTAGGCCCCGAGGTTGATGATCATGGCGAGCATCGCGGCCTCCACCTCCGTCAGCCTCAACCCCAATGCGGGCAGACCGAAGAAGATGAAGAAAAGCTGGATCAGGAAAGGCGTGTTGCGAATGAGTTCCACATAGACCGCGACAATGCCCCCGAGGGTCTTCGGCCCGAGTGACCGGGCCCAGGCGCAGAAGATGCCGAACGCAATTCCCACGATCCCGCCGACGACGATGAGCTTGATGGTCATCCAGGTCCCGGCAAGGAACACCGGCCAATAGGTCGCGATCCAGTCAAAATTGAACTGGTAGTCCATTTCGGTCCTTTCGGTGAAAATGGGGGACGCTCCGGCCCGGCCGGAACGTCCCGGAGCCTCAGAGCTCTTCGGGAAGATCCACGCCGAGCCATTCCTCGCTGATGGCATCCAGCGTGCCATCGGCTTTCGCCTCGGCGATGATGGCGTTGACCTTTTCCATGAGCGCAGGCTCACCCTTGTTCATGCCGATATAGCAGGGCGAGTTCTTGATCAGGAATTTCAGCTCGGGCCGCTTCGGCGGGTTGCGCTCGAGAATGGCCGCGGCAACCACGTTGCCGGTGGCAATCGCCTCGACCTGACCGGAGAGGAAGGCCGAGATCGTGCCGTTATTATCCTCGTAGCGCTTGATCGTCGCCTCCTCTGGGGCGACCTCGCTCAGTTCGAGATCCTCGATCGAACCGCGCGTGACCCCGACCTGCTTGCCCGCGAGATCGGCAACCTCCGTCACGGCGACATCATCTGGCGCGAAGATGCCGTTGTAGAACGGGGCATAGGCTTCGGAGAAATCGATGACCGCCTCGCGCTCGGCATTCTTGCCCATGGACGAGATCACCAGGTCGACCTTGTTGGTCTGGAGATAAGGAATGCGGTTCGCCGAAGTCACAGGCACCAGCTCCAGCTCGACGCCGAGCTTCTCGGCGATCAGTTCCGCCATGTCGATGTCATAGCCCTGCGGCGCCATGTCGGCGCCGACCGAACCGAAGGGCGGGAAATCCTGCGGCACGGCAATGCGGATTTCCCCGGCCGAGGTTATGTCCTCGAGGGCGTCTGCAAAGGCGGCCGGAGCCGACAGGGAAGCGGTCGCGGCCATGAGGCTGGCGGCAAGGAAAGCACGTTTAGTGATCATCAGATGTCCCTTGTTCGAAGAAAGAGGTGGCGCATTCTGGCTCCGCTTCGCTCGGCGCCATGTCGAGGCGAAGGGAATTTCTCAGCATGTCGATCGAGCTGGGCGCGGTATCGATCGTAATGCCGGTCTCGACGTCTTCGAGGTGATCGTGACAAAGCTGAGCGGCGAGCCGCATATCACCCTCCACCAACGCCTCGAAGATCCGCACATGGTCCTCGTGCGAGGCCAGCGCGTTCCTCTGGGACTGGTAGCACAAGGAAATGAGGATCGTGCGCGCGGTCAGGTTCCGGATAATCTCGACCAGCGCGCTGTTCCCGGACTGCTCTATGATGCGGACATGAAAATCGCCCATTAGATAGGTGAGCAGCGCCTTGTCGCCCTTCCCGATGGCCTCGCGTTCGTCCGCAATATGTTTGCGGAGGCACGCGATTTGGGCATCCGTGAACGGATCCGCATACATGAGGTAGCCGCATTCCACCGCCCGGCGCGCGGAATAGACTTCGGCCGCTTCCTTTGCGTCCGGCACGTTGACGAACCAGCCCTTGCGCGCCTGCACCGAAAGCACCTTGCGGGCTTCCAGCCGGGCGAGCGCCTCACGGATCATAGTGCGTGAAACATCGAAGGCGGACGCGAGTGCGTTCTCGGAAAGCTTGGCACCCGGCGCGATGCGGCCCTCGACGATGGCCGCCAGTATCGTCCGTTCGATCGCCTCGATTTCCTTCGCCACCCAGCCCCACTCCAGCCTGATCCGCCTGCCTTGTATACAAGTCAGATCGACCAGACTTCGCAGGGGGTGCAACGGGAGTTCCGTCTGAACGCCGGTTTCCTGCCCGGCATCGGTAGGGCTGATGTATTTATGGTCTAAACTTTTTCGACGCGCCTATGGTTTGCGCATCCGTTGACGCAGCGCTCTGATCGCGAGATCGGCAGGCACGTGTTCGGCGGTGTCTGCCCTCCAGTCTCACTCCACTCTAAGAGCCAGCCAGCCCCAGGCGATCAGCACCCTCAATGTCGCCAGAAGCGCACAGACTGTCATTCCCGCAGAATAGGCAGAGGCAAACGCCATGGCGACCACCTCGCGTTCCCCGCCCGGCGCGCTCTCGGACAAAGCTCCGACCGGCGCTCCGGCTTGGCTCACCCCAAGCCCGGAGGCAAAGACCATCGCCGTGACCGCACCGACGAGAGCCACGACGAAATGCCCGGCAAGCCAGCTCGCGGCATTGTTAATGCCGGACGCCACACCCGCATAGGCTTCGGGACCGCATTCATCATCGCAGAGGCAAGGATGGTCGCAGCAAGCACGAAGGGCCTGGCCGCAACGGCGCAGGGTGCCGAGGCCGGAGGCACGGATAGTCCGCCCGCATCCGGAGCCGCGTCTTCTTCGGTGCGTTTCACGCGCGCCCCCTTGTGACATCTGCCCCGTTCAGCGCAAGGCCAGCAAGCCGCGATGCCGGAAACGACCACGCCGGTTCGATCGGACCGCACTTGCGCCGATCAGATCGCTTCTGTCATGGCTATCTGAGCGAGCATGATGCGGCCAATTGGGAAAATGACATGGCACGATCCGACACCGCAAACCGCGCCGAGACGCCGACCGGATCGATCGAAGCCGACCCGTCCGTCGGCAATATCCGCCACCTCGCGTTCCACCATGGCCGGCGCACGCTTGCCCCTCTGCACACCGCACCCTGGGTCAACGAGGGCGAAGCCACCTTCGAACCCACCACCCCGCCGGTAGAGCGCAAGTTGTCGGGCGACTTCTTCTGCGCGCCCTTCGGCGCCAGCGACCTGATCGACGGCCCACCCCATGGCTGGAGCGCGTCGAGCGCGTGGAACCCGCTCGACGCCGGACCGGGTTCCCTCTGCTACCGGCTTGCACGCGACATCATGGGTGCGCGCCTCACCAAGACCCTCATCCTGGCCATGGATGCGCCCATCCTCTACCAGAGCCACGTGATCGAGGGTGGTACGGGCGCGCTGTCCGTCGCCCACCACCCGATGATCCACCTCTCCGGGCGCGGCTTCCTCTCAGTCTCTCAGAAAAGACTGGCCCTCACACCCGAAACCCCGCTCGAACCCGGCCGCCACCGGCTGGCCTCGGGGGAGCGCTTCACCGACCTCCGCGCCTGCCCAGCCACGGATGGCGGCACCCTTGACCTCACCTCTCTACCGATCGGCGACCGGCACGAGGATTTCATAACGCTGATCGAAGCCTCGAGCTCCACCCTCGGCTGGAGTGTCGTCATCCGCGAGGAGGAGAAGGATCTTATCTTCGTCCTGAAGAACCCTAGAACCCTGCCCGTTACCATGCTCTGGCATTCCAACGCGGGCCGCGACTACGCCCCGTGGAATGGCCGCCACACCGGCGTACTCGGGATCGAGGATGGCCGGGCCGCCGGCGCGGATGGCCACCGCGCGTCAACCGGGCCAAACCCGGTCTCGGCCGAAGGCGTGCCCACCGCCTTCACACTGGGCCCGAGGCACCGCATCGCCCATGTGCTCGGCGCGATCCCCAGACCTTCCGGCTGGACCCGCGTCCGGGATATATCCGTGGCGGAGGGCCGCCTGACCCTCACCGAAGAGCGAGGCGAACGCGTCTCCCTGCCCTTCGACAGCGAATTCCTGCGCGAGGATTGCTGAAGCTGGGTCAATCGCGCCCTTCAGAACTCCCAAGGGCGCGCCACGATACGGATCAGATCAGCGCATCGACCCCAGGCATCAACCCATCGGGCAGAAGATCAAGCGTCATCTCGCCAAAGGCGATTTCCTGCCCCGCCCGGTTGCCGTAGCCCGCGACTGCTCCGTCAGTGCCGCTCCGCCCCCAGACGCTGCCATTCGCATTGCGAATCGCGACATCCGCCACACCATCGCTATCGAGATCGCCGACGAACTCCACCGCGCCCGGATTGGTCGGGCCGAATCCGCGCTTGAAGGCTGCGTCCGATCCCCCGATGACGAACGTGGCTCCGCCGTTGTTGTTCCGGAGCAGGAGATCGTCAGCGCCGTTCCCATCGAAATCCGCTACGGCAAGCAGAGCCTGGTTCGTCCGATTGCCATAGCCCGCGACATACCCACCGGGCCCACTCAGACCGATGAGAACCGAGCTGGAATTCTCCAGTACCACATCCGTCGCGCCGTCACCATCGAGATCGCCCACCGCCTTCACCGCACCCGACGCCGTCACGCCGAAGCCGCGGATGAACGCATTGTCACTTCCGTCGATGACGAAGGTCGCGCCCGTGGCATTGCGACGGATCAGCAGATCATCCCCGCCCTGGCCATCGAAATCGGCAATCGCCAACAGGGTTTCGCCCGCACGGTTTCCGTAGCTCGCAACCACGCCCCCGGTTCCGCTTGCGCTGGTGAGCGTACCGTCCGGATTGCGCAGCAGCAGATCGGAAACTCCATCGCCGTCGAAATCTCCCACCGCCTCGATCGCACCCGCTGCCTGTGTCCCGAACGATTGGATGACCTGGTTTGCCGCCCCGTCAACGGCTTCGACCGAGTCGCTGGCACCGTCGCGGAACAGAAGGTCGTCGCTGCCGTCGCCATCGAAGTCGGCCGCCGCGAGAAGCGTCTCGCCTGCACGGTTGCCATAGCCGGTGATCGACCCGCCGGCACCGGCCCGGCTCACCATGGTTTCATTGGTGTTGCGAACAACGATATCGGTCGCCCCATCGCCGTCGAAATCCCCGATGGCAACGATCCCGGAAGAGGTCGTACCAAAGTTCCGAACCAGTGTTCCGTCCGGCCCGCTCGATGCGAGCGTCGTCCCCGAGGAGTCGTTCCGGAACAGCAGATCACCGAAACCATCGCCGTTGTAATCGAAGGAAACGCCCTCCACCGGCGCGCTCGGCTCGGTGATGTCATAGCGACCAACATAGTTGCCGAACACGTCGACGAAGTAGATCGACCCGTCCGGCCCCTGCTTGAAATGGATCGGAGCAAGACCGCTTTGCGAGGTGTAGAGATACTCGATCTCCCGTCGGTCGTCCGAGCTGACGGCGAAAACCTCGCCCTCCACGAAGTCGGCGAAGATGTAGTATCCCTGCAGACTCTCCGGCAGCGCGTCGGAGTCGATGAGATCATCCGAACCCGCGATGCCCTGTACCTGGTATCCGGGATCTTCGTAGACATGAGAAAAGGCACGATAGGGTGGCGTGATATCAATCTCACCCGCATTGACCGCGGCATAGAAGGCATCGGCGGTCTCGAAATCCTCATAGCCTCGAGCGGGCACCAGCACGCCGCCATCGCCGCCCTCGTAGTAGGGCCAACCGAAATTCGCTCCCGCGCTGCCCGAGAAGATCGACTCGTATCCGCCCCAGCCTGTGTTGGAGATGATGAACTTTCCCTCCGCGTCGAAGGACATGGCAAACGGATTGCGGAACCCGAGTTGATAGACCTTGGCCTCGTTGCGCGTCAGATCACCCCCAGCCTCATCCACGAAGGGATTGTCCGGCAGGCCATTGCCCGTCATCGGGTCGATGCGGAGGATCTTGCCCGACAGCGAACCTACATCCTGAACCGAAAGCGCGCGGGGGTCGGCGGCATTGAACGATGTCCCGTCACCGACACTCACATACAGCATTCCGTCGGGGCCGAATTCCAGCGAGCCCCCGGCATGGGACTGGGAATCCACCTTCAGGTAATCCTGCTTGTAGTCTCCCGTCACGGGATCGATTTCGGACGCTGGAAGATCAAATGTATCGGTCGAAGTGAAATTGAGCGCGCCACCGCCGGATATATCATCAAGATTCTGCCCGGCCGCGCCAAGCAGGACCACCTCGGAACCCGGCATCATTGTCCTGTAGTTGGTCGCAGGATCGAGCTCGATCCGCGTCAGATGCGCGAAGCGGTTGCCGCTTCCATCCTGTCCGGCCAGCCCGCTGTTGCCGGCCGTCTCGGGCGGATCGACCACCCGGAAATGATAGAAATAGGGCTCCTCCGGAAAATTCGGGTGCAGCGCGATATCGAGCAGCCCGCGATCAGCGGCACTGTTCGTCTCCGCATCGAGGTTGAAGACCGTCGAAACCTTCTCCCCGGTCTCGGCATTGTAAAGCTCGACCCACCCCCGCTTGCGCCCGACATAGACGAGGTCCGGATCAACAGGAGAGAACTCCAGCGCAATCGGGGCCTGCACGTAGTCGATCACCACGGACTCGGTCACCGAATAGTTCGACTCCAGCGGCGGATCCGCCGGCGGCTCCATCGAATTCTCGTCGTCCAGAATGTCGATTCGGGTCGTCCGCGGGAATGTCAGCGTCCCGCTATTGATGCTGACAATCGACGCAATGACGGTCTCGGCGCTTTCCGACAGCGCATCATCGACGATCCCCACATCGACGGTAACGCGGTCCACACCCGCTGGAATGACGACCTGCCCGACCCCGAGCGTGCTCACGTCTGCCGATTGTGCCGTATCGAGCGTGATCTGATACTCGACCGTCACCGGCTGCGAAAGATCTACCTCCCGTATGATCCCGACAGCGATCGATCCGTCTGCCTCGCCTATGCTGATCTGCGTCGATTCAAGAAAAATATTACCTGACATCATTTACCATAATTAATACTGCTTGATATGACGTCGCATACATAAATTATTTCAAATAAGTCAAGCGTTCTATTCGGGCAATTTCTCGCTGCAAGGAATAATAAATTCGAAATGGCTACTTCGAATATCCACAAAAAATTGGGTCATCTATTACGTAAATTTCAGTTCAATCGAATGGGCAAGACGCACCATGCGGCGAGAAGACCTTCTAGATCTCCGCTGCCGCCCACAGATCTTGCCAAGAAGATTGGGCTATAAGGTCCGTGTCAACCGGCGAACGTCCCATTCCCTGTCTGATATCTGTGATCGCCCTGCTACACATACCCGCCACTAAAGCGAGATCAGCCCCCGCGACACCGCCACTGCAACCGCCTGCTCCCGGGTTGCGCAACCAAGCTTCATCCTTGCCGATGTCACATGCTTGCGCACCGTCGGCTCGGTGATCTTCAGCCGCTCGGCGATGCGCGCATTGAGTTGGCCGCTCGCCAGCAGGGACAGCACATCACGCTCGCGCGTCGAGAGCTTCGGGCCTGCCTTTATGAAAATGTCGGGATGACGTCCCTCCAGCCGCGTTCCTCGGAGGGCCGCCACCGGTGCAAGAAGGCTGAGGGTATGAAAAACCGGGCTCCGCATGAAACCTTCGTCCCCCGCCCCCGCGCCGAACGCCACTAGCCGCACCCGCGACGTGTCGCCTAACGGGCAGGGTATGCTGGAAGCCCCATGATACCCAGCGTCGGCCAGTTCGTCGAAGAAGATCCGTTGCTCGGGGTCGCTACCAATGGGCCATAGGTTCCGCTCGGAATGAAGCGTCGTGACGGTTTCGAGTTTCTTCGGCGGAATGCCCTTCTTGGGGCAGTGCGGATCGACGCTCGCATAGTTGCGGTCAACCCAGTGATCGAGCCAGGGGCGGTTCATCGTGCTCTGGAGAAAAATGATTTCGCCCGTGGCCTGGTCCATTTCGCCCAGCACGAAGAAGGAGGCCCCGGCCCCCTCGTAAAGCCCAACCAACCGCTGCCACGTATCGGCAGAACTTGTGCTTGCGTCCAGGGTATCAAGCATATCGATCAACAGGTTGAGCCCAGGCATCGTCGCAAACCCCCTCACGACAGTCGAACCACTTGAGGCGGAATTTTACAGTTTCGTGAACCTTCGGACAACGGCCGCGCCCGCCGGTAGGCGGCTAATCATGCCCGAAATACAGAAAATTGCCCGGTTTTCCCGTATTCGGGCAGTATCCCCGAACGGAATTACTCGCTCAAGTCGCACCGAAAAATGCAATCCCGTCAACGGCTGGAGCGGGGTAAAAATGATTCGCGAGAATCATCCACCATGGCTAGTGGTCGATTTCGATACCTTTTTCGCCCCGGCTCACCGGCGTATGGTGAGGCCATAGAGGATCAGATTTTATATCGTTAAACGGCGCCGCGCATTATTCAGTCGCGGCGTCGTTTTTTTCTGTGCCCCCAGAAATCGAAGTTAATGTCCGCACAACACGCCGCCATCCGAGAAATCGCGGCGCAAGACTTAGGGTGCAGGGCCGCAGGACGCGTTAATTGAAGTTGAGGGTACCCACTCGTCAGATCAACAACTAAAAGTTGTATTGCCCCGTATGCTTTACCGGCCGGTCGGCATATTGGCCGATTTACAACGCCCCCCGCCGCACGCCAGTAAAGATTGGGCGGAACTGCGCCGAAGCCCCATAAACGAGGCCCGGAAATTCGTGTTAACACAGCTCTTGGGTTGCGTTGCACCAAAAGTCTTGGATAATCGTTATAGGCGCGGTCGATCCCAGTCCGGATTCTTGATCCAGCACATGGCAGCAAGCTCGCATCGTGTCAGAATCGCCTCAAAGCATCAAAGTCACAGTGGAGGGAATGAACCGATGAATACAGAATATTCCAGCGAAGCCGCGGAAACAGTCCTTGCGTCCGGAAAGGCAAATGCCGAGCGCATGGCTGATTTCTCGAAGAGCATGATGGCTAAGGCGGTCGAACTGCCGCAACGGATCTTCGAAAGCAATCTCGAAACGAGCGCGGAGCTCTTCTCCTTCATGAGCCGGAGAATGCAAGCCCAGGCGGAATTCCTCGCCAGGCTTGCCCATTGCCAGGCCGCCGAGGAAGCCATGGGCGTGCAACGCGAATTTGCCGCCCATATGACGGAGGACTATTCGGCCGAAGTGTCCCACCTCGCGGAAATGACCGCCGAGAAAGCACAGGAGAATTTCCGGACCCTTACCGAGCAGGAGCCGAACCTCGAGGAGCCGCCCAAGGCGGAAACCGTTGCTGCCTGACCGATTGCCCAAGCCGGGCGCATTGCGGCTGCGCCCGGCCCAGCCGTCGCCGGCCGGCACATCCCCGCTCGACATGCCGGAACATGGTCTTTTTCTCGCGTGAATGCGTGGTTTTTACCCACCAACCGTTTCGTGAAATGCGATGATTCGGACGTTACACGGAACTTTTTTCGATGACGTCCGATGCCCTCGCCCCCATCTCGACGCGACCGTCGCACTGGGATTTTCCGATCAATCACAGGGCATTGCCAAATCTTCTCTCATGAACTCCGAATAGACCCTTGAGCCGCCTGCAAGGCTCGACTCAATATGGCTTAGATGAATGTCGCAACCGCCCCGGCCTCCGGGGCGTTTTCATCCGGAGCAGGAACTGCAAACTGGGGTCCACATGACGAACACCGTTCAATCTGCCACAAACCCTGAACCGGTTGCGATTGCCGGGCAAGTCACAAGACCAGGTTCCGCCAGCGCGGCACCGGCCGATCCGGGGTTTGGAAAGTTGCAGGAGCTTGCCCGGAGTCGTGTGGCGATCGAGGGTGTGAATATCGAGATCGACGGTGGCCGCTTCCCGTCCCGCGCGGTCGCAGGCCACCCGCTTGTGGTAGAGGCCGACATCTTCTGCGATGGACACGAAGGCATTCTTGCCGCCATACGCTACGCCAAGTCGGGCAGTGCGAAGGCCGAAGAGGCCCCGATGCTTCCCGGCGTCAACGATCGTTGGATGGGCACGATCACCCTGCCCGAGAATGCCTTCTACGATGTCACGATCCTGTCGTGGCGCGACCTCTTCGGCACCTGGGCGAAGGACATCGTAAAGAAATTCGACGCGGGCCAGAACATCACTCTCGAACTCACCGAGGGTCGCCAGCTCGTCGAGACCGCCCTCGCACCCGAAAATGTTGCAAGCTCCGAGGACAAGGCGTTTCTCGCCGCCCTCCTGGCCCAGGCCGACCTCGCCATCTCCACCCACGATCAGCTCGCCGCCTTCACCGCGCCGGCTGTTGTCGCTGCCATGCTGCGGGCGCAACCACGCACCAACCTCACCGAATACAAGACCCTAAAGGTCTTTGCCGACCGCGAAGCCGCGGCCTTCTCTGCCTGGTACGAACTGATGCCCCGCTCGCAATCGGGTAGTACCAAACGCCATGGCACCTTCGACGACGTGATCGCGCGCTTGCCCTACGTCCGCGATCTCGGCTTCAATGTGCTCTACTTTCCGCCCATCCACCCGATCGGAAAGACTAACCGTAAGGGCCGCAACAATACTCTTACTCCGGCCCCCGACGATCCCGGCAGCCCTTATGCCATCGGCGCGCCCGAGGGCGGCCATGACGCGATACATCCCGAGCTCGGCGATTTCGAAAGCTTCAAGCGACTGGTGGATACGGCCAAGGACTACGGGCTCGAGATCGCGCTCGATTTCGCGATTCAGTGCTCCCCCGATCATCCATGGATCAAGCAGCATCCCGAATGGTTCGACTGGCGCCCGGATGGCACGATCAAGTTCGCCGAGAACCCGCCCAAGAAATATGAGGACATCGTCAACGTTCACTTCTACCGCGGCGCGCTTCCGGACCTCTGGTATGCACTGCGTGACATAGTGCTTTTCTGGATCGACCAAGGCATCAAGATCTTCCGCGTGGACAACCCCCACACCAAGCCGTTCCCGTTCTGGGAATGGATGATTGGCGAGGTCCGCGCACTGCACCCCGACACGATTTTTCTCGCCGAGGCCTTCACTCGGCCCAAGGTGATGAAGCGGCTGGCAAAGGTGGGCTTCAACCAGAGCTACTCCTATTTCACCTGGCGCAATGACCGGCAGGGCCTGACCGAGTATCTAACAGAGCTGACGCAGGAGGAATGCCGCGAATACATGCGGCCGAACTTTTTCGTGAACACTCCAGATATCAACCCAACCTATCTGCAGAACTCCGGTCGGCCCGGTTTCCGCACCCGTCTCTGCCTCGCAGCAAGCCTCGGCGGGAACTATGGAGTCTACAACGGCTACGAGATCTGCGAGGCCGCGCCCATGCCCGGCAAGGAGGAATATCTCGATTCCGAGAAATACGAGATCCGCGCCTGGGACATGGACAAGCCCGGCCACATTAAGGACGACATCCGCCTGATGAACGCGCTGCGCCAGCGTCACCCAGCGCTACGGGATTTTCTCAACGTCACCTTCTACAATACGACCAGCGAGCAGGTCCTCTCCTACTCGAAGAAGACACCCGATCTGTCGAACTTTCTGCTGTTCCACGTGAACCTCGATCCGCACAACACGCAAGTCTTCCAGTTCGAGGTGCCGCTCTGGGAGTTTGGCCTGCCCGATGATGCCTCGATCCTCGTGCGCGACGCGATCCACGGCAACACGTTTACCTGGCATGGAAAACCGCAATGGCTCGACCTCGAGCCGCACACGCGCCCCTATACCATTTGGCAGCTCTTCGCTCCCGGCACCTCGCCCGAATGAGATCCCCCATGAATTCCCAAGCAGATACGACCCGCCCCGCCACCGTTTTAGAAGCCGCCGCCGAGTTCGCCGTCGACCGGAGCCAGACTGACTGGTACCGCGATGCGATCATATACCAGATGCACATTAAGGCCTTCATGGATTCCAACAACGACGGGATCGGTGATTTCGCCGGGCTGATGCAGCGGCTCGACTACGTGCAGGAGCTGGGCGTCACCGCGATCTGGATCCTGCCCTTCTACCCCTCCCCGCTCCGCGACGATGGCTACGACATCTCGGACTACCGCTCGATCAACCCGAGCTACGGCACCATGGAGGATTTCCGCGCCTTCATCGACGAGGCACACCGCCGCGGACTGCGCGTCATCACCGAGCTCGTCATCAACCACACCTCCGACCAGCACCCCTGGTTCCAGGAGGCCCGCCGCGCGCCCCCGGGCAGCCCCGAGCGCGACATGTATGTCTGGTCCGACACGGATGAGAAATACCCCGAAACCCGGATCATCTTCCTCGACACCGAGAAATCGAACTGGACCTGGGACGCCGAGGCCGGCGCCTATTTCTGGCACCGCTTCTACTCCCACCAGCCAGACCTCAATTTCGACAATCCCCGCGTGCTTCAGGAAGTCCTCGAGGTCATGCGCATGTGGCTCGACATGGGCGTGGACGGGCTGAGGCTCGACGCCATTCCCTATCTCGTGGAGCGCGAGGGAACGAACAACGAGAACCTGCCCGAAACCCATGACGTGCTGAAGGCCATCCGCGCCGATCTCGACAAGCACTACCCCGACCGGATGCTGCTCGCCGAGGCCAACCAGTGGCCCGAAGACACCCGGCCCTATTTCGGCGACGGCGACGAATGCCACATGGGCTTCCACTTCCCGCTCATGCCGCGGATGTACATGGCGCTGGCCCAGGCCGACCGCCACCCGATCACCGACATCATTCGCCAGACGCCCGAGATCCCCGATGGCTGCCAGTGGGGCATCTTCCTGCGCAACCACGACGAACTCACCCTTGAGATGGTCACCGAGGACGAGCGCGACTACCTCTGGAAAACCTACGCCGAGGACGCCCGCGCACGCATCAATCTCGGCATCCGACGCCGACTCGCGCCACTAATGCGCAACGACCGGCGCAAGATCGAGCTGATGAACTCGATGCTGATGACCATGCCCGGAACCCCGATCGTCTACTACGGCGACGAGATCGGCATGGGTGACAACTACTACCTCGGCGACCGGGACGGCGTGCGCACCCCCATGCAATGGTCCGCCGACCGTAACGCGGGCTTCTCCCGCGCCAACCCCCAGCAACTCTACTTGCCCACCATCCTCGACCCGATCTACGGCTACGAGGCCGTAAACGTCGAGGCCCAGGCGGGCGACCCCTCTTCGCTCCTGAACTGGGTCCGCCGGATGATCATGGTCCGGAAGCAGCACCCGGCCTTCGGGCGTGGCGAAATGATCCTGCTCTACCCGCGCAACCGCAAGATCCTTGCCTACCTGCGCGAATACGAGGACGACATCATCCTCTGCGTCGCCAACTTGGCCGAAAGCGCGCAGGCGGTGGAACTCGACCTCGCTCGCTTCCGGGGCCTCGTGCCAGTGGAGCTCACGGGCCGCTCCGCCTTCCCGCCCGTAGGAGACCTGCCCTACATGCTCACCCTGCCCGGCTATGGCTTCTACTGGTTCCTGCTCGCCGCTGAGGAACAGGCCCCCGCCTGGCACGAACCCGTGCCCGACATCCTGCCCGAGTTCATCACGCTCACTACCCGCGACGGGCGCATCGAGACCGCGATCACGGGCCGCGAGGCCATCCAGCTCGAAAAGGACGCGCTCCCACAGTTCCTGCCGCTCCAGCGCTGGTTCGGCGCCAAGGGCGAGACGATCGAGAGCGTCAAGGTCGTCCCGATCGGCGAACTGGTCTCCACCGCCTTCTCGCTCGTGGCCATTGACGTCACCGCGCAAGGCGAGACCAGCCGCTACTTCTTGCCCATGTCCGCCCGCTGGGGCGACGAGAATCTCCGGCCCGGTGCGCCGAAACTCTCTTACACACTGGCGAAGATCCGCAAGGGCCCCCATGTGGGCGCGCTGATCGACGGCGCCTATGACGAGAACCTCGCCACGCAGCTGCTGGCCGAAATGCGCCAGAACCACGACCACGAGGGAACGGGCGGCACGATCCGCTGCCGCGCCACGGAGGAATTCTGCGCCATCGAAGAACTGGGCGAACCGCGCCCGCTTGGCGTCGAGCAGAGCAATGTCTCGATCTCCTTCTCGGACACGACAATCCTGAAGATCTACCGCCGCCTGCGCACGGGCGAACAGCCCGACGTGGAGGTTGCTCGCTTCCTGACTGAAACCGCAGGCTTTGAGAACACGCCCGCCTACTGCGGTTCCATCGATCTGATTGACAAGGCTGGCGAAACCACGACGCTCGCTGCCGCCTTCGCCTTCTATCCCAACCAAGGCGATGCTTGGGCAGCAGTCACCGAGGCACTGACCCGCGAGCTGGCCGCGACCGAAATGCGCTCGAACACCGTCGAGCCGCCCTTCGAACCAGAAATGTTCACTTTGCCGCTCGAGATCGGCGCGCTTCTGGGCCAGCGTACGGCGGAACTGCACAAGGCCTTCGCCACGCCGACCGACGATCCCGCCTTCGCCGTCGAACCGATCGAGGCGAGCCATCTCGCGCAATGGTCCGACGAAGTTGCGGTGGACGCGGAAACCATCCTGACTAAGGTCGCTGAGCTTCGGCCCACCCTGCCTGAGGATGCCCAGGAGGATGTGGACCGGCTTCTCGTCGCGCGCGAGGCTCTCAAGCTCCGCATCGCCCGCGTGGCCGGGATGAACCCCTCCGGTGGCCGCTCCCGCATCCATGGCGACTACCACCTAGGCCAAGTGCTGATCGCCCAGGCAGATCTCGCGATCATCGATTTCGAGGGCGAGCCGGGCCGCAGCTTGGAGGAGCGCCGCGCAAAGACATCGCCCCTTCGCGATGTCGCGGGCATGTTGCGCAGCTTCGACTACGCCGCTTCCATGGCGCTCGACAGGCACAATGCGAGTTACGACAATCCGGGAGAAGATGCCGCGCTCCGCGTGCGCGAATGGCGCGACCAAACGGTTTCGGATTTCCTCACCGCTTATCGCGAGCACATCGCCGGAGCGGCCTCGATGCCCGAGGACGAGGCCCTAACCGCGGCGCTTTTGGACCTCTTCCTGCTTCAGAAAGGGCTCTACGAGATCGGCTACGAGATAGGCAACCGCCCCGCCTGGCTCCGCATTCCGCTTTCCGGCGTACTCGACCTACTGTCGAAGACCTAGCGACAAGAGACGCGCCTGCAAACGTGCTCCACCCATACACTTGCAGGCGCAAAAACGGCTCGGGTTGAATTACGTTCGAACCTGGGGGTCTCTATTTGCCTCGCCAGATGATAGACCGTGGAATTGCCCACGTTGGCCAACCCGATCTTACGCAAGGTCAAGCTTAGAGCCCGCCCGAAAATGTGTTGAGCGTCTTCAGTCTGTTGTGATTCCGTGCGGTTTGCAGACTGAACGGAGCCTCGAATGCCTTGGACTGAAGCCGCTCGCCATGTGTATCGGCGGGAATGCCCGCGTTATGCAAGTGACCTGATGGATCGCGAGTGGGCTTTGATCAAACCTTTTATGCCGCCACCGAACCGGCTGGGGCGCCCGCGCACCACGGATCTGCGCGAAGTGATGAACGCACTCCTCTATATCGCATCGACCGGCTGCCAGTGGCGGATGCTGCCGAAAGACTTTCCGCCGGTCTCGACGGTGCAGGGATATTTCTACGACTGGCGCGACAGCGGACTGTTGCAGACGATCCGTTTCGCGCTGGCAATGGAGACGCGTGAGCTTGAGGGTCGGGAAGCCAGTCCGAGCGCGGGCGTGATCGACTCCTAGACCGTGAAAAC
>NZ_JBNAFY010000010.1:0-127330 GCF_049800915.1 Amaricoccus macauensis
GGAAATCTCCGAACAACTTACCCAGCTCTACGCCCAGAAGGATGCGACGGTGGAGACGGTCTTTGCCCGGCTCGCACCGCTCGAGGCGAAGCTGTCCGATCTCGAATCGGGTCTCGGGGCTGCCGTGCCGCGGGAACAGGTCGAAGGCCTGGCCTCCCGGCTCGATGCGCTCAACTGGGTGCAGGACGAACTGGCCGACCGGCTGGGCGGCATCCGGGCCGCAGCCGAGGACAAGGCCGAGAAGCTGGTCTCGGGACAGATGGCGCCCGTGCAGGCCCGCCTCGCGGAAATGGAAGGCATGCTCGCTGCTCAGGACCCGCGGGCAGTGCTCGATCGGTTCTCCGAGCGCCTCGAGGCGCTGAAGGACCGGATCACGGTCCTGGAAAACCCCGACAAGGCGCCGTTCGACGAGTTGTCCGCCAAGCTTGGCGAACTCTATGCCCAAAAGGATGCGACGGCCGAAACACTGGCGACACGCCTCGTGCCGCTCGAAACCCGGCTTGCCGAGATCGAGAAGGAGCAGGGCCGGGTGGTGCGTCAGGACCAGCTTGGCGCCGTGTCGGCCCGACTCGATGCGCTCTTCGCCGCGCAGGAAGGCGCCTCCGAACGGCTTACCGCCATTGGAAGCAAGGCCGCACAGGCCGTGTCCATGGCCGAGATTCGCAAGGAAATGTCCCAGGCGCTTGCCGGGCGCGACGCCAATATCGACACGCTGCTCAAGCGCCTGAGCCCGCTGGAGAAGCGGCTGGCCGATCTCGAGGCGCGCCCCTGGGATGACCCCGATGCGGAGGAGGCCCGGGCCCAGGCGCAGGAGGTGGCGATGCAGCTCATTGCCGCGCGTGCCGCTGCCCAGCATACCGAGCTATTCGCCGACCGGCTGGCGCTCCTGGAAACGACTCTCCCGCGGTTGTCGGCCACCCAGACGATCCTGATGCAGACCCTCGAGCGCAAGGGGGGCGCGTCGGAAATGGCCGGGCGCGTCGCCGCCGCGCTGAACCCGCCGCGTGCCCAAGAGGCCGGGCAGGGCGACGATCTGGGCGAGATCCAGTCCATGCCCAGGGTGATCTCGCTGCACCAGAAGTGATCCGCCCCGTCCGGCGGAAGCCCGCACAGCCTCCCATGGCCGTGCGGGGTGCCTCCGGGCCGAATTTTGACTTTCCCGCATTATTTCAGTGTGTTGGCAGGTTTAATCTGCGGCCAGCCAACGCTTTCGGAAATCCCGGCTGCCTGCGGATTGCTAACACCCCTTTAACCTAAACATCGCAGTTTGAGGGCGAGTTCGCTCCGTTTCCAGATTCCCGAGAGAGGTCCCTCGCCGTGGATACCCCCGCACCCGCCGCCTTGTCAGACCTGATCGCAGCCGGGCTCGTGAGCCACGAAATGATAGGAGATCCCGCAAAACTCGGCGGTGAGGCGGGCTGTCTGCGCGCGCTCTGCGCGTTGATCGGCGGTCCGGTCTATCGCGTCGAGGCCTATCATTACGCGTTCCGCGCCGGACCCGGTGATCTCGATGGCCGCCTGGCCGGGCTCGCACCCGGAGAATGGACCGATGCCATCGAGGCCGCCCTTTGTGCTTCGCTCGGAGAGGAGGCGGTCTGGCTCAATGCCACCGATCTCCTGCCCGAAGCCGATGCGGCCTTCGCACAGCCGATCCTTCTCCTCCGCGCTCAGGATGCTGCCGTCACCGGCGCCCTGGAAAGCGCAGGCCCTGAGATCCAGGCAGTGGTCAATGCCCGCTATGCCGCGGAATGCGCCCGGCTGACCATGGAGCAGGCGACAACCGACGGGGCAGGGGAGGGGCTCGCGGAGCGTCTCGCCGCCCTCGAGGCGCGCCAGGGAGAGATCCTGAACACGCTCGCCGCGCGGGAGGCTGCGGTGCAGGAAACGCTCGCCAGCCTTTCGGGTACGCTCGGGCTGGTGCTCAAGCGTCTCGATGCCCAGGCCACGACGCTGGGTGCCCATCTGGAGCGCCAGCAGGCGACCGTGGGGCACGGCAGCCAGGATGCGGCGGGCCTGCTCGAAGCGGCGGATGCCTTCAAGAAGACGCTGGGGCTTACGCTTGCCGAATTTCTGGCCCGGATCGAGCAGCGCGCCGAAGAAGATCGCGCTGCATTTCGTGTGTCGCAGTTCAACTGATAGATCTTCAGCAGAGGCATGAAACCGATGCAACAGGAGACGGCCGGAACGACCGGCATCAATGCGGCCAAGACGGAAGCAGCCGACGCCGACAAGCCCGGAGAGGCCGCGCGCAAGACATTGGCCATGCGCATCGCGCACCGCAACCGTCTACGGGCGGAGCGGCTGGCGCGGCTGCGGGCCGAACCGGTGTCTGAACCGGCGGAGATGGCCGCGCCCGAAGCATCACCCCTGGCTCCCTCCCCGAAGATGACCCCCAAGGCTTCCATGGCCGCCCCCTCAGCCGAAATGCCGTCCAGGGAAATGGCCGACACGCCGATCCCGAAGCCGGCGGAACAGGCCGGTGCCGCCCCCGCGGGCAAGACCGTCGGGGAAGCCGAGGACAATGCCGCCGCCCTGGAGGAATTTCTGAAGGCCCTGAGCCAGGGCAGCGCTGCGCCCTCGTCACAGGCTGTGGCCGACGACCCCGAACCGGCGTCGGTCCTGCCGTTCCAGCGCCCGCCGGAGGCCGAACTGGCCGCAGCCCATGCCGGCGCGCGGGGAGCCGGGATTTCCGAGCCGCGCGCCGCGCCGGTCTGCGACCTGCAGAAACTGGACGGGGCCGGACCCGGCCTCATCTGGGCGCTGCAGAGAGCCGGCATCGCCTGCATGGCCGAACTGGCCCCGCTCGAGGCCCCGGATCTCGTCTCGCGGCTCGGGTATCTCGGTCGCCTTGTCCCGGCCGAAGCCTGGATCGATCAGGCCCGCGCGGGATAATTCCCGACCGGTCGTCTCCCCGCCCTGCCCGGATCTTCGATCGGGGCAGGAGCCGCGGCGAAGACGCGTCGTCTCGCCGGGAGGTCCGGTCTCAGGCGTTCTCGGCCCGGACCCCGTGATCGCGCAGGGCCGCGACATCGGCATCCGTCAGGATCCAGCCATCCACCACGTGAAACCCCGGTGCAACCGCGGGCACCGCGGCCCTTGCCGGGGGGATGAACCGGCCGATGAACGGCGCAAAGGCGGCGGCCGCCACCGCCAGGCCGATGAAGGATCGTCTTGAAGGTCTTCTTGGCGTCATCCTCTCATCCTTCTTCGCAGGGCATAACCTCAACTCACCAGCACGTCGGAGAGGTGATCCCCGAGCCTGAGAGCGAGTTGCACGATCGTGTAGGTCGGGTTGGCGTGGCCGCCGGAAGCGAAGACGCTGCACCCGCCGAGATAAAGGTTCTCGATCCCATGGACCTTGCAGTCGGCATCCACCACGCCTTCGCGCGCATCGGCGCTCATCCGTGTGGTGCACATGTGGTGATGCAGGGCGACCTCGCTGCCGGGGCTGCCCAGGTCCGGCGGGGTGGGGGTCTCCTCCAGAAGCCAGTCCGCCATCTGTACCCGACCGATGCCGGTCTGCGCGAAATGCTGCCCGAGGGCCGTCGCCGAGCCGCGCAGCGTATGGTAGTCGAGCGGGCTGAGCCGCCAGTCGAGGGCGAGCATCCGCAGCCCGAAACGGTCGGTCTCATCGGTCAGGAGCACCCGGCTCTCCGGGTTGAGCGCCTGCTCGATGATGGTGCCGATCGGGGCCAGCCGGTAATCCTCGGCACCGCGCTGCTCGAAATATTCTCCCAGCCCGCCGATCTCGCAGTTGAAGGGCCGACCGAGCATGCGCTCGGCCAGGCGGGTGATGAAATCGGCGGAACAGGCGACGCTGCGTTTCGCCTCGGTGGCGAAATCCATGCCCTTGGAGGCCATGAGCAGGTTGAAGTTCAGGATCTCCTCGCGCGCCATCAGTTCCGGGGTCGGCGCGAAACCGGCCGAAGGCGGCACGGCATCCTCGAACATCACCTGGCCCACATTGTAGGTGGGATGCTCCGAGAAATAGCGCCCCACCAGGTCGTGGGTGTTGCCGATCCCGCCCGGGATCTGGCTGTCGGCATTCAGAAGCGCGCGCGGGTTCTCCATTCCGCCCAGGCACAGGCAATAGGCGCGGGCCCGGATCGTGAACCCTTCGTCCTCGGGGGCATAGGAGCGGAACACCGCGCCGGTGATCGCGCTGCCGGCCTCGTTGACGCGCAGATCCACCAGGTTGGCGTTGACCACCAGCCGGATGCGCTCCGAGGCGGTCATTTCGGCGCGATACTTGCTGTTGAAACGGGTGGGCGGGCTCATGCGGAAGCGGACGATCTTGAGATCGTCCTCCGCGCCTTCCACCGGCTGGTCGGGCAGGGCACTTGCGGGCGGCAGATCGAGGATCTCGTCGGTTTCGGCGGCGTAGGGGTCGAGATCGCCACTCGTGATCGGCCAGCCACTCAGCGGGTGATAGGCGCGGGCCTCGAAATCATACGGATCCAGCCCGCGGCTCCGGCCGCCCCAATGGTTCGAGGTGCCGCCGAAATAGCGCAGCCGCGTGGTGGTGGGGTCGTAGTAGTCGAGGCCGAGAATGTCGCCTTCGTAGAGTTCCTGGCTCTCGGCGCTGATGTCGAGCCCGCCGCCTTCCATGAGGGCCACATCCAGGCCATGGGCCGCGAGCTTGCGGGCGGCGCTGATGCCTGCGGGTCCCGAGCCCACGATGCAGACATCGAACATGCGCTCGAGACCGCCTCTTTCCAAAGTGTTTGCATCAAGGATCATGTCTGAAAGCCTGCCATCCTCCAGGTGGAACGAAGTCCACGATCAATATCGGTCTTCCCCGGCTCCCTGTCGTCTTGTCGGGCAACGGGACGCGGTCTGCAATATCCGACGCCCTCAGTAGTATCCGTAGGTCTCGCCGCCGTAGCGGCACATGTTCAGCACCACGCCCAGGAAATTGCACTGGGCCGAGAGGTCCTGCTCGCAGGCATCGACCTCGTCGAGCCGGGTCCGCTCGGCGCCTGCGACCAGAAGCACGCAGTCGAGATGTGGCAGGAAGGCCATGACATCGTCGCTGACCAGCATCGGCGGCAGGTCGAACAGCAGAACGTTCGGCCGGAAGGTTGCCTTGAGATTGGCCACACCCTGGGCTGTGGCGGGATTGAGCAGGATCTCGGAGGAATTGCGCACCGAGCCGGCATTGGTCCCGATGGCGAGATTGTCGCCCACGCGCACGAAATTCTCCGTCGGGGACCGTGTGCCCTGAAGCACGCTCGCCATGGATTGCGGTGTCTCGAGGCCGAGCGTCCGGGCAATCGAGGGCCGGCGCAGGTCCAGATCTACCAGGACCGTGCGCATGTCGGTCTGGCGCGCCAGGCTGAAGGCGAGGTTGAGACTCGTCATGCTCTTGCCGCAGGCGGAGGTCGGCGAAGTGATGCCGAGCGAGACCCAGCGGTTCTCGCGCATGGTGCGCAGGATGCGCGTGCGCAGCATGTCGAAGGCGGCATCGCTCGGATCGCTGTCGGCATAGGTCACGATCCGATGCTCGGCCATGAGCGCGGGGTCCGGCTCGAAGCTCTCCAGCGCCTCCCAGGAGGCGCCGACGGCCGAGGGCGCATCCCAGGAGGAATAGGTGCCCGGCAGCCCTCTTGCCGCCGGCATGCCCCGCTGCTCCTTGGCCTTCTGTATCGCGGCTTGAATGCGTTCCATGATGTCCTCGTGCCGGGGGAGGCGGCAGGCGCCTCCCTTGTGCCTTCTATGTGCCGCTCAGGAGGGCGGAGCCACCGCGGCCGGTGGTGCGGGAACCTCGCCCCTCAAGGTGCTCTTGAGCTCGCTGATGAGCAGGTCGAGCGGCATGTAATACGTGTGCAGCATGAACAGACCCAGCGGGATGATCACGAAGATCAGAAACAGCGCCAGGGCGATGAGCGTCCGCTTGACCCGTCGCTCCCGGCGGGTGCGGATGTAGGGGATCGTGGCCAGCGGCTGGAGGCCGAGATGGGTCGAGAGATCCACCGAGCGCCGGATGGAGCGGTTGAGCATCTCCAGAAGCACGACGATCCCGAGGCCCGCGCCCACGCCGCCGGCAACACCGGCCATCGCGATCAGCTTGCGGTTGGGGCTCTCCGGATAGGGCGATTCGATCGGCTGTTCGATCAGCGTCAGCCGCTGGCCCCGCGAACTCAGCTCGATCCGCTCGCCCACCCGCGCCTGGGCCAGCCGGGCGCTGGCCTCCTCGTAGCGCTGGTTCAGGTTCTGCATTTCGCTCTCGAGGCTGTTGAGTACCATCTCGTTGCGCGGTGTCGTCGCGATCGAGGCCTGGAGCTCGGCCAGCGTGTTCTCGATCATCTGCTTTTCCTGGGTGATGAATTCGAGACGGGCGTCGATCGGCGCGAGCTCGAGATCGAGCTCCGTGGCAGGCTCCGAGGAGCCGTCGCCGCTCTCGGGCGTGGCGCGGGTCTGGCGCTGTTCCTCGACCAGCTGTTCGAGATTGTTGATCTGGTGGTCGAGCACCCGGATCGCGGCGCTGGAGGGCGAATAGATCGCCAGTTTCTGCAGCCGCTCGCTCTTCAGCGCCTCGAGCTGCTCCTCCTCCGGCGTGCGGGTGTCGAACGTGCCTGACCGGCCCGTGCGCTCATAGACCCAGATCGCCGTGGCGCGCTCGTTGCGCAGCGAGGTCTCCTCCCGCTCGAGCGCGAGCAGGCGCTCCTGTTCGATGAGTTGCTGCTGGCGGCGCGCCTCGAGACTGTCGGGCAGCGCCTCCACGTTCTCGGTCTTGAACTCGGCGATCTCGCGCGCCTTTTCCTGCAGCGATTCGGAGAGTTTCGCGACCTCGGTCTCGAAGAAATCCGACGTGCCCGTGGCCCGTTCGTTGCGGATGCGGACATTCTCCGCCAGGATCAGGTTGACCACCTCGTTGGCGCCGCGGGCGGCCAGCACGGCATTCGGCGCCTCGAAGGAGATCCGGACCACGATGGCACCGGGCGTCGGCCCGGTCCGGCCTACATCCTCGGGCTCGCTGCCGGTGAAGGTGATCCGCCCGGCCATGCTCTTGATGATGTCCTCGGCCGAGGCATCGGGGCTGTCGGCGAACATCTGGCTCTTCTCGGCGAGATCGAGAAGATTGGCCCGGGTCAGAACCCGCTGCTGGATGATCTGGATCTGCTCGTAGGGATCGATCGGCACCGTGGATTGCGCCAGATCGTCGGAAATCTGCTGCGGCTCCACGAGGATCCGGGCACCCGAGACATAGACCGGCGGCAGGATCGCCGCCACCGTGACACCCAGGGCGGCAATGAAACCGGAAACCAGAATGAAATAGGGCAGCCGTCGGAGGAACACCGCCCAGTAGAACTTCAGATCCAGATTTCCCATTTCCCGTGCTTCTCTAAATTCCCGGCCCGATCAGCCGACCAGCTTCAGGTTGCCGTGCATGCGGCGATCCGTGACCACCTGTTCGACCACGCCGGCATCGATCAGATCCCGTCCGTCGGTAAAGGCATAGACCAGCGCGTAATCGCAGATCTGGTTGACCAGGCGCGGCACGCCCCGCGAGGCGCGGTGCACGCATTCGCAGGCTGCCGGCGTGAAGATCTCCCGCGTGGCCCCGGCCACCGAGAGGCGATGGTTGATATAGGCCTCGACCTGCTCGGCAGACATGCCCGGCAGGTGGTATTCCGCCGCAACGCGCTGCGAGAACTGGGTGAGCTGGGGCTGGGCGATCAGGTCCCGAAGCTCGGGCTGGCCCACCAGCACGATCTGGATCAGCTCGTCCTTGTCCGCGTTGATGTTGGAGAACATCCGCAGCTCTTCGAGGGTTTCGGTGCTGAGATTCTGCGCCTCGTCGAAGATCAGCATGGTCCGCCGCCCGGAGGCGTATTCCTCGATGAGGAAATCCTGGAACTGGGCGAAGAGCTGCACATAGCTCGCACCGGTATCCGTGGGCACGCCGAGGGCCATCAGCACCCAGTGCAGCAGCTCGCCGCGGTTTCCTTGCGCGTTCGAGATCAGGCCGACGGTGAATTCCTCGGGCAGCGTGCGGAGCAGATGGCGCAGAAGCGTGGTCTTGCCCGCGCCGATCTCGCCTGTGATCACGGTGATCGGCGCATGGGTGAGCATGCCGTATTCGAGCATCGAATAGGCACGCGTGTGATTATCCGACCAGTAGAGGAAATCGGGATCCGGAAGAAGCGTGAAAGGCCGCTCGGTGAGGCCAAAATGGTCCGTGTAGATCGCCAAGTTACTCGTCATTCCCATTGTTACGCGACACGCCCTCCGAGAAGGGCACGCTTTTCGCCGCCCCGCTCTTTGGCATCTTTGGCGTGCATTCTACAGGCTTGTACACCTCATATCACGTAATTAATCGAGACAAGAATAACAGGTGAGCGAGTGTGACGTGTACACCGGGGGCCGACATTGACCGGGCCTGATCGGGCAGACCGGGCGGACCCGCGGGCGCGTCAGCTCAGCGCACCCAGATGCTTCTCGAGCGCCTCGCGCAGGTCGGGCACCATGAAGGGCTTGGCCACGAAATGGTCCACCGAGGCACCGGCCTGGTCCTGGTAGGCCTTTGATGTGGCAAGGAAAACCGGGATCGAGCTCAGGCCCGGATCGGCCTTGATCTTCTCGGCGAGCTCCACGCCGGACATGCCGGGCATGTTCAGGTCCGAGATCACCACGTCGAATTTCTTGGCGCCGAGCTGGTCGAGCGCGGCCTCGGCGCTGGCGGCCACCGCCACGTCGATGACGCCGATTTCCTTGAGCACGAGCCGGGCCATGGCGCGCATCGTCTGCTGATCGTCTACCACTAGGGCGGCTATGCTCTTGGCGTCTGGCATTTCTCTACTCTCTGACCGAGGCTTGTTGAGCCGCACCTTTGGCCGGGAAGCGTTAAGAAGTCCCGAATCCGGGGGTGAGTTCCGGTGCGAGGCGCGCATTTTCGCAGTCTCGTGCCGGCTGGTGCCCGGGGGGCGGAATTTCCCAAGGTTAACAGCGCCCTGGCCCATGCCACTTCAATGCATATTCGATGCATATTTCATGCATATGTTTTTCGCACGAACGGGAAAGGTTAACGGGGGGTGGGTGGCATGGCCCAGCGTTTCAAACGGGGCGCAGGGTGCTTCGTTCAGAGGGAGAGTGGGGGCTGATAATGGAGTGTATGGGGCTTACCAAGCGAGCCGGTTTTGTCCTGGGGTTTTCTCCCGCTCAAACGACTGGATTTTCGTACGGTATGGGAGAGGGACAGAAACGGCCGTTTTAGGCGCAAAGGTTCTGGCATGGGGTTTGTATCCAGTGTGCGGGACAAAGCGGGCCTTCGCTGCATAATCGACGCAAGTCTGCCGCATGCGGCCCGCGATCGGAATGGTACGCGCGAAATGTGATCTTCAGTACATGGGCGTACGAATATTTCGATCAGTCAGCGCGCACGATCCGGTCGGAGCGCATCAAAGGCTGCGTCCAGTTTCACGCTGAGGGATGTGTCCCGCCCGGGGGTGAAGTGGGCCAGCGCGACGTCGAGGCAGGCGAAGGACGCGTGGACCAACGCATCCGCTTCCAAGCGCCGGGCGTCCGCGTCGCCGAGGCGTCGCGCGATCTCGGGTGCAAGTCCGACAGCCCAGGCAATATGCTTTTCGAGCGTATGGGCGCGCAGGCTTGCCGTGCTGTTGACCACGCGCATCGTTCTGGCTGCGCCTTCGGGATCGCGATCGACATTGTCGGCCAGCACATCGTAGCCGCGGCGCAGGGACACCCAGACGTCTTCGTCCCGAGGCCGGGCCTTCACGGCCTCGATGATCCTTTCGCCGAAGGCGGCATGGCCCGCGACCACTACGTCTTCTTTCGTGGGGAAGTAACGGAAAAAGCTGCGTCGCGAAATGCCGGACGCGGCCGCGATGTCGTCCACCGTCACGGCGTCGAACCCTTTTTCATCGAAGAGTGCGAGCGCGTGGGCGGCGATGGATGCCGTTACAGCCTCTGCCTTGATCGTCCTGAGGGAACGGCCTGAACCATCAGCTACGCTCGTCATTGACACCTCGCGCATAAAATGGCACTTAGTGCCAAATAAATTACTTAATGCCGATTTCGGCATGTCACACACAGGAGACGAGCTTGAATACCGAACGTCAAGAGAACTCGCTTCCATCCCGCAAGCTCGGCCGAAACGGCCCAGAGGTGTCAGCCATCGGCTACGGGGCAATGGGCATCACCGAGCATTACGGACCGGACACCACGAACGACGCCGTTAGGACGATCCGTCACGCCCATGAGATCGGCGTGACGTTTTTCGACACCGCCGAGATGTATGGCTGGGGTCACAATGAACGCGTTGTGGGAAAGGCACTGGCGCCCGTGCGGGACGACGTAGTGATCGCCACCAAGTTCGGCTGGACTCGCGACTACGGCTACGACAGCCGACCCGAGCATATCCGCGAGGTTCTCGACAACAGTCTGCGCTTTCTCGGCGTGGAGCATGTCGATGTCCTGTATCAGCATCGCGTCGATCCCGACGTGCCGATCGAGGACGTGGCGGGGACGGTCAAAGACCTTATCGAGGCGGGCAAGGTCGGCCATTTCGGGCTCAGCGAGGCGGGGCCGGAGACCATCCGCCGCGCCCATGCGATTCAACCGGTGGCGATGCTTCAGACCGAGTATTCGCTGTTTGAACGCGATGTCGAGCAGCTGTTTCCCGTGCTAAGAGACTGCGGCATCGGCTTCGTGCCCTACGCGCCGCTCGGCCGCGGTTTCCTGACCGGGACGGCCAAGCCGGCGGACCAGTACGACGAGAGCGACATGCGCAGCTTCGATCCGCGCTGGCAGCCCGGCGCCTTCGAGAAGAACGTAGAGGCGGTGCGCCAGCTCGAAACCCTTGCCGAGGAACGCGGGGCCAAGATCTCGCAATTGGCCTTGGCCTGGCTGCTGGCGCAGGGCGACGAAATCGTTCCCATCCCCGGCACGCGCAACATCGCGCGCCTGGAGGAAAATGTCGGCGCCGCCCGGCTTACGCTCTCCGCCGATGACCTTCGACGCATCGCCGAGATCCTTCCCGCCGGTGGGTTCGGCGCGCGGTACCCGGATGCGGTGATGCCAGAATGGACATGACCGATGCCACCCGAAGATGCGCGCGGCGTCCCCGGTGAAAGCCGGGGTCGTCAAGCGCGTCGCGGCCTAATAAGGGCAGCCGATCGCGAGAAGCCGGGATCGTGCAACTCGCCTCCAAGGTATGGCCATGCGTAGAGATCGGAAGAGGTGTTCTGGGCAGTGTCGCAGAGCGCACACCGAATTCAGATTTGCTGCGTCGTGAGTTCCGTTCTGCACTTGAAGAATTGGGCCGCATTGGGGATCGACCTACCAAAGCCGACATTCATCCATCCCGCAGCAAAGGACTATCTGGGCTCCTTCGGGACCTTCTTCGCACCGCACGCCTGTCGCACGGGCTTGATCGGCGCGACATGAAGCGCACCATGATCCGGATGTGTCCCGGCCTGCTATCCGGGAGGCCTGACCCCGGGGAGGATCGAGAAATGACTGTCGTGCTTGCCACCGTGTGCCGGGATGGAGTCGTGCTCGGCTCGGATTCCCAGATCACCGACAAGGGGCGGGGGATGACATACCCGGCCGAGAAGCTGCACCCGCTGGGCGATCTCGCGGCCTGGGGCGGCAGCGGCGCGCGCTCGGTGCTCACCGATGTCGAGAATTGCTTCAACCAGAACAGCGCGGCGATCCTGGAGGCCCCCGACATCGGGCGGGCCTTGCAGGAACAGGTGCTCCCGATCCTCCGCCATCACTACGACACCTTCATTCCCGACGTGCCGGGGGAGGAAGGCGGCGGGACACCCTCGGCCTATGTGATGGCCGCCGGATGGCGGGACGGGGCGCCGTGGATCACGGAGATCACGCCCTCGGGCATGATCGGACACTACGCCGATATCGGGTTCCATGCCATCGGCAGCGGTGCGCCCATGGCCCAGCAGGCCGGATCGCTTCTCTCCCACTTCCACCTGACCGAGCGCTCGCTGCGTTTCGGCTGCGCGGCGGTGCTGCGGGTGCTGAAGGCGCTCGATCTCACCTCTCCCAGCGTCGGCGAGCCGTTCAGCCTGTGCCGCATCAACGAGGACGGTGCCCACCATCTCGACGCGGAGGAGATCGAGGAGGTGGGCGACCTCGTGCGGCGCTGGGAGGAGGCCGAACAGGCCGCCATCGCCGATATCTTCGATTGAGCGCGGCTGGTGGGGGCGGGGAGAGGCGGCCGGCTCCGGGCTCATTTTCCATCCGAGCCAGGCCCATCTGGCACGGGACGAGGTGCGAAGCACCGCCGTGCCAAGCGCCGGACCGTCCCGGAGGTCTGGCGCTTTTTCAGGGTTGCGCAACGTTCGGGCGTTCAGGTGTCGGCACCATAAATCGCCTCCAGCCGTCGTTTCGGCGCCATCCCCCGGTCCGCCGCAGGCACGGCTATGCCGAGGCGGCGCACTTTGGGTCATTCAGATGACCAAAATCCTTTTTCAGGCGGCTATTCCGCCTGAAACGGTTTTGGTCAGTACCCCGCCCGCCAGACCTTGCGCCGGGCCCAGACATCGGCCCAGACATCGGCGGATTCCTTCAAGGAGGCCTTGCCCGTCAGCGTGCCGAGCGTGCGCGTGGCGATGAGCCGGGTGAGCGGGAACATCCCGTAGAAGAACCGGCCCACCGGGCGCTGCCACTTCGGGAAATGCCGGTCGATCAGGGCGATCTTGCCGGTCATGAGCTTGACCATCCGGTCGGAGCGGACGGTCTCGGAGGCGCCGCCGTAATGGATGATGGTCGAATTGGGCGTGACCCGGGGCCGTGCGCCCAGGGTGTTGCGCGCCCGCAGGCAGAGATCGGCCTCCTCGCCATACATGAAGAAGGCGGGATCGAAGCCGCCGAGCGTATCCCACATCTCCTTGGTGATCAGCAGGTAGCAGCCCTGGACGATGTCGACCTCGCGCTCGGTGTCGCGCGGCCAGCCGCCATAGCCCTCGGCATTGAAGAAGGCCGAGTTGGGAAAGATCGCGGTCAGCCCCGACATGCGGCAGAAGCAGTTCCAGACCGTCATGCGCTGCCAGCAAGAGGAGGGGTTGAGGCTCATGTCGCCGAAGAGCGTGCGCCCGCCCCAGATGCCCGCCTCCGGATTGGCCTCGGCGAAGGCCACGAGCTTGTCGATCGCGTTGTCGAGCACCACGGTGTCGGGGTTGAGCAGCAGGAGATACTTGCCGTGCGCGCGCCGGGCGGCCTCGTTGTTGCCGCCGGCAAAGCCCAGGTTGTCGGAGCGCGCATCGAGCACCATTTCGGGGAACTCGGCTGCCATCGCCTCCGCCGAGCCGTCCTGGCTGTTGTTGTCGACGACGATCACCTCATGGGGGATCGTCGTCTGGTCCCGCACGCTGCGCAGGCATTCGAGCGTCATCTCGCGGGTGTTGTAGCTGATGACCAGCACGGAGACGACCGGTGTCGCGCCTGTCTCGGGCTTCGGGTCGGCAGGGGAGGGGGAGGCGTCTTGCATGGGAAGCGGGCTCACTTGGGAAAGAATTGATGCAGGTGATCGGCATGGGCCGTGAGGAAGTCCGTCAGGCGCGCATCCGCGGCCCTCTCGCTCTCGGCCTCGCCGATGGGCGTGATGAGCCGCACGATCCCGACGTCGCGCCGGCCGCGCAGGAGGCTGTCGGCGACGGTCTGGATCTTGGCCTCGAAATCATTGGCGATGCTGCGCCCCCGCCCCTCGAACCAGAAATAGACCAGCTGCTTGCTGAGCCCCTTCTGGATGATGGTGCGGTTGAGCCGGATGTCCCCGAACTGGGTGCCGGGCAGGGCGATGTCCACCGGCTCGATGCGGAAGACCTCCCAGCCGCCCGCCGGCAGGCAGGCCGCGGGCGAGTGGATATACCCGCCATCGGTTTCCTTGTGGTAATAGGCGGCGAAGAAATCGACCGGGGCTGCCGCGCCGGTGCCCGCCTGCACGAATTCCATCGTGGTGTAGTCATCGGCGCCGAGCGCGGCCTCGGTGGCCGGGTCCAGCGCCTTGCGGGTCCCGGACCAGCCCTGGGTCTCGCGCGGAAACTCCACGAAGGGCGCGCGATCGGGCACCACCATGGCGCGGGCGGGCGCGAGGATCCAGGCGGCGGAAACCCCCGCCGTCAGGAGCGTGAGCGCGATGAGCGCGGCCGAGGGCGCGATGTTCAGCACCCGGGCCAGCTCCCGGTTCAGCCCGGTGAAATCGAGCTCCAGCGCATCGCCCAGCGGGCGGCGGTCGCCCGAGAGGCGTTGCAGCCCCACGGCCATGAGAAAGAGGATCGCGATGCAGGAGAGAAAGATCACCCAGCCCTCGAAGACATGCAGGAAGCCTTCCGCCTGGGCGATGCCGTAGCGGTCGACCAGAATGCCGATGATGCCGATCCGCACCGAGTTCATCCCGATCGCCAGCGGCACCGCCGAGAGCAGCAGCACGATCTTGTGCCAGAGCGGCCCGCGGTAGAGCACCGCGAAGACATAGGTGAAGCTCATGATCGGGAACATGTAGCGCAGCCCCGAGCAGGCCTCGGCCACCAGCAGCTTGTAGACCCCGAGGTCGATGATGTTGCCGTCGAGATAGACCGGGATCTGCGCCATGCGCAGAAGCCAGACACCCACTTCCGAGGAGACGAACTGCAGCGCGATCGTCACGTCCCAGTAGATCATGTTCGGCAGCGGCAGCATGAAGACGAGGTGCAGCACCGAGGTCCAGAACAGGCATCCGCGCGCGAAGCCGAAGCCCGTGAGCACCAGCCCGCCGATCCAGAGGATGAGCGCGTAGGTCACGATATCGGGGATATCGACCAGATTGCCCGCGATGGCGAGGAGAAGGGCCGCACCCGCCAGGATCAGGCCGGGGCCGCGATCGGTGACGGGCCCGGTCGCGGGCGGCACCATCTTCAGCTCGCGCAGGAACATGTAGAAGGAAAGGACCGGGATGACGGGCCCGTGGCTGTATTCGGGCCGCGACCAGGCCTCGCCGAGATGCACCAGGCCGGACCAGAAGATCGGCAGCGCCCCCGCGCAGCAGAGCAGGAACAGCCCGAAGCCGCGCCAGTTCCGCGCGTGGGCCGTCTGAAACCCCTGGGCCCGTGGCCCGATGTCCGTCACTGAGCTCACAAGCCGCGCCTCGTACCCATGGTCCGCACGATACCGCGATACCGCCGGAAGTTGCGTTCGAAATTACGCGATGGCGCCCGCCAACACGAGAATCAATTGTTTAAAGGGTAAGCGTTTCCGGAACGTTCCGCCCCGGCCGCGGGCCCGTTCCGGGGCGCGGCATCGCTTGGGACTGCCCCGGTTTCGGAGTTCGGAACCTCAGAACTTGGAGCGCCAGCGTTTCAGCCGGGTCTTCCAGCGGTAGGCGGAGGTGGCGCGGTGGGCAAGCTCGGCCTCGCGCGCCTCCAGGAAGGATTGCGGCAGGGCGGGTTTCTCGACCTGGGGCTTCTTCTCGCCGGGCACGTAGCCGAAGCGCTCGAAATCCTCGGCATAGAGGTCGCAGAGCAGGTCGATATCGGCCTGGGAGGGCCGCGCCCAGTCCGGCGCCTCGGTCTTGGGCTTCTTGCGCTTGTTGGAATGCCCGATCATCCGGGGGCCGTCGGTATTGCCGGCCAGCTCGTCGAAATAGGGCACCATCGGGTCGAGCCCGAACTCGAGATGGAAGACCGCCGCGCCGTCGGGCACGAAATCGACCTGGGGGCGCATGTGGTTGTCGAGCGCGAAGGGATTTTCCTTCAGCATCCGCACCTGGGTCTTGAGCCAGTCGGAGAAGGGCGTCTCGGGCGGAACGGATTTCTCGACCTGGATCTGGAAGTGGTATCCGCTCTCGGTGCGCGCGATGGGGTGGCGCACCACGGTGAAGACCGCGTCGATCAGTTCGAGCGGCAGGAACATCTGCAGGCTCTTCCACTCGATATGCTGGGGCGAGGTCTGGCACCAGCGCTCGGGCTGCGGAATGAAGTTGAACCGCCGTTCGAGCATGGCCAGCGGGCCGAAGCGCTCGATCAGGTAATCTTCAACGGACGTTCCCCCCGTTTTCGGGATATGGGAAAAGTAGCAGGTTTTCCCGGCAGTCCTGAAGAAGGGCATGTAACGTTCCTCCGGGTGTTGTCTTGGTGTCCGCCGCGGCTTCAGTCGTAGCCGAACTTGCGCAGGACGGGTCCCAGTTCCTGTTCTATATACGCCAGGTGCTCGGGGTCGAGTTCCGTTTCCCACTGCCGGGACTTGCCGCTGCGCACATGTGACCTCTGGTCCACTTTCCCGCTGGCCTTGCCGGTGCGGCTTTCGGCCTCGAAGAGCTTCATCAGGTCCACGGCGAGGTCGAGCTCGGCCCCCTCGAAGCCCAGATGGGCGAAGATGTCGCGGTAGAGGTCGCGCTTGCCCGCGCCCATGAGCGCCTCGTAGGAGACCTCGAGCATCGCCGGGTTGGCCATGTCCCAGGCCTCGAGCGTGTCGCGGTAGTAGAAGATGAAATGGTCGATCTCCAGGAACAGCCCGGCATGCTTGTCGAGCCGGTTGAGCTTGTCCTGGTAGCTCTCGCCATTGTCGTCGAGCCGGTGCACCCACTCCTCGTGGGTCCATTTGTGGTAATGGTAGCCCGAGACGATCATGTCGCGCGGGTCGCGCATCACATGGGCGCCGCGATAGGGGCCGAGGGCGGCCAGATCCTGCTTTCCCTGCATGGAGAGGAAGAGCTTCGCCCGTTTCGAGGGCAGATCGGAATTGCCCACCCGCTCGAAGGGCAGGTTGAGCGCGAAGGCGAGCCCGCGCAGCACGGCATGGAAATAGGTCGTCATCGCCTTGTGATGGGTGGCGACGAAGAGCACCTCGGGGCGCGCACTCAGGGGCGAGGGCCGGATTGTGGTGCGAAGCCTGAAGGCGAGCATGCGCGGCACCAGGCCCCAGAAGGCCGGGTTGCGCACCAGCGCGCGGTTCTTCTTCCAGAAGGTCACGGCCTTCTGGCGCAGCCCCACTTCCTGGGGCGGCGTCGCGGGCGGGTTGAAGCCCGCGGGCGTCATGATGCGCGGGCGCCCAGTGATCTCCTGGGTGATCTCCTGGGCGCTCTCCCGGTCCGGGGCGTCCTGGCCTGTCATGTCCTGGCCCGCGGCCTGCGGGTCCGTGTCCTCGGGCGGGAGCCTTTCGGGTTCGGTCATGGCATGGAAATCCTGTCGCGGGGGCCTGTTGCCGGTGCCGGGGCGCTCCCGGAGCAGCACTCAGGCACGGCGATACGCCTCGACGACGAGCCGGGGCAGGAGGCGGAGGCAGCGCCAGTAGCGCGGACCCAGCCGCCGGGGCTCCCGCATCAGCCGCCAGACCCATTCGATGTTGAACTTGCGGAAGGTTTCCGGCGCGCGGCGGGCCTCGCCGGCGATGAAATCCACGCCGGCCCCGACGCTGATGATCCCCACTTCGGGGCAGGCCTCGGTCATCCGGCTGGCCAGGATCTCCTGGCGCGGCGCGCCGAGCGCCAGCAGCACCAGCCGGGCGCCGCTGTCGCGAACCTGGGCGATCAGGGCGTCGGCCTCGGCCCCCATGGGGTCGAAGGGGAAGGACGGCGAGTGTTCGAGCGCGCATTTCAGGTTGGGGAATTTCCGCTCCAGCTTGGCCCGGGCCCGTTCGAGCACGCCGGCGTTCGCGGCGCCGATCAGCGCGATGGGCACGCCATGCTGGGCCGCCGCGCCCACGCAGGGTTCGACAAGGTCCGAGCCCGCCACCCGTTCGATGCCGGGGTGGACCCGCCGGGCCAGCCAGGCCACCGGCTCGCCATCGGCGGTCACATGGGTGTGCCTGGCATAGGCGTCCCGGAATGCGTCCGAGTTCCGGAGCTGCACGGCATGATCGAGGTTGAGCGTTGCGATCGTGAAACCTTCCCCACGCGCCAGGCGATCCGAAACCAGGTGAAGGGCATCGGCTCGGGTGGGAAGGTTGACCCGCAGATTGTCCCCGAATTCGAGCCAGGGCAGGTCAGGGAAGGCCATGGGAGGATTGCCCTTTCGTGTCTTCGTCCCCTCTTCGCTCGAAGGCGGCGGAGATATCGAGACCGGTGGACCTGCCGGAAGCGCTTTTCGCGTGAACATACTCCAAAACCACAAGCAAGAGTGCAGGTATGATCGCCCCCCTCTTCGTCACGGAGGGATGGCGACGATCTCGTATCCGGCATACCGGATGCGTTCCGGTGCCGAAAGTCTTCCGGCACCTTATGATTTCAAATGGTAAATAGTCGTAACCAAATATCACATTCATGAAAGAAAAATGCGGATACCCGGCCGGGGGGGCCGGGTATCGCGATTCGGATCCGGGGCTTAGAGGCCGGTCTCGAATGTACGTCCGATCTCCACGAACAGCCGGTGGCTGGTGGCATCGTCGGGATCGTCCTGGCGGCGGGTGTAGCCATAGCCGACCTCGGCGGTGATCCGTTCCGTCAGGTCGTGGAAATAGCTCGCCGTGAGATTGGTCCGGTCGATATCCGGATCGTCGTCGTCGTCGAGGTTTTCCTGGTGGGCATAGCCCAGGTCGAGGCGGACCCGCGAGATGTCGTTGATCTCATGCACCACGCCGAAGGCCGCGCCGGTGACCCGCACCTCGTTGGCGCCGCCACTGGCCGCGCCGGTGTAGCGGTTGTAGACGCGCGCGAAGAGCTGGCTGCGCTGCAACGCGTAGTTGGTGCGCAGGTTGAAGCTGAACCGCGGGTCGGGGGCAGCGGTGGTATAGCGGCCATCCGCGTTGATGGTGAAATCCGGCAGGATGTAGTTCACGTTGCCGCGGAGCACGATCCCGGAGTCCGATTCCGTCTGCTCGCCGAAATCCTCGCGCTCGCGGTCGGCATAGCCGACGCCGGCGGTGATCTCGAGCACTTCGCTCGGCTCGTAGATGATGCCGATATCGCCTTCGGCGATGTCCACTTCGGTCTCGGCATTGTTGTCGGCGCTGTAGCGGAAGTAGCTGCCGAAGAGGGCTGCCGAGAGCACCGGATTGATCCGGGCCGTCAGGAAGGCCTGGCCTTCCACCGTCTGGCGCGGCGTCAGGCCGCCCTCGTTGTCCTCGTAGTCGATATCCGTGCCGAGGAAGCGCATCCCGTAGGACATGGGCGCATCGGGGCCGATCTCGAAGCCGACATCCGCATCGTAGCGGATCTCTCGGGCATCGCCGAGATTTTCGAGCGTGTCGTCGATATCGTCCTCGATATCGTCGTCGTCGTTCTCCACCTGGCGGGTACGGGCGCTCACATCGGCGTCGAAGGCGAGATGCGGGCCTTCATCCTCGTAGAGGAGGTAGGCGCCGCTCGGGCTGGCGACCTGCCAGTCGAAATCCTCGTCGGCTTCCCAGAGCGCGCGCAGGCCGACATCGAAGCCGAGGCCGAGGATGCGGTCTTCCGTCTCCTGGAGGTAGTCCATCGCGAAGATCGTGTCGGCGAAATAGGTGTCGCCGGCAGAGGGATCATCGAGCTGGTAGTTGGAATCGTATTCGAACCGTTCGGAGATCGTGGCCGTCAGGGTCGATTGAGGTTCCTGCTGGGCGAAGGCGGCGGGCGTCCATGCGGTGCCCGCCATGAGCAGTGCGGCGAGGGGGCTGCGGCGCATACGCACGCCCTCACTCGAACAGGCGGCGTTCGGGAACCAGGATCACATCGCCTTCACGCAGCGTGATCATCGACTGGATCGACCCGCCGCGCTCGACGGCGCGGTAGTTGAAGAGGTAGAGCTTTTCCTGGCCGGACGAGTCGGTGCGGCGAAGCTGGATGCGCTTGGTGGCGGCGAAGCGGTCCGGGCCGCCGGCGAGCGCGATGGCCTGCAGGAGCGTGGTGCCGGTCTCGACCTCGTGGATGCCAGGTGCTGCGACCTCGCCCAGGACATAGACCGGGAAGGTCAGCCCGTCCTCGTCGACGGTGGTCACGGACACGAAGACGCTCGGGCGGACGGCGAAGTTCGAGGCGAGCCGGTCGGCGATGGTGCTCTCGATGGTGCCCACCGAGTTTCCTCCGGCCTGGACGGAACCGGCCAGCGGCACCGAGATGCGACCGTCGGGCAGGACCAGAACCTCACGGTTCAGCGTGTCGTCCTCGAGCACGGTGATGGCCAGCGTATCCCCGGGCTGGACGCGGTAGCCTGCGCTCTGCGCCAGAGCGAAGGGAGCGGAGAGCACCGCAAAAAGAATGGCACACAAAATCTGTCTCATCGAACCGCCCTTGTGATGGTTTGGGCGATCTTAGAACATGCAGAGGGCTTTGAGGAAAACCCCTAACCTGCCCGGGCTCCGGTTTGACGGGGATTTGGCCCCGGGATCGTAGTCATTCTGCAACAGATCAGGGCGTTTTTTTGCGCATTCCGGGCTCCCTGTCCGAGGGCCGTAAACATTTTCGGTAAACATTTACCGATGCTTCACCCTGCAGGGGATAGGCTTGCTGCCGATCCGAGTATTTCACGTCCGCTGGCGCAGGGAACAGGCGATGCTGGAGCGAATCCTCTATGTCAGCCGGGCCGCCACGGGCACGGAACTCTCCGACATTTCGGAAATCGCCCAGGCCGCACGCCTGCGCAATGCCGCCGGCGGGGTCCTGGGCGGGCTCTCGGGTGGTCTCGTCTTCATCGACGGCTGGATCGTCCAGGCGCTGGAGGGACCGGCCCCCGCCCTCTGCGCCACCTACACCCGCATCCTGAAGGATCCGCGCCACGTGCAGATCAGCCTGCGCGCCCGCGAGCGGATCTACTACCGGCAATTCGGCGCACCGGGTCTGATCCTGCGCAGCGGACCCAGCATCAGCCCCGCCATCCTCGCGCGCTTCGACTACCATTTCGGCTTCCCGGTCGAGGGCTTTCCCGCCGATGCGCTGCTCGAGTTCATGGCCGAGACCTGCCGCCCGGCCCTGCCCGCCGCTTCGGGGGCGGCCCAAGGTGCGGCCCCGGGTGCGGTTCCGGGTGCGGTTCCGGTGGAGATCCGGCGCGCGCCCTGATCCGCCGCGCCCTTTTCCCCGGCCGGGAATCGGCTATGGATGGCCCGCTTGGCAACATGGGCAGCACAAGGGGAGCCGCACGCCATGGACAGGGACGACGCTTCCGGCCCCGCCGTCCATCCTGTCGTCTCGGTGATCACACCGGTCTGGAATGCGGAACGCACGCTCGAGGAAACCGTGCGTTCGGTCCGGACCCAGAGTTTCACAGACTGGGAGCTTCTGCTCATCGATGACGGATCGAACGATGGCTCGCGGGCGCTGGCCGAGGAACTCGCGCGCGACGATCCCCGGCTCCGGCTGCTGGGCTGGGAGGAAAACCGCGGTGCGGCGGCGGCGCGCAATGCCGGGATCGCCGCGGCGAGGGGCCGCTTCGTGGCCTTTCTCGATGCCGACGATCTCTGGCGCCCGGAAAAGCTCGACGTCCAGCTCGAGTATATCGCGCGTACCGGCGCCACCTTCGTCTTTTCGGCCTATCAGCGCATGGACGAGCGGGGCCGCCCGCTCGGCCGGGTGGGCGTGCCCGCGCGGGTCGATCACGCGGGTCTCCTGCGCGGCAACGTGATCGGCTGTCTCACCGCGCTTTATGACGCGCGCCATTTCGGCCCCGTGGCGATGCCCGACCTGCGCCGGCGGCAGGATTACGGGCTCTGGCTCCGGCTGCTGGCGGATGGCGGCGCGGCCCACGGGATCGACACGGTTCTGGCCGATTACCGGGTGCGCAAACACTCGCTCTCGGGCAACAAGGCGCGCGCCATGGCCGCGACCTGGCGGCTCTACCGCGAGGCGGCGGGGCTGTCGCGGCCCCGCGCCGCCTGGTGCATCGCCTGCAATGCCGTGGGGGCCGCGCGCAAACGGCTGGGGGGGTGAGCGGTTTTCATGGAGAGGAAACGAGGGAATGCCCCGGATGTCGGCGCCGCGGTTTCAGGGGAGGTGTCGCCGTCCTAAACCACCGCGGCTGTCACGTAGACGAGGGCAAGGCAGATCACGAAATGTCCTCTGGATCAAATCTCGGCGGGGCATAACAGGTTCGGGTTAGAGGTGACTTTCCACGTCCATGCGCTGGTGGAGAATGCGGATTATCTCGAGGCGTGCGGAAGTCTCGCGGTAGTAGATCATGTGGCTGCCGGCGGGATATTTCAGGTAGCCTGATCGAACGGTGACGACCCGTCCTGTGGTTCGTCCTGCCGCCAGAGCAAGACAGGTATCCCGGATCTGGTCGATGTATCGTTCGGCCTGATCTCCGTCCCAGCGATGAACGGTGTAGTCCCAGATACCGTCGATGTCTGCCGCCGCACCGGGTGAGAAGACGAGAGATTTCACGTCGAGCAACGTTTCCGGTTCTTGAACTCTTCGAAGTCGAAGGGTTGTGGCTCACCGGACTGCTCGCCTTGTATCAAGGCATCCTGCAACGTTTTCACCTTGGCCTCGTGTTCCTCGAGCAGACGCAGGCCTGCCCGGATGACATCGCTGGCCGAGCCATAGCGGCCGGTCTCGACCTGCTCCGCGATGAAGGTGGAGAAGTGCGGGCCGAGAGAGACGGAGGTGTTCTGTGCCATGATCCGATCCTATACCAATCATTGGTACTTTCCAATGCTGGTCTCGAAACGGTTCCGCAGCGACTCGACCTTGTCCTCGAGCGTGCCCACGGCGCGGAGCTTCCGGACCCGGTGCCTGATCTCCATGGTGTGTCTGGGGATGGGGATGCGGCGGCCCGGCAGGGTTTCTTCGGCGGCCCGCGGCGGGCGGACCGGGGGCTGTTTCAGCCGCCCTGCGCAGGGGCGGGCGCGGGTGGCGTCGCAGGATCTGCGGCGCGCAGGCTCTCGATCTCCTCGAGCCGGGCGCGGGCGGCCTCCGCCTGGGGCAGGGGGCTTCCGGCGACCTCCGCTTCCAGCGCGCGGGCAAGGCCCGCTTCCGCCGCGTCCCAGTCCTCGAGCGCGAAGGCGGCTTCGGCGAAGTGATACTGCGCCTGGGCATTCTCCCTCAGCGCGGCGGCGGCCGGTTCGAGATAGATCCGCGCGGTTTCCGCATCGCCCTGAAGGAACAGGATCCAGCCATAGGTGTCCTGGAGCGGCGGCACGGCGATCCCCTCGAGGCCGCGCGCGACCTCCGCGGCCCGGGCGAGCCGCGCCGCGTCCTGCGCGCTCCTCCCGGAAGGATCGGCGGGAATGCCCGCGCTGAGCAGGCTCGCGAGATTGTTGGCCGCCACCAGGTTCTCGGGATCGGCGTCGTGAAGCGCCTCGTAGAGTTCCACGGCCCGCGGAATGTCGCCTTTCGCCTCGGCGAGGCTCGCCAGGGTGAGCTGCAGCGGTGCGGAAGCGCCCGCCGCCGCGATTCCCTCGCGGGCCACGGAGGCCGCATCGGCCTCGCGGCCCTGGGTCGAGAGCAGGATCACCAGCGCCTCATAGGGCCGGGCATCGGAGGGAATGGCGGTGATGGCCTCGCGGTAGAGCGCCTCGGCCTGCGCCTGCTCGCCTTCCGCCGCGCGCAGACCCGCGCGCAGCAGATGCGCGGGCAGGTTGGCCGGATTGTCCTGCAGCAGGGCGTCGAGGTGATCGCGCGCCGCCGCGGTTTGCCCGCGCGCGGCCCAGGCGCCGACCTGGCGGGCAAGCTCGGTTTCCGCGCCGCCCGCGCGGGCCATGCTCTCCACCAGTTCCGTCAGAAGGCCGGTCTCGTCGCGCGCCGCGAGGCTTTCCGCCTCCAGGCTGGTGGCAAGGGCCAGTTCCCGCGGCGTGCTGCCCGCCTGCAGCCGGTCCATGATCCGCACCGCCTCGGTCCAGTTCCGCTCGGAAATCGCGATCCGGCCCAGCATGTGGCGGATTTCCGGGTCCTCGGGGGCGCGGCGCAGCGCCTCGCGCAGGATGTCGCGCGCCGGGCCGGGCCGGTCCTCCTGCATCAGGTAGGCGGCATAGCGCAGGCTTTCGGCCACGCCGTTCTGCGAGATCTGCACCGCCAGCGCCAGCCGTTCGCCCATCAGCTCCCGGCTGCCCGCCGCCTCGTGCGCGAGCGCCATGAGGGTCATGATCTCCGGGTCCTCGGGGGTCTCGATGAGCGCGAGCCGCAGATCGCGGATCGCGCCATCGGGGTCGCCTGTGTCGATCCGGGCCTGGGCGCGCAGCTTGAGCGCCCCGGCATGGCCCCGCTCCTCGGTCAGCACCGTCTCGATCAGCGCCGCACTTTCCGCGCCCGCGCCGGTTCCGGCCAGCATGCCCGCCAGCATCACCTGGGTCTCGCGGGTCTCCTCGGAGGCCTCCGCCCCCTCGAGCAGGGCGCGCAGCGCGGCGATTGCCGCCTCGGGGCGGCCTTCGGTGAAATCGATTCCGGCCCGCGCGCGGATGTAGGGGCCGGGGGCCTCCGTCTCCGCGATCAGGCGTTCGAGCTCGGCGATCGCGGCCTCCGGTCCCTGGAGCCCGTAGAGGAACTGCACCACCTCGAGGGCGGCGTCCGTGTCGCCCGGCGCCGCGCCCGCGCGCAGCACCGCCTCGGCTTCCTCTGCGTCGCCCGCCTGCAGGTGCCACTGGATCAGCGCGTCCCGCACGCCGTCATTCTCCGGGAAGAGCCCGACCATGCGCGCAAGCTCCGCGCCGATGGCGTCGATATCGCCGGTTTCCTCGAGGATCGAGAGCCGGGCGAGGTGCAGCCCCTCGTCCCCCGGCACGGCGTCGAGCGCGGCATCGACCCGGTCGAGCGCGCCCGCGATGTCCTCCGCGTTCAGCCGGTCCGCGATCAGGATCATGTGGGCGGCCACGACCTCCGGGGCCTCTTGCGTCACCGCCCGGGCCTCGGCCAGCGCGGCCGCGCGGTTCGTGCCGGCGCGGAAGTCGAGCGTTGCGCGCAGCGCGCGGGCCAGCGGATCGCCCGGCTCCAGCCGGAGGGCCTCGGAGACATGGATCTCCGCCTCGCCGTAATCCTGCAGCCCGATCAGGATCCGGGCCAGGCGCTGGTGGGCGGTGAAATCATGCGGCTCGATCTCCAGCACGCGCAGGTAATGCTTCGCCGCGCCCTGGGTGTCGTCCTGCGCCTCGAGGAGGGCGGCATACTGGTTCAGCGCCGGGGCATGGGCATTGTCGAGCCGGAAGACATTGCGGAACTCCAGGAGCGCGCGCGCGGTCTCGCCTTGTTCCACCAGCGCGAGCCCCCGCTGGTAGTGCTTCTCGGCCCGTTCCTCGGCGGTGTCGCAGCCCGCGAGCGCGAGCGTGGTGGCCATCAGGGCGGGCAGCAGAGGCAAGGGGCGGGGCAGGCGCATGCAAGGCTCCAGGTTTCGGCCGGTCGCGCGCCCCCGGGTTTGCGGGGCGTGGCACGGGGCCGGGCCATCTAGAGGCCAAAGCGCCAACAATCTGTAAACTCACATCCGCTTCAGGGCGGCGTGAAGCCGGGGGCACGGGGCGGCCGAGATATGGTGTGAATGTTGAGCAACCTCTCCGGTTGCCTTGCACGATCTGGCGCGTGACAGATCGTGCCGCGCAGCCCGTCCCGGGCGGCTGCGCGCATCCGCGCTTGCCACGGGCTGGCACGGCACGAATCCGGCGCAAAGGGAAATCCCGACCCCTCTCGGCTTCCGGGCATAGCCCTCAGGCCGACCGGATCGCGCGGCGTGCCCCCGGCACCCCGCCGACGCGATCCGGAAGCTCCGCCGCAACGTCTGTCAGCGCGGCTCCGCCGAACCTTTCTTCAGCGCAGCTCCGCCGCGACTTTCCTTAGCGCAGCTCCGCCGCGACCTTCTCCAGCGTCCGGGCGACCAGGTCCCGCGCGCGCTCCGGGCTTGCTGCCTCGGCATAGCAGCGCAGTTCCGGCGCATTGCCCGAGGGCCGCAGGTGCAGGATCTCGTCTCCCTCGAGCCCCATCCGCACCCCGTCGCTGGTGTCCGGTTCGCCCGCGGGCGCCAGCCCCAGCCCGGAGAGGAAGTCGCGCCGCGCCGTCTCTTCCGCCGCCAGCCCGGCCAGAAGCGGCCCGCTGCGGTCCTGGCCGATCTCCTTGAGCCGGTCGCTCGCGGTATAGCGCGCCGGAAGGCTCGCCACGAGTTCGGAGACCCGCAGGCCGCGTGTCTTCGCCGCCACCAGCGTGGCCAGAAGCGGCACCACCGCGTCGCGGGTGGGAAGCGCCGAGAGCACCGCGCCGCCTTCGTTCGTCACATCGCCGCCCAGAAGGAAGCCGCCATTGGCCTCGAAGCCCACTACGAGCCGCGCGCCCGCGGCCTCCAGCTCCTCCATGGCCGCGATCACGTAGGGCGAGCCGATGCGGGTGCGGGCGATATGCGCGAAGGCCCCCGTGCGCTCCAGCGCCGTGTTCGAGGAAATCGGCGTCGCCACCGCATCCGCGCCCAGGAACTGCGCGGTCAGAACCCCGAGAATGTCGCCGCGCAGGATCGTGCCCGCCTCGTCGGCCATCAGCGGCCGGTCGCCGTCGCCATCGGTGGAGACCATGGCATCGAGCCGCTCGGAGGCGGTCTTCTCGCGCGCCAGCGCCTCGTCCTCGGGCCGGACCGCCTCGGTGTCGATCGGGATGAACCCGTCGGTGCGCCCGAAAGCGATCACCTCCGCGCCGAGGCCCTCAAGGATCTCCGTCAGCACGTCGCGCCCCGCGGCCGAGTGCTGGTAGACGCCGATCCGGGTCCCTGCGAGCGCATCGGGTGCGAAGAACCCGGTGATCCGCTCGATATAGCGCCGCCGCGCCGCGTCATCCTCCGCCGGGGAGACCGGCGCGGGCAGGGGGGTGGGGGCATCCGCAAGCGCCGCGGTGATGCCCGCCTCGTCGGCCTTGGTGATCTCGCCGGTCGCGCGGTAGAACTTCAGCCCGTTGTAGTCGAAGGGAATGTGGCTGCCGGTCACCATCAGCGCGGGCAGCCCGCGGGCGGCACTTTCGAGCGCCAGCGCGGGCGTCGGCAGCACGCCGCATTGCACGCCCTGCACTCCCGCCGCCTCGGCCGCGGCCAGGACCTCGCCCGCGATCCGCTCCGAACTCGGCCTGAGATCACGCCCCACCAGAAGCGCCTCTGCGGGCGCGCCGTCGGTCTCGAGATGGCGCAGGAAGGCCGCCGTATAGGCGGTGACCAGCTCGCCGGTCATGTCGCTGACAAGGCCGCGCAATCCGCTTGTGCCAAATTTCATGCTGAAATGCTCCGGGGTTTCGGGGTGGGAACGGGAACCGTTCCGGCCATAGCACGCGCAAGCCCCGCCTGACGAGAAAAAGCCGCAATCTCCGGGCCTTCAACCTGCCTTCATGTTCGCCTTGTGTGCGGCAAGCGCCTCTTTCACATCGTCGAAATAGGTCGCCCGGCCGTTTTCCAGCACCAGGCCCGCATCGCAGTATTTGCGGATCGTGCTGCTGGAATGGGAGACCATCAGCATGCCGGCATCCTTCAGCCGGTTCTTGAACACCGAAAGCGACTTCTTCTTGAAGGCGGCATCGCCCACGGCGGTGATCTCGTCGACCAGATACCAGTCGAAGGCGATCCCCATGGACATGCCGAAGGCGATGCGCGCCTTCATGCCGGAGGAATAGGAGCGGATCGGCATGTCCATGAAATCGCCCAGTTCGGCGAAATCCTCCACATAGGCCACCAGCGCATCGGTATCGACACCGTAGACCCGGGCGGTGAAGCGCACGTTCTGCGCCCCTGTCAGATCGCCGCTGAAACTGCCCTTGAAACCCAGAGGCCAGGAGACCGAGGCATGGCGCAGGATGCGGCCCGAATCGGGCTTGGCGATGCCCGCCACCATGCCAAGCAGGGTCGACTTGCCCGCGCCGTTGCGCCCGAGCACGCCCACCTTGCGCCCCGCGGGCAGGGTCAGCGAGAAATTGTCGAGCAGCACCTTGCGCCGCGTGGTGGTGCGGTAGGCCTTGCAGACGTTCCGGAACTCGATCACGGGTCAGCCCTCACCTGACGGCTGCCTGCCGAAGGGCGCGAAGCCGTTTGCGTGCGGCATGTTTTTGTGGATCGCATGCCGAAAAGCCCGAAACCGGTGTCCACTTTCGTGCGGCATGCTTTTGTCGGTCGCATGCCGAAAAGCCCGAAACCGGTGTCCACTTTCGTGCGGCATGCTCACTAATTACTATCACGCACATTGTAATAGATCAGCATCAGCGTGCCCCAGCCCAGGACCAGGAACAGTCCCGTCAGCCCCGCGAGCAGCGTCCGGCGGGGATAGAGCGCGCTCTGGGCCAGCGTCGGGCGCACATGGGGGGCGAGGTAGCGGCTCTGGCGCCGGGCTTCGGCCCGCGCGGCGGCAAGGGAGGCGAGCGCCTGGGTATAGGCGGTGTTGGCGAACTCGATATCGACCAGCAGCTCCTCGTAGGTGCCGACCACCTCCGGAAGCACCCCGTCGACCCCGCCCACGCCGAGATTCTGCCGCTCCTCCTCGATCTGCTCGGTGATCGCGGAGATCCGCCGGTTGGCCTGGATCACCCGCTGGTCGTCCTCGGCGGCATAGGAGAGCAGCACGTCGCGCTCCACCAGCGCCTGGGCCAGCTCCTGCTGGAGCGCGTTCAAGAGTCCCATCTGGCCGGCGATGTCGGCCGAAGGGTCGACGATGCGGTTGGTGCGGCGGAAATCGGCCATGCGCTTGCGGACGTCGCGCAGATGCGCCTCCGCCTCTTCCAGCTCCTCGCGGGCGAAGCGCACCGCATCCTCGCGCGCCTGTTCGGACAGGAGGTTCACCACCCGGCTGCTCTCGGCCAGCACCGCCGTGGTGATCGCCTGGGCATCCTCGGGGGTGAAGGCATTGGCGCGCACATGGATGATGCCCGCGCTCGATTCGTAGCTCACCTCGACCATGCTGCGCCAGTAATCGAGCAGATCCTCGATCGTGGCGTCGGGCCCCAGGGTGAAATAGGGATCGTTCTCGGCGCGGTTGAAGATCGTGCGCAGGTCGAGCTGATCGTCGATGTTCTCAACGATCTTCTGGCTGCGGATGAACTCGAACAGGATATCGGCTTCCGAAGCCGAGCCGGGGTTGATCTGGGTGATCGCCCCCAGAAGCCCGGCGGCGGCGGATGACTGCTCCTCGGAGCGGATCGAGAAGGCGGTTTCCGAGTGATACTGGTCGGCGGCGCGGGTGTAGAGATAGCCGCTGGCCAGCGCGAAGGGCAGCAGCACCACGATCAGGAAGGACACGAGGATCGCCCAGTGCCGGCTCCGTGCCCGGGCCGGCGGCACCTCGATGCCGGACGTGCTGCCGCTCGCGGGGAGGATCTCGCCGGAAAAACCCTCGGCCCGGGGGGGCGCCGCGGAGGCGGCCTGGGAGGCCGACGCGGAGGCGGCCTTCAGCTTGCCGCCCTTCTTCCTTTTCCGCTTGCCGGCCTTCCGGTCGAGGGTCTTTTCCTTACGGGCCTTGAGCTTCTGCCGGCGTGACCGGTTGCCCGAGGGCGGTGTGTCGCCCGACTGCCGATTCGTCTTCCGGCCGCGCGCATTGCGTCGCCGGCCCCGCCCGCGGGCGGGAAAGGCCGCGACATCGCCGCCGCCATCACCGCTGCCGTCCGGCTCGGCATCTCCCGCCTGCACGGGGTCCGGGCCCTGGCGGGGCTGGGAGGCGTCCTGTCCGGGGGTCTGGGCCGCCTCCTCTTCGGGGGGCGCGCCGGTCTCGGTCTGGGGATGGATCATCTTCACCTGCGGCACTGGTTTCGGACCAGGCTTGTTATCGGAACATGGTGTGGTTTACCGTCTGGGCGAATACAAGGCAAATGACGCCGGCCGCACGAATTCGACAGTTTCGCCCGTGTTTTCTCCGTGCCGGCGCCGATGAAGAGAAAAGCCTCTCCCGTGAGTTCATTCGATACCTTCAGACTCTCTCCGCTCCGGCCGCGTGCGGACCGCCCCTCCTTCCAGCGGCTGCGCGTGCTCAGCGCGCTGGTGATCCGCGAGATGGGCACCTCCTTCGGCAAGTCCGCGGGCGGCTATTTCTGGGCCATCGCCCAGCCGCTCGGCGGCATCCTGCTTCTGGCCATCGCCTTCGGCCTGGCGCTGCGCAGCCCGCCGCTCGGCAACAGTTTCCTGTTCTTCTATTCTACGGGCATCGTGCCGCTTCAGCTCTTCCTGACCATGCATCGCGCGGTGAGTTCCGCGATCACCTCCAACCGCGGGCTGCTGGCCTATCCGGTGGTCAGCGCGCTTGATGCGGTGGCGGCGAAATTCCTGCTCACGCTGATGACCAATTTCATGATCGCGGTCCTGCTGATCGGCGGCATCATCGTCGTCAGCGGGGCCTATGTGATCCTCGACTGGGAGATGATCGTCATTTCTTTCACGCTGGTCTCGCTGCTGGGCCTCGGAGTGGGCACGCTCAACTGCGTGCTTTTCGGCTTCTTTCCCACCTGGAAGAACATCTGGTCGGTGCTCACCCGGCCGCTCTTCATCATCTCGGGCGTGTTCTACGTCTTCGAGAGCATTCCGGCCGCCTTCCAGGACGTGGTCTGGTACAATCCCGTCCTGCAATGCATCGGCCTGATGCGCGCGGGCTTCTTCGGCACCTACAATGCCGATTACGTCTCGATCCCCTATGTGCTGGGCATCTCGCTCACCTGCCTGGTGATCGGCGGCTACCTGGTGCGCCGCCATGCCGCCTTCCTGATCGAGCAGTAGGACCAAAACCGTTCCGGGTGGCGAAAGCCGCCTGGAAAAGGATTTTGGTCCCGAGAAAGCAAACCGTTCCGGGTGGCGAAAGCCGTCCGGAAAAGGATTTTGGTCCCGAGAAAGCAAACCGTTCCGGATGGCATTTGCCATGCGGACAGGGCGTTTGCTCCCGGAGAGGGCCATCGGCCCGGGTCACCCTCGGGCGCGGGGCCTGTGCCGAAGCGGGGTGTCGGGGTGGAATGGCCGGGTGGAATGGCTGGTGGGCGGAATGGTTGGGCGCGGGTCAGCGCCTCAGAACGAGCCTTCCTTCTGGAACGGCACGAACAGCGTCCTGACGAGGATCTTCGCATCCAGGAGCAGCGAGTGGCTGCGGATGTATTCCAGGTCGAAATCGACGCGCTCCTCGGCCATCGAACGGCTGTGGACCGGGCCGCGGTTGCCGTTGATCTGGGCAAGGCCGGTCATGCCGGGGCGGACCGTGTGACGTTCGTGATACTCGGGGATCATGTCCTCGATGCTTTCGCCATCGACCTCGAGCACCAGCGCATGCGGGCGCGGACCCACCAGCGACATCTTGCCGCAGAGCACGTCCCAGAGCTGCGGCAGCTCGTCGAGGCAGGTCTTGCGCAGGAAGCGGCCCACGGGCGTCACGCGATCATCGTCGCGGGTCGCCTGGCGCTTGCCGGTCATGTCGGTGCCCTCGACGCGCATGGTGCGGAACTTCGTCACCACCACGACGTTCCGGCCGGCGCCGTAGCGCGGCTGGCGGAAGAAGATCGGGCCGGGCGAACTGAATTTCACCGCCAGGGCGATGGCGGCGAGAACGGGCGCGAAGCTCAGGAGCAGCACGGAAGCCATGATGTAATCGGCCACGGTCTTCAGTTTCCAGGAGAGCCCGGAGCGGGCCGCTCCAGCATCCGGATGCCGATGTTTCCGAGAAAGGTCGGAGTCTTGCGAACTGTCGGAGAGCGTCAGGTTTCCGTCAAGTTCCGTAAAGAGTGTCATCCGTCTACCCTGATCCAAGCACCATGAAAGCAACGCGAGCAGCAGAAACAGAAACCCTCTTCGGCGATCCGATGCGGAAACGCCAACAGGGCACCCGAACAAGGCCACGCGTATCACGGCCCTAGGAGCGTTCCTTCTGAAACATCGATTCTGTGAGCTACCCCTCTCACGGGGGGAATTAAGACACTATTCACCTCGAATTTCAACTAAATTTTCGCCTTAATTGAATACCTTGGAGGATCATGGTGAATTTGTGCCACGCGTCCGCACCCGGTCTTTCCGCCCATGTCCCAAGGAACTTGGGCTTTTCGCACGCGGCCCGGTCCGGGCTTCGGGGCCTTCGTGGGGCGGTCCCGGGGTTGCATCCTGCGGTTGTGGCCCGCCCTTTCAGGCTGCCTGCACGTCGCAGGCCCGCAGGACGCCGTCCCATTCCTCGTGGCGGGCGAGGATCGCCGCCAGTCCCGGCACGCGCTCCAGCAGCGCCCGCGTGCGGCAGAGAAGCGGCGCCTGGGACGCGATGACCTTCGGCCAGTGGTAATGGGCGAAATAGGGGCTGGCCGCGCCGGTGTCCGAGAGGTGGCAGGGAAAGTTGAACCGGTCGCCCAGGGGCCGGATCTCCCAGCCGAGCCGGGCGGCGGTCACCGGCAGGGCGATCTGGTCGACCCAGGGGCGCTTGTTCAGGATGCGCGGCTCGGCATCGATCCGGCGCACCGTCTCCACCCACATGCGCGCAAACGCGTCCCCGTCGCGCACCGAGATGAAGCCGGCGTTGAAATAGGGCCGCATCGCCTCGCGGCTGGCGGTGGAGGTGAAGCTCTTCGCCGGGGTCTCGAGGTTGAAGAGCTGCCAGACCCGCGACCAGCTTCCCCCCCCGCGCGAGAAGGTGTCGATGTCGGCGGGCTTGGCGGCGATGTCCGCGCCGAGCTCCGGATGCCAGGAGAAGGGGCACATCAGCAGCATGTCGCTGTCGAGAAACACCGCCGGCCCCGATATGCCCTCGAGGGCCGCGACCTTGTTGCCATGGGGATAGTCGGGATCGATCCGGTTCTCCGCCGGCACGAGCGGGATGCCGAGCCCCTCGAAAAGGGCCCTTGCCTCCGGCCCGAGCGCGCCCCAGCGCGCCTCGGGTTCCATCACCCGGGCGACGATCCTGCCCGGCAGGTAATACTGCGCGAGGCTGGCGGCGAGCAGCGCGCTCTTGGCCTCGAGCGGGCCGCCATGGACCACGAGGACCAGGGTCGGGCAGCGTGCCGCGAGCCGCTCCGAGACCGCCCGGGGGGCGGGGAAGGCGGGGCCGTCCATCTACAGAACCTCCACGAGGGGCCGGATCTCGTGCTCCGGGTCGCAATGGCGCTCCCAGAAGGTCCGGGTGTTGCGCGCCCGCGCCCGCACCTCCTCGCGATCGGAGGCGAGACGGGCGACGAGATCGCGGATTGCGGGCAGCGAGAATTCCTCGAGCACCCAGCCCGCGCCGGTTTCGGCCACCAGCTGCCCCACCTCGGTGAAGGCCATGGTGATGACCGGGCAACCGTTGCAGAGCGAGGTGATGGCGCGGGTGGAATAGCAGAGCTCGCGCTCGGCATTGCGCTCGAACACGTCGAGCGAGATATGGGAGCCGGCATTGAGCCGCCGGTAGGCCTCGAAGGCGGCCACGTCCCGATAGACCACCCGACCCTGCGGGCGGCGCGGTCGCTGCCGGGAGGCGCGGTCGTGGAAATGCAGGTGCTCGCCCACGCCGATCGCCGTGACCTCGACGCCACCGAGATCCGCGAGGTCTTCCAGAGCGCCCGCATCGAGCCCGCGGGTCCAGGCCTGGTCGAAGCCGCCGAAGAAGACCCGCAGGGGGCCTTCGCGCGCCGGTCCTTGCGCGGGGTTTCCCTGCGCGGGCGCTTCCGTCATGGCCGCGTCCCCGGCCCAGGGCAGGGCGAGCCGCACGGAAAGCGGGGCGGGCAGATGGACGAGCGGGGGCCGGGCGCGCATGTAATCCGCGCCGTATTCCGCCCGGCCGGTGCCATTGGCGATGAGGAGGTCGGCCTGGGCGATCAGCTCCTCCTTCTTGCTGCGTTTCGCCTCCAGCCGCCCACCCGAGGAGATGAAGGAATGCTCCACCATGGAGGGGCTGAAGAAATCATAGACGATCCGCTGGCCGGGGGCCTTGGCAAAGGCGTCGATCCCGACCCAGCCGATGAAGATGATCGTGGCGTAGTCGGCCTTCAGGCGCGCCTCGAGCCGCTCGTCGGGGATCACCCGCCAATGGCCGGGAAACCGCATCGAGGGCGCGTTCCAGCGGTCGAGCTGGGCTCGCACGGTGCTCCGGCGCGTCACGATGTCGCAGTCGTGGCCCGAGGCCCGGAGCCCGAGGTGGAGCCCCTGGGCGCGCAGGCCCTGGGCGCCGCTCGGCAGTCGCGAGCCGGGCACGCAGCCGTTGCAGACGATGGCGATCCGCCCCGGTCGGTCGGGCGCTTCGGAGGGGGCGGGGACGGGCAGGACCTGTTCGTTCATCGCCAGACATCCAGTTCCATGAGGGCCGCGCGCACCACCAGGTCATTGGGCTTGTAGGCCAGGAGCCGGAAGCCGGTCTGGGTGCAGGTGCCGCCGAAGGTCATGGCGATCTCGTCGAGCAGGCGTTCCACCGACAGGGGATACATGTTGTGCGACTTGATCTGCACCGGCACCAGCAGGTCCTCGAGCAGCACCAGCCGCACCCGCGCGCCCGCGCGCGCCGCGGCCGTCTTCAGGATCTTCAGCCGCTCGGCCCGGTCGTTGTGGTGCAGCACCGTGACCGTCATCACGATGTCGATCTCGGGCAGGTCGGCGGCGGGCAGCGACCGGGTGGTGAAGAACCGCACGCCGGGATTGAGCGTGCGCGCCGTCTCCACCATGCCCCGGGAGATGTCCGCGCCGTGATAGCGCACATGGGGCCGGCAGTAGCGCGCCAGCCGCCCGATGCCGCAGCCGTATTCCAGGAGCGCAGGCGGGCGGGAGCCGCGGCGCATGTCGGAGGCCGCGCGCCGGATGGCGGGCATCAGGGCCTCCATCTGCGTCTCGTGCATCATCTTGTTGATGATCCGGGGCGCATTGGCATAGCAGACCGAGCGGGCCGACGTGCCGAACTGCTGCGCGCGCGCCTCCCAGTGCTCGGCCGGGGAATACTCCGCCTCCTGTTCGTAGGCCTGGGCCGTTTCCTGCGCCAGATCCTCGAAGACCGCTTCGATCAGATCCGTTCCCGCGGGCCGCTCGAGCCGCAGGAGCGAGCCTGCCGGGGCCTCGCCCGGCTCCGGGGCCACCAGCCGGTCGAAGATCGAACCATGGGCCTCGGCCCACCGCCTCAGCGGACAGTCCGGCGCCCCCGAGGGCACGGCGAAGAAGGGAACATGGCCCAGAAGCCCCGCAAGTGCTGCTCGGACATGGCGCGGCAGTTCGGGGGCATCGGGCGCGGCATGGAGGACGATCGCCTGGACGGCATCCCCTTGCGCGAAATCCTCCGGCCGGGTCCAGTCCAGGGCCGTTTCGGGGTCGGTGAAGACGCGCACGCGCCCGGGCGTCACCTCGAGGACACCGCTCCGGGGCTTGAGGGGCGGGATCATGGCGTTCATCCCGTCTCCCGCAGGGCGTGGATCTCCGCGTTCAGGAGATCGATGAATTCCTGCTGGGATTCGAGCAGCCGGTCCTTGTCCGCGAGCCCCTCCCGCATCGCCTCCAGCTCGGCCTCGAGCGTCGCGATCCGCGCCTGCTGCGCCGCGTTCTCGTAGCGCAGGAGGTCGAAGGTCGCCTCCAGCGCGGCCGTCTCGGGCAGTTTTTCCAGGATCTGCTTCATGGCGTGCCTCTCTTCGTTCTGCCGGTCCCGGCGGTCCCGCGTGTCACCGGCCTTCCGGCCCGACGAATCCCATCCGTTCGCGCGCGCGCAGCCGTGCCTCCACCTGGCGCACCTCCGCCAGCAGGGCCGGGTCGGCCACCGCCTCGTTGGGGCCCGCGCGCTTCATCAGCCCGGCCTCGAACACGTCGCCCACCTCGAGCGGCGCCAGCGGATAGCGCCAGGTCTCGCGCAGCTCGCCCAGGATGTCGCGCCCCGCCAGCAGGCTGTCGAGGCTCACCACGCAGGAGCGCCCCGGAAAGCTCTCGAGAAACCGCAGGGCGGCGCGGGCATAGGTGAGATACATGCGGATCGCGAGATCGGGCTCGGTCCAGAAGCGGATATTGACCGCCGGCGCCTGGCCCCGGGCCAGATCGGCCGCCGCGCGCCGCTTGAGCGAGCCCACGCATTCGGCGCAGGAGCGGAAGAGATATAGCACCGACATCGCCGGGAAGACCTCCGCCCATTGCGGCAGGAACAGGCAGACCCGCGGGTCCTTCACCCCCCAGGCGCCATGCTCCGACCGCGCGATGCCGTATTCCGACAGCCAGTACCAGTCCTCCCGGGTGACGGTGGGGATGAAGGCGCTCCCGTGCTGCCAGGAGGCGCCCGATTGCGCGAGGAGCCGGTCGTGGAAGCCGATGACGGTGCGATCCTCGAAATGGCCGTATTTGTTGGAGAACTTCCCGCCCAGCAGATCGTCGCCCAGGAAGAGCCCGGCGTCATGGAAGAGGTTGGCCAGCATCGAGGTGCCGCTGCGGTGGAAGCCCGCGATCACCAGGGGGGCGCTGTACTGCGGCACGCCTCCGGTTTCGGTCTCGGGCAGGTTGCGCCGGGCGGGCGGTTTCGCGGCCCGGGGCGTGACCGTCACCTCGCCGCGCGCGGGCGGCACCGCCACCCGGCCCTCGGCCCGGCCGATGGTCTCGAAATGCGCGATCAGCTCGACCGGCGAGAGCCCGGCGAGATCGGGGTGCAGAAGCTGGTAGTAGCGCGCATTCAGGGCCCGGGAATAGCTCTTTCCCTCTTCCCAGCCGCGGGTGAGATAGTGCTCGAGCGGCTCCAGCCCCGATTTCGCGGCATCGGGATAGGCGGCCTGATACCAGGCGATGTCGAAATCCGGATTGGGATTGCGCAAGGGGCGCTTGCGTTCGCGGCAGCCCCATTCGAGGTAATGGCCGAAGGGCTCGCGGCCCATCTTCCGCACGTCCCCGTTCTGATCGAGATACCATTTTGGATCGAAGAGCGGGTGGGGGCGGCGCCCCTCGCGCCAGCCGGTGGTCAGGTAATGGCTGAACGGCTCGGCCCCGGCCTCCTCCACGTCCCGGTTTCGGCCGAGATACCAGAAGGGATCGAAGAGCGGGTGGGGGCGGCAGCCATCCCGCCAGCCGGTCTCGAGGTAATGGGCGAGCGGCTCGAGGCCTGCCTCCGCCACCTCGCCGTAATCCCCGAGATAGCGCGTCGCATTGAAGGCCGCATTGGGATTGCGCCCCTCGCGCCAGCCGATGGTGGCGTAATGTTCGAGCGGCTCCAGCCCGGTATCGAGCACCTTTGGGTAGCGCTTCTGATACCAGGCGATGTCGAGCACCGGGTTCGGGTTGCGCAGGGGTCGCCTGCGCTCGCGGCAGCCCCATTCGAGATAGTGCCCGAAAGGCTCGCGGCCCTGTTTCGCCACGTCCGGGTTGGTCTCGAGATACCAGGCGGGATCGAAAAGCGGATGCGGCTTGCGCCCCTCGCGCCAGCCAAGGGTGAGGTAGTGACCGAAGGGCTCGGTTCCGGCCTCGGCCACATCCGGGTTCTGGGCCAGATACCGCTCGGGATCGAAAAGCGGATGGGGGTGACGCCCTTCCCGCCAGCCGGTCTCAAGGTAATGGGCGAGCGGCTCGAGGCCTGCCTCCGCCACGTCCGCGTTGGCGGCGAGATAGCGTCTCGTGTCGAAAGCCGCGTTCGGGTTGCGGCCCTCGCGCCAGCCGATGGTGGCGTAATGCTGGAGCGGCTCCGGCCCGGTCTTCGCCACTCTCGGGTAGCGCGTCTTGTACCAGGCGATGTCGAGCACCGGGTTCGGATTGCGCAGGGGCCGCCTGCGCTCGCGGCAGCCCCACTCGAGATAATGGCCGAAGGGCTCGCGGCCCTGTTTCGCCACATCCGGGTTCTGGCCGAGATACCAGGTGGTGTCGAAAAGCGGGTGGGGCTTGCGCCCCTTGCGCCAGCCAAGGGTGAGGTAGTGGCCGAAGGGCTCGGTTCCGGCCTCGGCCACATCCGGGTTCTGGGCCAGATACCAATTCGGATCGAAGAGCGGATGGGGCCGGCAGCCCTCGCGCCAGCCGGTCTCGAGGTAATGGGCGAGCGGCTCGAGGCCTGCCTTCGCCACGCCCTTGTTGGCGGCGAGATAGCTTTTCGCGTCGAAGGCCGCGTTCGGGTTGCGGCCCTCGCGCCAGCCGATGGTGGCGTAATGTTCGAGCGGCTCCAGCCCGGTCTTCACGATCTTCGGATAGCGCGTCTTGTACCAGGCGATGTCGAGCACCGGGTTCGGATTGCGCAGGGGCCGCCTGCGCTCGCGGCAGCCCCACTCGAGATAATGGCCGAAGGGCTCGCGGCCCTGTTTCGCCACATCCGGGTTCTGGCCGAGATACCAGGTGGTGTCGAAAAGCGGGTGCGGCTTGCGCCCTTCCCGCCAGCCAAGGGTGAGGTAATGGGTGAAGGGTTCGGTGCCGGCCTGCGCCACATCCGGGTTGGTCTCGAGATACCAGGCGGGGTCGAAAAGCGGGTGGGGGCGGCGCCCTTCGCGCCAGCCGGTCTCGAGGTAATGGGCAAGCGGCTCGAGGCCTGCCTCCGCCACGTCCGCGTTGGCGGCGAGATAGCGCGTCACATCGAAGACCGGGTTCGGGTTGCGGCTCGCGCGCCAGCCCGTCTTCCGGTAATGGGCCCAGGGCTCTTGGCCCTCGAGATCCGGAACGGTCCTTGCATACCAGCCCGCATCGAACAGCGTCCGGGCGGTTGTCGCGGCACGGGCCGCCGGATCTTTCATCTCCCCGGACGGGGCAGGGAGGGTGCTGGAACGCATGTCGATTGTGTCCAGAATATGCGGGATGCGACTTTCATGTCGCGAACCGATAGGTCAGGACGCGTCCGATTGGCAAGGCGCCAGTGCAAGGCCCCGAAGGACCGTGGCCGAAAAACCGTCACCGCACCCCCTTGCGCGCCGTGCCGGTTTCGCGTCACTCGCCCGCCGGGACCTCCTCGACCGCGAGCCTGCCGTCCGCGTCCTCCACCAGCGGATAGCTGACCGGCACCGTGCGTTCCGGATGGCCCGCGGCATCGACGGCGAGGATGCGCGCGCCTTGGGGCGTGAAATGCGCCTCGCCCCGGGGCGAGACCCGCACCCATCCTTCGAGCGCGCCACCCGGGCCGTAGCGATACGTATCGCGCCAGTCCGCGCCCGGGGTGAGCACCGGATCGGCATAGGTCTCGGCCTTCTCGGGGTCGGCATGGTCGATCGAGACGATCCGGGGCGTGTCGTCCGGGCCGGTCTCGTAGGTCCGCGTCTCCTGGGGCGGGAAATACCAGCTCAGGATCGCCGGTGCGCTGTCATGCACGCCATTGTGCGCGAAGACCCCGATATCGACGCGGGAGGAGGTGACGGGCAACTCCTCCGAGATCTCGAAGGGCGCGTGCCAGTCGAGGGTGATGCGCGCGCGCGCACCTCCGTCCAGCGGTTCGATCGTGACCTTCTCCGGATCGCCCTGCAGGAGCCGCCACTCGAAGGCGAGCGCCCGCCCGTTCGGGTCGCGGCTCTCCTCCGCCGAGAGGATCATCTCGCGCCGCCCGGTCTTCGAACGCCAGACCCGTGCCACCGCCCGGGGCGTGTCGAACAGCTGCTCGCTCAGCCCCTCCCCGAAGAAATCCACGCCCTCCCGGCCCAGATCCTCCGCCTCGACCGCGATCCGCACCTCGGCGGGAATGTCCTCGACCCGGATCGCGTTGGCGAGGCTCACCATGCGGGCGAGGTTGATGTCGAAGCCGTCGAAGGCGGCGCGCTGTGCATCCGAGCTGAAATAGCTCTCCCGCGAGCGCACGTTCTGCAGGCTGCGGCGGAAGACCATCTGCACCGTCGGCGTGACGAGGCCTTCCGCGATCAGCCGCTCCTTGGTGTCGGGGCGGAAGGCGGCAAGGATCATCGCCACCGCCTCGAGGAGGGGCTTGTCCGAACCCGAGGAGCCGCGCGAGATCAGGATATAGGGCGTGTTGGCCGGAAAGAGATCGCCGCCCTCGTCGGTGAAATCCTCGTGCGCGGGATAGACGTAGAGGTGGTTCGCGCGCGCTTCCTGCCAGAGCCGCAGGGGGCCTGCCCCGTCGGGATAGGTATAGGCGTGGCGCGGCAGGCTGCGCCAGGCGGGGCCGCTCGTGATCGCGGTCGAGGAATTGCCCAGCACCGGCCGGTCGAAGAGGAAGGGGCCCGCCAGCCCGTAATCCACGCCCGCCCGCTTCGCGGCATCGTCATAGACCACATGGGCAAGCTGGGGGTGGGCGGCGCGTTCGAGCGCCGAATGGCCGCGGTCGCGGTTGTCGTAGAGATCGCCGTTGTTTCCCGCCGCCCGGCCGCGTTTTTCATGCTCGCGCAGCAGGTCGCTGGCGGCTGTCCTGGGACGGACGGGCAGCACGGGCGCGGACGGCTCGGGGGCGAAGGCGAAGCGCGGCTCGAGACGCCCGGTCTCGGGGTTCCAGACCGTGTTCGCCGCACTCACCACCGCGCGCCCGCTCCAGGCGGGGGTGGGGGTGGGAGCAAGCCCCGGTTCGGTGTCGCGCTCCGCGGCCAGGTCTGCCAGCCGGGAGGCGAAGGCCGCATCCGCGGCGAGCTCCGCGAAGACCGGTTCGGACAGCAGCGGCGCCATCTCCATGCCCGCCTCCGCGGCCGCCTCGAGATCGGCCCGGGCGGCCTCGGGGAATCCCTCGAGCATGGCAAGGGCCGCGCGGTTGACCCGGAGCTCGGCCAGATCCGGATGGCGCAGGACCAGCCGGTCGAGCAGGAGCGTCGCCGCGCCGGTCTCGCCCGCGTCCGCAAGTGCGCCCGCCTCGCGGATCTCCGCGGCGATCACCGGCATGGCAAAGAGATCGGCGGCGGTTCCGGGATCGATCGAAAGCCAGGGCGGCAGGGGTCGCGGCAGGGGGGCGGGCTCGACCACGCGGGCCTCCTCCTCCTGGGCCTCCCCGGGCTCTTCCTGGGCCGCGCCCGGCAGGGCCGCAAGTCCCGCCACCAGCAGCCCCGCCACCAGCCGCCGCGTCACCGGCAACCTTGTCGCTGCCCTCTTCATCCGGCTGACCGGCACCATGCACCCCCACACCTGTGGCCCCCCGCGGGAGGCCCTGCCACCAGCCGCCACAATAGAGCCCGGACCCGCGCCCCGGAAGATGCGCTTGGCAACCGTGGTTGAGACCGGGTCCGGAGGGCCGGGCAGGATGGACATTTACCTTGCTGCGGCAGAATATGCAGGCCTATTTGAACAGGTCGTGATTTCGGGTCTTATGTATGCCCGCAGGGGCAAGAGTGGGTTAGGAGACAGGAGCAACCATGAAGATCACCGTATTCGGCACCGGCTATGTCGGGCTCGTCCAGGGAACGGTTCTGGCGGAGGTCGGCCATGACGTGCTCTGCGTCGATGTGGACGAGGCCAAGGTCCAGGCCCTGAAGGAGGGGCGCATCCCGATCTTCGAACCCGGGCTCGAGGAGATGGTCAAGCGCAACCACGCCGAAGGCCGGATCAACTTCACCACCGATGCGGCGCAGGCCGTGGCCCATGGGCGCGTGCAGTTCATCGCCGTGGGCACCCCTCCCGACGAGGACGGCTCGGCGGATCTGAAATACGTGCTCGCCGTGGCCGGAACCATCGCCGAGCACATGGAAGAAACCAAGACCGTCATCACCAAGTCCACCGTGCCGGTGGGCACCGCCGACAAGGTGCGCGCGAAACTCTCCGAAGTGCTCCGGGGCCGCGGCAGCGATCTCGGCTACAATGTCGTCTCGAACCCCGAATTCCTCAAGGAGGGTGCTGCGGTCGCGGACTGCATGCGCCCCGACCGGATCGTGATCGGCACCGACAGCGAGGAAGCCGAAGACCTGATGCGCGAGATCTACGAGCCCTTCAACCGCAGCCGCGACAAGGTCATCGTGATGGACGTGCGCTCGGCCGAGCTCACCAAATACGCCGCCAACTGCATGCTGGCGACCAAGATCTCCTTCATGAACGAGATCGCCTGCCTCGCGGAGAAGCTCGGCGCGGATGTGGAAGCGGTGCGCCACGGCATCGGCTCGGACCCGCGCATCGGCTATCACTTCATCTATCCCGGCGCGGGCTATGGCGGGTCGTGCTTCCCCAAGGACGTGAAGGCGCTCATCCACACCGCGCGCCAGGTCGGCTTCGAGCCGACGCTCCTCGATGCGGTCGAGGCCCGCAACGAAGCCCAGAAGGAAGTGATCTTCGACAAGATCATCCGGCATTACGGCGGCAACGTGAAGGGAAAGGTCTTCGCGCTCTGGGGCCTCGCCTTCAAGCCCAATACCGATGACATGCGCGAGGCGGCCTCCCGCGTGCTGATGGAAGCGCTCTGGGAGGCGGGCGCCAGTGTCCGGGCCTTCGACCCCGAAGCCATGGAAGAGGTGCAGCGGATCTACGGCGACCGTGACGATCTCACGCTCTGCGGCACCAAGGAATCCTGCCTGCGCGGCGCGGATGCGCTCGTCACCATCACCGAGTGGCAGATGTTCCGCGCCCCCGATTTCGACCTGATCGCGGAAAAGCTCAAGGCGCCGGTGATCTTCGACGGCCGCAACCTCTACGACCCCGAGCGCATGGAGAAGAAGGGCTTTGCCTATTACGCCATCGGCCGCGGGCGTATCGAACCGCCTGCCGGGGCGGAAGCGGCCGCGGAATAGGGGGCCGTCTCCGTCGCCTGAGGCGGAGATGTCCGAACAGATCGAAGGCCGGCGCCGGTGTCCCTGCCGCCGGCCTTTCCGTCACGCGATCCTGCGCGTGAAGTAATTCCCCAAGTATATTTGCAAACAAGGTGAAATTCAGCGGCAACCCCGGATGGCGCCGCATTTCGCGGCGAACAAGAGACGATGTCGTCGTTTGCATGGATTAGTCGCTCACTACCTTAAGTGCGGCGCGCGATTGCGAATTGAGATCGTATCGTGCAATTACCGGAAATCATACCTGTTCGAAATATTGCCAGAGAAAATTTAAGGCCGATACTGCGAGGCACGTTCTTATCCAGGATGCAGAATAAACCTATTCGACCGCCTTTGGGGCGGTCGAAATGTAACGGTTAACCTTCCCTACGTTACACATTTGGTGTTGTTATCCGCTACGAGGTGTATGATGGTGCATGTGTGGTCACGCACCACCAAGGTGATTCAGAGCTGGTCGTCGAAAAGTCGGCAAACTAGGTCGACGACCAGCTTCACTATTACGAGCTTGAGAAGCTCTCCAAACAGACGTTTGATGCGCTCTGTATAACCATCCCGATACATTCGGAACCTCCTTTAAAACTGCTGCGATAGTGCAGCGGCTTTATGGGAAGTCAAAGTGCTCCGAATCGCAATGGTTTTATTGCGTATTTCGACCACATATTGTGGTTGACAGACAAGTGTCCACAACCTGCTGTCAGTAGGTTGTTAAGGATAGCAGCTCGCGCTTAGGTTGAATTTATGCAGGATAATTTGGGTTCTACCTACACAGGTTGATGCGGGAGTACCTCTGTTCGGTCCGTCCAAGAAGTTGGGGGCGGTCTGTAAGATGACTTCTTCTTTTGTTAGCCTGCGGAACGGGCCACCAGAGGCATGCGCAGCAAACACACTTCCCAGATAGCGTTTCAATCCGCGACGATTTTGCACTAAGCCCGTTTCCGCAACGCATGCGGGAGGCTTCGCCTTGAAAACTCTGGTCACAGGCAGCGCCGGCTTCATCGGCTTTCACGTGGCAAAGGCACTTCTCGCCCGCGGCGATGCGGTCGTCGGGCTCGACGTGGTCAACGATTACTACGATCCGGCGCTGAAGGAGGCCCGGCTGGCCGAACTGGAGCGTCTGGCCGAGGCCCGCGGCGCTGATTACAGCTTCCTGCGCGCCGATCTCGCGGACCGCGCCGCGGTCGAGGCCGCCTTCGAGACCCATGAATTCGATCGGGTGATCAATCTCGCCGCCCAGGCCGGTGTGCGCTACTCGCTCGAGAACCCGCTGGCCTATGTCGAGAGCAACATCCTCGGCTTCACCCATATCCTCGAGGCCTGCCGCCATGCGGGTGTCGGCCATCTCACCTATGCCTCCACCTCGAGCGTCTATGGCGCCAACACCACCATGCCGTTTTCTGAAGGACAGGGCGTCGATCATCCGCTGCAATTCTACGCCGCCACCAAGCGGGCGAACGAGCTGATGGCCCATGCCTACAGCCATCTCTACGCCCTGCCGACGACGGGCCTGCGCTTCTTCACCGTTTACGGGCCCTGGGGCCGGCCCGACATGGCGCCGATGCTGTTTGCCTCTGCCATTTCCGCGGGCCGCCCGATCAAGGTCTTCAACCACGGCCGCCACAGCCGCGACTTCACCTATATCGACGACATCGTCGAGGGGGTGCTGCGTGCCTCCGACCGTCCGGCCGCGCCCGATCCCGACTGGGACCCGGCCGCCCCGGACCCCGCGACCTCGAACGCGCCCTTCCGGGTCTACAACATCGGCAACAACGCGCCCGTGGAGCTCGCCGATTTCATTGCCGCCCTCGAGGAGGCGCTCGGGCGGGAGGCGGTGAAGGAATACCTGCCGCTCCAGCCCGGCGATGTGCCCGATACTTATGCCGACAGTTCGCGGCTGGCGCTCTCGGCCAACTACCGCCCCGCGACCCCGGTGCGCGAAGGCGTGGCCCGCTTCATCGAGTGGTATCGCGATTTCTACGGGGAGGAGGCCAACCCCGCGTGAGCCTCCGGACCCGTTTTCGCCATACGGTTTCCATACCGTTTCCATATCGAAACCATATCGATTCCCGCGCATGACGCCCGCCCGCCTCCGTGCCCTCTATTCCGCCCTGCCGGACCCGGTGCGCAATGCCATCCCCCACCGGCTGGAGGCCTGGCTGCGCGGTCGGGCGGCGCGGCTGCGCGCAGGGCTCGCCACCAGCGCCTCGGGGCTCGAGGAGCGGCTCTGGCACGGGTTTTCCGAGGCTGCCTGCAGAGATCTCGAGGCATTGGTCGAAGGCGGAAATCCGAAGCAAGCCGCTGATTCCGCTTGGGTTCTCTCGCGCTGGCACGCGGCGCACGGCGATTTCAACACCGCACTCACCTGGATCCGGACCATGCGCGAGGCGCGCCCCGAGGCCGCTTTCGAGCGGCGGCAATATGCGCTCGAGGCGCTTTATCTGGGCCAGGCCGGGCAGGGGGCCGCGGCCCGGTCGCTGATTGCCGAACGCCTCGGGGTGCGCGATCCCGACCCCTCGCTCTCGCTGATCCTCGCGGGGTCCTGGCGCATTGCTGGCGGCGACCCCCAGGGCCCGGAGGCGGATGCCGCCACGCTCACGCATATCAACGCCGTCTTCCGCCGTTTCGGGTTGCAGGAGGTGATCCGCCGCGATTCCAACAGCCTGCTTTCGCTGGACAATCTCAGCGGAACCGCACCAGGGCCGCAGCCGGGAACGACGGGCCGGGTCACGGTGATCGTGCCGGTCTTCAATGCCGAGGCGACGCTCGCCACGGCGCTCCGGAGCCTCACGGACCAGACCCATGGCGACCTGGAGATCCTGGTGGTGGATGATGCCTCCACCGATCACACCACCGATGTGGCGGCGGATCTCGCCCGAGAGGATTCCCGTATCCGACTGATCCGTCAGGAGAAGAACCAGGGCGGCTACATGGCGCGCACCCGCGCGATGGCGGAGGCCACGGGCGATTTCATCACCGTGCACGATGCCGATGACTGGTCGCACCCGGAGAAGATCGCCCGGCAATTGAGCGCCCTGCGACAGACCCGCGCGCCCTCGACCTTCTCGTCCTGGGTGCGCGCGACCCCCGATCTCGCCTTTCTGGGCCCGGCGCGGGTCTTTCCCGACCTACTGGGGCTCAATGACAGTTCGGCCCTCTTCCGCCGGGAGCTTTTCGACCGCTTCGGGGGCTGGGACGCGGCGCGGATCGCCGCTGACAAGGAACTGATCTGGCGCTTCGAGCATCTCGCGGGCCGCCCGCGCGAGGCCTTCCGGCGACGGCTGATCCTGAAGGATTGCCCGCTGTCCTTCGGCCGGCTCATCCCCTCCTCGCTCACCCGCACCGGGGCGAGCCATGTGCTGACGATCTACCACGGGATCCGGCGCGAATACCGCGAGGCCGCGGCCTTCTGGCAGGCAAGCCTCGATCCGCAGATCACCCGCCGCGAGGGCTTCAAGCTCACGCCGCCCTATTTTCCCGCACCCGCGATCCTGCGCCCCGAGCGGGGGACGGGCGCAGCCCTCGATGCGCTTTTTATCGGCGATTTCAACTTCCTGGGCGGCACGCAGAAATCCGGGCTCGCCATGGCCGGGGCGGCGCGGGCCGCCGGGCTTCGGGCCGGTCTCCTGCAGTATCGCCGCTACGACCAGGACGTGACCGTACCGCTTGCCCAGGATGTCCGCCGGCTGGCCGCAGAGCAGGACATGCGGATCGTGGCCCCCGGCGAGGCGGTGCGGGCAACCCATGTCATCGTCACCTATCCCCCGGTCTTCGCGGAGCTGATGGACCGGTTCCCGCAGGTGACGCACAAGACACTCACGGTGGTGGTCAACCAGATGGCCGAGCGCGACCGGGCCGGGCACGACGTGGCCTATGATCCGGCCCGCGTGCGCGCGCATCTCACCCGTGCGCTGGGGAGCGACGGACGCTGGGCGCCAATCTCGGGACGGGTGCGTGCGGCCATGGACGCGGACGCCCGCTATCCGGCGCCGCTCGGCGATACCTGGACGCCGCTGATCGATACGAAAACCTGGTGTGCGCATGTGCCCCGCTGGCGCGGCGCTGCCCGTCCGCGTCCGGTCATCGGGCGTCACGGGCGCGACCATCCGCTGAAATGGCCGCGCGATCCGGCGGCCCTGCGGGCGGCCTATTGCGCCGAGAAACCGTGCGAGGTGCGGTTCCTGGGCGGGGCGCATTTCGCGCGGGACCGCGTGGGGCGCTGGCCGAGGAACTGGCGGATCCATCCTTTCGACGGACGCGACGTGCGCCTCTTTCTCGCCGATCTCGATGTCTTCCTGCACTATCCGGACCCGGAATATTTCGAGGAATTCGGCCGTGCGCCGATGGAGGCGATGGCGGTGGGCGTGCCGGTGATCCTGCCCCCCGAATTCGAGCCGACCTTCGGGGAAGCCGCCCTCTACGCCGCGCCGGAGGAGGTCTGGCCGCTGATCGAGACGCTGTGGCGCGACAAGGCGGCTTGGGAGGCGCGGGTGGAGACGGGCCGGGCCTTCGTGCGGGAAACCTGCGCCTGGGAGGTCTTTCCAAAGCGGCTCGCACGGCTGGAGACAATATGAGGGACGCCTCGGTTCCGGACATCTCCGTGATCGTGCCGGTGCATCGGCACTGGGAGATCGTCGAGGTGCTGCTCGCGGCGCTCGGCGGCCAGACCCTGGCCCAGGATCGGTTCGAGGTGCTGATCGTGAACAACGACGCACCTGCGCCCCCGCCGCCCGTGGCCCTGCCGGAAAATGCCCGCATCCTGCCCTGCGAAACGCCCGGCTCCTATGCCGCGCGCAATGCCGGGGCCGCGCAGGCGCGGGGGAAATGGCTGGTGTTTACCGATGCCGACTGCCGCCCCGTGCCGGGCTGGCTCGACGCGCTCACGGGTGCGATGCCCCAAGGGCTGCGGGCCGGGCCGGTGGAAATGGAGCTGCCGCCCGAGCCCAATGCCCATGCGATCTACGATCTCGTGCGTGGCATTCCCCAGGCGCGTTACGTCGCCCATGGCTATGCGACCACCGCCAATCTCGCGGTGCCCCGGGAGATATTCGAGCGCTTGGGCGGGTTCGATGCCGCGCGGCGCTCCGGGGGCGATGCGGAGTTCTGCCGCAGGGCGGGCACGAGAGGATATGAGCTTTGCCTCGTGCCCGGGGCCGTGGTCGCGCATCCCTGCCGCACGAACTGGGAGGAGCTCGCGCTCAAGGCCCGGCGGGTGAAGGGCGGGCAGGTCCGGGCCGGGTCCGTGCGGCGGCGCATCTTCTGGACGCTGCGCAGTCTCGCGCCGCCCCTGCGCGATACGGTCTACTACCTTGCGAGCCCGCATCCTCTCCGCTTCCGGCTGATCGCCGCGGCCGTGCGCTTCAGGCTCTGGGGCGTGGAGCTTGCCGAGGTCGCCCGGTTGCTCGCGGGCGGGGCGGCGGAGCGGCGCTGACCCCCGAAGGCAGGATCAGGCCTTTTCCGGATCCGTGCTGTAGCCGAAGGCCTCGAAATCGAGCCGGTAGCGCTCGGCCACCTTGGCGGCGATCTCGTCGGTGTAATATTTCAGGATCTTGCTGTTGGAATTGGTCTGCATCGGCGCGCGGTTCTCCTCGACGAGGGCCTTGCGGTCATTCCTGTCTACCCTCCAACGGTGAGGCGGCCCGATCGCCGGGTCCGTCGGAAGGCCCGGGGCTCAAAACACATAGCCGAAACCGTCGATGTCGCGCTCGAAGCGTTTGGCGATCAGCTTGCGGGTGTGATCGTTGTAGAGATCGCGGTAGCTGCCGGAGCGCGAGCGGGCGTTCACGTTGTTCTGCAGGGGCTTGAGGCGCACGCGCCCGCCGGAGCGCTCGTGGATCTCGTCGATCTTCTCGGCGAATTCCTCGATCTTGTAGACATAGTCCACCACCACCTTGCCCGACTCGTCGGTGATCCAGTCGATCTGGTTCTGGTGCAGGGTCGGCACGAGGCAGGTGTCGCTGGCATGGGTGTGGCGCTCGCAGAACTCCTCGAAGCTGATCTTGTCGGAAATCTGCACGCCTTCGCTGCGGTAGTAGAGCGAAACCGCCCGGGCCCAGGGATTGCGCACGCTGGAAAACTTGAAGAAAGTCTCGAACATGGCGCGCGCGCGTTCGCGGACCTCGGCGTCGGTGGACACGTTCTCCGTCGGGAAGGTCTTGTTCTGCCGCAAAGCCTTCATCAGCTCATAGGCATAGAGAATGTCGCGGATCTGGCAGATGTCGAGATGCGCGAAGGGATAGAGATAGGGGCCGCCGGGCGAGAGCTGCGCGCGCACGGATGTGGTGCCGGTCTTGGGCACGGCCACGAAGATGGCTTCCATGTCGAAATTGATCGCCCCGTTGAGCTGGGGCGGCACGGCCCGGCTCTGCAGGGGGCGCTGTCTCGCTTTCTTCCTGGCCTTGTCGTTCTCGTTCGACTGCATCGAATGCTGCCCCTTTCCGAAGTTGCACGGCACGTTCCCGGGATCTGGTATGACCGTGGAATGTGCTTTTCAATACAACCCGCTCTAATTATCAGTGGCCGGTGAATTCGGTGGGCAGGGGGCCTGGCCCGCCCCGTCCTCATCCGGCCCTTGAATAGCATGCGAGTGTATTGACCTGATGCGTGAAAACCGGAAGATCTATTTCCACATCGGCGCACACAAGACCGCTTCCTCGTTTCTCCAGGCAAATCTGCGCACGTGCCAGAGCGCGCTCTCCCAGGCTGGACTCGATGTGGTTCTGCGCCAGGAAATCCTGAATACGCCCTTTGCAAAGGAGCTTGGCGAGGTTGCCCATGGCACGCGCGATCCGGATACGATGTCTCCCAGGTCGAAGAGAAACCTCGGGGAAATCCTGTCCCGCAGGAAGGGCGACATCCTCATCACGAACGAGGACTTGGTCAGCAGCCTGAACATCCAGGATTTCTACCAGAACATAGGCGCGGCGGCGCGCTACATCCGCGATGCGCTGCCGAATTTCGACGTCTTCTTCATACTCTACACCCGTACGCAGGCGGATTATCTCGAGTCCGTCTACATGCAATACGTGCATCTGGGCCGAAAACTGAAATTCGAGCAATTCATGAAGCGGACGGAGAACGTGGATTTCTCCTGGCTCAGGGTGGTCAAGGACCTGGCTTCCGTCGTGCCGCAGGAGCGTATCCTCATCCGTCCCTTCGAGAGGATCCGGCAGGCCGGATCGGATGACTTCTTCCGGGAGTTCCTGTCACTTTGCGGCATACAGGACACGGAAAAGTTTGAAGCGCAGAAAGAAACCAGCACGGGACGGGTCGCCAACCGCAGTTACGGCGAGCTTGGCATGAAGATCGCCCGCCAGGTCAATCCCATGCTGAACGAGCAGGAAAGAAAGCTTCTTCGCCGCTTCTTGCAGGAGCATTTCTCTACGGCCACGCACCCCCGGGCCGCCCTGCTCGGTTCCGAGGCGCGAGCGGACATATTCGAAACATATGCGGCATCCAACCAGACGTTGTTCGAGAAATACGACCTCGGCGGGCCGGGTAATGGTCTCGGATATTACTGATCCAACACTCTTGTGCATCTTAACTGGGAAATGAATCGTGGACCATACTTCGCATCACAAGACCTTTCTGCTTGGCGTGGGATGCCAGAAGGGCGGAACCACTTGGCTGCATGACTACCTGCAACGTTCCGACGAGACCGATCTCGGGTTTCTGAAGGAATATCATGTGTTCGATGCCCTCGATCTGCCCAGTTCGAAGGCCTTTCGCCAACGCGTTCAGGCCAATGCCCGCAAGGCGCTGAAAACGCCGGGCATGCCCAGCGAGAAGCGATCCAAGATCCTGCTCAGGCTTCAGTTCCTCCTCGATTCGGGCAGCTATTTCGATTACTTCCACTATCTTCTGCTGCGCGACCCCCGGGTCCGGCTGACCGCGGATATCACGCCGGCCTATGCCGGGCTGTCAGTCGAACGGCTCGCCCATATCCGGGATGGTTTCGCGATGCGGGGCGTGCCGGTAAAGGTCATTTTCCTGATGCGCGATCCCTTCGAACGGGTCTGGTCGGCCGTCCGCATGAGTTTTCGCAAGCATCGCGAAAAGGATCCGGATGCCAGGATCCTGCAGAAATCCGAGGAAGAGCGGCTGCTCGAAATCTACACGAAGTCGCCGCAGGTGCTCCGCACGCGCTATGACCGGACGATGGAGTGCATCGAACAGGTCTTTCCCCCGGAAAACATCCATTACGAGTTCTATGAAAGCCTTTTCACGGAAGCGGCCGTTTCCAGGATCTGCAACTTCCTCGAGATCGAGACGGTCCCTGCGGATTTCGGCAAGTTCGTGAATGCATCGCCCAAGACCGCGAATGTCTCGGAGCGCGCGAAAGACGAGGTCATGCAATATTACCGCAGCGTCTACGACGCGGTCGCGGCCAGGTTCGGGACCGAGACCGTCTGCAATGTCTGGCCGAATGCCCGCCCGTTGCTCATGGCCTGAGCCGCAGAGGGGCGGGACGGCGGTGAGGCCGGGAGCGTATCAACGCCCCCGGTTTCAGACGTTGAGAGCTTCGGCCTGCTTCAGTTTTCTGATATAGGCCGAAATGACCTGCTTTCGGTGAGGAAGAGGGGCGATCGGCTCGCAACCGACCCGGTCGAAGGAATAGCCGAACTGGTAGAGTTCGGCCATCGACTTGCTTTCCACGACGCTCCGCAGAAGATCATCGGCAAAGACCTCTTCGCGTGATGCGCTCTTGGGACGATAGCCCGATTTGGCCCGGACCAGACCCGACGCCAGATCTCCCTCAACCCCGAGATCCTGCGCCAGGGCCGCCAGGTCCTCGTCGAGATTTTCGGTGCGCAGCATGTGGTCAAACACGGGAATTCCGAAAAGCGAATACAGAGGCATGTTGGAGTTGAAGGTGTTGATGACCCATTTCGCGCTCATCCCGGAATTGTTTTCCGGCCTGTTCCGTTTTTGCCAGAAATACAGGGAAACCGCCCGGTCGAACGGGTTTCTTTCGACCGAAATGATCTTGTAGTCCTTCAACTTGGCCCCGAACACCCGGAATGCGTCCCGCAGGGGAGAATGGTTGGTGAGCTTGATCACGCTCCCGTTGACCTTGAAGGTCATCTGCTGCGGGCCCACGGCCACATCGGGCCGAAGGTGCTCATCCTCCTGGGAGACCGGTGTCACGATGTCTCCCGGCTTGCACAGCCGGGACAGGGCGATCTCCGCGGATGTTCCACCTGTCTTTCGCGTCTTGACGAAAACGAACTTCCAATGATGTGAAATGATCACGGTGATCTTCCTTATGCACCACGTGTTTTGCAGTTGGCCGCGCGTTCTGGATGTCCCGGGAGAATGAGGCGGCTCAAGGGCGGGCCCCCGCCTCGGTGTAGAGCAGATCTTCCCAGAGATCGATCACCCGGTCGGGCGCGAAATCGCACATGCTGGCCGGGCCGGCCATGCCGAGGCGGGTGCGCCGTTCGGGATCGGCCATCAGGTCGCACAGGGCCTCCGCCAGCGCATGGACACGCGCCTCCCGGCTGCCCGGCCCGGGATCCACCAGAACCCCGGTCCGGCCATCCTCGATGAGCTGGTTGACGCCGGGGCAGTCGGCGAAGCCCACCGGGACGAGCCCGGCGGCCAGGGCCTCGGTCACCGCAAGTCCCCAGCCCTCGTATTCCGCCGGGTGGCACAGGATGCCGGCGGTGAGGTATTCCTCGCCTATGGCATCGGTATGGCCCATCAGGAGCACCTTGTCCTCGAGGCCGAGTTCGCGCACCCGGGCCGCGAGTTTTTCCTGGTCCGGCCCGATCCCGAAGATCTTGAGCGTCCAGTCGGGAAACCGCTCCACCAGTTCCGCCCAGGCATCGATCAGCAGGTCCTGCCGCTTGACCGGGGCGAGCCGGCCAACCGAGAGCACGGTCCGGTCGCGGCCATGGCTGCGGATGCGGCTGGAGGGCACCGGCGGGACGGGATTGGGCATGATCGAGATGCGCCGGCGCAATTCCTCCGGGAACCACTGGCGGAATTCGGGCAGCAGGACGGTGACCGCATCGCAGGCCTCGAGCCCGGCCCAGCGGCGCGCGCGGTCCAGCGGGCTCGGATCCCAGCGCGCGGGGTTGCGGTAGTCCTGTTCGGGAACATTGTGGAGCGAGGCGATCCGGCGCAGGCCCGGCGAGGGGCGGGCACGCCCGAGTGCGGTGATGGCCGGTGGCAGGAAGGCGATGGCCACATCCGGCTGATGCGCGGCGAGATGGGTCTCGAGGCGGCGCCAGAACGCCCCGTATTTGCTGGTCCAGAGCAGGTGGTCGGCCGGAAAGGGCGGGGTCTTGTAGCGTGCGTGCAGGCTGTCGCGGATCGCGTCGATCTTGCGGCGGATCCGGTTGCGCACCGCCTTGGGGCGTCGCAGGTTGGTGTGAATGACCCCCGGTGCGAGCGGATAGAACGGCGGGATGCCCCGGGGCTCGTGGGTGAGGATCTGCACCTCGTGACCACGTGCCGCGAGCCCGTTGGCGGTGCCGATCAGGATCCGTTCGGCGCCGCCGCTGCGGCCCGCGAGCTTGTCGATGACGAAGCAGATCTTCCGGCGTGGACGGGGCAGGATGACACTCTCACGCATCCGCAAATACCTGAACGAAGGACGGCAATGCCATCGAGACACGCTCGGACAGCCTGTCGAGCTCGGACGCCCCCAGGGAGGGGGCAGGGGGCTGGCCGGCTGCACTCCAGTTGGCGAGGATCTGCGCGATCGCGGTTTCCAGTTGCGGGAAATCGACCCCGATCCCCGCCGTGGCCAGGTCCGGTGCGAGCCGTTTCGCGATTTCGCAGGAGAGGGCATTGCGCAGCAGAGCCTCGAAGCCCGGGGCCTTGCGGGATGCCTCGGTCACGCGGATCCTGATCCTGTCCGGGTCCTGCCCTTCTGCCGCCAGCGACGCACGCAGGCCGTCGAGCCGGCCCCGTGCCTGCGGGGCGAGCAGTTCGGCCGGCCCCGCCCAGCTGCCGTCGGCATCGACGCTTGCCGGCAGTGCAAAAGCGTGAAGCACGAGATCGAGGCTCGGCTGGGATCGCAGAATTTCCAGAAGAACGCCAGGCGCCCCCCGCATGCCATGGGCAGGCGGCAGCGCCCCTGTCGCCTCCGCGATCAGGGTGGGCAGCACCACGAGCGGTTCGACCCGGCTGCCGAAATCCTCCGTCAGCGACCGGGCAAAGACCGCGACCCGCGTGTCGCCTTCCGCCTCGAGAAGAAAGTCGTGATAGAACGGTCCACAGCGCGCCGAGAGCCAGAAGGCGGTGGCGCCTTGCACCCGCTTCTTTCCGAGCAGGCGCACGATCTCCTCGCTCGGCAACGGTGCGGGGGCGAGAAGGTTCCGGCATCCGGCAAGCAGATGCAGGCGGGGAGAGCGGCGCTCTTTCCCCTCGTTGCGGCCTCCCCTGCGGGAGCCAGCTTCTTCCTCCCCGGCGTGACGTGTGATCCCGATACCGGTCACCATTGTGGAACGCTCCCGCAGAAATGGCTTCGGGCGTGCCGCGGGCTGCCTGGAGCTTGCCTGCTTGCCGTTCTGTTCACCCGCCTGCCCATCCCGATGCCGAAGACTGAAAATCCGGGCCTCTTCTGCCCCGCCGCGCATGGAGTGTCCAGAACCTAGAACGGAGGACTTCGGATTGAATCGGACCCGCGACATGATTGCGCAAATCGGCGCCGGGCAGCGCGCCGCTCGATTGGAATTCACTTTTCGGGCATATTTTGATAGAAAAAGACGCGCACCTTTCGCGCATGGCTGTGTCTTTTGCAGCCTTCCGGCATCTTGCAGCCCCCCTTCGGAGGCAAGCAGTGCCGTATTCCCTTCATGAGCAGGCTTCGATTCCAGGCGGGAGCTCCCACCCCTTACCCGTGGCGGATGCCATCGGAGCCAGCTGGCCGGAGCGCACGAACGAGATCGATGATTGACGAATTCAGCAAATACAGTCGCAGCCTGGTTTCCCCTCCCGAGAACGCGGCACCGATCACACCCGGCGATGCGTCGGACATTTCGCATGTGACGCGGGCGCTCTATGTGGGCCAGGGGGGTGATCTGCGTGTCGCGATGCTCGGCGGCGAAACCGTCACCTTCGCCAGTGTACCGCCCGGCACATTGATGCCGCTCCGGGTGACCCGTGTCCTGGCCACGGGCACCACGGCCTCCGCGATTCTCGGCCTCTGGTAGCATGACCTCGCTTCTGCTGGGCGCCCTGACCGGGCCGGGAGGTGTGCTTCAGGGTGCCGGCGATCATGCAGCGAGAGCCATTCACGACCTTATTTTCCAAGTCATTGGAGCAATTTACTTGAGCGATCAGCTTTCATTTTCAAAACTTTCCCTCGAATTCGGCGCGAATTCCGAGGGGGTTTCCATCGACTCGGAGACCGGGGAAATCCGGATCTCTCCCGAGGCGCTCGCGAACGGCATCGCCGTGAACGTGGCCTCTTCCGATGAAGACGGCGAAACCTCTGGCCGGTTCGAGGTCAATCTCTCCATCCGGGAGATCGGGACCGAACAGCCTGAAGCTCCCGTCTCCGCAGGCGCGCTGGCGGATGTGATCGCGCCGGCCGGTTCCGGCCCCGTCACGGTGGATGCGGCCGCGGATTTCACCGGCGAGAATCTGACCTTTACCGTCAGTGGCGCAGGCGCCACGATTGACTCCGCGAAAGGAGTGGTCACTATCGCCACCGATGACCTTCTCAGCGGTGAACTGATCACGGTGACGGCGACCAATCCGGGCGGCAGTGCGACCAGCACCTTCAAGGCCACGGTCGAGCCGGTCGCCCCTGAAATGACCTCTGGCCCGGCCCTGGCAGGCAGCGGCAAGATCGGGTCCGGGATCATGGTCGATCCCGGTGCGTGGACCGGCTATCCGGCGCCCGCGCTTTCCCTGCAATGGCTGCGCGACGGCGCGGAGGTCAAGGGTGCGACGAAAGCCGAATACGTTCCCGGCCCGCAAGACGATCTCGGGGAAATCTCCTGCCGGGTGACCGCCGCCAATGCGGGCGGCAGCGTTGGGGTCGTCACCGAGGCGCTGAAGATCACCCATGAGGCACCCGAACTTGCGGGCATCCTCAAGGATGTGAGCGCAGGCAAGGGCGATGCCGCCATTTCGATCGATGCGGCGGATGCCTTCGAGGGGCTCGGGCTGCGCTTCTCCGTGAGCGGTGCAGGTGCCACGATCGACGCTGCGACCGGCGCGCTCAGCATTCCCACGGATGCTGTTCTGGACGCGGCGGAAGTGACGGTCAGGGCCGAGAACTCCGGCGGCGCGGCCGAGGCCGTGTTCGAGGTCACCGTCTCGGCGTCCCGGATCCTGCCGGTCCTGCTGAGCGCGCCGGTTCTCGCGGGGCCCGCCACGATCGGTCAGGCCATCACGCTCGACCAGGGGCTCTGGGGCGGTGTCCCGGCCCCCGAACTAGCGCTTCAGTGGCTCTGCGACGGCGCGGAGATCGAGGGTGTGGCGGGTGCCGAATACGTTCCCGGCCCGGAAGATGATCTCAAGGAAATCTCCTGCCGGGTGACGGCCACCAACATTGCCGGTTCCGCCGAGGCGGTGACCAAGCCGCTCGAGGTGACCTATGCGGCCCCTGTCGCTGCCGGCGAATTGCCCGAAGAGATCTTCGACCAGAATACCGGTCTGCAACGGGTGGAAACCGCGGACGTGTTCACCGGCGAGAACCTGTCCTTCGCGGTCGAGGGGCTTGGCGCCGAAATCGATGCCGCGACCGGTGTCGTCTCCATCCCCACCGGCACCGCGCTCGATGGCGTCGTGACAGTCTCGGCCAGCAATTCCGGCGGCACGGCAAGCAGTGCGTTCCAGGTCACGATCGAGCCGGTCGATATCGGTACGCCGCCCGTGCTCGCGGATGACGAATGGGACATCGTCACGACCGTCTGGGCTCCGGCCGGGCAGGAGGAGACCTATCAGCCGAAGGTCCGCATCGCCGCCGACGTGCCGGTCCATGCGGCGCAGTGGACGACCAGCTTTTACGATCCTGCACTGGACGAACACTGGGAGACCCTGACCCTGGTCGATGGCGAAACCCGCGAATTCGTCACCGAAATGCTCAACAAGGACACCGGTGACTGGCATCTCTTCAAGGATGGTCAGGCGCGCGCCGCCAATTTCCGTCTGCGCTACAAGGCGAGCGAGACCGGAGAGTGGTCGGACGAATCCGGCAAGAAGGCGATCCTGCCGCCGCCGCCCGCCATCCCGCCTGCGGAAGTGGCCAACTGGAAGACATCCCCCGGCGATGGGGATGGACTGGTCGCCATCTCGGTTGATGCGGATGAGCCGGCTTCCTGGGGGGACGACGGCAGTGGCGTGATCCAGTGGCGCAGCGGCACGACGGAATGGCAGGACCTGCCGTCCCCGAGCTTCACCGTGGATCTGGGCAAGGCCATGTGGGGCCGCACCGCGGACATCAGGGTGCGTGCCCTGGGCAGCGCCGGAACCGCGGGTCCGGAAACAAGCACCACGGTCGAGGTGCCCGGCGAGCCATCCGTCTCCACCGATATCTGGCGCCCGGCGCTGCTCGTCGGCGAGGACGCGCTCGGCAAGGGCCTGACGAACGGCTATCGCGAAGGCAAGGGCGGCGAGCACTACCAGTTCTTCCACGGCGGCGACGTGCACCGGCTCTATCCGGACGACGCGATCACCATCATGGATGTGCACCACATCTGGTACACGCGCGATGCGCGCAACGAATTCGCGACTTGGCACGTTCCGGAAGGACGCGGGCTCACCTCGCGTTTCGGCGTCACCTGCAAGCTCGACCCGGAATATCCCGGCCAGTGGGTCGCGGTCTGCGCCAGCCGGAGCGGCGCCAACCCCTCCAACGTGGGCGGCCTGTTCCGCACCGAGGATCACGGCCAGACCTATCCCTACGCGCACAAGGACCTCTATGTGGTCGGCGGCCAGGGTCAGTCCAACCGGAACTTCCGCGCCTGGACTAGGACACTGATCTGGAACAACCAAGATTACGATGAATGGCTGTTCGTGAACCGCTGGTATGGCAACCAGGGCGGCGAGACGCTGAAGTCGACCGATCGCGGCCGCACCTGGTCGGTTGCCAACACCTATTTCAAGAACAACCAGCTTTCCCGGCTCTACACGCTCACGCAGGACGCCAAGGGCAAGGTCTATGTCGGCTCCGAGAAGGGCATCCACACCTCCACCAATTTCGGTAACTCCTGGAGCAACGCATCGCGCCCGAACGGCCTGCCCAGCGGCTGGGTCACGGGGATCGAGTGCCATCCCACAAACGCCGATATCGCCTATATCTGCGTGCTCAACCGGGGCATCTACCGCACGACCGACGGGTTCGGCTCGGCACATCTCATTTCGCCGAACGACAATGGCAACTGGAACGTCTTCGCATCACCCTATGATTTTTCCCGCGTCTGGGCGATGTCGGTGAACAAGAATACCAGCAATGGCAGCAATACCGGCATTCCGTCGCGGTTCAGCGCGAATGGCCTGGCGGCCTCTCCCTCCTGGACCGAACTGCCGAAAGGCGAGTCCAAGACTTATGGCTGGCCGCAGGGTGTGGGAGATTCGACTCTCAACGTTCCGGGAAAGACCAATTTCGAGTTCATGGGTGGGGTCCTGCCGCTCAAGAGCAACGACAACAAGGCGGCCATCCTGCATGCCAAGGCGCGGCACTGGAGCACCACCGACGGCATCAACTTCCGCAATTCCGGCGATGGCGTGGAGCATGCCGGGGCCGGTGACATGAATGCTGCCGGGATCGCGTTCCACCCGACCGACCCGGACATCGCCTGCGTCTGCGCCTTCGACAAGGGCGGTCTGATCACCCGCAACGGCTGGAAATCCTTCTACCGCATGGGCCACGGGGCCGGCGGCGCACCGGCCTCGATCGCGGGCTCGGGCACGGGCGGCTTCTCCCCTGACAACAAGAACGACTTCGTGATCACCACGGGCGACTACAACAGCTATTCCGCCCGGATCACCCACAATGCGACGGCCAACAGCCCGAGCTGGACGACGATCAATCAGATCCTGAACGATCAGAACGGCGGCAACCCCTGGTGCCGGTTCCTGAAATACTGCCCGGTTCCGGGATACGGCAAGATCATCTACTCGGACCACTTCCGTTCGACCAACAACGGTTCGAGCTGGGTCGATCTGCGCAACAAGAAGAACTGGCCCTCCGGCGGATATGATGCACATGTCTTTGCCTGCTCCCACACCGATCACCGGGTCCTCTACGCGCTCAACGGAAACATGAATGCGGTCCACCGCTCGGACGATCAGGGCGAGAGCTGGTATCACTACGTGGATCTGGGCACGAACATCTCGCTCAATCAGGGCGGCCAGAAGGAGGTCGCGATCGACGTCAGCCCGCTCGACCACGACAAGATCCTGTGGTGGAACAAGGGCGTCGGCCTTCAGGAATACGATGGCAAGACCAAGCGCACGATGCTTGTCAGTGAGCGCGGGCGCAGTGAGATGTGGCGCTGCAAATACTCGTTCAACTACCCCGGTGTCTTCTACATGCAGTGCCAGGGCACCGGCACCGCGACGGTCTGGCGCACGACCGACGACGGGGAGAGCTTCACCGAACTCGACAAGCACCTGCCGAAGACCGGCGCCGTGCGCTCGATCGAGGTCTGTCCCCACACCGACATCCTCTACACGGTTGGAACCGTGGGCACCCGGTATTTCGCGCCGCCCTATCTCAATGATCTGGCCCGCGAACGGCTGAAGAACTACGAGGACTGGTGGAACTACGACCGGAGCTGGATCACCGCCACCTACGGCTACTGATCCGACCGTCTTCCCGGTGTCCGTGTCTCACGGACACCGGTACGGAAGAAACCTAGGAAACACGAAGCGCGGCGATGATGTTCGCCGCGCCTTTTTCATGCCCCGGCATCAGCCCTCGCCGCTGGCGAGCGCCCGGAACCGGGTGTTTTCCGCAAGCAGTTCATCATAGGTGCCCTTGGCCACGACCCGGCCATGCTCCAGCATCACGATCATGTCGCAATCCTTCACCGTGGTGAGCCGGTGGGCAATCATGATGATGGTCTTGGCGTGGCCGAGATTGTGAACCGCGTCCATGACCGCGCGTTCGGTGAGATTGTCGAGCGCGCTGGTGGCTTCGTCGAGGATCAGCACGTCGGGGTCGTGATAGAGCGCGCGCGAGATTCCGATCCGCTGGCGCTGGCCGCCCGAGAGACGCACGCCCCGCTCGCCCACCATGGTGTCATAGCCTTCGGGCATGTTCTCCATGACGAAGTTGTGCAGTTCCGCGATCCGCGCGGCGCGTTCGACGGCGGCCTCGTCGATCTCCTCCTTCGGAACGCCGAAGGCAATGTTGCTTCGCACGCTCTCGTCGGTCAGGAAGATCTGCTGCGGCACATAGCCGATCGTGCGCTGCCAGGCGCGCCGGTTCTCCCGCGTGATCGGCACGCCGTCCACGCGCAACTCACCCTCGTCGGGAGCCAGAAGCCCCAGGATCATGTCGACCGCCGTGGTCTTGCCCGCACCCGTGCCGCCGACGATGCCCACGGTGGTATTCGCCTCGATGGTGAGATCCATCCCGTCGAGCGCCCGGCGGTCGGACTGGGGATAGCCGTAGCGGACCCCGGAAAGTTCCAGCCGTTCGGTGAGGGGCAGGGGCGCCGGCGCTGGCCCCTTGGGCCGCTGAGAGACATTCCCCTGCACTTCCGCGTAATCCTTGCAGATCGCCTCCAGCGCGGGGCGGTTGAACCGGATGCCTGCGGCCTGGCGGAAGACCTGCTGCAGGGCGGGGAAAAGCCGCGTGCCCGCGAAGGCATAGATGCCCAGAAGCGGCAGGATGGCCGTGAGCGAGCCGTTCTCGGAGATCAACATGAAGATGATGAACAGCAGCATGCCGCCGAAGGCGATCCCCTCCAGCGCGTAGCGGGGGGACTCGCCGATGATCAGGTTTGCCGCCAGCGCCCGGGCCATGCGCCGCGCCGGCGTGCTGAACCGCGCGGTATAGGCATCCTCGAGTCCCATCAGCTTGACTTCCTTGGCACCGCCGAGCGCTTCCTGAGCGATCTGGAACCGCGCGCTGTTGGCCGCCAGCCGCTCCTTTCCGCGCCGGGAGATGAGCTTGCGCAAGCCGAAGAAGATCGCCACGTAGCAGCTCATGATGATGCCGCCGATCAGCATGGCCGCGACCGGGTTGACCGTGACCAGCAGGCAGACCAGCAGGACCACGAAGACCACATTGGCCAGGAGCCGCATGGCCGGCACCACCACGGTCTGCGAGAGCATGTCGATTTCCGAGAGCAGCGCCCGGCCCAGATCCGCGCTGTGCCGGTTCAGAAACCAGGTATAGGGCTGGTGCAGATAGCCGCTCAGCAGGCGCATGCTGAGGCTGGCGGCTCGCATGAAGCCGAAGCGTGCCAGTGCGTAGAGCGTGGCGGTCTTCGCCAAGAGGCTCAGGATGAACACGACGAAGACGCAGATGCCGACGAAAGTGAGGAAGCTCTGATTGTCGGTGAACCCGAAGAAATCGTAGAGAAAGGCGAGCAACCCATTGGTCTGGATGGCGGAAGGGTCCGACAGAAGCGCGAGAAACGGCAGGATCGCGGCCACGCCGACGGTCTCGATGGCCGCGGAGACGACGATGATCGCCAGCACGAGATAGAAGATCCGCCGCTCACGCGGCGTGAATAGGGAAAGCAGCATCCTGTAAATGTCGAGCATGGGCTCCTACCACTCTTCTTGCCATCGGCCGCGAGGCGCACCAGCCGGACGATACCGGCCTTCGCAACACATCCCGCCCATTGTGATGGTATCGTCTGCAAAACGGGCCTGCGGCAATGGCGGAAGCCACCCGCAGCCCGGCAATCTCCGTTCCGGAAGGCCGGTCACGACTGCCCCCCTCCATAGCGCCCCGTCGATCCCCTTACCCGTGTCCGGTCACGCGCGACCTGGGTCGCTGGCGGTCGAACCGGGCCGGGTTTCTTGCCCGCCGGGGGCGGGGAAGAGGGCTCTTCTTCGCGCTTCGCGGCGGGAGCCGCGCGTCGTCTCTGCGGCGCTTTCTGCACCTGCGGAGCATAGATCCAGGCGCCCGCGCCGATATAGGCCATGATCATCACGTTGGCCGCGCCCCAGATATGCACGGTGATCAGCAGGAAGATCAGGCCCGGAATGGCTATGAAGTGCCCCGTGCGGTAGCGGGAGGCGGTATCGTCGAGACCGTCCGCCGTGATCGCGCGGACCAGGTGAAGCACCATGGCACTGAAGAGAAACAGCATGGCCGGCAGGCCCATTTCGATCGCCGTCACCAGCCAGAAGTTGTCGATACTGCCCGTATGCCACCAGGGCAGACCGATGTCGTCCGGGTCATCGGTGCCAAAAAGCGGGTAGCGGAGGATCGCGGCGAAGACATAGCGGAACGTCTCGAGCCGGTAATTGCCCGAAGCAGGGTTGAGCGTCACGGTCGAGATCAGGAAATCGACGGCCCCGTTCGGCGTGACCAGTTCGAGCAGGAGGAAGGCGCCTCCGCCGAAGGCCACGAGGAAGAACCACTTGCTCTTGGCCGCCTGCACCAGCCGGTCCCAAGTCATCATCGCGGTCTGGATCACGAGGGCCAGAAGCGGCGCGGAGGACAGGGCGGTGAAGGTCGAGAGGAAGACCACACCGGTCCAGAACAGCCGTCGCATCTTCTCGCCCTTGAAGATGAAGAGCGCATTCGCGAAGCCCAGCGAACAGAACAGGCCGAAGAGGATGGGGTGCTCGAAGGAGGACTGCGCCCGGTGCAGGCCGAACCGCGGCGGCACCGTCGATGTCGGGTAGGGCTGCAGAACGGTGCCCGCGATCTGGCTGGTGAGGTTGGTCTTGGTCAGCATCTCCAGGATTGCAAAGGGCAGAATGGCCAGAAGCCCCCAGAAGAAGCAGCGGAAGAACAGCCGGTACTCCGACGCGTTCCGGACGAGCACGCGGCCGATGAGATAGCCGCAGATCGCCTCGACGAGCTGGATGACGATGAAATCGATGCGCTCGAACCCGAGATGGACGAGCATGGACATGGTGATCCAGGCGCCATAGAGGATGACGAGCAGATCCACGCTGGTGAACCGCCCCGCCGCTCCGCGCAGGAACTGGATGAGAAGCGGCACGAAGGCGATCAGCAGAAAGGCCCTGTAGGGGGTGAAACGGGCGCCTGCGAGGAAGAAGGATCCCGGGATCAGCAGGCAGGCAAACAGGATCGCGAAAAGGCGGGCCTTGGAGCGCGTGGAACGTTCGGCCTTTTCCTCCGGAGAGGTGGAAAGGGAGCGTCTGCGGATTTCGGCCATCCGGCTCTCTTTTGACGGTACCGCCCGTGCAGGCGCGCCCCGCTCAACCATTCTCGAACACACTGACCCGCATACTCCTGCCCGTACCACGAGAGACCTCTCCCGCTACCGGAAACCTCACAGCGGCTTCCGCCATCGGGATTGCGCGCCCACCCCCATGGACGGCCCCTGTATCGGGCAAATTTCCTGCCGGGTCAAAACCTGTCTCAGCCATGGTAACCGAAAATGCCTGTCAGTGGCTAAGGATATCTTTAACACCTTCCGCGATTAGGATCCGTGAAGCCGCAGCTTCGGACCAGCAGGAAAGACCGGAAAGGAAAAGGACAGGGGACCAGGCAAGACGGGCGGTGCCGCATCCCTCTCAGATTGGGATTCAATCCGAACCGGTTTTGGTCTAGGAAAAACAAGACGCCCTTGCGCAGGACGGTTTCCTGCCCGGATCCAATGGATATCGCGAATGGACAGAAGCGTTCTTCTTATCTCGACCTACAACGCGGTCCGCAAACCGTGGAACGGTGTCCCATTCGAATTCTACAACATCATTTCCCAGATCGAGAACGCGACAATCGTGGCACCACCGGCCACCGGGCCTGATCCGGCCACGGCGTCCTCGCCGTCGGGCATCCTGAAATTTGCCGCCCAGGGCCTTGCCGGCCAGGCGCGGCGCGCCATGGGAAAGGGGTTCGCACCGCAGATGGCCCAGGCCGGGCTCGATGCGGAATACGACCTCTGTCTGTTCATGTGCCAGTTCACGCGGGAACTCACGAATATCGATCAGGTGCGCGACTGGCGGGCGCGGTCGAAATTCGCCGTGGCCTTCGTGCTGGAGACCTGGTCTTCCCAATTCGAGAAGCGCAAGGCAGACCTGCGCATCCTCGACCAGTTCGACCATGTCTTCGTGCTTAACGCCTCCTCGGCGCCCGAACTGAAACGCTACACCAGCACGCCGGTCTCCTTCCTGCCCACCGCGGCCGACAGTCTGGCGGCGATCGCGCCCGCAGGTGAAACCGTGCCCATGCTGCCCGACCGGGTCATCGACTTCTTCTCCATGGGGCGGCGGCGTGCGGAAGTGCATGACCTGCTGATGGAGAAATCCCGGACCGAAGGTGCCTTCTACATTCATGACATCTGGACCGGCATCCTGGCCCGCGACTGGGCCGAGGCCCGCGCCGGCAATGCCGACATGGTCCGCCGTTCGCGCTACTACATCGCCTGGGACCCGGTCGCCGTGAGCCCCACCAAGGATGAGATCATCGGCAATGAGCGGGCGATCTCGACGCGCTATTTCGAGGGCTCCGCGGGCGGGGCGGTGCTGCTCGGCTCGCGCCCCACCTGCCCGGAATTCGACGCGCTCTTCGACTGGCCGGACGCGGTGGTGGAGATTGCACCCGAAGGCACCGACCTGCACGAGGTGCTTGGCCGGTTCGAAGCCGATCCGGAGCGGGTCCGCGCCGTGCGGGAAGCCAATATCACCAATGCGCTCCGGCGCCACGACTGGGCCTTCCGCTGGGAGGAGATTCTCGGGACGGCCGGGCTCGCGCCCTCGGAAGCGCATGTTAAGCGTGTCGACAAAATGGCGCACCTGGCCGATCAGATAAGGATAGTTTCGGATCGTCCAAGCACGTATAGAGTGGCGGCAGGCGAGTAGTTATTCCTGGTTGCGGAGGTTGATCGTGAAGGTCGTGATTTTTGCAGGCGGTTACGGGACGCGTCTCAGTGAAGAGACCGTGACCATGCCCAAGCCGCTGGTCGAGATCGGCGGCATGCCGATGCTCTGGCACATCATGAAGATCTACTCGGCGCACGGGTTCAACGACTTCATCATCTGCTGCGGCTACAAGGGGCACATGATCAAGAAGTATTTCCTCGACTTCTTTCATCGCTCCAATGACATGACCATCAACCTCGCCGACAACACCGTCGAGGTGCGCCGCGTCTCGACCGAGCCCTGGAAGGTGACGCTCGCCGATACCGGGCTCGAGACCATGACGGGCGGCCGGCTCGCCCGCGTGCGCGACTATATCGGCGACGAGACCTTCTGCCTCACCTATGGCGACGGCGTGACCGATCTCAACATCCCCGAGACACTCCGCTACCACCGCGAACACGGCAAGCTCGCCACCGTCACCGCCGTGCAGCAGCCGGGCCGGTTCGGTGCGCTCGATCTCTCGCCGGACAAGACCCGCATCAAGGGCTTCCGCGAGAAGAGCATGACCGACGGCCACCTGATCAACGGCGGCTACTTCATCTGCGAGCCCGGCGTGATCGACTACGTGGTCGATGATACCACCGTCTGGGAGGAGGAACCCCTGAAGGGCCTCGTCGCGGACGACCAACTCGCAGTCTATCACTATCCCGGTTTCTGGCAGAACATGGACACGCTGCGCGACAAGCACGTGCTCGAGAAGATGTGGGAAAGCGGCAAGGCGCCGTGGAAGATCTGGGACCGCGATGGCAGCGACGCCGCCGCGGCCAACGGCTGACGGCCAAATTCTGACTGAACAAGGTAATCCGACCATGCGCGTTCTTCTGACCGGTGCCGACGGCTATATCGGCGCCATCATGGGCCCGAAGCTTCTCGAAGCAGGCCACGAGGTGATGGGTCTCGACACCGGCTACTATCGCCGCGGCTGGCTCTTCGACGATGGCAAGGCCCATCCGCAGGTGATCTCCAAGGACCAGCGGCACATCACGAAATCCGATCTCGAGGGTTTCGACGCCGTCGTTCACCTGGCTGAACTCTCCAACGATCCGATCGGCGAGAACGATCCCGATCTCACCATGGATGTGAACCACCGCGGTTCCGTAGGGCTGGCGCGGCTTGCCCGCGAGGCCGGTGTCACGCGCTTCATCCAGGCGTCTTCCTGCTCGACCTATGGCGCAGGCGGCGACGAGATGCGCACGGAGACCTCCGAGCTTGCGCCGCAGACGGCCTATGCCCGGTGCAAGATCCTGGTGGAAGAAGGCGTGCGCGATCTCATGGCGGACGACTTCACGCCCGTGTTCATGCGCAACGCCACCGCCTATGGCGCAAGCCCGCGCCAGCGTTTCGATCTGGTGCTCAACAACCTCTGCGGCTTTGCCCACACCATCAAGGAAATCCGCATGACCTCGGACGGGTCGCCCTGGCGGCCGATCACCCATATCGAGGACATCTGCGAGGCCATGCTCTGCGCGCTGAAGGCGCCAAAGGAGGCTGTCGCGGGCGAGGCATTCAATGTGGGTGCGGACAGCGAGAACTATCGGATCCGCGAGATTGCCGAGATCGTCGCAAGCGCCTTCCCGGGCTGCGAACTGACCATCGGAGAAAGCGGCGGTGATACGCGCTCCTACCGGGTTTCCTTCGCCAAGATCCGCGAGCACATGCCGGACTTCAAGACCTCCTGGACCGCCGAGCGCGGCGCGCATCAGTTGCGCGCGGTTTTCGAGCGCATCGGCCTTACCAAGGAGATGTTCGAGAACCCGCCCTACACGCGGCTCAAGGAGCTGCGCTACCTGCAGGACACCCACCAGATCGACGCGAAGCTGTTCTGGACCCCGACCGAAAAGGTCTGATTTCCGGAAGACCTCCGAAGGCCTGCGACGCGGGCCTTCAGAACATCAGCAAGCGTGAGACCGCGCCCTCGATCGTGCAGGGGGCGTGGTAGATGAAGGTCCAGACCGCCATAGTTCCCCGGCGGAGTTCCCCGGCCTTCAGGGCCCGGATGACCTCACCCGGGATCATGCTGCCGAAGAGGCGCTTCCACGCCCGCCTGCCGGCCCGCAGCTTCGCTTCCTTCGCAGGATCGCCTGCCACATGCGGTGCCTGGGCATCGAGTACCGCAAGCACCGCTGTCAGGGCGGAGGCTTTCTGCTGGCTGACATTGGACTCGTGCCGCCGGTAGCGCGTGACGATGGCTCCGTGCCGCCAGGCCGGAGCCACACGCAGCACCCGCAGGAAGAAATCGTAATCCTCGCCGATATGCATGCTGGTGTCGAAGCCGCCGCTCTCGCGCACGGCCGCAGTGCGGAACAGTGCAAGGGAGGGCGGCACGGGGAAGCCGGCGTGAAAGGCGCCGGTATATGTCAGAAGCCCTTCCTCCGGCGCCTCCTCCGGCTCGGCCAGAACCTGCCCCTCGGCATCGATCGTCTGGCGCAAGCCGAAGGCGAAGGACAGTTCGGGGCGGGCCTCGAGTAGCGAGACACCGATCCGGAGTGCATCGGGGGTCAGTTCGTCGTCATGGTCCAGGAAAACGATGAAATCGCCCGTCGCGGCCGCGATCCCGTTGTTGCGCGCGGCCGATACGCCCTGGTTGGCCTGTGGCAGGCAGACGATGCCCTCGTAAGCCCGTGCAAGCGCCACGCTTCCGTCGGACGAGCCATCATCGACGACGATGATCTCGACATCGGGATAATCCTGCGCAAGGCAGCTTTCGATTGCCTTTCCAAGGTATCCCTCGCCGTTGAAGCAGGGGATCACGATGGAAACGCGCGGCAGGATTTCACGCTCCCCGTTCACTGGCCTCTTCCCGTTCGCATGTTCCAACTGTCACGACTTCCCACTCTCAAGCCATGAAAGTATCGCAACCATCATAGCCGAACAAAGTGAGGATAATCACAATGTCGGCTTATGGTTGCCGCGTTTCACGCGAATGGGATCGCGAAGGCGTGACTCAGATCGGAATGCCTGCTGCGGGATCGGCATCGGGCCAAGCCGCATCCTTGTCCGAGATCGTGCTCACCGGCAGCGGCCATTTGATGCCAAAGGCGGGGTCATCGTAGCGCAGCCCCCCCTCGACCCCGGGCGTGTAGGGGTGGGAGACCTGATAGGTCACATGGGTGTCGTCCTCAAGCGTCTGGAACCCGTGCGCGAACCCCACCGGCACATAGAGCGTTCGGGCATTTTCCGCCGTGAGTTCAAAGCCTTCCCACTTGAGATAAGTGGAGGAATCCGGGCGCAGGTCGATGATGACATCGAGGATCGCACCCTGCACCACGCGGACGAGCTTGACCTCACCATGGGGCGCCTTCTGGTAGTGCATGCCGCGCAGCGTGCCCCTGGCCACGTTGTAGGAGTAGTTGCTCTGGGGAAAGCTCGTCACCAGTCCCTGCTTGCCGAATTCCTCGGCGCAGAAGGTTCTGGCGAAGAATCCGCGCGCATCCTCGAATTTCGTGAGATCGATCAGCACTGCGTCCTGCAGGCTCGTCTTAAGAAACTCCATACGCTTACTCCTCATATCTGCAAAATGATTCGACCCGGGCCATGCCGCGAGTGTATTGCCGGGACCCGTATAGGTAGTTGAGGAAGGGGTAGACAATCATGATCATCGTCGATTCCGCATTGGCCAAACGCGCAGCCGACGGCGCGCCCCCCATCCGGGTCGGCATGATCGGCGCGGGTTTCATGGCCGCCGGCGTGGTGCTGCAGATCAACACCGCCTTCAAGGGCCAGATGCAGGTGACCGCGATCGCCAACCGCACACCGGAAAAGGCGGTGAAGGCCTATGCGGATGCGGGCCAGGACGGCGCCGTGATCTGCGACAGCGCGAGCGCCCTTGCGAGCGCCATCGAGGCCGGAAAGCCGGCCGTCACCGAGGATCCGATGCTGGTCGCGACCAGCCCTCATGTGGATGTCTTTCTCGAAGTGACCGGGGCGGTCGAGGATGCGCTGCCGCTGGTGCTCGCTGCCATCGAGCATGGCAAGCACATCATCCTGATGAATGCCGAACTCGACGGCACCGTGGGCTGCCTCCTGAAAACGAAGGCCGACAAGGCGGGTGTGGTCTACACCAACGTGGACGGCGATCAGCCCGGCGTGGAGCAGAACCTCTACCGCTTCGTCAAAGGTATCGGCGTGCGTCCGGTGCTCTGCGGCAATATCAAGGGACTGCAGGATCCATACCGGAACCCGACGACCCAGGAAGGCTTTGCGAAGCAGTGGGGCCAGAAACCGGCAATGGTCACCTCCTTCGCCGACGGCACCAAGATCTCCTTCGAACAGGCAATCGTGGCGAACGCCACCGGCATGACGGTGGCCAAGCGCGGAATGCACGGGTTCACCGTCGAGGGCGGCACGCCGATCGAGCAGGCCGCCAAGCTCTACGACCCGGAAGAACTCATCTCCGGCCCCGGCATCGTCGATTACGTGGTGGGGGCCGCTCCCGGGCCGGGCGTTTTCGTGCTCGGCACCATCGATCACCCGCGCCAGAAGCATTACCTCAACCTCTACAAGCTCGGCGAAGGCCCGCTCTACTGCTTCTACACCCCCTATCACCTCTGTCATTTCGAGGTTCCGGCGACCATCGCGCGCGCAGCCCTCTTCGGCGATGCCGCGATCGCCCCGATCGGTGCGCCGCAGGTCGAGGTGATCACTCTTGCCAAGCGGGATCTCAAGGCAGGCGAGATGATCGACGAGCTCGGCGGCTATACGGTCTATGGCGAGGCCGAGACCGCCGCAGCCACGGTGAGAGAGAACCTACTGCCCATCGGCGTGGCGGTGGGGGCAACGCTCAAGCGCGACCTGCCCAAGGATACGGCGCTCACCTATGCGGATGTGGACCTTCCCGAAGGCCGGCTCATCGACCAGCTGCGCCGGGAGCAGGCAGAGATGTTCAACCTGAAATCCTCGGCGGCCTGACCGGCCCATCCGAAAAAGACTTTCGATGAAGATCCGCCCCGGCCATGGGATCACCATGGGCCGGGGCTTGTCTGTTCGGGCTCGGCCCATGCTGCGGTCAGTCGGCATCACGCCAGGAGCCCGCTCCCTGGAAAACGTGCAGAGCGGCCTCGCCGGTGAAATTTTTTCTGGGGTAATCGTTCCTTAAACACCCCCTGCCAACAAGAAAGTTGGAGGCAGACAGGACGCGCCACGCCATTCGACCAGACGCGTCCCAGGAGTGTGACGGCAATCGTGACGAAAGAGACAGACAACTTGGAAGTCACGAAACGGAGGGCGTGCCGGGCTCATGCCGCCGTATCGCTTCCGGATCATTCGACTCCGACCAGCAGATTTCACAAATGGATATCGCATGGGTACTGAGACTGCGCAGACGGCAGACCCCGCTTCGGGAACGCCCTCCCGGATTCAGCTCGAGGCCCGAATGTCGGTGCAGCACGCGCCCGCACTGCTCGAGAGCCTGCAGGCGCTCAGGGGAGAGCCCGTGGATCTGGACGCATCCGGCGTCATTGCCGTCTCGACCCCCTGCCTGCAGGTCCTGCTCGCAGCCGGTGAAGATTGGCGCGACACGGGCCACAGGCTCCGGATCATCGATCCATCCACCGATTTCCTGATGGCGCTGGATCATTTGGGTATCAGCCTCGACGCGCTTCAGTCCCGGGAGAACACCACATGTCCTTGACCGTCCTGGCCGTCGATGATTCCAAGACGATGCGTGACCTATTGCGCGCAGCTCTCGTGCCCCAGGGCTTCGATGTCTGCCTCGCTGGAGATGGCGAGGAGGGACTTGAAATGCTGGGTTCCGTCACGCCCCACGTCATCATCACCGATATCAACATGCCGAAACTCGACGGATTCGGCTTCATAGAGGGGGTGCGCGGGCGCAATGACCTGCGCGGCACACCAATCCTGGTGCTGACCACGGAAAGCGCACCCGAACTCAAGCAGCGCGCCCGGGCCGCGGGGGCGACGGGATGGATCGTGAAGCCCTTCGACAGGGACAAGCTGGTCGCAGCCGTTCGGCGCGTGGCCGGCTGAGAAGGCAAGGAGAGCACCTCAGATGGATCCGATGCAGGAGATCATGCAGATGTTCTTCGTGGAATGCGAAGAACTTCTGGAAGCGATGCAAGAGGGGCTCGAAACGCTCAACGAGCAGCCCGATGATATCGAGACGGTCAACACCGTCTTCCGGGCAGTTCACTCCATCAAGGGGGGAGCCGCCGCCTTCAGTCTGACTGCGCTGGTCGAGTTCGCCCATACCTTCGAAACCACCCTCGATGCGGTCCGGTCGGGCCGGCTTGCCGCCTCCGAGGACGTGCTGCGCACGCTGACGCGTTCGGCCGACGTACTGGGAGATCTTGTCGTGGTCTCGCGCGACGGCGGCGAGGTCGACCCCGAACGGGTTCAGGTGCAGGTCGATGCGCTCGTGGCCTTCTGCGACCCGGACGGTGCCAAGCCCGCCGCGGAGCAACCGGCGGCGGAAGCGCAGGCCAAGGAGGCCGAAAAAGCGGTCGAAGCCGTAGCCGAGCCAGCAACCGCCGCGGAAAGCGACGGAGCGCCGCTCTGGCGCATCGTCTTCCGCCCGTTCACGACACTCTACGAACGCGGCAACGAGCCCGCGCATATGCTCCGAGAACTGTCCGAACTGGGCGAGGCCCGCGTCACCTGCGATCTCTCTGACCTGCCACCATTCGCGGAAATCCAGCCCTTGGAAGCCTATGTCGGCTGGGAGATCGAGCTGAGAACCGAAGCTCCCGAAAGCGCGATCCACGAGATCTTCGACTTCGTCGAAGGGGATTGCGAACTCGGGATCGAGCATGTTCCGAATGGCGGGCAGGATACGGAAGAAGCCGGGCCGGAGGCTCTCGCGCCGGTCGAGACAACCGCGGAACCGGACGGGGACGTCACGGCGGAAAAGACCATTGCGGCCCCGTCAGCCCCCCCCCAGTCGCCACCGGCGACGTCTACGCCTCCCCCCGCAAGCGCTGCGGAAAAGGGTGCCCCCCCGGCCCCTAGGAAAGCGGCTGCAGCCCCCGCGGCCGCCGGGAACGGAGGGGGGGGCGCCACCGCGACAGTGCGCGTGGATCTCGAGCGGGTCGACCGGCTCATCAACCTCGTAGGCGAACTTGTCATCAACCAGGCGATGCTTTCGCAGTCGGTGATTGAATCCGGTCTCGCCAATTCTTCGGCCATCGCGGTCGGGCTCGACGAGTTCAAGCATCTCACCCGCGAGGTGCAGGAGAGCGTGCTCGCCATTCGCGCCCAGCCGGTAAAATCCCTCTTTCAGCGCATGGCCCGGATCGTGCGCGAAGCGGCAGATGCCACCGGAAAGCAGGTGAAGTTCGTCACCGAAGGCGAGATGACGGAAGTCGACAAGACGGTCATCGAGCGCCTGGCCGATCCGCTGACCCACATGATCCGCAACGCGGTCGATCACGGGCTGGAACGACCGGACGTCCGGACAGGGAAGGGCAAGCCCTCCGAAGGCTCGATCCACCTCACGGCCGAACACCGTTCAGGCCGGGTGCTGATCGAGGTGGTGGACAACGGCGCAGGCATCAACCGCGAACGCGTCCTGCAGATCGCCATCGACAAGGGCCTCATTCCGCCCGATGCACAACTCAGCAACAGCGAGATCGACAACCTGCTGTTCCTGCCCGGCTTCTCCACAGCCCAGACCGTCTCCGACCTTTCGGGACGCGGCGTCGGCATGGATGTGGTCAAACGCTCGATCGCTGCTCTCGGCGGACGGATATCGATCACCTCGCAGCCAGGCGAGGGCTCGACCTTTTCCATCTCCCTGCCTCTGACACTCGCCATCCTCGACGGAATGATCGTCAGCGTGGCGGACCAGACGGTGGTGGTCCCGCTCTCCGCCATCCTCGAGATGCTCAAGCCCGAAGAAGCCCAGATCCACCCACTCGGCGCGGATGAACGCGTAGTGCAGGTGCGCGGCGAGTTCGTGCCGATCATCGACGTGGGCCATCAACTCGGTTTCGGCGAGGCCCTGACCGATTTCCAGGACAGGGTGATTCTGCTCATCGAGACCAGCGACGGCGATCAGCGCGCTCTGGTGGTGGACGGTATCCAGGACCAGCGGCAGGTGGTGATCAAGGGTCTCGAGGAAAACTACGGCGAGGTCTCCGGGATCGCGGCCGCCACGATTCTGGGCGACGGCCGTATCGCCCTGATCCTTGATACCGATGCCATCGTCTCCGACGCGGCGCGCAGCTTCTCCGCAAGCCGCACCTCCTTCGCCCTTGCAGGATAGCACCATGACGAACAGGACAGATACCGAGAACGCGGAAACCGAAGCCCCGGGAACGGATTCGTCGGCCTATCGCGAGATCGTCTCCTTCCGGTTGTCGGAGCAGGATTTCTGTATCGACATCATGAACATCCGCGAAATCCGCGGCTGGACACCGCCCACGCCCCTACCGCATTCGCCGGACTATGTGCGCGGGCTGATCAACTTGCGAGGGTCGGTGCTTCCGATCGTGGATCTGTCACGACGGCTCGGGCTGGCCACCCGCGAGGCGACCTCGCGCGACGTCATCATCGTCGTCATGGTCGATGACCAGCTCATCGGCCTCGTGGTCGATGGCGTTTCCGACATCCTTACCGTCAAGCAGGACGAGTTCCAGCCCACCCCCTCGGTCGGCACGGAGACGGCGCAGGGCTATGTCCAGGGGATCATGGCGGTCGAGGGCCGGATGATCCGGCTTCTGGATCTCAAGCGGGTCTTCCCGACCAAATGCGGGGAAGCTGCGTGACGCTTGCCGAAAGGCCTCGAAGGACCGCGGCTGCCGGAAGCAGATCATCCCACGAGATTCGGCTCGAACCGCAGGAATTCCATCGCATCGCGAAGGCAGTGCGTGAATACGCCGGCATCACCCTGCTCGACAGCAAGATGGCCCTGGTTCAGGCCAGGCTCGCCAAGCGCCTGCGCGCGCTTGGAATGAGCGAATTCGGTTCCTATTGCCAGTTGATCGAGGGCAGGGGAGAAGACGCGCTTCACGAACGCCAGGAACTCATAACCGCCATTACCACCAACGTGACGCGCTTCTACCGCGAACCGCATCATTTCGATCTGCTCCGGTCCCGCATCCTGCCGCCGCTGCTCGAACACGCCAGGAAAGGGGGGCGGGTCCGGCTCTGGTCTGCGGGTTGTTCGACCGGGGAGGAGCCCTACACGATCGCGCTGACGCTCCTCGAGCTTTTGCCCGAAGCGGGGCGCTATGATGTCAAGATCCTCGCCTCCGATCTCGACCGGGCAGTACTCGCCACCGCCAGCCGGGGGATATATCCCGAGCGCGCCCTTGAAGCGGTTCCGGGCCCCCTGCGCAGGACGCATTTCGACCCTGTTCCCGGAGAAGGCGAACCGTGTTTTGCGATCGGCTCCACGCCCCGTGCCCTAATTTCCTTCCGTCAACTGAACCTCACGCTTCCCCTCCCGATGAAGGGCATGTTCGACGTGATTTTCTGCCGAAACGTGGTGATCTATTTTGATGCAGAGACGGAATTATCCGTCTGGAAGGCATTTTCGGAAAGAATGTCCCCCGGAAGCTGGCTTTTTGTCGGCCATTCCGAGCGTGTTAATACATTGGCGCTACCTATGTTTCAGAGCGACGGCGTGACCTCCTACCGAAGAGTTTGAGACATGCCGGTATCGGGGGACTCGGCATGGAACACCTTTCGAGAGATGGGCTGGCGCGGCGGACGGCTGCGTCGATCCCCTGCAATCCACGAGTGCAGGCCCCGCAGGAGCCATCCGGCGTGACACAGCCGCCGCTCGATGAAACCGCCATGCAAGGGCCCCTTCAGGCACTGGCCGAAGAGTTGTCCACGGCCCAGGAAACCGCGCTCGACCTGCAGATCTCGATCAGTTCGATCCTCGCAAGTCTCGGAGACACCTCCTGCGAAGCGATCTTCAGCCTGCAGGATGTGGACCGGCTTGCTCAGATCCTCGGCGATCTGTCGACTTTCGCTCAGGCGCTCGCAGCCTCATCGCCGGAAACCTGGCATGTGGACGTGCATTCCGCGGCGAGCCGGCTCAACCTGCGCGACTTGGCCCACAGGCTTTGTGGCGATGAGGTCATTCCCGCGGCAAGCCTCGCATCTGCCGACGAAGACAACGACTGCACCTTCTTCTGACCGGAGATCCCGTATCGGGAACGGGGACATACGGCCCGCGGAATGCTGCAACCAAGTTTAGAATGTGCCCAGCTACAGATAGATTACGGGTAATCTTTATTATGTTGTAATTTGACATGACCACCGGCCTGGAAGCGCGATTAAGCCGGATTTAACAACATACGGAAAGGATGCCGCCATTATCACTGCACCTGCCCGGACGCATCCGACCGCGACATGTGCACCAGAATGATGAGGGCCCCGTGGACGTGACACCGTGTCTCCGCAACATGCTCCATGGGGCATCGGCCTGGGGTAACGTGGTGGCAATCCACTTCCTTCCTCTCCCGGTCCATTCATTGACGCCCTGTCAGGTCAACGCTTCATCCGAGCGACTGCGGCCGGGGGCTGGCAAACTTACGTTTCCGAGGACATTGCGATGATGAATTCCTTTCCGGCGCGCTTTGGATATCCCGCCATCGCCACGGCCCTCGGCATGCTCACGGCACTCGTGTCGGGCATTCTCGTGTTCATGGGGCTTCGGGGGGCCGCAGAGCCGGACCTGGTGGCAAGTCTCATCTTTCCAATGCTTCTGGGCGGCGCTGTCTGCGGGATGGCGGGGCTCGTCTTCCTCCGCGCCAGGCCGACCTCGAATACCACGGCAAGCGAGAAAGACACACGGATTGCCCTCATGAAGGGGTCCGCGTTCAATGGATCCTCCATTCCGATGCTCTTGGTGGACCGGGAGCGCAGGATCCTCGACGTCAACCAGTCCTTCCTGGATCTCCTGTCCCGGTATCTTCCGATGTTCCGGCAGTTCTGGCCGAATATCAGTCCAGAGACGATCGTCGGTCAGTGCATCGACCAGTTCCACCGCGATCCTTCGCACCAGGCAAAGATCATGGCGGATCCCGGGCGTATGCCTTACCGCGCCGATATTGCCGTGGGCGATTTCAAGTTCGCACTCAGTGTCAGCGCCGTGCTCGACTCCGGCGGGGAATTCGTCGGCTGCACGCTCGAATGGGTCGATGTCACCGCGGCACGGGTCAACAGCGGGATCATCGAGGCAATTCAGCATAACCAGGGCGTGATGGAGCTGTCGACAAAGGGCGAGATTCTCTCGGTCAACGAGATCCTGCAGAAGATGCTTGGTTATGGTGCCGCGGATCTCGAGGGTCAGCCTATTTCCATCCTCAACCCCGACCGGAAGGCAGGCCGCGGTCTCGCCGAGCCGCGCATGTGGGAGGGACTGCAAAAGGGCCAGGGCACCTGCGACAAGTTCCTGGCGGTGGCAAAGGACGGTCGCCGCTTCTGGCTCAACACCATGTTGGGGCCGATCTGCGACCAGTCCGGCAAGCCCTACAAGGTCGTGGCCCTGATGAGCGATGTCACTGCGCTCGAGGACATGACCTTCGGTCAGACAGCCGTCATCGAGTTCACCCCCGAAGGCGAGATTCTTCGGGCCAACAAACCCTTTCTGGACACGGTGGGATATGCGGAGGCCGAGGTGGTCGGCAAGCATCATTCCATGTTCATGCCTGCCGAACAGACCACTTCCCCCGACTACAAGCGGATGTGGCAGGACCTGGCCAAGGGCCAGGCACAGTATGGCCTCTTCGAACGCGTGGCGAAGGGGGGCCGCAAGATCTATATCACCGGATCCTACAGCCCGGTCCGCGACAAGTCCGGGCAAGTCATCCGCGTGACCAAGATCGCCAACGACGTGACGGAAAACGAGGTTCAACGCCTCGAGGGCATCGTGCAGCGCCAGCGCACGGAGGCCCAGCAGGCGCAGGTTGTCAGTCAGCTTTCCGCATCGCTTGCAGATCTCGCGGGCGGCAAGCTCACGACGCGCCTGACCGAAAGCTTCGCGCCCGAATACGAGGAATTGCGCAAGAACTACAACAACGCGCTCGAAGAGCTCGATTCCGTCCTCGCGACCGCCTTCGTGACCTCGGAAGCGATCCGTGACAAATCTGTCCAGATGTCCCAGGCCTCGGACGATCTGGCCCATCGCACCGAGACCCAGGCCGCTGCGCTCGAGCAGGCCGCAGCCTCCCTTGAGGAATTGACAGCCAGCGTGCGTGCCGCTGCGGAGAATGCGGACAAGGCCAATGCGGGCGTGGCCTCCACTTTCCAGAGTGCCGAGGAAAGCGGACGGGTTGTGCGCGAAGCGGTCGAAGCCATGGGGGAAATCGAGAAATCCTCCGAACATGTTTCCCGGATCATCAGTGTGATCGACGACATCGCCTTCCAGACCAATCTCCTTGCGCTCAATGCCGGCGTCGAGGCGGCCCGTGCCGGAGAGGCCGGCCGGGGCTTTGCCGTGGTGGCCTCCGAGGTGCGGGCGCTGGCCCAGCGGTCTTCCGATGCAGCCAAGGAGATCTCCGGGCTGATCTCCACCAGTTCCCGGCAGGTGGGGCGTGGCGTGGAACTGGTGCGCAAGTCCGGCCGGTCACTGGAGACCATCACCGCCGCGGTGGCGAACATCACCGATCTTGTCAACGGGATCGCACATTCTGCCCGGGAACAGGCCAACGGCCTTTCCGAGGTCAACTCGGCCGTGACCCAGCTTGATCAGGTCACTCAGCAGAACGCGGCCATGGTGGAGGAAACGACAGCCGCGAGCCATGCCATGCGCGCCGAGGCCGAAGCGCTGGAAGGTATCGCCATGCGCTTCGAGGTGAAAGAAGGCGTGGCCCGCACCTCCGCGACACCGGCGCCCAGGCCCGCGCCTTCGAAACCCGCCACACCGCGCCCGGTCAGGGTAGCCGGCGCCCCCTCCCCGTCCCTTCCCCGCCGCAGCGCAAGTGCGGCGGCCCTGGCGATCGAGGAGGATGAGATCACGGATGACTGGACGGACTTTTGATCACACGGGCTGACATTTTCCGCCACGGCGGCGGCCATGGACGAAACGGCACCAGAGCCGGACAGGGTTTCGGCTTCCTTACACTGCGCGAGAACCGATTCCGGGGGCAGAAATGAACACGACCAGGGTGCTCGTTGTCGACGATTCCCCGACCATGCGGGCCATCCTCAGGACACATCTCGAGCGGGATCCACAGATCACCGTGGTCGGTGAGGCAGGTGACCCCTACGAGGCGCGCGAGGCGATCAAGGCCCTTTCGCCCGATGTCGTCACACTCGACATCAACATGCCGCGCATGGATGGGCTCGCATTTCTCGAGAAGATCATGCGGTTGCGGCCGACTCCTGTCATCATGGTGTCCTCCGAGGTCTGCGAGGGAGCGGCCGCTTCTATCGAGGCACTGGCTATCGGCGCTTTCGACTGCGTTGCCAAACCCGCCCATGGCGGCCCTTCGGATCCCTTTGCGGACCTTCCAGCCAAAGTGAAAGCAGCCGCTCGGGCCCCGCGCGACACCCTCGGCGCGGGCAAGCGCCATAATCCGGCCGCTCCCGATTTTCGTGCCAACGGACGGGTCATCGCAATAGGAGCCTCGACCGGAGGCGTCGATGCCCTGTTCTCGGTGCTCTCGGCCTTCCCCGCCAACTGTCCCCCCACGGTCATCACCCAGCATATGCCGGAGAGCTTCACCGCGAGCTTCGCCCAAAGGCTCGACCAGAATTGCGCACCGCGGATCAGCGAGGCGCGTGACGGCGCGCCGTTGAAGCCGGGCCATGTCTATATCGCCCCTGGCGGCACGATGCATCTCGAGATCGGCGGCGGCAGCCATAGCCTCGCCTGTCGGCTCACGGAGGGCCCGCTGACATCGGGGCACCGCCCCTCGGTTGATGTCCTGTTTCGATCCGCCGCGCGGCTCGGAACCCGCGCGATCGGTGTGATCCTGACCGGGATGGGGCGGGATGGGGCCCAAGGGCTTCTGGAAATGCGCCGGAACGGCGCCTCTACATTCGGACAGGACAAGGAAACAAGCCTCGTCTACGGAATGCCCAGAGCGGCGGCCGAATGTGGCGCCGTGGAGCGAGAACTTCCCCTTGCCGCCATTCCTTCGGCGGTTCTTACCCTCTGCCAGGCAGAAAAGCGGTTGGCAAGATGAGGAGCAACATGACCGCCGGCACCAGCCAACCCGAGCGCCTCATTCACGTCATCCAAGGCGATTACGCCGTCGCGCGGGATGACTCCTCCGTTCTGACGGCCATTCTCGGCTCCTGCGTCGCCGCCTGCATCCGGGACCCAGTTGCGGGCGTGGGCGGGATGAACCACTTTCTCCTGCCGGAATCCCGATCCGGTTCCTCCGATCAGGTCCTCTACGGCGCGCAATCCATGGAACTTCTCATCAACGCCCTGCTCAAGGCCGGCGCGCGCAAGGAGCGTCTGGAAGCCAAGATCTTCGGCGGCGCACGAATGATCGCGGGCCTGTCGGATATCGGCCAAAGCAACGGCGAATTCGCCCGGGGCTTCCTGCGCGACGAGGGCATTCCCTGCCTTGCGGAAAGCATCGGCGGCACGAAAGCACGGCGTATCCGGTACTGGCCCGCTTCGGGACGGGCAAAGCAGATGCTTCTGGGAAGCGTGCAGGCGATCGCACCGGCTCCGCCCGTCAAGGCGCCCAAGCCCGCCAACGACGTCGAACTCTTCTGATCCCGGAGATCGCACCGCACCCGCGTTGCTTCTCTCGCGCTCCCCTTTGATACGAGGGCCTGCTGCGGGGCTGTTTTCACGCTTTGGAAACCATTCCGGCGAAGACTTCGACCAAGCACCGGACAGGGACAAATACTTCCGCCATCCCCCGGAATCTGCCTCCTGGACCATCGAGAAAGGCCACCGATGTCGATCACGGAAAACCTGCTCAAGCGCAAATTGCAGCAGGGCGGGGTGGCCCGCTCCCCCCTACCCGAACCGGACTTCATCGGTGAGACCTTCGCGCGCCAGTTGGAAGAAGGGTTTCGCCCGCTGGTCAAGACCATGGTCAGCGCCATGGTGCTCGAATGCAAGATCATCAAGCTGGCAGATGCAATTCAGGACATCTCGGTTCCCACCATGCTCGGTCTTGCCGAGGTCGAGGATACCAAGGCGCAGGGGCTTCTGGCCGTCGATACCGATCTCGCCTACCACCTGATCGACCTGATGCTGGGGGGCGACCACGCTTCGGCCCCTGTCCCGATTACCCGCTCCTTCACCAGTATAGACATGGCGCTCTGCCGGCTGCCGCTCGAGGCACTGGCGAATGCCTTCATGGGGGCGGTCGCAAGTTGTTTCGGACGCCCCGTTACCCGAAGCCTCGACATTGTTGGCCAGCGCCAGGATATCACCCAGGTCCGGATTGCCCCGGACTACGTGGACGTGCTGGTCTACAACATTGCACTCGACATCGGAGAAGCCGCCCGGGCCGGGAACCTGCAGCTTGTTCTGCCCCTGGCCACGCTTGATGCGATCCGCGCCGCGGTTCAGGACGAAGTCCCGGACGAACATGCAAGCCAGGCGCAGGACCTGTGGAAGATCCAGATGCGCCGCGCCGCCGTAACCTCCCCGGTCGTCATCAACGCCGTTCTTCACCGCAAGAAACTGACGATTGCCGCGCTGGAGGCGCTCAAACCCGGCGACGTCCTTGAAATTCCCGCCAGCGCGCCGGACAATGTCGGTCTCATGGTTTCCCAGCCCGGAGAAAAGACCGCGCAGATTGCCGCCGGAAAGCTCGGCATCTTCCAGGGAAACAAGGTGGTGAAGCTTGACGAAGCAGTGGACCGGCGCGTCCACGAACAGCTCAAACCGCTTCTCTGAACACGCCCTTTTCCCCGCTCCATCCTCTCTGGAATGTTCCGCATGCGGAACATTCCGCCTGCTCTTCGGGAAATGCTCCCCCGTTCCCTTCCCTCAGGTGAGGGGCGCTCTCTGCGCACGGGCACGTGCAAAGGCCACGAACGCCGCTTCCGGGCGGCGCAAAGGCGGCTTTCCGGAGGCCCGCCAGTGGCGCAGCCATTCCGCCTCGAGCCAATACGGATCGTACCCCGGGGCTGCGGCTCGCACCCGCTCGTAAACCTCTGCCGAAAGACGAGGCGCCTCCCCTGCCCCATCGAGAAGCTCTGCACGGGCACATACCCGCACCACATCCCCTTCGAGAAGCGAAAGGCTGTAGTCGGGAAGTCCGTCCTGCGCCTCCATGTCGCGGATCATCTTGCGGAACACCCGGCGCGGAGAGGTCGATCCAGACTTCTTCAGCAGAAGCTCCAGGCCGATCCGCCATTCCGCCTGCCGGCCGCAATGCTTGCGCGCAATCTCATAGACCCGTCGCTCCAGGGGCTTGCGAAGCCGGAAATAATCCCTGTGCAACGTCAGAACGGATTTCGAAAGCACCGAGCGATAGATCCAGTCCGACAGCGTCACCGTCACCAGCATCATCCGCCCGCCGCGCGCCTTGCGCAGGATCTCCCAACTGTCGATCAACCCGAAACCGCGCGTGCTCTCCACTCCGCCGGTCTCGATATTGGTCACAATCCGCGTGCCCGATAGTCGCTCCAAGGCCTCGCGAAGCCGCCGGTACCCGTCACCGCTGGTCTCGCGCCGAGTGGCTACGAGCAGATCATGCGCCCTCAGATGCAGTACCGGCGACGTGGGCCGACCGGCATTGACCGCCCCCATGAGTTGGCTGATGCAAAAGATCAGAATGTCCTTGTCATGGATCGTCGCGAGCCCCTTCACCGAAGGCGTGATCTCGATCATCGCCTCTCCGTGCTCATAACGCAGGATACGCCGGTCCGGACGAGTGGCCAGAGTAAAAAGCGGATGCTCCATTGTGGCCATGTCATCCTTGGGCGCGGCCCAGGGAAGATCGCAGATGAAAAAATCGCCCGCGGCCTGCGACGCAGGAATTGCTCCCCCGCCTTGCTCGATATCGGTCTGCCCCATGAAACGGTAGTTCCGTTTTCTATCGTGGTTTCGGTGACACCGAGCCTATGGAGGCCGGACGTTTGCCGCAACGTTTGTTTCGGGGTTCCAGATTCACTCGCTCGTGGTTTCGGAATCGGATAAACGTGGTTCCAGATTCACCTGGTCCTCTCGAAAGATCCACTACCTGAATAAAAACAGACAGTTCTTTGCCCCAGCAAATTTCGTAACACTAGAAATAACACGCAATAACACCTTCAAAGAAAATTCTCTCAAATTCGACAGACCTCCAAGGCATTCGGAAAACAGGCTTTTTCAAAGAAAATTTCCCCGGTGTCCTATTTCATGTTCCATGTGCTGCGAATCATGATACATTGAAGAAAAGAGAGCACATGCGGGAATTCAAACCCCGCAATCCGGTGAGAGCAGGTCCACGCAAATGTCTCAGGCTTCCGAGGATTCCCTTCCCCCCTATTTCAACATCTCTCCGGATACGGCTCTAGCGGAGCAGGGAGATCCGGTTGGCACCGGCGACTTCGCCGAGATCGCATCCCTTTGCGCCCGGGGCCGGGACGATCTCCTGAGCCGGGGTCACGGGGTGGAGGGCCGCAAGACACTCCGCATGTTCTCCACCTGGGAGATCACCAAATATCTGATTCCGGTTGCCCCGGCCCATTTTCGGCGGGTGCTGCGGGCAAACCCGAACCTGCCCCAGGGCAAGGCCGAAACCGAGGGTGGCGCCAAATGGTTCACCCTCGACGAGGTTCAGCGGCTGCGGGCCCATTTTGCCGCGGAAGGGTCACGGACCAAGGAATACCGCCCCTGGCGTCCGAAGGGGCTGCCCGCGAAGATCACCGCCATTGCCAATTTCAAGGGCGGTGTCGGCAAGACCTCTACCGCGGCCCATCTAGCCATGTCCGCCGCCCTCGACGGCTACCGGGTCCTGGTGATCGATCTCGACAGCCAGGGCTCGATGACCTCGATCTTCGGCGGCAAGGTTGAGGACGAGTGGAACACTGTTTTCCCGCTCATTGCCCGCGATTACGCACTTGGGCTGCGCGAGGAGAACCGTCGCCGGGTCGAGCGCGGGGATCCGCCACAACCTCTGGACGACATGCTCGAGACCTCCCTCAAGAAGACGGCTCAGGATGTCATCCAGCCGACCCATTGGCCGAATATCGACCTCATCGGCGCCCAGCTCAATCTCTACTGGGCAGAGTTCCAGATCCCCGTCTGGCGGATGGGTCTGCGGAGCTGGAAACTCTGGGAGGCGCTCACGGGCGCGCTGGAGCGCGACGGGGTGCTCGCACAATACGACGTGGTCATTCTCGATACGCCCCCTGCGCTCGGCTATCTCACCATCAACGGGTTGGCCGCTGCCGACATTTTGCTGGTGCCGCTCGGGGCTAGCTTTCTGGAGTTCGATTCCACGGGCCGTTTCTTCGACATGCTGCACTCCACCTTTCAGTCGATCGAGGAAGGCGAGAACCTCGCCGCCCGCGCTCTTGGTCGGCCCGAGACCCATTTCGAGTGGGATGCGGTACGTGCGGTCGTCACCCGCTATGACGGCGCCCAACAAGCCGAGCTCGCAGCGCTGATGCAGGCCTATCTCGGCCGCACGCTCTCGCCCTGGCGGCAGGACTTCACCGCACTGGTCGGCCAAGCTGGCGAACAGGTGAACGGTATCTACGAAGCCGATTACCGCGACTTCAACCGCGACACCTACGCCCGTGGGCGCCGGACCTTCGATGAGACCTATGCCGGCTTCAAGCGGCTGCTCATCGGATCATGGCGCCGGGACGAGCTGGCCCGCGCCGAAGAATCTGCTGTCCGGAAGGAGAGCGCCTGATGGCCCGCCGCCGCCTTTCCCCAACCGTTACCTCGCCTGCCGAAAATGTTCCGCGCGCGGAACATTCGGGCCAGGGTTCCGCACTGAAGGCCTCCTTCTCCCCCGCCCCGATCGCGCGCGTTGCCGGTGATGCCGCCGAAAGCGCGGCTCTGGCGGAGGTCACCCGCGAAGTGACCCAAGCCCGCGAAAGTGGGCGCCTGGTGATCGAGTTGCCGCTCGAGGATATCGCACCCGACTATCTCACCCGCGATCGTATTCCGGTCGAAGACGAGGAAATGGCCGCCCTCCGCACCTCGATCCGCACCCATGGCCAGCGCACGCCCATTGAGGTCACCCCGCTTGGCACGGATGGCCGCGCGGAGGGCAGCACCCTGCCCTACGGCTTGATCTCCGGCTGGCGTCGGCTTGCCGCCCTCAAGGCGCTCTTCGCGGAAACCGGCGAAGCCCGCTTCGCCACCGTCCAGGCCCTGATCCGACGGCCCGAGACGGCTCAGGCCGCCTATGTGGCCATGGTCGAGGAAAACGAGATCCGGGTGGGACTCAGCCAGTATGAGCGCGCCCGCGTGGCCGCTCTGTCGGTCCAGCGCGGCATCTTCGAAACCGAAAAAGCCGCCCTCCTCTCGCTCTTCGCCACGGCGTCCCGTCCGAAGCGCTCCCGCATCCGCAGCTTTCTCGAAATCTATCATGCGCTCGACGCCCATCTGCGCTTCCCCGCGCATTTGCCTGAGCGGCTCGGACTGAAACTTGTCGAGATGATCCGCGCCGGCGGCTCGGAGGAGATTACACGGGCGCTGGACCAAGGTAATCCGCAGACACCCGAAGCCGAGCTTGAAATTCTCGAGAACCTGCTTCAGCCCGCTCCGACGAAGCCACAGCCTGCCCGCACCGCGGCTTCCTCGGAACCCGAGCCGGATTGCATTCTGCCGGATGTGACGCTGGAACAATCGCTCAGTGGCTCGACACTCACCCTGAAGCTCAGGGGCAAGGGTGTGACACCTGCGCTCGCGGACGAGATTCGCACCGTGCTCCGGTCCCTGCGAACGGAGATCTGACCGCCCCCGGATCAATGTTCAGATCCTGCCGATATGCACAGCCAGATGATCCGCGAAAGCCCCGGACTTTGGGTGGCAGATTTCGGTTGTGAGCAAAAACCACGCTGATCGGTGTTTCTGGCGAGATGACGGAAAAACCTGCCAGAACCGGCAAAAGCCGCCGATTGCGCAGCTTGTCACGAACCATCCAACTCGGGATCATCGCGATGTCGCATCCGGATCGCGGCATTGAGCCGGCTCTCCGCAAGATCGGCCAAACCGGCGGACATCGAGAAACGGAGCCGTACTTTTGGGTGGCGCTCGAGAAAGGGCGGTATCAACAGTATATCGACCTCATCGATCAGCCAGGGCTGCTCTGGGGGGCTCGATTCGGAGACAGGATATTCCGGTCTCCTGCGGAACAAGCGGGCGGTTCTGGCTTTGACCAGCGGTGCCTTCGGCCCCGAAATACCGCAGCTGGCCTTCGGCATCGACCACCAGTCGACCCATTTGAAATTCTGGCTCAATCAGGCCGGAGTGACTGGTATCGAGGAAATTCCCTTCTAGCCGGCACTGCTCACCCCGGAACCGGATGCGGCCTTCCACTCTGCCGTTGCCGCAGCGAAAGCCCTGGTAGCCTGAAGCGGTACCAACCCTGTGGACATGCGTTGTCCCTCGAAGCGCTAGCAGCTGACATGGAACCCGCGCAGCACCTGGGCCTGCATCGGGATGAAGGGGGTAATGGCGGAGAGAGAGGGATTCGAACCCTCGAGACGGTTTCCCGCCTACACACTTTCCAGGCGTGCGCCTTCGACCACTCGGCCACCTCTCCAGCGCGAGCCAGAAATCATTTTCCCGCGTCGTGCGCAAGCCCCCAGAACACTCACGGGCATATCTCTGCGGCAGACCCGCAATGGCAGAGAGTTTGAAGGAGAAAAAGAAGCAGGGCGCGGATGGGTTTCCAATCCGCGCCCAAAGGCGAATTCGTATGTCTTCCTTCAGTCCCTTTCGGGAAGGCCTCAGGCAGAGGCCTTCTTCCTGCGAAGACGCAGGGCGCCGATGCCGGCCACACCGGTCAGCAGCAGGGCTGCGGCCGGGGGAAGCGGAACCGGCTCCACATTGGCGACCATGGCCGTGTCGATGCCGAACCCGTCATTGGCCCGATCATGCATGAGAACGACCCGCGTATTCTTTACCATCTCGTCGAGAGTGATCAGCACGAAATGCACGTTGCCGCTCTTGAGTTTTTTGCCGTTGGCGAGGTCGGAGAACACCTTGTTGCCGACCTTGATGGAGAACTTTCCGCCCACATCCGCGATGTCGGAAACAAAGAAGCCGATGGTGTTGAACGACTTGTCGCTCTTCACCCGCCATTCCATCTTCTGGTTGTCGTTGCTGTCGAGCCAGTTGTTCCCGATCCCCGTGCTGGACGGCGTGTTGGAATTGTAGCGGCCCCACTTCATCGAGTTGTCGTTGCGGACCTGAAGCTTGTCTCCGCCATTGAACGAGGACTTGCCCGAACCGGCCTTGCCGCGCGCGGTGAAGCTGCCGACATTTGTCTTCTTCGGGTTTGCCGACCCGGTGGTACCGTTCCAGGCATCATAGCTGTCGAAGGTCTCGGTGCGCAGGTTGCTGACCCGGTGAGATGCCAGATAATCGGACATCTGTGTCTGCGCCTGGGCTGCGTTCTGGCGGCTGTACTTGGTCATTTCAAGGCTGACAGCCCCGGCGGTCGAAGCCGCCGACAGCGCGGCCACAACCGCCGCACTGCACATGAAAGTGCGTATTCCGAACATGGCAATTACCCCTTTACCCCTGAAACGTGAATAGTGGAAATGTCGCTGCACCGTCAATTCAATTTAATATTAACGTCATACTTGGTAAACGATCACCCCCGCAGGTTCCCCGGCCGCGAGAACTTAATCCGGATGTTCGAAACATTAACCACGCCCTAACCATTTGGGCCGACTTATGACGTCTAATCTTGGTTAATGCCTGGGGCGCCCTTGTGATGGACATGTTTGATTTCGGCACTTTGGCTGGACTTGGCGTTGCTGCAATGCTGCTGTTTCTTCTCGCCTGGGCTTGGGCGATCCGAAGTCAGCGTGCTGCCAAGGCACCGGCTGCCTCCACGGATGAGGCCCCAGCCAGCAGTGCCCGCAAGAGCAAGTCCGATGCACGCATCGCCGAGCTCGAGATGCTTCAGGCCGATCTTGCTGCCAGGATGGATGCCCTTGTTTCCGCGCAGAGCGAACCCGAGGAACGTCTCCAAGCGCTCGCCAGCCAGATTCTCGGGCTGATCCGGGACAAGAATGCGACGCTGGAAACTGCTCTGACCGGGCTTGATCAGTTGCGCGCCCGTCTGCGGACACTCGAGCAGGTCGGGGATCTCGCCGAGACGCGCGAAATGCTGAACGACATGTCGGGCCGGCTCGAAGCATTGCAATCCTCCCAGTCCGCCGACATGGCGGTTCTCGGGCGCCGGATCGAGCAGCTCGAGATGCCGGGCGAGAATCCCTTCTCCGAAATTTCTGATCAGTTGACCCGGCTCTATACCCAGAAGGACGATGCGATCGAGGCGGTCCTGAATCGCATCGGACCGCTCGAAAGCCGCCTGTCGGACATCGAGGGCCATGCGCCTGTCCGGGATACCGCGCTGGAACAGATCCGCGATTGCATCACGGCGCTTCAGGAAGCCCAAGACGAGCACCGCGATGCGTTGAGCGTGCTCAGCTCCGGGGTCATCGATACCCAGGCGCTGGCCGACGGCATCACTGCGCTGCGCAACCAGAAGGCCGAGATCGCGCGAGGGCTCGTTGCCCGGCTCGAAACGCTCGAGCAGAAGCTGGCCGAGCGCGATCCCGAAGCCCTGCTTGCCGGCATTACCGAGCGCATGAATGCCCTGCGCGAAATGCAGTCGGCAAGTGAGGCGGCTCTGAAGGACCGTCTCTCCGCGTTGGAGAACCCGGCCGAAAGCCCGTTTGCGGAAATCTCGGAGCAACTCACCCGCCTCTACGCCCAGAAGGATGCGGTCGTGGAGACGGTCTTCGCCCGGCTTGCACCGCTCGAGGCGAAGCTTGCGGAGCTTGGGGCAGGGACCGGGGTGCAAGAATCCCAGAGCATGCTTACCCGGATCACGGAGCGTCTGGACGCGGTGAAGGACCGGGTGGCCGCCTTGGAAAGCCCCGGCGAGAATCCGTTTGCGGAAATCTCGGAGCAGCTTACCCAGCTCTACGCCCAGAAGGATGCGGCAGTGGAGACGGTCTTCGCCCGGCTTGGCCCCCTCGAGGCCAAGCTCGAGGATTTCGCAGCCCGGCTCGCGGCGCAGGACCCCCAGTCCATGCTGGACCGGTTCTCCAATCGGCTCGACGCGCTGCATGCTGCGCAGGAGAGCGGGCAGACCGCAACAGACCAGCGGCTTGCGGCGCTGGAAAATCCCGACGAGAGCCCGTTCGCGGAAATCTCGGAACAACTCACCCAGCTCTATGCGCAGAAGGATGCCGCGACGGAAACGGTCCTTGCCCGTCTCCAGCCGCTCGAGACGCAGATCGCGGATCTGGAGCGCAAGCTCGCAGCCCAAGACCCCCAGGTCCTGCTCGACCGGTTCAGCGACCGTCTCGAAGCCCTGCGCGACATGCACGCGGTCAGCGAGGACGCGCTCAAGGAACGCCTCTCCGCTCTGGAGAACCCGGCCGAAAGCCCGTTCGCGGAAATTTCGGAGCAGCTCGCCCGGCTCTACGCCCAGAAGGACGCGACGGTGGAGACGGTCTTTGCCCGGCTCGCGCCCCTCGAGGCCCGGCTCGACGAACTGGAAGAAGCTCTCTCGGCCAGCGACCCACGCAAGGGACTTTCGGATCTCCGCGAGCGGATCGAGGAAGTCGACGACCGGCATGTGGCGCGCGAAGCGGCCGTTCGCACCCAGATCGAGAAACTCGCCGAGGCCCAGTCCGCGTCCCGCAGCGATTTTGCCGCCCTTCGGGCAGAAACCATTTCGGTCGATATCATCGCCCAGCGGCTTGAAGGGCTGCACGCCCAGAAGGACGCGCTCTCCGAGGCGCTGATGTCGCGCATGCGCCAGATCGAGGAGGACATGACCGCCCTGGATCCGCGGGCCGTGCTCGACGACTTTTCCGGGCGTTTCGAAGCCCTCAAGGACCGTGTGACACTTCTGGAGGCCCCCGGCGAAAGCCCGTTCGCGGAGATCTCCGAACAGCTCACCCGGCTCTATGCCCAGAAGGACGCGACGGTGGAGACGGTCTTTGCCCGGCTCGCGCCCCTTGAGGCCAAGCTCTCCGATCTCGAGACCGGCCTCGACGGCACCGTGCAGCAGGATCAACTCGAAGGTCTCTCGGCGCGTCTCGATGCGCTCGACTGGGGCCAGGACGAACTGGCCGAACGGGTCGGCGGCATGGAAGACATGGCAAACTCCGCTGCCGAGAAGCAGGTCTCCGCACGGCTTGCGCCGGTCGAAACCCGGATCGGCACGCTTGAGGCCGACCTCGTGGCACAGGATCCGCGTTCCGCGCTGGACCGCTTCGCCGAACGCCTCGAAGCGCTCAAGGACCGCGTGACGCTTCTGGAGGCCCCCGGCGAGAGCCCATTCGCGGAGATCTCCGAACAGCTCACCCGGCTCTATGCCCAGAAGGATGCGACGGTGGAGACGGTCTTTGCCCGGCTCGCGCCGCTCGAGGCCAAGCTCTCCGATCTCGAGACCGGCCTCGACGGTACCGTGCAGCAAGATCAGCTCGAAGGTCTCTCGGCGCGTCTCGATGCGCTCGACTGGAGCCAGGACGAACTGGCCCAGCGGGTCGGCGGCATGGAAGACATGGCTGAATCCGTCGCGGCGAAAGAGGTCACCGAGCGGCTAGCGCCGCTAGAGGGCAAGGTTTCGGACCTCGAGACCGGCCTCGGCAATGCTGCGCGGCAGGACGAGATCGCGGCGCTCCGGAAGGATCTTGCCGCCCAGAACCCGCGTTCCGCGCTGGACCGCTTCGCCGAACGTCTCGAAGCGCTCAAGGAGCGCGTGACGCTTCTGGAAACCCCCGGCGAGAGCCCGTTTGCGGAAATCTCCGAACAACTTACCCAGCTCTACGCCCAGAAGGATGCGACGGTGGAGACGGTCTTCGCCCGGCTCGCTCCGCTCGAGGCCAAGCTCTCCGATTTCGAATCGGATCTCGGAGATACCGTGCGCAGGGAGCAGCTCGATGGGCTGGAGTCCCGTCTGGACACCCGCATCGACACGCTCAAGGACAGTCTTGCGGCCCAGGATCCGCGCGCAGCCCTCGATCGGTTCGCCGAACGCCTCGAAGGCCTCAAGGACCGCGTGACGCTTCTGGAAACCCCCGGCGAGAGCCCGTTCGCGGAAATCTCCGAACAACTTACCCAGCTCTACGCCCAGAAGGATGCGACGGTGGAGACGGTCTTTGCCCGGCTCGCACCGCTCGAGGCGAAGCTGTCCGATCTCGAATCGGGTCTCGGGGCTGCCGTGCCGCGGGAACAGGTCGAAGGCCTGGCCTCCCGGCTCGATGCGCTCAACTGGGTGCAGGACGAACTGGCCGACCGGCTGGGCGGCATCCGGGCCGCAGCCGAGGACAAGGCCGAGAAGCTGGTCTCGGGACAGATGGCGCCCGTGCAGGCCCGCCTCGCGGAAATGGAAGGCATGCTCGCTGCTCAGGACCCGCGGGCAGTGCTCGATCGGTTCTCCGAGCGCCTCGAGGCGCTGAAGGACCGGATCACGGTCCTGGAAAACCCCGACAAGGCGCCGTTCGACGAGTTGTCCGCCAAGCTTGGCGAACTCTATGCCCAAAAGGATGCGACGGCCGAAACACTGGCGACACGCCTCGTGCCGCTCGAAACCCGGCTTGCCGAGATCGAGAAGGAGCAGGGCCGGGTGGTGCGTCAGGACCAGCTTGGCGCCGTGTCGGCCCGACTCGATGCGCTCTTCGCCGCGCAGGAAGGCGCCTCCGAACGGCTTACCGCCATTGGAAGCAAGGCCGCACAGGCCGTGTCCATGGCCGAGATTCGCAAGGAAATGTCCCAGGCGCTTGCCGGGCGCGACGCCAATATCGACACGCTGCTCAAGCGCCTGAGCCCGCTGGAGAAGCGGCTGGCCGATCTCGAGGCGCGCCCCTGGGATGACCCCGATGCGGAGGAGGCCCGGGCCCAGGCGCAGGAGGTGGCGATGCAGCTCATTGCCGCGCGTGCCGCTGCCCAGCATACCGAGCTATTCGCCGACCGGCTGGCGCTCCTGGAAACGACTCTCCCGCGGTTGTCGGCCACCCAGACGATCCTGATGCAGACCCTCGAGCGCAAGGGGGGCGCGTCGGAAATGGCCGGGCGCGTCGCCGCCGCGCTGAACCCGCCGCGTGCCCAAGAGGCCGGGCAGGGCGACGATCTGGGCGAGATCCAGTCCATGCCCAGGGTGATCTCGCTGCACCAGAAGTGATCCGCCCCGTCCGGCGGAAGCCCGCACAGCCTCCCATGGCCGTGCGGGGTGCCTCCGGGCCGAATTTTGACTTTCCCGCATTATTTCAGTGTGTTGGCAGGTTTAATCTGCGGCCAGCCAACGCTTTCGGAAATCCCGGCTGCCTGCGGATTGCTAACACCCCTTTAACCTAAACATCGCAGTTTGAGGGCGAGTTCGCTCCGTTTCCAGATTCCCGAGAGAGGTCCCTCGCCGTGGATACCCCCGCACCCGCCGCCTTGTCAGACCTGATCGCAGCCGGGCTCGTGAGCCACGAAATGATAGGAGATCCCGCAAAACTCGGCGGTGAGGCGGGCTGTCTGCGCGCGCTCTGCGCGTTGATCGGCGGTCCGGTCTATCGCGTCGAGGCCTATCATTACGCGTTCCGCGCCGGACCCGGTGATCTCGATGGCCGCCTGGCCGGGCTCGCACCCGGAGAATGGACCGATGCCATCGAGGCCGCCCTTTGTGCTTCGCTCGGAGAGGAGGCGGTCTGGCTCAATGCCACCGATCTCCTGCCCGAAGCCGATGCGGCCTTCGCACAGCCGATCCTTCTCCTCCGCGCTCAGGATGCTGCCGTCACCGGCGCCCTGGAAAGCGCAGGCCCTGAGATCCAGGCAGTGGTCAATGCCCGCTATGCCGCGGAATGCGCCCGGCTGACCATGGAGCAGGCGACAACCGACGGGGCAGGGGAGGGGCTCGCGGAGCGTCTCGCCGCCCTCGAGGCGCGCCAGGGAGAGATCCTGAACACGCTCGCCGCGCGGGAGGCTGCGGTGCAGGAAACGCTCGCCAGCCTTTCGGGTACGCTCGGGCTGGTGCTCAAGCGTCTCGATGCCCAGGCCACGACGCTGGGTGCCCATCTGGAGCGCCAGCAGGCGACCGTGGGGCACGGCAGCCAGGATGCGGCGGGCCTGCTCGAAGCGGCGGATGCCTTCAAGAAGACGCTGGGGCTTACGCTTGCCGAATTTCTGGCCCGGATCGAGCAGCGCGCCGAAGAAGATCGCGCTGCATTTCGTGTGTCGCAGTTCAACTGATAGATCTTCAGCAGAGGCATGAAACCGATGCAACAGGAGACGGCCGGAACGACCGGCATCAATGCGGCCAAGACGGAAGCAGCCGACGCCGACAAGCCCGGAGAGGCCGCGCGCAAGACATTGGCCATGCGCATCGCGCACCGCAACCGTCTACGGGCGGAGCGGCTGGCGCGGCTGCGGGCCGAACCGGTGTCTGAACCGGCGGAGATGGCCGCGCCCGAAGCATCACCCCTGGCTCCCTCCCCGAAGATGACCCCCAAGGCTTCCATGGCCGCCCCCTCAGCCGAAATGCCGTCCAGGGAAATGGCCGACACGCCGATCCCGAAGCCGGCGGAACAGGCCGGTGCCGCCCCCGCGGGCAAGACCGTCGGGGAAGCCGAGGACAATGCCGCCGCCCTGGAGGAATTTCTGAAGGCCCTGAGCCAGGGCAGCGCTGCGCCCTCGTCACAGGCTGTGGCCGACGACCCCGAACCGGCGTCGGTCCTGCCGTTCCAGCGCCCGCCGGAGGCCGAACTGGCCGCAGCCCATGCCGGCGCGCGGGGAGCCGGGATTTCCGAGCCGCGCGCCGCGCCGGTCTGCGACCTGCAGAAACTGGACGGGGCCGGACCCGGCCTCATCTGGGCGCTGCAGAGAGCCGGCATCGCCTGCATGGCCGAACTGGCCCCGCTCGAGGCCCCGGATCTCGTCTCGCGGCTCGGGTATCTCGGTCGCCTTGTCCCGGCCGAAGCCTGGATCGATCAGGCCCGCGCGGGATAATTCCCGACCGGTCGTCTCCCCGCCCTGCCCGGATCTTCGATCGGGGCAGGAGCCGCGGCGAAGACGCGTCGTCTCGCCGGGAGGTCCGGTCTCAGGCGTTCTCGGCCCGGACCCCGTGATCGCGCAGGGCCGCGACATCGGCATCCGTCAGGATCCAGCCATCCACCACGTGAAACCCCGGTGCAACCGCGGGCACCGCGGCCCTTGCCGGGGGGATGAACCGGCCGATGAACGGCGCAAAGGCGGCGGCCGCCACCGCCAGGCCGATGAAGGATCGTCTTGAAGGTCTTCTTGGCGTCATCCTCTCATCCTTCTTCGCAGGGCATAACCTCAACTCACCAGCACGTCGGAGAGGTGATCCCCGAGCCTGAGAGCGAGTTGCACGATCGTGTAGGTCGGGTTGGCGTGGCCGCCGGAAGCGAAGACGCTGCACCCGCCGAGATAAAGGTTCTCGATCCCATGGACCTTGCAGTCGGCATCCACCACGCCTTCGCGCGCATCGGCGCTCATCCGTGTGGTGCACATGTGGTGATGCAGGGCGACCTCGCTGCCGGGGCTGCCCAGGTCCGGCGGGGTGGGGGTCTCCTCCAGAAGCCAGTCCGCCATCTGTACCCGACCGATGCCGGTCTGCGCGAAATGCTGCCCGAGGGCCGTCGCCGAGCCGCGCAGCGTATGGTAGTCGAGCGGGCTGAGCCGCCAGTCGAGGGCGAGCATCCGCAGCCCGAAACGGTCGGTCTCATCGGTCAGGAGCACCCGGCTCTCCGGGTTGAGCGCCTGCTCGATGATGGTGCCGATCGGGGCCAGCCGGTAATCCTCGGCACCGCGCTGCTCGAAATATTCTCCCAGCCCGCCGATCTCGCAGTTGAAGGGCCGACCGAGCATGCGCTCGGCCAGGCGGGTGATGAAATCGGCGGAACAGGCGACGCTGCGTTTCGCCTCGGTGGCGAAATCCATGCCCTTGGAGGCCATGAGCAGGTTGAAGTTCAGGATCTCCTCGCGCGCCATCAGTTCCGGGGTCGGCGCGAAACCGGCCGAAGGCGGCACGGCATCCTCGAACATCACCTGGCCCACATTGTAGGTGGGATGCTCCGAGAAATAGCGCCCCACCAGGTCGTGGGTGTTGCCGATCCCGCCCGGGATCTGGCTGTCGGCATTCAGAAGCGCGCGCGGGTTCTCCATTCCGCCCAGGCACAGGCAATAGGCGCGGGCCCGGATCGTGAACCCTTCGTCCTCGGGGGCATAGGAGCGGAACACCGCGCCGGTGATCGCGCTGCCGGCCTCGTTGACGCGCAGATCCACCAGGTTGGCGTTGACCACCAGCCGGATGCGCTCCGAGGCGGTCATTTCGGCGCGATACTTGCTGTTGAAACGGGTGGGCGGGCTCATGCGGAAGCGGACGATCTTGAGATCGTCCTCCGCGCCTTCCACCGGCTGGTCGGGCAGGGCACTTGCGGGCGGCAGATCGAGGATCTCGTCGGTTTCGGCGGCGTAGGGGTCGAGATCGCCACTCGTGATCGGCCAGCCACTCAGCGGGTGATAGGCGCGGGCCTCGAAATCATACGGATCCAGCCCGCGGCTCCGGCCGCCCCAATGGTTCGAGGTGCCGCCGAAATAGCGCAGCCGCGTGGTGGTGGGGTCGTAGTAGTCGAGGCCGAGAATGTCGCCTTCGTAGAGTTCCTGGCTCTCGGCGCTGATGTCGAGCCCGCCGCCTTCCATGAGGGCCACATCCAGGCCATGGGCCGCGAGCTTGCGGGCGGCGCTGATGCCTGCGGGTCCCGAGCCCACGATGCAGACATCGAACATGCGCTCGAGACCGCCTCTTTCCAAAGTGTTTGCATCAAGGATCATGTCTGAAAGCCTGCCATCCTCCAGGTGGAACGAAGTCCACGATCAATATCGGTCTTCCCCGGCTCCCTGTCGTCTTGTCGGGCAACGGGACGCGGTCTGCAATATCCGACGCCCTCAGTAGTATCCGTAGGTCTCGCCGCCGTAGCGGCACATGTTCAGCACCACGCCCAGGAAATTGCACTGGGCCGAGAGGTCCTGCTCGCAGGCATCGACCTCGTCGAGCCGGGTCCGCTCGGCGCCTGCGACCAGAAGCACGCAGTCGAGATGTGGCAGGAAGGCCATGACATCGTCGCTGACCAGCATCGGCGGCAGGTCGAACAGCAGAACGTTCGGCCGGAAGGTTGCCTTGAGATTGGCCACACCCTGGGCTGTGGCGGGATTGAGCAGGATCTCGGAGGAATTGCGCACCGAGCCGGCATTGGTCCCGATGGCGAGATTGTCGCCCACGCGCACGAAATTCTCCGTCGGGGACCGTGTGCCCTGAAGCACGCTCGCCATGGATTGCGGTGTCTCGAGGCCGAGCGTCCGGGCAATCGAGGGCCGGCGCAGGTCCAGATCTACCAGGACCGTGCGCATGTCGGTCTGGCGCGCCAGGCTGAAGGCGAGGTTGAGACTCGTCATGCTCTTGCCGCAGGCGGAGGTCGGCGAAGTGATGCCGAGCGAGACCCAGCGGTTCTCGCGCATGGTGCGCAGGATGCGCGTGCGCAGCATGTCGAAGGCGGCATCGCTCGGATCGCTGTCGGCATAGGTCACGATCCGATGCTCGGCCATGAGCGCGGGGTCCGGCTCGAAGCTCTCCAGCGCCTCCCAGGAGGCGCCGACGGCCGAGGGCGCATCCCAGGAGGAATAGGTGCCCGGCAGCCCTCTTGCCGCCGGCATGCCCCGCTGCTCCTTGGCCTTCTGTATCGCGGCTTGAATGCGTTCCATGATGTCCTCGTGCCGGGGGAGGCGGCAGGCGCCTCCCTTGTGCCTTCTATGTGCCGCTCAGGAGGGCGGAGCCACCGCGGCCGGTGGTGCGGGAACCTCGCCCCTCAAGGTGCTCTTGAGCTCGCTGATGAGCAGGTCGAGCGGCATGTAATACGTGTGCAGCATGAACAGACCCAGCGGGATGATCACGAAGATCAGAAACAGCGCCAGGGCGATGAGCGTCCGCTTGACCCGTCGCTCCCGGCGGGTGCGGATGTAGGGGATCGTGGCCAGCGGCTGGAGGCCGAGATGGGTCGAGAGATCCACCGAGCGCCGGATGGAGCGGTTGAGCATCTCCAGAAGCACGACGATCCCGAGGCCCGCGCCCACGCCGCCGGCAACACCGGCCATCGCGATCAGCTTGCGGTTGGGGCTCTCCGGATAGGGCGATTCGATCGGCTGTTCGATCAGCGTCAGCCGCTGGCCCCGCGAACTCAGCTCGATCCGCTCGCCCACCCGCGCCTGGGCCAGCCGGGCGCTGGCCTCCTCGTAGCGCTGGTTCAGGTTCTGCATTTCGCTCTCGAGGCTGTTGAGTACCATCTCGTTGCGCGGTGTCGTCGCGATCGAGGCCTGGAGCTCGGCCAGCGTGTTCTCGATCATCTGCTTTTCCTGGGTGATGAATTCGAGACGGGCGTCGATCGGCGCGAGCTCGAGATCGAGCTCCGTGGCAGGCTCCGAGGAGCCGTCGCCGCTCTCGGGCGTGGCGCGGGTCTGGCGCTGTTCCTCGACCAGCTGTTCGAGATTGTTGATCTGGTGGTCGAGCACCCGGATCGCGGCGCTGGAGGGCGAATAGATCGCCAGTTTCTGCAGCCGCTCGCTCTTCAGCGCCTCGAGCTGCTCCTCCTCCGGCGTGCGGGTGTCGAACGTGCCTGACCGGCCCGTGCGCTCATAGACCCAGATCGCCGTGGCGCGCTCGTTGCGCAGCGAGGTCTCCTCCCGCTCGAGCGCGAGCAGGCGCTCCTGTTCGATGAGTTGCTGCTGGCGGCGCGCCTCGAGACTGTCGGGCAGCGCCTCCACGTTCTCGGTCTTGAACTCGGCGATCTCGCGCGCCTTTTCCTGCAGCGATTCGGAGAGTTTCGCGACCTCGGTCTCGAAGAAATCCGACGTGCCCGTGGCCCGTTCGTTGCGGATGCGGACATTCTCCGCCAGGATCAGGTTGACCACCTCGTTGGCGCCGCGGGCGGCCAGCACGGCATTCGGCGCCTCGAAGGAGATCCGGACCACGATGGCACCGGGCGTCGGCCCGGTCCGGCCTACATCCTCGGGCTCGCTGCCGGTGAAGGTGATCCGCCCGGCCATGCTCTTGATGATGTCCTCGGCCGAGGCATCGGGGCTGTCGGCGAACATCTGGCTCTTCTCGGCGAGATCGAGAAGATTGGCCCGGGTCAGAACCCGCTGCTGGATGATCTGGATCTGCTCGTAGGGATCGATCGGCACCGTGGATTGCGCCAGATCGTCGGAAATCTGCTGCGGCTCCACGAGGATCCGGGCACCCGAGACATAGACCGGCGGCAGGATCGCCGCCACCGTGACACCCAGGGCGGCAATGAAACCGGAAACCAGAATGAAATAGGGCAGCCGTCGGAGGAACACCGCCCAGTAGAACTTCAGATCCAGATTTCCCATTTCCCGTGCTTCTCTAAATTCCCGGCCCGATCAGCCGACCAGCTTCAGGTTGCCGTGCATGCGGCGATCCGTGACCACCTGTTCGACCACGCCGGCATCGATCAGATCCCGTCCGTCGGTAAAGGCATAGACCAGCGCGTAATCGCAGATCTGGTTGACCAGGCGCGGCACGCCCCGCGAGGCGCGGTGCACGCATTCGCAGGCTGCCGGCGTGAAGATCTCCCGCGTGGCCCCGGCCACCGAGAGGCGATGGTTGATATAGGCCTCGACCTGCTCGGCAGACATGCCCGGCAGGTGGTATTCCGCCGCAACGCGCTGCGAGAACTGGGTGAGCTGGGGCTGGGCGATCAGGTCCCGAAGCTCGGGCTGGCCCACCAGCACGATCTGGATCAGCTCGTCCTTGTCCGCGTTGATGTTGGAGAACATCCGCAGCTCTTCGAGGGTTTCGGTGCTGAGATTCTGCGCCTCGTCGAAGATCAGCATGGTCCGCCGCCCGGAGGCGTATTCCTCGATGAGGAAATCCTGGAACTGGGCGAAGAGCTGCACATAGCTCGCACCGGTATCCGTGGGCACGCCGAGGGCCATCAGCACCCAGTGCAGCAGCTCGCCGCGGTTTCCTTGCGCGTTCGAGATCAGGCCGACGGTGAATTCCTCGGGCAGCGTGCGGAGCAGATGGCGCAGAAGCGTGGTCTTGCCCGCGCCGATCTCGCCTGTGATCACGGTGATCGGCGCATGGGTGAGCATGCCGTATTCGAGCATCGAATAGGCACGCGTGTGATTATCCGACCAGTAGAGGAAATCGGGATCCGGAAGAAGCGTGAAAGGCCGCTCGGTGAGGCCAAAATGGTCCGTGTAGATCGCCAAGTTACTCGTCATTCCCATTGTTACGCGACACGCCCTCCGAGAAGGGCACGCTTTTCGCCGCCCCGCTCTTTGGCATCTTTGGCGTGCATTCTACAGGCTTGTACACCTCATATCACGTAATTAATCGAGACAAGAATAACAGGTGAGCGAGTGTGACGTGTACACCGGGGGCCGACATTGACCGGGCCTGATCGGGCAGACCGGGCGGACCCGCGGGCGCGTCAGCTCAGCGCACCCAGATGCTTCTCGAGCGCCTCGCGCAGGTCGGGCACCATGAAGGGCTTGGCCACGAAATGGTCCACCGAGGCACCGGCCTGGTCCTGGTAGGCCTTTGATGTGGCAAGGAAAACCGGGATCGAGCTCAGGCCCGGATCGGCCTTGATCTTCTCGGCGAGCTCCACGCCGGACATGCCGGGCATGTTCAGGTCCGAGATCACCACGTCGAATTTCTTGGCGCCGAGCTGGTCGAGCGCGGCCTCGGCGCTGGCGGCCACCGCCACGTCGATGACGCCGATTTCCTTGAGCACGAGCCGGGCCATGGCGCGCATCGTCTGCTGATCGTCTACCACTAGGGCGGCTATGCTCTTGGCGTCTGGCATTTCTCTACTCTCTGACCGAGGCTTGTTGAGCCGCACCTTTGGCCGGGAAGCGTTAAGAAGTCCCGAATCCGGGGGTGAGTTCCGGTGCGAGGCGCGCATTTTCGCAGTCTCGTGCCGGCTGGTGCCCGGGGGGCGGAATTTCCCAAGGTTAACAGCGCCCTGGCCCATGCCACTTCAATGCATATTCGATGCATATTTCATGCATATGTTTTTCGCACGAACGGGAAAGGTTAACGGGGGGTGGGTGGCATGGCCCAGCGTTTCAAACGGGGCGCAGGGTGCTTCGTTCAGAGGGAGAGTGGGGGCTGATAATGGAGTGTATGGGGCTTACCAAGCGAGCCGGTTTTGTCCTGGGGTTTTCTCCCGCTCAAACGACTGGATTTTCGTACGGTATGGGAGAGGGACAGAAACGGCCGTTTTAGGCGCAAAGGTTCTGGCATGGGGTTTGTATCCAGTGTGCGGGACAAAGCGGGCCTTCGCTGCATAATCGACGCAAGTCTGCCGCATGCGGCCCGCGATCGGAATGGTACGCGCGAAATGTGATCTTCAGTACATGGGCGTACGAATATTTCGATCAGTCAGCGCGCACGATCCGGTCGGAGCGCATCAAAGGCTGCGTCCAGTTTCACGCTGAGGGATGTGTCCCGCCCGGGGGTGAAGTGGGCCAGCGCGACGTCGAGGCAGGCGAAGGACGCGTGGACCAACGCATCCGCTTCCAAGCGCCGGGCGTCCGCGTCGCCGAGGCGTCGCGCGATCTCGGGTGCAAGTCCGACAGCCCAGGCAATATGCTTTTCGAGCGTATGGGCGCGCAGGCTTGCCGTGCTGTTGACCACGCGCATCGTTCTGGCTGCGCCTTCGGGATCGCGATCGACATTGTCGGCCAGCACATCGTAGCCGCGGCGCAGGGACACCCAGACGTCTTCGTCCCGAGGCCGGGCCTTCACGGCCTCGATGATCCTTTCGCCGAAGGCGGCATGGCCCGCGACCACTACGTCTTCTTTCGTGGGGAAGTAACGGAAAAAGCTGCGTCGCGAAATGCCGGACGCGGCCGCGATGTCGTCCACCGTCACGGCGTCGAACCCTTTTTCATCGAAGAGTGCGAGCGCGTGGGCGGCGATGGATGCCGTTACAGCCTCTGCCTTGATCGTCCTGAGGGAACGGCCTGAACCATCAGCTACGCTCGTCATTGACACCTCGCGCATAAAATGGCACTTAGTGCCAAATAAATTACTTAATGCCGATTTCGGCATGTCACACACAGGAGACGAGCTTGAATACCGAACGTCAAGAGAACTCGCTTCCATCCCGCAAGCTCGGCCGAAACGGCCCAGAGGTGTCAGCCATCGGCTACGGGGCAATGGGCATCACCGAGCATTACGGACCGGACACCACGAACGACGCCGTTAGGACGATCCGTCACGCCCATGAGATCGGCGTGACGTTTTTCGACACCGCCGAGATGTATGGCTGGGGTCACAATGAACGCGTTGTGGGAAAGGCACTGGCGCCCGTGCGGGACGACGTAGTGATCGCCACCAAGTTCGGCTGGACTCGCGACTACGGCTACGACAGCCGACCCGAGCATATCCGCGAGGTTCTCGACAACAGTCTGCGCTTTCTCGGCGTGGAGCATGTCGATGTCCTGTATCAGCATCGCGTCGATCCCGACGTGCCGATCGAGGACGTGGCGGGGACGGTCAAAGACCTTATCGAGGCGGGCAAGGTCGGCCATTTCGGGCTCAGCGAGGCGGGGCCGGAGACCATCCGCCGCGCCCATGCGATTCAACCGGTGGCGATGCTTCAGACCGAGTATTCGCTGTTTGAACGCGATGTCGAGCAGCTGTTTCCCGTGCTAAGAGACTGCGGCATCGGCTTCGTGCCCTACGCGCCGCTCGGCCGCGGTTTCCTGACCGGGACGGCCAAGCCGGCGGACCAGTACGACGAGAGCGACATGCGCAGCTTCGATCCGCGCTGGCAGCCCGGCGCCTTCGAGAAGAACGTAGAGGCGGTGCGCCAGCTCGAAACCCTTGCCGAGGAACGCGGGGCCAAGATCTCGCAATTGGCCTTGGCCTGGCTGCTGGCGCAGGGCGACGAAATCGTTCCCATCCCCGGCACGCGCAACATCGCGCGCCTGGAGGAAAATGTCGGCGCCGCCCGGCTTACGCTCTCCGCCGATGACCTTCGACGCATCGCCGAGATCCTTCCCGCCGGTGGGTTCGGCGCGCGGTACCCGGATGCGGTGATGCCAGAATGGACATGACCGATGCCACCCGAAGATGCGCGCGGCGTCCCCGGTGAAAGCCGGGGTCGTCAAGCGCGTCGCGGCCTAATAAGGGCAGCCGATCGCGAGAAGCCGGGATCGTGCAACTCGCCTCCAAGGTATGGCCATGCGTAGAGATCGGAAGAGGTGTTCTGGGCAGTGTCGCAGAGCGCACACCGAATTCAGATTTGCTGCGTCGTGAGTTCCGTTCTGCACTTGAAGAATTGGGCCGCATTGGGGATCGACCTACCAAAGCCGACATTCATCCATCCCGCAGCAAAGGACTATCTGGGCTCCTTCGGGACCTTCTTCGCACCGCACGCCTGTCGCACGGGCTTGATCGGCGCGACATGAAGCGCACCATGATCCGGATGTGTCCCGGCCTGCTATCCGGGAGGCCTGACCCCGGGGAGGATCGAGAAATGACTGTCGTGCTTGCCACCGTGTGCCGGGATGGAGTCGTGCTCGGCTCGGATTCCCAGATCACCGACAAGGGGCGGGGGATGACATACCCGGCCGAGAAGCTGCACCCGCTGGGCGATCTCGCGGCCTGGGGCGGCAGCGGCGCGCGCTCGGTGCTCACCGATGTCGAGAATTGCTTCAACCAGAACAGCGCGGCGATCCTGGAGGCCCCCGACATCGGGCGGGCCTTGCAGGAACAGGTGCTCCCGATCCTCCGCCATCACTACGACACCTTCATTCCCGACGTGCCGGGGGAGGAAGGCGGCGGGACACCCTCGGCCTATGTGATGGCCGCCGGATGGCGGGACGGGGCGCCGTGGATCACGGAGATCACGCCCTCGGGCATGATCGGACACTACGCCGATATCGGGTTCCATGCCATCGGCAGCGGTGCGCCCATGGCCCAGCAGGCCGGATCGCTTCTCTCCCACTTCCACCTGACCGAGCGCTCGCTGCGTTTCGGCTGCGCGGCGGTGCTGCGGGTGCTGAAGGCGCTCGATCTCACCTCTCCCAGCGTCGGCGAGCCGTTCAGCCTGTGCCGCATCAACGAGGACGGTGCCCACCATCTCGACGCGGAGGAGATCGAGGAGGTGGGCGACCTCGTGCGGCGCTGGGAGGAGGCCGAACAGGCCGCCATCGCCGATATCTTCGATTGAGCGCGGCTGGTGGGGGCGGGGAGAGGCGGCCGGCTCCGGGCTCATTTTCCATCCGAGCCAGGCCCATCTGGCACGGGACGAGGTGCGAAGCACCGCCGTGCCAAGCGCCGGACCGTCCCGGAGGTCTGGCGCTTTTTCAGGGTTGCGCAACGTTCGGGCGTTCAGGTGTCGGCACCATAAATCGCCTCCAGCCGTCGTTTCGGCGCCATCCCCCGGTCCGCCGCAGGCACGGCTATGCCGAGGCGGCGCACTTTGGGTCATTCAGATGACCAAAATCCTTTTTCAGGCGGCTATTCCGCCTGAAACGGTTTTGGTCAGTACCCCGCCCGCCAGACCTTGCGCCGGGCCCAGACATCGGCCCAGACATCGGCGGATTCCTTCAAGGAGGCCTTGCCCGTCAGCGTGCCGAGCGTGCGCGTGGCGATGAGCCGGGTGAGCGGGAACATCCCGTAGAAGAACCGGCCCACCGGGCGCTGCCACTTCGGGAAATGCCGGTCGATCAGGGCGATCTTGCCGGTCATGAGCTTGACCATCCGGTCGGAGCGGACGGTCTCGGAGGCGCCGCCGTAATGGATGATGGTCGAATTGGGCGTGACCCGGGGCCGTGCGCCCAGGGTGTTGCGCGCCCGCAGGCAGAGATCGGCCTCCTCGCCATACATGAAGAAGGCGGGATCGAAGCCGCCGAGCGTATCCCACATCTCCTTGGTGATCAGCAGGTAGCAGCCCTGGACGATGTCGACCTCGCGCTCGGTGTCGCGCGGCCAGCCGCCATAGCCCTCGGCATTGAAGAAGGCCGAGTTGGGAAAGATCGCGGTCAGCCCCGACATGCGGCAGAAGCAGTTCCAGACCGTCATGCGCTGCCAGCAAGAGGAGGGGTTGAGGCTCATGTCGCCGAAGAGCGTGCGCCCGCCCCAGATGCCCGCCTCCGGATTGGCCTCGGCGAAGGCCACGAGCTTGTCGATCGCGTTGTCGAGCACCACGGTGTCGGGGTTGAGCAGCAGGAGATACTTGCCGTGCGCGCGCCGGGCGGCCTCGTTGTTGCCGCCGGCAAAGCCCAGGTTGTCGGAGCGCGCATCGAGCACCATTTCGGGGAACTCGGCTGCCATCGCCTCCGCCGAGCCGTCCTGGCTGTTGTTGTCGACGACGATCACCTCATGGGGGATCGTCGTCTGGTCCCGCACGCTGCGCAGGCATTCGAGCGTCATCTCGCGGGTGTTGTAGCTGATGACCAGCACGGAGACGACCGGTGTCGCGCCTGTCTCGGGCTTCGGGTCGGCAGGGGAGGGGGAGGCGTCTTGCATGGGAAGCGGGCTCACTTGGGAAAGAATTGATGCAGGTGATCGGCATGGGCCGTGAGGAAGTCCGTCAGGCGCGCATCCGCGGCCCTCTCGCTCTCGGCCTCGCCGATGGGCGTGATGAGCCGCACGATCCCGACGTCGCGCCGGCCGCGCAGGAGGCTGTCGGCGACGGTCTGGATCTTGGCCTCGAAATCATTGGCGATGCTGCGCCCCCGCCCCTCGAACCAGAAATAGACCAGCTGCTTGCTGAGCCCCTTCTGGATGATGGTGCGGTTGAGCCGGATGTCCCCGAACTGGGTGCCGGGCAGGGCGATGTCCACCGGCTCGATGCGGAAGACCTCCCAGCCGCCCGCCGGCAGGCAGGCCGCGGGCGAGTGGATATACCCGCCATCGGTTTCCTTGTGGTAATAGGCGGCGAAGAAATCGACCGGGGCTGCCGCGCCGGTGCCCGCCTGCACGAATTCCATCGTGGTGTAGTCATCGGCGCCGAGCGCGGCCTCGGTGGCCGGGTCCAGCGCCTTGCGGGTCCCGGACCAGCCCTGGGTCTCGCGCGGAAACTCCACGAAGGGCGCGCGATCGGGCACCACCATGGCGCGGGCGGGCGCGAGGATCCAGGCGGCGGAAACCCCCGCCGTCAGGAGCGTGAGCGCGATGAGCGCGGCCGAGGGCGCGATGTTCAGCACCCGGGCCAGCTCCCGGTTCAGCCCGGTGAAATCGAGCTCCAGCGCATCGCCCAGCGGGCGGCGGTCGCCCGAGAGGCGTTGCAGCCCCACGGCCATGAGAAAGAGGATCGCGATGCAGGAGAGAAAGATCACCCAGCCCTCGAAGACATGCAGGAAGCCTTCCGCCTGGGCGATGCCGTAGCGGTCGACCAGAATGCCGATGATGCCGATCCGCACCGAGTTCATCCCGATCGCCAGCGGCACCGCCGAGAGCAGCAGCACGATCTTGTGCCAGAGCGGCCCGCGGTAGAGCACCGCGAAGACATAGGTGAAGCTCATGATCGGGAACATGTAGCGCAGCCCCGAGCAGGCCTCGGCCACCAGCAGCTTGTAGACCCCGAGGTCGATGATGTTGCCGTCGAGATAGACCGGGATCTGCGCCATGCGCAGAAGCCAGACACCCACTTCCGAGGAGACGAACTGCAGCGCGATCGTCACGTCCCAGTAGATCATGTTCGGCAGCGGCAGCATGAAGACGAGGTGCAGCACCGAGGTCCAGAACAGGCATCCGCGCGCGAAGCCGAAGCCCGTGAGCACCAGCCCGCCGATCCAGAGGATGAGCGCGTAGGTCACGATATCGGGGATATCGACCAGATTGCCCGCGATGGCGAGGAGAAGGGCCGCACCCGCCAGGATCAGGCCGGGGCCGCGATCGGTGACGGGCCCGGTCGCGGGCGGCACCATCTTCAGCTCGCGCAGGAACATGTAGAAGGAAAGGACCGGGATGACGGGCCCGTGGCTGTATTCGGGCCGCGACCAGGCCTCGCCGAGATGCACCAGGCCGGACCAGAAGATCGGCAGCGCCCCCGCGCAGCAGAGCAGGAACAGCCCGAAGCCGCGCCAGTTCCGCGCGTGGGCCGTCTGAAACCCCTGGGCCCGTGGCCCGATGTCCGTCACTGAGCTCACAAGCCGCGCCTCGTACCCATGGTCCGCACGATACCGCGATACCGCCGGAAGTTGCGTTCGAAATTACGCGATGGCGCCCGCCAACACGAGAATCAATTGTTTAAAGGGTAAGCGTTTCCGGAACGTTCCGCCCCGGCCGCGGGCCCGTTCCGGGGCGCGGCATCGCTTGGGACTGCCCCGGTTTCGGAGTTCGGAACCTCAGAACTTGGAGCGCCAGCGTTTCAGCCGGGTCTTCCAGCGGTAGGCGGAGGTGGCGCGGTGGGCAAGCTCGGCCTCGCGCGCCTCCAGGAAGGATTGCGGCAGGGCGGGTTTCTCGACCTGGGGCTTCTTCTCGCCGGGCACGTAGCCGAAGCGCTCGAAATCCTCGGCATAGAGGTCGCAGAGCAGGTCGATATCGGCCTGGGAGGGCCGCGCCCAGTCCGGCGCCTCGGTCTTGGGCTTCTTGCGCTTGTTGGAATGCCCGATCATCCGGGGGCCGTCGGTATTGCCGGCCAGCTCGTCGAAATAGGGCACCATCGGGTCGAGCCCGAACTCGAGATGGAAGACCGCCGCGCCGTCGGGCACGAAATCGACCTGGGGGCGCATGTGGTTGTCGAGCGCGAAGGGATTTTCCTTCAGCATCCGCACCTGGGTCTTGAGCCAGTCGGAGAAGGGCGTCTCGGGCGGAACGGATTTCTCGACCTGGATCTGGAAGTGGTATCCGCTCTCGGTGCGCGCGATGGGGTGGCGCACCACGGTGAAGACCGCGTCGATCAGTTCGAGCGGCAGGAACATCTGCAGGCTCTTCCACTCGATATGCTGGGGCGAGGTCTGGCACCAGCGCTCGGGCTGCGGAATGAAGTTGAACCGCCGTTCGAGCATGGCCAGCGGGCCGAAGCGCTCGATCAGGTAATCTTCAACGGACGTTCCCCCCGTTTTCGGGATATGGGAAAAGTAGCAGGTTTTCCCGGCAGTCCTGAAGAAGGGCATGTAACGTTCCTCCGGGTGTTGTCTTGGTGTCCGCCGCGGCTTCAGTCGTAGCCGAACTTGCGCAGGACGGGTCCCAGTTCCTGTTCTATATACGCCAGGTGCTCGGGGTCGAGTTCCGTTTCCCACTGCCGGGACTTGCCGCTGCGCACATGTGACCTCTGGTCCACTTTCCCGCTGGCCTTGCCGGTGCGGCTTTCGGCCTCGAAGAGCTTCATCAGGTCCACGGCGAGGTCGAGCTCGGCCCCCTCGAAGCCCAGATGGGCGAAGATGTCGCGGTAGAGGTCGCGCTTGCCCGCGCCCATGAGCGCCTCGTAGGAGACCTCGAGCATCGCCGGGTTGGCCATGTCCCAGGCCTCGAGCGTGTCGCGGTAGTAGAAGATGAAATGGTCGATCTCCAGGAACAGCCCGGCATGCTTGTCGAGCCGGTTGAGCTTGTCCTGGTAGCTCTCGCCATTGTCGTCGAGCCGGTGCACCCACTCCTCGTGGGTCCATTTGTGGTAATGGTAGCCCGAGACGATCATGTCGCGCGGGTCGCGCATCACATGGGCGCCGCGATAGGGGCCGAGGGCGGCCAGATCCTGCTTTCCCTGCATGGAGAGGAAGAGCTTCGCCCGTTTCGAGGGCAGATCGGAATTGCCCACCCGCTCGAAGGGCAGGTTGAGCGCGAAGGCGAGCCCGCGCAGCACGGCATGGAAATAGGTCGTCATCGCCTTGTGATGGGTGGCGACGAAGAGCACCTCGGGGCGCGCACTCAGGGGCGAGGGCCGGATTGTGGTGCGAAGCCTGAAGGCGAGCATGCGCGGCACCAGGCCCCAGAAGGCCGGGTTGCGCACCAGCGCGCGGTTCTTCTTCCAGAAGGTCACGGCCTTCTGGCGCAGCCCCACTTCCTGGGGCGGCGTCGCGGGCGGGTTGAAGCCCGCGGGCGTCATGATGCGCGGGCGCCCAGTGATCTCCTGGGTGATCTCCTGGGCGCTCTCCCGGTCCGGGGCGTCCTGGCCTGTCATGTCCTGGCCCGCGGCCTGCGGGTCCGTGTCCTCGGGCGGGAGCCTTTCGGGTTCGGTCATGGCATGGAAATCCTGTCGCGGGGGCCTGTTGCCGGTGCCGGGGCGCTCCCGGAGCAGCACTCAGGCACGGCGATACGCCTCGACGACGAGCCGGGGCAGGAGGCGGAGGCAGCGCCAGTAGCGCGGACCCAGCCGCCGGGGCTCCCGCATCAGCCGCCAGACCCATTCGATGTTGAACTTGCGGAAGGTTTCCGGCGCGCGGCGGGCCTCGCCGGCGATGAAATCCACGCCGGCCCCGACGCTGATGATCCCCACTTCGGGGCAGGCCTCGGTCATCCGGCTGGCCAGGATCTCCTGGCGCGGCGCGCCGAGCGCCAGCAGCACCAGCCGGGCGCCGCTGTCGCGAACCTGGGCGATCAGGGCGTCGGCCTCGGCCCCCATGGGGTCGAAGGGGAAGGACGGCGAGTGTTCGAGCGCGCATTTCAGGTTGGGGAATTTCCGCTCCAGCTTGGCCCGGGCCCGTTCGAGCACGCCGGCGTTCGCGGCGCCGATCAGCGCGATGGGCACGCCATGCTGGGCCGCCGCGCCCACGCAGGGTTCGACAAGGTCCGAGCCCGCCACCCGTTCGATGCCGGGGTGGACCCGCCGGGCCAGCCAGGCCACCGGCTCGCCATCGGCGGTCACATGGGTGTGCCTGGCATAGGCGTCCCGGAATGCGTCCGAGTTCCGGAGCTGCACGGCATGATCGAGGTTGAGCGTTGCGATCGTGAAACCTTCCCCACGCGCCAGGCGATCCGAAACCAGGTGAAGGGCATCGGCTCGGGTGGGAAGGTTGACCCGCAGATTGTCCCCGAATTCGAGCCAGGGCAGGTCAGGGAAGGCCATGGGAGGATTGCCCTTTCGTGTCTTCGTCCCCTCTTCGCTCGAAGGCGGCGGAGATATCGAGACCGGTGGACCTGCCGGAAGCGCTTTTCGCGTGAACATACTCCAAAACCACAAGCAAGAGTGCAGGTATGATCGCCCCCCTCTTCGTCACGGAGGGATGGCGACGATCTCGTATCCGGCATACCGGATGCGTTCCGGTGCCGAAAGTCTTCCGGCACCTTATGATTTCAAATGGTAAATAGTCGTAACCAAATATCACATTCATGAAAGAAAAATGCGGATACCCGGCCGGGGGGGCCGGGTATCGCGATTCGGATCCGGGGCTTAGAGGCCGGTCTCGAATGTACGTCCGATCTCCACGAACAGCCGGTGGCTGGTGGCATCGTCGGGATCGTCCTGGCGGCGGGTGTAGCCATAGCCGACCTCGGCGGTGATCCGTTCCGTCAGGTCGTGGAAATAGCTCGCCGTGAGATTGGTCCGGTCGATATCCGGATCGTCGTCGTCGTCGAGGTTTTCCTGGTGGGCATAGCCCAGGTCGAGGCGGACCCGCGAGATGTCGTTGATCTCATGCACCACGCCGAAGGCCGCGCCGGTGACCCGCACCTCGTTGGCGCCGCCACTGGCCGCGCCGGTGTAGCGGTTGTAGACGCGCGCGAAGAGCTGGCTGCGCTGCAACGCGTAGTTGGTGCGCAGGTTGAAGCTGAACCGCGGGTCGGGGGCAGCGGTGGTATAGCGGCCATCCGCGTTGATGGTGAAATCCGGCAGGATGTAGTTCACGTTGCCGCGGAGCACGATCCCGGAGTCCGATTCCGTCTGCTCGCCGAAATCCTCGCGCTCGCGGTCGGCATAGCCGACGCCGGCGGTGATCTCGAGCACTTCGCTCGGCTCGTAGATGATGCCGATATCGCCTTCGGCGATGTCCACTTCGGTCTCGGCATTGTTGTCGGCGCTGTAGCGGAAGTAGCTGCCGAAGAGGGCTGCCGAGAGCACCGGATTGATCCGGGCCGTCAGGAAGGCCTGGCCTTCCACCGTCTGGCGCGGCGTCAGGCCGCCCTCGTTGTCCTCGTAGTCGATATCCGTGCCGAGGAAGCGCATCCCGTAGGACATGGGCGCATCGGGGCCGATCTCGAAGCCGACATCCGCATCGTAGCGGATCTCTCGGGCATCGCCGAGATTTTCGAGCGTGTCGTCGATATCGTCCTCGATATCGTCGTCGTCGTTCTCCACCTGGCGGGTACGGGCGCTCACATCGGCGTCGAAGGCGAGATGCGGGCCTTCATCCTCGTAGAGGAGGTAGGCGCCGCTCGGGCTGGCGACCTGCCAGTCGAAATCCTCGTCGGCTTCCCAGAGCGCGCGCAGGCCGACATCGAAGCCGAGGCCGAGGATGCGGTCTTCCGTCTCCTGGAGGTAGTCCATCGCGAAGATCGTGTCGGCGAAATAGGTGTCGCCGGCAGAGGGATCATCGAGCTGGTAGTTGGAATCGTATTCGAACCGTTCGGAGATCGTGGCCGTCAGGGTCGATTGAGGTTCCTGCTGGGCGAAGGCGGCGGGCGTCCATGCGGTGCCCGCCATGAGCAGTGCGGCGAGGGGGCTGCGGCGCATACGCACGCCCTCACTCGAACAGGCGGCGTTCGGGAACCAGGATCACATCGCCTTCACGCAGCGTGATCATCGACTGGATCGACCCGCCGCGCTCGACGGCGCGGTAGTTGAAGAGGTAGAGCTTTTCCTGGCCGGACGAGTCGGTGCGGCGAAGCTGGATGCGCTTGGTGGCGGCGAAGCGGTCCGGGCCGCCGGCGAGCGCGATGGCCTGCAGGAGCGTGGTGCCGGTCTCGACCTCGTGGATGCCAGGTGCTGCGACCTCGCCCAGGACATAGACCGGGAAGGTCAGCCCGTCCTCGTCGACGGTGGTCACGGACACGAAGACGCTCGGGCGGACGGCGAAGTTCGAGGCGAGCCGGTCGGCGATGGTGCTCTCGATGGTGCCCACCGAGTTTCCTCCGGCCTGGACGGAACCGGCCAGCGGCACCGAGATGCGACCGTCGGGCAGGACCAGAACCTCACGGTTCAGCGTGTCGTCCTCGAGCACGGTGATGGCCAGCGTATCCCCGGGCTGGACGCGGTAGCCTGCGCTCTGCGCCAGAGCGAAGGGAGCGGAGAGCACCGCAAAAAGAATGGCACACAAAATCTGTCTCATCGAACCGCCCTTGTGATGGTTTGGGCGATCTTAGAACATGCAGAGGGCTTTGAGGAAAACCCCTAACCTGCCCGGGCTCCGGTTTGACGGGGATTTGGCCCCGGGATCGTAGTCATTCTGCAACAGATCAGGGCGTTTTTTTGCGCATTCCGGGCTCCCTGTCCGAGGGCCGTAAACATTTTCGGTAAACATTTACCGATGCTTCACCCTGCAGGGGATAGGCTTGCTGCCGATCCGAGTATTTCACGTCCGCTGGCGCAGGGAACAGGCGATGCTGGAGCGAATCCTCTATGTCAGCCGGGCCGCCACGGGCACGGAACTCTCCGACATTTCGGAAATCGCCCAGGCCGCACGCCTGCGCAATGCCGCCGGCGGGGTCCTGGGCGGGCTCTCGGGTGGTCTCGTCTTCATCGACGGCTGGATCGTCCAGGCGCTGGAGGGACCGGCCCCCGCCCTCTGCGCCACCTACACCCGCATCCTGAAGGATCCGCGCCACGTGCAGATCAGCCTGCGCGCCCGCGAGCGGATCTACTACCGGCAATTCGGCGCACCGGGTCTGATCCTGCGCAGCGGACCCAGCATCAGCCCCGCCATCCTCGCGCGCTTCGACTACCATTTCGGCTTCCCGGTCGAGGGCTTTCCCGCCGATGCGCTGCTCGAGTTCATGGCCGAGACCTGCCGCCCGGCCCTGCCCGCCGCTTCGGGGGCGGCCCAAGGTGCGGCCCCGGGTGCGGTTCCGGGTGCGGTTCCGGTGGAGATCCGGCGCGCGCCCTGATCCGCCGCGCCCTTTTCCCCGGCCGGGAATCGGCTATGGATGGCCCGCTTGGCAACATGGGCAGCACAAGGGGAGCCGCACGCCATGGACAGGGACGACGCTTCCGGCCCCGCCGTCCATCCTGTCGTCTCGGTGATCACACCGGTCTGGAATGCGGAACGCACGCTCGAGGAAACCGTGCGTTCGGTCCGGACCCAGAGTTTCACAGACTGGGAGCTTCTGCTCATCGATGACGGATCGAACGATGGCTCGCGGGCGCTGGCCGAGGAACTCGCGCGCGACGATCCCCGGCTCCGGCTGCTGGGCTGGGAGGAAAACCGCGGTGCGGCGGCGGCGCGCAATGCCGGGATCGCCGCGGCGAGGGGCCGCTTCGTGGCCTTTCTCGATGCCGACGATCTCTGGCGCCCGGAAAAGCTCGACGTCCAGCTCGAGTATATCGCGCGTACCGGCGCCACCTTCGTCTTTTCGGCCTATCAGCGCATGGACGAGCGGGGCCGCCCGCTCGGCCGGGTGGGCGTGCCCGCGCGGGTCGATCACGCGGGTCTCCTGCGCGGCAACGTGATCGGCTGTCTCACCGCGCTTTATGACGCGCGCCATTTCGGCCCCGTGGCGATGCCCGACCTGCGCCGGCGGCAGGATTACGGGCTCTGGCTCCGGCTGCTGGCGGATGGCGGCGCGGCCCACGGGATCGACACGGTTCTGGCCGATTACCGGGTGCGCAAACACTCGCTCTCGGGCAACAAGGCGCGCGCCATGGCCGCGACCTGGCGGCTCTACCGCGAGGCGGCGGGGCTGTCGCGGCCCCGCGCCGCCTGGTGCATCGCCTGCAATGCCGTGGGGGCCGCGCGCAAACGGCTGGGGGGGTGAGCGGTTTTCATGGAGAGGAAACGAGGGAATGCCCCGGATGTCGGCGCCGCGGTTTCAGGGGAGGTGTCGCCGTCCTAAACCACCGCGGCTGTCACGTAGACGAGGGCAAGGCAGATCACGAAATGTCCTCTGGATCAAATCTCGGCGGGGCATAACAGGTTCGGGTTAGAGGTGACTTTCCACGTCCATGCGCTGGTGGAGAATGCGGATTATCTCGAGGCGTGCGGAAGTCTCGCGGTAGTAGATCATGTGGCTGCCGGCGGGATATTTCAGGTAGCCTGATCGAACGGTGACGACCCGTCCTGTGGTTCGTCCTGCCGCCAGAGCAAGACAGGTATCCCGGATCTGGTCGATGTATCGTTCGGCCTGATCTCCGTCCCAGCGATGAACGGTGTAGTCCCAGATACCGTCGATGTCTGCCGCCGCACCGGGTGAGAAGACGAGAGATTTCACGTCGAGCAACGTTTCCGGTTCTTGAACTCTTCGAAGTCGAAGGGTTGTGGCTCACCGGACTGCTCGCCTTGTATCAAGGCATCCTGCAACGTTTTCACCTTGGCCTCGTGTTCCTCGAGCAGACGCAGGCCTGCCCGGATGACATCGCTGGCCGAGCCATAGCGGCCGGTCTCGACCTGCTCCGCGATGAAGGTGGAGAAGTGCGGGCCGAGAGAGACGGAGGTGTTCTGTGCCATGATCCGATCCTATACCAATCATTGGTACTTTCCAATGCTGGTCTCGAAACGGTTCCGCAGCGACTCGACCTTGTCCTCGAGCGTGCCCACGGCGCGGAGCTTCCGGACCCGGTGCCTGATCTCCATGGTGTGTCTGGGGATGGGGATGCGGCGGCCCGGCAGGGTTTCTTCGGCGGCCCGCGGCGGGCGGACCGGGGGCTGTTTCAGCCGCCCTGCGCAGGGGCGGGCGCGGGTGGCGTCGCAGGATCTGCGGCGCGCAGGCTCTCGATCTCCTCGAGCCGGGCGCGGGCGGCCTCCGCCTGGGGCAGGGGGCTTCCGGCGACCTCCGCTTCCAGCGCGCGGGCAAGGCCCGCTTCCGCCGCGTCCCAGTCCTCGAGCGCGAAGGCGGCTTCGGCGAAGTGATACTGCGCCTGGGCATTCTCCCTCAGCGCGGCGGCGGCCGGTTCGAGATAGATCCGCGCGGTTTCCGCATCGCCCTGAAGGAACAGGATCCAGCCATAGGTGTCCTGGAGCGGCGGCACGGCGATCCCCTCGAGGCCGCGCGCGACCTCCGCGGCCCGGGCGAGCCGCGCCGCGTCCTGCGCGCTCCTCCCGGAAGGATCGGCGGGAATGCCCGCGCTGAGCAGGCTCGCGAGATTGTTGGCCGCCACCAGGTTCTCGGGATCGGCGTCGTGAAGCGCCTCGTAGAGTTCCACGGCCCGCGGAATGTCGCCTTTCGCCTCGGCGAGGCTCGCCAGGGTGAGCTGCAGCGGTGCGGAAGCGCCCGCCGCCGCGATTCCCTCGCGGGCCACGGAGGCCGCATCGGCCTCGCGGCCCTGGGTCGAGAGCAGGATCACCAGCGCCTCATAGGGCCGGGCATCGGAGGGAATGGCGGTGATGGCCTCGCGGTAGAGCGCCTCGGCCTGCGCCTGCTCGCCTTCCGCCGCGCGCAGACCCGCGCGCAGCAGATGCGCGGGCAGGTTGGCCGGATTGTCCTGCAGCAGGGCGTCGAGGTGATCGCGCGCCGCCGCGGTTTGCCCGCGCGCGGCCCAGGCGCCGACCTGGCGGGCAAGCTCGGTTTCCGCGCCGCCCGCGCGGGCCATGCTCTCCACCAGTTCCGTCAGAAGGCCGGTCTCGTCGCGCGCCGCGAGGCTTTCCGCCTCCAGGCTGGTGGCAAGGGCCAGTTCCCGCGGCGTGCTGCCCGCCTGCAGCCGGTCCATGATCCGCACCGCCTCGGTCCAGTTCCGCTCGGAAATCGCGATCCGGCCCAGCATGTGGCGGATTTCCGGGTCCTCGGGGGCGCGGCGCAGCGCCTCGCGCAGGATGTCGCGCGCCGGGCCGGGCCGGTCCTCCTGCATCAGGTAGGCGGCATAGCGCAGGCTTTCGGCCACGCCGTTCTGCGAGATCTGCACCGCCAGCGCCAGCCGTTCGCCCATCAGCTCCCGGCTGCCCGCCGCCTCGTGCGCGAGCGCCATGAGGGTCATGATCTCCGGGTCCTCGGGGGTCTCGATGAGCGCGAGCCGCAGATCGCGGATCGCGCCATCGGGGTCGCCTGTGTCGATCCGGGCCTGGGCGCGCAGCTTGAGCGCCCCGGCATGGCCCCGCTCCTCGGTCAGCACCGTCTCGATCAGCGCCGCACTTTCCGCGCCCGCGCCGGTTCCGGCCAGCATGCCCGCCAGCATCACCTGGGTCTCGCGGGTCTCCTCGGAGGCCTCCGCCCCCTCGAGCAGGGCGCGCAGCGCGGCGATTGCCGCCTCGGGGCGGCCTTCGGTGAAATCGATTCCGGCCCGCGCGCGGATGTAGGGGCCGGGGGCCTCCGTCTCCGCGATCAGGCGTTCGAGCTCGGCGATCGCGGCCTCCGGTCCCTGGAGCCCGTAGAGGAACTGCACCACCTCGAGGGCGGCGTCCGTGTCGCCCGGCGCCGCGCCCGCGCGCAGCACCGCCTCGGCTTCCTCTGCGTCGCCCGCCTGCAGGTGCCACTGGATCAGCGCGTCCCGCACGCCGTCATTCTCCGGGAAGAGCCCGACCATGCGCGCAAGCTCCGCGCCGATGGCGTCGATATCGCCGGTTTCCTCGAGGATCGAGAGCCGGGCGAGGTGCAGCCCCTCGTCCCCCGGCACGGCGTCGAGCGCGGCATCGACCCGGTCGAGCGCGCCCGCGATGTCCTCCGCGTTCAGCCGGTCCGCGATCAGGATCATGTGGGCGGCCACGACCTCCGGGGCCTCTTGCGTCACCGCCCGGGCCTCGGCCAGCGCGGCCGCGCGGTTCGTGCCGGCGCGGAAGTCGAGCGTTGCGCGCAGCGCGCGGGCCAGCGGATCGCCCGGCTCCAGCCGGAGGGCCTCGGAGACATGGATCTCCGCCTCGCCGTAATCCTGCAGCCCGATCAGGATCCGGGCCAGGCGCTGGTGGGCGGTGAAATCATGCGGCTCGATCTCCAGCACGCGCAGGTAATGCTTCGCCGCGCCCTGGGTGTCGTCCTGCGCCTCGAGGAGGGCGGCATACTGGTTCAGCGCCGGGGCATGGGCATTGTCGAGCCGGAAGACATTGCGGAACTCCAGGAGCGCGCGCGCGGTCTCGCCTTGTTCCACCAGCGCGAGCCCCCGCTGGTAGTGCTTCTCGGCCCGTTCCTCGGCGGTGTCGCAGCCCGCGAGCGCGAGCGTGGTGGCCATCAGGGCGGGCAGCAGAGGCAAGGGGCGGGGCAGGCGCATGCAAGGCTCCAGGTTTCGGCCGGTCGCGCGCCCCCGGGTTTGCGGGGCGTGGCACGGGGCCGGGCCATCTAGAGGCCAAAGCGCCAACAATCTGTAAACTCACATCCGCTTCAGGGCGGCGTGAAGCCGGGGGCACGGGGCGGCCGAGATATGGTGTGAATGTTGAGCAACCTCTCCGGTTGCCTTGCACGATCTGGCGCGTGACAGATCGTGCCGCGCAGCCCGTCCCGGGCGGCTGCGCGCATCCGCGCTTGCCACGGGCTGGCACGGCACGAATCCGGCGCAAAGGGAAATCCCGACCCCTCTCGGCTTCCGGGCATAGCCCTCAGGCCGACCGGATCGCGCGGCGTGCCCCCGGCACCCCGCCGACGCGATCCGGAAGCTCCGCCGCAACGTCTGTCAGCGCGGCTCCGCCGAACCTTTCTTCAGCGCAGCTCCGCCGCGACTTTCCTTAGCGCAGCTCCGCCGCGACCTTCTCCAGCGTCCGGGCGACCAGGTCCCGCGCGCGCTCCGGGCTTGCTGCCTCGGCATAGCAGCGCAGTTCCGGCGCATTGCCCGAGGGCCGCAGGTGCAGGATCTCGTCTCCCTCGAGCCCCATCCGCACCCCGTCGCTGGTGTCCGGTTCGCCCGCGGGCGCCAGCCCCAGCCCGGAGAGGAAGTCGCGCCGCGCCGTCTCTTCCGCCGCCAGCCCGGCCAGAAGCGGCCCGCTGCGGTCCTGGCCGATCTCCTTGAGCCGGTCGCTCGCGGTATAGCGCGCCGGAAGGCTCGCCACGAGTTCGGAGACCCGCAGGCCGCGTGTCTTCGCCGCCACCAGCGTGGCCAGAAGCGGCACCACCGCGTCGCGGGTGGGAAGCGCCGAGAGCACCGCGCCGCCTTCGTTCGTCACATCGCCGCCCAGAAGGAAGCCGCCATTGGCCTCGAAGCCCACTACGAGCCGCGCGCCCGCGGCCTCCAGCTCCTCCATGGCCGCGATCACGTAGGGCGAGCCGATGCGGGTGCGGGCGATATGCGCGAAGGCCCCCGTGCGCTCCAGCGCCGTGTTCGAGGAAATCGGCGTCGCCACCGCATCCGCGCCCAGGAACTGCGCGGTCAGAACCCCGAGAATGTCGCCGCGCAGGATCGTGCCCGCCTCGTCGGCCATCAGCGGCCGGTCGCCGTCGCCATCGGTGGAGACCATGGCATCGAGCCGCTCGGAGGCGGTCTTCTCGCGCGCCAGCGCCTCGTCCTCGGGCCGGACCGCCTCGGTGTCGATCGGGATGAACCCGTCGGTGCGCCCGAAAGCGATCACCTCCGCGCCGAGGCCCTCAAGGATCTCCGTCAGCACGTCGCGCCCCGCGGCCGAGTGCTGGTAGACGCCGATCCGGGTCCCTGCGAGCGCATCGGGTGCGAAGAACCCGGTGATCCGCTCGATATAGCGCCGCCGCGCCGCGTCATCCTCCGCCGGGGAGACCGGCGCGGGCAGGGGGGTGGGGGCATCCGCAAGCGCCGCGGTGATGCCCGCCTCGTCGGCCTTGGTGATCTCGCCGGTCGCGCGGTAGAACTTCAGCCCGTTGTAGTCGAAGGGAATGTGGCTGCCGGTCACCATCAGCGCGGGCAGCCCGCGGGCGGCACTTTCGAGCGCCAGCGCGGGCGTCGGCAGCACGCCGCATTGCACGCCCTGCACTCCCGCCGCCTCGGCCGCGGCCAGGACCTCGCCCGCGATCCGCTCCGAACTCGGCCTGAGATCACGCCCCACCAGAAGCGCCTCTGCGGGCGCGCCGTCGGTCTCGAGATGGCGCAGGAAGGCCGCCGTATAGGCGGTGACCAGCTCGCCGGTCATGTCGCTGACAAGGCCGCGCAATCCGCTTGTGCCAAATTTCATGCTGAAATGCTCCGGGGTTTCGGGGTGGGAACGGGAACCGTTCCGGCCATAGCACGCGCAAGCCCCGCCTGACGAGAAAAAGCCGCAATCTCCGGGCCTTCAACCTGCCTTCATGTTCGCCTTGTGTGCGGCAAGCGCCTCTTTCACATCGTCGAAATAGGTCGCCCGGCCGTTTTCCAGCACCAGGCCCGCATCGCAGTATTTGCGGATCGTGCTGCTGGAATGGGAGACCATCAGCATGCCGGCATCCTTCAGCCGGTTCTTGAACACCGAAAGCGACTTCTTCTTGAAGGCGGCATCGCCCACGGCGGTGATCTCGTCGACCAGATACCAGTCGAAGGCGATCCCCATGGACATGCCGAAGGCGATGCGCGCCTTCATGCCGGAGGAATAGGAGCGGATCGGCATGTCCATGAAATCGCCCAGTTCGGCGAAATCCTCCACATAGGCCACCAGCGCATCGGTATCGACACCGTAGACCCGGGCGGTGAAGCGCACGTTCTGCGCCCCTGTCAGATCGCCGCTGAAACTGCCCTTGAAACCCAGAGGCCAGGAGACCGAGGCATGGCGCAGGATGCGGCCCGAATCGGGCTTGGCGATGCCCGCCACCATGCCAAGCAGGGTCGACTTGCCCGCGCCGTTGCGCCCGAGCACGCCCACCTTGCGCCCCGCGGGCAGGGTCAGCGAGAAATTGTCGAGCAGCACCTTGCGCCGCGTGGTGGTGCGGTAGGCCTTGCAGACGTTCCGGAACTCGATCACGGGTCAGCCCTCACCTGACGGCTGCCTGCCGAAGGGCGCGAAGCCGTTTGCGTGCGGCATGTTTTTGTGGATCGCATGCCGAAAAGCCCGAAACCGGTGTCCACTTTCGTGCGGCATGCTTTTGTCGGTCGCATGCCGAAAAGCCCGAAACCGGTGTCCACTTTCGTGCGGCATGCTCACTAATTACTATCACGCACATTGTAATAGATCAGCATCAGCGTGCCCCAGCCCAGGACCAGGAACAGTCCCGTCAGCCCCGCGAGCAGCGTCCGGCGGGGATAGAGCGCGCTCTGGGCCAGCGTCGGGCGCACATGGGGGGCGAGGTAGCGGCTCTGGCGCCGGGCTTCGGCCCGCGCGGCGGCAAGGGAGGCGAGCGCCTGGGTATAGGCGGTGTTGGCGAACTCGATATCGACCAGCAGCTCCTCGTAGGTGCCGACCACCTCCGGAAGCACCCCGTCGACCCCGCCCACGCCGAGATTCTGCCGCTCCTCCTCGATCTGCTCGGTGATCGCGGAGATCCGCCGGTTGGCCTGGATCACCCGCTGGTCGTCCTCGGCGGCATAGGAGAGCAGCACGTCGCGCTCCACCAGCGCCTGGGCCAGCTCCTGCTGGAGCGCGTTCAAGAGTCCCATCTGGCCGGCGATGTCGGCCGAAGGGTCGACGATGCGGTTGGTGCGGCGGAAATCGGCCATGCGCTTGCGGACGTCGCGCAGATGCGCCTCCGCCTCTTCCAGCTCCTCGCGGGCGAAGCGCACCGCATCCTCGCGCGCCTGTTCGGACAGGAGGTTCACCACCCGGCTGCTCTCGGCCAGCACCGCCGTGGTGATCGCCTGGGCATCCTCGGGGGTGAAGGCATTGGCGCGCACATGGATGATGCCCGCGCTCGATTCGTAGCTCACCTCGACCATGCTGCGCCAGTAATCGAGCAGATCCTCGATCGTGGCGTCGGGCCCCAGGGTGAAATAGGGATCGTTCTCGGCGCGGTTGAAGATCGTGCGCAGGTCGAGCTGATCGTCGATGTTCTCAACGATCTTCTGGCTGCGGATGAACTCGAACAGGATATCGGCTTCCGAAGCCGAGCCGGGGTTGATCTGGGTGATCGCCCCCAGAAGCCCGGCGGCGGCGGATGACTGCTCCTCGGAGCGGATCGAGAAGGCGGTTTCCGAGTGATACTGGTCGGCGGCGCGGGTGTAGAGATAGCCGCTGGCCAGCGCGAAGGGCAGCAGCACCACGATCAGGAAGGACACGAGGATCGCCCAGTGCCGGCTCCGTGCCCGGGCCGGCGGCACCTCGATGCCGGACGTGCTGCCGCTCGCGGGGAGGATCTCGCCGGAAAAACCCTCGGCCCGGGGGGGCGCCGCGGAGGCGGCCTGGGAGGCCGACGCGGAGGCGGCCTTCAGCTTGCCGCCCTTCTTCCTTTTCCGCTTGCCGGCCTTCCGGTCGAGGGTCTTTTCCTTACGGGCCTTGAGCTTCTGCCGGCGTGACCGGTTGCCCGAGGGCGGTGTGTCGCCCGACTGCCGATTCGTCTTCCGGCCGCGCGCATTGCGTCGCCGGCCCCGCCCGCGGGCGGGAAAGGCCGCGACATCGCCGCCGCCATCACCGCTGCCGTCCGGCTCGGCATCTCCCGCCTGCACGGGGTCCGGGCCCTGGCGGGGCTGGGAGGCGTCCTGTCCGGGGGTCTGGGCCGCCTCCTCTTCGGGGGGCGCGCCGGTCTCGGTCTGGGGATGGATCATCTTCACCTGCGGCACTGGTTTCGGACCAGGCTTGTTATCGGAACATGGTGTGGTTTACCGTCTGGGCGAATACAAGGCAAATGACGCCGGCCGCACGAATTCGACAGTTTCGCCCGTGTTTTCTCCGTGCCGGCGCCGATGAAGAGAAAAGCCTCTCCCGTGAGTTCATTCGATACCTTCAGACTCTCTCCGCTCCGGCCGCGTGCGGACCGCCCCTCCTTCCAGCGGCTGCGCGTGCTCAGCGCGCTGGTGATCCGCGAGATGGGCACCTCCTTCGGCAAGTCCGCGGGCGGCTATTTCTGGGCCATCGCCCAGCCGCTCGGCGGCATCCTGCTTCTGGCCATCGCCTTCGGCCTGGCGCTGCGCAGCCCGCCGCTCGGCAACAGTTTCCTGTTCTTCTATTCTACGGGCATCGTGCCGCTTCAGCTCTTCCTGACCATGCATCGCGCGGTGAGTTCCGCGATCACCTCCAACCGCGGGCTGCTGGCCTATCCGGTGGTCAGCGCGCTTGATGCGGTGGCGGCGAAATTCCTGCTCACGCTGATGACCAATTTCATGATCGCGGTCCTGCTGATCGGCGGCATCATCGTCGTCAGCGGGGCCTATGTGATCCTCGACTGGGAGATGATCGTCATTTCTTTCACGCTGGTCTCGCTGCTGGGCCTCGGAGTGGGCACGCTCAACTGCGTGCTTTTCGGCTTCTTTCCCACCTGGAAGAACATCTGGTCGGTGCTCACCCGGCCGCTCTTCATCATCTCGGGCGTGTTCTACGTCTTCGAGAGCATTCCGGCCGCCTTCCAGGACGTGGTCTGGTACAATCCCGTCCTGCAATGCATCGGCCTGATGCGCGCGGGCTTCTTCGGCACCTACAATGCCGATTACGTCTCGATCCCCTATGTGCTGGGCATCTCGCTCACCTGCCTGGTGATCGGCGGCTACCTGGTGCGCCGCCATGCCGCCTTCCTGATCGAGCAGTAGGACCAAAACCGTTCCGGGTGGCGAAAGCCGCCTGGAAAAGGATTTTGGTCCCGAGAAAGCAAACCGTTCCGGGTGGCGAAAGCCGTCCGGAAAAGGATTTTGGTCCCGAGAAAGCAAACCGTTCCGGATGGCATTTGCCATGCGGACAGGGCGTTTGCTCCCGGAGAGGGCCATCGGCCCGGGTCACCCTCGGGCGCGGGGCCTGTGCCGAAGCGGGGTGTCGGGGTGGAATGGCCGGGTGGAATGGCTGGTGGGCGGAATGGTTGGGCGCGGGTCAGCGCCTCAGAACGAGCCTTCCTTCTGGAACGGCACGAACAGCGTCCTGACGAGGATCTTCGCATCCAGGAGCAGCGAGTGGCTGCGGATGTATTCCAGGTCGAAATCGACGCGCTCCTCGGCCATCGAACGGCTGTGGACCGGGCCGCGGTTGCCGTTGATCTGGGCAAGGCCGGTCATGCCGGGGCGGACCGTGTGACGTTCGTGATACTCGGGGATCATGTCCTCGATGCTTTCGCCATCGACCTCGAGCACCAGCGCATGCGGGCGCGGACCCACCAGCGACATCTTGCCGCAGAGCACGTCCCAGAGCTGCGGCAGCTCGTCGAGGCAGGTCTTGCGCAGGAAGCGGCCCACGGGCGTCACGCGATCATCGTCGCGGGTCGCCTGGCGCTTGCCGGTCATGTCGGTGCCCTCGACGCGCATGGTGCGGAACTTCGTCACCACCACGACGTTCCGGCCGGCGCCGTAGCGCGGCTGGCGGAAGAAGATCGGGCCGGGCGAACTGAATTTCACCGCCAGGGCGATGGCGGCGAGAACGGGCGCGAAGCTCAGGAGCAGCACGGAAGCCATGATGTAATCGGCCACGGTCTTCAGTTTCCAGGAGAGCCCGGAGCGGGCCGCTCCAGCATCCGGATGCCGATGTTTCCGAGAAAGGTCGGAGTCTTGCGAACTGTCGGAGAGCGTCAGGTTTCCGTCAAGTTCCGTAAAGAGTGTCATCCGTCTACCCTGATCCAAGCACCATGAAAGCAACGCGAGCAGCAGAAACAGAAACCCTCTTCGGCGATCCGATGCGGAAACGCCAACAGGGCACCCGAACAAGGCCACGCGTATCACGGCCCTAGGAGCGTTCCTTCTGAAACATCGATTCTGTGAGCTACCCCTCTCACGGGGGGAATTAAGACACTATTCACCTCGAATTTCAACTAAATTTTCGCCTTAATTGAATACCTTGGAGGATCATGGTGAATTTGTGCCACGCGTCCGCACCCGGTCTTTCCGCCCATGTCCCAAGGAACTTGGGCTTTTCGCACGCGGCCCGGTCCGGGCTTCGGGGCCTTCGTGGGGCGGTCCCGGGGTTGCATCCTGCGGTTGTGGCCCGCCCTTTCAGGCTGCCTGCACGTCGCAGGCCCGCAGGACGCCGTCCCATTCCTCGTGGCGGGCGAGGATCGCCGCCAGTCCCGGCACGCGCTCCAGCAGCGCCCGCGTGCGGCAGAGAAGCGGCGCCTGGGACGCGATGACCTTCGGCCAGTGGTAATGGGCGAAATAGGGGCTGGCCGCGCCGGTGTCCGAGAGGTGGCAGGGAAAGTTGAACCGGTCGCCCAGGGGCCGGATCTCCCAGCCGAGCCGGGCGGCGGTCACCGGCAGGGCGATCTGGTCGACCCAGGGGCGCTTGTTCAGGATGCGCGGCTCGGCATCGATCCGGCGCACCGTCTCCACCCACATGCGCGCAAACGCGTCCCCGTCGCGCACCGAGATGAAGCCGGCGTTGAAATAGGGCCGCATCGCCTCGCGGCTGGCGGTGGAGGTGAAGCTCTTCGCCGGGGTCTCGAGGTTGAAGAGCTGCCAGACCCGCGACCAGCTTCCCCCCCCGCGCGAGAAGGTGTCGATGTCGGCGGGCTTGGCGGCGATGTCCGCGCCGAGCTCCGGATGCCAGGAGAAGGGGCACATCAGCAGCATGTCGCTGTCGAGAAACACCGCCGGCCCCGATATGCCCTCGAGGGCCGCGACCTTGTTGCCATGGGGATAGTCGGGATCGATCCGGTTCTCCGCCGGCACGAGCGGGATGCCGAGCCCCTCGAAAAGGGCCCTTGCCTCCGGCCCGAGCGCGCCCCAGCGCGCCTCGGGTTCCATCACCCGGGCGACGATCCTGCCCGGCAGGTAATACTGCGCGAGGCTGGCGGCGAGCAGCGCGCTCTTGGCCTCGAGCGGGCCGCCATGGACCACGAGGACCAGGGTCGGGCAGCGTGCCGCGAGCCGCTCCGAGACCGCCCGGGGGGCGGGGAAGGCGGGGCCGTCCATCTACAGAACCTCCACGAGGGGCCGGATCTCGTGCTCCGGGTCGCAATGGCGCTCCCAGAAGGTCCGGGTGTTGCGCGCCCGCGCCCGCACCTCCTCGCGATCGGAGGCGAGACGGGCGACGAGATCGCGGATTGCGGGCAGCGAGAATTCCTCGAGCACCCAGCCCGCGCCGGTTTCGGCCACCAGCTGCCCCACCTCGGTGAAGGCCATGGTGATGACCGGGCAACCGTTGCAGAGCGAGGTGATGGCGCGGGTGGAATAGCAGAGCTCGCGCTCGGCATTGCGCTCGAACACGTCGAGCGAGATATGGGAGCCGGCATTGAGCCGCCGGTAGGCCTCGAAGGCGGCCACGTCCCGATAGACCACCCGACCCTGCGGGCGGCGCGGTCGCTGCCGGGAGGCGCGGTCGTGGAAATGCAGGTGCTCGCCCACGCCGATCGCCGTGACCTCGACGCCACCGAGATCCGCGAGGTCTTCCAGAGCGCCCGCATCGAGCCCGCGGGTCCAGGCCTGGTCGAAGCCGCCGAAGAAGACCCGCAGGGGGCCTTCGCGCGCCGGTCCTTGCGCGGGGTTTCCCTGCGCGGGCGCTTCCGTCATGGCCGCGTCCCCGGCCCAGGGCAGGGCGAGCCGCACGGAAAGCGGGGCGGGCAGATGGACGAGCGGGGGCCGGGCGCGCATGTAATCCGCGCCGTATTCCGCCCGGCCGGTGCCATTGGCGATGAGGAGGTCGGCCTGGGCGATCAGCTCCTCCTTCTTGCTGCGTTTCGCCTCCAGCCGCCCACCCGAGGAGATGAAGGAATGCTCCACCATGGAGGGGCTGAAGAAATCATAGACGATCCGCTGGCCGGGGGCCTTGGCAAAGGCGTCGATCCCGACCCAGCCGATGAAGATGATCGTGGCGTAGTCGGCCTTCAGGCGCGCCTCGAGCCGCTCGTCGGGGATCACCCGCCAATGGCCGGGAAACCGCATCGAGGGCGCGTTCCAGCGGTCGAGCTGGGCTCGCACGGTGCTCCGGCGCGTCACGATGTCGCAGTCGTGGCCCGAGGCCCGGAGCCCGAGGTGGAGCCCCTGGGCGCGCAGGCCCTGGGCGCCGCTCGGCAGTCGCGAGCCGGGCACGCAGCCGTTGCAGACGATGGCGATCCGCCCCGGTCGGTCGGGCGCTTCGGAGGGGGCGGGGACGGGCAGGACCTGTTCGTTCATCGCCAGACATCCAGTTCCATGAGGGCCGCGCGCACCACCAGGTCATTGGGCTTGTAGGCCAGGAGCCGGAAGCCGGTCTGGGTGCAGGTGCCGCCGAAGGTCATGGCGATCTCGTCGAGCAGGCGTTCCACCGACAGGGGATACATGTTGTGCGACTTGATCTGCACCGGCACCAGCAGGTCCTCGAGCAGCACCAGCCGCACCCGCGCGCCCGCGCGCGCCGCGGCCGTCTTCAGGATCTTCAGCCGCTCGGCCCGGTCGTTGTGGTGCAGCACCGTGACCGTCATCACGATGTCGATCTCGGGCAGGTCGGCGGCGGGCAGCGACCGGGTGGTGAAGAACCGCACGCCGGGATTGAGCGTGCGCGCCGTCTCCACCATGCCCCGGGAGATGTCCGCGCCGTGATAGCGCACATGGGGCCGGCAGTAGCGCGCCAGCCGCCCGATGCCGCAGCCGTATTCCAGGAGCGCAGGCGGGCGGGAGCCGCGGCGCATGTCGGAGGCCGCGCGCCGGATGGCGGGCATCAGGGCCTCCATCTGCGTCTCGTGCATCATCTTGTTGATGATCCGGGGCGCATTGGCATAGCAGACCGAGCGGGCCGACGTGCCGAACTGCTGCGCGCGCGCCTCCCAGTGCTCGGCCGGGGAATACTCCGCCTCCTGTTCGTAGGCCTGGGCCGTTTCCTGCGCCAGATCCTCGAAGACCGCTTCGATCAGATCCGTTCCCGCGGGCCGCTCGAGCCGCAGGAGCGAGCCTGCCGGGGCCTCGCCCGGCTCCGGGGCCACCAGCCGGTCGAAGATCGAACCATGGGCCTCGGCCCACCGCCTCAGCGGACAGTCCGGCGCCCCCGAGGGCACGGCGAAGAAGGGAACATGGCCCAGAAGCCCCGCAAGTGCTGCTCGGACATGGCGCGGCAGTTCGGGGGCATCGGGCGCGGCATGGAGGACGATCGCCTGGACGGCATCCCCTTGCGCGAAATCCTCCGGCCGGGTCCAGTCCAGGGCCGTTTCGGGGTCGGTGAAGACGCGCACGCGCCCGGGCGTCACCTCGAGGACACCGCTCCGGGGCTTGAGGGGCGGGATCATGGCGTTCATCCCGTCTCCCGCAGGGCGTGGATCTCCGCGTTCAGGAGATCGATGAATTCCTGCTGGGATTCGAGCAGCCGGTCCTTGTCCGCGAGCCCCTCCCGCATCGCCTCCAGCTCGGCCTCGAGCGTCGCGATCCGCGCCTGCTGCGCCGCGTTCTCGTAGCGCAGGAGGTCGAAGGTCGCCTCCAGCGCGGCCGTCTCGGGCAGTTTTTCCAGGATCTGCTTCATGGCGTGCCTCTCTTCGTTCTGCCGGTCCCGGCGGTCCCGCGTGTCACCGGCCTTCCGGCCCGACGAATCCCATCCGTTCGCGCGCGCGCAGCCGTGCCTCCACCTGGCGCACCTCCGCCAGCAGGGCCGGGTCGGCCACCGCCTCGTTGGGGCCCGCGCGCTTCATCAGCCCGGCCTCGAACACGTCGCCCACCTCGAGCGGCGCCAGCGGATAGCGCCAGGTCTCGCGCAGCTCGCCCAGGATGTCGCGCCCCGCCAGCAGGCTGTCGAGGCTCACCACGCAGGAGCGCCCCGGAAAGCTCTCGAGAAACCGCAGGGCGGCGCGGGCATAGGTGAGATACATGCGGATCGCGAGATCGGGCTCGGTCCAGAAGCGGATATTGACCGCCGGCGCCTGGCCCCGGGCCAGATCGGCCGCCGCGCGCCGCTTGAGCGAGCCCACGCATTCGGCGCAGGAGCGGAAGAGATATAGCACCGACATCGCCGGGAAGACCTCCGCCCATTGCGGCAGGAACAGGCAGACCCGCGGGTCCTTCACCCCCCAGGCGCCATGCTCCGACCGCGCGATGCCGTATTCCGACAGCCAGTACCAGTCCTCCCGGGTGACGGTGGGGATGAAGGCGCTCCCGTGCTGCCAGGAGGCGCCCGATTGCGCGAGGAGCCGGTCGTGGAAGCCGATGACGGTGCGATCCTCGAAATGGCCGTATTTGTTGGAGAACTTCCCGCCCAGCAGATCGTCGCCCAGGAAGAGCCCGGCGTCATGGAAGAGGTTGGCCAGCATCGAGGTGCCGCTGCGGTGGAAGCCCGCGATCACCAGGGGGGCGCTGTACTGCGGCACGCCTCCGGTTTCGGTCTCGGGCAGGTTGCGCCGGGCGGGCGGTTTCGCGGCCCGGGGCGTGACCGTCACCTCGCCGCGCGCGGGCGGCACCGCCACCCGGCCCTCGGCCCGGCCGATGGTCTCGAAATGCGCGATCAGCTCGACCGGCGAGAGCCCGGCGAGATCGGGGTGCAGAAGCTGGTAGTAGCGCGCATTCAGGGCCCGGGAATAGCTCTTTCCCTCTTCCCAGCCGCGGGTGAGATAGTGCTCGAGCGGCTCCAGCCCCGATTTCGCGGCATCGGGATAGGCGGCCTGATACCAGGCGATGTCGAAATCCGGATTGGGATTGCGCAAGGGGCGCTTGCGTTCGCGGCAGCCCCATTCGAGGTAATGGCCGAAGGGCTCGCGGCCCATCTTCCGCACGTCCCCGTTCTGATCGAGATACCATTTTGGATCGAAGAGCGGGTGGGGGCGGCGCCCCTCGCGCCAGCCGGTGGTCAGGTAATGGCTGAACGGCTCGGCCCCGGCCTCCTCCACGTCCCGGTTTCGGCCGAGATACCAGAAGGGATCGAAGAGCGGGTGGGGGCGGCAGCCATCCCGCCAGCCGGTCTCGAGGTAATGGGCGAGCGGCTCGAGGCCTGCCTCCGCCACCTCGCCGTAATCCCCGAGATAGCGCGTCGCATTGAAGGCCGCATTGGGATTGCGCCCCTCGCGCCAGCCGATGGTGGCGTAATGTTCGAGCGGCTCCAGCCCGGTATCGAGCACCTTTGGGTAGCGCTTCTGATACCAGGCGATGTCGAGCACCGGGTTCGGGTTGCGCAGGGGTCGCCTGCGCTCGCGGCAGCCCCATTCGAGATAGTGCCCGAAAGGCTCGCGGCCCTGTTTCGCCACGTCCGGGTTGGTCTCGAGATACCAGGCGGGATCGAAAAGCGGATGCGGCTTGCGCCCCTCGCGCCAGCCAAGGGTGAGGTAGTGACCGAAGGGCTCGGTTCCGGCCTCGGCCACATCCGGGTTCTGGGCCAGATACCGCTCGGGATCGAAAAGCGGATGGGGGTGACGCCCTTCCCGCCAGCCGGTCTCAAGGTAATGGGCGAGCGGCTCGAGGCCTGCCTCCGCCACGTCCGCGTTGGCGGCGAGATAGCGTCTCGTGTCGAAAGCCGCGTTCGGGTTGCGGCCCTCGCGCCAGCCGATGGTGGCGTAATGCTGGAGCGGCTCCGGCCCGGTCTTCGCCACTCTCGGGTAGCGCGTCTTGTACCAGGCGATGTCGAGCACCGGGTTCGGATTGCGCAGGGGCCGCCTGCGCTCGCGGCAGCCCCACTCGAGATAATGGCCGAAGGGCTCGCGGCCCTGTTTCGCCACATCCGGGTTCTGGCCGAGATACCAGGTGGTGTCGAAAAGCGGGTGGGGCTTGCGCCCCTTGCGCCAGCCAAGGGTGAGGTAGTGGCCGAAGGGCTCGGTTCCGGCCTCGGCCACATCCGGGTTCTGGGCCAGATACCAATTCGGATCGAAGAGCGGATGGGGCCGGCAGCCCTCGCGCCAGCCGGTCTCGAGGTAATGGGCGAGCGGCTCGAGGCCTGCCTTCGCCACGCCCTTGTTGGCGGCGAGATAGCTTTTCGCGTCGAAGGCCGCGTTCGGGTTGCGGCCCTCGCGCCAGCCGATGGTGGCGTAATGTTCGAGCGGCTCCAGCCCGGTCTTCACGATCTTCGGATAGCGCGTCTTGTACCAGGCGATGTCGAGCACCGGGTTCGGATTGCGCAGGGGCCGCCTGCGC
>NZ_JBNAFY010000011.1:0-64729 GCF_049800915.1 Amaricoccus macauensis
GGTTCTGTCGCAAACTTTTGTGGTGTCTTTCGCGCCGTCGACTGCGCGGCTATATCCGCCGCGGTGAAGGTCCGGAAAGCGCGTGGGCGGTATGATCGATTTCAAGGGCAGCCATTACCCGAGGGACGTGATCCTGTATGCCGTGTATTTCTACGTCCGCTATGCCGTCTCCTACCGCGATGTCGAGGAGATCCTGCTCGAGCGCGGGGTTCGGGCGGATCATTCCACTCTGAACCGCTGGGTGGTGAAATACGCACCCTTGGTCGCCGAAGAGGCGCAGAAGCGCAAGTCGGCCACCTGCCGGTCCTGGCGCATGGACGAGACCTATATCAAGGTGAAGGGCAAGTGGACCTATCATTACCGGGCCATCGACCGGGACGGCAAGACCCTTGATTTCATGCTCTCGGAGCGTCGTGACGAGGCCGCCGCTTCCGCCTTCTTCGCCCGAACGATCGAAGCCAACGGCTGGCCGGACAAGGTCGTCATCGACAAGAGCGGAGCGAACCTGGCGGGTCTTGAGACCATGAACATCCTGCTGATCCTGAGCGGCTGGTTCTGGCTGATCGAGGTTCTGCAGGTCAAATACCTCAACAACCTCATCGAACAGGATCACCGCTTCATCAAGAAGATCACCCGGCCGATGATGGGCTTCAAATCCTTCGCCGCGGCCCAGGCGACCCTGGCCGGGATCGAGACGGCTCACATGATCCGAAAGGGCCAGCTCGCCGCCAACGGTCAGACCGCCTTTCAGCAGTTCGTCGCTCTTGCAGGATAAGTGTGTCCAGACAAAGGCCTGCCCTCAACCACCACAAAAGTTTGCGACAGAACCCCGCGTAGTGCCCGATGGCGATGTCTAGATCCTGCTCTACTTCGCTCATGTCTGCCCCGATCCGTGGGCGCGTTTTTTATGTGGCCGCGCGTTATTTTTCGAGACTATTGCCCGACCAACCAGATTCGTGCAAGCACTTTCTAGATTTAGTGGCAATCGGTTAGGCCAACACAAGTGTGATCCTCAGAGGAGCCCCAGCTTTTCAGCACGCTCCAGCAGCATTCTGACTGAGGAAGGCTGCCAGCTGGTGCGACCGCGAGGGGTGCGCTCACGCATGGATTCCAGTCGGTCGCAGATTGCCTGCAAGGTAATCTCGGGGTCAGCACCTTTGATTGCGGCGACAATCGCAGGCAGGCGATCGTCGGTTTCGCGACGTCCAGCGCGTCCAAGCACTTCAGCGGGCAGGAATCCGTCCGCCACGTATGCCTTCACGGCGCGGAGCAGGCGGCTTTGCGTCCAGCGCCGATCATGGGGCAGGGGGCCATTGATGATCCGCAGGACGTCTTCCCAAGCCATATCGGGGCGCAAACGGCGCACATGGGGCACCCAATCCTGCGCAGTTTCGTTCAAGCGCTCCATGTAGCCGTCCTGTCGCGCCAGCCGCACCTTGCGCAGCGCTTCAGGGTCCTTGGCGCGAAGACCTGGGTTGCCGCCGACGCGGCCCTTTGAGCGTGCCGAGGCAAGTCCGGCTTTGGTACGCTCGCGGATCAGGGCGCGTTCGAACTCAGCCGCAGCGCCCAGAACCTGCAGCGTGAACTTGCCCTGCGGGGATGCGGTGTCGATGGGGTCCTGCAGGGAGCGGAAGAAGGCGCCCTTGGCCTCCAAACGCTCAATCACCTCGAGAAGGTGAGACAGAGACCGCGCAAGCCGGTCGATCCGAACGACGACCAGCGTATCGCCCTGGCCCACGCGCTCCAGCACGCGTGCCAGCACCGGCCGCGCACGATTGCCGCCCGAGGCTTGCTCTTCAAAGACCTCAATGCATCCTGCAGACTGCAGGGCCTCAGACTGGGGCAGGGGGGTCTGATCCTCTGTGGAGACGCGCGCATAACCTATCAGGGGCATGAAATCGGGCTCTTTGCAATTTAAGATATTTCTAATAAACGACCGTTTACAAACGAATGCAAGTGAATGTTCTTTCGGCACGCCGGCGTACAATGCCTTGGTTTCCTTGCGCTGAGCGCGATCACAGAGGTTCCGTCGGCAGTTGTGCGCGTGCAATCTGCAAAGGGCGAAAGCAGCGGCCAGAGAATCTTCTTTGGTAATGTGCAAAACAGTAGTATTTTGCACATATGAAGCCGCAAGCATCTACTTTATCGGATGATTTCGACGAACCCCTCATCACAATCGAGGGGGATGAGGAGACTCACGAAGACGATCTCTGGTTTCTGCCTGGGCCACTCGAAGAAGAACCGCATGTTTTGCCTCCGGGGCCACGGGCAGAACCGCCCGACACTGCTGCCATCGAAGACTGGAGAAAGGCTGAAGGCGTCCACGCCGCCCGACTGGCAAGAGTGGCTGGACGTCTGGGAGCTCTGGATGACCGGCTGCTGCGCGGCCCGGAAGGCTGGCGGCACCGACTCGCTCTTATCGAGGCAGCGGACCTTAGCTGGTTCGCAGGGGATCGGGTGAGTTCTGATCGTCTGGCGCTCTGGATATCGATGCGGCTGTCAGGTGCACAGGATGACCCAAATGCACTGGCAAGAGTTGGATGGGCTGTTCGGCGCCTGACAGGCGGTCCCGGACCAAAAAGTGACTTGGCGGCCTTCCTGGATCGCCGCGATCCCGAGAACATTGAAGACTGCGCCGAGCGTTTCGACGATCGCGCGGGCGGGTGGCTGGACGTAATGACAGCCGCATCCGAGCTCCACCCAATCACCCGGGCTTGCATGGGCTTTCATCTCTGGAACCTAGCGGGCCTCGGTGCGCACGGTGATCAGATCGAAGCTGCGGTCACCGCGTCCAGGATCGCTGCCGGCGATGCAAGGGGTGCCATATTTGCTCCGCTCGCCATGGGCGGGGCAGGGGGGCTACGTGTTAGTGGCCCGCCGGTCGATCGCCTCGCTCGCTGGCTTGAGGGAATGGCGACGTCGTGCCTGACTGCGATGCGGCACTTAGATGACATTGAGTTTTGGTTTGCGCGGGCAGAAACCGAAATGTCGCCGCTCTCGGGCAAGACGCCTCCAGCGCTGCTCGCCACGCTTACAGAATGGCCACTCGTCTCTGCGCCAATGGCCGAGACCATCACAGGAGCCAGTCGAACTGCCGTTCAGCGCAACCTTTCTTGGATGGAAGCGCGAGGACTAATCCGTGAGGTGACGAGACAAGGCCGCTATCGGATGTGGTGCACCGCGAACTGAATGCTGTTGATGGGCTTCCCGAATTCCTTGACGCACTTCTATCCCCTATATTCCAATGCTCAGAAGGGGGTCTGATGCCGGAGGGGGCAGAATCCTACGTTAAGGGGTGGTTTGGGCCGATTTTCGCTGCAGTGTTCTGTGAACGGTCGGCCTTGAAACGGAGAAGAGCTCAGCGAGATCGCTGATGGAGTAGTCGCCGGAAGCGTGCATCCGGCTCAGCTCTTTCTGTTGTTTTTCCGAGAGCTTCGGCTGTTTTCCACGGAGTTTGCCCTTGGCGCGGGCGATGGCCATGCCCTCGCGGGTGCGCATGCGGATGAGATCGGCCTCGAATTCGGCAAAGGTGGCGAGGATGTTGAAGAACATCTTTCCCATTGGGTCGGCCGGATCGTAGACCGATGCGCCAAGGGCGAGCTTGACACCCTTCTTTTCCAACTGATCCGCGATCGCGCGGGCGTCCGGGACGGACCTGGCCAGCCGGTCCAGCTTGGGCACGACAAACGTGTCGCCTGCGCGTACTGCGGCCAGCGCTTGGTCGAGACCGGGCCGGTCGCGGTTCGTGCCTGTCAGGCCGTGGTCGGTGTAGATGCGATCTTCGGCGACCCCGAGCACTGCCAGGGCTGCACGTTGCGCCGTCAGATCCTGACGGTCGGTGGAGCAGCGAGCATAGCCAATCTTGGTCTCATTCATGCCGCGAGTGTACGGATAAGGGGCCACATGTGCGAATCAAATCGTACCATCTATACGAGCCATGGCGAGGCGCGGTTTCCTTGCCGTTCTCTGCCACCTCTACCCATGTCCGCTGATCGGTCCCCTTACGGACGGTCGTCCATCACGATTTCATGAAAGATCGCCATGCCAAGACGCAGCATTCTCACCGACCGCCAACGGGCGGCATTGTTCGACCTGCCGACTGATGACGCGTCGATGCTGCGCCATTACACCCTGGCGGACGACGATCTGGAGATCATCCATGCCCGCCGCCGTCCGCACAATCGCTTCGGCTTTGCCCTGCAACTCTGCGCGCTGCGGTATCCCGGGCGGCTGCTGGTGCCGGGCGAGGTCATTCCACTGGCAGTCACGCGCTTTCTGGCAGCGCAGCTTGGGATAAGGCCTGATGACCTGGCCGGATATGCCGCGCGCGAGGAGACCCGGCATGAGCACCTGGCCACCTTGCGCGAAATCTATGGTTACAAGATGTTCGCGGGCCGTGGGGCGCGCGATCTGAAAATCTGGCTTGAAGGTGCGGCCGAAACCGCCCGGTCGAACGAGGATCTGGCACGGCGCTTCGTCGAGCAATGCCGGGCGGCCCAGACCGTCCTGCCCGGAATCACGGTCATCGAGCGGCTTTGCGCGGATGCGCTCGTCGCGGCTGAACGGCGGGTCGACGCCCGGATCGCCAGTCGGCTGGACGATGACATGCGAACGCAGCTCGATGCCCTTCTGACCGAAGATGCGGGCGGCTCGGTTACGCGGTTCGTCTGGCTGCGTCAGTTCGAGATCGGGCGGAACTCGGCTGATATGAACCGCCTGCTGGACCGCCTGGAATACTTGCAGGCTTTGGAATTGGACCGGGGCACTCTGGCGAATGTACCGCCGCACCGGGTTGCCCGCCTTCGCCGGCAGGGCGAGCGATACTTCGCGGGCGATCTGCGGGATATCTCGGGTGACCGCCGTCTCGCCATTCTTGCGGTCTGTGCTCTGGAATGGCGCAGCGCCATTGCCGACGCCGTGGTCGAGACCCACGATCGGATCGTCGGCAAGACCTGGCGCGAGGCGAAATCGCGATGTGACGCCCGGATGGACGATGCCAAATCGGCGCTGAAGGACACCCTGCAATCCTTCGCCACCCTCGGTTCCGCCCTCCTGGAAGCGCATGAGGACCGGGCCTCCCTCGAAGAGGCCGTCGGCAATGCCGGAGATTGGCTATCGCTCAAGGGGCTTGTCGCCACGGCGACCCAGCTCACAGACACCCTGGCCGCCGATCCGCTGGCGCATGTCGGTCACGGTTATCATCGGTTCCGGCGCTACGCGCCGCGCATGTTGCGGGCGCTCGACATTTGCGCCGCGCCCGTGGCGGAACCGCTGCTGGCGGCGAGCGCGATCATCGCGGGCACGGAGACGGCGACGGTCCTGCCACTGACATTCCTTCGTCGAGGCTCGAAATGGTTGCGGCATCTGAACGCGGATGCTGACGAGGCAAGCAGACTCTGGGAGGTCGCGGTCCTGTTCCATCTGCGCGAAGCCTTCCGTTCTGGCGATATCTGGCTCGGGCATTCGCGCAGATTTGGCGATCTGAAGGAAGCGCTGGTCCCGGTCGAGGTCGCACGCGACACGCCAAGGCTGGCCATGCCCTTCGAACCTGAGGCCTGGCTGGCGGATCGTAAGCTGCGCATGTCCGATGCCATATGCCGACTGGCGCGCGCGGCAAAGGCCGGGGCGATCCCCGGCGGCTCCATCGAGGACGGCACCTTGAAAATCGACCGGCTGACCGCGGCGGTTCCCGAGGAAGCCGACGCCCTGGTGCTCGATCTCTATGGCCGCCTGCCGGAAGTCAGGGTCACGGATCTTCTGCTGGAGGTGGACGATGAGATCGGGTTTACCGAGGCCTTCACGCACTTGCGCACCGGCGCGCCCTGCAAGGACAGGATCGGCCTGTTGAATGTGCTGCTTGCCGAGGGATTGAATCTCGGCCTCAGCAAGATGGCCGGGGCCACGAACACGCACGACTTTTTCCAGCTTTCCCGCCTGTCACGCTGGCATGTCGAGAGCGAGGCGATGGCGCGCGCCCTGGCCATGGTGATCGAAGGACAGTCGGCGTTGCCGATGGCACGCTTCTGGGGCGCCGGGCAGACCGCGTCGAGCGACGGCCAGTTCTTCTCGACGACACGTCAGGGCGAGGCGATGAACCTGATCAACGCCAAGTACGGCCATGAACCCGGGCTGAAAGCCTACACCCACGTCTCCGACCAGTTCGGACCCTTCGCCACACAGACCATTCCGGCTACCGTGAACGAAGCGCCCTACATCCTTGACGGCCTGCTGATGACCCGCGCCGGCCAGAAGATCCGCGAGCAGTATGCCGATACCGGCGGCTTCACGGACCACGTCTTCGCTGTCACCGCCCTGCTCGGATTCCAGTTCATCCCCCGCATCCGCGACCTGCCATCCAAGCGCCTCTACCTCTTCGATCCGGCCGCTTGCCCGAAAGAGCTGAAGGGGCTGATCGGCGGCAAGATCAGAGACCGTCTCATCGCCGCGAACTGGCCGGATATCCTGCGCAGCGTGGCAACCATGGCGTCAGGGGCCATGCCGCCGAGCCAACTCCTGCGGAAGTTTGCCTCCTATCCCAGACAGCACGAGCTGGCGGTCACCTTGCGAGAAATCGGACGGGTCGAACGGACGCTCTTCATCATCGATTGGCTGCTCGATGCCGACATGCAGCGCCGCGCACAGATCGGGCTCAACAAAGGTGAGGCCCATCATGCCCTGAAGAACGCCCTTCGCATCGGCCGCCAGGGCGAAATCCGCGATCGCACCTCCGAAGGCCAGCACTTCCGCATGGCCGGGCTGAACCTCCTCGCCGCAATCGTCATCTACTGGAATACCAAGCATCTCGCCCCTCGGATGGGCCCATCTCCTGCTCACGGGGGAGTACAGGTGGCCGAAAAAAGCTTAGCGTAGGATTCTGCCCCCTCCGGCATCAGACCCCAAAGCCTCTCAAACGCCAGTCGTGCTGCCGTTCAGCGCAATTTGGCGTGGATGGAGATGCATGGTTTGATCCGTGAGGTGACTGGGCAGGGGCGTTATCGAATGTGGTCTCTCGACAATTGAAATTCGGTTTTCCGGGCTTGCTAGATCGGGGTTCAGCCTCAATCTGTGTGGCGGAGCAGAAGCATTCGAGCTCTGAGCAGCTCTGGACCGGTTCGACCGTACATCGCGCGCTTGAGGGTCTTCAGGCGATTGACCTGCCCTTCGGCTTGGCCGTTGTTCCAAGGTAGTTCAATGGCATTGCGCACGGCATTGATGTCGCGGTGGAGCGTTCGAGCAAATCGCATGATCGGGATGATGTTCGACGATTGCGTTGTCGATCCATGCGTCGAGCGGGCCAGACTGTCGTCCGCGCAAGATAAAGACCAGTGAGCCCGTCGCACAAGCTTTGCCGCGCGACGGGGCTCTGTTGATGGCGTGGATGCCCCTCCCGACGGCATCGCAATGTGCCATTGTGGTGAGTGTTAAAGCCATCACAAACGGAAGGAGCATCCATGTCCGAAGTTACTCTCATCGGTATCGACTTGGCAAAGCGTGTTTTCCAGCTGCACGGCGCGCGCAGTGATGGTTCAGTTGCGTTTCGCAAGAAGCTGTCGCGGGGGCAGTTGCTCGCGTTCGTGGCACAGCAGCCCAAGTGTGTGATCGCCATGGAGGCTTGTGCGACGGCCCACGGCTGGGGTCGTGCATTCGAGGAGGTGGGGCACGATGAGCGCCTGATCCCGCCCGTTTATGTGAAGCCGTTCGTCAAACGCCAAAAGAACGATGTGGCCGATGCAGAGGCCATCGTAGAGGCTGCAATGCACCCTACCATGCGCTTTGTCGCAGTGAAGACGGAAGATCAGCAGGCCCGCGCCATGCTGTTTCGCACGCGGCAGATGTTCGTTGGCCAGCGCACCCAGATGATCAATGCTTTGCGTGGCCACCTCGCCGAACATGGACTGGTCGCGGCCCGGGGGCCTGCTAATCTCAAGACGCTCGCGCACGCAATCGCAGATGATGACACCACTCTTCTGAACGAAGTGCGGGAACTTGGTCGGATGTATCTGGAGCAGATCGAGGGGTTGAATGCGCGTGTTGCAGAGCTCGACGCGAAGATGAGATGTGCCGCCAAAAAAGCGGACTCGATCCGCCGCGCACAAACCATGCCGGGCGTGGGTCCTTTCACGGCGCTTGCGATCGAGACGTTTGCACCTGACCTGGCCACGTTCAAACGCGATCGCGATTTTGCCGCGTGGCTTGGGCTCGTGCCCAAGCAGCACTCGACCGGCGGCAAGGCCCGGCTTGGGAAGACCTCGAAGATGGGGCAGCGCGACATCCGCACCCTCCTGGTCTCTGGAGCCATGGCAGTCCTTCAGGCTGTCGAGCGGTTCGACACCCCGAACAATGGCTGGCTGAAGCGCCTGCTGACCCGCAAGCCACGCATGGTCGCCGCGATTGCGCTGGCCAACAAGATGGCACGTGGCCTCTGGGCCATGATGACGAAACAAGAGGATTACCGGCATCCGGCGGCGGCGATGGCGTAGCGAAGGTTGCGCGTCACGACGTCCCGGTAAGTTGGGGGTGTGAGGAGGTCACTGAACAGTAAGGGCAAAGGATCGATCAGATCCGGGTCAGAGAAAGCAGCATTTGTGCAGGAGCCACCGAGCTCGGTCTGTTGATTTGCTTCTGGTCCGCGCATCGCCATACCGGCCCGCGGATCTTGAAAGCGCCGCATATCATGGCCTGACAGAAGACCGCACTCGATTACACGTTCATAAGGAAAAAACCTCTTGCACAAACGGCGGCAACCACAGAAGCCTATACTTTTCGTCGTATGACTGACCACGAAGAGTATGCAATTCTCTGCAACACCAGCAAGGAACCCATTTTATGGAAAACTGGAATATCACTATCAAAGCACCAACGGGTGAATTTGACGCGACGCTGACTTTAGGTGATGAGGGCGGTGTTCCGGTTGGAGAGATGGCTGGTAAGAATGGAAAAGGTCCAATGCAAGATTTGGAACTTAGTCCGGCAGCCATTGCTTGGTCCACAAAGGTTGAGCGTCCAATGCCGATGAAGCTGAAATTCCAAGGAACACTTGACGGGGACACCATGTCTGGAACGGTGAAATTCGGTCTCTTTGCATCCGGGACATTTAGCGGGTTGAAAGCCTGAATCGCCTGATTTTACTTGGTAATGTGTTGAATCTAGGTTCGGTCCTTAGTCGGTTCGACCGAATTTGCGCATCAGCCCTGCGAGCGCGGCCAGCGAAGCGATCAAACTGCCGTAACTGATTACAACGACTTTGAGCCCTAACAATGGCACCAAAAGCCCGGCTATCACGACCGGCAAACCGAATGCCAGGTAGCTGATACAGAATAGCGCTGCGAAAGTTTCTCCTCTGACATCCTCGGGCACCAGCGGAATAATCGAGCGGATGAAGCCATAAAAGCAGGTGCCAAAACCCGCCCCCACAACGGCGAGCGCACTAAGGTAGAGCACTAAGTTTTCGTATTGAATTCCAAACAAGGTGGCGAGGGTTCCCATTGCGAGCGCTGCGGTGCCGAACAAAATGACCTCACGAGCAGAGTAGTTGCGCGCAATAAAACAAGCCAGCGCACCAACCCCAGCCAGCAGTGCGACCACGAACCCTTGGACGATCACATTTTGAATACCAAAAACCTGTGAGATGATGAGCGCGCCAAGCGACAGATACAGCCCCCCTGTGGCCCAGCCCGCGAATAGCGCCGGAGCGCCACGCCAGAAGGTGCCCCTGACTTCGATCGGGAGGCCAACGCGAGGCTTCAGCGCCTGCAACAAGCCTTCATGCCGTGGCGATGTTTCGGGCAAGCCCCATGTGGCCAGCGCCAGCACCAGGCTGGCCACGGCAATCCCGGTGAATATATCAAATTTTGGCTCGGTAAGGTACTCCATCGCGAAGCCGGATATCAAGGCCCCCAGGGCCAGCCCGACGAGGGGGATGACTGAATTACAGATCGCCGCGATGCCCTTGAATTCAGGGGGTTCAAGATCCGTAATCGCAGCCGACAGCGTAGACAACAGAAGGCCGCATGCTACGCCCTGTACTACTCGAGCCAATAACAACGCAGACACAGAACCTGACAATTCGAATCCGGCGGCGGAAACAGCGAGAAGCACGAACCCCATCGACAGAACAGGGCGTCGCCCGACATGATCCGAGATTGATCCGGCCACTAACAGTGTCGCAAGAAGGGCAATTGCGTAGATTGCGAATATCTCCGACACGACCAAAGACGAAAAACCAAGTTGCTGCTGCAAGAGCGGATAAAAAGGGGACGGCGCGCTCGCGCTCGCCATCATCAGAGCGCTTCCGGTAAGCACGATTGCGAAACCAGCGCGCTCTCTAGCCTTGGGTGACATCACAATCGTGGTCATTTTGGAATGCAGTCCTTCAGGAGGGTTCGAAGTTTATCGAACCTTTCTCTAGTTTCTTTCTGCGGAAGGTTCAAGTATATTCGAACCATGAGTATCTTACCCGACACTGCCAGCCCCGATCTTGCGCACCCGCAGGAACAGGAGCTGCAACTGACGCAGGTCTTGTTCGCACTCAGCGATCCGGGCCGGTTGGACATCGTGCGTCAGCTCCGCGACGGCCCGGTCGAAATGGCAAACTGCAATTTAATGGACCCGGAAGTGGCGAAATCCACCAAGTCGCACCTGTTCAAAGTGTTGCGCGAAGCAGGTGTGATCCGGAATATCCCCAAGGGGCGAGGTCGCCTGCTTTCACTGCGAAGAGATGCGCTTGACCGTCGCTTTCCTGGTTTGCTGGAAGCAGTGCTGAACGCAAACTAAGGGCGTGCCGCATCGATTTGCGTATGCATTGCTTGTTTTTCTGTGCTGGATGTTAAAGCTGCTAACTGGTGTGCATGCTGGCTAGCGCCTTTCCCGTACCGTTTCTCAGCGCCGCTCACGGCCCTGTGATTAGAAAAAGCCACACCACCCCTAGACGACCGGTCTAATGAGGCTATATCGAGGGTCATGGAACAGAAAAACGACACACGCTCACAGATACTGACCACAGGACGACGCCTGACAGCCAAGCAGGGCTACACAGGTGTCGGTCTGAGTGCGCTGTTGAAAGAGGCCGGTGTTCCGAAAGGGTCGTTCTATCACTATTTCGCCTCCAAGGAAGCTTATGGCTGTGCGCTGTTGAACGATTTTATGACGGAGTATGGCACACGCCTGAACGCGTCGCTTGCGCATCCGGACATGGATGCACGGTCTCGGTTTCTGACCTATTTCGAAGAGTGGCGGAAAAAACAGATCAGCCCCAACCTCGAAGACCGGTGCTTGGTCGTCAAACTGTCCGCAGAGGTTGCTGACCTCTCGGAGAATATGAGCAATATCTTGCAGAAAAGTGTGTCCGAAATCGTCGCGCGCCTGACGGAGACCCTTGAACAGGGAACGGACGATGGCACGATCGCCGCGCTTGAAGACCCCCGCTCCACGGCAGAAATGATCTACCACATGTGGCTTGGAGCCAGCCTCGTCGCGAGCCTCTCGCACAGTGAAGCCCCGCTCAATTCCGCTATGAATGCCACAAAGGTGCTCGTTCCAGGAACATAACCCCAAAAATTTTGACACATCTATAGACGACCAGTCTATTCGCGAAAGGAAGCTCATGAAAATCTTCTACAAAACCACCGCAACGGCAACAGGGGGCCGCTCGGGAACCGCCGCCCTCAACGATGGCAGCTTTTCAGTCCAGATGGTTCGCCCGGACAGTGGCGAGGCGGGGGTGAACCCCGAGCAGTTGTTCGCGCTTGGCTATGCGGCCTGTTTTGATAGCGCGATGGAAATGACCGCAAAACAACTCAAGCTTGATGCCAAAGCGGCATTAACGTCGGTTGAGGTGGGCATCGGCCAACGCGCCGAGGGCGGATACGGACTTGATCTCGACATTACCGCACATCTGCCGGGCATGACCCGCGAGGATGCTGAAAGACTTGTCGAAGCGACGCACCAGGTCTGCCCATACTCCAACGCCACACGCGGAAACGTTGACGTGCGCCTGCACATTGAAACTGAAGGAAACTGAACCCATGAATAATTTTGACTTTCGCAATCCGACACATATCCTGTTTGGCAAGGGCCGTATCGCGGACCTAAAGGATCAGGTTCCGGCTGACGCAAAGGTGCTGATCCTCTATGGTGGAGGCAGCGCGGAGAAAACAGGCGTCCTTGGTCAGGTGCGTGCGGCACTTGCGGGCCGGACCTTGGTCGAATTTGGCGGCATTGAGCCCAATCCGCGCTTCGCCACTGCGCTGAAAGCTGTCGAGGTGATTGGCCAAGAAGGGATCACCTTCCTGTTGGCTGTCGGCGGTGGTTCCGTTATTGACGCCACCAAATTTATCGCGGCGGCGGCCAAATATGATGGCGACGCCTGGGACATCCTGACATCTCGCGGGTCGGTCATCACGCAAGCGCTGCCCTTTGGGACCGTGTTGACCTTGCCCGCCACCGGTTCGGAGATGAACTCTGGCGCTGTGATCACCAATCCCGAGAAGGGCGCTAAGCTTCCGTTTGGTAGCCCACATTGCTACCCGGTTTTCTCGGTGCTGGACCCCGAGGTCACTTACACGCTGCCGCCCCGTCAAATCGCGAACGGCGTGGCCGACGCGTTTGTTCACATCATCGAACAATATCTGACCTATCCATCCGCCGCGCGCGTTCAGGACGGTTTTGCCGAAACCCTGCTACGCACCCTGATCGAGCTTGGGCCCAAAGCCCTTGAGACGCCGGAGGACTATGACGTTCGCGCCAACCTGATGTGGACGGCAACGCTGGCCCTGAATGGCCTGATCGGCGCAGGTGTCCCGCAGGACTGGGCAAGCCATATGATCGGACATGAGATTACCGCGCTCAATGACACCGACCACGCCCGCACACTGGCTGTCGTGTTGCCGTCACTGATGAACGACCAACGTGGCCCCAAACGCGAGAAACTGCTGCAATATGCTGCCAATGTTTGGGACATCCGCGAGGGATCTGATGATGCGCGGATTGATGCCGTGATCGAGGCAACACGCGGGTTCTTTGAACAGGTGGGCATCAAAACCCGACTCGGCGATTACGCAATTGCTGCACCTGAAATTGATCGCATCGTCGCCGCCTTGAAGGATCACGGCATGACCGCCCTTGGCGAACAAAATGCCATCACCCCCGAGGATGCCCGCCGCATTCTTGAAACAGCCTTCTAGGAGATGATGACCATGACACAGACCGAAACAGTAAACCGCCAGCTTGTGCTGGCGGAACGCCCCAAAGGCGAACCGACCAAGGACACGCTTCGCTTGGTCGAAGGGGACGTCCCCTCCCCTGGTGCTGGGCAAATGCTTCTGCGCACCGAATATCTGTCGCTGGACCCTTATATGCGGGGGCGCATGAGCGATGCGCCATCTTACGCCGCGCCGGTGGAAATTGATGGCGTGATGGAGGGCGGCACAGTGGCTCAGGTCGTCACCTCACAGGTTGATGGCTTTGCGCCGGGCGACTGGGTGCTCAGCTTCAATGGCTGGCAGGATTATGCCCTGTCGGATGGCGCGGGGTTGACAAACCTTGGCAAATCACCCGCGCATCCGTCTTGGGCGCTCGGTATCATGGGTATGCCCGGCTTTACCGCTTGGGCGGGTCTGACGCAAATTGGCGCGCCAAAACCTGGCGAGACCATCGCCGTGGCGGCCGCGACCGGCCCTGTCGGGGCCACTGTGGGCCAGATCGGCAAGATCCTTGGCTGCCGCGTGGTCGGCATCGCGGGCGGACCAGAGAAATGCGCCTATGCGGTCAATGAGTTGGGTTTTGACGCCTGTATCGATCACAAGGCAGATGACTTTGCCGAACAGCTTGCCAAGGCCAGTCCCGATGGCATCGATGTCTATTTCGAAAATGTCGGCGGCAAGGTCCTCGACGGGGTCATCCCGCTGTTGAATTCAAACGCACGGGTGCCGGTCTGCGGATTGATCTCTCAGTATAATGCGACTGACTTGCCCGAAGGACCGGACCGGATGAATTGGCTTATGGGTCAAATCCTGCGCAAAAAGATCAAGGTGCAGGGCTTCATCATCTTTGACGACTTCGGCCACCTCTACCCGGATTTTGCCAAAGACATGGGGGCGTGGATCGAAAGCGGCCAAATCAAATACCGCGAAGAGATCATCGACGGTTTGGAAAATGCACCCGAAGCCTTCATTGGCCTGCTGAATGGCGAAAACTTTGGCAAGCGCGTGATCCGCGTCGGCGAGAAAAAATAGGAAAATAACATGAAAATTCTGATGGTACTGACATCCCACGACACACTCGGGGACACAGGCAAGAAAACCGGCTTCTGGCTGGAGGAGTTTGCGGCCCCCTATTACGTCTTCAAGGACGCCGGAGCAGACATTATACTGGCCTCGCCCAAAGGGGGACAGCCGCCGATTGATCCGTCCAGCGACAACGCTGACGCACAGACCGACGACACCCGTCGGTTCAAAGACGATCCAGAGACGCAAAAGCATCTTGCGACGACGCTGAAGCTTTCGGATGTAACCGAAGACGGGTTCGACGCCATCTTCTATCCGGGCGGCCACGGCCCCTTGTGGGATCTGGCCGAAAATGCGGACAGCAAACGCCTGATCGAGGCCTTCGCCGCCGCCGACTTGCCTGTCGGCGCAGTTTGCCACGCCCCCGCCGTGTTCCGCCACACCCAAGGCGCGGACGGCAAACCGCTGGTGTCTGGCCGCCGGGTGACGGGTTTTACCAACACCGAAGAAGAGGCCGTCGGCCTTACCGATGTTGTGCCGTTCTTGGTGGAAGACATGCTGAAGGCCAATGGTGGCCAGTATGAAAAAGGGGCGGATTGGGTCAGCTTCGTGCTGCGTGACGGAAAACTGGTCACCGGCCAGAACCCCGCCTCATCCGCCGCCGCCGCGCAAGAGATCCTCGGGCTGCTGAAGTAGGAGAAAAGCGATGACCGACCTGATCCTGCACCACTATGAAGCCTCTCCCTATTCCGAAAAAATCAGAACTTTGATGGGCTTCAAGGGGCTATCATGGTCATCGGTCATCGGTCATCGTGCCTCCGATTGCGCCAAAGGCTGATCTGCTAACCCTGACGGGTGGCTACAGGCGGGCCCCAGTGCTTCAGATCGGGGCGGATATCTACTGTGATTCCGCCCTGATCGCCGCCGAGCTTGACCAGCGGTTTCCGGCGCGCGCCCTTGCCCCGAACACTGCGGGCACAGCGACCCCGCTGCTCGACAATTGGGCGGACCGCATTTTGTTCTGGCAAGTGGTTCGTTACAGCATGGGCCTGCGGGCCGATGCCGTTCCCCCAGCCCTGATCCACGACCGCGAGGCGTTTTGGGATCACAAGATTGATCTGGACGGCCTGAAGGCGGATGTCGGATATCATCGTGGCCAAATCACAACAGGGCTTGGTTGGCTTGAGAACCTGCTGGGCGGTGCCGATTTCTTTGCCGGGGACACGCCCGCGCTGACTGATCTGGCACTCTATCATGTGGTTTGGTTTTTTGCCAAAGCTGACACAACCGCCAGCGGCAGCGGTCTATCGCTGTTCCCGGCATTGTCGGCATGGATGGCGCGCATTGCGGAGTTCGGTCACGGCACACGAACCGAATTGGCGCCTGCTGAAGCGATCATAATCGCGGTTTCGACGACCCCTGCCCCGCTTCCCGCAACGGGTCTTGCCCATCCCGCGATAGGCGCGTCGGTACAGGTTCTGGTCGATGAATTTGGCACGGAAGTCATCGACGGTACGCTGGTCCATATCGACGACACCCGCATCATTCTGCATCGGGACATGCCACAGGTGGGAACGGTTGCCGTGCATTTCCCGCGTCACGGCTATCCGCTTCGTACCACCTCAATTCAAGGAGAAAACACATGAAAACGCGTAATCTGGGCGCCGGACTTGGCGCGACATCAGCCATTGGACTTGGCTGCATGGGCATGTCCGAATTCTACGGCCCAACCGACCGCGATCAATCCTATGAAACGCTGGACCGTGCGCTTGAATTGGGCGTCACGTTCTACGACACCGCCGATATCTATGGCAACGGCGCGAATGAAACCTTGTTGTCGGATTTCGTTCGGCAAAACCGGGACAACCTCACGCTGGCGACCAAGTTCGCCATCATCCGATCCCAAGACCCGACCTCGCGGTTTATCGACACCAGCCCGGCCTATGTGAAACAGGCAGTCGAGGCCTCATTGGCACGTCTGGGAATTGATCAGATCGACCTTTATTACGCGCATCGCCTTGATGGGGTGACCCCGATTGAGGACACGGTTGGAGCGATGGCTGATCTTATCAAAGAAGGTAAGATTAGAGGCATCGGGTTAAGCGAAATCTCTGCACAATCTTTGCGGCGGGCAAATGCGGTGCATCCGGTTGCGGCGGTTCAGACAGAGTATTCGCTGTGGTCGCGCGACCCAGAGGGAGAGATGCTGGCCACATGCGCCGAATTGGGCACGGCTTTTGTACCCTACAGCCCGCTTGGGCGCGGCTTTCTGACCGGCAAGGTCACCACACTAAGCGACCTGGCTGATGATGATTTCCGGCACACCCAGCCGCGCTTTGCCGATGGAAATCTGGATCAGAATCTGAACTTGCTGGAGCAATACCGTGCCATCGCCGACAGCGCCGGATGCTCGCCTGCGCAACTGGCGCTCGCATGGGTCTTGGCCCAAGGCGATCATATTATTCCGATCCCGGGCACCAAACGGCGCGCCTATCTTGAAGACAATATTGGGGCCGCCGATGTCACACTAACCGAGGACATTCTCACCCGCCTCGACACCTTGTTCCCACGCGGCGCTGCCGCTGGCGATCGTTACACGGAACAAGGGATGCAGATGACCGATCTGTAGATCGGAAAGCCTGCATTGCAAACTCGACCGGCGGCGCAGCCTCTTTGACCTAAGCCCTGCGCCGCCGCCACAAATTCGCCCCCAAAACGACCGGATCAGGCGTTGGCCACATCCGACACGCCCAAAGCAACCGGCCCACCCCTTTGTCCCAAATTCACTCTCCTGCCAGTCAGGAGACGAGGAGTCATTATGTCAACCATCCCTGAAACTGACCTCTTTTCCCCCGTCGTTGTCGGACCTTATACGCTGTCAAACCGCATCGTAATGGCCCCCCTAACCCGCGCGCGGTCCCCCGAAAACATCGCCACCCCAATGATGCAGGAATATTACGCCCAACGCGCATCGGCAGGCCTGATCATCAGTGAAGGCGTGAACATTTCGCCGCAGGCCACAGGGTACGCCTTTACTCCCGGGATCTGGACCGACGAGCAAATCGAAAGCTGGTGCCCCGTCACGGCCGGTGTCCATGACAAGGGTGGCCGCATCTTTGCTCAGCTGTGGCATGTCGGCAGGGTGTCCCACCCGGATGTGCAGGCCGGTGGGATATTGCCTGTCGCTCCCTCCGCTGTTCGCCCTGAAGTGGATGCGTTCACTCCGGATGGAAAGAAACCAGCACTCACACCGCGGGCGCTGGCCCTGGAGGAGTTGCCGGGGATTGTCGCAGATTACGCGCAAGCGACGCACAACGCTCTTGCCGCAGGGTTTGATGGCGTCGAGATTCACGCCGCGAACGGATACTTACTCGATCAGTTCATGCGTGACGGGGCCAACCAGCGTACTGATGCCTATGGTGGGTCGGTCGAGAACCGCATTCGGCTGACACTTGAGGTCACGAAAGCTGTCGCGGCCATCTGCGATGATGGCCGCACAGGTCTTCGGATATCCCCAATCAGCACTGCCAATGGCCTTACGGACAGCAATCCTGCACCCGTGTTCACCGCACTTGTCGATCAGTTGAATGATATTGATCTGGCTTATCTCCACGTTGTGGAAGGTGTGACGGGCGGAGCACGAGCCGTCGAGGGTGGATTTGATCTGAATATCTTGCGGCAGCGTTTCAACGGGATCTACATCGCCAACAATGGCTATGACAGAGACCTTGCAATTGCGGCGCGCCGCAGTGACGCCGCCGATCTAGTCGCCTTTGGTCGTCCCTATATTGCCAACCCGGACCTGGTGGCCCGGCTACAGCAGAACGCACCCCTCAACGCACTTGACGGCGCGACCGCATATGGCGGCGGGGCCGAGGGATACATCGATTACCCTGTTCTCCCACATGAGTGATCGCAGGAACGTACACTTACCAATCCAGGACTGGACAATGGCCGGTCCTGAAACCTCTGCCTCCCGTGAGCAGATCTAACAAAAAGGGTTCTACCATGGCCTATGAAACACGAAATCCATACACTGGTACTCTTCTGGAAACCTTTCCAGATGCAACCGACGCGGAAGTTCATCAAGCGATTGAAACTGCTCATGCTGCATTTCTATCGTGGAAGGAAACCAGCTTTGAAGAACGCGCGCGTGTGATGCGCAATGCCGCTGAAATATTGCGGCGTGATGTCGATATTTTCGCCAATCTGTTGACTGTTGAGATGGGCAAACTTGTGCCCGAAGCCAAAGCAGAAGTTGCTCTGTCAGCGGACATCTTTGACTATTACGCAAACAATGCCGAGGCGCTATTGGCTCCCGAAAAGCTGCCAGTGGCCGACCCCAATGAAGGTGACGCCGTCCTTTCTGCGGAGCCGCTTGGGGTCTTGCTCGCGATCGAGCCCTGGAACTTCCCATTCTATCAGGTGGTCCGTATCGCTGCACCACAGCTGTCCGCAGGCAATACCATGTTGCTCAAACACGCCTCCAATGTTCCGCAGGCCGCCGCCGCATTCGAAAAGCTGATGCTGGATGCTGGTTTGCCTCAGGGTGCGTTCAAGAACCTCTATGCAACACGGTCTCAGATCGAAACCATCATTGGCGATCCCCGCGTTCATGGCGTTGCGCTGACCGGATCGGAAGGGGCTGGCTCGGTCATCGCCTCGCAGGCTGGCAAGGCTTTGAAAAAATCGACGCTTGAGCTTGGCGGTGCGGATGCTTTTGTGGTGTTGGCCGATGCGGAAATGGAGAAAACCATAAAATGGGCAGTCTTTGGCCGACACTGGAATGGTGGTCAGGTCTGTGTGTCTTCAAAGCGCATGATCATTGTCGATGATGTCTATGATCAGTTTCTTGAAGGCTACACTGCGGGTGTCGCCAAGCTGAATGCTGGTGATCCGCTGGACCCAACCACAACCTTGGCCCCCCTGTCTTCCGAGGCCGCCGCAGAAGAGATCAAAGACAAAATACGTCAGGCGGTATCCTGCGGAGCCACAGCAACCGAAGTCGGGCCGCGCGTTCCCAATTCGGGTGCTTTCGTTCAGCCGACCATCCTAACCGATATTTCAGAAGACAACCCCGCTCGGTATTGGGAGTTTTTCGGTCCGGTTTCGATGCTTTTTCGCGCGAAGGACGAGGCGGACGCCGTACGCATTGCCAACGATTCACCATTCGGGTTGGGCGGGTCGGTGTTCACGGCCGATCCGAAGCATGGCGCGGAGATTGCGAAACAGATTTCTACGGGCATGGTCTTTGTCAATCACCCGACCATGGCGAAGGCGGACCTTCCTTTCGGTGGCATCGGGCGTTCGGGCTACGGCCGCGAACTGGTCGGGCTCGGCATCAAGGAGTTCGTCAACCACAAGCTGATCTCAGTGGTTGATATCGACGCCCCGTTCTAGGGAACAATGCGCCAATCCGACCAGTGGTTGGGCTGGCGCATTAGCTTGAAAGTATAAAGAAAGGTCACCGCTATGAAATTCCGCAATCTTGGTGCCAGGCTGGGCGCCGTTTCTGCTATTGGATTGGGCTGCATGGGAATGTCCGAGTTCTATGGGCCCTCCGACAAAGCTCAATCGCTCGCGACGTTGGAGCATGCGCTCGAAAAAGGTATAACATTTTTCGACACTGCTGATACTTATGGTCTTGGCCACAACGAGGAACTGCTCAACAGCTTTCTCGCTCGCCACCGAGACCAAATCACACTCGCAACCAAATTCGGCATTGTGCGCGATGGTCCGCTTGCGGACCGCCGCATTGATAATACCCCAGCCTACATTGCCAAAGCCAATGAAGCGTCTCTCAAACGCTTAGGCATCGATGTGATTGACCTTTATTATGCCCACCGCCTGAACCCGGCCGTGCCGGTCGAGGAGACCGTGGGTGCGATGGCTGATCTCGTCACGCAGGGCAAGGTTCGCGGCTTGGGGCTTAGTGAGGTCTCAGCCGAGACTCTGCGCCGCGCCCATGCCGTCCACCCGATTGCCGCAGTGCAGTCGGAATACTCCCTGTGGACGCGTGACCCGGAAGACGGCATCTTGGAGACCTGCAAAGAGCTTGGCGTCGCCTTTGTTCCCTACAGCCCGCTTGGTCGGGGCTTTTTGACAGGGAAGATCAGGTCAGTCGATGACATGGCAGCCGACGATTTCAGGCGGACATCTCAGCCGCGATTCGAGCGCGCGAATTTGCAGAAGAACTTGGCTATGGTTGATACCCTGACTGCATTGGCAGAGTCTAAGGGGTGCACCCCGGCGCAGTTAGCTTTGGCCTGGGTTCTGGCGCAGGGCGATCATGTCATCCCAATTCCCGGCACACGCACCGAACGCTATGTCGACGAAAACATTGCGGCGGCGGCGTTGTCGTTGACAGCAGACGATATCTCTGCCCTTGATCAAATTGCACCGAAAGGTACAATCAACGGTGAGCGCTATACCGTTGAAGGCATGCAGCACGTCGACAAGTAACGTAACCGGTGTCTACGCCCTATCGGGGATCAACTCTTCGGCTTCAAGTTCCAATGCTGGATCTTATTGAAAGCGGCGGTGCAAAATTAGTCCACGGCAGCGGCGACATAGCCCTTAGGCGGGCAGAGCAAGACTCGACCACTTTGCCCTTCCTGTGGGAGCAGGGAGGGCGTGAAGTGATACCGGGGCATTCGGTATAAGGCCTAGAGCCCTTTGCAACCACCGCCGCCATTCAACAAGCGTTACTGCTGGAGGGAGTGGACAAAACATGGGGGTCATCTTCGTCGTTGCGGCCCGTGCTAAGGTGAGTTCTTTGCGTGGGGGGCTGCCATGGACGTACGGATTTCAATCGAAACTACCTTCGACAACGGGGAGAAGCGCACTCATCAGCTTGACGGCATTTCTCGACCCTACCGGGTGACCTGTCCAGACGGGATCGGGTTGCGCCTTGAGGATGGGAAGAGGGTTGTCGAACAGATTCAGCGGGCAATTCTTTGCGATCAGGTTGAGGAAATCATCCGAGAAAGCCGCGTATGCCCGGATTGCGCCTCGGTTCGTGCCATTCATGACTATCGCACGCGCGATCTCGACACGCTCTTTGGGCGGGTTCGGGTCAAAGCCGCGCGCTTGCGCCGCTGTTCTTGTGATGCCAGGTCAGCGGCGATGCCCGGCGGACCTATTTCTCCGCTGGCCTATTTCTTTCCTGACCGGGCTACCCCGGAGCTGCAGCGGCTCTATGCGGAACTCGGGTCCCGGCATTCCTTTCGCGAAGCCGCGCGGCTGATGAAAAGCTTCCTCCCCTGCCATCCGCCCCATCACACCACGGTGCGTGACCGGTTGGGAAGAGTAGCCACTGCGCTCGAGAAAAATCGAAGGGCATCAGGCGATCCCGTTGAAGCACCGCCCAAAGGTGGTTTGACGGTTTTTCTGGACGGTGCGCATATCCGCTGTCGACCGGAGTATCAGCAGCGACACCTGGATCTTGTGGTCGGTAAGATTGAAAGTCGCAATATGTGCCGACGATTTGGCTTGGTCGCCAATGCGACTGCATCGCCAGGCAGCCGGATGCGAGAAGAGCTGTCAGACTTTGGATGGAAGCCGGGCCGTCTGTTGACGGTAATCTCTGATGGCGAGCTTGCCCTCCCGAACCTCATGCGGAATGCCATGGGTGGCGACGGCCAGGTGAAGCATATCCTCGACTGGTGGCACATCTCGATGCGCATTCGACATGTCGAGGCCGCCGTTCAGGGTCTGGTCCAGATACCGGGATTCACTGGAATTCCGGTGCTGTTCCAGCGCCCCGCGAAAAGCCTCCGCTGGTGGCTGTGGCATGGCAGAGCACGGGTCGCGGAAACTTATCTGAAAGGGCTCATGTATGATTGCACCCGCCTTGCGGAAGAGCCCCTGGCTGTCCGCACCGCTGCCGCTCGTGTGCAGGCCCGCTGCGAGACACTGTACACCTATCTCGCGAACAACATGGAATCCCTTGTCGACTATGGCCGACGGTACCGTAACGGGCAGCCCATCTCGTCATCTCGTGCCGAAGGGTCAGTCGATGACATTGCCAATGCCTGAATGGGAAAGCGCAGAAGGATGCGGTGGTCGCCCAAAGGGGCTCACCGAGTAGCCGTCACAAGGGCCGCAGTTCTCGCTGGTCGGCTGACCGTCGCAAACAGAAAACGCGCCGCATGACCACCATGTTCTGTCCACTCCCTCGAATGCCGTCGCCTTGGATTATAGAAGCGGTCGATGTAGTCGAACACGTCGGCGCGTGCCGCGTCACGGGTGCGGTAGACCTTGCGGGCTGCCCGTTCGATCTTCAGCGACGAGAAGAAGGCCGCGCATTGACGTCAATGTGCCGACCTGAACCAATCTATTAGCACTGTCAGGCCTCTGGATTTCAAGTCGGGTGCAACTTTTCCTGTTGAATATCCGAACCCACCCCGGACGTCCGATAGAGGCCATTATGTTCTCCGAGATTGGGCGGTCGGATCGCGGCAGAAAGCGCCATGCGCCGAAAACGGATTGGGCAGGCGACCAGGGGCAGGTTATCGTCGCCGCCGGTCAGCAGTCCGCGCGCCTCTATCTGCGGGTCCGAAAACACCGCTGCAATGTCGTTGATCGCCGCGGCCGGAACGCCATGTGTGTCGAGAATGGCCAACCAGGGTAAGCATGCGCCGAAGGCCGTCTTGGATCAGGTGTTTTTCTCGTGTTCCATGATCGTTTCGATGACGTCTGGGTCACACTGTTCGCCGATGAGGAACTGATGGATGCCGCCCTCCCACGTGCGCAAATCCGCCAGAAGCTCCTGAAGGGACTCGATGCCGCGCTCGGTGAAGGTGACGAGGCTTTCGTCGGTGCCGTTGTAGACGCGGATCATCTCGCCGTAGTCGATGTTGTCGTCGTTCCAACTGACGATTTCGATCAGGTCCAGGCTTTCCCCGATCCGCCTCGCAACCTCGTCGATGCTGTAGACCTGCGTGACCCGTGCCATCATGCGGCTTCCCTCGACGGCCCGACAGGTTGGGACCATTCCCACGGCAGCAACTCATGCAGGCGCGAGACCGGCATGTCGGAGATGCGGGCGATGACGTCGGCGAGCCAGGCTTGCGGGTCAATGTCGTTCAGCTTCGCGGTGCCGATCAGGGAATACATGAAGGCGGCGCGATGCCCGCCGCGCTCGGACCCCGCGAAGAGCCACGACTTCCTGCCGAGAGCCACGCCGCGTAGCGATCTTTCTGCCGCGTTGTTGGTCAGGCAGACGCGGCCGTCGTCGAGGAACCGGGTGAAGCCCGGCCAATGGTTCGGCGCCAGCAGATAGTCGATCGCCTTGGCTACCTTGGCGTGCTTGGACAGGAGTACGCGTTCGCCGCGCAGCCAACGCTCCAGATCCTCGACCAACGGGGCCGACAGGCGCTGCCGGGCCTCCAGTCGATCCGCCGGATTGAACCCGTTGATCTCGCGCTCGATATCGAAGAGCGCGTCGATGCGCCGAACGGCCTCGAATGCGATCGGGGAGATCTCCTTGGCGTCCTTGCCCTTGCGGATATTCCCTTCCACGTCAGCCAGCTCAAAGAACTTGCGGCGGGCGTGTGACCAACACAGGGCCGACACAACAGTCCCCGGTAATCGCTTCGGGTCGTAGAGCTGGTTGTATCCGGCATAGGCGTCAGCTTGCAGGATGCCCTGCCAGCCCGCGAGATGCCCAGTCGGATGTTCGCCGCTGCGGTCGCGGGAGAAGCGGAAAGCCACCGCCGGCGGGGCGGTGCCGCCAAAGGGCCGATCATCACGGACATAGGTCCAGAGCCGGGCCGTCTTCGTGCCGCCCCGGGCCAGCAGCGGGACCGTCGTATCATCGCCATGTAACCGCTCTGCGGCCATGACATGGGCTTCGATCAGTGTATGCAGCGGCTCCAGCAACTCGGTCACCGCGCCGACCTGGTCGGCGAGCGTGGAGAGGCTGAGTTCCACGCCCTCGCGGGCATAGCGTTCGGCCTGGCGGTTCAGCGGTTGGTGCTGCCCGAACTTCTCGAACACGATCATCGCGAGGAGGCTTGGCCCCGCCCATCCCCGCGCAACGGGGTGGAATGGGGCGGGCGGCTGCGAGATCTTCTCGCAATCCCGACAGGTGAACTTCTCGCGGACGGTCTGGATCACCTTCCACTGCCGCGGCACCACCTCCAGCGTCTCGGTGATATCCTCGCCCATCTTCTTGATCCGGTCCGACCCGCAGCAGGCGCAGGCCGTCGGCGCCTTGATCACCACCCGTTCGCGCGGCAGATGCTCGGGGAACGCCTTGCGGACGGGCTTGCGCCGATCGAAAGCACGGACCTTCGTCGCCTTTTCTGCCGCCTGCTCGGCGCGAATGGCATCCTCGGCCGCGGCCGTTTCCAACTCCTCGAGCTGCAACTCGAGCTGATCGAGGAGCCGAGCAGTGCGCTCGGCGCTGCGGCCATACTTCTCGCGCTTGAGCATCGCGATCTCGAGCTTCAGGCCCGCGATCATCGCTTCTGATGCCGACACCACGGCATTAGAGCGGGCCAGTTCGGCCTTTGTGGCCGCCAGCTCGGCGCGCAGTATCTCGAGTTCGGAGGCGGCATCTGACATGGTCAAGATTTACCATGCCGGCTCAATAAAGCTATATAAAATAGGGCTCTGAAGGATATTTACCCTACCTTTGCAGGGCGCTGCGTCCAACGCGGATTACGCCAGTCGATCCCTTCCAGAAGATAGCCGATCTGGGCCGCAGAAATCTGGACCGTCTCGCCCGAGCCGCTGACCGGCCAGATGAACTTGCCCGCCTCCAGGCGCTTCATATAGAGCGACACGCCGACCCCATCATGCCAAAGCAGCTTCACGAGATCGCCACGGCGTCCTCGGAAGCAGAATATCTCCCCGGCATAGGGATCACGCCCGAGGCCTTGCTGCACCTGCAAGGCCAGCGTGTTCATGCCCTTCCGCATGTCCGTCACGCCGCCCGCGATCCACACCTTTGCGCCTGCCGGAAATGCGATCATGCCCGTTCCACCACCTGGATGAGCCGCGCAAGGGTCGACGTCTCGGTCGATGCGGCGGTCACGAGGCGACGTCCGTTTGGCAGGATGATCTCCACCCGATCATGGCTCATCTCATCCGCCCGACACTGCGCATCGGTGGCGACTTCCGGCGTCACGGCAACCGCTGCGAAATGCGTCCGGTCCCCATTGCCGATCAGAAGGCCCTCACGGGCCAGGCGACGCCACCGTGTGAGAAGCGAACGAGAGATCTCGTAGTGTCGTGCCGTTGCCGCGGCCATCCGCGGCGCCGCGTAGCTCTCCTCCACGATCCGCACCTTCTCGGCGTCGGTCCACCGCCGCCGCCGACCTGTATCCGAGACCGAAAGAACCTCTACTTGGGATATGAAGCTATGATCTGTCATAGCTTCATGCTCTTACAGGCAGCCGGGTGGGTCGGTCAGACGGCCCTCGGCGGATGCTTACGGGCATCCTGACGATCGAGATATCCCTTATGGGCACAGACGCCTCGGGCGCGATGATGGATGCCTCTGTGTCGTGGTGGCCAGAGGGGATGAATGCCCCATTCTACATGAACGAGGAGATCGGGGAGGACCTGAGTATCTCAATCGACACCCTCTCCCTCGAAGAAGAGGGATCGACGATCAAAGGCAGCTTTTCTGCGCATTTGTGCCGCAAGGACAGCTTCTTTGCCGAAGCGGACACTGACGACTGCCTTCCGGTCGAGGGGCATTTTGACACGGCCCTCATGAGGGCGGAGTAAGTACGTCTCCGGCCGGCCGGCTCACGCCATTCGGCGTGGTTTAAACATTGGGGGTGTCCACAAATCGTGTTGGTAGGCTTTGCGAACAAAGCGCTAATTCGCTGCAGTTACTCGAACGACCGCTTCACGGTGAATCTAAATTCGTTCGGCAAAGCGCCTGATGCGTTGCACCAGGCGCCTCTTGTTCCTGTCACATCGCGTTACTTGATGGCGAGGATGTCGAAGTTGTGGACGTTAGCGACCACACCGTCGTCCCACCCGCCAGCGACCAACTCCGCTGCCCGTTCGTTCAGCAGCCCGGCGACTTGACCGGCAAAGTGTGCTTCACGGCCAGCATTGTTGGTGAAGATATCGAAGATTGCGAAGGATGTTTCGTCAATCTGCAGCGCCGCCCAGAACAATGTGCCGGGTTCGGTTTCTCCGACGATGGGACCAGCTGCGGTCAGCAAGGCTGCCAATTCCGGCCCTCTGCCGGGTGCTGCTTCGAGCGTGATGTACGTGGCTGTCGTGGCCGAGTAGAGATCAACCGGTTCCCTCACCGACAGGACATCGGAATTGTTGATATTCGCGACCACACCATCGTCCCAGCCCCCGGCGACCAGCGCGTCGGCATTTTGGTTCAAAGCCGCGGCCACAGCGCCGGAGAAATGCGCATTGCGCGCTTCTTCATCCACGAAGATATCAAAGATCGCGAGCGTATCGTCGTCTTGTAAGGCAAACCAAAGCACGGTGCCTGGTTCGGTGTCCGCGACAATCGGGGCGGCTCCGGCCAGAAATTCGGCGAATGCTTCGGTCTGGCCTTCAGCGGCGGGCATGGCGATGTAGCTGGCAGTGTGATTTTCCATTGGGGTTTCCTGTGCGGCTGCAGATGTCGTGATCAAGGCCAAAGCGGCGAGTGTCTTGAGAATTTGGGCTTTCATGGTCGCCTCCTGATTGAGAGGTTGTTGTGGTTGGTTTCGATGCACCCTTTTCTCATGCCGAATGCCTCAGGCACCAATCCCGAACTTCTATTCTTTGATAGGCATGTGCTATGGTGAACCTCATGGCGGAAAGTGACGGAGACTGTGGCAGTGGAGTTGAACCAGATCAGGTATTTTTTGGCTGTCTGCCAGCATCGCAACTTCACCCATGCAGCTAGCGCCTCAAATGTTTCCCAACCGTCCTTGACGACCGCGATCAAGAAACTTGAACACGAGCTCGGGGGTGATCTGTTTGTCAGGGACCGCGCGGGATGCAGGTTGACGGCACTCGGAAAACTCATGCAGCCAAGGCTACAGAAAGCGCATGACGAAACGCAGGCAGCTAAGGCAGAAGCCGTCCGCCACACGCGACTGGAGCGGGTTCCTATTTCTGTCGGTGTTGGCGAAACGATTGGTCACAACCGGATTTCAGCCGCCGTGGAACGCTTCCGTACACGATTGCCGCAAGCCGAAATAGAGTTGATCGTGGCGTCTGCCTCCAAGCTTCTGTCCGGATTGCGAGAGGGTGAATTTGACGTCGTTGTCACAGCGGCGACGGTCAGTGAAGACCTCTATCGAATAGACCAGCTCTATGACGAGTCCTACAAGGTTGTGGTGTCCAAGTCGCACCCGTTGTCTGAACGAGACGCTATTTCTCTTTCGACACTCGCTGAAACTGACATGCTCGATCGACCCAATTGCGAAATGCGGGATGCGTTGCATCGGGCATGTGCAGACCAAGGTCACGAACTCTACGCGGCCTATCGGTCAAATCGCGTGGATTGGTTAGTCGAACTCGCGCGGCAGGGATTAGGCGCGGTGATTTTGCCAACCACGGCAATTCCAGCAGACAGGGGCCTCGTTTCGATACTCATCGACGGCCTTGAAATTTCGCGAACTGTTTCTGCTCTTCGTTATCGGCACCAAACGACGAGACCAGAGACAAATGATCTGATCCGTGAGATTGCGCGTGTGTAGGCGTAGTATCATTGATGGCCGACATTCGCGCATAGTGCAGTAACTGGTACTTTGGGCTCGATGCGGACATCTGCCGGCCGTGCTGACCCGTTACGAGGCTCGTAACACGTCCGTTGGGCCGATCCATGCCCACCGCGCCTCCAGCCACCTGATGTAAAGGTTCAGGTTCTTGGTGGCCGGTCCGCAGAGGGGCTTGATGAATTTGTCGTAGCGGGCGTGAAGCGAGTTCACGTTCTGGATGTGATAGCAGCCCGCCGTGACGCGCGTGCCGGGCTTGGTGCCGACCAAGACGTGTTCGATGCCGCAGTGGCGTAACCCTTAGCGCCGTCCGAGCACAGCACGGCATCCTTCGGCATGAGGGGCACTATCGCACGCTCCAGCGTTGCGCTCTAGCGGTTCAGAAGTCGCTGACGTAGCCGCGCACCGCCCCGATCAGCGACGGTGAGAATGGGTAGCTGCCACTTCGAGAGGCCCCGCAACATCCCAACACGATTTGCAGACACCCCCTAAACATTTGAAAAACCAGCCTCCCATGCCTGCTGGGACCTGACCACCCGTATAGCAGAGCGAGATAGGCACTAATCCATTGCGGGAGCGAGTACGCTGGCTCTTACTCCCTACAGGTGCTGCCGCCAGCGGATCATCTGGATATTTCCCCTGCCAACACCGCTCTTCCGTGCACCGCCAAAGTTGCTGAAAACCTCTGACACCCGAACTTGCGAATCACATCGAGTACACGCGCTTCGTAGGCAGCGTGTCCGATCAAGCGACACAAGTCGGACGCGTGGAACTGGCGGTTCGCAGTTGGTGCGGCTTGCATCTGTCTCAGCAATTCGCGCTCTTTGGGATCCGTTATTGGTCTGGCGGGCGGCTTGACCGCGGGACGAGTTGGAGTTCCCCACGAATTTCGCCATCGGCGCATGAAGCCAAGCAGGAAGCCGGCCGGCACCCTGCCGTTGCCTCGGGATCGGTTGAAGGCGAGGAAGCGATCCCAGATGACCTGGGTGTCGATGTTCCAGCAGGGCAACGCGGCCTTCGCCGCTTTGATGAGCTCTGCCCAACTGGTCTGAAAAACGTTCGAACTCTCGGTGATTTCGATCAGCCCTGAGAAGATAGTTTTGTTATTATTATCTCTAGATAGTGATGTGTCGCCTTCACCTGACACGAGATCATGGGTTTCACTCTCCTCATCGAAGGCGGAAAACCGAAAGATCCAGGGCGCGAACTTGCCATTCGGCTTCGCCCGCTCGAGCTGTAACTCCGACGTCTCAAGTTCACTCAAAAGAACCGAAAGATATTGTCGTGAGACACCCATCTTCTCCGCTAGGACAGAGAGGGTGAAGGCTGCCGTTCCGCGCAACAAACCGTTGTAGCCATCCTTCCAGGCGATGGCATCGAGGATGAGGGTAGCAAGCTTGTGCGCAGCAACAGAGAGATTTGTCTGCGTGATCCGTCGCAGGATCAGGCCGGTCGTAGGTTCCATGGTCGAGGTCTCCTTGGAGATCCGACGCCATGTCGTGAGACAAAAACATTCTTGCCAGCAAAACAACTTTGCTGGTTGCAGATGTTTTAGCGGTGCGCTAGGAAACTCTTGTTCACGGAGTTTTCTAGCACGGCGTCAGGCTTCACGGTCTGGCGTCGTCTCCTTTTCGGGGGTCTTGCACAGCCTTCCGTGCGGGGTTGTCAGGACGCGCGCGGCAAAACCGCGCGCAGATTTTGTCAGTAGCGAACCTCTTCAGAGCCATAGTTCCCGGCGTGATCGCGCCAGTCGACGAAGACGGAACGGTAGAAGTAGCTCCCGCATCCATTCGGGATGCTCAGGCCGGATGCGGCCGGCACCTGGCCTACGGTGGACCTTGTCCATCGGTAGTCGCCCTGCACGCCGTAGGACCCCAACCGCGTGGAGTCGCTGCGATTGCAGTCGCCATCTCGGTTTTCATGCTGGCGGTACTGGATGTGATAAACGCGAATGCTGCGCACGAAATCAAAGGCGTCGCCCGAGATGTCGATGTCGGCTTGCTCATCTGCTTGGACGTGAACAAGGGGGATCGGAGTCGATTCCTGCGGTACGGACGGATCGCGGAACGTGATGTCATAAAGGCGTTCCATGGGCGACATCGGGTTGGGATCGTTGAACGACACACCCATCGGACACCGCCAGATTTGCAAAGGCGGCTCGATCGGCCATGGCGTAATCCGCCGAATGAAGACCGCTCTAGCATGTGCGCAGGGCGCGGAGGCAGGCCAGCCCCCCGCAAGGCAGAGGAGGATTGCACAGTCCACCTGATAGGCCTGAGCCGGACCGGACGAGGCCATTAGTCCGGATATGCTTATTGCCGTGGCAGTGGCCACGCCGTGGATCACGTGCTTCATGATGCCGACTCCATCTATAATGGTGCAGCGATACGAAACAACATTAATGATAGCAAGGGGATTTGATTGCTAGTGGCGTGCAACAGTCAGCTTGTGTCGCTTGACGGCTTCCGAGTTCTGACGCCGGTGTGGGCTTTTGTGGTGTAGTAAAAGCGGCCAAAATTGCAGCCTTGTTTCATGTTGGCTGCCAAACAAACATCTGTAACAAAATACAAATATGGCGTTCCAATGCGGCCACGAAAGCGGTCACGGAAGACTGGACCGCAAGAGTCCGTCAAACGGCGTGTCGTAGCGCTCATGGTCTCGGGAGGGGCAGTATCGGGAAACTGTCGTGCCTGGTTCCCCGGCTGGAATCCAGGAACGGAAGGACGGGGTGGGGCAACGAACTTGTGTTGGTGCCTAAGTTGGGATCGAACATGAGCTTGAATATCTATGTCAGTATCTGATACGATTGAGCACGGATAGGAGAGTCTGATGCCAAACGTCCACCTGACCGAACCGATGCAGAAATATGTGCAGGCGCAGATCGAGTCCGGCGCTTACGCCAATCTGAGCGAAGTCGTGCGCGCCGGCGTGAGGATGCTGATGGAGCGGGATGGCGCACGGCAGTTCTATGCCCTCAAGGCCGACCTCGAGGAGGCAGCCACCCTGGCCGAAAATGGGGACTTCGCCGAGTTCGATGCCCATGCTTTCGAACCGGATGCGTTTGATCGCTGACCCGCATGACCATTCGACTTTCCGGTCGGGCCAGGGCCGACCTTGAAGAGATCCGTGCCTACACCGTCGATACTTGGGGCAGGGACCAATGGCTCGCCTATTACCGTCAGTTGGTCACCGCCTTCGAGCGGATCACTGGCGATCCCGACGCGGGCCGGGACAGGAGTCTCTTTGTCCCAGGGATGCGATCCGTCAACTGCCAGCGTCACGTGATCTTCTACAAGCGGCTCGAGGCGGCGGATGGCGCGGCAGTCATCCTGCGCATCGTGCACCAGCGCCGCAACATGCCCGCGCTCGTCTACTACGAGGATCTCGACGGCGGTTAAGCCCACGCGTCTCCTCATTCCAATAGCTCGACTAGCCTTCCATAGTCCACACTGACCTCGCGCGCCTCCTGAAACGCGCGTTGGCGCTCGGCATCAAGACAGCGGAAGTAGTCCTGGATGTCGACGATGTAGCCCTCGAAATCGGATCGCAGAAGATCGGCATATTCTCGAACGTCTTCCGGCCGTTCGGGCAGGAAGGGCCGTTCCGGCGCGATACAGGCGTTTGCGATTTGGCCGATCAGTCCGAACGGCACAACAAGACCAAGCAAGCCGTGTCGAAATGCACAAAACATGCGCAGGGCAAAACTCCTTTGCCACTTCAAATTTATGGTTTCGTGCGATAGCTACCTATTGCAGCCAAAGACGGTTCGTCAACTCGAATAAATCGTCTTGCTATCATTAATGTTGTTTTGTATCGCTCACGGTGTTGCGACCCCGTGGGCCTGATACTGCACCCAGGCAGAACAAGGACCCAAGGGAAGGCCATGATAGAAGAAGCCCCGAATGTGGTTACAGAAGACGGACTGCGCGGCTTGCTCGCCGAGGGCTACCTCATTGAGGTGGTCTGCAAGGAGAGAGCAGAGAAGCGCCATAACAGCTGGTACGGCTCGTGGGTCATCCGCGCCGTCGCCACTGATGGGCGTGACGATAAGATGCTCGTCACCAGCCGAAGCGTCCTCAAGCTCCGCGACTTCAAAACCATCGTTGGCCTTGTCAGTTTCCTGGCCGACATGGGCTGTACGACCGCTAGCATCCCACTTGAAGAAGGTGGCCGCGAGCGCCACGCCGCGCCTCCGGTCAAAGGCAGCTGACCGCGCGACTGCGCTCGTCGCGGCTTTGGGTACAGGCGTTTGTTCCGCGCCCCCGGCCCTGGCCGACGGTTTCATCTTCTCGGTTGGTCCAGACGGCCAATTGATTTCCACTTCTCAAGAGGCAAACGAGCGCCTTTTTCTCTTCGCAGAACCTCGCGTTCCTGACGCAACGAGCGAGACAGCGATCCCGGCTCGATCCGCCGCCCGCGCCACCCCAGAAATCCTCCATGCGATCGAGAGCACGGCTCTGCGGTATGCCGGGCATGGTGCGCTGCGTCGCGCGGGGCTTTCAGTCACTGATTGGGCGCTCCTTTACCGGGCCAATATCGAAGTCGAGAGCGCATACAATCCGGCTGCACGTAGCCCTGTCGGTGCGATAGGCCTTGGCCAGCTTATGCCGGATACCGCCCGCGACCTCGGCGTGGACCCACATGACATTGCGCAGAACCTCGACGGATCAGCCCGCTACTTGCTGATGATGCTCGACCAGTTCGGCGAGGGCTCTCTGGCCCTTGCGGCGTACAACGCTGGACCTGAGGCGGTCACACGCTACGGCGGCATCCCCCCTTTTCGAGAAACCCAAGGGCATGTGGCCCGTGTGACTGCCGTGTTTGAGCGGCTCAGAGGAGATCTTTTATGACATCGAGACCTTCGATCGTCGCGCTCGGCGCGATAGCCCTTATCGTACTGGCGGGTCCAGCGCTTGCGCAGAGCATTGACCTCTCGCCGGTGCAGACCCTGCTTCAAGGCATTGTCGATGCGATCACCGGTCCCTTGGGGATCGTGATCGGAACGCTTGCGCTGATCGGGGTGTTCCTTTCCTGGCTCTTTGGCATCCTCGACTTCCGTCAGGCGCTGTGGGTCGTGGTTGCAATCGCGGGCATCGCCGCAGCACCCACCATTGTCGCCGCCATCTGGACCACCTGAGCTCCATCCATGGCTGACCAGTCCCGCGTGTTCATCGGCCTTCTCAGGCCACCCAAGCTGATGGGCTTGCCGATCATGTACGCAATGGTCTGGCTCTTCGGCTCGACGCTTCTGTTCCTCTGGGTGCAGAGCTGGGTGGTGGCCGTCTTCACGGGCCTGGCCTGGCCGGCGCTCTGGAAGGCCGCGGACTGGGATCCGAACTTCCTCGATGTCCTGGTGATCACCTTGCAGGAAACCCCGCCTACGACGAACCGCAAGCTGCACGGAGGCGACAGCTATGCCCCGTGATGGAATTGCCGATGAGGTTGAGAACGCCATCGATCCGCTGACCGCGCTACCCGCATGGGTCAAGGGCGAGAAGCGGCTCTCAATGATGCTGCCTTATGTGAGCCTCGTGAACGACCGAACGATCCGGACACGCGGCAACGAACTGATGCAGTGCATCCGCCTCGAAGGGGTGAACAGCACCACGAGCGAGGACGGGCATCTCGACCGGATCGGAGGGTTGCTGGCTGGCATCGTCGCGCAGGTCGGGACCGAGTTCTCATTCTACCTGCACAAGGTCTCGAAAGCGGTCGACGTGACCCTGCCGCCCATTCCGGGCGAGGGGTTTTCTGCCGCCGTCGACAAACGATGGCACGCGCATCTCGGCCGCGCGGGCTTGCGCGACAAGACGCTGACCCTGACGGTGTTGAAGCGCCCGGAGACCGGCAGCCGCTTGCCCTTCGGTCTGGGCGCGTCCCGCGCCCGACATGCGGCGGACACAACCCGGCGCTTGCGGAAACTCGACGAGGTCGTGGGGTTTCTTCTGTCCTCCTTCGACGAGTTGAAGCCCCGCCTGATGGCCGCCAGCAGCGGCGAGCTTCTGGGCTTCCTCGGTTCACTCAACACAGGCGAGGAGCACCCGCTCTTCCCCCGGTCGCGCCTCGGTGTGATCGCCGAGGACGTCGCAAATACCCGCGTCACCTTCCGCGGCACGACCATCGCACTCTCGGACGGTGCTGTCGGCGACAAGCTCGGGGCGATCTTTGCGGTGAAGAACTACCCCGCCAAGACCGATAGCCTGATGCTCGACGAGCTGAACCTGCCCGTCGACATGGTGGTCACGCACTCTTTTGTGCCGATCAACGCCAACATCATGGCGGGCCGGATCAAGCGGCAGCTGCGGCTTATGCAGGCCGCCAATGACGGGGCCGTCAGTCTCGCCCAGGAACTGGAACTCGCGCAGGACGATCTGGAATCCAAACGCCTGATCTTCGGCGAGCACCATATGACCGTGGCCGTCTATGCCCGCACCCAGACGGCGCTTGACGACATCGCGGCCGAAATCCGCAACATCTCCGCCACCTCCGGCATCAACCTGATCTCGGAAGCCTTCGGGGCACGGGCGCATTTCATGGCGCAGCATCCCGGGAACACAGGGGCGCGCAGCCGCAAGGCCGCAATCACGAACCACAACTTCGCCGATCTCGCTACCTTCCACCGCACCCCGCTCGGAAAGACAGGGCGGGAAGTCCCCTGGGGCGTGCCGATCACGCTCTTTCCGACACCCGAGCGCAGTGGTTTTCGCTTCAACTTCCACGAACAGGGCGCGCCGGATCGCGAGCCCACGGGAGGCCACACGCTGATCCTCGGCCGTCCCGGCTCCGGCAAATCCGTCCTGGCGGCTTTCCTGATGACCATGGCACGGCGGGCAGGTGCGCGGGTCTTCGTATTCGACTATCGCGCGGGCATGGAGATGGCCGTCCGCGCGCTCGGCGGCAGCTATTCGACCGTGCGGGCGGGGCGCCCCACGGGCCTCAATCCGCTCCAGACCGAGATCGACGTGCGGGGCCAGACATGGCTTGCTGATTGGCTCGCGAGCCTCTTGGAGCGGCGCGATCGACCGCTAACCCCGGTTCAGACCAACCGACTGCAGGAAGTCGTGCGCCAGAACGCCAGCGCAGGACATGCGGGTCTACGGAACTGGTCGGATTTCGCCTCGCTGCTGGTCTCGACCGATGACGAGGGCGATCTCTTCGAGCGTATGCAGGAATGGACGGCCGAGGGTCGCTACGGCTGGATCTTCGGGGCCAATGCCGAGGACAGTTTCAGCATCGATGGAGACGTCGCGGGCTTTGACCTCACCGGCATCCTCGATTCCGAGAGCGAGCGGGAACGCATGGCGGTCCTGTCCTACCTCTTCCGCCGGGTCGAGCGGGTGATCGAGGACCGCAAGCCCACCATCATCGTCATCGACGAGGCATGGAAAGCCCTCGACAACGCCTACTTTGCGGAGCGCCTCAGCAACTGGCTGGTGACCGCCCGCAAGCAGAACGCCGTCGTCGTGATGATGACGCAATATGCCAGCCAGCTCGAGCGCACGCGCACCGGCAAGACCATCGTGGAAGCGGTGCCGACGCAGGTGCTCTTGCCCAACATTCGTGCTTCCGCCGCTGACTACGCGATGCTCGGCCTGACCGAGAAAGAGCTCGACGTGCTTCTGGGCGTCGGCTCGGCCTCGCGGCTCGCGCTTGTACGCGACGACCGTGGTTCCGTCGTGATCGATGCCGATCTCAGCGCGCTCGGCCCGCTCGTGACCATCCTTGGTGGAATGGAGAAGGGCGAAGCGCTTGTCGGCGCCGATTATCGCGAACGTCCTGATTTCTGGAGAGTGACATGACCCGTACCATCATTCGCAGCGTCGTGCTGCTCGGGCTCGGCCTGACCCTGACAGCCTGTGCGCAGCATAACCCCCCGCAAGCCAACTGCTTCAATTTTCGCGAGGCTCCTGCGCAGGCAGGAACCGCCACCGCCACGATCTCGACCATGGGGGCGGAGGTCACGCGCCGCGACACGGCCTGCGATTTCGTCCTCTTGGGGGCGGGCGGCTGAACCAATGCGGACCTGGCTTCCTCTCTCGATGATCGGTTTTGCGCTGGCAGTTCCCACGGCGGGGCCAGCGGTCGCTCAGGGCGTGCCGACCTTCGATCTGCGCCTCTTCGCAGAGCGGCAGGCCATCCTTGAGCAGACCGATCGGGACCTGGCACTGCAGCAGGACCGGCTAAGCCGCGAGGAGGAACTGGCCGAAATCGAGCGCCAGCAACTCGCCTCCCTGGAAGGGCTGATGGATGCCATGTCGCTTGGCGCTGGAGACGTGGCCGGAACCGTGGCGGGGCTCGAGGCGGGGCAGGGGGCGGTAGACGACGTCGAAAGCGCGGTCGCCAGTCTTTATGCGCCCGAGGACACCAATCCAGCGGCAGCGCGGATGTTCGGCGATGCCAGGGAGGGGATCGAGGAGCTGATCATCCGCGCAGCACGCGACACCCATAGTCTGTCCGGGGTCGGCCGCGCAGGTCTTTCGCTCGTGCAATGGCGCTGTCTCTTGCAGGCGCTGATCTGGCAGGAAAGCCGTTTCCAGATCGGGGCACGCTCACCCGTGGGGGCCTTCGGACTTACCCAGATCATGCCCGGTACCGCGGGCGATCTCGGGATCTACCCGGCCTATTACGACGATCCCTATCTGCAGGTCACCGGCGGTGCGCGATACCTCGCACAAATGCTGAATAAGTTCGATGGCAACATTATCCATGCGCTCGCCGCCTATAACGCCGGGCCGGGCAATGTGCAGGATTATGGCGGTGTGCCACCCTTCGCGGAAACCCAGCATTATGTCGTGGTGATCCCGCAGCAGTACAACAGCTACCTCGCGGCCGTGGGCGGCATCGATGCGCTCGGCACCATCGACCCTGTGCTCCTCGCCAACGCGAGTTTCAGCCTCTCGGCCCACGGCGCAGGGGTGTATGGCGACTATTCGCTGGTCTCGGTCCGTGCCGCCGCCCTGCGGGTTCAGGACATCATCACCCGCATTGGTGAGACCGAGGATCTCCACGAGGCCATCGCGCTCAACACCTATGCCCGGGCCGAACTGGCCCGGCTGGTCGCAATCCGGACCCGGATCAAGGCCGCCCGAACCGAGCCACTCAGCGCCGAGCAGATCGCCTTGGCGGCAGCGCAAGCTGCCGAGCGGCAATTCATGGATTTCAGTCAGGAGGATTTGCGTTGAACCTGCGCCTGCCCCGTTCCCTTTTCGCCGGTAGCATTGCTCTCGCGCTCACCCTCAATGTCACCGGACCTGTCGCGGCACAGGGTGTGCCCACGGTGGACACTCAGAACATTGCTCAGGAAATCCGCCAGCTTCAACAGATGCTGCAGGATTTCGGGATCCAGACCGATCTTCTGGACAATGCGTTGGAGCAACTGGACATGTTGCAAAGCCAGCTCGATCAGCTGAACGAGATGTATGCCTCGCTCACCGGGCCGCGCAGCATCCTCGGGCTTGCCATGGGCGGGGACCTCGACACCTTGCTTGAGGCCAACTTCGAAGACATCCCCGGCCTGATCCGAGGCATCCAGGCGGGCGATTGGAGCGCGCTCATCGGGCCCAATGCCGGGCCCATGCGCACGCAGATGGAACAGGCGCTGGCAAGCGCCGGGTTCGACGAGGATTCACTCCGCGAGATCGCCACCAGCGGCAATCCGGGCGCCGAAGGCGTGGCCACGCGGGCAACCACAGGTGCTGTGATGTCGGCGGCGGCGCAGAACAGCCACGCAGAGGCGGAACAGTCTCTCGAACGGGTGGAACGTCTGGTCGAGATGATCCCGGACATGGAGGATCTCAAAGCCTCGATGGATCATAACACCCGCGTCACGGCGGAACTCGCCATCGCTATGACCCGGATGTGGGAGCTGGAAGCGATTCAAACCCTAGGCGCAGGCAATGCAGGCGTGGTCGACGCCGCCACCGTTGCCGAAGAACGCCGCTATATGGACTTCACCTTGCCGGACCTTGAGCCATGAGTAGGGCAGGGGTGATGACTGCGCGCGAACTCGTGGAAGAGGAACTTGTCTACGGTGCCCTGCGCCGGGAACAGCTTTGGCGAATGATCGGCCTTTCTGGAGCAGGCTTTGGTGTATTCGGCTGTTTGACAGCTGCGGCTGTCGCGCTGATGGTCGAGACGCCGCCTCCCGTGGTTGTGCCCTACGATCCCGCGACCGGGATGGCGCTTCCCAATGCCAGGGTTGAAACCGTGTCGCTCGCCGAACGCCCTGCCGTGATCGAAGCGCAAATCTACCGCTACATTCTCGACCGCGAAACCTACAACCAGCTCGACAACGATCTTCGTGTCCGCCGTGTCCTCGCACAGTCTTCCGGATCGGCCGAGGCCAACATGCGCGCGATGTGGACCTCCGGGCAGGAGAGTTATCCGCCGACGCGCTATGGCCCGGCTGCGGAGATGGCTGTCGAGATCGCCTCGATCACGCTGATCGGCGAGAACCGCGCCCAGGTGCGGCTCAGAAAGCGCCTGACAGGCCCGCAAGGGGTACAGGATGGATCGTTCACTGCCACGTTGATGTTCGAATTCCGGCCCGAGCGGACCCGCGCGATCGACGATGTTTGGCAAAACCCTTTCGGTTTCACCGTTACCCAATATGCCATCCGATCGGACCGTTCCGAATGACTCGCACTTCAATCTCTGCGCTGCTGGCCGCCAGTATTCTCGCGTTCGCGGGAACGACTGCTTTGGCCGAAACTACGCCCCGTCCAGGTTCTCATGACAATCGCGTGCGCGTCGCGACCTGGACTGAAGGCCAGGTTTACCGTGTCGTCACGACTCTGACCCGCGTCACCACAGTCGAATTCGGTGAGGGTGAAACCATCCGCTCGATCATCGCCGGCGATACGGTCGGGTTTCAATTCGACGGTGTCCCGGGTGGCCGTGCCTTCGCCATCAAGCCGACAGCATCTGGCGTCGCCACCAACATCACCGTCTACACCAACCGTCGCTCCTACTACTTCCATGTCGTCGAAGCCCGGGAGACGCCGCATTATGTCGTGCAGTTCCGCTATCCTGAAAACCGCGTGCAACCCACCAGGGCGGTTGCGGCCGATGCGCCGAACGCGAACTATGCGGTCAGCGCCCGAGAAGAGTTCACGCCGACGGCCATCTGGGATGATGGTACCTTCACGTATTTCCGGTTTGCACGGAACGCGCCTGTGCCCGCCATCTTCCGATATTCGAACGGGAGGGAACGCGCGGTGAACAGCCAGGCACTGAGTGACGGCGTCATCCGCGTGTCTGGCGTCAACCGACAATGGGTTCTTCGCCTTGGCGAAGAGGTGGTTTGCGTCCAGGACGCAGGACAGGCCACATCATGACCGAAGGTACGGAAGACCTCGCCGCGCGCCTCGCGGCTCTCGAAGGTTCGACAGGCAAAGCGAAGGCAAACAAGCGGCCTGCACCGCTTGCCGCGATCCTTGGAGTCGTCGGCATCGCGACGGCAGGTGGTCTGGCGTGGGCTGCCCTACAGCCGTCGGCAGAAGCACCAATGGCGACAGCCGCGCCGGAAGAGTTCCAGAGCAGCGGCCCCGGATTCGGAGATCTGGCGCCGATTTCTGCCCCGGAGCCCAGCCAAGCCCCGCCTGCGGACACAGGTCCGAGCGAGTCGGAACTCGCGCTGATGGAAAGTCTTGCGACATTGAGAGCGGAACTCGAGGAACTGCGCGCAAGACCGGCCGAGGCCGCGGACAGCGGGGCGGAGCAGGCGATTGCGGACCTGACGGCGCAAATTGCCACCTTACAGGAAGCATCCGCCGAGGCTCAGCGTGCCCTCGAGCGGCAACTGACCGAGCGGGATCGCGAATTGGATCAGCTCCGCATGGAATTGGAACTTGCACGGCTTGCGCCACCAGAGCCGACCTCATTGGGACCAAGTGAAGAAGAATTGCGGCTGGCCGAACTCGAAAGGCGGCGCGCTGCTGAAGCTGAGGCCCGCGCAGAGCGTATCGCATCTCCTATGATCGCGTTCTCCGGGATGGGCGCAGGTGCGGATAGGGAGAATACGCTGGAAGCCGCACGTCTGAATGCAGATGAAGCCTTTGTTCGTTCGGGCGCGCAACCTGCACAGGTGACACGTGCCGAAGTGATCGCTAACCCATCGAACACGGTTGTTCAGGGCACCATGATTCAGGCTGTGACAGAGACGGCCCTCGACAGCACACTGCCCGGCGCGATCCGCGCCATCGTCTCGGAAGACGTCCATTCTTTCGATGGAACGCGTATCCTGATCCCGCGCGGCGCGCGGCTGATCGGGCGCTACCGCTCCGATGTCGCACTTGCCCAATCGCGCGTCATGGTGGCATGGGACCGGATCATCTTGCCCGATAATCAGACCGTGCAGATCAGCGCCTTGGGTGGAGACGAACTCGGCCGTACTGGCACCACCGGGTTTGTCGACACCCGTTTCGCGCAACGCTTCGGCTCCGCCGCGCTGATCTCCTTGATCGGCGCCTTGCCTGCGGCTGCGGCGGGTCAAATCGACAGCGAGGCGGCGGCCGATGTTGCGAGTGATGTCGGCACCGATCTGCGCGATAGTACGCAAAGCGTGATGCAGGACTATCTGGCGATCCGGCCGGTGATACATGTCGATCAGGGTACACGGATCACGGTCATGGTTGATCGTGACCTCGAGATTTTCTGACATGGCTGCAAGTTATCTGGAAGCGTCGCTCGACCGTTTCGGCCCCGAGGCCCTGCGCGATGACACGATCGAGATCTGCATCAATCCCGACGGACAAGTCTGGGGCGAATTCCAGGGCGATCACTTCATGCGAGGTCTCGGCAGCCCGCTGAGCCAGACCGAGATCAAGGACCTCGGCAACCAGATCGCCTCGGCCGCCTCGACGACGCTCAGCACCAAGAAGCCTATCGTCTCGGTCTCGATCCTATATCGAGATCGCCCGATCCGCGCGCAGGTGATCCAGCCGCCGGCGGTCGAGGGCGGGTTTTCAATATCGTTGCGGTTCTTCTCCTCCCTGCCGCTGGAGGCAATCCGGCTCGGCTTCCTCTTTGGAAAGGAGCGCAGCCTCGAAGGTCTGCGGCGCGAACGAAACGCCGCGCTGCGCAATGTGGTTGCCTCCGGCGACATCGACGCCGCGCTGCGCTTCTGCCTCGAGAACAAGCTCAACATGATCGTTTCGGGCGGTACATCGACCGGCAAGACGGTCGCGGCGCGCAAGATCCTTTCGCTGATTCCGCCCGAAGAGCGGATCATCACCATCGAGGAGGCGGCCGAGCTGCGCCCCGAGCAGCCCAATGCCGTGACGTTGATCTCGGACCGGGACACGGATGCCCGCAGTGCCGATGTGCTCTTGGCCTCAACGCTTCGCATGCGACCTGACCGGATCGTCCTAGGCGAAGTCCGCGGGCGCGAAGCGATGACGTTTCTCGAGGCAATCAATACCGGCCACGGTGGATCGCTGACTACGCTCCATGCCGAGACTCCACAACTTGCTGTTCGCCGCCTCGCCATCGCCGCCCTGAAAACCGATGTGCCGATGACCTATGCCGACATGATCGATTATATCGAGGGCTCGATCGACGTGATCATTCAGGCAGGCCGCCATGAAGGCGCGCGCGGAATCACCGAGTTCTTCCTGCCGGGTCAAACCACAGATTTGAACCTCGACACGGTCGACGGCAGAGGCAACAAGAGCCCCTCCGTTGCCGCTGAGTAAAAAAGGACCCCCCCAGATGCGAAAACCAATTCTCGCACTCATGCTTGCCGCCTTTGCGGGCCCACTTGTGGCGCAGACTTCGCCGCAGGTCTCAAACGATCTCACAGTCGATATGTCGCCGCAACAATACCGGATCTGCAACGAACGTCCGGCGCGCCCGACCTGGATGGACGAAATCGACCCGCGGGACGCCTACAAGGCTCGAACCATGATGCGGCTCTATGAATTGCGTTCTTGGCAGGCGATCAAGTCATCAGGCGATTGTGGCTGTGAAATCCGCTTCCCACCATGGGATGCTGCCTCGGCGGAATATGAAGAACGTTTTGCGACAAGTACTCAGGCGGAACATACTCAAGCTCGGTTAGCCCTCAGGGACCAACAAAACCAGATCGCCCGTGAAGTGCAGGATATCTGCGAAGCGCAAGGGTCCTGGTAGTGGGTGTCGTCAGTTGGATGGTCGGAACCGCAGACGCGTTCCTTGTCGATGCGGCCGAATCCCAGTTCGGGGCTGTGGCAGGCAATGTCGGCGCGATCGTCCTGCTGATGGCCACTCTTTCGTTGATCGGCGTCTGCATCAACATGGCCTTCCAATTCCGCAGCATGGATGGGGCCAGCTTCTTTTGGTACCTGATAAAGCTGATGTTGATAGGGCTCTTCGCCTTCAACTGGGCCAACTTCAACGCGGTCGCGAATGCCATCATCGGCGGGCTCGACTATGTCGCTGGAGCCCTGATTTCTTCGGTCGGCGGTGGAGGGGCGGGGGCCACATACTTCGCGGCCGAGTTCGATGATCTCATTTCAGAGTTCAGCCAATACTTGAACGCCATCGGCAGCAACCTGAACTGGATGACAGGTGCGATCTTGGGCGGCATAGGGCTCGTTCTGTTGAGCCTTCTTGGCTTCATGACCGGCATCGTGCTCATATTCGCCAAGATGATGCTGACCCTCATGCTCGGCCTTGCTCCGATCATGATCGCACTGTCGCTCTTCGACGCGACCAAGGACTTCTTCCACAGGTGGGTCTCGACGACGGTCAGCTATGCCTTCTACCCCATCGTCATCGCCGCCATGTTCTCGACCGTGGTCGGCATGGCGAATTCGCTGCTGGCCCAGCTCGGCGACCCGAACTCAGCCACAAACATCGGCTCGCTGGTGCCGTTCTTCGTGATGGTGTTCCTGGCCAAGGGCTTCGTTGCGGCAACGCCCCTGATTGTGCGGGGGATCTCGGGCAACCTGATGGTGGCGGCAGCGCCCGCCGTATTCGCCGGATCGAGCGGGATCATGCGGGGGATCTTCAATACCGACGGCGTGAAGGGCAGGGCGCGGATCGGGACGCTGACGACGGGTGAGGCGATTGGGCGCGGGGCGGTGAAAACACCCGCCGTCGTGCGGAGCGCTGCGACGACGGCGAGCGCGCAGGTGGTCAGGATGGCCGAGAGGGCGAAAAGGCTGGGGCGGTGAAGCACAGCGCGACTGAGCAACGGCTGATGATCCAGCTAGAGACCTGCTGCCTCGTAGCGCGTGTACACCTCGGTGCTGCCGTCATGAAGGATGAGGAACACGTCGTAAGCCTCGCGTTCGCTCTCCGGCCCCATGCCGGGGGAACCGTAGGGCATGCCCGGAACGGCCAGACCCACGGCGCTGGGACGCTCGGCCAGCAGCCGCCGGATATCAGCGGCCGGCACATGGCCCTCGATCATGTAGCCCTCGACTTGGCCGGTGTGACAGGAGACCATCTCTTGCGGGATGCCATTGTCGGACTTGTAGCGCATCAGCATCGTGCCCATGCTCGCCTCGGTCGTGACGGTGAAGCCATCACCCTCCAGGTTCTCGATCCAGGCCGAGCAGCAGCCGCAATTCGGGTCCTTCAGGACGTGTATCGACGGTCCTCCGGATTGCGCCAGCGACAGTTGGGGGAGCCCTGCAAGAAGGGCCGCGCTGCCGATCAGCAGGCCGCGTCGGGTGAGGGTGTCTTGTGTCATGTCGTTCTCCATGGGTTGAAGTCAGGTGCGCTCAGAGGTCGATCCGCCTGAGCCGCAGCGCATTGGTGATGACCGAGACCGACGAGAGGCTCATCGCCGCCGCCGCGATCATCGGCGAGAGCAGGAGGCCGGTCAGGGGATAGAGCACCCCCGCGGCGACGGGCACGCCTGCGGCGTTGTAGACGAAGGCGAAGAACAGGTTCTGCTTGATGTTCCTGAGCGTCGCGACGGCCAGTTTCCGCGCGCGGACAAGCCCCACGAGATCGCCGCGCATGAGCGTGATCCCGGCACTTTCCACGGCCACGTCGGCGCCGGTGCTCATGGCGATGCCGACGTCCGCGGCCGCGAGCGCAGGAGCGTCGTTCACGCCATCACCGGCCATGGCGACCGACTTGCCCTTGGCGCGCAGTTCCTCGACCAGCTTCTGCTTGTCCTCCGGCAGGACGCCGGCGCGGACCTCGTCGATGCCGAGCTTTGAGGCCACCGCCTCGGCCGTTCGCCGGTTGTCGCCGGTGGCCATGATGACGGTGAGACCCAGCGCGTGCAGATCGCGGATCGCCGCTTCGGTCGTCTCCTTGATCGGGTCCGCCACGGCGACGATCCCGGCGAGCGTGCCATCCACGGCGACGAACATCGCTGTCTTGCCGTCCGCGCGCAGCGTGTCGGCCTCTGCCTCGGCCTCGTCCGTCGACAGCCCGAGATCGGTCATCATCGCCGCATTGCCGAGCGCGACCCTGCGTCCCCCGACAGTGCCGTGGACCCCTTTGCCGGTGACCGCCTCGAAGTCCTCCGCAGTCTCGAGCGACAGGCTGCGGTCCTTCGCCCCGGCCACGATCGCTTCGGCGAGCGGATGCTCCGACCCGCGCTCGAGCGCAGCGGCAAGGCCGAGTACCTCCGCCTCGTCGCCATGAAGCGCCACCACATCGGTCAGTCGCGGCTTGCCCTCGGTCAACGTGCCGGTCTTGTCGACGATCACCGTATCGACCCGCGCCATGCGTTCCAGCGCCTCGGCATCCTTGATCAAGACGCCCGCCTGCGCGCCCCGGCCGGCGGCCGTGGTGATGGAGATCGGCGTGGCGAGCCCCAGTGCGCAGGGGCAGGCGATGATCAGGACCGAAACGGCCGAGGCGATCGCGAAGGCCAGCGCCGGTTCGGGCCCGGCCCAGAGCCAGACGCCGAAGGCGATGATGGCTATCACAACGACGGTCGGCACGAAAACCGAGGAGACCTTGTCCGCGAGTCCCTGGATCGGCGCCCGCGACCGCCGCGCCCCGGCGACCATCTCTACGATCTGCGACAGCACCGTGTCAGCGCCCACCTGCGTCGCGCGCACCGCCAGCGTGCCGTTCTTGTTGATCGTGCCGCCGGTGACGCGGTCGCCCTCGACTTTCTCCACCGGGACCGGTTCGCCCGTGATCATGCTCTCGTCGACCGACGACCGGCCCTCGACCACCTCGCCGTCCACCGGCACGCTGTCTCCGGGCCGGACCCTCAGAAGGTCGCCCTCGACGATGTTCTCGAGCGGTGCGTCGTATTCCGACCCGTCTGCCAAAATGCGCCGCGCGGTCTTGGGCGCGAGGTCCAGAAGCGCGCGGATCGCGTCGCCCGTCCGCTCCCGCGCGCGTAGCTCCAGCACCTGACCGACGAAGATAAGCGCCACGATGACAACGGCCGCCTCGTAGTACGTACCGACGCCGTGGCCCATCCGGTATTCGGCCGGGAACACGCCCGGCGCGAAGGTCGCGACCAGCGAGTAGAGATAGGCCGCGCCGACGCCGAGCGAGATCAGCGTCCACATGTTCGGCGAGACATTGCGGATCGAGTCGATCCCGCGCCGGAAGAACGGCAGCGCGGCCCAGAGGATCACCGGGGTCGCCAGCACGAACTCAGCATAGACCGAGAGGCGGTGCCCCATCCACCCACGCACGTCTAGCCCGACGAGTTCGCCCATGGTGATGATGATGAGCGGCACCGCCGCCGCCGCCGAGATCCACATGCGTCGCGTGAAATCGACGAGCTCGTGACTCGGTTCGTCCGAAGGCACCATGGGTTCCAGCGCCATGCCGCAGATCGGGCAGCTCCCCGGCTCGTCACGCACGATCTCGGGGTGCATCGGGCAGGTGTATTGCGTGCCGGGCTGGACCTTCTGTCCGGCCTTCTTCGCGTTGCCGGAGGCGTAGAAGTACGGATCGGCGTCGAATTTCTCCTGGCACCCGGCGGAGCAGAAGTGGAACGTCTCGCCGCCGTAGTCGCGCGTCCGCGCGCCCTCCTTGATCTCGACCTGCATCCCGCAGACTGGGTCGGTCGCGGTCTTTGCGCCGGTTTTGGTGTCGGAGGTAGCGTGATGGTGATGATGGTTGGCCATGGATTGATGTCCTTTCTGTCCCGGTGTGCGGCCTCCAGTCGTTGGAAGGTCAAGAGGTGGGCTCGTGTCTTTCTTCTTGTGCGGAATGGTGGCTGCCATGCGCCGGTTCGTGCGATGGCGGGTTGAGCGCGAGGAAGATGCGCTCGAACAGGAAAACGGCGGTCATGCCGGCGATCGCGATGACGACGATCAGCGGGTCGCTCTGCCATTTGAGCGCGGCGAAGGCCGCAAGGACCACCGCGTCCAGTCCGATCGCCGTCAGCAGGACCCATCCATGCGCGCCGATCTCCTCCCGCAGAGTCCGCCAGACACCCCAGTGGATCAGGATGTCCATCACGAGGTAGAAAAAGGCGCCAAGCGAGGCGATCCGGCTGAGGTCGAAGAAGATCGTCAGCGCGCTGGCGATCACCACCGTATAGACGAGCGTATGGTCGCGGATCGTGCCCGGCATACCGAAATGGCTGTGCGGGATCAGCTTCATGTCGGTCAGCATGGCCAGCATCCGCGACACAGCGAAGATGCTGGCGATCACGCCCGAGGCGGTCGCGACCAGTGCGAGCGCGACTGTCAGGTAGAAGCCGATCCGCCCGAGGGCGGGCTCGGCCGCTTCGGCGAGCGCGTAGTCCTTTGCCGCCACGATCCGATCGAGCGGCAGGCTGGCGCCGACGGCGAAGGCGACGAGAAGGTAGACGACGACACAGATCGCGATGGATATGATGATCGCTCGCCCGACGTTGCGGTGCGGGTCGGTGACCTCGGCGCCGCTGTTGGTGATCGTCGTGAAGCCCTTGAAGGCCAGGATCGCGAGCGCCACCGAGGCAAGGAAGCCCGCAACCGCACCGCCATCCGCGCCTTCCGCCGCCTCGAAAGAGAAGCCGCCGGCCCAGAGCGCGGCAATGCCGAAGGCCGCGATGCCGCCCACCTTGAGGACCGCCATGAGCTGCGACAGAAGACCCACGGAGCGGTTGCCTGCCGCATTCACGAGGTAGGCGAAGACGATGAGGCCCACGCCGATGGCAGGGACCAGCCAGCCCTCGGGCTTCAGATCGAGCCCCCGCAGGAGGTAGGTCGCAAATGTCCGCGCCACGAGGCTTTCGTTGATGACCATCGACAGCGCCATCAGCAGCGCGGCACCGGCCGCGACCGTCGTCGGACCGTAGGCCTTGGTCAGGATCATCCCGATCCCGCCCGCAGACGGCCAGGCGTTGGACATCTTGACGTAGGTATAGGCGCTGAATCCCGTCACCACGGCGCCAGCGACGAAGGCAAGGGGGAACAAGGGACCCGCAAGTTCTGCAATCTGCCCGGTCAGTGCGAGAATGCCCGCTCCGATCATCACGCCGGTTCCCATTGCCACTGTGTCGAAGAGCGACAGGCTGTTCTTCTGATACTGCTGGGCCATCACTTCTTCCTTTCTGCCTTCCCTCGCGTCGCGGCCCAGATCAGCGGCAGCCCGGTCACGAGGCCGAGACCGAGGACCGCCCATGTGGCCCGGCCAAGGTCACCGCTCACCGCCTCGCCGCCGAAATGCGCCAGCAGGAAGCTCGCCGGGATGATGCCGGCCAGTGTCGCCAGTGCGAAGCGCCAGGCATGCAGGCGGCTGAGCCCGGCGGCGTAGCTGATCATGTCGAAGGACACGAAGGGCATGAGACGGCTGGCGAACACCGTCGCCGTCAGGGCGGTCTGGGACCCCAGAAGCCCGGCATCGATCCTGTCCCCGAAGACGCGGCGGACCACGTCGTGCCCCAGAACCCGCGCAAGGCCGAAGGCGATCAACGCGCCAAGCTCGGCGCCGATCACGACCTGAACCGTGCCCCAGACATGTCCGTAGGCCGCACCCGCCGCCAGCGCGATCGGTGCGCTCGGGATCGGGCTGGCCACGACCGCGATTGTCATGAGCGTGACGACCAGCATCGGCCCCCAGAGACCCGCGCGCGCGACCAGCGCCTCCAGTCGCTCGGGCTCGAACCAGTCCCGGACCTCGGCAAGGGCCGAAGGCGCGATGAACCACACCCCGAGCAGGACGATCCCGAGGATCGCCAGACCAGTGAGAATGCCGGCGCGTAGGCTCATCTCAAACCGCCGCGACGGCCTTCGCCAGCAGGTCGCGGACCTGGCCTGCAACAGCGTGCAGCTCGGCGTTCTCGATGGCCTGCATGGACGCGACCGGGTCGATGGCGCCGACCTCCACGCCGCCCTCGACCTCCCGCAGGATGACGTTGCAGGGCAGCATTGCGCCCACCCGCGGCTCGATCCCGATGGCCTGCCAGGCCATCTTCGGGTTACAGGCGCCGAGGATGCGATAGGCCGGCATGTCGACGTCGAGCTTCTTTTTCATAGTCGCCTTGACGTCGATCTCGGTCAGAACGCCAAAACCGTGATCCGCCAGCGCCTTTCGTGCCCGAGCGTCGACGTCGTCGATACTTGCGTCGGGGATCATGCGATTGATCGTGTAGGTCATCGCGAAATCCTTTCTCCTATTTCCGAAGATACTTGATCAGCGCTGCTATGGCCAAAACCAGCAGCACAAGGATCAGCAGGCCGAACAGCCAGCCAAACCCCATACCCCAACCCATACCGGTGCCCATGTCGTTCCAGTTCATCATGTCGTCCTCCTGTTTTCCGGGCTGCGAGAGGCCCGTCTCTGCGGATCTCGCGAGAAGGTGGTGGAGCGAAACCGCAGCGATCGGGACGTCGGGGCGCTCGAAGCGAACGCCCCGCCTGCGGTCAGACCGAAGCCGATACCGCGAACTCGGTCATCATGCCGGTCGCCAGGTGCGGCATGTGATGGCAATGGAGCATCCAGCGCGCGGCTTCGCCCGCGTCCAGCGCCACGTCCACCATCGACATCGGCGGCACGTAGACCGTGTCGCGCAAGGCGCCTGCCACGCGGCGTCCGTTCAACCCGACGACCTGGAACACGTGGCCGTGCAGATGCATCGGGTGCCCCATCATCGACATGTTGTGAAAGGAGAGCACAACCCGCTCGCCTCTGCGCGCCGTGACCGGCTGGTGCTGGCCCCAGACGGCGCCGTTGATCGTCCAGACATAGGGCTGCATCGAGCCGCCCAGCATCAGCATCTGGCTGCGATCCACGGGGCGCTCCGGCAGGGCGTCCACCGCGATCAGCCGTGCTTCCTGCGCAAGATCGGTGTCGAACGCGGGCGCTTCAGCCTCCGCCACGGCATCGACGCGCCGCACCTCGGCACCGGGCGTGGCGAGGATCAGACCGGTGCGCTCCCTCGCCCCCTCGCGCAGCGCGAGGATCGGCCAGGCTCCGTTTTCGTTCGGCAGGTCGATCTCGAGATCGAGCCTCTGTCCCATGGCGAGCCCGAAACGGTTGCCGGAAAGCGGCTGCACCGCGTGACCGTCCGCCGCGACGAGGCGCGCCCCGGCCGCCCCGGTATCGATCCAGAACACCGTGGCCGCCGCGGCGTTGATGACGCGGAGCCGGATGCGACCGCCGCGCTCGACCTGCACCACGTCGGGGTCAGATAGCGTGCGATCGTTGGCGAGATAGGCGTCCCAGTCGTAGTCGTTCAGGTCCATGGCCATGCCGCCCATCTGGCCGCCCATGCCCATCATCCCGCCCATACCCGGCATCTGGTCCATTGGCATGCCGCCCATCGCGCCGTGATCCATGCCCGGCATGGCGCCCATGCCGCCCATGGGCGTCCCCTGCATGGGTTGAGCACCGCCGTGATGCGCGTGTGCGCCGTGGCCGCCGCCCGCGTGACCGCCGCTTATCTCGGCCAGAACCTCTTCCGGGGACTTGAACGAGAAGTCGTGCAGGAACATCACGACCTCCTGCCGGTCGGCGGCGACATCCTCGGCCGAGCGCACGATCAGCGGCGCGGCGAGCAGCTGCATCTCCTGGGTTGGCACATGGCTGTGCATCCAGTGCGTGCCGGGCCGCGCCTCGAAGTCGTAGGATCGGGTCTCGCCCGGCGCGAGCAGGGGCATCGGCATGTCGGGCACGCCGTCCTGCGCGTTGGGCGGGATCTGCCCATGCCAGTGTATGATCGTGCCGATGTCGAGATCGTTGGTCAGATCGACCCGGAACCGCTGTCCGGGATCGAGCACCAGTCCCTGGCCGCCGGAACCGGCAAGGCCGAAGACTGAAGCCGCGCGTCCGTCGATGTCGAGCGTGCGCGTGGCCGCGGCTAGGCGAAGTGAGTCAGGGGTTTGCGCAAGGGCAAACCGGGGCATGTGCGCAACTGCAACGGCGGCCGCGCTTGCGGCAAGAAAACCGCGTCGTGAAAGGGTGTTCATGGTCGTCTCCTCGGGACATTCCGTCCCGTACAAAAATGCCTATGGGGACGCCGCGGGCGTCGGCCCGGGCGCTATCAGAGGAGACGGAGCTTGGGAGGTCGTTCGTTCAGTCCTGGCATATGGCTGACGTGGACGGCCCCGGCGGGAGAGTCGTGGTCCGCGGGCTCGAAGGCGTGTCCGGTCTCCACCCCCGGCATCGCCAGGAAAACCGACAGACCTGTACAAACAAACTCGCAAATGGAGGCGTCGGTCGCTCCACAATGCTGGTTGCCGTCACAGGATGGATGAGCGTCGCCGGACGCGTGCATCATCGCACCAAGATGATCCGTATGGTCCAGCTGCATACCGCCCATTCGCGTAGCATGGGCTGCGCCGATCGTCGTAACCACGGCGATCGAGATTATGGCAAGTATGGAGAGGACTCGGGCGAACATGCCAGAAAGATAGACATTGCTCGCAAAAATGTCCATTGCCGCCGGCGATAGGTCTCTGGCTGATTCGGCCTCAGCGTGAAGGCGATAAATTACTAAAGCGATCGGGACCGAACACTTGAGAAGAGGCGTCCGAATAGCGGTGGCAGGTGTGACCGCTGGCGGCATTGTGATTGCGGGCTGGCACTATCGCAGTGCTTCAACCAGCGGTATCGCCTCGGTAGAGGTCGTCTCGCAAGGACGGCAGATCTATTCCGATCAATGCGCCGCATGCCACGGAACGGATCTCGAAGGCCAACCTGATTGGCGCTCGCCGCTTCCCTCGGGCCGGTTGCCGCCGCCTCCCCATGACGCCAGCGGTCACACCTGGCACCATCCCGACGATGTGTTGTTCCGCATCGTAAAGGAAGGCACGGCCGCGATCGTCGGCGGCGGCTACGAGAGCGACATGCCGGGGTTCGGAGGCGTTCTGAGCGACGCGGAAATCCGCGCGGTGCTAGCCTACATCAAGAGCACATGGCCAGAGGGCGAGCGGAACTATCAAGAAAGCATGTCACAGGGAAACTAGATGCTCCAAGTAGAGCTGATGCGGGGCATGGTCGCAACGTCAGTGGTGGGCGGAGCGTTTTGGGAAGCGATTCAGAAACAATAGTTTAACGTGGAGTTGGTTGGATATCGGGTCCATCCCGTCCTGCGGTCGCCAAGCAAATCGTTGTTGCAGGGAAACCTCGGATTTTTCGGGCAGATTGGACCGACTTCGCAACGCCCTGTGACGGCGATGTGCGATCCGTGTGCACGTCTCTGGGAGCCAGCATAATACCGCCAGAGAGGCGGCGGCCATTAGTCATCCATGCGCTTCAATGATCGCCCGCGTCGTTTGCACTGCCGCTGCCAGTTCTGATCTGCCTGCATGGTTGAGACCCATTCCTGCGAGATCGAGCGACAGCTGTCCCTGGCCACCTCCGCTTCCAGCAGCACGAGCCGCGCGGCCTCGAACCTTCGCTGCGCTGACAGGGTCAGTTTTCGCCGCGTTAGGCGCATTCGGGTCGACTTCCCGCGGTCCCGCAGCCGCCCGAACCTCCTGCAATTCCTGCTTCAGCTTCTCGACCGTCTCGCGAGTCTCGGACATCTGTCGGTCCCGCCGAAGGCCTTCCTCATCCGGATACGGGAAGCTTCCCGATTGACCGGCGTGCAGAACCTTCAACACCGGGTCCTCGAAATACTTCACCCTTCTTGCCCGGATCGGCATCTGCGCGTCGATCACAAGGATGACCTCGTCTAGGTCCATGCGCCGGGCCTCATCCTCGGTCAGAAGCGGGGTATCTTCTGTCCTTTCCGAGACGCTGCGCCCTTCGAATGGATTGCGTCCAACAGCACGGGAGCGGGTCACCACGCGCTTGGTCGTCTTGCCGACAGCCTGGCTCAATTCCTCGATGGTCTTCTGCTCGGACGGGGTAAGGTAGAGCTTTACCCCGGCGCCACCCTGAAGCGACCTGCGGGTGTTCTCACCATAGATCTCGTCCAGCGCGGGGATGGTCTGGGTCACGATGGCGAGGTTGCCGCCGAAGGAGCGCAGCGTCTTGATGCTTTCGGCGACGATCGGCATTTTCCCCAGCCGGTCGAACTCGTCGAGCATGATCATGGCCGGCCAAGGCTCGTCGTCTCCAGGTTCCTGAGCCTGCAGCGAGGCGATCAGGTCCGAGAAGAAGAGGCGGATCAGCGGAGCCAGCGGGCGGATCATCTCGGATTCAACCACAAGATAGATCGCATGTGGGCGGCGGCGGATATCCCGGAATGAGAAGTCAGAGGTCGCGGTGGCCGCGTCGATCGCGCGGTTGTCCCAGGTGTCGAGACCCGATGTCATCAGGAGGGAGAGGTAGGAAGTGAGGGTGTCGTTGTTGGTCGAAGCCATGCGCTCGAAGATCAGCTTGGCCGACTTGTTCTTCACCTCCTGCGTACGCTTCAGGTATTCCTTCTGCTTGTCGCCCCCCGAGGCTGTGATGCGGTAGATCTCGCCGATGGTCGGCACGCCGCGCTCGAAGGCCAGAAGACCGGCCGCCACGAACAAGTCGATACCGCCTGCCAGAAGCCCGCTCAGCTTTTCATTGTCGGTCTGCAGGAAGAGCTTAGCGGTGAGTTTCAGCTCCATCTGCTGCCGGTCGGGGTTGGTCATGGCAGCAATGCGCGCCAGCGGATTATAGCGATGTGTCGGTCGGTCCCAGTCGGTCGGCGCGAAGCGGAAAACCTTGTCCCCCATGCTGGCTCGGAAGCGCGAGGTCTCGCGGAAGTTCTCGCCTTTCACGTCGAGCACCACCGCGGAGCCCTTGTAGGTCAGCAGGTTCGGGATCACGAACCCCACGCCCTTGCCCCGGCCTGTCGGCGCCACGATCAGCGCGTGGGGGAAGGTTTTTGAGACTAGGAACGGGCGCTTGGATTTCGGGGAGCCGAGCTTGCCCAGAAGGAAGCCGCCGCCAGGCTTGGCAAAGAAACCGTTCCTCTTCATCTCGCTGCGAGTCTGCCAATGCGTCGTCCCGAAGCGGGTCAATGCATCCCCCAGAAGCGTGACGCTCAGCATCAGCGATGCCAGGCCGAAGCCGCCCAAGATGAGGTTCACCCAAAGGAAGTCTTTCGGTGCAGACTGAGACAGACCCCGATATTCGCGGGCAAGCAGGGTGACGTCGAAACGCGTGGGAGAAAGCCCATAGCGGAACATGACAAAGCCGGTCGCCACGACATAGCCCATGGCGAGACCGACCAGCACGAGGCTCAAAACTCCTAGGGCAATCTTGCCTTTATCCATGGGTGATCCCCTTCTCACCATGTGCCGCGGCGTGGCGCGCGCGCTGCGCCTCGATCTGCTCTTCGGCCAGAGCATCGAGAACGCGCTCCATGGCCGGGCCATGCGCGGTGACCTCACTGCTTTGAAGATAGGTCTTGGCGAGTTCCAGCTGGCGCTGCGGATCCTCGGTAAACTTGTCCAGGACGTCCGCATTTCCCGCCCGCAGCGCGTCGATTGCGTCAGGGCTTAGTCGCTCGTTTATCTGCTGCACGATGTCCTGCTGCTCTGACTCGGAGAGTGGGCCCTCGACGTCGGCGTTTCGCACAAAGGCCATGACGGTTGGCGCTGTCTCCTCCAGATACCGGCGCTCGGCGTAGTCCTGTCGCGCCTGGTCCTCGATCTCGAAACTGCGTTCGCTGATATAGGCACGCGACGCGCCGAGCGAACGAAGGTGATTGATTTCGTCCTGGACGGCCTGCCCGAACTCGTCATCCGGCATCTCCGTGCGATAACGGGCGAGGATGCGGAGCTCTTCGGTGATCGGACCGAGATGATCCGAAGGATCCCGCAAGGCGAGGTCCATGTCGCCAGCATGAAGCGTGCGGTCCTGCTCCGATACCGCATATTGCGGCGGCATTCGACTGTCAGTCATCTGTTCCCAAGCCATCGAGGCCAATTCGGCATGTTGCGGAGATCTCTGCGCATAGGCGTCGAACGCGACGCGGGCCTCTTCAACCTCCACGGCGCCGGCCCGCCTTACAGACGGGTCGTCGGAGAACGGATGATCGAAATCCGTCCGACGGAACTGCGCCACCAGCGCCCTGAACGCCTGCCGCTCCGATGGGGCAAAGATTTCGGGCCCGTCCTTCTCGAGATCACCCCCTGATGCCGCCAACCGCTCGCCGAGCGCTGGCTCAGCGTTGTCCACCTCGTCGATCTCGGTTGGCGCGCGAAGGACGCGTACGTCGGTCAGGACATCGCCCAACCGAACATGCACGGCTTCCAGCCGGTCGAGCGCTTCTTCCCGGTCCGCAGATTTCTCCAGATCGAGATCGCTTGCTTTGGCAATCCCCTGCAGATCCTGTGCCAGCCACTGGCGCTCCAATGCGGCATTGCCTGCCCCCTCCCGCAGGCGCGCGGCCACAGCCTCGGCATCGATGCCCGTGCCTTGCAACGCCTCGGCCAGCTTTGTTGCCACCTCTCCATCGTCAAGACGCGCGAGGTGTTCTTCACTTAAGTTCGGCCTTGCATAGATGCCGTCCCTGGATGGGGCATCGACCAGGGCGGCGGAGCGATCCCCGAGCGGGTTCAAATGCGCGACCGAGGCCAGAACGTCGGTCAGCTTGCGCTCGATCACCGGCCTCTCGGCCGCCGGCGCCCTGTCGATCGCCGCCTCGATCTGGCGAATGTTCTGAGAAAACTCGGAGATCAGCGTGTCGAACGCTGCTTCGTCTTGGGACATGTAGATGGCTCCGTCAGATTGAATCTGACCGCCACTGGCAAGGATGGTGCTGGCCCTCTCGAGCGCCTCGGACACGTCTTCGAAATTCGAACGGGACGCCTCCGCCGCGAGCCCGCGATAGATCAAAGCGTTGTGCCGGACGGTTTCCAGTGCGGCCGCCAAGTCAGCACCGGTTCTCTGGCGCTCGACTGGGGGACGACCTTCGTCGCGGGCCTTGTAGATTTCATCAATCTCGGCGCGGTAGGTCGTGACGCCGCGATCCAGACGCCGCGTCGCCTCAAGGCGGATCCCATGAACTTGGGCCGCCTCGACCATCGCCTCGCGAAAGGCGTCGTAGTTGAAGTGATGATCCTTCCCGAGAAAGAACATTTCGCCATCCTTGCTGCGGCGGTTCAGAACGATATGCGCATGTGGATGCGCGCGATCTTGGTGTATTGCAGCAATATAGTCGAATTGCGACCCCTCACCTTGAAAGAACTTCTCGCAGACCGCCTGGGTGATATCGCGCACCTCCTCGCCGCTGGTTCCAACCGGGAATGCCATCAGCAGATGCGACGTATGGCCAAGCTTGGGGCTGTAGCGCTCGTTCCACTGGTTCTCGAACCGCCGCGCCACTCGGTTGATCTCGGCTTCCGAGAGCTGCTTCTTCCCGTCATGGGTGCCGCGACTGTCGAGGATATGGGTCGACTTCGTCGTGAGATATGTGAGCTGCGCCCGTAGCTGCGCCCCGGTGTGGCAGCCCCCTTTCGAGATAGCCTTGAAGATCGCTGGCGAATAGCCGCGCGCGGCCCGAACCATCTGCGCGCCCTTGGAAAGCCCCTGCCAGGATCCCGAAACCCGGCTCCAGCCGCGGTCAAACAGCGCCGAGTCGATGCCACGGACCCGGTCACTCCGCGCCATTCTCATCCCTCTCGGCGAGGCCCGCCAGGGCAGAGCTGATCTCAAGGTCCAGCAGGCTGCGCCGCGCACGCGACATCTCCCGGACCTGGTCGGCCAGATCGAAGACCAGACCCGCAAGGGCGCGGACGTCACGGTGACTTGAGGCCGGGTAGGACAGTCTCTCGCCCCGCACCTTGGCCTCGTTCAGACGTCGCGCGATCTGGTTCACGTTGTTGCCGACCCGGTTGAGCGCGGCGCCGAGGCTGCGCAACTCGTCACACATCTCGTCGTCGGGCAGGAAGACACCTTCGGCCGCCAGCATCAGGCGGCGCATGGCATCCGAGCGGTGCGCAATCCCGCGCCGCGACAGCGCCGCGTCGAACCGGCGCAGGTCGTCGTCCGAGACCCGGATCCCCACAACCCGCGATCGGCTGCCGTTGGCTGTCTGACGCTCATCCCGGTGGTTCACCACGTTGTAGATCGTCTTCAGGCTGACATCGTAGCGCGCGGCCAACGACGCCGCGGAGACGCCGTTCCGGCGCTCCTGGGCGATGGTCGATCGCTCGATCTCTGACAGTCTGCGGCGGCGGGGCATTTTGAAGTTAACGTTCCTATTTCTTGCCAACTTCGTACAAGCCCGCCGACTCCCAACGCAAGTGGAGTCGGCTATAAGGGCTTGTACTCAATGTAGAAAATCGCCCTGCAGGGGCGATTTCCCGTCCTTTGTCAAATGGATCGCGCTTCGCGCTCATGGCACCACGCGATGCGGTCCCCGCATCGCGCATCGCGTCTTTCGCGCCCCGTCTCTTGCACCCCGCAAGACGGGTTTTGCCGCGTGCTAACCGTCTCGCGTCACCCGCAGAACGACATACGCGAGACTGCCTCCCGTCGTCTGGAGCGCGCTATCCGTCACCTGCATTCCGTCCGCAGCACATCGCCAAACGCATCCCGACATTTGGAGGGTGTGTGGTGCCCCGCGACGAATGCTGAAGGCACCACGGCAGACGTCGCACGGTCATCGCAAAACGCCGCCCGCAGCATGCCAGGCGCGGGTCGCATCCCGACTTCTGCTTGACCCCTCCGCCTCATGCGTTTAGCGACACTTTAGCATTATCGTTGCGATTCACTATTTTTGCGGAGGATCAGAATGCCGAACGAAAATCTTGTGGTGATCGCAGCGATGGCCCGGAAAGGGGGCAGTGGAAAAACGACGCTTTCGCGCGCCTTGATCAGCGCCGCGATCGCCGCCGGACGCAGAGTGATGTTGATCGACACGGACAGCACGAGAGTACTCGGGGCATGGCATGCTCGGGCGGAAGCCGGTGGGCTGAGTTCGCCGCTTCTCTGCTCGGCCACCGTCGAAAGCGTGGCGGGTGTCGAGGGTCAGATCGATCAGGTCTACATGGCAGGCACAGCAGACTTCATCTTCATCGATACCGCGGGGGTCGGTGCCGAATGGTCAGACGGCATCGCGGTGCTTGCGGACCACATTGTGACGCCCGTCATGCTGTCGACATCTGATTTCGATGTCGGAGCGCAGACGGCTGATTGGTTTGAGAAGCTGAAATCCCGTGTTGACGACCCCTCCAGCCTGCCGCGCCACCACGTCGTCCTCAACATGGTTGACCCGAAAACGACCCGTGCTGACGCCGCCCTAATTGAAGAAGCGCTCACCCGTTTTCCGGTGATTGAGACCGTCATGATGCGGCGGAACACTTACAAGGAGATGGACCAGAAGGGGCTTCTCCACGCCTTGGCGCTGGAAAAGCAAACCGATCCAAACCCTCTGATGCGTCCACATGTACGTCATGTCGTCGAGGCGCTCGAGGAGGCGACGGACATCCTCAACAATATTCTTGCTGCGTGAGGACAGTCGATTGCGCAAGAAGATCCCGACCATCACTAGGCCCGACCCAGCCTACGCCGCCACCCTGCAACAGGGTGACCGCGAGGTTCCCGGGAAGGAGGAAGAGGCACAGGTCACAGCAACAAAGACTGGGACCCCAGCCGCTGACGTTGACGCTGATCCGCACGAGTCAGAGCGTGTCCCGGAAGGTGCCGTGGCGCCGCACCAAGTCACCGCGGAAAGCTCTGACCCGCATACCAGCCTGAGAGCTCCCGTATCGGCGCGCGCTTTGAGCCCGACCCGGAAGATCGACATCAGGGTCAACGCACTCGAACGACAGGAAGCAGCGCTGGAGACTTGTGGTGTTGAGCCAGCACATGTGGTGCGTGCCGCCCTGCGCCGTGCAGTCAAAGGCTGGCAACTATCGCCGGTCTTCGCCCCAGTCGCGGAGGAGCGACGCACTCGAAACACGCAGTGGCAGGCCCGTACATCTCTGGCAGTCGATGCGGCCAGCCTGGGTGTCCTCCTCCGGGACCACGACCCCCTCGACGTCTTGAGTAAATGGGCTCTGATCCGCGGCCAAGTGGAACCACGCATATGGGGCGAGATCGACAAAATCTTGGAAGAAATTGCTGTTCCCGCTGCATCGCCGCATGAGCAGCACGCACCGTAAGAGACCTATCTGAAAAGATAACTTGCATTTCGCCGGTGGATTTTCGCCCAACGGCGGAAGCTCGCCTTGCAGTTGCGGAGAGCGTGGCGCTAATGAGCGTCATATAGAATTTCAGACCTCAGTGGTGATGAGTTACGAGGTCCATTTTGGAGGAACGCATTATGAACACGAAGCCCCGCCTGACTGGCGAACCGATCATGCGCATCCTCTGCAAGACATCTGAAAATCTGGTTGGCTACCTGTACCAATGGAACAATGGTGACGTGCAGCCTGCCTGGTTCGACGGCGCCATGGCGGACGTTCGCTATGAACCATTCTTTCAAGCGCCGGAACAAAACCCCGCCGATCCGAAGGCCCCCAGACCGCGTCAGCAAGGTCTGACGCACCTTGAAAAGGCATAGCTCAAGGCCTCGCGTCGGTTTGTGGGTCACCCCATCGCGCAGGTCCTTTGAGCGATAGAGTTGACTTCTATGCCTCAGAAGTGGTCTAGTTGTGAGTTATAGAAAGGATGTCTATAACTCATGGCTTGGAACTGGACGCTGCCTGATTGGCCGGATTTCCGGTATGACGCCTCCGCTCTGGAGCCGTTTGAGCAGACGTTCCTGCTGTCGTCCGGAGAAATCCTCGGCGCGGTCCATCATGTCAGCCAGCCGGAACGCGAGCAACTCCGCATCGAACTGCTCAGCGAGGAAGCGATGCAGACGAGCGCCATCGAGGGTGAAATCCTCGATCGGCTCAGTGTCCAGTCTTCGCTGCGCCGCCATCTGGGCCTCGATCCGGACAGCTACCCTGCCAAACCGCGCGAACAGGGCGTCGCGGAAATGATGGTCGATGTCTATTCCAGTTTTGCAGAGCCGCTGACCCATGAGACACTGTACCGCTGGCATCGGATGCTCCTGTCCCATGACCGTCGGTTGGAAATCATCGGGGCCTACCGACAACATGCCGAGGCGATGCAAATCGTTTCCGGCCGCCTTGACCGGCCGACGATCCATTTCGAAGCGCCGCACTCGGAGCGGGTCATGCCTGAGATGGAGCGATACGCGGATTGGTTCAACAAGACCGGGCCGGGGGGAGCAGAGCCGCTTCCAGCGCTGACGCGCGCAGGGCTAAGCCACCTCTATTTCGAGAGCATTCACCCATTCGAAGACGGCAACGGTCGCCTGGGTCGCGCCCTCGCTGAAAAGTCGCTGGCGCAGAACATTGGCCAGCCGACCCTCATCTCGCTCGCCTTCACCATCGAGAAGGAGCGCAAGGCATATTACGATCAACTCGAGCAGCATCAAAAAACGCTCGACGTGACCGATTGGCTCGTCTGGTTCGCAGAAGTTGTCTTGAAGGCCCAACAGGTAACACTCGACCGCGTCGGCTTCTTCATCAGCAAGGCACACTTCTACGATCGCCACAGAGACCACTTGAACGAACGCCAGGCCAAGGCCATCGCTCGAATGTTTCGGGAAGGCCCCGGCGGGTTCAAAGGCGGCCTCAGCGCCGACAACTATCTCAAGATCACCGGAACCTCACGCGCAACCGCAACCCGCGATCTGCAGGACCTGGTCGAGAAAGGTGCGCTCAGCCGAACTGGAGATCGACGCCATACGAGGTACTGGTTGAAGCTGAATCCACGGGCGTCGAACCAGCTACAATGATTGGCGTAGAAGTGAGGCAGCGCCAAAGGCGTTGCCTATTCTCTGAGCGAGACAGATTGGTTTCCGGCACTATCCGCGCGCAGGTCAAGATCAGACGCGGATGAGAGAACAAAGCCAAGATTGTCGCCAAGGCCAAAGGGAAAAATCACCGGTTGGGCCTCTAGCGTTCCGAGTCCGACAGGACGACCTACGGCTTCCAAAACGGCGGTTGTCATCCAACGTACGAGGTCCGATCCCTCCAACGCACAGGGTTTCTTCCGGGTTAGCGTCTTGCCATTGTCGCTTCGATCAAGCAGCGCCCAGTCTATCTGAGACTGCAGGACCATATTGGTCATCCGTCTGGTCCCCTCACGTTCGCCATAGATTTCTGCCATCCGACGATGCACTTCAGCGGTCGTGCAGTCGCCTTGAAGCGAGGTCAATCTGCCAACGATCTCGGCCACTTTGGCAAAGAAGGGATACGTCACGATAGCCATGCCCCATGTCAGGGCCGCCGGCGAGGTAGAGGGTGCCGATTGGAACAGTTCCACGCCGCGTTGCGCAAAAGGCTCCAGATCCTTTCGCGGCTCTAACCAAAGGCGGTTCAGTACAGTTCTGGTCTTCTTCCTAGCCGCAGGCCCTGAATGGGCTTCATCCAACAAATCATCGAGCTCGCTGATGTCAGCGAGACCGGCCCTTACTTCCAGCGCTTTTTTCGCCCACTCGAGGCGGATGAAGCGGTCAAATCCTATCTGAGGTGCTGTCGGTCGCATGTTCTTCTTTCTTCATTCTTATCTTCACAAACGGCACAACCAGTTCCTCTAACGCCATTCCTCCATGAGCAACGATCTTGTTCCCTCTTGGCACAAACGCGCCGCGTTGATTCGCGTAAACTGGCAAGAAGTCGGACGGAAGCCCTGGACCGCTAAACTGAAATGCATCGATATCGGGCGGGACGGATGCAGCAAGGTCCTCGCTGCGATAGGCCCTGACGCGCTCACCCTTCATCTCGGAGACAACGCCCTGGCTGAGCCGTCCAATGCCGTCGGCGTCAACATTGCCGTGGTCCGCAGTCAGGTAGATATGATAGCCGTGCTGAGCAAGCATGAGAAACAGCTTTTCAATGAAGCCAGTATCGCACCACTCGCGAATCTGGCCAGCAATCCCGCGTTTCCCAAGCATTGCTCCGTGGACAATTTCATCGACCATATCAACGACAAGGCCCGCAACCTTGGTCGTCGGCTTTGAAAGGACGTCCTCGAGTAGAGCCAATTGGTCGGAACGTTTGAGCCCCTTCTGGAAAACGACCTCTGGCTTCCGGAGGCCGTTTTCCTGCCAGAACTTCGTCCAGAGAGACGACTCTTGTGCCGTCGAATCCATTGAGCCTTGAAACTCCCGTGGCTTGAGGCCCGAAAAGAGCGCCTGGCGAGAGATTGACGTCAGAGTCGGCAGCCACGCAAAGCAGCCGCCCTCGTCGGCGGAAAAGTCGGGAAGCTTGGTCGACAGGTGGTCCCTGATCTGGGCCCACTGGTCCAATGCCAAACCATCAAAGACAAGAAGAGCAATTCGATCTTCGCCAAAACCCCTGCGCATCGCGAGATAGCGCGGCACGTGATGTACCATCACCGGCGCTTTTGCGACGGGTAGGGAGGGCAAGTCTGCGAAATGCTGAAGCACCCAATCCTTGAGGCGAGCATCGGCCTCTCTTTGCAAACTCTGGAGCTGCCCCTGCAGGTTATCTGCGTCCGCCGCTTTCAGTTCGTTGAAGCGGTAGATGAGTTCTCCAAGGCGGCGCGCCGCCTCTACCCAATCTCGATGCGACGCCCCCTCCGAGGGTAGACTCGCTGCGTTCCTTTTCGCTCCTTCCGACACCAAATGCGCAAGTGCCTGAGGGTCATCTATCAAACCAACCTGTATCCAATCGGGAAGGTGCTCAGGACGGACACTTGCCTCAATAGGCTGAAGGGCTCCCTCGAGGAACATGGTATCTATGAACACCCTTACGTCGGGGTGATCAAAGGGCACGTCATACGCATGACCTTCGACCGGCTCCTGATCCGTGCCGCGGGCATCAGGTTCAACGCCATATTTTGCGACGAAACGCGCCCAAGATTCCTGTATTGCGCGGAGCATAAAGGGTTTTGAGGCGAGCAGTTCACTAATCGGAAGACTTCCAAGAGATGAGTCCCGAAGAACGGTTGCGACATGGTCTGCAAATAGGCTGGGAAGGCCAGCCCCGCGATAGTGAAGCCGCAGAGCTTCTCGCCAGAAATCCTCCGGTCGATTCAGCAGATAAGGGCTAAGCCTGAAGATGTGCGTGAGGACAAAATTCTTGGTCTCAGCCTCACCGAGCAGCTGCGTCACATGCTTCTGGTAGGCTTGGAACAGCCCTTCATGGTGTTCAGAGTCGAGCTTGCGGACGACACCATAATTCAGATTGGGAAAAAGAGCAGCCAAGCTCAGGCTGACTTGTCGTGCTGCCCTAATGTAGTCCCAAGGGATGGAATTGATGTCCGCGCCCCGCCACTGCAGGATGAGCGCCTTCGCGGTACCTTTCTGACCCACATCCCATGCGGATCGATAACGCTCTTCATACTCGGTTCTAAACGAAACAGAATCTTCGAACGGGAGAACCTCAAATTCGCGTTCGCGAAGCCCAAGCAGAATGGTCTCATCCAAGAGCAGGCCATCCGGATCCAAGGCGATCCAGAAGCGAGACAGATCTGCGGGAAACTCCCGCAGGATACGATCAGCCCAAATACTCATCGTGCACCAGCCACCGTTTCGCCAATTCGCAACACGAGAAGGGCATTGAGATCGGGCGAGTAAGATGCCGCAGCATCGAGCTGCGCCATACGAGCTTCATGTTCTTTCTGCAGCCGCTTCCGTCGATAATCACGAACAGTCTGAAGCCCCACTCTGCCAATCGCCTGGTGTCGAGCTTCGAAAGCATAGAGTGCGCGTTCGCGTTCTTCCTCGATCCGGGCCTTGTGCTCTGTTACAAGATCGGAGAACACCCGCTCTCCTTGCGTGACCGCAGCCGCTTTCGATCTCTCGAACCAGTCGCGCGGCGCCTCGATCTGAGGCGCAGCAATCGGCTCGATCTGCTCCGTCAGAAGCACGTCCCAAATGCGTTTTGCCGTTGGTTGGAAGGCGCGCCCTTCATCATTGACGAAAACGGATAGGAAGCGGCGGCGGCTGAAGTCGTCAGCTGCCAGACTGACTTCCCAAAGCGACCAAACGCCTTTCACACTATCAGGCAGGCCTGTAATGCGGACAGCGGGGACGGGTTGACCGGCGATACAACGCGGAAGATCGGCAATCAAAGCCTGCGCTCTTGGATCTTCCAGCGTCACCCACTCTACTTCGGGCCGATCTCCCGCGGTGCGGGCATCAAAACACACCGAAGATGACTCTGTGCCATCGGCCCACCGTATCCGCCAGGTATCGCCTTCCTTCTTGGCTTCACCCCCCCGCGCAGGGAGGCCAGTTGTGATTGCCCGCTCCAGCCAAAACTGTGCCGGATGGTCTCGCCACTTGCGCGCATCATCGGCTTCTAGTTCATGTCCGTCGGCGAGCAGATCACTATTCTTCCGGTTCTCTGCCAAAGAGGATCGAAGCTGCGTCAGAACGGCATCGCATTCTGTTTCGATGGATGCCGGGTCTTGGATCCCCTGAACAAAGAGCTCGTCGAACAGTGGCTCCGCCTCGACCGAATCCATCACATCGGCAACTTTATCCACGCCGAATTCCTCGGCGATCACAGCGAGCTTTGTTTCGAGAACTTCGCGAACCCGATGTTCGACGGTGTCTTCGAGTACGAAATTGATGGCTCGCACAATATGCGGTTGCCCGATGCGATCCACGCGCCCAATACGCTGCTCGACCCTCATCGGGTTCCACGGCATGTCGAAGTTGATGATGACATGGCAGAATTGAAGATTGAGGCCCTCGCCGCCAGCGTCCGTCGAGAGGTTCTGTCGCAAACTTTTGTGGTGTCTTTCGCGCCGTCGACTGCGCGGCTATATCCGCCGCGGTGAAGGTCCGGAAAGCGCGTGGGCGGTATGATCGATTTCAAGGGCAGCCATTACCCGAGGGACGTGATCCTGTATGCCGTGTATTTCTACGTCCGCTATGCCGTCTCCTACCGCGATGTCGAGGAGATCCTGCTCGAGCGCGGGGTTCGGGCGGATCATTCCACTCTGAACCGCTGGGTGGTGAAATACGCACCCTTGGTCGCCGAAGAGGCGCAGAAGCGCAAGTCGGCCACCTGCCGGTCCTGGCGCATGGACGAGACCTATATCAAGGTGAAGGGCAAGTGGACCTATCATTACCGGGCCATCGACCGGGACGGCAAGACCCTTGATTTCATGCTCTCGGAGCGTCGTGACGAGGCCGCCGCTTCCGCCTTCTTCGCCCGAACGATCGAAGCCAACGGCTGGCCGGACAAGGTCGTCATCGACAAGAGCGGAGCGAACCTGGCGGGTCTTGAGACCATGAACATCCTGCTGATCCTGAGCGGCTGGTTCTGGCTGATCGAGGTTCTGCAGGTCAAATACCTCAACAACCTCATCGAACAGGATCACCGCTTCATCAAGAAGATCACCCGGCCGATGATGGGCTTCAAATCCTTCGCCGCGGCCCAGGCGACCCTGGCCGGGATCGAGACGGCTCACATGATCCGAAAGGGCCAGCTCGCCGCCAACGGTCAGACCGCCTTTCAGCAGTTCGTCGCTCTTGCAGGATAAGTGTGTCCAGACAAAGGCCTGCCCTCAACCACCACAAAAGTTTGCGACAGAACC
>NZ_JBNAFY010000012.1:0-45082 GCF_049800915.1 Amaricoccus macauensis
GGTTCTGTCGCAAACTTTTGTGGTGTCTTTCGCGCCGTCGACTGCGCGGCTATATCCGCCGCGGTGAAGGTCCGGAAAGCGCGTGGGCGGTATGATCGATTTCAAGGGCAGCCATTACCCGAGGGACGTGATCCTGTATGCCGTGTATTTCTACGTCCGCTATGCCGTCTCCTACCGCGATGTCGAGGAGATCCTGCTCGAGCGCGGGGTTCGGGCGGATCATTCCACTCTGAACCGCTGGGTGGTGAAATACGCACCCTTGGTCGCCGAAGAGGCGCAGAAGCGCAAGTCGGCCACCTGCCGGTCCTGGCGCATGGACGAGACCTATATCAAGGTGAAGGGCAAGTGGACCTATCATTACCGGGCCATCGACCGGGACGGCAAGACCCTTGATTTCATGCTCTCGGAGCGTCGTGACGAGGCCGCCGCTTCCGCCTTCTTCGCCCGAACGATCGAAGCCAACGGCTGGCCGGACAAGGTCGTCATCGACAAGAGCGGAGCGAACCTGGCGGGTCTTGAGACCATGAACATCCTGCTGATCCTGAGCGGCTGGTTCTGGCTGATCGAGGTTCTGCAGGTCAAATACCTCAACAACCTCATCGAACAGGATCACCGCTTCATCAAGAAGATCACCCGGCCGATGATGGGCTTCAAATCCTTCGCCGCGGCCCAGGCGACCCTGGCCGGGATCGAGACGGCTCACATGATCCGAAAGGGCCAGCTCGCCGCCAACGGTCAGACCGCCTTTCAGCAGTTCGTCGCTCTTGCAGGATAAGTGTGTCCAGACAAAGGCCTGCCCTCAACCACCACAAAAGTTTGCGACAGAACCCCTGCCGCCTGCTTTCGCGCCGGAATTGGCCGAGCCGGTGGACGGGAACATTTCGCCCGATACTTCCACCGCCAGCCCTTCCTCCACCGCCGCTTCGGTCGAAGGTCGGCTCCTTGGTGTTCCCGCTGGTTATCAAATCGCCCTGGATGCGGCGCCCGGCACTTGGGCCAGCAGCACGCTGACCACGCCATACGGCAGTACTTTGGTCCACGCCGTCCGCAACGAGGCAGGGCGGCACCTGGCCCTGCGCTGCGAACCCGGTACACCGCCGATCCTGATACTGGGTCCGTTCGAAGACGGCGTGCCGGGGCAAGGCGCGCAGATCGTCGTTCTGGGCAACGGCGGCATCGATGGCCGGCTGTTCCAGCAGGGCACGCAATTGATGGGGTTCAACCGTAACTTCCTGGCGGTTGGCGTCACCAATCAGCAATTCCTTGACGCTTTGCGGCGCGGCAACACGGTCGAGCTGCGTCTGGACCAAAGTGGGACCGAAGCCTTTGGGTTAAGCGGCTCATCGAGGGCCATTGAGGAAAGCAGTTGTACCGTCCCGCGCTCGGCCGCCGGGCTTTACCCTATAGGATGGGAAACCACCCGCCACGATCCGTGGCGGGTCGGGCAGGCGCAGCTTCGCAATGGGACGATTATCGATGCTCTGTTTCTGCCAATGGTTCAGGGGATGGCTCCGCATCTGGCGCTGACCTGCGACCGGCGGCTAATCTCCCAAAGCCGGGTATCTCCTTATGGCGGCATCCTCTCCGGCGAGATGGTGCTCTCGACCACTGGCGCAGAGGATGTCAGTTTTCCAATCCAGTTCGAGGCGCAAGGCCATTCGGCACAGTCCCCGGTGCTAGATGAAACCCTCCTTGATGCCATGGCACACGCTGACACCATGTCGCTGACCTTCGATGTGAATGCGGAACCCGGCACGTTCACGACGGTTGTAACCACGATGGCAGGCTTTGCCGAAGGGTTGCCTCAACTCGCTTGCCAGGCACCACCAGGAGCAGCCCTCCCGGATGGCGGGCGCGATCTGACCGGCGCGGGAGAATGGTCGGTCCTCGACATGTCCCGGCCCGGCGAAGACCCCTATCATCTGGCGGTTTTCGAGGCTGAGGGGGCTCCAACGCTGTTTTTGACCTGTCGCGGCGCACCAAGCATTGTTGGAAATTTTACATCCGGCCCATCCGGGCCGGAGCCACATCTGCGCCTCCAAATTGATGGCGACCCTTCCAGAACCATGGATGGCGTCTTCTACGTAGATCGTTATGGCATGGCGCATATGGATGAAGGGCGCGAGAGTTTCGGTTCGATGATCCTGCAAGGTTCCACCTTGCGCATCACGAACCTTAGCGAACCGAACGAGTCGTTTCTCTATCCGCTCAATGGGTTGCCTGATGCGATTGCCGCCTTGCCGCCGCCATGTCGATTTTAACGCAATCCTGCATAGTTTGACGACGGGCCTATAGAAACGGCACCGGCTCTGAGAAACCGGTGCCGTTCGATGTGGCGCGCCGGGAGGGAGGTGGCGCTTATTAACGGGTGGCCCTCAATCACCAATCGGCCGCCCAAGATGGTGATACTGCCAGAAGACTTGACGGAAATACAGAAATCGTTCGACAACTAACCGTTTTTGACAATCAATTTCCTGCCTCCGACATCATGAGTTTTCGTTTAGGTCTTTCGATTACGCCGAAGGCGATAGGCTGGTGCCTTGTCGATCTCGATGCTGCTGGCCGCGCAACCTCGATCCGCGATCTCGGGACACGGGTATTCTCGCCGAACGATGCCGCAGGACGAGACCCGGCGAATGGAGAGTCGCTTGCCGCACAACGACGCGAGGCGCGCCGACAGCGGCGGCGTCACAAGCGGCGCAGACTACGCAAACGGCAGCTGATGCGGTTGCTCATCAAGGCCGGTCTGATGCCGGCCGACGAAGGTGGGCGAAAACGACTGGAACTGCTCGATCCCTACGAGCTTCGGGCACGCGCGGTGACGGAAGCGCTCTCACCCCATGAGGTCGGCCGGGCGGTGTTCCACCTCGGCCGACGCCGGGGCTTCAAATCTGGCCGGATGGAACAACAGGACAGTCACAGCACCGCACGGCGCGAAGCCGCTGCCCGGCTGGAGACAGCGATCGAGAATACCGATGCCCCGACGCTCGGTGCTTTTCTGGCGGATCGTCACCGACACAATCAGACGAACCGGCAGGGGAAGACCATGCCGGTTCGCTTCCGTCCCCGGAGCGAGAGCGAGGGGCCGTTGTGGATGCCGCGCCGGGACATGACGGCAGCGGAGCTGGCCGCAATCTGGATGGAGCAGCGCAGGCACCGACCGGAAATTTTCACGGATTCGCTGCATGGCCGGATTCATGCCGTGCTGCTGGACCAGGCTGCGCCCGCCCGCGCGCCGGTTGGCCGATGCCGGGTCCGACCCGATGACGAGCAGGCCTCGCGTGGCCTGCCTTCGGTCGAGACCTTCGAGCTGCTGTGTCAGCTGGCATCGCTTGAGCTGGACCGTGGCACAGCCGGATACAGGCGATTGCGGGTGGACGAACGAAACTGCCTGAGAACACTGATCGAAGAGCGGCGGGGAACCGTCGGGTTCCCCGCCATGCGGAAACGGCTGGGGATCTCCGATACGTGCCGTTTCACCGCTGAGCGACAGGGGTTGCGCGGCATCGAGCCGCCGCGCCTGACGCATCGGCTGGGCGCGATCCTTGGCCCTCGCTGGCACAGTATGCCGCTGGCGACACAGAACGACCTGGCGGCTCTGCTCGTGGAAGCGGAAGACGATGAAACCCTGACCGGCCATTTGCGGGAAAGGTATGGCTGGCTCGATGAAAAGCGCTGCGCCAAACTCGCCGAGCTATCCCTGCCCGGCGGGCACAGCGCCTTCGGCCGTGCGGCCATTGACGAGCTGCTGCCCCTGCTCGAAAACCAGACAATCGAGCGAACGGACCCCGATACCGGACGGCGCTACAAAAGTCCGGTGACACTCAACGAGGCCCTGGCGCTGCGCGGATGGACGACAGACACCGATCCGGAGCGCCATAGCCGCCTGCCGCCCTATGGCGATGTAGCCGCGATCCGGGGCAGCCTGGTCAACGGGCGTGTCCGTGACCCCAGCCTGCATGTCGCGCTCGGCCAGCTCCGCCATGTGGTGAATGCACTCATCGACTTCCATGGCGCACCCGAGGGCATCGTCGTGGAAATCGACCGCGAGCTGAAGCTGAGCCGACAGGCGCTGCTCAAGCGGAGAAGCGCCGCCCGGAAGGCCAAGAAGAGCGAGGCGGCACATGAAGCGTGGCTGCGCGCGCAGGGGCTGCCGGAGAGTTGGGAACACCGGCTGATGCTCCGGCTCCATGACGAGCTGCCCGAGGGCCGAAAGCTCTGCATCTATACCGGTCGGGCGCTGGATCGTGCCAACCTGTTCGACGGCACAGTCGCAGTTGATCACATCCTGCCAATGGCGCTGACGCTTGATGACAGTCTCGCCAACAAGGTGCTGTGCTGCCGGTCTGCTTGGGCGGTAAAGCGAGGCCAGCTCGTCGTCGAGGCCTTCGGCGGCGCATCGAGCGCGATCTTCGGGGAGATCATCGCACGGGCCGATGCGCTGCTGCCGGACAAGGCATGGCGGTTTCGGCCGGATGCGCTGGAACGCCTCGGGAAATCCGGCGAACCCCTCCTGCGGCATCTGGCGGACCGCCAGCATGTCGCCCGCATGGTCCGGACCTATCTTGAGACGGTCTGCCCCTTTCCAGCGACGGTCGCTTCTACCGGACGGCTCCGCCGCTGGCTCGAACATGGCTGGGGCATCGCCGATCTGCCCGAGCGGCAGGACTGGGGTCTGCGCGAACATGCGGCTGATGCGGCCATAGCCGCCTGCCTCGACGGCGGGATATTGCAAGGGATCGCGGCCGCATTCGAGGGCGGCGCGGCGTCAACGATCCCCGAGCCTTTCTCCGGGTTCTCGGCGCAGCTCCAGGACGAGCTGGGAACCGTGATCGTCAGCCACCGGCCGGATCACGGCGTGAGCGGCGCTCTGCATCGTGAAACGGCCTTTGGTCAGGCCAATGATGAGATTGACGGCAAACGATTCAACCTCGTCACGCGGAAACCTGCCTCGTCGCTTTCTGCCAGGGACATCGCGCGTATCCGCGACCCGGCGCTGCGGGCAGAGCTTTCGGATGCGCGGGAGAAAGGCACAGCGTTGGCCGGTATCCGGCATGTGCGTGTGCTCGACCTCGGGGACACGATCACCGTCAGGCATGGTCCGGATGGGCGCTTCGAGAAGGCGTTTCAGCCCCATGGCAACCACTGCATTTCAATCTTCGAGCGACCAGATGGCCGTTGGGAGGGCAGGGCGGTGACGCTGTTCGAAGCGGCCCGACACACCGGCGAACGGAACCATGCCGAACATCGGCGACCGGTCATGCGGTTGCACAAGGGCGACATGCTGCGCCTCTCTGAAGAGGACGGCGCGGCAACCTTCTGGGTGGTGCGCAAACTCGATCCTGCAAACAATCGGGTCGGCCTGGTCGCACATCACCGCATTGGACCCTTCCCCTCCACGGCCTACCGGCAGGTATCCTACAACGGGCTGAAGGCGCTCGAAGCGGCGCTTGCCGGGATCTCGATTCTTGGGAAAACTTCGCGCGGCTGAGCCGGGAAAAAGGAACGGGCACCGACGCGATGCCAGTGCCCGTTATCCAAAATGCGGGTCAGCCGATTGGCGATGGAGGGCCAGCCGCAATCCGCCTTCTTGCTTGGAAAGCCCGACAACATAGCATAGCAGGTGGGTCTGCTGGCAAGGCTGCAAGCATACTATACTTCTATTTTCGACCGCTGATGACCGAATAGCGCCCGTCAGCCGTCAGGAAACGCTGCGACGGCATCCCGGTTGGAGGCGGCGGCACTAAGCCGCCAGCCTCTTGGCTGCGATGCGGTGATAGTCCGCATCCAGCGGATCGGGCAGGTCCTCGAGCTCGACAGCATCTTCTGCCCCTGCGGCTGCGGCGAGATGGTGAAGGTCGGTGCCGAACGCACCGAGCGGCGCGATGTCATTCCGGCACGGCTGCGCGGGCTGCCGACCGAGGCGCTGGTGGCGCACAACATGGTCTCGATGCCAAAATGACCACCGCGCTCCTCGCCCGGCTCACCCATCGCTGCCACATTCTCGAAACCGGCAACGACAGTTGCCGCTTCAAGGCCAGCGCCGAGGCAGCATGAACCAGCAAGGAGAAATGACCGGCATCGACCGCCTCCTGAGCCGGGCACGATAGACTGCAGGCGGGGCAGTTCTCGAAGGAGATCAACAGCCGGTCCTCCGATCGCTGGCTGGCTCACATGTTGGGATAGTTGGGCCCGTCGCCGCCCTGTGGGGTTGTCCAGGTGATGTTCTGGCTTGGATCCTTGATGTCGCAGGTCTTGCAGTGGACGCAGTTCTGGAAGTTGATCTGGAACCGCGGGCCCGCCTCGCCCTGGGTCACCTCGTAGACCCCGGCCGGGCAGTAGCGCTGCGCCGGTTCGTCGAATGTGGGCAGGTTGACCCGGATCGGAACCGTCGGGTCGGCCAGATGCAGGTGGCAGGGCTGGCTTTCCGCGTGGTTGGTGGCCGAGAAGGCGACGTTGGTCAGCCGGTCGAAGGACAGCACGCCATCGGGTTTCGGATAGTCGATCGGCGGGAACTCCGCCGCCCTGCCCGTGGACATCGCGTCGGTCTTGCCGTGGGCGAGCGTCCCGAGCGGGTTCCAGCCGGTCAGGCTCGCCACCCACATGTCGAAGCCGCCGAGCCCGAGCGAGGCCTTGAGCCCCCAGCGCGACCACAGCGGCTTGACGTTGCGCACGGGCCGCAGATCCTGCGCGATCGGGCCTGCGCGCACGGCCGCGTCATAGGCCGTCAGCCGGTCGCCCTGCCGGCCGGCGGCGATCGCGGCCCGGGCCGCCTCGGCCGCGGCCTTGCCCGACTGCATCGCGTTGTGGTTGCCCTTGATCCGGGCGACGTTCAGCAGGCCCGCCGAGCAGCCCAGCAGCGCGCCGCCGGGGAAGGCCAGATCGGGGATCGACTGCCAGCCGCCCTCGCTGATCGCGCGCGCCCCATAGGCCACGCGTTTGGCGCCCGCGAGCAGTTCGGCCACCATCGGGTGGTGCTTGAAGCGCTGGAACTCCATGTAGGGATAGAGGTGCGGGTTGGCGTAGTCGAGATGGACGACGAAGCCGAGGAAGACCTGGTTGTTCGCCGCGTGGTAGATAAAGGACCCGCCGCCGGCGTTCGAGCCGAGCGGCCAGCCCATGGTGTGGATCACCCGGCCCTCGCGGTGCTTCTCCGGCGCGACCTCCCAGATCTCCTTCATGCCGAGGCCGAACTTCTGCGGCTCATGGCCGTCCGAGAGGCCGTAATGGGCGATCACCTGCTTCGCGAGCGAGCCGCGCGCGCCCTCGCCCAGCAGCACATACTTGCCGCGCAGCTCCATGCCGGGCTCGTAGGCCGGGCCGGGGCTGCCGTCGGCCTCCTTACCGAACTCGCCCGCGACCACGCCCGCGACCTCGCCGCCCTCGCCAAAGACCAGTTCCGAGCAGGCCATGCCGGGGAAGATCTCGACCCCCAGTTCCTCGGCTTGCCCGGCCAGCCAGCGGCAGACATTGCCCATCGAGACGATGTAGTTGCCGTGGTTGTGCAGCAAGGGCGGCATCGGCCAGGTCGGGATCGCCCGCTGCCCGGTCTCGGTCAGCCGGAAGAAGCGGTCCTCGGTGACCGGCACCTCGAGCGGCGCGCCTTTCTCCTTCCAGTCGGGGATGAGGGCCGTCAGCCCCGAGGGATCGAGGATCGCGCCCGAGAGGATATGCGCGCCCACCTCGGAGCCCTTCTCCAGCACCACCACCGAGAGTTCGGGATCGAGCTGCTTCAGCCGGATCGCCGCCGACAGGCCCGAAGGCCCGGCGCCGACGATCACCACGTCATAGTCCATCGCCTCGCGTGCGATTTCGCTCATTGCAGCCATCCTTCCAATGCCTGTGCCAGGTGCGCCGCGCGGCCTGATTTCACAACTTCTCGGTAAGTTCTGGCAGCGCCTGGAACAGGTCTGCGACGAGGCCGTAGTCGGCGACCTGGAAGATCGGGGCTTCCTCGTCCTTGTTGATCGCCACGATGACCTTGCTGTCCTTCATCCCCGCCAGGTGCTGGATCGCGCCCGAGATGCCGACGGCCACATAAAGTTCGGGGGCCACCACCTTGCCGGTCTGGCCGACCTGCCAGTCGTTGGGGGCAAAGCCCGAGTCCACGGCGGCGCGCGAGGCGCCCACGGCGGCGCCGATCTTGTCGGCGAGTGCCTCGATCAGGTGGAAGTTCTCTTCACTGCCCACGCCGCGGCCGCCCGAGACGACGATCCCGGCCGAGGTCAGTTCGGGGCGGTCGGAGACCGCCACCTTGTCCTCGACCCATTCGCTGAGACCCGACGCGCCCGCGCCCGCGACGCTCTCGACCGGCACCGGGGCGCCTTCGCCCGCCGCCTCGAAGGTCGCGGTGCGGACCGTCAGCACCTTCACCGGATCTTTGGACCTCACTGTCTGAATGGCGTTGCCGGCATAGATCGGCCGCTCGAAGGTCTCGGCGTCGACCACCCCCGAGATGTCCGAGATCACCATCACGTCGAGCAGCGCCGCGACCCGCGGCAGGATGTTCTTGGCGTCGGTGGTGGCGGGCGCAACGATGTAGCTGTAGCCGCCCGCGAGAGAGACGATCAGATCGGCGGTCGTCTCGGCCAGCCGGTGGCCGAGGCCCGGATCCTCGGCCACCAGCACCTTCGCCACGCCGTCGATCTTCGCTGCCGCCTCACCCGCGGTGGCCGCCGAGGCGCCGGCACAGAGCACGGTGACCTCGCCCATCTGTTTTGCCGCCGTCGCGGCCTTGGCAGTGGCGTCCCACGCCAGTGCGCCATCCGTCACTTCGGCCAGAAGAAGAACCGCCATCAGAGAACCCCCGCCTCGTCCTTGAGTTTCGCAATCAGCTCGTCGACCGATCCGACCATCACCCCGGCCTTGCGCGCCGCCGGCTCGCCGGTCTTCACGATCTCCAGCCGCGGGCTGACGTCGACGCCGTAATCGGCCGGCGTCCTGGTCTCCAGCGGCTTCTTCTTCGCCTTCATGATGTTGGGCAAGCTCGCATAGCGCGGCTCGTTCAGCCGCAAGTCCGCAGTCACGATCGCCGGCAGCGTCACCTTGATGGTCTGCAGGCCGCCGTCGACCTCGCGCGTGACAACCGCGCTCTCGCCCGCGACCTTGAGTTCCGAGGCGAAAGTCGCCTGCGCCCAGCCGAGAAGGGCGGCCAGCATCTGGCCGGTCGCGTTCATGTCGTTGTCGATCGCCTGCTTGCCGCAGATGACCAGGCCCGGCGCCTCCTCGGCGACGATCTTCGCCAGCAGCTTCGCCACCGCCAGCGGTTCGATGTCGGTGTGCACATCCTCGGTCGCCTCGACCAGGATCGCCCGGTCCGCCCCCATGGCGAGCGCCGTCCGCAGCGTCTCTTGCGCCTGCTTCACCCCGATCGACACCACCACGACCTCGGACGCACCCCCCGTCTCCTTCAGACGGATCGCCTCCTCGACCGCAATCTCGTCGAACGGGTTCATCGACATCTTCACATTCGCAAGATCGACGCCGCTCCCGTCCGCCTTCACGCGGACCTTCACATTGTAGTCGATCACCCGTTTCACGGGCACAATGATCTTCATCGCAGGTCCCCCTCAGAAAAACGCCTGCAGCCCGGTCTGGGCGCGGCCGAGGATCAGGGCGTGGACGTCGTGGGCCCCCTCGTAGGTGTTCACCGTCTCGAGGTTGACCATGTGGCGGAAGACGGGGAATTCGTCCGAGATCCCGTTGCCGCCGTGCATGTCGCGGGCCATCCGGGCGATATCCAGCGCCTTGCCGCAATTATTGCGCTTGATGAGCGAGATCATCTCGGGCGCCATCTTGCCTTCCTCGAACAGCCGGCCGACGCGCAGGCAGGCCTGCAGGCCCAGCGTGATCTCGGTCTGCATGTCGGCCAGTTTCTTCTGGTAAAGCTGCATCTGCGCCAGCGGCTTGCCGAACTGCTTCCGATCAAGTCCATACTGCCGCGCCGCATGCCAGCAGGCCTCGGCCGCCCCCATCGTGCCCCAGGCAATGCCGAAGCGTGCGCGGTTGAGGCAGCCGAAGGGCCCCGCCAGCCCCTCGATCTCGGGGAACATGGCGCTTTCGGGCACCTCGACCCCGTCCATCACGATCTCGCCCGTCACCGAGGCGCGCAAGCTGAGCTTGCCCTCGATCTTGGGTGCCGACAGCCCCTTCATGCCCTTTTCCAGCACGAAGCCGCGGATCGCCCCGCCATGGGCCTCGGACTTGGCCCAGACCACGAAGACATCGGCGATGGGCGCATTGCTGATCCACATCTTCGAGCCGGTCAGCACATAGCCGCCCTCGACCTTCTTCGCGCGGGTCTTCATGCCGCCGGGGTCCGAGCCCGCATCGGGTTCGGTCAGCCCGAAACAGCCGATCCACTCGCCCGAGGCGAGCTTCGGCAGGTAGCGCTGCTTCTGCTCCTCGGAGCCGAAGGCGAAGATCGGATAGATCACCAGGCTCGACTGCACCGACATCATCGAGCGATAGCCCGAGTCGATCCGCTCGACCTCGCGCGCGACAAGGCCATAGGACACATAGCCCGCGCCGATCCCGCCATAGGCCTCGGGCAGCGTCACGCCCAGGAGGCCAAGCTCCCCCATCTCGGCAAAGATCGCCGGATCGGTGGTTTCGCTGCGGAAGGCCTCGCGCACCCGCGGCGCCAGTTTCCCCGCGGCATAGGCCCGCGCGCTGTCACGGATCATCCGCTCTTCCTCGGAAAGCTGCAGCTCCAGCAGGAACGGGTCGTCCCATTGCAAGGTGTTGGTATCTTTCATTGATGTCATCCTTCAAGAAGTTGCGGGATCAGACCCGTTCCAGCAGCAGCGCGGCACCCTGGCCGACGCCCACACACATCGTGGCCAGCGCATAGCGCCCACCCTTGCGCGACAGTTCCAGAGCGGCCGAACCGGCGAGGCGGGCCCCGCTCATTCCCAGAGGGTGGCCGAGCGCGATCGCGCCGCCATTGGGATTGACCCGCGGATCGTCATCGCCAAGACCAAGCCCGCGCGTCACCGCCAGGGCCTGGGCGGCGAAGGCCTCGTTCAGTTCGATCACATCCAGATCGTCGAGCGTGATACCCGTCAGTGCCAGGAGCTTCTGCACCGCCGGCACCGGGCCATAGCCCATCAACCGCGGCGCAACGCCGGCCGAGGCCGCGCCGACGATCCGCGCCAGCGGGGTCAGGCCCTGGGCTTTTGCCGCCGCCGCGCTGGCGACAAACAGGGCGGCCGAGCCATCGTTGACGCCTGAGGCGTTGCCTGCGGTCACCGACCCGTCGGGGCGGGTGATCGGGCGCAGTTTCGCCAGCGCCTCCAGGCTCGTCTCGCGCGGGTGTTCGTCCTGCGAAACTTCGGTGGTCTTGCCGCGACCGAGGTCGACCGTCACCGGGACGATCTCGGCGGCCAGCCGCCCATTCTTCTGCGCGGCCGCCGCCAGCGACTGCGAGCGCAGCGAGAAGGCGTCCTGGTCCTCGCGGCTGATACCGTGCTCGTCGGCAAGGTTCTGCGCCGTCTCGGGCATCGAATCGATGCCGTATTGCGCCTGCATCTTCGGGTTCACGAACCGCCAGCCGATCGTGGTGTCGAAGACCTCGTTCGACCGGCCCCAGGCCGAGGCTGCTTTCGGCATGACGAAAGGCGCCCGCGTCATGCCTTCGACACCGCCCGCGACGGCCAGTTCCATGTCGCCGGACCGGATTGCGCGCGCCGCAGCGGCGACCGCCTCCAGCCCCGACGCGCAGAGCCGGTTCACGGTGACGCCGGGCACCGTCTCGGGCAGGCCCGCCAGCAGCAGCGCCATGCGCGCCATGTTGCGGTTGTCCTCGCCCGCCTGGTTGGCGTTGCCGTACCACACCTCTTCGATCGCAGCCGGATCGAGGCCCGGATTGCGCGCAATCAGCGCGCGAAGCGGCACCGCCCCCAGATCGTCGGTCCGCACCGGCGCCAGCGCGCCGCCATAGCGGCCGATCGGGGTGCGGATGTAATCGCAGATGAATGCGTCACTCATGTCGTCCTCACGTCTTGTCCAAGTTCGTCCTGATCCGCCCTTGCCCGGGCAGACGATGATTCAGCCGGTCGCCACAGCCGCGACGATGACCGGGCGTGGGTGTCACAGGCGGTCTGCGAAAAATTCCAGAAGCTTGTTTTTCAAAACTTTTCCGGTGGGTGCGGCGGGCAGTTCCGTGGTGATGACAATGCGGGCCGGACGCTTGTACGGCGAAAGCCGATCAACGACGTGCTCCACCAGTTCGGCTTCGGTGACGTCGCTCTCATGCACGACCTGACAGAACGCCAGGACGTCTTCGTTGCCTCCCTCGACGGTGCGTCCGACCACGGCGGTCTGCACAACCTTGGGATGGTCGTTCAGCGCCGCCTCGACCTCGGGCGGATAGACATTGAAGCCACCGCGAATGATCAGTTCGCGAGACCGTCCGACGATATGAAGATTGCCGTCCTCGTCGATACGACCGAGGTCGCCCGTGCACAGGAAGCCGTCGGCATCAAAGGCGTCGCGCGTCGCCTCGGCGTTGCGAAAGTAGCCGGGCGTCACATGCGGTCCGCGTGTCAGCACCTCACCCACGCCGTCGGCGCCGACATGTCCCAAGCGAAGTTCGACATTCGGCAAGGGCCGGCCCACGCTGACATCCGGTACGCCGATGGGATTCGTCGTGAGCGTGACACCGGCCGAGGTTTCCGTCATGCCGTAGCCGTTCTGCAGCGCGATCCCATAGAACGCCTCTGCCTTGCGCTTCCATTCCGGATCCAGCGGTGCCGCGCCCGAGGAGACATAGCGCAGGCGCCCGACCGGGGCATGGTCCAGTTCGCGCTTGGCGGCTTCGGCCATGATCAGGGCGTGGATCTGGGGGACGGCCGGCAGGACCGTGACTCCCTCCAGCAACGCATCGATGACTGCCGGCGCCGAGAAGCGAGACATGAGCCACAGGGTGGCACCCGCCGAAAGGCCGCCCACGCACATCGAGGTCAGGCCGAAGACATGCGTCATGGGCAGCACTCCGAGGATCAGATCCCCCGGGCCCATGCCACGCATCAGCGCCGACATCTTCCCGCCATAGAGCAGGTTCGAATGCGACAGCATCACACCCTTGGGCGTGCCGGTCGTGCCGGTGGTGTAGAGGATCACCGCGATCTGCCCTGCGCCGTCGCGGACAGGTTCGGGGGTTGAAGACATGGCGCGCGGTGAAATGTACAGCGTGCCCAGGGGCGTCTCCCATTCAACCGCATCCGCGACTTCGGCATGGGTGCGCGCGGGGCCCGACACATTGCCCAGATAGACGACAAGCCGCGGGTCTGCATGGCTGGCGATGCGGTGAAGCTCGTGTTCGGTCATCCGTGCATTCACGGGCACCGCGATGGCGTCCAGCCGGGAGGCCGCGAGAACCAGCCCGACCTGTGCGGCCGCGTTCTCCGCCGGGATCAGCAACCGGTCGCCGGCGCGCAGGCCCCGCGCGCTCAATTCTGCACTCAGCCAGTCGACGGCCTGTCCCAGCCGCTCGTAACTGTACTCGGTGCCATCGTGGTCGCGCAGGGCGATGGCCTCCGGCTGTGCCGCCCGTTGCTGGCCGAGTAGGTCGTGGACCCGCCGTTCCGTCATGTATTTTTTCCTCCCCTGTGATCGGTCAGGCGTCGCCGCCGCCGCCGACGTCCAGCGCCGGTGCACGCTTGAAGACGCCGCTTGCTGTCGCGATGAGTGTCCCGTCGTCCTGAACGAGTTCGGCCGCGATGAATTTCAGGGCGCGGCCGCCGCCGACAATGCGCGCGGTGGCCGTCACCATGCCGGGCTTGCCGGCTGCCAGAAAATCCGTGTTCAGCGACACGGTCAGGAACGGCGTGCGCCCGCTGCTGTCCACTGTCAGGCTGGCGGTCACCCCGCAGGCATTGTCCAAGAGCGTCGCGGCGATGCCGCCGTGCAGAACGCCATGGCGGTTGGTGTGCCTTTCATCCACGATCAGGTGGCACCGTGCGCACCCGTCAGGATGACCGACGTCGATCGTGTAGCCGATCAGACGCTGCGCGCCTGTCTCGTCGATGAGAAGCCTGTCGCTCATGCCGCGGACAACGCGATGAAGCGCTCAAGATGATGATCGCTGTCGCCAAACCGGGCATCTGCAGCCAGCAGCCGGCGCACCATCGCGGCCAGTTCGTATTCCTCGGTCATGCCGATGCCGCCGTGAAGCTGCACGGTTTCCTCGGCCACGCGGCGCGCGATCTTGCCGACCAGCGACTTGGCCGCCGCGACATGGCGGTCGCGATCCGCGTCGTCCAGATGGCCGGCAAGGTTCCACACCGCCGAACGCACCTGTTCGACCTCGGTGACCAGATCCGCCATGCGATGCTGCACGGCCTGGAACGATCCGATCGGGCGGCCAAACTGCTTGCGGGTCTTCAGATACTCGGTTGTCAGCTCGGTCGCGGCTTCCATCACGCCAAGGGCATCGGCACAGACCGCCAGAATGGCCGCCGCGACGGGCCGGGCCAGAAGGTCGCTGTCGCCGATCCGGCGCGCGGGTGTCTTCACCAGCCTGACCTCGCCGGCCCGGCCGCCAGCCATCAGCGGATAGCTGGTGACGGTCAGGCCCTCGGCATCGCCATCGACCAGATACAGCCCATCGGTCGCGCTGACGACGAGATGGGTTGCTGAATCCGCCCCCGAGACCATGGACTTCTCGCCGCTGAGCAGGGAATCCCGGGCCACCGTCGCCACCGTGCCATCATAGCGCTGCCCCGGCTCGTCCAGGCCGACCGCGACCTTTATCGCGCCGACCGACGCCTGCTCGGCCAGCTCGCTCTCGCCGGCCAGCGCCAAGACGCCGGCGCCAAGCACGACCGAGTCCAGCAGCGGGGTCACGGCAAGCGCTCTGCCCAGCGTCCGGAACACCATGAGGATATCGGCGCCGGTGCCGCCGAACCCGCCATCCGCTTCCGACAGCAGCGCGGCCCCCGCGCCAAGATCCATCAGCGCCGCCGGATCCTTGTCCCGGGCAAGCGTGCGCGAGAGGCTGTCGCCCAGCATCGTCTGTTCTTCGGTAAAGGTGAATTGCATCAAACTGGCTCCTTCAAAGACCGAGGATCTGCTTGGCGATGATGCTGCGCTGCACCTCGCTGCTGCCGCCGTAGATCGACAGCTTGCGGTTGTTCAGATAGGCGCGGGTCGCCCCGGCGGCCTCTGCCGGGCCGGGCACGGTATTCTCGTTCGCGCCCTCGATGCTCTCGGAGGGGAAGGCCAGCGCCCACGGCCCGACGGCGCGCCGCGTCAGGTCGTTGATCGACTGCCGGATCTGAGTGCCCTTCAGCTTCAGCATCGAGCTTTCGGCACCCGGGACCTGCCCCGCCGCGGCCTGCGCCAGCATCCGCAGGTTGGTGGTCGCCATCGCCATCAGTTCGATCTCGACCTCGGCGATCCGGGCCGCAAAGATCGGGTTTTCGATCAGCGGCTTGCCGTTGGCGACCTGCGCGCGCGCGATCCGCTTCAGAGCCGCCAGGCCGGCGGTTGCAAAGCCCACGCCGGCGATGTTGGTGCGCTCATGGGTCAGCAGATACTTGGCGTAGGTCCAGCCCTCGTTCTCGGTGCCGACCAGGTTTTCGACCGGCACCCGGACGTCGTCAAAGAACACCTCGTTCACCTCGGGCGTGCCTTCCAGCAGCACGATCGGGCGGACCGAAATGCCGGGCGTGTTCATGTCGATCAGCAGAAAGCTGATGCCTTCCTGCGGCTTGCCGTCGGTGCGGGTGCGGACCAGGCAGAAGATCCAGTTGGCGTGCTGCCCGAGGGTGGTCCAGGTTTTCTGCCCGTTGACGATATAGTGGTCGCCGTCGCGCACCGCGGTCGTCTTGAGCGAGGCCAGGTCCGATCCCGCGCCCGGTTCGGAATAGCCCTGACACCACCAGTCCTGGCCGTTCAGGATGCGCGGCAGGAACGTGTCCTGCTGCTCCTTGCTGCCGAACTTCTGCAAGACCGGGCCAAGCATCGCGATGCCGAACGGCAGGACGCGCGGCGCAAAGGCGGTCGCGCTTTCCTCCTCAAAGATGTGGCGCTGGATCGCGGTCCAGCCGGCGCCGCCGAACTCCTTGGGCCAGTTGCCGGCCAGCCAGCCGCGTTCGTTCAGAACGGCATGCCATTCCTCGATCTCGGCCTTGGTCAGCTCCTGCTGCAGGCGGACCTTTTCGGACAGGCGCTTCGGCAGACGCTCTGCCAGAAACTGGCGGATCTCGGCACGAAACTGCTGGTCCCTGGACGAGAAGCTCATGTCCATGGTTGTTTCCTCTCTAGGTTTTCGATGTGAGCGTCGGTTACTTCCCGTCCACGTTCAGGTCCGAGAAGCTGCGCCCTTCGTTGGCAAGTCGGTCCAGGAGCGGTGACAGCTCCCAGAAATACGGATCGTCGGCGGCATAACGGCGGATGTTGGCGACGATGTGCGCCAGTCCCGCCGCGTCGGCCCAGTGCATCGGGCCGCCCTTGTATCGCGGAAAGCCATAGCCATGCAGCAGCACGGCATCGATGTCGGAGGGTTTGGCGGCGATGCCTTCGTCGAGGATCTTCGCCGCTTCGTTCACCATCGCCGCCATGTAGCGGTCGCGGATTTCCTCATCGTCAAAGCCGCGCGGCGTCAGCCCCAGGTCGCCCCGAACCTGCGCGACAAGCGGCTCGACCTCGGGATCGGGCCGGCCTTTCGGCGACTGCTCGTCATAGAGGTAATAGCCGCGCCCGGACTTGCGGCCCAGATGCCCGGCCTCGACCAGACGATCGGCAAAGACGGGGACACGTTCACGCGGGTCCCGGGTCGCCGCCTTGCGCTGGCGCGTGGCATAGCCGATGTCCAGCCCCGCCAGATCGCCGACCTGATAGGGCCCCATCGGGAATCCGAGCCCGATGATGGCGCGATCCACCTGGAACGGCGACGCACCGTCCAGCACCATGTGATCGGCCGCGGTACGATAGGCCAGCATCATGCGATTTCCGATGAACCCGTCGCAGATGCCCGAGGGCACGGCGATCTTGCCCATCGACTTTGCCAGCGCGAAAGCGGTTGCCACGACGTCCCTGGCGGTGGCGTCGGCGATGACGATTTCCAACAGCCGCATCACATTGGCGGGCGAAAAGAAGTGCAGCCCGATGACATCCCCGGGCCGGCGCGTCGCCTGGGCGATCAGGTTGACGTCCAGATACGAGGTGTTCGTCGCCAGGACCGCGCCCTCGCGGCAGACCTGGTCGAGTTGACGGAAGACCTGCTGCTTGACCTCCATGTTCTCGAACACCGCCTCGATCACCAGATCGACATCCGACAGGGCGGCATAGTCCGAGCCTGTCCGGAAGCGGTCGCGCAGCATCGCGTCGCGGTCGGCCTGCGAGAGCTTCCCGCGCCTGACCGCGCCATCCTGCATCCGGCCGATGCCCGCGGCAGCCTTGTCGGCGGCAGCCTGATCGCGTTCGATCAGGGTCACGTCGAGACCGGCGCTCAACGCCGCGGCAGCGATGCCCTGGCCCATGGTCCCGCCACCGATAATGCCGATGCGCGCAAAACTGCGGGGCCGGGCATCTGCCGGCATCTGTCCCGCGGCGCGCTCGGCAAAGAACGCGTGGATCAACGCGGCGCGTTCTGGCGTCTGCATCAGCTCCAGAAAGGCCGCGCGTTCGTGCTGCATGCCCTCGGAAAAGGGCATGGCGAGGCCCTCCACCATGGTGTCCAGCGCGCGCAGGGGCGCCACCTGGCCACGGGCCGCCGCGCCGACCCTGGCGCGCAGGGCCGCCAATGCGTCGTCGGCGATGGTCGGCGCCGGCACTTCCGAAAGACGGCGGGGCGCGCGATCGTCGTCCAGCCACCGTTGGGCTTCCTCGGTGCCGGCCGTCCGCGCATCTGCGGCGGCGGCGACGGCATCGAGAATGCCCAGATTCCGGGCTTCCCGGGCACCGATCTGGCGGCCCGACGTGATCACCTCGGCGGCCTTTTCGATGCCGATGGCGCGGGGCAGGCGCTGCGTCCCGCCGGCGCCGGGCATGAGGCCCAGGGTGACCTCGGGCAGGCCAACGCGGGTTCCTGCGAGCGCAACGCGACCGTGCGCCCCCAGGGCGACTTCCAGCCCGCCGCCGAGCACGGTTCCGTGCAGCGCCGCGATGACCGGCTTTTCGCTGGCCTCGATTGCGGCGATCACATCGGGCAGGAGCGGGGGGCGTGGCGTCTTGCCGAATTCGGAAATATCCGCGCCGGCAATGAAGGTCCGACCCTCGCAATACAGCACGGCCACCCGCGCATCATCGGCGGCAAAAGCCTCGATCGCATCGACCAGACCCTGGCGCACCGCTGCCGACAGGGCATTCACGGGCGGATTGCTGACGACAATATACCCGATCTGTCCGGCAGCCTCATAGCGTACGACGCTCATCATCAATCCTCGTAGTCAAACTTGGGCGTCTGGCCGGTCAGACGCTCCAGCGTCAGAACGGCTTCGCGAAGTTTCGGGCCGACCTCATGTTCAAATTGCGCCACCGACCCTTCGGAGATCGGTGCGCCGCAGCTGAAGACCACGGGCTCGTCCAGCTCGGCCGCGCGGAACGGCACCGACACCGAGCGGTAGGTCTTCGTCGGTGCCGAACCGCCGGGGTTCAGGATGAAGCCCCGTTCCGCCAGTTCGGCCCGTGCCTGCTGGTATTCCTCGGGCAGAAGGCGGTGGTTCCCCAGGGGCTGCAGCTTGTGGTCGATCTCGGCGAACTCGGCCGGCGACAGGGCACCGGCAAAGGCCATTGCCGTCGAGCGCTGCTGCAGCGGCAGGCGATGGCCCACTTCCATCCACCGCGAATAGACATTCGTCGGCTTCCACGTCCGCACGACGATCATCCGGTCGAAATTGCGCACGGCCAGCAGGACCAGTGTGCCGCTCTGGGTGGCCAGCTCGTTCATCAATCCCTCTGCCGGCTCGATGAACGACAGCGAGCTGGCCGCGACGTGACCGACCGCGACGAGCGAAGGCCCGGGCCGGAACCGGTCTTCCCCCTCGGCTCGGGTGAGATAGCCCAGTTCCCGCAGCGTCCATGTCAGCCTCGAGATCGTCGATTTCGGCAGGCCGCAGCGCGCGGCCAGCTCGGCATTGGTCAGACCGTTGTCCGTGGTGCGGAAGGCGCGGAGCACGGAGAGGCCGCGTGCCAGGGTCGTCGCCATGCGGGGATCATTTCGTTCCATCGTCTCACAACCCGTTCAGTATCAACGTCGAGATGATAGGAAAGGCGATCAGGAGCGCCAGCACGACAATGTCCATTGCGAGAAAACGCAGCACGCCGCTGAAGATGTCGTCCACCTTGACGCTCTGACCGGTCACGCTGCCGATGACAAAGACATTCAGGCCCACCGGCGGTGTGATCAGCCCGATTTCCAGGAGTTTGACCACAATGACCCCGAACCAGATCAGGTTCATGTCCATGTGCTCGACCAGCGGGATCACGAAGGGAAGTGTCAGCACGATGATGCCGACGGGGTCCAGGAGCATGCCGAGGAAAAGGTACAGCAGGACGATTGCGACCATCAGCATGAGCGGCGAAAGGTCCATACCCGCCACCCACCCCGCCACTGCCGCGGCCGAGCCGGTCAGCGCGACAAAGGAAACGAAGATCTTGGCGCTGGCAGCGATCAGGAAGATCGCGGCGGTCTGCACCAGGCTGTCACGCGTTGCCGACCACATCTGACGCAAAGTCAGGGTGCGCTCGAATATCCCGATCAGGGCGGTCAGCACCACGCTGACTGCAGCGGCTTCGGTTGCGGTAAAGAAACCGCCGTAAATGCCGCCGATGATCACCGCGAACAGGACCACAGCCGGCCAGGCAGCGATCGCCGCGCGCCGCCGTGCGCCCGGGGGCAAGGGCGTCGGGTCGACCGGGGCCGCTTTCGGATCGCGCGCGACCCACCAGCTGATGACCGCCACATAGCCCGCCAGTGTCAGCAGACCCGGAAGGATGCCGGCAAGGAACAGCTTGCTGATCGAAATTTCCGTGAAAATTCCGTACAGGATGAACAGGACCGAAGGCGGGATCAGCGAGCCCAGAGTACCACCCGCGGCCACCGAGCCGGTCGCAAGACGCCGGTCATAGCCAAGGCGCAGCATTTCGGGCACGCAGATCCGTCCCATGGTCGAGGCGCAGGCGACCGAAGAGCCCGAGATCGCCGAGAACCCGGCACAGCCCATCACCGACGCGATACCAACACCGCCGGGCATGCCGCGGAGCCAGACATTGGCCGAATTGTAGATCCGCGTCGTGATCCCTGCCTGATAGGCGATATTCCCAAGCGCGACGAAAAGCGGGATCATCGACAGGTCGTAGCTGTGGATCAGCTCGAAGAAGCTGTTTACCACCATCGAACTGGTCGGATTGAGCGCCCGCTCGGGCATCCAGTTGCCGCCACGTGTCGCGAAGACAAGGAACGATCCGAGACTGGCCACGCCGGCCAGGACGAAGGCGATGGGGACCCGCATCGCCAGCAGAACGATCACCAGAACGAATGCGTAGATGCTGATGCTCGAAGGATCCATCTAGATCGCCTCCTCATCGATATGGCTTTCGATCCGCACCGTGCCGGTGCGGCGCAACTCGATGAAATCTTCGACGGCAATGAGCGCCAACCGGATCGCCATCATGACCAGGCCGATCAGAAAGACCGCTTTCATCGGCCAGCGCTTGATACCCAGAATGCCGTCGTAGAATTCGCCGGACGACCAGGACGACGCCAGACTGCGATAGCTGGCGTAGATCAGCGGCACCATCGCCAGCAGGGCGAAGACCCAGCCGAAAACAATCAGCGCACCACGCAGGCCGGGCGACGCGCGGTCCGTGACGAATGTCACCGCAATATGGGCCCGGTGGGTCGTGGCCGCGGCCATCGGCAACAGAATTGTCGGGATCATCAGTTCGCGCACGATGATGACGACATCCGGCAAGGAGGTCCCGAAGACCTGCCGGGAGACGACGGCGGCCGTGATGAAAATGGCAAGCAATATCGCGGACAGCGTTGCGAATTCAAGCATGAGGCGTTCGATGGCCTTCATGGTCTCTGCTCCTCCCATGTGGAACGGATCGTCGGCACCCCTCCCGGGCGCCGACGTCTTTCCGGCTTACCTGGGGTTCCAGGGATATCCCTGCTCATCGCGCTGCTTGGCATAGACGCCGATCAGTTCGATGTAGCGGTCGACGAGCGCCTGGCCATTCAGCCCGGCCGCGTCGGCCCGGGCGATCCACTCGTTGACATAGGGCGCGCCAGTGGCCGCGAACCTGGTCTTGTCTTCGTCCGACAGCTTGTAGATCGGGGTGCCCTGATCGACCAGAATCTGCAGCGATCGCTCGTTGGCGGCCTCCACCAGACGGCCGTAGTGATCCGCCAGTCCCTTTCCGGCCGCCATGAGGGCATCCTGCTGCCCGGGCGACAGGCTGTCGTAGGTTTGCTTGTTCATGAGCACGCCGAGCGAACCGATCTGGCCGAAGTCGACTTCTGTAAAGCTGTCCAGGACTTCGTTGAATTTCAGAGATTCGATCAGATAGGTGTAGGTCTGCGTACAGTCGATGACGCCGGTTTCGAGACCCTGATAGGCTTCGTAGACAGACATATCGACCGGCGTTGCACCAAGATCGTGGAACATCTTGCCATAAGCGCCGACGCCGCGGACTTTCACCCCCGGAAGGTCGTCCAGCGACTTGATTGCCTTCCCCTTGCAGCCGACCTGCACCGGCGAGGTCGTGAACGTGCCGACATAGACCAGGTTTTGCGCCGCAAGGTTCTGAACGATCGTTTCGTCGGACCGCATGATCTCGTCGATTGCGCGCATGCCGACCCACGGATCGGAATTGGGCAATGGAAGATCGGCGAGACCGTAAGCGATCATGTCCTGCGGGAAATAGGCGCCGATGACGGTTCCCATGTCCGCAACACCGTCACGGATCGACTGGACCGCGACCTTGTCTGAAAACAGCGCGCCCCCCCAGTTCACATCGATCAGGAGATCGCCGTCGGATTGACGGGCAACCTCGTCAACCAGCCACTTCGTGGCTTCGGCACGCACGCCGCGATTGGGGCCGCCTTCCGAGTAAAACAATGTGGTTTGCGCGCTGGCGGCACCGGCCATCAGCAAAAGGGCAGTCGTCGCGGCTGTCTTTGACAGGCGTTGCATGGCGTTCCTCCTCCGTCTGATCGCGACCCGCTGCGCTTCGTATGGCGCAGACAATGGCCGTGATTCGTCCTGTATTTTAGTATGTAGCATAGTGTTCCATAGAATAGAATACAGTTGCGATATGCGGTCTTCCATCTGTACATTGCCGCCTGGATACCCCCGCCCGATGAGGGAGCCGGGGAGTCGCTGAGGAGGGGACATGGACAGAAGCCGTCGCGCTGTGCTCGCGAACGTCACGGCGTCGGTCGCAATCGTGCTGGTGATCCTGAGCACCATCCTTTCGGTTTTCGTGCCTGTGCCTGCGCCGGGGGTCATCTCGGCAGTCGGCCTGACGGTCTATTTCTCGTTGTGCTGGCGGCGTTTCAGTGGTGCGGCATGGCTGACCTTGAGCCTCTGTGCGCTGCTGCTGACTGCGGAACTGCTCGTTGGCGTTCGGCCCGAGGCCCTGATCGAGGGGATGAACCGGATGGGGTTCCTGGCGGCCTTCCTGGCGGTCATGGGCATGCTGCGCGTCGCCGCAAGCAACGACCCCGAGATACGGCGCGCGGGAGAATACCTGACCGGCCAGCCTCCGGGCCACCGCTACATCGCCATGACCTTCGGCGGTCAGTTTCTCGGCATGCTGATCAATTTCGGCGGACTGGCGATCCTTTTGGAAATGACCCGGCGCGCGATCGACACGCAACGCGGCGCGGTTCCCGAGACAACCCTCGAATGGCGGCTTCGGCGAATGACGACGGCGACGCTACGCGGCTTTTCCCTGCTGCCCCTGTGGTCGCCCATCGGCATCGGCGTGAACGCCCTGCTTCTTGCGATGCCGGGGCTGCGCTATGTCGACCTGATCGGCGGCGGGCTGGCGGGATGCGCATTGTTCATAGCCTGGGGCTGGTTTCTGGACCGCATCTCGTCCCCGAGACCGAAATCCCCGCTTGCGCCGCGGACGCCATCCGGCGCTCGGCCGCTTCTGACCCTGGCGGTGCATGTCGTCTTGCTGCTGCTGACCATCGCCGTCATCAGCGCGCTGACCGGCGCATCGTTCCAGTCAGCACTGCTCATCGCCATTCCGATCTACAGCCTGTTCTGGTCGGGTTGGTCCTTGCGCCACACGGTCGGTCCGACCCGTGCCGCAAGACAGATGCTTGCAACAAGTTTTTCCAGTTTCCCGCGCGCAGCGGCCGAGATCGGCGTCTTCGCCTCGGCCGGCCTGTTGTCGGTCCTCGTTCTCGAGGTTCTCCCGGCCGATCTCATCGAACACTTCCTGCATCAGCTCGGAAAGCCGTGGCTGATCATCGTCATGCTCAATTCGGCGTTGTTCCTGCTGGCGGTGATCGGTGTGAACCCCATCATCTCGGCGTCGGTCATGGCCACCATGACAGGTCAGTTTGACATTGTCGGCCTTGATGATGTGCCCGTTGCCCTTGCCCTTGCCGGTGCCTGGGCGGCAGTGATGGGCTTTGCCCCGGCCATGACGACGGTGACATTCGCCGGGTCTCTCATCGACCGGCCGGCATCCACGGTCGGGCCGCTCTGGAACGGGCCGTTCTGCATCTCTGCCTTTGTCCTCTGGACCACGACAATCGCCGCGTGGGTTGCATTTTCCGCCTAGGATGCAGCGCCCCGGCCTTGTCGCGGCAATCGGCGCCAAGGCTGGCGAGCCCTGCCCCGCAGGCTTCCGGCGACGGCTTCGATCTCGGCCCGTCCGAGGACCGGGCAGAGGTTCATGACCGGGCAGGCTTCGGCTGGTGCGGTCAAGGCAGAGACGCCATGGCCGCGGACTGCCGAACAGCGCCACCACGAGACGGACGGCCCCATCCTCGGGCAGATCGACATGCCGAAAGAAGTGCTGCCGCCGACGGCAGGACGCGGCCGAGGTGCCCTGACGTTATCCCCCCGTCATCCCGCCGTCGAGCAGGCTCCTGGCCCGTGCGGCCTGGCGATATTGCGATGGCGTCATGCGCACCACCGCCCGAAACCTGCGGTTGAAGTTCGAGATATTGTTGAATCCCGCCTCGAAGCAGATGTCGGTGACAGGCTTGTCGGTCTCCAGCAACATCTGTCTCGCAGTCCAGATCCGAAGCGAATTCAGATGTTCGGAGAAGGTGTTGCCTGTCTGCGCCTTGAACAGGCGCGAAAAGGCGCTTTGCGACAGGCCGACCATGCGCGCCACGTCCGAAAGCCGGGGGGCGGCGTGAAAATTCTCTCGGATGTACTCCAAAGCCGTCTCCAGCGCCGCCTGGCGCTGGTGGCCCTCGGGGTGGAAATGGTCGCGGAACTCCTTTGTGGCGAGGATGCGGTAGTCGCCCGGCGGACAGGCGGCAAGCCGGGCAAGCAGGTCGAGCAGATGCGCAAACCGTGCCAGGCCCGTGGTCACGCCCATAGCTTCAATTATCCGCCGGCCTTCATCCGCGACCGGTCCGGTGAACTCGATCCCCAGCGCCGCCCGCTCGAACAGCGAGGACAGTTCGCCGAATTCCGGCATCTGTGTCGCTGCGTCCAGAAGCACATTCCCGTCGAACTGCACGACCACATCGCGTTCTGGCAACCGGGTTCCCGCCGGTGCCGGCGTGATCCAGTTGTGCGGCAGGTTCGCGCCGACCAGCACCACCTGACCGGGCTCGAACCCGCCGATGTAATCCCCGACATAGGCGATCCCGGAGGAATAGCGGATCAGGTGGATCTCGAGTTCGGGGTGATAGTTCCAGACCGTCCGCTGCCATGGAAAATCGTCCTGCCGCCACAGGCAGGTCTCGCCCGGCGGAATCGTGATGTGCTCATAGTACGCACTGTTGAACCTGTCTTTGGGCTTTTCATGCATGGTCATCCTGGAATGGCGCCTCTTTTTGGGCAGCAGTGCCGCTTTCCATGCAAGAAAGTATAGATCACGCGCATTTGCTGCGCTAGTCACGCGCGCCGCAGAAGTGGACATTACGCTGGCGTTCGGCGCCCGCACCACTGCGCCGGCCAACGATAAATTGGGAGGAGCCAATGAAACGAACTATTATCGGACTCGCGGATTTGCCGTGAGCCAAGCCGCTCCGGGACAATGAATACCATCTTCCACGAGATCATTCTGATCGGTGAAGCCGACGCCATCATGAGACCGCTGTTCGACCTTCTCTCGGCCCGCAGCCATGAGAGGGTGCGCTACTTCTCGCGCCTTCAGTTGTCTGTCCCGATCCTCGCAAATCACCGGCGTACCTTGATTATCATCGACCTTGATGCCCACCCCTTTCGCGGTGTTGCAGGCCATCAGCAGTTCCAGTCCGGGGGCTGATGTCGATGTGATCGGCCTGACGGGCACCCCGTCCCAGGGGCTGATGCAGTATGCGATCAAGTCCGGGATAGGCGCCATCCTGACGAAACCGGTGTCGCCAAAGCAGTTGCTGGATCGCATCGACCGGATCTTCCGTCGGGAAGTGTCGTGAAATGACAAAAACTCCAATATCTTACAGGTCCAACGGATAATCTGCCTTATGTAAAGTAAGTGATGCCAGAAGCGGTAAACCTTAAGACCCCGCACGGTCAAAGAGACCGGCGGGGCGTGTCGCACCGAGGCATGAACAGAAGTTCGGAGAGGCGGGTGCGACCATACTGTTTATATTGGAAAAACTGCCTACTCGCCAGTTGTCTTTGTTGAGAGACCGCCTCAGGCGGCGGCCTCGTCATCTTCGTCGATCAGTGGCTGACAGCCGTGGAGGTAGTCCACGGCCCGCTGCGCATGGGCAGCGGCCTGAAAGATGAACCGCTTGTCATCCTTCAGCGCCTTGAGCCAGCTGGCGATATAGGCGGCGTGCTCGTCGCGGGGTTCCGGGGCAAGACCCAGGTCGGCGCAAAGGAAGGCGGCGCCGAGCTCGGCCACCAGCTCCTCCTGGGCATAGCCCTCGTCGCCCCATTTCTTGCGGCCGAATTCTCGCTCCAGCCGGGTCGGATGCCGGGTCCAGTGCGACTTATGCCGATATCGGCATAAGACCCATAATGCCGCGTTTTGGATTATGCCGCGCGGACAGCGTATTGCCCTGATCCGTCAGGGGTGCCCGCGCGACAAGGCAGCATAGTCAGAGGTTTTCGAGGAAGCTGAGCAGGTCGTCGGGTGGCTGGTATCTTCCTGCGATTTGGTCGATTGCCTGAGTTCTTTCCATGGCGCGTTCCTTCAACTCGATGTCGGCGTGGAGGTATATCTGGGTCGTTTCCGTGGACTCGTGACCCAGCCACAGCGCGATGACGGTTCGGTCGACGCCGCTCTGGAGAAGCTGCATGGCCGCGGTGTGCCGAAGCACATGCGGCGTTACGCGTTTGGCTCGAAGGGACGGACAGGTCGACGCAGCCGTAGCGACATGCCTGCGAACCAATTGCTCCACGGCGTCCCGGCTCAGCCGTCGACCCGCCTTTCCTACGAATAGCCAGTCATCGTCGTCCGCTTGCCGTTCGTTCAGCCAGCCTGACAACTCGGAACGGCTGTCGGAGCGAAGCGGAGTGGCGCGTGACTTTCGCCCCTTGCCCTTGCATCGGACATGGGCACCGGTCCCAAGCTTGATGTCCCTGATCCTCAGCGAGATCATTTCGGACACCCGGAGGCCGGTTTGCAACATCACGGTCAGGATGGTCCGGTCCCGCCGGCCGAACCACAGGCTCGTATCGGGGGCGCCGAGAAGCGCATCGATTTCGTCACGAAGTAGGAAGTCGACGACGCGCTTCTCATAGCGTTTGGAGGGCATTGCCAGAATTTTCTGGCAATGCAGGAGCAGTTGGGGCTCATTGACGGCGACGTACTTGAAGAACGACCGGATCGCCGCGAGGCGGGTATTTCGGCTCCGCGCCGAGTTCCCGCGCTCCTTCTCGCAGAATGTCAGGAAGCGGCCAATCAACGCGGCGTCGAGATCGCCCACCCGCAGGTCGGTCGGCAGGCGGTCCAGTTCGCGCGTGGCAAACCGCAACAAAAGCCGGAACGTATCCCGGTAGCTGGCGACGGTGTTCGGGCTGGCGTCGAGCTGGCCGAGCAGCCGTTCCGTGAAGAACCGCTGGACATAGACCGGCAGGGGATACGCGGCGATCATGACGCGTATCCCCGGTAACGCCGTTCCGCACGGTCGGCGGCGAGCTGCATCAGTTCCGGGACGGCCTCGATATACCAGTAGGTATATTCCGGTTGGACATGCCCGAGATAGGCGCTCAATTTGTACATCTCGCGGTCGATCTCGCGCCCCTCGCGGAACCATCCGAGGATCGTCCGGACCGCAAACGTGTGCCGTAGATCGTGGATGCGGGGTCCCGTCCCGTGACGTTGATAGAGTTGCGGGCCTCTCAATCCGACTACCCGGCTGATTTCCGCGAAGTTGTACCTCGCTCCGCAATCTCCTGCCGGCGTTCCGTTCTCCTTCAGGAAGAACCGGCCGTCGGTCGGACCGAGGATGCGATCCCGGACCGCCGCATAGCTGGTCAGACGTTCAGTCGTACTTTCATGGATCGGGATCAGCCGGCCGGTTCCGTTCTTGCTCTTTTCGACCTGGAGGAAGCCGCGATCAAGATCCACGTGCTTCCGATCAATGTTCAATGCTTCGTTGATACGTAGCCCGGTGACGGCAATCAGGCCGAACACGGTCTGCCAAACCGCTGAACGGAGACCATAGACCGACGGCAAGGCCGCCGCCGCCGCCACCAAAGATCCAATCTCTTCCCTGGTGTAAATATAAGGGGCGGGCCGAGTGTGCTTGCGGCCCGGGATCAGTTCGGCGGGAAGAACGTGCGTCAGCGCGTCGTGCTCCGCCAGCCACCGGGAGAACCCGCGAACCATGCTGAGCCTGTTGGCCCAGGTGGCATTGCTGGCGGAGCCGTAGGCTGCCTTCCACGTCAGGAATAGGTCCGTGGTGATGTGGCGATCACCACGGTCATCGGCGAAGGCTGTGAACTTGCGCAATACGCGTTCCGGGAACGCCAGGTCGAACCCGAAGCTCCGGCGCAGGGCGAGGTATTGATCAAGCCGCTGGGACAAGGAGATCATCGTACGTCCCCCTCGATCGGCCATGGCTGAGCGAGCCCCCGAAGCGCTTCGACATCATGCTGAGCGTAGATGGTGGTGGACATCTGTGACCTGTGGCGGAGGACATCCCCGATCTCTTCCAAAGACGCCCCCTTGCGTAGCAGGTCCGTCGCTAAGCTGTGTCGGAGGATGTGAGAGCCGATATAGGATTGCGGGGGAGCGATGCCGGTGGCGTCGTAGACATTCTTGAGGATCAAATTCACGATCTGCCCGTTCTTGAAGCGGCTGTACGGGGCCCGGGACAGAACGAACAGGGCGCGGTCGGATCCCCGACGCTCATTCTGGATGTAGTCGACGATTGCTCTGCCCACCTCGTCGGTGAGGGGCATGCGATCATGAAGTTGACGCTTTCCACGGATCAGGATTTCACCGCGCCGCCAGTCGATATCATTTAGCTGGATCGCGACCACTTCCGGGGACCGCAGCCCAAGACGAGAGAGGAGGAGCAGCATCGCATAGTTCCTCCGCCCGGTGTTCGGCGTAACCCTTGCGGCCTCGATGAGGCGCTGAATATCCTCCGGCGGCAGATACCTCGGAATTGCGGTCGGCTTGGGTTGCCGGCTGGGCGGTATGCTTCGCCCGAGATTGCGTTTGGTTTGACCGCTCCAGAACAGGAACACGAACAGATTGCGCAGGTGTGACGGGACCGTCTTCTCCCGCGGTGCTGCCCCGGCCCTCCGGCGCTCCAGGATGAAGGACACGACATCCTCGGGGGTGATCTCGTCCAGATCCCCGAGGGCCGACCCAAACATGTAAGTAAGGAACAGGTCGTAGTACCGAATGCAGTGGTAGATCGTGCTGTCAGCGAGACCGCGCTCCTCATGAAGATAGGCCTCGTATTCCCTCCTGAGACGAGCTCGGCGCGATGTGTCGAGAGAAGAGGGACCCCGTCCGGGTGCGCCGGCATTCTCGATCAAGTAATCGCGGAACCGTTCGAGCCTGTATTTGGCGTGCGTGCGGTCGCCGGACCGGACCTTGGTGACGCATCCTGATATGATCTGCGTGGCCGTAGGATCGTCTAGATCATATATCGCTAGATGTTCTTGTTCGAGGTGCTGCCAGAAGGCGTGGGCGCTATCGCCATATTTACGCACCAAATCAGCGCTGTAGCCCTGACCAGCGATGAATTCGGCAAACGTGCATGCGATAGTTGTAAGTGGTTCGGGCGTTTTCGGTTGCTTCGATGAGGTTTTCAAGGGTGGTCCTCCAGTTTGATGGAGGGCCATCGTAGGCCGGATTTCGCGGAACCGAGGGGGACTACCGCCAGAACCTCATCGGCGGCAGTTTCGTCGCTGTCATGGGTGATAAGCTCGTTTGCGAGACGGCTTGGAGAACCGATTCAGACGTTTGCCGCGCCTTGCTCGAGCGGCGACACCGCGGACGAAGCGGCCGTTCAGAAATCTGAATACAACGGCCTCGTCAGATACCGACTTTTCGCTGATCTCCTACGACGCCAAACAGCAAGAATGGCTCACTTCTGCGAAGCCGCGGCAACGCTCTCCCCCATCGCTCGGAGAGAAGTTGCGGCGTTGTGATCTGCGACAGCTTGCTATATATCAGCGCCCGCTGATATCTTATTCCTTCCAAGTATTGGCGGCAGGCTATGAGTTCGAAGGATAACCAGGAAGAGCGGCACCGGAGGGGGCGGCTGCTTGCGCTCTTGCCGCTGGCGGTGTTCGGCCTGCTGGGTGTGGCTTTCTACTGGGGCCTCTGGAACAACGACGACCGGTTGCCGTCGACGCTGATCGGAAAGCCGATCCCGGAGTTCGCGCTGCCGCCCATCGAAGGGAGGCAGGACGGGCTGTCGTCGGTCGACTTGGAGGGCCAGGTTTCTCTCGTTAATGTCTGGGCGTCGTGGTGCGTCCCCTGCCGCGCGGAGAACCCGCTTCTCGTCGAGCTGGCCGAAGCGGGCATCGTCCCGATCTACGGGATCAACTACAAGGACGATCCCGAAGCGGCGCTGGCATTCCTCGACGAGCTCGGCGATCCCTTCACCCGCATCGGCGCGGACCAATCAGGCCGCGTTGCGATAGACTGGGGCGTCTATGGGGTGCCGGAAACATACGTAATCGATGCCGAGGGGCAGATTGCATACAAGCATGTCGGCCCCTTTGATCAGGCCTCGCTTGAGGAGGACATTTTGCCGGTCGTGCGCCGGTTGCAGGCGGAGAGCGACCCGTGAGGCGGCGTGACGTCCTTGCCGGAGTCCTGGCGCTTGCGGCAAGCCCTGCCTCCGCCCGACCACCGATTCCTGTTCACGGGACTCCTCGTGATCTCCTGTCGCCGCCTTTCGTGGACGGAGATGGGCGGGATCGGACGCTGGCGGATTTTGAGGGACGTGTCTTGCTTGTGAACATTTGGGCGACCTGGTGCCCGCCCTGTCGCGAGGAGATGCCGACGCTCGACGCGCTGCAAGCGCGCCTCGGCGGACCGAATTTTCATGTTCTGCCGCTGTCGATCGATCGGGCCGGTCTCGAACCCGTGCGCCGCTTCTACCGAGAGACCGGCATTCGCAACCTCGATCTCTATATCGCGGAGGATACGCGCGCGATGCTGGCCTTGGCCGTGGTGGGTCTGCCAACAACGATTCTGATCGACCGCATGGGGCGCGAGCACGGGCGCCTCGCAGGCCCGGCCGAATGGAACAGCCCCGAAGCCGTCGCGCAGATAAGCGCTCTTATTAACGAACGGAAACAATAGGACATGGAAAAGCACGACGACCGCACCTGCGGCGCCAGCCGTTCCACTCCGCGCGCACACGTGGCGGCGGTCTCGATCAGCGCGGAAATATGGATATGATTGACCTTTCGGCTCTGGGACTAATGGCGGCATTGCTGGCCGGTGCTGTTTCCTTTCTGTCGCCCTGCGTGCTGCCGCTCGTGCCCGGCTACGTATCCTACGTTGCTGGACGTACGGTCTCCGGCAGCGCAGCGCCTTCGAAGGGGCGGGCCGTCTGGCTCAGCCTCTGCTTCGTCCTCGGCTTCTCTACTATCTTCATCCTGCTCGGCGCCTCAGCGACCGCGCTCGGCCAAACCTTGCTGCGGTGGCGCTACGAACTCAACATCGTGGGCGGCGCTATCGTGATTTTGTTCGGCCTGTTCATGATCGGGGCAGCGCGCCTATCGGCCATGGAGCGCGACCTGCGCTTCCATCTCGACCTGCCGGGCGGGCAACCGGTCGCCTCCTACGTGCTCGGGCTCGCCTTCGGTTTCGGCTGGACACCGTGCATCGGGCCGATCCTCGGCGCCATCCTGACCGCCAGCGCGACGAGCGCGACGATTGGCGAGGGCGTCGCACTGCTTGCCGTCTACTCGGCCGGCCTTGGGATTCCGTTTCTGGTCGTCGCGGGGTTCACCGACAGTATTGCCGGCAGGCTGCGCGGCATCGGTCGTTGGGGTCGGCGCCTGCATCAGGCTGCGGGCGGCATCATGATCCTGATGGGCTTGGCGATGATGACCGGTCGTTTGAGCGCCTTGGCCTACTGGCTGCTGGACACCTTCCCGGTCCTTGGGCGGATCGGATGAACACAATCCAACATTCGGAACATTTACGGCGTCGAGAGTCCAAGATGGCAAAAAACCAAGATAACCGGCAGACCAATCTCAAGCGCGGCATCCGCGTCGAGATCGCCAGCCTCGTCTACAACGTGATCGAGGTCGTCGTATCCGTCACCGTAGGACTTCTGACCGGAAGCGCGGCGCTGGTGAGCTGGGGTCTCGACAGCACGGTCGAGGCTACTTCGGCTGCGACGCTGATCTGGCGCTTGAAGGGTGAAAAGGACGGTGGCGACAAGCGCACGGTCCTGCATCGCAAGAAGGTCGCGCTCTACGTGGTCGCCTGTGCTTTCTGGATCGTCGTCGCGGCGATCCTCTACGAGGCGGTATCCGCGTTCATCTCGCAGGAGGCACCGGGCTTCAATTGGTGGGGTATCGCAATCCTGTGTGCTTCGCTCGTGGTCAACCCGTTCCTCGCTTGGGGCAAGTATCGCTACGGCAAGCGGCTCGATGCACCCGCCCTGAAATACGATGCCAAGGACACCATGATCTGCCAGTATCAGACAATCGTGGTGTTGGCGGGGATCGGTCTGACGCAATGGATGGGCTGGTGGTGGGTTGATCCGGTCGCGGCGCTTCTGATCGTGCCCTACGTTGCGTGGGAGGCGTTCGAGGCCACCAAAGATGCGCGGTCGGTCGATCCGGACGAGGCCGAAGCTACTGCCGACGCCTGACGTTGCGCATGATGAACCGGGATTTAGGCATGGGTGGCAGTTCGCCGGTTTCCAGATCCAGAACCTGATCCGGCACTTCGAAGTTGATGGCGTTCACCAAGAAACTGCAAAACGCCTTCATCTGGCTGATCGCGATCCACTCGCCAGGACAACGGTGGTTCTTGTGGTGATCACCACCGCCCTGCGGAATGAAGTCGTAGGGGTTGTCTTCCCGATCCTGAAACCGCTCGGGCCGGAACTCTTGCGGCGCGTCCCACGAACGAGCGTCGGTATTCGTGCCGTAGAGGTCGAGCAGAACCCTGTACCCTTCGGGGAAGCGATATCCGCGCCACTCGAAATCCCTCTTCACCCGTGCTGCGACCGCGGGAAAGAACGGATAGAACCGCCGGACCTCTTGCACGAAAGGTTCGAACTGTCCCTCGTCGTCCTTCAGCTTTTGCCGCCACTCCGGATGCCGATGCAGGGCATGCGCAGCCTGGGCGATGAACGCCGAGACCGCGACGATCGGGCGTACGACGTTCAGAAGCTCCACGGCGGCCACTTTGGAAGTCAGCAGCTCCCCGTTCAGGTCGCGCCAGGTCGCGACGACATGGGCTGCGCTTTCCTGTCTTGTCTGAAGGCTTCCGTCGCGCACCCGTTCGATAATCCCGGCCGCCCAACGCTCTGCGCGATGCCGCGCCAGACGCGCGCCCCAATGCTTCCAGCCGACGGCCCCGGCGTCCTGGAAAAGCGCCGTCATCTGCGCCGTCCGCGTCTCCACCTCTGCTTCGGGAAGCGGCACGCCCGACCAGTCGCAGGCGATTCTGGTGAGGATTTCGCGCGCTTGGTCGTAGAGAACGACCTCGTCCGCCGCTTCCCAGTCCCGTGCGTAGCGGTCCAACAGGTCCCGCGTCGTGTTTTCGAGAGCTTCGATCCGCTCCGACGCCATGAGTGACATGAACATCTGCTTCCGATGACGGTGGGCCTCGCCATCGAGCCCCTGGATGCCCTTTTCGCCGAGCAGGGTTTTCTGGATACGCTTCGGCATCGAGCCTGCGCGCACGAGCCCATCCTCAGAATAGAAGACCTCCGCTGCTGCGGCGCCTGTCATGCAGATCGTCTTTTGAAAGAGGATGCGGGTTTCGAACAGGTCTGTGTGGAGCGCGTGGCAGGTTTCCGCGATGAACCCATACGGATTGCTCAACAGAGAGAGGGTGCTGTCGAAGCCTTTTGAGGATGGAATGCTGGACATTGATTACTTCCCCGTAGCGCTCTCTTTGCGGTGGTTCTGTCCGGGTTTGATCTTCGCCGACCGAAAGCTGTCCCGGAATAGCAGGGCCGCGCCACAGAAGATCGCAACATCCGCAAGGTTGAAGGACGGCCAGTGGTATGACCCGTAATGGAAGTCGAGAAAGTCCGGAACGGCCTGATAGCGCACGCGGTCGAGAACATTGCCGAGCGCACCGCCGATGATCAGACCGAGGGCGGCGGCCGTCAGCCTGTCCGGCGCGCGCCACAACCAGATCAGCAGCCAAGCCACGATCACGGCAGCAAGTGCGATGAGACCCCACCATGGCACGACTCCGCCGAGCATACCGAAGCTGACCCCATCGTTCAGAACCCGCACGAGATTGAGGAAGGGCAGAACCTCGACGCCGCGCTCAAGCGCCGGGGTGTTCAGGGCAAGCGCCTTGGTGCCCTGATCGAGACCGAACGCCGTGACGGCGCAGATCGCGCCCAGAACGCGGCCGTTCATGCCGCCGTCTTCAGATCGGCCCGCGCGTCGCGGATGATTGACCAGGACGAATGCAGGAACAGCCCTGCGATGCCAAAAGCGACGATGAGGTCTGGCCACGAACTTCCCAGCCACCATACAAGGCCCGCCGCGATAACGACGGCCGCGTTGCCGATGGCGTCGTTGCGCGAGAACAGCCAGACGGCCCGCATATTCGCGTCGCCCTTGCGGAACCGCAGCAGCGGCAGAACGGAGATAACGTTGACGACAAGGGCGATCATGCCGAGTAGGCCCATGAGGCTCGCATCGGGCGCCGTCTGCTCGAAGACCCGCACGATCGTCGTGCCGAGGACGCCAAGACCGAGCAAACCGAGGAAGATGCCCTGAATCAGGGCCGACCGCGCCCGCCATGCAAGGCTCCAGCCGATGGCCAGGAGGCCCAGGAACGTGATTGCGCCGTCACCGATAAAGTCGAGCGCGTCGGCCTTCACCGCCTGCGATCCGGCGATGAACCCGCCGACCATCTCGATGACGCCGTAACCGACATTCAGGATCACGACGATCCAGAGGGCGCGCCGGTAGGCGGGGTCCTGATGGGCCGGGTTCGGCGGGATGTCTCCATCGCCCTCAATCCTGTCGAAACCGTAGCCGGTCACGGCAACGGCCTTTTCGATGTCAGGCAGGCGCGCTTCGGGGGCGTTCAGTGTCATGATGTGGGTCGCCGCCGACACCTTCACATCGTCAGGTGCGACTCCGGCCGAGTGCGCCGCCCGCTCGATCTGCGCGGCATCCTTCGCGCAGTCCATACCGGAAACCCGGTAACGGACGGGCGGGGCATCTGCCGTCGATCCGGCACTTTCGGTGTTGGCCATGGTCGCGCTATTCCTGTTAGGATCGATTGAAGAACGACATATCAGCGGGGAATGATATGGTGCAAATCGTCGATGACCGCAAGAGTGCGACCATCGAGCGACGGGCGAAGCTGTTCCGCGGCTTCGCGGACCCGAGCCGCCTGGCCATCCTCGGTGCACTTTGCAACGGGCCATTGGCCGTCCACGAGCTCGTCGAGCGGACGGAACTATCGCAACCCAACGTCTCCAACCACCTCAGATGCCTGCTGGACTGCGGGCTTGTCGCGAGCGACCGCGATGGGCGCTTCATCCGCTACCGTATCAGCAGCCCGCGCATCACGGTCCTTCTGAGCGATGTGGACGCACTTCTCGACGTGGTTGCAGAGGGTGTTGAGGCGTGTGACAACTATCGTGGGGCATAAGAGATTGAAGTTAAACGGACTCCGTTGGGAACGACGCAACCCTTCCAGTGACAGGGTATCACTGTGAGACGCCGAGAGTTTCTTAGCCTCGCCGCAGCCTCCCTCGCGACCCCTGCACTGAATATCAGCCGGGCGTGGGCCGCCGAGCCCGGCGCGCCCTTGCTGATACCGGAAGTCATGGACATCGCCCCCGGCGCAGGCAACGCACTCGATGCGAGACGCGGAACACGTGACTTCATCGCAGGTGCGGCGTCGGAAACCTGGGGGTACTCGCAAGAATACCTAGGACCGCTGCTGCGGTTCCGGCGCGGGCGCATCGCAAACATAAGTGTCACGAACCGTCTCGATGAACCGATCACGGCTCACTGGCACGGCATGCACGTGCCGGGCTATCTCGACGGTGGGCCGCAACTTGCTTTCGGCCCGGGCGAGACCTGGGCGCCGGAGCTGCCGATCGATCACCCGGCGGCGACGCTGTTTTACCACAGCCATATTCACGGGCGCACAGGCCCGCAGGTCTATCGCGGGCTGGCGGGCATGATCATCATCGACGACCCCGGCATCAAGGACCCTCTGCCGCACGACTACGGCGTAAACGATTTTCCACTCATCGTGCAGGATCGCCGCTTCGACCGGTCAGGCCGTATGATCTATGGTCTCGGCATGATGGATCGGATGCACGGGTTTCGGGGGGACCAGATCCTCGTCAACGGTGTGGTCCGTCCCAAGCTTACAGTTCCGGCGGGTCTGGTGCGTCTGCGTATCCTGAACGCTTCGAATGCACGCGTGTATGATTTCCGTTTCACCGATGGCAGGCAGTTCCACCAGGTCGCGAGCGATGGCGGCCTTCTGGACCGCCCGCTTGCCATGGCCAGCCTCCAACTTGACGGCGCCGAACGGGCCGAGATCGTGGTCGATTTCTCGGACCGGTCACCTGTTTCTCTCGTCTCGCGCGACATCAGGATGGGTGGCATGATGAACGGGGGCATGATGGGTGACTGGGGCGGCTCCATGATGATGGGCGATAGAGGCATGATGGGAGATCGCGGTAGGATGGGCGACCGCGGTATGATGGGGATGGGTGGAAACAGTGGTACGCCGCTTGAAATCATGTCCTTTGATGTGGGCGAAGCTGCGCCCGCCGGCCCCACCCGCCTGCCCACCTCGCTGCCTTCGGATGCCCCTGCACTCGGCGATCCGGTCCGCAGGCGCGATTTCACCCTCAACATGCACACTAGGGGCATGATGCGCGGCGGCATGATGGGTGGCGACGGTCAGATGATGGGGATCAACGGCGAACCTTACGTCATGGACCGCATTGATGAGACCATCCGCGCAGGCGAAACCGAGCTTTGGCGCATTAATACCGATATGATGATGCGGCACACGTTCCACGTTCACGGGACTTCCTTTCGGGTCGTGAGGCAGAACGGGCGGCCGGTCGACTCGGCACGGATCGGTTGGAAAGATGTCGTTCGTGTGCAGGGTCCGACCGAAATCCTGCTGAGGTTCGACAAGCTGGCCTCGGAAGAGACACCATTCATGTATCACTGCCACATCCTCGAACACGAGGATGTGGGCATGATGGGGCAGTTCACAGTTACATAAAAGAACCCCACCTGCCTGACACCGTTTCACATGGGCGTTATCGAGAGCTAACGTCTTCTTGCAGCGTTCTATCAGGTGCCGGTGCCGCCTTGTTGAAACGTATCGCGGATTACGTCTAGACCCGAACGGAAAACATCTCGCTAAGCTGCGGGTCCGCCGAAGCGGCCGTTCATTCGCTCCGCATCATTGGTCGGTGAGGGCTCTTCGGCAGCCCTCGCCGCGCGCTGTCCGAGTGACCGGTGTCGGCTTAGCGTAGGATTTCACACTCTCCCGCAAACGACCCGGTTCACTGCCCTCCTCGACCAGAACCTTGTAACCTGAGACCGATTCCGCCTGTTGGCGTGTAGAAAACCAGCCCGGCGTCCGATCGGATTGCATGCGGAACTTCAGGCCCTGTTCACGGGCCTCGGCTTCGTCCAGCCCGACCCGGGCGAGGGGCGGCAGGGTGAAAGCGACAGACGGAACGCCATCGTAGTTCGGCGTGCTGTGATTTCCCTCAAGCAGGTTCGCCGCGACCACCTTGCCGTCGTGATTGGACACAGGCGTGAGAGGCGGCCCCATTTGCGCCGTATCACCGGCCGCATAGACGGCCGGGTTCGACGTGCTTTGCAGGTATTCGTTAAGAACCAGTTTGCCCTCTTGTAGTTCTACGCCTCCGGCCTCGAGATCGAGCGCCGCGAAATCAGGCTTGCGGCCCGCGGCGTGGACGACAAGATCCGCTTCAAAAGTCTTCGAGCCCCCCTCGCCGCCAGTCGTGATGCGGAAGGTGTCGCCGGTCTTCTCGACGCGCTCTACCTCGGTGTTGGTGTGCAGCGTGACGCCGATCTCGTCGTATTTTTCCATCAGCCACTCGACCAGGTCCGGATCGAACCCCTTAAGCATCCTCTCGCCATGCTGGAGGATCGTTACCTCGGCCCCGGCGCGCGCGGCGATGTGCGAGAACTCCGCAGCGATGTAGCCTCCGCCAACCAGCACGATCCGGCGCGGAAGGCTTTCCATTTCGAGGAAACCTTCGTTGTCGATCAGATGCTCTTCGCCGGGTATGCCCAACTTCATCGGCTCCGCTCCGGTCGCCAGAACAATGTGTTTTGCTTCCAGCGTCTCCCCTTCGACCTCAACAGAGTTCGGGCCAACGAAGCGCGCCCGTCCGTGGAAAGTCGCGATGCCGCTTTCGGAGAAACTCTTTTCCTTCTTCCCAGGCACCGGATCGGTGAAGCCGCGTTTGAACTCCAGCAGGTCGCGCCAATCGATCTGCACGTCGGCCTCGACACCTTTGCCCCGCATTCGTCGCGCGTGGTCAGCGGCAGAGGTGCCTCCGATCAGCATCTTCTTGGGGTCGCAGCCGCGTAGGGCGCATGTGCCGCCATAGGGACGGAAATCGGTCACGGCAACGCTGCGGCCCGCGGCGCTGACACGCTTGGCCACCGTAGTCGCGGCAGTGCCGCTGCCGATGACGATTACGTCGTAGGTCTTGCTCATGACATGTCTCCTTGTGCTGATACCAAGTGTCGTCCCGCGCCCCCGTGACGATGTGTTTGCTTCAGCTTGGAAATAGCCTGATGGGCGCGGTCAGCATGGCGCGGTGCAGAGCCTGCGGAAAAAGCAGTTCCATCGTGCCTATCGAGGTCGATGGTGCTGTTGGATGGCGCCGTAGGCGCGCATGCCCATGAGATATTCCGCCCTTGGCTCCAGCCTCTCCCCGTAGACGGACTGGAGCCAAGGGAGAAACCGTTATCCGGCGCAGCAGCTGAGCATGGCCACATCCTTGTCGAAGGTCTGCGCGGCGAGCTTCAGACCTTCGACGGTTGTCAGATAGGGGAAGATCGTTTCTCCGAGCGCCTTCGTGGTCATGCCCGCCTTCAGCGCCATAGCCAGCGTCTGGATCGTATCGGAGCCTTCGGGTGCCACGATCTGCCCGCCGAGCAGCCGATCCGTTCCTCGGTCTGCCACGAGTTTAATGAGGCCGCGCGTATCACGTGCCGCCTGGGCCCGCGGCACCTGGTCGAGGGGCAGCACCGAGGTCTTCACCTCGTGTCCCGCATCGCGCGCCTGCTGCTCGCTGAGGCCAACGCCCGCCACCTGCGGGTCGGTGAACACGACCCAAGGCATCGCGGTGTTGTCATAGTGCTCTATGCTGTCCGCCACGGCGTTGCGGGCAGCGATCTTGGCACCGTAGGCCGCCATGTAGACGAATTGATCGCGGTCGGTCACGTCGCCGGCCGCAAAGGTGCCGGGGCGCGACGTCTGCATGTCGGGCCCCACAACAATCCCGCCACGGCTGTCTGTCTGCACGCCCGCAGCCTTGATGCCGAGGCCTTCGGTATTGGCCTGTCGACCGGCAGTCACAACGATCCGCTCGGCCGTGACATCCTGTGTGATCCCTTCCTGCGAGGCTCGCAGGGTGGCGCCGTCGTCCGAGGCGCTGACGCTATCGTATTGCAGGCCGGTCAGGAGGGTAACGCCCTCGGCTTGCAAAGCCTCGCCCAGGGCCTCAGAGACCTCCGGTTCGGCTCCCGGTAGTAGACGCGAGCGGGCCACGAGGGTCACCTTGACTCCAATTCGGGACATCATCTGCGCCAGCTCTGCGCCGATATACCCAGCACCGATGAAGATAAGGCTTTTCGGCAGAGTCTCGAGTTCGAGAAGCGAGGTGCTGTCGAGCGGTTCAACATCCTCGATCCCGCGGATCGCCGGGAGAAGCGAACGGCTTCCCGTGGCGATCAACGTCCTGGGGGCTGTGATCCTGCGTCCGCCCACCTCGATGCCGCCATCGACCAGTGTTGCCGGTCCCTCGTCAATGTAGTCGATCCCCTCGTATGCCTGCAGAAGATCTGCGTATTTTTTCTGGCGCAGCGTCGCCACGAGGTCATCCTTGCCGGCGATCAGCGCGGCCCAGTCATCGACCTGAACCGAGCCGGAGAGCCCAGGAAAACGGGCAGCGGCCTTGGCGCCATGCACGGCCTCGGCGGCACGTATCATCGTCTTGGACGGCACACAGCCGACATTGACGCAGGTCCCCCCGATCGTTCCGTGGCCGATCAAGGCTACGCGCTTGCCTGCTTCGGCTGCGGTGATCGACGCGGAGAAGCCAGCAGACCCCGCCCCTACGACGATCAGATCGTAAGCTCCGCTTTCGTTCGAGCAGCAGTCTTTCATGGTTCAACTCACTTCCGTCGTCGGGTCGGCCTTCGGCTTGGCGAAGATCAGATAAAAAATGGCGCCGGTCGCCAGCAGAGGCGTGGCCATCGAGAACAGGCCGATGAAAAGGCCGGCAGGAGAACAACAGGCAGCCGCCATCATGGTCGGACCTCCTTTGCGTTGCGATTGAGGTAGAGAGCGTAAGCACCGGTCAGCGCTGCGGCGAGGAGCGTAAAGGTCACCGCCCCGCGAAACTCCAGGAAGATGATCAATATCGAGAGCAGCACCGCGATGAGCGTGGCCCAGATCTTGGGGGACGGCCCAGGCCGCGCGGCACGCAACCACAGAGCTTGAGCGACCACCGCAAGGCTGACGAACAGCAACGGGAACAGCGCGTAATCCAGCCATCCCGTCACCGCCGACAGGCCTGCGCCGGCCAACACGACAACCAGAAGCGGCGTGAAGCAGCACAATGCTGCAAAAAGGGCGCCGCCAAGGCTGCCCTTCAGCAGACGGTTCCCCTGGACCTTGTCCGGCTGCTCTGACAGTCGATCCGGATTATCGAGGTCCTGCCTCATGAGCCCTCACCACTCATCGGATTTGCAAGTAGCGCTGCCGGGTAGCCGTTTTCTTCGACCGCCGCGATAAGGGCGTCGGTGGAGGTCGCTTCGTCGTCAAAACGGACCGTATATAGCCCCTTGCTCGCGGCCTTGCCTTCGGCGAAGTCCTCAATCACCACGCTTTCCACGGATTTCAGTGAGTTGCCGACAATGAACGAGCACGAGGGGCAGGTCAGTCCGCCGACCTCGAGGCGGACGACCTGCTCGGCGGCGAATGCGGGGGCAGCGATCAGCGTGGACAGCGCCAAGATGCCGGACAGGAAGTGTTTCATGTCAAGGCTCCTTCAGAACGAGAGTATGTAGGGGGAGACGTAGGGAAACAGCATGGCGATCAGGATCACCGCGGCAGCGCCCCAAAGAACGGCGCGCATCGCGGTTCGGTTCATCGGCCGTGCACAGGTGCCATCGGCGCAATGGACCGGCCGATAGGCCTTATAGAAACCGTAGCTCAGGAACGCAGCGGCAACTGCGAACGTATACCATTTGTAGGCGTAGAGCGCGCCCATCTGCGCGATGAAGACACCGCTGACGCCAAAGCTGACCAGCACCAGGGGCAAGATGCAGCAGGACGTCATGGCCAGGGCCCCAAGGGCGGCAAGCGTGGTGGCCGTCCAGCCGCGGTTCTCATTGGCGTCTGATGTTTCACGTGGCGGTGCAGGGTCCGTGGTGTCCATGCGGGGTCTCCTTGCGATCATCTGGCAGGAGACATACGGTCTGTAGTAGATACAGGCTCAAGAGGTATTCTGATGATCGAAGGTCACGCTCACGTGAAGCCTTTGCAGCGGGCTGCCCTCGCACGGGCAACTGGATGCAACCTTGAGACCATCCGTTACTACGAAACGATCGGCGTCATGCCAAACCCACCACGAGACGCCAACGGCTATCGCAGCTACAGCGAGGAACATGTGCGGCGGCTGCGCTTCGTCATGCGCAGCCGTGATCTCGGGTTCTCTCTCGAGGAAATCCGGGGATTGCTCAGCCTCGTCGACAGCCACAGCCAGACTTGTGCCGAAGTGGAGGGTATTGCCTCAGCTCACCTTCGTGATGTCCAGGATAAGATCGCTGACCTACAACGGATCGAGAAAGTACTGAGCACCACCGTAGCTCAGTGCAGCGGAACCGACGCCCCAGAGTGCCCCGTGCTCGACGCATTGCTGGATTGAACGCCCGCTGTTGCTGCATCCGTGGCCTACGTCGTGTTCTCCTCGCGCTGCTAACCCAAACACAGGTAGCGTTCGAAAGGTCGGACCATTGCGTCGGCGGCTAGCGGCGCAATCATAGATAGCTGACATTCATACCGAATGCAGCGATGTGTAGGCTGGGGCTCTCCGCGAACCTTCGCCGCGCGGCCCACGAATGGCCGCTCTGGCATCTGACTATGCCGCCTTGTCGCGCGGGCACCCCTGACGGATCAAGGCATTCCGCTGTCCGCGCGGCATAATCCAAAACGCGGCATTATGCGTCGCCTCATGCGCCAGGGTGGCATAGTAGGCTGCCGGGTCCTCGAAAGCCTCGAAGGGCGGCATCTGCACGTAGTCGGGCTGCAGCGCATAGTAGGCGCGGTTGCCACCGTGACGGATGTCGGCGCCAGTGGCGGCGAAGAAGGCCTCGGCCGCCACGTCGCGCTCAATGCCCTCGGGCATCTGCTGGGCGGTGGCATAGTAATGCTCGGGCAAGCCCTCGACCTGCTCGACGTTGAAGACCGTGTAGGCCTTCAGGAAGGGGATGGCGACCTCACGCTCTTCGCCTTTGTCGTCCGTCTCGGTGCGGCGGAGCTTGTCAGCATAGACGACGGTCTCTCCCTTCGAGCCCTTGCGGACCTGGCCGCCGAGTGCCTGCGCTTGGCGGTAGGTCATCCAGATCGGGGCGGTGTAGCCGGTGGCCACCGAAGCGGCCCAGAGCAGGATGATGTTCAAGCCGCGATAGGCGACGCCGTTGTGGCGGAGCGGCCTCGTGATGCGGCCGGCGAGATGTTCCGCGTTCCAGGGCTGGTGCCAGGTGCGGACCCCGGTTTCGAGATCGGCGATGATCTTGTTCGTCACGCGGGTGTAGATGTCGGGTTTCTGAGCCATGTTGACCTCCTTTCGGCTGGTCCCGTGCGGGACGCGGAGGTCAGGGGCGGGCGCCTCAGAGCCGGCCGGGCATGGTCAACACGGGGAGCGGCCAGGGACGCAGACGCGAATGGAGCGGGCAGGCCATTGCGCGGGCGGCGGCGCCCGTCACATTCCGCGGTCCCTTCCCTGCACGGGCCGGGCGACAGGAGCGGCAGAACAGGCCAACCCGACTCGGTGTGTGAAGTGACGAAAGATCAGGCGGCGAGATCGAGGCCGTCTTCAGTGAGCCAGCCCTCAGGATCGTAGAGCGACCGGCAGCGATAGGCCGTGCCCAGACGGCGTGGCGCGGTCAGACGTCGCCGCAGCACCTGCCGCACTCTGGCCCGCACAGCCCCAATCTCATCGACCGCATAGCGCAGGTTCCGACCGGGGGCTCCAATCCGGCCGAAGGTGACCTCGACGACAAACATGCCGAACAGATCCCGAGAGACGACGACATGATAGGCGCGCGCGAGGTTGCACGCCGGCAGTCTGGCTTCCAGGTCGCACTCGAACAGGGTCATGTGCCTGGCCCATCTTCAACGGCGCTGCGACCGCCCGGTAGATGCCGATAGAGCGTGGACGGTACGACGCCGAGACGCTTCGCCACCTGCTCCATGGTGATCTCCGGATCACGCAGCAGCGCCCGCGCATGCGCGAGGTCCTCGGCCGACAGTGCCGGGGGCCGTCCCCCGAGCCGGCCACGGGCCTTGGCCGATGCCAGTCCGGCCATGGTGCGCTCTCGGATGATCGACCGCTCGAACTCGGCCAGCGCGGCGAAGATGTGGAAGACGAGGCGCCCGCCGGAGGTGGTGGTGTCGATCGCCTCGGTGATCGACCGGAAGCCGATCCCCCTGCCCTCCAGTGTCTCGACCGTCTCAATGAGCTGTTTGATGGATCGTGCCAGACGATCGAGCTTCCAGACCACCAGCGTGTCGCCATCGCGCATATACTCGATCGCCGCTGTCAGCTGTGGTCGGTCGCGCTGTGCGCCCGAGGCCTTCTCTTCGAAGACCTTCTCGCAACCGGCCGCCTGCAGCGCGTCGAGCTGCAGCTCGGGCTTCTGGTCCTGAGTGGAAACGCGGGCATAGCCGACAAGCACGGGCAATCCTTCCGAAAACTCATCTACATGATAGCTTTTCGGAGGCTACGTTTCAAGATATAGTTTTCGGAGACATGCCCGCATGAGAAAGCCCGCAAGAAGCAGGCTGTCACGGAATATCCGAGAAACGACCGTTTTCGAGAGGTTCGACTAGTGACTTCGGCAGGATTGCGGGCGGTTATGGGTTCAGCCCCTGATCCGATGAAAAACTAGGCTAGTTGCGAACCGTTCTTATCAGAAGCGGTACGGAAACCGCATTTCCCCCGTTTCGCGTCATCAGGATGTTGCAGCCCGGGGTTCTGTCGCAAACTTTTGTGGTGGTTGAGGGCAGGCCTTTGTCTGGACACACTTATCCTGCAAGAGCGACGAACTGCTGAAAGGCGGTCTGACCGTTGGCGGCGAGCTGGCCCTTTCGGATCATGTGAGCCGTCTCGATCCCGGCCAGGGTCGCCTGGGCCGCGGCGAAGGATTTGAAGCCCATCATCGGCCGGGTGATCTTCTTGATGAAGCGGTGATCCTGTTCGATGAGGTTGTTGAGGTATTTGACCTGCAGAACCTCGATCAGCCAGAACCAGCCGCTCAGGATCAGCAGGATGTTCATGGTCTCAAGACCCGCCAGGTTCGCTCCGCTCTTGTCGATGACGACCTTGTCCGGCCAGCCGTTGGCTTCGATCGTTCGGGCGAAGAAGGCGGAAGCGGCGGCCTCGTCACGACGCTCCGAGAGCATGAAATCAAGGGTCTTGCCGTCCCGGTCGATGGCCCGGTAATGATAGGTCCACTTGCCCTTCACCTTGATATAGGTCTCGTCCATGCGCCAGGACCGGCAGGTGGCCGACTTGCGCTTCTGCGCCTCTTCGGCGACCAAGGGTGCGTATTTCACCACCCAGCGGTTCAGAGTGGAATGATCCGCCCGAACCCCGCGCTCGAGCAGGATCTCCTCGACATCGCGGTAGGAGACGGCATAGCGGACGTAGAAATACACGGCATACAGGATCACGTCCCTCGGGTAATGGCTGCCCTTGAAATCGATCATACCGCCCACGCGCTTTCCGGACCTTCACCGCGGCGGATATAGCCGCGCAGTCGACGGCGCGAAAGACACCACAAAAGTTTGCGACAGAACC
>NZ_JBNAFY010000013.1:0-39007 GCF_049800915.1 Amaricoccus macauensis
TGCGCTGCCTGCGCGGAAGCCACCGGGCGAGTTCTTCGCTCTGGGTGTAGACATGGGCATAGATCGTTTCGTGGCAGACGTATGATGAGCCGCCTTCAAATCGAAGCCGACCGGCGATCTGCTCGGGTGACCAGCCAGCTTGAAGTTGAGCTTCAACGGCAGCGCGCAACTCCGGCATCCGGATCAGCTTGCGCCGCGTGCGTCGCCGCCCGGTAGCCGTCTTCTGCGCCAGCAGTCCGAAATAGCCGTTCAGGTTCGGAAGCTCGGCATCCTCGTAGCGGTTCCGCCGGATCTCCCGATAGATCGACGAGCGGTGTCGTCCGAGCCGCACTGCAATCACCGAAATCGGCGTTCTCACGATCAGCATCTTCTCGATCCGCCGGCGTTCCTCCAAAGTCAGCTCTCGATGCGCCATGTCTCAACCTCCTGTTTCCGTGCAGGATAGTGGAGATGTCGCAACCGAGTTTAGAATGTGCCGCGCCACGAAACTGAAAACGCATAACATCAACCAGCGGTGAACCAGAGCCTCCTGTCTGGAAACACCTCAAGCGCCCCAAATTATCTGACGACAGACAGTCACGGGTTATGCGAAACGATCGGTCCGCATACGCAGGAGATGCCAATTCGGCTCTCAGCCCTGGTTTCCGGGGGTGTCCACCTGGGCTTCCTAGGTCTGGGCGATGCTGGCCCGCGATGCATCGATCAGGGTCGGGACGCCCTCGGCGCCAGCGAAGCGATCAGGGGAAAGGATGCAGGAAGAGAGCGCCTGGCCATAAGTTCTTATATTGCTCCGAAAGCGCTTCCGGCAGGGATGCAACTGCATGCCGCGTCAGGACAACTGTCCCAGCAGGATCCGGGCGTCACGATACAACTGCGGTGCGAATAACCTTACAGGCCGTGCTCATGCGCCTGAACGAACAGTTGGCCGCGAGGCGGCCAACTGACAGCATCTTGGCGATCTTTGAGGAAGAGACTGGCCAGGCGAGCGGGATCTCTCCCGGCCTCGCCTATGAAGCGGCAAGGATCTCGCTCAAGGTTGGAACCTGGAACCGGACATTCTTCAGAACGTCGTGCACGGAGGTGAGCTCAGCCAGACAAGCGTTGAGGCTCTGAAGGAGGATGGGTGCGTTCGCGGCACTGAGGCGATCGTGCAGCACGAGTGTGGCACACACCGTCGAGGCAGATTCTGAAAACGGGAGTGTGCGATCGTAGGTGTAGGCAATCGTGAAGTTGCGCGTCACCAACGTATAGAAATCTGCGAGGAGATCATCCTCGTCCCAGCCCACTACGCTTGCGTTCCAGTCGAGCGCCTCAAAGACCTCACTCGTCAGCAAGCGCGAGTCGAACACCCAGTTATAGACCAGACGATAGATCCTGACGGCCTCTGCGCTAAACTGCTGGGTGGTAGCATAGAACTGGCCGGAGCGAGCGGCGTATCCTACGCAAACCTCTGCCTCGTCCGGATCATCGAACCCGTTCTTGTGGAAAATATCGACACCAACCAGCGCCCCGTCTGTCGCAGTGGAAATTTCTTCCAGCCAATTGGCGATGGTGCCCCAGCACCCGGAGGTGATGTAGGAAGGTGCAATTTTCGTGTCGAGCGGTTTGGTGATCGTGATGGACATGGTTAGTTCCTTATAGTGTGTTAAATGTGCGGGCAGCCGCAGGGCCGACTCGCGATCGCAAACAACAATTGGGTCCTTGGACTTCTCGACGAAAATCCAAGACCCACTACCTATTTACGAGTTGGTAAACGGAACATTGCCGCATTCAGAATTTGCGGTTCTGCCGGGGTCGGCTGATCAGTTCGGTGAACCGATCCCCTGCACACCCCCAAGGCTTCCGTCGGCAAGCATGTCGCTTCTGGATACGTGCAATGCGCGCATACGGGCGACAAGTGTCGGCGCTTTCCTGATGTGCAGGCCTGCGTTCGTACGCAGGCCTGGCCGAGACGATGGCCTTAAGTGCCTCGCTCCCATGCCGGAGGCATATACGCCCCAGTCCGGTGAGATCAAATCGCGGAGGAAAGGGTGTCGCTTGACGCGTTCACCCGAAGACAGGGCCGCAGAGTTGCCCAAAGCCTGGCCTATATGGTTTCTGGAGTCGTCCATGCCCACACGGATTGTGACGGAGGATCCGCTGGCAGATCCTCCCCCTTGTGGCATATGCCTCCGACACAAAGGCGCGGCCCGCAGAAAGAGGGTCGCTACCGAGCCGGATGCGGCAGACTCGTAACGGACACATGGCCAGACCCCAGACGTCCCGGGCAGGACGGACGCTCATTTGCCGACTGATACCTGATTGCCTTCATCGGAACTGGACCCTGGCTCCAGAAGACCATCGTCCGCAAGCCTATTCAGGCAGATCCGTAGGCTCATGGCAGACGGATGCGGAATGCCCTCCCGCTCGGTCAGCCGATCGAGCGCCTCGAGTTCCGTCGTCGTGAACTGCGGAACGGCACCGAATTCGTCGCGCCGAATGCCCGGGGGATCGGGGAACCCAGGGGCGGCGAATTAACCGGCATGCACCGCGCAGCCGTCTGCCCAATTCAGGACCACGACGGGGCAGGGGCGGTTCAGCGCGCTCCTGTCACCTCTGTTGCGATGGCCTTCCTGGCTTTCGTCTCCGGGCCAGTTCCGCCCGGAGGGACCGTGGTTTCTTCTTCGATGACTGCATGCGCCGGGGCCTGGCAAGAGCGCCGACGGATGTCGCGGCATCCGCCCGGCTCTCGCGCAGCCTGTTGCCGGCAATGACCTGATGGGCCGTCGCCGTGTAGGCGTTGGTCGTCTCCGGGTCCGAATGGTGCAGGATGAGGCTCGCCAGTCCCGCCTCCTCCGGGGCCTCGCTCAGGATGTAGCTGGCGACCGAGTTGCGGATGGGATGCGCCGTGGTGCGTTTGTCGAACACCTCCTTGCAATGATCCCCGATGGTGCGCGACAGATGGGCAGCGCTCAGGGGCGCGCCATCGTCGGCGAGAAAGAGCCGCGTTTCGCCAAGGGGCGCGACCACGGCCCGGTGATGGCTGACGAAGTGCCTGATGGCCGCCACGGCCTCGTCCGAGAGCTGGCGCGTGTCCATCGCGCGTTCCTTGGTCTCGTGCGCCTGCAAGGTCACGGTTCGCCCATCTTCCGAGAGGTGCCGGTCTGTCGCGATATTCGCGGCGCTCTCGATGCGAACCGGCGCCTCTGACAGGAGCAGCATGGCGAGGGCCGTGCGCGCTCTCGTATGGGCCGCGACACGTTGCCGATGGTTCATCGCCTGAGTCTGCCGCTTGTCTGCCGCAGCAAGTTCCTTGAGAGCCGCGTCGCGCAACTCGGGGATCTCGACGATGCGGCTGTCATTGCGGGAAGGGTGGTGCCTGGCGATCTTCTTCATTCGGTCCCGTGTCTTCCGCAACCATTTCCAGTCCCGATCGGGCCGGATGGCGGATGCGATCCCGCACAGCTGGTCGAGATAGACAAGCGCACCGCCGATCCGCAAATCGCCCGCCGTGCAGCGTGTCTGGCGGTCCCGAAGGTTGGCCCGGACGGACTGGCGCGTGACGTCGGGAGACAGCCCGTTCTTGCGGCAGAACGCAAAATGCGTCGAGAGATATTGCACGCGTCCCTTGACGGTCTGGGGCGACCAAGCCTGGATCAGGATACCGTCGCTGAGTTCATCGGGATCGATATGAAGCATCGGCGCGGCAGTCGTGCGCCAATCCTCCGGCCACCGGGCGAGGTTGCGCTCGATCAGCGCCGCGAGTTTCGCGCGCTTGCTGCGCAGCTTGGGCGCCTCCCGCGCGAACAGGATTGCCCGGGCCTCCGGGTAGACCAGCACCACCGCCTGGCGCAGGGCATTGCGCGCGTCCTTGCGAAAACTGGAGGTGCGCGCATGCCACAGATTCGCTGTGACGTGGTTCGGCGGCACGCCTTCGTCCCTCGCCGCCTTGAGCCAGCGGCCGAGGCAGAGGGACAGGCGGCGGTGCTGGTGGACGCCCAATCGATCCGCGTGGGCCTCAAAGCGGTCGCGGATCTCCACCGGCCATTCGGCCGGTGGCAGGCTGATGCGGTGCTTAGCCATGTCGTCTGGCCTCCTTTTTCCACGGGATGAACTTGTAGCTGTGCTGCGCGTAGACTTGACGCATGCCCTGCTGGAGCAGGTGCAGATAGCGGGTCTGGGCCACGATCCCGCAGACCTCGGCGTAGTAGCTTTGCGTGGTCTTGATCGTCTTGTGACCGAGCAGGGCCTGGACGAGGGCCATCGCGGACGGATCCTGATCGAGGATGACCTTGCCGCAAATGTGGCGCATCACGTGGAGACACATCTTCAGGCCGCAGTATTTGCGCACATGCTTTCTGAACGTGCCGTTGAGTTTGCCCTTGGTGAGATAGCCCGTCCCGGGCGCGTAGCCGCCGTCTCCCGGCTTCTGACCATCCGCTCCCGGAAACAGGTGTGGATTGTCGTCGCGCGCCTTGGCATGCTTCTGGGCGACGGGCAGGAACTTCTCGATGTAGAGCTTGATCATCCGCACGGTTTCAGGATCGATCCGGACCTTGATCTGCTTGAGTGTCTTGGTCTCGATCGGTGGAATGATCAGCCAGCCCGGACCATTCCCCACAGGCAGCTGCAGATGCGGATCATCCCCGCGGTAGCGCAGCCGGGCATAATTGCTCCGCCGCAGCGGGGCGACGCATTGGCCGATCCGGGCCACCAGTGCCGAGCGCGCCAGGGCGGCATGAGAGATGCGGATCGTGCCACCTGTCCTGATTGGTCGTGTGGCTTCATGCCAGAGGGTGTCCGGGGCCTCGAACCACCGCCGCAGCGCGGAGGTTTCGTTGAACTGCCGCAGCATGGTGGCATGGCGCTTGCCGATCTGGCGATCGGCGTAGACGGCCTTGCGCCCGCCGTCGGGATTGCGCGCCCAGCCGACGATGTGCGGGTCGATGTTCTGCTTGATCCGCTCGACCGGCTCGAGAATGTCCGGATCGATCCCCGTCGCGCGCCCGACGGCACAGAGCGCCTCGACGAGGCTGTGTTCATAGCGAGCCTTTTCGCGGGGGTCGAACGCCAGGCCCTGTGCCTCATGACTGTCGCGCCGGGTGGTTCTGACGCCACGCACCAGGGCCGCCACGACCTCGGGACGGTAGAGGTCGATGAGCGCTGAGGGCTTGGGCATGACCTTGGGATCGGCGTTGGCCGCCGCCCAGGTGCGCTTGACCGCGTCGCGCCAGTTGCGATGGGTCCCGAGCTCGAGGACCGGTGCGCTGTCGTCCGTTGCGGCATCCTCGCCGACCCCGATCAGGATGTTGGCCATGCCAAGCTCGGCATCTTCCTCATCGGCACCGTCGACCAGGTCGTCCCAGTCGCCCGGGTCACGAACCGAGACCGCGCGCGACAGCACCTCGTCGACGGGCGCGCGGATGGCCTCCGGCACCGAGATCCAGGCGATGGCGGGCTGCCGGCGGGATTTCGTCGCCGGCAGGTCGAGAAGAACGGCACACTTCTCCACCTCGGCGAGGCTGTTCCAACACCGGAACGCCGCGCGGAGCTTTTCTGCGTAATTGTCGGCGTGGGTGGCCAGTTCCCGGTCGACGCATTCGGCGACAAGATCGGCGGGCAGGGTGGCCGGATCAAAGCCGGCGCGATCGGCGGTGATGGCAAGGCGCCGCAGGATTGCAAGACTGCTGAGCGCCGAGTCGGGCAGGGCCGTCTCGAGCCGGTCCAGCCAGGTCATCCACACTGGCGGCAGGCCGACGAGATCGGCCTTGCGTCCCGAGACCGTGGTCGGATCGACCAGCTTGACCGCGCGCCGGATCACGGCCCGCTTGTTCTGCAGGCTCTTCGGCGTCTGCACCCCGAAAGTTTCCGGCGTTGCGGCCCGCAACAGCGGCTCGATGACATGCGCCGTGGCAGTCAGTTGATCCGCCGTCGTGCCTTGTGCAGCAGCCAGCTGGTCGATGGCGTCCGCGCAGCGCGTCGCCACATCTTCCGGGGCTTCGAGGGCGATCGCCTGTTTGGCGTCCTCCAGGCTCGGCAGGTTGGTGCGGATCCGCATGGCGAGGTGGCGCCGGGGGACGTTCTCCCAGGCGCGGAAGGCGCGTCGGAGATCCAAGCAGACCTGTGTCCAGCGTCGGTCGATCGCGGCCTTCAGGGCCGGATCATCTGTCACAAGCACGTTCATCAGCTCGGTCACCGGGCAGTCTGGACCACCTGTCAGAGCGTTGCGGACCTGCCGCATGGAGTCGATGGTGGCAATACGGGTGCTGGCCGCCATCGGCGTCAGCCGGACACAGGCGATCAGGTCGGCGGTGTCACCCGGGGCATCGGTCGAAAGGTCGACTGGGGTGAAGTCCGTTGCGTGTTTCATGTCTCTGTCTCTTTCTGTCTGATCCGGGTTTCGATCCCGGTGGCTTCATCTGGAAAGGCACCGGGATCGGGACCCGGGATTTCCTGTCGGGGGCGGCCATCCGGCGACCCTGGCGGACACCGCCCGTCCTGGGGCGACATCCGCGGACATCCGGGGATATCGGGGGGTCCTCACGCCAACGCCGTGAAGACCTCTCCACCTCCCCCGAAGAGTTAAGCCTTTGGATTCGTGTCATCTTCCTGAGTCGCCTGATCCGGCGCCTCCGGGGCAGTCGGATCGGCCAGGGTCTGGGCTGCAGCCTCGTGGCAATAGTCGAGCCATAGCCGCATCATCTCCCCTTCGATCCCGCGGTAACGCCAGAGTGCCAGCGCGGTGACGCGCCAGCGCCCATTGGGCCGTTGCGCCCGGATCAACCCGGCGTCGAGGTAACGTCCGCACTGCCGCTCGGAGACGCTGAGGATCGCCGCGGCTTCTGCCGTAGAATAGGTTTCGTCGGGTGGTGTGATCATGGTGTGTCCTGCTCGATTGATTTGTCTCGAGGGGACCTACGCCCCGATCGGGGCGCTCCAAAATGCAGTCGACAAGATGGAACCAGACATGGCCAGACCGGAGGCGCATTCTGGTAGACAGCGCACCGGGTCCCGGGTCATGGTCAGGTGCGGTCCTGGGCCATCAGATCCCGGATCGGAGCACGATCGCCCGGATCTTCTCCTTCACGGTCTTGTCAGTCATGGTGCGGACGGGTTCACCTGAGAACATTTCGTCGAGTTCCGTGAACTTTTTTCAGCGGCGCCTTCAATGCCGCCTGATCCGAGGAGGCGACCCAATCGGCGCCTTCCAGACTCCGGACTGCCGTCCACCGATAGCGATCAGGCCCTGAAGACACGGGTCCCACCCCCGCGGCCTTGAGGAGCTTCCTGACGGTGTCGCCCGTCATGTTCCAGGGCCTCGCGATTTCGGCAACGCTGGCCGTGTTTGGATTTCGCATGTCCTGAATTCCTTTCGGGCAGGACATGAGCCTCGGTGGGCATTGCTCAAAAACATCAGGGGGGTCTGGTTCGCGAATGGCGCCAGGCGGGGGATCTGTGCGTCGCCTTTTCCCAGGTTTACGAACCTTGAGTCCGGAAATTTCCGTGTCGACTTGGATGAACCGACGTCCGGTTCATGGACACGAAAAACCCATCGATAAACCAGTTCGAGAAGACAGATCTACAGAGCCCGGAGGGCTTTCTGCGCGCGCTCCATCCGCCTGGATCGCGCGGAAAGGTCTCTCTTCTCATGAAGACACCGGACAAGAACTACGCCCGGTGCTTTCCCGCAGAAGAGGTCTATCCGGTGCTCGACACCTGGGTCATGACGACGAGCTATTTCTGCGTCACCCGATATGCCGGTCCGCGCGGCGGTGACCGTCCCGTGGCGCAACTGACCTGCCTTTACGCGGATCTCGACACCTATCGGCGCCCCGAACTCGCATCGCTTGCGCGGGACGATCTGGTCGAGGAAGTCAGCCGCCGGATCAACGCCAATGGACTTCCCAATCCCTCTGTCATGATCGACTCGGGCAGGGGCCTCTATGCGCTCTGGTTCATCGATCCGTTGCCGGGTCAGGCTCTCCGGCGTTGGCAGGCCGCGCAGCGTTGTCTGGTCGAGATGCTTGCGCCGCTCGGCGCCGACCCGGCCTGCTGCGATGCGGCGCGTGTCCTGCGGATCCCGGGAACGGTGAATGAGAAATCAGATCGTCTTGTTTCGGTCGTTCGGGGCAATGGATGCCGACAAGCTTTCGACGACCTCGCTGACCGGATCTACAAGCTCGCGGGAAGACCGACCCGCACCGAACTCTCCGCCCGCCGCCAGGGTAGGAAGGACAAGAAGAGTTCGGAGACGGTCCGGGGCCTGCCGCCAGCCGCCCGCTTCGCGGCCGTGTTGCGGGATCTCGAACGGCTCCGGCTCGCCTGGGGCGGCGAAGTCCCCGAGGGAGTCCGAAACCACTGGCTGCATCTTGTGGCAACGGCTCTCGGCTTCATGCTGCCGGCGGAGGAAGTCGATGCGGAGGCGAGCCGCTTTGCGGCGCAGGGGGTGCCAGGGCTTCCCTGTGCAGAGGTGAAGGCGACGATAAAGGCAGCCGTCAGGCGAGCAGAGGCAGCTCCCGTCTCCTTCAGGGGGCCAGCAGGAGATTCAAGACTGCATTATTCCGGAGACCGGATGGCCGAACGGCTCGGGGTCGATCGCGCCATGGCCGAAGCGCTGAACCTTGAGCAAATCATACCTCCGGACCTGCGCCGCGACCGGCGAAATGCGAGGCGACGTGAACGCCGCAAGGCCAGGGGCGGTCAAAGCCGAGAAGAGTATCTGGAGAACAAAAGCATTTCGAAGAAGCAGCCCTGGGCCGCACTCGGCATCTCCAAATCAACTTGGTACAAGCGCGGCTTGAACAAATTTCCGACCGAAGATGAGGCCAATTCGGCGAATGTTTCAGCCCCAGACGAGGCGCGGACAGGTCCGGTCCCGCAACAGGGGGCCTTTGGGCCAGCCGAAGGCCCGGAGCGGAGCTTACCTGGAAGCGGAAACAGAGAAATCCAGACCAGCCCCGCCAGACCGGCAGACGGCCCGAAAAGCCCGGAGATCGAGCAAACGGGACCGCAGTTGCCGGTCGGAGACGAGGTTCATCTGGAATTTCCGGCACCGAGAGGCCCGGAAGACGCTCCTGGTGCCGGCATGAGTGAGCACGGCCGGTACGGGCAATTCAGCGCCTGTTGCCAATGTGTGGATCACTCGAGTGCAAGTGTGTTCTGGATTTCACCTGCTCTGGGCGTATCTCCCTTGTGCACGAGCACAGGTCACACAAGGACTCTGTCCCGGCCCGGCCTGCCGTAGCGCAGGCCGGAACCCGAATGGGAAATGGCGGCAAAGGTTGCGCACATTCTGCTTGGCCTTTCCATCACGCGGCGCAGACAATGGATTGCTGGTCTTGTCCGATCCGGGGATCTCTGGGATTGCCGTCCAGGGCCTGGACAGCGTCGTCATGTCGGGTTTCAGGGACCGCTCGTCGACAGGAGGGGCGGGCAGGGGGGATTACTGTGCAATGCCAGAGGCTGATCACATGCTTTGTGATCAGGCCAGCCAAGCCAAGGTTGTGTGCCGAAGAAATTCCCGACAAGGCCCATGGATCGGCTCCGTTTTTTGGTTTGCCTTTCCATGATGCATCGGTCGTGCTCATATCACGATGATCGCGTCCCACGGCATGGTATCAGAGCACCGAACCTCAATGACCGCGTGCAGCTTCCGCATCGTCATGCTCGAATGCGGCGGCCAGGGACTGCAGATCGTCGCCTCTTACGCCGAACTGCCGCATCAGGGGCTTCCACCGCTCCGCGATGCGTATTGCCATGTCACGGGCCCGGATCCGGGCCTCGGCCTCCGTCAAGCCGAAGAACTCGGCCGCGGCCAGGGCAAGATCGAGCGACGCCAAGAAAGGCTCACCCTCCATGATGGCGGTTTTGAGATAGCGGTGCCTTTCAGGTTGCGGGTTCACGTCAAACAGCGGGGACAGGCGCCAAAGACCATCGCCTGCGTAGATGAAGCCATGGTTCTTCAGATGATCGTCGGTGTTCGTGACCAGCACATTGAACACCATGCGCGCCCAGAGTTCATGCAGATCCGCCCGGGCTGACTTGCTGATCACCCGGAGGACTTCCGCGATTTCGGTGTAGGACCCCCGGTCTGCACCGGACCGATCGAGCGCGGTGCGCGCCGAAAAATATGGGATCCGCGTTGCCCCACGCCGGTCGAAACGCCGGATCAGGGCAACCGGGTGGTTGGTGGTCTCGAGCATCAGTCGGGCCTCGGGCGCCCGCAGGCCGCATTCCCGCGCCAGATGCAGCGTCGCGACCTCGATCCGCTCGACAGGACTCTGGTCCCCGACGGCAGTAAATTTCGCGATCCAGAGGGTGTCTCCATCTTCGACATTCGCCTTCGGCCGGGCGCCACCGATCGAACCGCCGGCGCCCGCGAGCTGGCGCAGGTCCTCGTTCGACATGTCCCGGCGCTGCTCGATCCTGGCGGCGGCCTCACGCAGCACGTCGAGTTGCAGAAGTTTCGGAACCGGGTCGCGAAGCCCGCTGATGCTCTCGCCATCTTCGTGCGTGAACCGGAGAGCCCCCTGGCGCGTCGCGTCATCCGACAGGGTGAGTATGTCGAACTCCGTGAGACCCGCACCATGGACGCGCTCCAGCAGCAGTCGGCCCCAGGCATCCGGCGCAGCATCCTGAAACACACCCGGCAGGCTGTCGCGCTGATCGCCTTGGGATCCCATTGACGCATAGAATGGCGCGCGTCCCAGTGGCAGGTTTGGAGCCAGCGCAAAAGCGCGGGCGTTCTCGAGCCAGGTCTCGAGATACTGGAACTCGCCATGCTGCCGACGGTCATCATGCGTGAAGCGAAGCCTGCCCACCGACAGGAGAGCGGCTCCGAGGCAAACCCGGGCCACCTTCTGTCCGGAGCTGCGCGCCATCAGAACCCGGTTCCTTCATCGTCATCGTCCGAAATGTCGTGCCCCCTATCGGCCTGCGCACTTCCGCGCCTGCCGAATGTCTTGCCGCGCTTGGGGAGGGCCTCGATCGCCCGGGAGAGGGCCACGGCATCGTTTTCGAACCGCAGGATCCGCGCGAGGGCATCGGGGTCTCCCAATGCCGCCAGAACCGCGGCGAGGTTCCCAATCCCCACGCCAGGGTCGCCGTTCTCCAACCTCTGGACCGTCTTTTCGGACACGCCGGCGCGTTCTGAGAGGTCGAACCGCGCAAGGCGTCGCGCGAGCCTTGCGCGCTTGATATTCTCACCGAGTTCCGTCAGGGCCCTTCGGGCTCGCAGGTTTGACATAGTAGGTCTTTTGTGGCCTATGTAATCTGACAATAGGTCATATGCGGCCGATTGAAAATGATCAACCTGTTTGGCCTGCGGGTCGCGTTCCCTTGGTGGTCGGTCTTATCTTCATGATCAACTTTTGAGTTCAGGCGCAGGGGTAGGCACGCTCGATCGCGGCACCGGCGCAACGAGGTTTCGCAATCGGCCATGGAGGCAGCATTCGGGACAGTGTGTAGTCGGCGCCACAAGCCGTTGTCTTTGGATGCCATGCGACGGGCAGGGGCTGCTTGCATGCGCTTTGCTCCAACGAGCATATGCGATCACCCTGGCGGAACGGCCAAGGAGGGCGGTGCCGGGGCAGGGGTGTCCGTCAGCAATTCTGCAGTTCGATCCTGTCGATCTGGCTTGAGAATGAGCCTGACGCATGCGACGCGCGGGCAACGGATTGGTAATCAAGATACGATACGATTGGATACGACCATATCGTATCGAGCAGGTATCAATATGAGTAACGATCTCAAAGCGCGGGTGGCGGCCGCCGCGGAAGCCCTGGAGGCCGAGGGTGTTAACCCGACGATCGAAAAGGTCCGGGAACGCGTGCAGGCGAACAACAATGATGTCGCCGCTGAACTCAAGTCCTGGAAGAAGGACAAATCTGAGCAAGGGAAGCGGACAATCCCGGCGCTCGACGATCTGCCTGTCCCGCAAGCCATGCGCTCAGCGCTCAAGACGGTGATCGCCGCGCACGAGCACATTGTGGAAGAGGAGGTTGAGGCCGAACGCCTCACGGCTCGTATGGTTCGCCAGAGCATGGCAGAGGAGCTCGAACGTGAGCGCGCTGCCGCGCGCAACGCTGAGGCCGAAGCCAGATCCGATGCTGAGATCCGGATCGCGGAAGCAGAGGCGCGCGCAGATGCCCAGGAAAAGAAGACTGCCGAACTGACCAGGGAACTGGAAATATTGCAGTCCCGGCTGATGCAGGCGGAAGCGCGCACCGTAGCGGCTGAGAAGCGGATGGATGACGCGGTGGATCGATGGGTAGATGAGTGTGCAGCCCGCAAAGATGCGGAGCGGCGCTGTGATGAGGCCATGAAATCATCTGCTCAGGCCCAGGCCGATGCCGACGCCAGAGTGCGTATCGTGCAACTGGACACCGAGCGTCGCATTGCCGAAGAGCACGCCCGATACAGCCGTGCACTGGCTCGGAATGTGAGCGCTGCCAGTCGGAAATCTGTTCCCACCAGCAGACGCCGGTAGGAGGTCAGATTATCCAATCACCGAGCGGATGCGATCCGGCAGCTGGGCCCTCCGCTGCGAGGAGCCCCGGAGTTTCCGGAAAGGATCCGGTTCATGGTCACGCAACGCCCCTCGACCAACCGATCAAAGGAACCAGTTCCGTGAAGCTCGACAAGCTGATGATCTGACGGCCACTGAGACAGGAAACGGAAGAGGAGAAGATCGATTTCGACGATCTCCATCCTCCCCTGCTCGCGCCATTTCTCAACCCGAACGAAGAGGCGGTCGGTATCGAAACGGCGCCGGAAGGATCACTGGCCTCAGCGATGTTGCGCAGTCTTGCACATGGGGAAGGCCCGGAGCGGCTTGACACCCTGCTGCGCGAGGCAATCGCGGTGCGAATAAACTGCCTCGCCGATCTGCATGCGAGGCTGGAACGCGATTTCCAGGCCGGGATGCGCCGGAACGGTTACGAGGTCTGAGAGTCTTGTGGCAAGGGAATGTCAACCATGGGCGCTGGATGCTTTTTGTTGCCCCGCGCACGGACCCATTTCCTTGAGACCCTGATCGAGCAGGTGGATTCGTCACAAATGGTATTTGACAAATCATTCGACAAATGGAGACGCATATGACTGCCAGAAAAACCGCGGGACGCAAGACTGCCTACGATCCAGAGATCCCCGGACGATGCATTGAAATTCTCGAAGAGCGCGGTCTCGAAGTGACCGTGGCCTCCATAGCAAAGATGATGGCGGCCGAGTTCGACGTTTCACCTGGTCGCCCTGAGACTCTGGAGCGGCAGGTCCGCGGCTATCTGGATCAGCGCGAAGCGGATCGCAACGCCGCGCGCATTGCGAAGCTCCCTGAGGCCGTATCCTGCCAGATCCACAAGCATGCCGATAAAATCAGGGCGGAACTGCTGCGACTCGCGGGTCTCCAGCACGAAATGATCGAAACAGAGCTTCGACAGGAGCTGGATGAAGCCAAAGCCGACCTCAGATCGCACCGGGCGATCATCGAGACACTCGAGGCGCGTGTCGATGACCTCACTGGCGAGCGCGATGATGCTCGGGCGAAAATCGAGTCACTGAATAAAAAGGTTGCAAGACTCCAGAACGCGCTGGCCCGGATGGAGTCAGAGAATACGCGCCTGAACAATCGCCTCGAGGAGCGGACCGACGTGCTCGACGCATTTCGGGCAATGTTGCCAACTGATCCGGTCGAAGAGCGCAAGGGCGGACGGTCATCTGGCGACCGGACCGGTTAGCCCGGATCATCCGCCCGCAAGGATCCGTTAACCGAAGCGAACGGAAATCCGGGGAATCTCTTTGGATTTTCCCGACTGGCCAATCTTGAGATCGACAGCAACGACGCTGTTGTTTTCAAGAGGGACATCGCAATGAGCGATCATCCAGACGACGGGCCAGGAGAGCTCGTCACTGTCACCCTGCAGCTGCCGACCGGACTCCTCGATGCGTATGACGCATTGGTGGAGAGTGGAATCTACCCGGATCGGGAGAGCGCTCTCTTGCACGGCCTGGTGGAAAGCTGGCGGCAACACCGGGGGTCGTATCACACGATCCGGCTCGACCTTGTCGATCGCGAAGGGCAGGGGGGGCCGGCTGATACAGTTTCGGACGCCGCCTCAGACGACGACGCGTCCGGCGAGACCGACAGCTGATGCTTTAGCCTCTATGGGCGGTTGAAACCGCCACTCAATCCTGTCCGCTGGCGCATCACCGCGCCAGCGGAGCCTGGGCCTCCCAGCCCTCCTTGACGCCTGAAGCTGCCCCATGACGGGGCGGCGGGCTCAACAAGGGGGGACAGCTCATGAAGACGACGACAGATGCGCGCACCGCAATTCGGGACACACTGGTCCGAACGGCGCGTGCAACGGCCGGCAAGACATGCAGCACGATGCTCATGCTCATGCTCATGCTCATGCTCCGCCTGGGGCTGGGCAATCCCGCCAGTGTTTGCGCCGCACGAGCTTTTGCGAGGCGGCGGCGCCGCAAGCGGTCACAGCCCCAACGGTGGCGACTGGACCGCATCATCGCCGCGCTTTCGGACGGCGTCTGTGATGTCGACGAGAGTGCGCGTCGCATCACCCGGCATCTGAATTCCCTCCTCGACGACCGGGATACGCGTCTTGCACTGGCGCAAGCCGCGAGGCGCCCTTCGTCATGATCCCGGTCCTTTCGTTTTCCATCCATCGGGGGCAATTGCGCAGTCCGCCCGCCCGCCCGAATTCTCGCGGTCCCCCGGCGCGGTCGCATGTGCGCAAGCAGCGCGGGCGGTGCGGCCATGCCGCAGCTCCAGAAGCGACGAACCATCTGAATTTACGTCATTAATGAAAGTGTAGACACATGTTGAATGAGAAACACGCGGATCGCATGACCGACGCGATTACATCCGCTCTCGAGACTATCAGCGAGATCCATGACGCGATGCGGTCCCGGCCGGCCGGTCTCGACGCGGATCTTCTGGCGCTGATCGACCGGGCCACGCCGCCGCGCGACCCGGGACGGGATGCGCTGTTCGACAGCACCGTCCTGGACGACCTTGCGGAGCTTTCCGCTGCACTCGCAGCGGCCTTAAAGGCCGAGCAGCGCGTCGAGGAATGCTGGGATGAAGGCGGCGACTTCTATACCCGGCGATGCCTGACCGACCATGGCGAGTGGATCCGCTCCGTCCGCGTGGCTGTTGTTCAGTTGCGGCTGTTCATCCAGGAGGCGCGCGACCTGGTCCGGGCTTCGGCCATAGCTGCCGCAGTCAGGAAGGATCTCGCGCAACGTTCCGTCTGAGCGCCGGTCTCCCGCGCTTATGGAAACGGACCGGTAGATGACTGGTCCCAGGGTCCGATGAACCCGGCTCTCCCGCACCCCTGGCGACGAGGATGCGAGAGAGCCAGACGCCAGCCCCATGACGTCGGCCTCTGCCCCAGAAACGCCTGGCCCGAAAATTGACAGAAGGCCCGGCCCTGCCGGACCGGCGCAGAACGTGCCGTTGCTCAATTTTTGGAATGGGACACGACATGCACCATCAAGATATCCTGCCCGGTGAGATCCGGGCAGCGCGCGTGGCCGCGGCTTTCTACGAATGGCTTTGCGATCATGGCGAGATCCTGATCGCCACCGCGGGCACCTTGGGCGGTTCCGACGGAGAGGCGAGGGCCCGCGCCGTGGTTGCGTCCGTGACACGAGGGGCGGAGGCCCTCGAGCATCTCGAGGATCTGCGCGCGCTGCGGGACCTGATTTCGAACTATGTGAGCGGCAGTCTGCCAGCGGTCTATGGCGACGGCGATCTCGTTGTTGAATGCGATCCGGACGCGCCGCAAGTCGTCGATGCCCAGATTTGTGCCAATGCTCTGGACTGCGCGATCGAAGCCCTGCAGTCGATCAAGAGAGGAAAGGTCCTGCGTGGACGGGCAGGGGGGCATGCATGACACAGACACCGACGGGAGGACCGCTTACCGGTCGGATGCCAATCGATCCGGTCTCGTGGCCCGCCCCGAAGGCGCCAGACCAGGCACGGAACACCGCCTTAGCGAACCGGCAAAGGGCCTTCGAACTTGCTCGGTGGAACGCAAGGCAGCTCGCGCGGCGCACGGTGTATGGCGAAGGGAACGTCCATTTGAATGGGAAGGAAAACCCCAAAATTGTAGAAAGATACCGCTGGCTTATCGTTGCGATGGGGCTGGCCCGGTCGAGCCCGGGAGGAGATGCGGTCGCAGCTTTGGCCCAGAGAGGGTATCTTGTCGGCCGGGAACGCTACATGCGTATGACGCCCGCGCAAAAAATAGTCCCGATCAACGCTTGCGGTGTTGTACGCTCCGAGGCTGGTCTGCCATGCAGCAGAACCTGTCCGTGGTCGTCGATCGAACAGAAGGCGCTGGCCGTGGACTTCGAGACACTGCCTGTGGTCCAGATCGTGCCGGCGCATGTCACACTTCGTGTAAAGGCGGAACTGCGAAGGGAGGGGGTGGGGCTCGGATAAGGCCGATTTATGTGGGACACGAATGGCCCCGGGCAGACGTTCGATCACTTCTACTGATGCTGCGGCTCGGCCAACCATTGCTGCCTTTGGCTGCACCTGCAACATTGGTGGTAGGGCGGGCTCACGCTCTGCGGGAGAGAGCCGCGTTTCCGCTTTTGTATGATGCGTTGATGGGTCGGGTCATTCGACGATCGAAAGGTTTGAATCCACCGTTCGGACAACGATCAGGGCGCATTGGGGACGTGACATTGGCAGTGTCAATTCAGGCACTCCAAGATCAGATCGCCGACAATGGTCGGAAAGGATGGGTTCGAGCGCATCAGCGCGGCGGCCCGCCTCCCCTCTTCCAATGTTCTGATCTGGCGCCGCAATTCGGGTATATCCATGGTCGGGGCGGCCAGACCGAACGCCGGGGAGCCCAAGGTGACCCGGCCGCTGCCCTGCGCTGCCGTCAGGCGCTTTTCGCATCGGCAGGCGGCGTTTTTCGACACCACACCGCAAGACGTCTTCACGAAGCGTGTGACTTTCTGCCGGGCGCGACTCAGCCGCTGCCGGTAGGCCGCGGGGGAGATCTCGAGCGTCTCAGCCGCCTCACCATCGGACATCTCGAAGATGTCACCCAGCACATAAGCGATGCGCAGGCTGCGGCTGAGGCAGGTCAGCATCGCCAGCGTACAACCGATCTTGATCTCCTCGACCGCGATGTCGGTCATCACGCTGTCGGTCTGATCGTCGTGCGGATGTGCCAGCCCGGTTTCCAGATCCTCGGCAAAATCCCTGAAGCTCATCCGCATCGCCTCGACCCGGCTGCGCTTGCGCATCCCGACAAGATGACGGGAGGCGACCTTCAGCGCCCAGCCCCCGGCGGCCCGGTCGTCGCGGAGCGTGCCGAGATGGGTGATGATCTTGATGAGAATTTCCTGCGTGGCGTCTTCTGCATCGGCGGGATGCGCCAGCATCCGCATGGCCAGCCCATAGACCGGGCGCTGCAGCGACCGCACCAGCGATGCCAGCGCCGCGTGGTCCCCTTGCCGCGCGGCGCTCACCTGTTCGGGATCTAGACGGATCATGCCTCCAACCGCTCGCGCAACGACACCAACTCTTTGGCCAGGATCTTTTTCTGCTCGTCCAAGGCGCCCTCCAGAATCTCGAGCGGCACCGGCGGTGCCATCAGAACAAAGGAATAGATCGAACTGCCGTTCCCATCCTCGGTTACCCGCGAATAGGCCGCACCCTTTGAGCCGTCGGGAAAGGTCATGATCCAGTCGACCGTACCGTCCTCACCCGAGGCGCGGGTTTCCAACTGGATCGGAACTACCCCGTTCGGGGTGACCAACTCGGCGCGCTCAGTGTCGGCGGATTTGAACGCGTTGGTCCATTCCGGCAGGTTCGCGGGGTTCGAGACATAGGCAAACACCTCCGCTTGGGGTTTGGCGATGCTGATGGATTGAACGTCATGGGTCTTCATCTGTTCGTCCTCTGTGACCTGCGCCGAGCCAATCCCGGTCGCGTGTCAAGAAAGAGGCGGGGGCGCGGGGACCTGTGACAAAGAAAGTTGGAAAAAATTTCGGTGGTGTCGCACTACCCGGAGCACACCCACGGCGGCCCGGAACGGCCTTATATCTGTTGGTCCATTGAGCGCGATGGCATTTGCGCCGCGTCGTGCCATCGCACCACTTTCGCGGGAACGCCAGCGACCACGCTGTTTGGCGGCACGTCTTTCAGGACAACGCTGGCGGCGGCAACCTGGCTCATGGCTCCGATCTTGACGTTTCCCAAAACCTTGGCTCCGCATGCCGATCATGACGCCCTGTGCGATCTTGGGATGTCGGTCCCCGGTCTCATTGCCGGTGCCGCCCAGGGTCACGTTCTGAATGATCGAGACGTTATCGTCGATCACCACCGTCTCACCGATCACGACGCCGGCCCCGTGGTCGAGCAGAATGCCGTGTCCAAGGCGGGCGGCGGGGTGAATATCGGGACCCAGAACCAGGGACATCCGGTTGGCCAGCCAGCCGGCGAGGTCCGCGCGCCCGTCCTTCAGGAGGCGATGCGCTATGCGATGGGCCTGCATCGTAACAGAGGGATGTGCCTGCAGGACGTCGGTAAACAGATCCGACAAAGCGGAGATCTCAATGCCTGGCGCATGAAGCACCGCCCACAGGTGACGCGCCAACATCCCCTCCAGCGATGGGGCCTCCTCGGCAAGGGGCGCAAGAACCGTCGCCAGGATCGGTTCCCGCGCGCGCAGCTGATGGACCGCCGTCACACAGATCTCGAACATGGATTGCCTTGAGATCTCGTTGGTCTTTCCCAGTGTCAGCAACATGGTAGACCCAACCCCAGGTGTTCGATCCAACCTGCCGGAGTCCTGACGTCTGAGAGGGCATCAGAAGGTTTCGACATTGGGCCGCAGCTCGATTTCATAGGTCCAGGCGCTCTTGTGCTGTCGGGACAGCTCAAGATAGGTGCGGGCGATCTCATCGGGGTGCAGCGTCGTGTCTGGGTTTGCGTAGGGATCACCTCGATCAGGCCGCAGGATCACGCCATCCAGGACAACATGCGCGACGTGGATGTTCTGTGGCGCGAGCTCGCGGGCGAGACTTTGGCAAAGTCCGCGCAGCGCGAATTTTCCCATCGCAAAAGGTGCGGAATGTGCAAAGCCCTTCAGCCCTGCGGAGGCGCCGGTGAAGAGCAGCGTGCCACTCCCCCGCGCGATCATCCGCTGTGCGGCGGCCTGGGCGACGACCAGTGCCCCCCAGCCATTCACCGACAAGGTTGCGCGAACGGCATCCAGGTCAAGCTCCGCAATGGACCCCCGCGTATAGCCGGCCGCGTTATACACAACCAGATCCGGCGGCCCCAAATCGTTGTCCACCTGGGCAAACAGGGCGTTGACGCTCCCGGCGTCTGAGGCATCGCAGACGTATTGCTTTGCCCCGATCTCTGCGCAGAGGTCTTGCAACGACCCTGATCGCCGCGCCGCAAGCGCCACGCCATAGCCATCCCGCGCGAATGTTCTGGCCAGTGAGGCCCCGAGACCGGGGCCTGCACCGACAATGAGTGCCACTTTAGCCATGGAACTGCTCCCAGCTCACCTGAGAGGAGGCCGACATCCTGGTCACTTCCACCGGCGCGGCCAGCCAGCTTTCGTATTTCTTGAAAACGCTTGCCGTGTAGTCCTGCGCATAGTGGAAGGTCAGGGCCTCCTCATCGTCAAAGCACTCGAACAGATGCAACGTGTTGCTGCGGTCCTTGCTGGCGAAGGCCGAAAAGACGTGGCACCCCGGTTCATCCAGCGTCAGCGGAATGAGCGCGTCCAAAGCGGCTTTGGCATCGTCGAAATGCTCAGGCTTTGTCTGGATCTCGGCGAAGAGGAACAGTTTGGCTTTGGTGTCGGGCATTTACATGGCTCCCGAGTAGACCGGTTTCAGGCCCTTGATCAGCTCGGCCTGTATCGGCAGAACGGCATCGTTGACGGCAGAAACCCCCATGTCGTGGCCAACCTGCGTTCTGATCGGACGGGGCGCGTCTATGTCCACAAGGTCGGCGATGCGATTTGCGACGTTGACGGCATCGGTGCTGGCATCGCCCTGATCGAACATGCCCTGGAACATCCCGAGAAGACGGTCCCGTCCCTTGGCCAGATCCCCGTAGTCCTGCACGCGCGGCACATCGGCAGGGGCAGGAGCCGTCGTGACAAGGTCGGTTCCGTGGCCGCTCGGCTCAACCAGAATGGACTCGATGCCGAGAGGTTCGAGTTCGTAGTGCAGTGACTCGCAATAGGCTTCCATCGCCCATTTGCTGGCGCAGTAGAGGCCGAAGTAGGGCATCCCAAAGCGGCCTGCAACCGAGCTCAGGCTGATGATCAGGCCAGACTTTCTGGAGCGCATCGACCCGAGAACAGCGCGGCTCATCCGCATGATGCCGTAGACGTTCACGTCGAACAGATCCTTGGCCTGCTCAAGCGTATAGGCCTCCGTCAGGCCGACAGGCATGATACCGGCGTTGTTGATCAGAACGTCGATCGGGGCCTCGGCTTCGATCTTCGCCACCGCATTGGCGCAGCCGGTGTCATCCGTTACATCCAGGTCGACAGGCAGGATGCGACCACCCGCAAATGCCGCCAGTTCGGCCGCGGCTGCGCTATTGCGCCCGGTCATATCGCGCAGTCCGGCGTAGACAGTGTGGCCGCGCGCGGCGAGCGCCTTGGCCGTGAGCAGACCGATGCCGCGGCTTGCACCGGTGATGAGGATTGTCTTGGAGGTCATTGCTGCAGGTCCTTTGTTTTGAAAACGGATTGCATGAAGAGGGCGAGGGGTTCGTCATTTCCGCAGACTTTCATGCGCGTCAGGGCCCCGCTCCAGGCGTTCATCAGCCAGTCAGCGGCCTGTGCCGGGGTGAGATGGTCCAGGCCGAGGTCGGACAGATCGGCCTCGGCCAGGCATTCTGCCACCACGGCGGTCATGTTGTGCCAATGTGTGTCCAGCACGGCCTGAAACGCGGGTCTTTCGTCGGCAAGCTCGGTCGAGAGATTGCACATCAGGCATCCCTGCTGGAACTTGCGGGTCCCCATGTCCTTTCGGGCGCCCTCGAAGAAGGCGCGCAGGCGGTCGATCGGGGGACGTGACGGGTCTTCCAGACAATCCTTGGCCGCAGCGACCTGTCCTTCGTTGTAGCGATTGGCCACCGCGATCCCGAAAGCCTCTTTGGAAGGGAAGTGATGATAGAAAGAGCCTTTTGGCACACCCGAGCTTGCGAGGATCTCGTTGATCCCGCTCTCGGAAAAGCTGGTCTCCCGAAAGGCATGTTCGCCCGCATCCAGGAGCTTTTCGCGGTGCGACATATGTGTTTTCAGATCTTTAGGACGTGCCACCCTCGGGCCCTCCGGTTGCTTTCAGGTGATTAGTAGACCAGTCTCTTTTTAATGAAAAGAAGTTGTTTTGTCACTCTCTCGTTACCTCCTCATGAGGAAAGCAGCGTCTGGTGGCCGGGTAGCGGGATAGTCATGAGACCCGCCAGGTGGTTGACTTTGCTGAGGTTGCGATCTGCGGAGTGCTGGCCTTTGCGGATGTTGCCAAATGCGCTGCGGCGCATCCGTAAACTAAAACAGGCTGCTGAAAAAGTTGGGCTCGAAGGACGGGTCATGTCCGTCAATGTGGTGGAAAAGCGAGATGGCCTGAGGTCATGATCAGGCGGCTTCTGTTGCAATGTTTAGAATAGGGTCTTTCTCGACGGCATCGATCTGAGCGAAAGCCTCGACCTGCATGTAGCGGTGCTGGGTCTGCCATTCATCGTTCTGCTCCAACAGAACCGCGCCAATCAGGCGGGCGATGGAAGCCTCGTTGGGAAAGATGCCGACGACGTCAGCTCGGCGTTTCACCTCCTTGTTCAGACGTTCAATTGGGTTCGTGCTATGCAGTTTGTCCCTGTGCTGGCGCGGAAAGGCCATGTAGGCCAGCACGTCGTGCTCGCTGTCGTCCATCAATGCCGCGAGCTTTGGCCACCGTGCGCGGACCTGGTCGGCGACGTGACGCCAGGTTTCGCGCGCGCGTTCCCGGTCGGGCTGGTCGAAGGCCTGGCGGATCGCGGCAGCCACGACGGTATGCTGTCCCTTCTGGACATGGGCCAGCGCATTGCGCATGAAATGGACGCGGGGGCTGTTGAAGAATATGGCTTTCGCGTCGGCCCCGGAGTTATTGCCCTGGAATTGCGCCTCGGTTTCCTTTTGCAGAGGATTTGTCCCGGGTCAGACGCTCAAGCCGCTAAAAGGGCGCGTTTGCACGTCCATTAGGGCGAGGACGAAGTCAAGAAAGGCAGCCGCCAGACGTTTGAGATTGATCGCGGCGGCGGTAAGGAAGGATTGGATCCGCATGTTCTGGAGCCCGCGCCTGACCGCTCGCGCCAGCCCGTGCCAGGTCTTCGCCTCACCGTGGTATCCCTCGGAGCGCCAGCGGTGGCGACGGTAGAGTTGCTTCTCGAGTTCGCTCCATCGCTCCCGACGACGGCGGGCGCGCAGAAGCGCCGGATAGTCATGAACGATGACCAGCGACTTTGTGACGCGTGAGGGCGACAGGCAGATTGCGGCGAGATCACAGCCCTTGCAGTCCCGCGCCTTGGACGCGAAGAACCGCCCGTGTTTGATCTTCGCCTTGTTGGGGCGCAGGATCTTTCCGCGGGGACACTTCACATGGTCATGCTTGGCGTCGTAGCGGAACCGCCGCAACGGGACCTTCGAGCGGATCGGTTCGGCCTTGGTCGGGATGATGCTGGTGATCTCGCGCGTCTCGAGACCTGCGAAGACCTTGGCGTAGGCGTAGCCGGCATCGGCGGTGACCGTTTCAATTCGGGTGCCCGTGGTGGCCGTGACAGCATCGAGGCGGTCGAGGATCTGCTGACCTTCGTTGATCTCGCCGGTAGTCACTTCGACATCGAGAACGACGCCAGCGACATCGTCCACGATCCCGTGCTGCTTGTAACTTGGCTCGAGGCGGCGGTTGCGGGCCGTGGTCGCCATGGACGCGTCGGGATCGGTGATACAGACTTTCTTGAACCTGCCTGTCTTCTTCGTGTTGGCTAAGGCCGCTTCCGCGTCGGCACCCGCATCGCCATTCGCCGTGGAGACCGCCTCGACATGCTGTCGGGCCAGGCTCTCCCAGGCGACGTCGGCGCGGATCAGCGAGGCGTCTACATGAAGGATTTCGCCCTTGGCGACACCGGCGGCGATGCAGGCCTGTACGGTTCGTTCAAAGATGAGCCGAAAGCGATTGGCGCCCCAGCGTTGCCGGATCCGGGTCAGCGACGAGTGGTCCGGCAGCCTATCTTGTAGTCCGTAGCCCGCGAACCAGCGGATCGCCAGGTTAACCTGCGCCTCAGTTATCAGCCGCCTGTCGTGGACGATGCCGAGCAGGAACCCGGCGAGCATCAGCCGGACCGCCGCCTCAGGGTCGATCCCGGGCCTGCCGATCCCCGAGGCATAAAGATCCGAGACCTCACCAGACAACCAGGACAAATCCAGCACCCGATCGACCCGCGCCAGCACGTGATCATCGGGAACAAGATCGCGCAGCGATCCGCAGACGAAGAACTCCAGTTGTCGTCGCTCCTGTCGCCCCAGCATGCCTCAACCATCGACTGCCACCCAAGATGATAGAATCAGGATCAAGCCGGTTTTTCAACAGCCCCACGCGGCAGCGCTGGACGGTCGCGCCGAGCACCTTGGCGGCTGCGGCTTTCAGGCCCTTGTGATTGTCGGCGATGATCAGGCGAGTGCCGCGCAGGCCGCGATCTGCGAGCGAGCGCAGGAATTCGTCCCAGAAGACCTCCGCCTCGCTGGGCTGGACGGCGATGCCCAGAACCTCGCGGCGGCCGTCCAGGTTGACCGCCACGGCCACGATGGCGGCGACGCTCACGATCCGGCCGAAGCGGCGGACCTTGATGTAGGTGGCGTCGAGCCAGAGGTAGGGCCATTCGCCTTCCAGGGGGCGGCTCAGGAACGCGTCGACAGGCCTTGGACATAGGCCTCTTGAATGACCGCCGTCATGGCCTTTTCCGCCGCCCGGCGCGGCTCCAGGAACTCGGGGAAGCAGCTGCCCTTGCGCAGCTTCGGGATTTTGACATCGACCGTCCCGACGCGCGTCTCCCAGACCCTGGCTCGGTATCCGTTGCGCTGCACGCGGCGGGCTGGGCTCTTCGTGCCATAGCCCGCGCCGGTCACGGCGCCGACCTCCAACTCCATCAGGCGCTCGGCGGCAAAGCCGATCATCTCGCGCAGCAGATCAGCGTCAGGGGTCTTCTCGACGAAGTCGCGCAGGTTCATCATGTCGGTGGTCATCGGTGGAATCTCCGGTCCAGGTTGGTGTCAGCAACCAGACCCTACCGCAACATCGCCGGTGACCACCTCAGCCAGAACCTACACCACCACTTAGCGTAATCGCCACGCCCCATATGCGGCGCCTGCCGTTGCAGGATGGGTCAGTCGCTTCGGCGCTTGCCCGCCACGCCAGTGGCGTGCTGAAGATGATGCCGAACAAGACCGACCGGCATTCGGCAAGCGGGTCGGAGGGTTCAAGCGCCGGGCCGAGGAGATCATCCAAGGCGAACTGGCGGTCGCTCCCGAGCTCGTCCCGATCTTCGAGGCGCTCATGCAGGCCAGGCGCGACATCCTGGCCCGTATTGCCGCGCTCGACAGCCGGATTCGGGCAATTGCCAGGCGCCATGCGACGGTTCGCTTGCTGATGACGGCCCCAGGCGTCGGACCGATCACCGCACTGGCGGTTGTCGCAGCCTTCGACGATGCCGCGCGCTTCCGCCACTCATCCAGTGCGGGCGCCTATCTCGGGCTGACGCCGAGACGCTACGAATCTGGCGAGATCAGCCGGAATGGCCGGGTCTCGAAGCGCGGGGATGGGTTCACCCGAAAATGTCTGTTCGAAGCGGCGAACGCGATCTTCTGCCGGAACCTCGGGGGTCCTCGCTTGCGCGACTGGGCAAAGGCGATTGCCGCGAGAACCAGTCCGCGCAAGGCCAAGGTAGCACTGGCGCGGAAGCTGGCGGTGACATTGCATGCCATGTGGCGCAGCAACACGCCCTTCCGGGAGGCGGCAATGGCATAGGCACAGAATAAGAAGGAAACGTCGCTGATCTTCAGCGCGTCGGAATGCGTCCTGCCGGGACGCGCGGCGAGGGTGAGATCGCTCGAGAGTGCCAGATGCGGCGGGATCGAGAGGAACATGTGGATATGGTCGCGCGCGAGAACACCCTTGACGATATGGACTCCCATTTCCTCGCATGTCTGCCGGATGATGACACGAAGCCTCTCGCGCAACGTCCCTTCCAGCACCTTGTATCGATACTTCGTCACCCAGACGACGTGAAACCGATGGTAAAATCGTGTATGACTTCCAGTAGAATAGGCCATGAGAACTCCCCGGATCTTGAAGTTTTACCCCTGCGGGGACTTCACGATCCGGGGAGTCCTCATTCAGGATTCTCGCTGAAGCGGACCGGCTGGAAGCCGGTGGTTTGGATCCAATTGATGGAAAATCAACACCAATCCGCGCACAGGTCCCATGACACCTCTCAAATCCTGCGCTCAAGCTCCGGCACGGCCTCGAAGAGATCGGCGACGAGGCCGTAATCAGCGACCTGGAAGATCGGGGCTTCCTCGTCCTTGTTGATCGCGACGATGACCTTGGAATCCTTCATCCCCGCGAGGTGCTGGATCGCGCCCGAGATGCCCACCGCGATGTAGAGCTCGGGGGCGACGACCTTGCCGGTCTGACCGACCTGCCAGTCGTTGGGCGCAAAGCCCGAATCGACCGCCGCCCGGGAGGCCCCGACCGCAGCACCGAGCTTGTCGGCGAGCTTCTCGATGATGGCAAAGTTCTCTTCCGAGCCCACGCCACGCCCGCCGGAGACGATGATCTTGGCAGAGGCAAGCTCCGGCCGGTCGCTTTCCTGCACCCGGTCCTCGACCCAGGAGGAAACGGCCGGGTCGGCGGCAGCAGAGCCGGTCTCGATCGGGCAAGGCGCCTGTTCGCCGGTGCCCTCGAAGCTCGCGCCGCGTACGGTGATCACCTTCTTCGCATCCGAGCTCTCGACGGTCTGGATTGCGTTGCCGGCATAGATCGGCCGCTCGAAGGTATTGGCGTCCACCACGCCGGTGATGTCGGAGATCACCATCACGTCAAGCAGCGCCGCGAGCCGGGGGGCCACGTTCTTGCCGGTGGTCGTCGCCGGGAAGACGATATGCTCGTAGTCGCCCGCGAGGCTCTGGAAGAGGTCCGTGAGCGGCTCGGCCAGGCGGTGGGCATACTGCGCGCCCTCCACATGGAGCACCTTCGCGGCACCCTCGAGCTTCGCAGCGGCCTCGGCCACGCCGGCGCAATTCTCGCCTGCGACCAGGACGGTGATGTCGCCGCCCATCGCCTTCGCGGCCGTCATCGCCTTGGCGGTGGCGTCGTTGAGCGCGGAATTGTCGTGTTTCGCGTAAACCAGAACCGCCATCAGATCACTCCCGCTTCGGTCTTGAGCTTCTCGACCAGTTCGTCGACCGAACCGACGATCACGCCGGCCTTGCGCGTCGGAGGTTCGGAGGTCTTGACCACCTTGAGCCGCGGCGTGACGTCGACGCCATACTCCTCCGGCGTCTTTTCCTCGAGCGGCTTCTTCTTTGCCTTCATGATGTTGGGCAGGCTGGCGTAGCGCGGCTCGTTGAGGCGCAGGTCCGCGGTCACGATGGCCGGAAGGTTCACCTCGATCACCTGGAGCCCGCCGTCCACCTCACGCGTCACCTTGGCCGTATCGCCCGCGATCTCGACCTCGGAGGCGAAGGTGGCCTGCGGCCAGCCCAGAAGCGCTGCCAGCATCTGGCCGGTGGCGTTCATGTCGTTGTCGATCGCCTGCTTGCCGGCGATCACCAGACCCGGTTCCTCGGCATCGATCACCGCCTTGAGGATCTTCGCCACCGCGAGGGGCTCGATGTCGGTGTGGACGTCCTCGGCGGCCTTCACAAGGATCGCGCGGTCCGCGCCCATGGCGAGTGCGGTGCGCAGGGTTTCCTGGGACTGCTTGACGCCGATGGAGACCACGACGATTTCCTTCACCGCGCCCTTTTCCTTCAGACGGATGGCCTCTTCGACGGCAATTTCGTCGAAGGGGTTCATCGACATCTTGACGTTGGCGAGATCGACGCCGGTGCCGTCGGCCTTCACCCGCACCTTCACGTTGTAATCGATCACGCGCTTGACGGGTATGAGGACCTTCATGTCATTTTCCTTGATCTGTTGTAATGATTTGCCGTGTGGGCCGGCTACTTTCCCCGCGTCCAGGTCTGGCTGCGGCAGAGGCCGAGGACGCATCCCGAGACCTTGAGCGTGTCGCCCGACAGCGCCATCTTCGAGGCGTAGGTCTTGTCGCGGTCGGGGGACCAGATCTGGCCGTTGCCGTATTTGCCGCCGCCGGCCGGCTGCATGTCCCAGATGATCTTGCGGCCGACCGCGCCGGAGGCGATCTCATTGCCGGAATTGTCGAAGGCGTGAACGAGGGTGCCGCAGATCTCGGCGCCGCAGGGCTCCACGTCCACGAACCCGAAATGGCCATTGTCGTCGGGCTGGGTTTTCCAGCTGCCGATGACGGGATCGGCGGCGTGGGCCGGCGCGGCGAGAACGAGCGAAACGGCAAGGACCGCGAGGTTTCTCATCATTGTACGTGTTCCTTTTCTTTCGGGAGGAAGGCGTCCGGCAGCAGGGGTGCCCCGGGGCTGACGGCATAGGTCGAGAAGTCGGTGATGCCCGCCGCCCGCAGCACGTCCTCGTCGATGAAGAAGCGGCCGGTGCAGCTGGTGGCGGGGCGGCAGAGGATCGCATGCGCGGCATCGGCGACGATCGCGGGCGTCCGACAGCGGGCCGGATCCACCGCGTCGCCCAGCATGCGGATCGCCGCGGTGTCGATCATGGTCGCGGGCCAGAGCGCGTTGGCGGCGATGCCGAGCGGGCGGAACTCCTCGGCCCAGCCGAGGGTGAGCAGGCTCATGTTCATCTTCGCCACCGTGTAGGCGACATGCGGCCCGTACCAGCCCGGGTCGAGCCCCGGCGGGGGCGAGAGAGTGACGACGTGCGGGTTCGCGGCCTCGTGCAGGTAGGGCAGGCAGGCGCGGGTGACGGCGAAGGTGCCCCGGCAATTGACAGCCATCATCAGGTCAAATGTCCTGAGCGGGGTTTCGGCCGTGCCCGTGAGCGAGATGGCGCTCGCGTTGTTGACGAGAATGTCGATGCCGCCGAAATGAGCCGCCGCGGTGGCGACGGCCGCCTCCACCGCTTCGGCATCGCGGATATCGAGCCGCAGTGCCAGCGCCGCACCTCCCGCCCGCTCGACCTCGGCCGCCACATCGCCGATCGTCCCGGGAAGGGTCGGGTGCGGCATTTCGGTTTTGGCGGCGAGCGCGACGTTAGCGCCATCGCGCGCCGCACGGAGCGCGATGGCCCGGCCGATGCCGCGGCTCGCGCCGGTGATGAAGAGGGTCTTGCCGCTAAGATCGGTCATTGTCGCTGTTCCTGAGATGGTGCGGCGCTACTCGGCGGCCGCCCGAAAGCCCTGCCATGCTGCCGTCAAGTTATCGGGAACGGCGCCCACGTGGTCGCGAAAGCCGCCGCGCGCGGCAACCAGTTCGGGCGGGACGATTGCGCCGCGGCGAAGGAAGGCCCCCCGGACGGAGGCAACGCAGGCAAGCCCCCGGGCCGAAGAGAAGCGATGCTCGATATAGAGCCATTTCTCGTCGCAGCCCTTGACCTCCGTGGTCAGTTCGAAACGCTCGAACGGCGCCAGCGGGCGGCGGAACTGCACCATGCAGCCGCCGATCACCGGGGCCCAGCCGTCCCGGCGCAGGGCCGGGCCGAGGCCGCAGCGCAGGATCAGGTCCATTCGGCCGAGATCCATGAAGGCGAAATAGCGCGAATTGGTCATGTGGAGGTTGATGTCGAGATCGGTCGGCATCACCCGGAAGCGAAGCCGGAGGGGGTCGGTCGGATCGACCCGGGGGGCGCAGCTGGCGGCGAAAAGGATCCAGAGCATACGCAGCCAGAGATTCATGTCCTTTGACCTCGGATGACACGGCACAGGCGGCGCCGTCGTGGAAAAAAGGGCGGGTTCGCAGCTAGGGGGGGAGAGAGCGAACCCGCCGAGTTGGCCGCGTCAAAACGCCGCTTCGTCGAGCGCCATCATCGAGGTGGCGCCCGCCGAGATCTGGGAAAAAAGCGCGCCGGTCTGCGGCAGGACGCGGTCCATGAAGAAGTGCGCCGTGGCGAGCTTGGCGGCATAGAATCCATTGCCGTCCTCGCCGGCGGCCACCTTCGCCGCCGCGATCTCGGCCATGCGCGCCCACATGTAGGCAAGTGCTGTGAGGCCAAAGAGGCGCAGATAATCGGTCGCGGCTGCGCCCGCCTCGTCGGGATTTGACATACCCTTGCGGGCGACCTCGGCGGTTGCGAGCTGGAGCCTGCCGAGGGCCTTGGCGAGCGGGCCGACGAAGGGGGCGAGATCCTTGTCCTCGGCCCTTTCGGTCACATAGTCGGAGACCGGGTGGAAGAAGCGGCGCAGCGCGCGCCCGCCGTTCATGCCGAGCTTGCGGCCCACGAGGTCCAGCGCCTGGATGCCGTTGGTGCCCTCGTAGATCTGCGCGATCCGGGCGTCACGGACATATTGCTCCATCCCGTGCTCGCGGATGTAGCCGTGCCCGCCCAGCACTTGCATCCCGAGGTTGGCGTTCTCGAAGCCGATGTCGGTCAGCAGCGCCTTCACGATCGGGGTCATCAGCCCAACCAGATCCTCGGCCGCCTTGCGGGTCTCGGGGTCGGGATGGTGGGTCTGCTCGTCGAGGGCGCGGGCGACCCAGACGGCGAGCGCCCGGCAGCCTTCGGAAGTGGCGCGCTGGATCATCAACATCCGCCGCACGTCGGGGTGGACGATGATCGGATCGGCGGGCTTGTCTGCGGCTTTGGTGCCGGAGAGCGCGCGGCCCTGCAGCCGCTCGCGGGCATAGGCGACGGCGCCCTGGTAGGAGGCTTCGCCGAGGCCCAGGCCCTGCACACCGACCGCCAGGCGTTCGTTGTTCATCATGGTGAACATCGCCTTCAGGCCTCCATGGGGCTTGCCAACGAGCCAGCCCTGCGCGTCGTCGAAGTTGAGGACGCAGGTGGCCGATGCCTTGATGCCCATCTTGTGCTCGAGGCTCGCGCACTGCACGCCGTTGCGCGGCCCGAGGCTGCCGTCCTCCCTCGGCCGGAATTTCGGCACGAGGAACAGGCTGATGCCTCCCGATCCCTTCGGCGCGCCGGGAAGCTTGGCGAGAACAAGGTGGATGATGTTCTCGGTGAGGTCGTGCTCGCCGGCGGAGATGAAGATCTTCGTGCCGGTGATGCGGTAGCTTCCATCATCGGAGGGGAGCGCCTTGCTGCGGATCAGTCCGAGATCGGTGCCGCAATGGGGCTCGGTCAGGCACATCGTGCCGGCCCAGGTCCCGTCGACAATCTGCGGCAGATAGGCCTCCTTGAGCGCGTCCGAGGCGTGGTCATGTAGCGCGCAGTAAGCGCCGTGGGAGAGGCCCGGATACATGCCGAAAGAAAGATTGGCCGAACAGATCATCTCGGAGATGAGCGTGTCGAGCACGGCCGGCGCGCCCTGGCCGCCATAGTCCGGGTCGCAGGCGAGCGCGGTCCAGCCGCCCTCGCGGAACAGCCGGTAGGCCTCGGGGAAACCCGCGGGTGTCGAGACGACGCCGTTTTCCAGCCGGCAGCCCTCCTCGTCGCCGGGGCGGTTCAGCGGCTGCAGGACCTCGGCGCAGATCTTGCCGGCCTCCTCCAGCACCGGATCGACGAGGTCGGCGGTGAATTCGGCGAGGCCGGGCAGCGCGGCGAGCGCGCCGCAGTCGTGGAGTTCGTGATAGACGAAGCGCATGTCGCGCAGGGGGGGCGCATAAGCCGCCATGATTGAGTCCTTTCCCTGTCCGGGGGCGTCAGTTGCGCAGTGGCTTGCCGGTGAGGAGCATCGATTCGATGCGGTCGAGCGTGCCGGCCTGGCAGACCAGCTGGGAGAATTCGCTGCGCTCGAGTGCGAGCAGCTCCTTCTCGCCGACGACCTCGATCGGGTCGGTTTCCCCACCGGATAGGACGCCGGCGAGCGCGCCGGCCACCACCTCGTCATAGGGGGTCGCCTTGCCAAGACGGCGGAAGTTCCGGACAGCCATGTCGAGCGCGGCGCGGCCCGACGGCCCGGGCAATCTGTAGTCCCGGGGGCCCGGTGCAGTGTAGCCCTCAACCATGGCGAGCGCGCGGGCCTTGGCATCGGCAAGCAGCCGGGCGCGGTTCATGGTGATCCCGTCCTCGGGGCGCAGGAACAGGAGCGCCTTGGCCTCGGCGGCGGATTTCGCCACCGTGGCGGTCGAAAGGATCTCGAAGACCTTCGCCGTCGCGGGCATCGGCCCGTTCGGCAGGCGTCCATAGGTCCGCCAGCGGTACAGCATCTCGACGCAGCCGCCCCAGCCGGGGATGAGCCCGACGCCGACCTCGACGAGCCCGATATAGCTCTCGGCATGGGCCTGCACCGCGTCGCAATGCAAGAGGATCTCGCAGCCGCCGCCAAGCGCCATGCCCGAGGGCGCGCCGACGATCGGGAAGGGTGCCGCGCGCATCGCCTGATAGGTCTGCTGGCCGCCCACCACCAGCGCATCGATCTGCGGCCAGGCGGCAATGTTCGCGGCGAAGAGGGCGAGCCCCAGATTGGCGCCGACCGAAAAATTCGCGCCTTCGTTGTGGATCACGAGCGCCTTGTAACTCTTCTGGACAAGACCGAGGGTCTTGGCCATCAGCGCCATGATCTGGTCGTCCATCGAATTCATCTTGGAGGTGAACTCGAAGCACAGGACCCCGTCGCCGATGTCCCAGACCGCGGCGGAGCCGTTCTTCAGGAGCGGCTGCGACGCGCGCTTGATATCGGAGAGGAGCAGCACGCCTACGGGGCGCGGCACCGGGTGGTAGGCGCCATCGAGGCCGAGCTGTTCGAGCGAGCCGTTTTCGACGCGGTAGAAGCTCCGCCCGCGCGCGGCTTCGAGGATCGGTGGCACCGGAGCGCCGTCCGCCTCCAGCCGGGCGATGAGCCAGTCCGGACCGATCCGGTCGATCAGCACGAAGGGCCCGTCCTTCCAAGCGTAACCGAGGCACATCGCCTCGTCGATATCGGCGATCGTGTCGGCGACTTCCCCGGCGAGGGATGCGGCGTAGGCGAGCGTCGCCACCATGACCGCGCGGGCGTAGCGGCCGTGCTCACTGTCGTGCTCCATCAGCGCGCGGGGTGAGCGGCCGGCTTCGGCGATCGCCTCCAACTTCGGCTTCCGGGCGCTGGCATAGACGCCGGTTGCGAGGTCCACCGCCTCCTTTACCTTTTTGCCGCCGTCGCGGTTGATGCGGTAGAAACCACCCTTGCCCTTGCGGCCGGTATAGCCTTCGGAGATCAGCCCGGCGATGACCGGTACCGGCCGGTTGGCCGCGTGGAAGGCGTCCGCCTCGGGCAGCGCGGCCGATAGGCTGGCATTGACATGCGGCATCAGATCGAGCCCGACGAGATCGAGCAGGCCGAAGACGCCGGTCTTGGGAAAGCCGAAGGGCTTGCCGATCAGGAGATCCGCCTCCTCGACCGGAATGCCGCGCCCGGCCGCCTCGACGACCGCCACCTGCAACCAGTAGACCCCGAGCCGGTTGGCGATGAAGCTCGGCGTGTCCCTGGCGTCGATCACCGTCTTGCCCAGCCGGTGATCGGCATAGGCGCGGATGGTTTCGAGCGCTTCGGGCCGCGTATCGGGGCCACCGACGAGCTCCATCAGCCGCATGTAGCGCGGCGGGTTGAAGAAATGGCTGATGAGGAAATCCTGCCGGAAGCTCTCCGGCAGGCCCTCGACCAGCGTGACGAGCGGGATCGTCGAGGTGTTCGACGAGACGATGGAGCCGGGTTTGCGCGCCGCGTCGATCTTCGCATAGAGCGCCTGCTTGATGTCGCGCCGCTCGATTACCGCCTCGATGATCCAGTCCACTTCGCCGAGCTTGTCGAGGTCGTCCTCGAGGTTTCCTGGGGTGACCAGCTTCGCCGCCCGCTTGCCCATGAAGGGCGCGGGGTCGGCCTTCATCATCCGGGCGATGGCGCCGGCGGCGAGCGCATTGCGGTCCTTCGCGCCTTCCGGTACGATGTCGAGCAGCAGCACCGTTGTGCCCGCGTTGGCGACATGCGCGGCGATTGCCGCGCCCATCACGCCCGCGCCGATCACGGCGACGGTTTGGATGTCGTCCATCACGCAGCCTCCAGTACCGTGGCGATGCCCTGGCCGCCGCCGATGCACTGAGTCGCCAGCGCATAGCGGCCTTTCTCACGCGCAAGCAGGCTCGCGGCCTTGCCGACGATGCGGGCGCCGGTGGCGCCAAGCGGGTGGCCGAGCGCGATGGCGCCGCCGTCGAGATTGACCCGCTTGGGGTCGAGGCCGAGGTCGCGGATACAGGCGATCGACTGGCTGGCGAAAGCTTCGTTCAGCTCAACGACGTCGAGATCCCCCGCCGAGATCCCGGCGCGCTCAAGCGCGCGGCGGCTGGCGCCGACCGGGCCGATGCCCATGAACTCCGGGTCGCAGCCCCGAACTGCCACGGCGCGGACATAGGCAAGCACCGGCAGGCCAGCCTTTTCGGCATAGGCTTCCGAGCAGACGAGGACCGCGGAAGCGCCATCGGTCAGCGGCGAAGAGGTGCCGGCGGTCACCAGGCCTTCGGCGGAAAAGGCCGGCTTCAGACTGGCGAGCCCTTCGAGCGTTGTTTCTGGACGCGGGCAGCCGTCGGTCTCGATTACGCTGTCGCCGGCGGTGATAGGTATAATCTCATCGGTGATGCGACCCTCGGCGATCGCAGCAGCGGCGCGTTGCTGCGAACGGAGCGCGAAGGTCTCCTGCTCTGCACGCGAGATCTGCCAACGCTGCGCCACGTTCTCGGCGGTATCACCCATGCCGATGTAGAACTCGGGGTTCGACTTCGCAAAGATCGGATGCGGCAGCGGGTTGAAGCCCATCATCGGCACCCGGCTCATGCTCTCGACGCCGACGCAGATGAAGACGTCGCCCGCCCCCATCGCGATCGAGCCGGCGGCAATGTGGACCGAAGTCATCGACGAGCCGCAGAAGCGGTTAACGGTGGCGGCCCCGACGGAGCGCGGCAGGCCGGCCATCAGCCCGACGAGCCGGGCGAGGTTCAGGCCCTGCTCGCCCTCGGGGAACGCACAGCCGAGCAGGAGATCCTCGATGTCCTCGGAGTTCACCCCGGTCCGGGCGACGAGGCCGCGCACCACCTGGGCCGCCAGGTCATCGGGGCGGACGCGGGCAAGCGCCCCCCTGGTCGCGAGGGTAAAGGGCGAGCGGGCATAGCCCGCGACAACGACACGTGTCATCGGTTCATCTCCAAGTGGAAGGGGGGCGTCCGGCACGGGTCCGGGACGGGTGTCGGGGCGGTTACGCCCCGTCCGGGTCGGAAACGTCGCAGCCAAGCGCGGCGACAGCCATCGTCTCGATCTCGCGCAGTTCGGCCAGCGTGATCCGAACGGTCTCGAGCTGATCCTCCAGGTCGGCGATCCGGGCCCGGACCTTGCCAACCAGCGTCAAAACCTGCGTCTGATGCGCGGGATCGGCATCGTAGAGCGCGAGATATTCGCCGATGTCCTGCAGCGAGAAGCCGAGGCGCTTGCCGCGCAGGATCAGGATCAGCCGCGCCCGATCGCGCATCGAGTAGATCCGTTGCGAGCCCGCCCGTTCGGGCAGGATCAGCCCCTGTTCCTCGTAATAGCGGATGGTTCGGGGCGTGACGCCGAGCTCGCGGGCGAGATCCGAGATCGAAAATACACTTGACATGCCAGAGCACACACCGCGCGGCCGCCGGCGCCACCGCCTGCTTCTGCCGCTCCTTTTCGACGCGCATTTGTGCAGACATGCGGTGTCCTTTCAACCCTCGGCGGCCGTCATGGGCGCCGGCGTCCCGGTTTCGACGGCGACCTCGGCGAGCAGGTCCTTTTTCGAGAGCTTGCCCACCATGGTCTTCGGCAGGCTGTCGCGGACGATGATCTCGTCGGGCATCTCGATCGGGGAGAGGTAGTCCTTGAGGAAGGCCCGCAGCGCCTCGGGCGTCGCGGTCTCGCCCTCGCGGAAGACGACGAACGCTTTCGGAGACTGGCCGCGGTAGGGATGCGGGAAGCCGACGGCGATCACTTCGAGGATCGCCGGGTGCTGGTGGAGCGCCTCCTCGATGGTGCGCGGATAGACGTTGTAGCCGCCGCAGAGGATCATGTCCTTGATCCGGTCTACCAGATAGACAAAGCCGTCCTCGTCCTGGTAGCCGATATCGCCGGTGCGCAGCGCCCCGCCCGGAAACAGGACGGCATTCTCCTCGTCACGCTGCCAGTAGCCGCGCATCACCTGGGGTCCGCGCACGCAGAGCTCGCCCCGCTCGCCCGGTTTCGCCGGCCGGCCGGGGTCGTCGACCGGGCGGAATTCCAGCACCGTGTCGCGCACGGGCCTCCCGACCGAACCGTCGCGCGCGCCGCCGTCTAGCGGGTTCACGCAGACTACCGGGGAGCATTCGGACAGGCCGTAGCCCTCTGCGAGACGGCAGCCCGTCAGCGCCTCGAAGCGTGCGCGGACGTCCGCGGGCAGCGGCGCGCCACCCGAGATGCAGTAGCGGATCGACGAAAGATCGGCCGGCTGCTTTTCCACCGCGCTGCTGATCGCGGTATAGATCGTCGGCACGCCGGGGAACAATGTCGGGCGCTGGCGGGCGATGATCCGGACGATGTCGGCGGCGTCGAAGCGCGGCACCAGAACGAGTTCCGCGGCCAGGCGGATACCGAGGTTCATCGCCGCCGTCATGCCGAAGACGTGGAACAGCGGCAGGACGGTCAGCGTCCGTTCCGCGCCCATCCGCGGATCGGGAATGCACGCGAACACCTGCTCGGTGTTGGCGACGAGATTCGCGTGGGTCAGCATCGCCCCCTTGGAGACCCCGGTGGTGCCGCCGGTATATTGCAGGGCCGCGAGGTCGATTTCGGGTTCGATGGCGGGAGGGGTGAAGGACCCGTCATTGTCCAGCAGCTGGCGAAACAGGACATGCCGGCCGTCATCGGGCACCGCGACCGTTTCCCCGCGCTTCAGCAGGGGGAAGAGCAGCCGCTTGACCGGCGGCAGCATGTCCGCCATGCGCGCCACCACGAGCCGCTCCAGACCCGCCTCCCCCAGAAGGGCGTTGAGCTTTGGGTAGATCAGCGTGAGGTCGGTCGTGACCATGGTCGAGACGCCCGCATCGGCGATCTGCTGTTCCAGCTCCTTCGGCGCATAGAGCGGATTGAAGTTCACCACCGTTCCGCCGGCCTTGAGTACCCCGAAATACGCGATGACGAAGGCGGGACAGTTCGGCAGGCAAAGGCCGACCCGCGTTCCCTTGCCGAGGCCGAGCCGGGCGAAACCCGCGGCCGCGCGGTCGACGAGGGTAGCGAGTTCGGCATAGGTGATGCGCGCCCCGAGAAAGCTGATCGCCGGGCGGTGGCCGTAGTCCTTAGCGGCCTCGTCGAGAAGCACGTAGAGCGGCTGCGGCAGCGCGGAAGGCCTGGGAGACAATGGGCGTCCTCCTGGTCGGGAAGGTGTGGGCGCGCGCCCCAGGGCGTGCGCCTGGTGGGAGGTCAGAAGCTGAACTGGATGCCGGCACTCACGACATCGGCGGATCCGGTATAATCGCCGGTCAGGCTGCCCGAACTCGTGGCTTCGGCGAGCTCGATATCGTCAAAGAAGATATGGGTGTAGCCGATGTTGACCCGTCGGCCCGGCGCGAAATCATAGGCATAGCCGAGGGACAGCCAGTAGCGATCCGAATCCGGGATGCGCGCGGTGCGGCTGTCGTCGGGCACCGGGCTCTCGTCGTAGGCGACGCCGAAGCGGAAGGTGTGCTGCTCGAACGGATGGTATTCCGCGCCGAGCGAGAAGAACCACGAATCATCCCAGTTCTCCTCGGTCACGTCGTCGGCGCGCCCGTCGTCGAATTTCACACGCAGTTCCTTGAACGTCGACCAGTTCGTCCAGGAAACCTCGGACATGATTGTCCATTTCTCGCTGAATTCGTGATAGGCGCCGAGGGAGACGACGTCGGGCGTGGTAACCTTGGCGGTCGCGTCACTGTCGCTGAGCGCCGGGACCAGCGCCGCGACCCCGTCCGGAACCCCGGAGAAGGTCGCGCTGCCGTCGAGGGTGTAATCGACGCTGGAGCGATAGGAGAGGCCGATCCGGGAGGTGGGCGTGAACTCGTAGAGCATGCCGAGGGTGTAGCCGACGCCATAATCGTCGCCCTTGAGCTCCGAAGTGGCGTCGGGCAGCCCCAGCGCCGAGAGGTTGACCGCCCGCGACAGGGTGGCGTCGGCATAGCCGATCTGGATGCCGGCGCCGAGCGAGAGCTTGTCGGTGGCCTTCCAGGCGAGCGACGGGGTCAGGACTGGATTCTGGATCTCGCTCTCGAGCGCGAAATATCGGCCGGTCCAGCCGTCATCGTATTGGGTCGCGAGACCGAAGGGCGCGTTGAGCGACAGGCCGAGGGCGAGCCGCGGGTTGATCGCCCAGACCCCATAGAAGGCCGGCACCAGCTTGTCCTCGCCCGCATCGCCGCCGTCGCCGCCGCCATAGAACGTTCCGAGCGGGCTGACGCCGGTCCCGGAGAAACTGATGCTGGGGAGAACGTAGCTGAGGTCGGCCTGCACACCGCTGCGCCCGAAGCGGGTCATCCCGGCGGGGTTGGTGAACGCCGTGGAATAGTCGGTTGCGGCAGACGTCGCGCCCGACATCGCCGTGCCGACGCCCGGTGCGCTCAGTTCGCGCAATTGGAAGCCGGCGGCCCTCACGCCGCCCGCATGGGCGGTGGCGAGCAACGCCCCAGAAATCACGAATGTCAAACGGATAGCGCGTCCGGCCAAGATATCCTCCCTGGTGTCTATGTCGGCAATTTTTGTGTTGGGTCTTCACGCCTTTGACTGGGGGCTAGCATGAGTTGACGTTTGCGTCAAGCTCTGTACTTTAACGGTAACGTAAGTATAACTGCCCGCGCCAGGGGGCGGCATCGGCCACGGCAGAGACATCGATCCCGGGGGTGTTTGCGGAGGGGGCGAAATCCTACCCTAGGCTCCAAGGTTCTGTCGCAAACTTTTGTGGTGTCTTTCGCGCCGTCGACTGCGCGGCTATATCCGCCGCGGTGAAGGTCCGGAAAGCGCGTGGGCGGTATGATCGATTTCAAGGGCAGCCATTACCCGAGGGACGTGATCCTGTATGCCGTGTATTTCTACGTCCGCTATGCCGTCTCCTACCGCGATGTCGAGGAGATCCTGCTCGAGCGCGGGGTTCGGGCGGATCATTCCACTCTGAACCGCTGGGTGGTGAAATACGCACCCTTGGTCGCCGAAGAGGCGCAGAAGCGCAAGTCGGCCACCTGCCGGTCCTGGCGCATGGACGAGACCTATATCAAGGTGAAGGGCAAGTGGACCTATCATTACCGGGCCATCGACCGGGACGGCAAGACCCTTGATTTCATGCTCTCGGAGCGTCGTGACGAGGCCGCCGCTTCCGCCTTCTTCGCCCGAACGATCGAAGCCAACGGCTGGCCGGACAAGGTCGTCATCGACAAGAGCGGAGCGAACCTGGCGGGTCTTGAGACCATGAACATCCTGCTGATCCTGAGCGGCTGGTTCTGGCTGATCGAGGTTCTGCAGGTCAAATACCTCAACAACCTCATCGAACAGGATCACCGCTTCATCAAGAAGATCACCCGGCCGATGATGGGCTTCAAATCCTTCGCCGCGGCCCAGGCGACCCTGGCCGGGATCGAGACGGCTCACATGATCCGAAAGGGCCAGCTCGCCGCCAACGGTCAGACCGCCTTTCAGCAGTTCGTCGCTCTTGCAGGATAAGTGTGTCCAGACAAAGGCCTGCCCTCAACCACCACAAAAGTTTGCGACAGAACC
>NZ_JBNAFY010000014.1:0-14828 GCF_049800915.1 Amaricoccus macauensis
GTTTTCACGGTCTAGGAGTCGATCACGCCCGCGCTCGGACTGGCTTCCCGACCCTCAAGCTCACGCGTCTCCATTGCCAGCGCGAAACGGATCGTCTGCAACAGTCCGCTGTCGCGCCAGTCGTAGAAATATCCCTGCACCGTCGAGACCGGCGGAAAGTCTTTCGGCAGCATCCGCCACTGGCAGCCGGTCGATGCGATATAGAGGAGTGCGTTCATCACTTCGCGCAGATCCGTGGTGCGCGGGCGCCCCAGCCGGTTCGGTGGCGGCATAAAAGGTTTGATCAAAGCCCACTCGCGATCCATCAGGTCACTTGCATAACGCGGGCATTCCCGCCGATACACATGGCGAGCGGCTTCAGTCCAAGGCATTCGAGGCTCCGTTCAGTCTGCAAACCGCACGGAATCACAACAGACTGAAGACGCTCAACTCTTTTCCGGGCGGGCTCTTAGGGCCGAGGCGGGGCTGCTATCGATTTCCAGCCGTTCCTGCGACCTAGGCGACTTGTCTCTGACTGGGGAGACCAGCAGAAAGGAAATCCGTCCGGGCTAGAACCACACGATCCGCTCCTCCCGCTCGAAGTCCGGCAACGCGTTTCATCACATGTTCTACGATGCCTCCGGCGGCATTGCCGGCACGATCCGTACCGATGGCGCCGGCTCTACCATGTTCAACACAACGCCTGATGAGCGCCTGCAGACTGACCGGCAAAACTCCGAACAAGGTCCGATCCTGGCCGCCATTCCGGTGCATGACTTCGCCCTGTTCGACCGGTGCTGCCGCGGTTTTTCCTCGACCCAAGCCATGCTCGCCGTACTGCCCGAAGCCGTCACGCGCAGAGAGGGCGCGCCCGGCGATCCGGGCTTCGTGCCCTAGTCGATTGATCCGGACCTGTAGTGCCGCTGCTGGTCCGCGAGGTGTAGTTGGTGCGTGCGCGGGTTGCAGAACTGCAGGCAGGCGCGACGGTCAGACACTAGGGAGGGCGGCAGGTCTGCCCACTCGTGGCTGCCGCTCTTCTCCTTATACCAACGCCACCTGATCAGAACTCGTACGCCCATTCGCGGAGGCCGATGGAGCGAATGCGCCACGGTTGGTCCGTGAGGGTTTTCCAGGCATCGCAGCAGTGATCGACGATGTCTTCATAGCTCTTGAAGATCCGGTTTGAGAGATGATTGTCGCGCAGGAATTGCCGACGTTTTCGACCGGTGAGGAGCGTGAAGAAAACAGTCCGGGGGACTGTTTTTAGCGACGCAAGGTTCCGGGGATCGTGGCGGCAGTGGCAGAAGGGTGATGTTCCCCGGGACTTTCAGCTTGGCGGACATGTGCCAGCCGGCCTGGTCGAGAATGAGCACGGCGTGAGCGCCCTTGGCAACCTGGGTGCTGATCTCTTCGAGATGCGCTTGCATGGCGGGCGTATCGGCATATGGCATGACGAGCGCCGCGCCTTTGCCGCTCTCCGGGCAAATGGCGCCGAAAATGTAGGCCGATTTCGTGCGCTGATCTTTGGGCGCTGAGGGCCGGGTTCCCCGGCGGGCCCATCGTCGGGTGATCTTGTTCTTTTGGCCGACCCGACATTCATCTTATGGGATGGTTCGCCTCCTCCCTTGGCGGATAGTTCGAAGCTCTCGGTTCTACAGGAGGACAAGCTCATGACAATTCGACAGATCGGTATCGATATCGGAAAGAACACCTTTCACGTAGTCGCCCTCGGCCCGGATGAGCAGATCGTTCTGAAAAGGCAATTCTCGAGGTCGCAACTGATCCGGTTTTTCGAGGGCCAGGGCAACGAGGCTCTGGATATCGCCTTCGAGGCATGTTCGGGCGCGCATTGGCTGGCGCATAAGCTGATCCAACTTGGTCATCGCGTGCGGCTACTCACGCCCGAAAGCGTGCGCCCTTTCGCAAAGGCGCAAAAGAACGACTGGAATGACGCGCTTGCGATCGCCGAGGCCGCGCGGCGCCCCGGGCGTCATGCCGTCGGCGTCAAATCCGAAGAACAGCTCGACATGCAGGCGCTGCATCGGGTGCGACAGCGTCTTGTGACGGCGCGCACCGCAGTCATCAACCAGTTGCGTGGCCTGCTGCGAGAACGTGGGCTTGTCATACCGTCCGGTCGATTTCGATTCGAGCGGTGTGTTCATGGCAAACTGCTCGCGGGTGATGTCGAACTCAGCCCAGTGTCGCGCACGCTCTTTGAGACGCTGATCGTCGAATACAGAGCATTGGACGACCGGATCTCGCGAATTGACCACGATCTGGAAGCCTTTGCCCGGTCGAACCCTGTCTGCCAGGCACTGCTGCCAATACCCGGCATCGGAGTGATCGTTGCGACCGCCCTTTTCAGCGCGGTCGCCAATGTTTCGGACTTCAAGACCGGCAGGGATCTTGCCGCGTTTCTCGGGCTGGTGCCGCGACAGCGCTCGACTGGCGGGAAGACAGTCCTGCTTGGCATCTCCAAACGCGGAAACAGTTATGTCCGCACCCTGATGATCCACGGCATGCGGTCAGCGTTTTACAACCGGGAAAAGCGAACGAACCGCATGACGATGTTCATGAAACGCCTCGCCGATCGAGGCATGCACACCAACAAGATTGTGGTGGCCAGCGCCAACAAGGCGGCGCGCATCATCTGGGCCGTATTGTCGAAGAACACACCCTTTCAGCCGTCCGCTGCCTGAGGCGCTCGGCTGCATGACTTGCGAGGAGAAATCGATGGCGTCGCGGATCTGATCGGATGCGCAGCCTGATGGTTCCAGTAGACAGGAGCCCTGCGGCGTCTGGGTGCGTCAAACCTGGTGGTGGCAGGAGATCCGGAAATCTGGTCGTCTTGTAAGGAAACGCATCCCAGCGGCTCCCATCGTGGCCAAGGCGATCGCCGCCCTCGAACAGGCCGGATACGCTGAAGCAAAGTCCGTCTGGGTGTCAGCGTTTCTCCTTGCAAACCGGAGGCGAACCATACACTGCCACCACAATTCTAAAGGCGTTCCAAGCGAGAGGCGTTTGCGGATCTCCTCCAGTTTGGCCGGCAGACTTTTTTAAACTCCTCAATAGCTTCGGAATTCTGCGCATAGTGGCGAGGGCGGGCCGAGAGTTTGCGAAACCCCATCGCTCGCAGCTCGTTTCCCAGCGCCTGTCGGCTGATCGAGATCCCGAATTCGTTCCAGACCCATTGCGCCAGATCGACGAGCCGCCAGCGCACAACCCCATCAAGATAGGGCTTCGGCCCGGCATCCACGGCAGCGGCAAGCGCCGTCCGCTGCGCGGCGTTCAAGAGCGGAGCCCGGCCAGGAGCCTTGCGGTCGAGCAGCCCGTCAGGCCCCTCGGAATTGAACCGCACTACCCAATCACGAACGATCTGAAGCGTGACGCCGCCCATCTTCGCAGCCTCGCCACGCGAGCCGCCCTCGTAAATCGAAGCCAGCGCCAGCAGCCGGCGCGTCTGCTTCGCACATCGGCTCGTTCTCGCAAGCCTTCTCAAGTCGTCTGCGACATAGTCACTTCGAAGTTCAATCGCTGCCGCCATACCCGTCCTCCCTTTGGCGACGACGGAATCACGAAAACCGACCAGAGGGAATCTCCAAAATGAGTCAGCTGCTTGTGGCGTTTGTATTACTCCCGCCGGGGTTGAGCGTGCGCTGAAGCTCGACAGGAGAACTCCTATCCAAGTACTTCTGAAGCTTGGCCGACTTGCCGCTCGTCCGCGATGCCATGGCGATCGGAGCCGCCCTTCCGCTGGTCTTCAGCACACTGATCCAACGCCTCAAAGTATTTTGGTGGAGACATCAATGAGCCCCATCGGAGCCATCACCCATATCGTGATCCACTATTCCGCGACATGTCCCGACCAGGAAATTACCGCCGCCGACAACGACCGGATGCACCGGGCCCGCACACCGCCATTCCGCTGCATCGACTATCACTGGTTCATCCGCAGGGATGTAACCGTCGAGGCCAGTCGCCCCGTGGCCGAGCAGGGCGCGCGCGTTCTTGGCCAGAATGCTGGCAAGATCGGCATCTTCTGATCCGGCGGGCTGGAGCGGGCAAGCAGGAAGCATGTTAGCGCCAATAATATGACGCCGGTGCAGAAGACGAGCCCCGTCCGGCTGGTCCGGGAAGTGTTGGAGCGGCATCCGGACGCAATGGTCGTCGGGCATCGCGATCTTGCGCCGCCGACCCATAGTCCGGACTTCGATGTGATACCGCGGTAGGCGGAGGTCGCGACTGGCAGTAAGGCAGAAGATCACAGCCTTACCGCCTGGGTCGCTGTTCTCCGGCGTTCCGTCTGCTGCTTACTCGGTAGCCCAGACATAGATGGGCGATGCAGGGCTCACCCTGCCGGCGGAACCGGGCATCGACATCAGAACTGAACACCCTTCGTGAGGGCGCCATCGATCACGAGGTTGGTCCCAGTAGTGAAGCTGGACGCCGGACTCGCGAGGAAAACCACGCCCCGGGCGATCTCCTCCGGTTTCGCCATTCGACCGGTGGGGTTCAGCGCCAGCGCCTCAGCATAAAGGTCAGGCATGTTGGTTTCAATGTTCTGCCAGATGCCGCCGTCGAAATAGGTGTTCCCCGGCGAAACGGTGTTGGCACGAATTCCCTTAGCCGCCAGCTTGAAGGCCATGCCCTGCGCATAGTGAACTATGGCCGCTTTGAAAGCGCCATAAGCGGGGCCGGTGAAGTCAACCTCACGACCCGAGACAGAGGAGACAAGCGTGATCGAGGCCGCCATACTTTTTTCCAGCCATGGCATGGCGGCGTTCACCAACCGGACTGAATGCATCATGTCCGTCTCGAACCCGGCATGCCAAGCGGCTTCGTCATCCGCCACGGCTAAGGCCGAGACGTTGCCGATCACGATATCGATTCCGCCGAGCGCCTTGGCCGACCTTGCAACCCAAGCTTCAAGCGCGGCCTTGTCCGACACGTCGACTGCAGTGCCATGCGCCGTAGCGCCGGTGGCCTTCAGTCTTGCGACCACCGCGTCAACATCGGCGCCGGTGCGGGCGCAAATTGCGACCGACGCCCCTTCGGAGGCCAAAATTTCAGCGCATCGCAGCCCGATACCCTTACTTCCGCCAGTGACCAAGGCGCGCAGCCCTTTGAGGCCTAGATCCATGTTCTATAATCCCTGAAATTACTTGAGGTACTTTTTCTCGATCCCGGCGGCGAGGCTGTACTTGGGATCGACCATGTTTCCAAGCCGCACCTTCCCGCACATCGTCAGCAACATGTAGGCGTCGGATTCCGATTGACCGGTTTCGGCGGCGACCCAACGAACCAGCTCGCGGTAGGCGATACGGGCGGCGTCCTCCATCGGGCGGGCGGACCCGATGAACATCATCTTGTCTTCGGTTTCAAGCTGCGGCCAGCCATTGCCGTGGCCCTTGATCAAGTCAACATGGATTACGACCGTTGCCGGAATTTCCAGCGCCACGCCGCACAGCTCTCCATCGCCCTGGATCGCGTGGCAGTCGCCAAGATAGAGGTAACCACCATCGGTGTTGACCGGCAAATAGATGATAGACCCCGGCGCCACGTCGGGCACGTCCATGTTGCCGCCATAGTAATCCGGTTGAAGTGACGAAATCGCCTCGATCTGCGGCGCGGTGCCGATGGTACCGATGAACGGTTCGTATGGCAGGGTAAGCGTGTCAGACCAGTGCACGCCGTCTTCGTCGACGACGACCTTTTTCACCTTTTCGGGCAGCGGCGGGTTCAACAAGGCAGTATCGCCCGTCGCCACAAGCCCACCGAATTCCGTCAGCATGCACGTGGTGCCAACAGGCTGCGGTCCGCGCGGCGTTATCGAAACGATGCGCACCGCAAGCGCATCCCCTTTTTCCGCGCCCTTGACGTATATCGGACCTGTCTGTGGGTTGAGAAACGGAAAGTTCAGCAGGGACGAAGGATTGTCCACTACCTTGGTGATCGCGCCCTCGAAGGCGTCGTGGGTTTCCACGGTGACGACGGCGCCTGGCTCGACCTCGAGAACGGGCGTGGCATATGGGCCATAAACGTAATGAAAAGTGCCCTGATCCTCAATCGTGATCTTGTGGCCTGCGCCTTCGACGCCTTTGGCGACGCCCCTTCGCGCCATGATGGATGTACTCAGCCAAGACATGTTCTTGCTCCTCTTGTACTATTTTTTGGGGTTGGTCAGATGGTCAGATACTTGCGGACTTCGTCGCGGGACCGGATTTCGTCAGCCCCAAGTTCGGCGACGATGCGGCCCTTCTCCATCACATAGCCACGTTCGGCGAGCGACACGATAAGATCGAGGTTCTGTTCGACCAGGAGCACCGACACACCGGTTTCCGAGTTCAGGGTTCGCACGTTGCGCGCGATGTCCTTTATGATCGAGGGCTGAATGCCTTCCGAGGGCTCGTCCAGCAGCATCAGACCCGGGTTCCCGATCATGGCGCGGGCGATGGCCAACTGCTGTTGTTGCCCGCCTGAAAGCGTGCCGGCCCGCTGGCGCGACCGTTCCTTAAGGATCGGAAAGAACCGATATACCCTGTCGTAATTTGGCGAACCACGCCCGCGCCCCGCGACCTCTCCGACCATCAGGTTTTCGCGGATGGTGAGTTCGGGAAACACCTCGCGGCCTTGCGGGATGTAGCCAATGCCATTGCGTGCGCGCAGGTCGGCCCCGTCCGCCGTGGCGTCGCGGCCCTGAAAATGAATCGTCCCGGCGCTAGGCTTCAAAAGCCCCGTTAGCGTGCGCATCAGCGTGCTCTTCCCAACACCGTTGCGGCCCACTACGGCGATGATTTCTCCTCGCGTGATGTTCAGGTCGACCCCCTGCAGCACGGTTTCGCCGCCATAGCCCGACCGCAGGCCCGAAATGTTGAGAAGCGGTTGATCAGACATCGGCTGTCCCCAGATAAATTTTCTGCACCTCCGGATGGTCGATGATCTCGGCAATTGTGCCGCTAGCAAAGATCGACCCGAAATGCAGCACTGTGACGCGTCGCGCGATCTGTTCCACAAAGGCCATGTCGTGTTCGACCGCCAGGATGGTGATGCCTCGACCGTTCAGATCGTGCAGCATCTCGCCGGTCTTGCGCGTCTCGTCCGGGGACATGCCTGCGGTCGGCTCGTCGAGCAGCAGCAGCTTGGGTTCCACCCCCACCGCCATGGCAATTTCCAGCCATTGCTGCTGGCCGTGCGACAAAGTTCCGGCAGGCGTCATCTCTTCGCTGCGCAACTCCGTGAAGTCGAGCATTTCCCGGACCGTCGCGCCGAGGCTCTGACCGTGCAGGTGGTCCTGAAAGGCCACCTCGAGGTTCTGACGCACCGACAGCGCCTTGAAGATGCCCGGAACTTGAAACTTGACCGAAATGCCGCGCCGGATGCGCTGGAACGACCGCAGCCCGGTGATGTCGCTGCCGTCAAAGGTAATCGTGCCGGCATCGGGTGCATGTTCACCCAGCAGAAGCCGAAAAAAGCTCGACTTGCCCGCACCATTCGGCCCAATCAGGCAGTGCATAGCCCCTGCGGAAAGGGAAAAGTCGATAGAGTTGGCGACGACAACGCCGCCAAAGGCCTTTCGCAAGCCCTTTACCTTAAGGATCTCGTTCATGATCTGCTGCTCTTGAAGATGCGGCCTAGCAGGGTCATTGCTCCAATGATCAGGCCCTGCGGAGCGACCAGAACCGTGACCAGAAGCAAGGCCCCCATTACGACCAGCGCATACTGGCTACCGTAGATGGTCAAAGACTGGAAACCGGCTAGCACCACAATTGTGCCAGTCAGCGTGGCAGTGATGTCGCGCCGCCCGCCTACCGCGACCCAAACAATTGGCAGCGCAGCCGAGGTCAACCCCATGCTTGAAGGTGTGATATATTGTCCCCAAGCGGTATAAAGTGCGCCCGACAACCCGGCAAAGGCGCCGCCGATGGCAAAGGCCAGCGTCTGATAGAGCCGCACGTCATAGCCCAGCATCCCCACCCGGTGCGGGTTTTCGCGGATTGCCACCAGCACGTTGCCGAACGGGGAATTCAGCATGATACGAAGGCCGAGGTAGCACACCACCACCAGCCCTAGCAGCAGATAATAAAGCGACGGACCGGGATACAGGACGATGTCGCCGTCAATCCACGGCAGCGTCAGTGGTGGCATCCCGGACATGCCGTTGAACCCGTTCAGACGCGCCTCGCCAATGCGCCATTGTGGTCCGGCAGTCTGAGCCATGAAGGTTTCCATCACCAGCGTCACTGACAGTGTCACAATGCCGATGAACACGCCCTGAATGCGCCCGTAGAACATGAAATAACCGATCAAAAGCGCGAACAGCCCGCCAATTGCCACCGCCAGCACCAGTGCCACAATCGTCAGCCCGTAGGCCGCGCCAAAGTTCAGGGTGATGACGCCATAGGCATAGCCCGCAAGGCCAAAAAACGCGGTTTGACCAAAGCTCAGCGCGCCAGTATAGCCCCAGACCACCCCCAGCCCCATCGCCATGAAGGTCCATATCAGGAAGTAGGCGGCATTGCCCACGGTCCAGGCATCGGCCATCAGCGGATAGGTGGCGGCAGCGGCGACGGTTGCGACAACCACAGCCCAGAAGGCCGGTCCGCGCCCCATGGTTTGCGGCCCTTCGAGGCGGGCCAGGAGGCTGCGGACTCGGCCACGCTGTGCAGTCTCAGAGGAGATCATCGGGTGGTTCCCTTGAGCCAGCCCGAAAGACCTCCGGGCAAGATGCGGATGACAAGGATGACAGTAACGAGAAGGCCGATCTGGCCGAACAACTGGCCGTACCAGGCTGTCAGCCCCGCCTTGATCATCGCCAGTATCGCAGCGGCGGGGGCGGCCCCCACAAAGATGTCGGCTCCCCCGACAACTACGGTCACAAAGCTTTCAACGATAAAGGTTGCGCCCATAGTGGGCACCATCGTCATGGTCGGGGCATAGAGCCCCCCAGCCAGCCCCGCCAGCGCCGCTCCCAAGCCAAATGTCAGCCCATAAATTCGCCCGGTGTTGACCCCCAGTGCATGGGCCATCTGCGGCTTTTGGATCGTGGCGCGGGCGATCACGCCGAACCGGCTGTGATAGAACAGCAGGTACAGTCCGCCCAGCAACCCTAGCGCACAGGCCATTAATACAATGCGGTAGAGCGAATAGGACCGGCCGCCAACGTCAATACTGCCGAGCGGGGTGCCGACTCCCTGCATGGTCGACCCGAGCACGATCAGCACGCCCTGCGTCGCGATCAGGCTGATGCCCCATGTGGCGATGATCGAATCCAGAGGTCTTTGGTACAAATGCCGGATCACCAACCGTTCGACCACCACGCCGACCGCTCCTGCGACCAATGCGCCTGTCAGGATGGCCAGCGGTAGTGGCAGACCGGCGCGCGCCGCGCTGGCAGTCACATAGGCGCCGCACATGATGAATTCGCCGTGGGCAAGGTTGATCACCCCCATCATGCCGAAGATCACCGCCAGTCCAGCACAGGAGATCACCAGAAAGGCGAAGGTGTCGCCGAATTGATAGAGCATGGCAAAGACGCTCTGGAACAGGGCCATAATCGTTGGTCTCCTGGGGTGTGTAGGGCAATGGAATGGAGTGCCGGGCGGAACGGGACGCCCGGCAAGTCAGCAAGGCTCAGCCGCTCATTGCGCAGGGGGCGGCGAGGACGGCGTGTACTGGGCGCTGGGGTCGCTCTGGGTCAGATCGCAGCCCGCATCGCCCAGCCAGTAAGGCGCGATGTCATCCCAGACCTCGGGGAAGCTGATAGAATGATCCTCGTTCACTTTGGCCAGATAGATCGTGTGCGACATGTGCTGGCTTTTCGGATCAAGGCAGACCTCGCCCGAAGGCCCGTCAAAACAGACATCGCCTTCGGCCATAACCGCGCGAATGGCGTCATGGTCTGTGGTGCCTGCCCGTTCAACCATCTGCTTGTAAAGGTTCATTGCGATATAGGAGTTCGCCGCTTCCTGGTTGATGTACGGTTCATCCGGGAACATCGCGCGGAACCGTTCGACGAAATCGTTTGACGCGGGGCTATCGATTTCCTCGATGTAGTTGGTCGTCACGAACATGTCGGCGAGACTAGGCGGCGTGAACCGCTTATGCTCGTACCCTTGGCCAACGTTCACGGACGACGCCATCGGCAGGCCGACATTGGCCGAAGCCGCTTGTTCGTAATACGATGCCTGCGCCGCCCCGACGAGCAGCGTCACGACGAAATCGGCCTCGGTAGCTTGGATATTCTGGATGGTCTGGCCGAACTGCGACACACCAAGCGGGATGAATTCCTCGCCAATCATTGTGCCGCCGTTTTCTTCGACGATCTGGCGCACCCACTCGGCCGAGATCTGGCCAAAGTTATAATCCGCTGCCAATGTGTAGACGTTGGGACCGTACTCTTCCATCATCCAGGGGATCAAGGTCGAGAACTGCTGTTCCGGCACCGCGCCCGTGACAATCATATTGTTGTCGCAGACGCCGCCTTCGTATTGGTTGTTGTAAAAGGCTAGCCCGTCGAACTGGTTGACGATAGGGCGATACGCCTCCCGCGAAGCCGAGGAGAACCCGGCAAAAACCACGTCGACCTTGTCGGCCTGCAGCACCCGGCGCATGAATTCCTGGTAGCGGCGGTTGTCGGACTGGGTATCATAGATGACCAATTCCACCGGGCGTCCGTCAATGCCACCTGCGTCGTTGATCTCTTTCGCGGCCAGTTCGATTGCATGAACCTTGACCATGGTGGCGGCGGCAAAATCGCCGGACTGGTCTTCCAGAACGCCAATCCGGATGGGGCCATCCTGAGCGAACGCGGGGGCCGCGGAGACAAGCGCCAGGGCTGCACCTGCCATCAGTCCGGCGAGGGTCTTTCGGTTGCGAGTCATTGGTCTCTCTCCACTATTGCTTGATATGTCAGGGTGTTCGATGTGCCGATCAGTCCGGTCTTGCCGCGCGCCGTTGGCCGAGCCCGGCATCCTTTGCAGGATTGGCGCCATGTTCGATGGTATGTCGCGCCATGTCCTCCATTGGAATTCTGCGCTGCATGGCTTCGCTCCGCAGCCATTCATAGGCATCCTTTTCGGAGAGGCCGCAGCCGGTGATGAGTTGCATTATCGCCTTCGTCACAATGCGCCGTCCAGCCAGACGCCGGTTGAGCGCTTGCACTTCATTCTTGTGGCGAATTCGCTCGGCCTGTTCGTTCACCGCCAACAGCAGCGCGGTGAAGATGCCCGAACTGCGCACGGGTTTCAGGATATGGCTTGCCGCGCGGTTCTGGATGACCCGAGCCAAACGGCTGGGCGCCTCGCTGCCGATCAGCGCGATCAGCGGGAGATCCGCGACAACTGCGGGGTCCAGCGCTGTATCGCTGCCATCGTCGGCGTCGAAGAAAACTACGTCAAAGGGCAGCGGTGCACCGCCGCAATCGGGCGGCGTCCGAACCACCGTAACCTCCAGCCCCAGCTTTTGTAGCGTCCGCTGCAATGTCTGACAGCTACTATCGGGCGCCATGATCACCAAGGCCCGCAGTCCGCGGAAGTTTTTCTGGATCGCCCTGCTCATTGAATCAAACGCAGGTCGGGGCTGTCGCTGTCGCGTGCGTCAAGGGTCCAGGTCAGATAAGGGTCCGGACGCAACGCCTCGGGATGTTCCATTACAATGTCGAAACTGCCGTCTTTGCGTGACCTCCCCATGCGCGGACGCATCCAGCAATGCAGGTTTTCTCCGTCCACCGTCACCCTGCCCTGAGGGGCGTCGAATGTCAGATCGCGCACCGCTTCGCGCACCGCCTCAAACTCGGTGCTCCCGGCGCGCTCGGCGGCTCGCGCCAAAAGGTGCACCGCTACATAGGCTGCTTCCGCATCTGCCGACGCCTGCCCAATTTGCCCGAACCGCGAATTCCACAGCGCGACGAACCGACGGTTTTCGACCGAGGCTATTGTCGAGAAATAGACGGAAGATGACAGATGCCCCGCCGCCGCATCGCCCAACTGTGGCAGTTCGACCTCGGACAGGCTGCAACTCGCGGCAGGCATATCGCGCGGTTGGTCGATCCCGGCCGCCTCGGCCGCAGCGCGCAACATCTTTAGAAAAGCGATACCGGATTGCCCGATCAGTGTCGTGAACACGAAATCCGGCCGGTCCCGGATTATTTGGCTTACCACATCGCCCAAGTCGGTTTCTCCGACGGCGAAATACCGTTCACCCATGACTGCGCCCCCCGAGGCGGCAATCGCTTCGCGCAGAATGCGGTTGTTTTCCCAAGCCCAGATGTAGTTCGATCCGACCATCCAGCCGCGATTTCCAAACCGCCGCAACAGGTGTCGTGTCAGTGGAACGATGTGCTGGTTCGGTCCTGCGCCGCTGTAGACGATATTCTCGGACGTCTCGAACCCTTCATAGTGGGACGGATACCAAAGCAGCGCATCTGCCTTTTCGAACAGTGGAAGCACTTCCTTGCGGCTGGACGAGGTGTAGCAGCCGACGACATGCTTCAGCTCGTGGTCCCGCAGCAATACCCGTGCGCCCTCGACATAGCCTGCAAGACTTCCGGCAGGATCTATTGCCACGGGCTTGAGGGTCACGGACTGCTCAGGACAAGCATTGATTTCGTCCAAGGCCAGTTGTGCGCCGGCACGGATGGCGCAACTCACAGCCTTGTAGGAGCCGCTCTGCGAAATCAGCAAGCCTAAAGGGAGTTCCAGTCGCTGTTTCATCATCACCCAGACATGAAAATGCCCCTGACAGCATGTTTGCTGCAGAGGCTACGGTGCCAGTCGCTTTTCGCGGGAATTTGTCTTTCGAACTGCAGCGGTCTCGTCATTGAGCCCATGGCCGCATGAGTCCGAGCGTAGAGCGCGGTCGAGTAATTTGGCAAGCAAATTGGGGACTGGATATCTTCGGAAACGAGAAGACTGCACACAAAAAGCGCAGGTTGCGCTATGTCTTGTTCTTTCACAGTGCACGTTATTAACTTAGCAGACCGTTCAAGAAGTCTGCTGTGCGGACGGTTTCTCTAAAGCAGTAGCTCGATGCAGCCTGGTTTGCGAGCAGAGTCCGAGAAGCCACTTTCCTGCTCCGGTCGCGAGCAGTTTCAGCAATCTAGCCAAGTTGCAGGCCCCCATTGCCAAGGTGAGGCGGACCTGTACGTACTCGTTGCCGCGAACCAGGGTCCGCGCCATGAAGCTGACGGTTTTGGCCCAGCCGAAAGGTTCCTGGATCTTCTTCCGGTGCCGTTTTGATTTGGCGTAGCCGCATGCCGGGTGGTTCTGCCGTCAATGGCAGCACCCTGGTGGACTGGTGCGGCCGGACGATGAAGGTGCTAGAGCCCGTCATCACGTGGACCGAGGCCAACATCATGGCAAGCGACCTGCTCCATGCCGATGATACCCCGATCCGGGTGCTCGACCGGTCCCGCCGATCCGCCGGGCTCGGCAAGGGTGTGAAAAAGGGCCGGATCTGGGCATATATCCGCGATCAGCGGCCCTGGGCTGGAACGGCTCCGCCCGGCGCGGTCTATTACTTTGCGCCAGACTGGAAGGAAGATCACGTCAGCCATCATCTCAGGCACAGCAGCGGCATTCTCCAGGCCGATGGCTACAAGGGCTATGCCAAGCTTTACGTCCCTGGACCTGATGGCGGTCCCCAATTCCGGGAAGCTGCGTGCTGGGCGCATCTGCGCCGAGATTTCCACGACGTCTGGACCACGACAAAGTCCGAGATCGCCCGCGAGGCGCTCGATCGGATCGGCAAGCTCTACGACATCGAGCGCGAAATCTCCGGGCAATCTGCCTAAGCTCGCCGCAAGGCCCGCCAAGAGCACAGCAAGCCAAAGGTCGAGGCTTTCAAGGCCTGGGCCGAACAGCAGCTGACGCGCCTCCCCGGCAAGGGCGATCTCGCGAAGGCATTCCGCTATGGGCTGAGCCGCTGGCCCGCATTCTGCCTGTTCCCGGACGACGGGCGCGTGGCGGTCGACAAAAATTGCGCCGAGCGTGGCCTGAGGCCAATTGGGATCGGAAGAAAAAACTGGCTCTTCGCCGGAGCCGACACCGGCGCCGAGACCCTCGCCCGTGCCATGACACTCATCGAGACCGCCAAGATGAACGGCCTCGATCCCCAAGCCTACTTGGCCGACATCCTCGACCGGATCCATGATCACAAGATCAACCGTCTTGACGAACTACTGACCTGGAATTGGACGCCCGTTGCTCCTCGGGTGGAGGCTGCCTGATGGCGGCGATCGCCCATTTCAGAACTGTCTGTCATGTCGCAGAAATGCTCGGCGAGGACCCCGAACTCTCCGAAGCTATCGTCGAGAACGACGACAACCTCACACCGGGCAGGACGCGTGCACCACAGCCCTGACCGACAACGGGCTCAAAAAACTGAAGGATATGCTCACCAGGGCCAGAGCTTCAGAGACGGAATGGCGCAACTTCCTCCGGGACTTCGTCGGCAATCCGTACATCATCGAGCGTGTCAAGAGCACACAGCCGATGTGAGATCCGGGCGGTTACGATCGGATCGTGCTGACGACCTCACAAGAACGGGGTAGGCCGATCATCGACCTTCAAGGCGACCTTGCAGGAATCCTGTCGGTCGCCGCAGGAGTTGGCAAGTCTGCCCTATCGGGCGAGTTGTCTGAAATAATCCCAGACGAGGGCGAGGCGTTGGTTGCGGGAGGGCGATCTGAACGCCAGTCACCGGATACAGCCAATGGCTGCGAGGCTTTGGTTGCGGGGACAGGATTTGAACCTGTGACCTTCAGGTTATGAGCCTGACGAGCTACCGGGCTGCTCCACCCCGCGCCATTTGAAAGTCTGGTTGACTTTCTGCGCTTTGGCACGGTTGTTTTT
>NZ_JBNAFY010000015.1:0-11826 GCF_049800915.1 Amaricoccus macauensis
CTTCTGGGCCGCCGTGCATGGCGTGGCTTGCGTTTGCGCTGCCTGCGCGGAAGCCACCGGGCGAGTTCTTCGCTCTGGGTGTAGACATGGGCATAGATCGTTTCGTGGCAGACGTATGATGAGCCGCCTTCAAATCGAAGCCGACCGGCGATCTGCTCGGGCGACCAGCCAGCTTGAAGTTGAGCTTCAACGGCAGCGCGCAACTCTGGCATCCGGATCAGCTTGCGCCGCCTGCGTCGCCGCTCAGTGGATGCCTTCTGCGCCAGCAATCCGTGAAAGTTCCAGTCTGGTTGCGACATCGCCTGAAAATCATAGCCGCCTCAGTTCTTCGCGAAACGCTTCCGAGGGCGTTCCGTATCCGAGGCACTTCCGGGGTGTAGCATTGAGGCGATCGCAAATCGCCTTCATGGAGCGATTTGAGATCGACGTCAGCTGGGTGTCGCGGGGCAGGTCACGCCGCACCCGTCCATTGAGGTTTTCGACTGATCCCTTCTGCCAAGGCGCCTGCGGGTCGCAGAACCAGGCGACCGTGCCCATGCCGATTTCGAGGTCTCGCCAGGAGACGAATTCCAGGCCACGGTCAAAGGTGATCGACCGCCGAGCGGGGGACGGCAGAGGCGACAGGAGGGTGATGATCTGGTTCATGATCGGTTTCGAGCGCCGGTCGTTGTTCTTGAACAGCACAGCGAACCGGGTCTTGCGTTCGACCATGGAGGCGACATTGGCCGGCCCGTGTTCCTTGCGGAAAATCATCAGGTCGTTCGGCGCGGCACTCGGACCCGTGGCGTGCTCGCGCCTCACCCCAATCCCCGAAAACCTCTCGCTGTGTGATCTCTTCGGGCCTTTGCCGGATCGCCCGACCGTCAGGGAAGACAAGACTTCTGGGCCGCCGTGCATGGCGTGGCTTGCGTTTGCGCTGCCTGCGCGGAAGCCACCGGGCGAGTTCTTCGCTCTGGGTGTAGACATGGGCATAGATCGTTTCGTGGCAGACGTATGATGAGCCGCCTTCAAATCGAAGCCGACCGGCGATCTGCTCGGGCGACCAGCCAGCTTGAAGTTGAGCTTCAACGGCAGCGCGCAACTCCGGCATCCGGATCAGCTTGCGCCGCCTGCGTCGCCGCTCAGTGGATGCCTTCTGCGCCAGCAATCCGAAATAGCCGTTCAGGTTCGGAAGCTCGGCATCCTCGTAGCGGTTCCGCCGGATCTCGCGATAGATCGACGAGCGGTGTCGTCCGAGCTGCAGTGCAATCACCGAAATCGGCGTTCTCACGATCAGCATCTTCTCGATCTGCCGGCGTTCCTCCAAGGTCAGCTCTCGATGCGCCATGCCTCAACCTCCTGTTTCCGTGCAGGATAGTGGAGATGTCGCAACCGAGTTTAGAATGTGCCCGCCACGAAACTGAAAACGCATAACATCAACCAGCGGTGAACCAGAGCCTCCTGTCTGGAAACACCTCAAGCGCCCCAAATTATCTGACGACAGACAGGATCTCTCGACTTCCTTTTGCCAACCTCAAGGATGATCGCTTATGGCTCCGTATTTGGCAATCACCTGGTCCGCTCCGGTCATCGCCGCATCGAGCTCGGCAAGTGCGCGTGCGATCGCCGCGTCCTCGGTCATGGAAGACCGTGCGGCGTGTGCTTGCTCCGGATCAGCGGCTCCCGACGCGACCTGACCAATTCCACCGCGCCGCCGCGGGCTTCCGCCCTCACGCCGCGCCGGATGGCGATCCCGGCGACCGTTCAGATCCCCGAAGGCGGGCAGAGCAAAAATTCGGTATGAACGGCGCGGGGTGAGGCAGACCAGCAACCCGTCGGAGACCGCCTCGAGCACGATGTTGCGTGCAGCGCGCTCGGTGACATCGGCCGCAGCGGCGATCTCGGCGAGCCGGAAGACGGGAAGGGTCTCGGCCGCTTGAAGCAGGGTTCTGTGCCGGGAGCGGTTCCCGCGACCCGCGCTCCAAGCCCCCGCCCTGCCCCGCCAGTCCTGGAGGAGACCGATGCGACCGGCCTCCCGCCCGATCTGGAGCGAGAGCCTTTTGAACAGGCGCTCCCAGGTTTCCGGCTTGTTCGGTTGCCAGACTCCGTAACCTTCCCGGGTCAAGGCCAGGCCGGGCATCAGGACCCAGCCCGGGGTCGGTGCCGCAACGGGTTTCCCGAAGGGGCTGATGGCGGCTTCCCGGAACCAGGCATCGGCCCAGAGGAACACCAGCCGCTCGAACGCTGGCCAGCGATCCGGGGAGAGGCGCGCGGCCAAGCCTGCAATACCGAGCGCCTTGAGCACGGGCGGCGCCGGACGTGCCGCGACCTGGGTCCAGCCGGCCGCGATTGCAGCGAGGGCCTGTTCCCATTCCTCGGCCAGCACCCGGGGATCCTGCATCGGCACGAGCCGGGTCTCCACCGGGACATAGAGGGTGCGCTCTACGGCGGTGAGGCTCCGCCGGAGAAGCGTCTCCGGATCCACAGCGGGACCTGCGCTGAGGAGAACCCGGCGCAGGTCACCGGCCGTGCGGATGGCGCGTGGATCGCCGGGGTCGGGACCGAGGCCGATCTCGCGCGCCAGCAGGTCCCAGGGCGGCACGGAGACGTCCTCGAGCGCGACACTGGCGGCGGCCTCCTCGAGGGCAGCGACCGCCCGCCAGGCGGCGGCCAGGCCCGGATCGACCTCGAGGCGGGCTGCAAGCCCGGATGCGCGGGCCTCGAGCTCCAGCAGCGTCATCAGGAGGGATCGGTGCGGCGGGGGTTCCAGTGTCATACGGGATGGTTAGCACAGCTGACGGAATTTCGGAGGGACTATTTTCCGTGATGGCGGTGTTTTCTGAAGAACGTTATAACTGTCGATAACTATCTCTTATCAATTCTTATTGAAATCCACTCCGAAACCGCCCAGACTTCCGCGGAAATCCCCTGCCCTGCGGCACTGGCCGCCGCCTTTGTCCAGGAAGTCCGCCCGCAATGCCGCCCCGTCCGTCTTTATCTCGCCCACCCCGGTCCAACCGCCTCGCGGGGGTCGACGCGCTCGTCGCCATCCTGCCCCAGGCCCAGGCCGAGCGTCTGGCCGGCGTGCTTGGGGCCGAGGATATCGCGACACTACGGCACGTGGCGCGCAAGGGCGCAGGCGCGAACTCTCTTCGGGCGCTCGGATCCGATCTCGGCTATCTCGAAGCCTGGTGCAGGACTGCAACCGGCGCGCCCCTGCCCTGGCCCGCGACGGAAGCGCTGGCGCTGAAGTTCGTTGCGCATCACCTGTGGGATCCCGAAGAACACGCCCGCGATCCGAACCACGGCATGCCATCCGAGGTCGCTGGCGCCCTGCGGGCCGGCGGGTTCCTCAGGACAGCGGGCCCGCACGCCCCCGCTACGGTGCGCCGCAGGCTGTCCTCCTGGGCGACGCTGCATACCTGGCGGGGGCTCGACCATCCCCTGGGCGCCCCTGCCCTGCGCAAGACGCTCAGGCTTGCCACGCGGGCCGCCGGGCGCCCGGCGGCTCCCCACAGCCGCCAGGCCATCACCCGGGACATCCTGTTGCGCCTGCTCACCCCGCTCGACGCGATGGCTGCCCGGCCACACACCCCAGGCGAGAGGCGTGCGGACGCCGCCCGGCTGACAGCCCTTCGGGACCGGGCGATCCTGAGCCTCGGGTTCGGATCCGGCGGGCGCCGCCGCTCCGAGATCACCGGGCTGCGGCTTGCCCAGGTCGAATGGGTCTTTGCGGAGGGAACCCTGCGCGGAAGGCTGCCCCCTGCCCCGCCCCATGGCTGCCTGCTGCACCTGGGCCGCACCAAGACCCACGATGCCGTCGAGGACCGGACCGTCGGCGCGATGGGCCGCCCGGCGACGGATCTGCTGCACTGGCTCCGCGCGGGTGCGATCCGGCGCGGGGCGCTGTTTCGCAAGGTGGACCAGTGGGGCAACGTCTCGGCAGACGCGCTGACTCCCCAGGCAGTCAACCAGATTGTCAAGCGCCGCGCCGCGGAGGCCGGCCTCGATCCGGCCCAGGTGAGTGCTCATGGCCTGAGGTCGGGCTACATGACCACGGCCGTCACCGACGGACTCAGCCTCCCCGAAGCCATGGCCCAGTCCACCCACCGCTCCGTCGCCCAGGCCGCACGCTATTTCGATGCCGCAAATGCAAGGACAGGGAAAGCTGCTGCGCTTCTCCGGACGCCGGACCAGTGAAAGGCAGTCGGCGCTACGATAGCGCTGATTGTGGTTCGGCGCGCATTCTTTGGCTTGCTCCAGCCGGTGCGTGAGATCGTTAAACGCAGACGAAGTGAACGCGTTGACAGCTGTCAACTCTGGACGTACTAGGAAACGCGAGACCAGCAGCGCGGCGAAAACAAACCAAGTCGATCTTGTACCTGATCGCAGACAACAACGTCATTCGCCATTTCCGTGTCAGGCCATTCGCTCCTTGGCGGAGTTGAACAGCGCCATGACCATTGGGCCAGGCGAGAACTGGTTGATCTCCGCCTTGGCCGTCAGGGCTCGCAAATAGCCGCCCGGGCTTCGGATCACGGACATTCGTTGCAGAATGCACGCAAGAACGATCGCCGCGCTCTGCGGTCCCATTCCATGTTGCGCGGCGCGCCAGGCATCATAGGTGACGCCAAGCATGGGGCGAACGAACTCAGCCGCTTTGAGGAACCCATGCCAACATCGAATTTCTTCCAGGGCGTAGGTTTGCAATTCAGGACATGATTCTAGGACTAGGCCAAGCGGAAGGTCAGGCGTGTCTATGTTCAGGCAGTCCTCCCCTTCTGTGTTCTCGACCGATTCAAGATCATTAGTAATCTGTTTTGAATCCTGTATGTGCCGCTCAGAATGCCGTGCATTGCCGCTCATTTCTGGTGACTCGCAATTCTCTAGTGCGTTCGTCACGGCGTCGAGCAGCTTCCTGGCGTCTTCATTAAGCTCTTCGAGAACCTTCGGGTCGAGTTTTCGGCGCAGACGGTTTTTCAGGGCCGCAGCTTCAGCTTGCAGTTCCGTCACTAGATCCGATTTATCTCCAGGAGTATATGCAAGCTGCCTGACGGCGTCGCGAAGGTGCAAGACGATCGTTTCGCGCAAACGCTTATGCCTTAGGGCTGTCTCGCGGGCTGCTGTTGCGGCCTGACCGATTTCCTGCGCGCGTGTGATCAGCGGGCGGAGATCGAAGCCGTAGGCCACATCCAGGGCGCCTGAGCAGTTCCGGCGGGCGTATCGCTTGCCATTTGGGCTGTCGTGGCGCCGAATCAGTCCGGCCTGCACCAAAGCGGCTAGATGACGGCGGAGCGTGCTTTCGGCCATGCCATGGGCGCGTGCGCTGAGTTTGGCGTTCGAAGGAAAGACGATGGTGTTTTCATCGTCATCGAGATGGTCCAGCAGATGAAAGCTCAAGAGAGCTGAAAGGACCGTCAGGTCGCGATCGCTGACGCCGAATGCCTTCCGCGCCGTTGTCAGGTCGCGGAATATGGACCATTTGTCCGGCGCGTCCTGCGGGGCAGGGGGGAGGCCGGGTCCGTCGCCCGAGAGTTGGCCAGCATCAACGGGCCGCCGCCCGGGGAGCGTCGTTGAAATATGTGTCATCTTGTCTACACGCAGACAAAGATCCTCCCTCCGCCGAACACGACGCAGGTTGACAGCTGTCAACTGGGGGCTTAGTTTCGAGGTGCTAAATCAGAAACGAGCCCTTCAGGATGTCATGTCCTGGGGGGTTTTTCTTTGCTCTGGTCGCCGTGCCTCCTTCTTGTTTCTGCCTCGGTGGGGCTTGCGCCCTATTCGCCGCGTTCCGTCAGGAATTCGCGATGAATTCTCTCCATGTTCTGCAACAGCCAGTCATCGAACCCGGATTTGCGATCCAGAATCAGCGTGGTTCTGGCCCTGGCCTGCGCGACCTGCCCCAAACCCGCCCCGTCCGATCCTTCCAGGATCTGCGGCGCGGCCTTTGCGGCCTTCGGCGGCGCGAGGCCTCCAAAAACCGATGCGAACCGCGTGTCCGAGTTCTCGCCGCGCGCGAGCGCCGCGACATCTTTCGATGATTTGCCTTTCATGCGGTCTGCCAGCGCGAGCCAGCGGTCGCGACCGGCGCTCGGTGCCGCCCCGATGGCGCGGATCACCTCCGGTGGAACGGCCTCGACGACGGAAAGCATCCGGCTGATCACCGTCTTGTCGATGTGGAGGGCGTCGCAGATCACCTTGCGCTCGAAGCCCATCTCGACCATCTGGCGGGCGAAATTGGCCTTCTCGATGAAGCTGAGATCCTTGCGGGCGCTGTTCTCCTGGCCCTGGGCAACGATCAGGTCGCGGTCGTTCAGCTCGCGCAGCATGGCCCGAACGGGCAGGCCGAGCTTCTTCAGTGCCGCGACCCTGCGGCGGCCATAGACCACCTCGTAGCGGCCTTCGTGATTGGGCGAATATCGCAGGAGCACGGGCACCTGCTGGCCGTATTCCCGGATGCTCTCCATCAGCGCATCGAGCCCGTCATCCGCATCGAGCCGGTCGGCCAGACCCGCATCGTCGATCATGTCGCTCTCGACCTCGACGAGCGCGCGCGCCTTGAGATCGGCGATCGACTGGCTGACGGCGCCGATCGCGCCCTTGGTTCGGCGCGGGGCAGGGGAGGGCGGGGCCGGGTCGGCTCCCTGGCGCGGTGCGTCCCCGGCAATCAATCCCTTCAGCAGATCCTTGCGCGCCATCAGCGCCCCCATGCTTTCTGGATGAGGCCCTCGATCTCGCCGTTCACGGCGTTGAGGCTTTCGATCGCGCGCTCGTAGGTCGCCCGCGTGAACTGGGATTTCTCGACCTCGTAGAGGGTCTGCTTGGTGATCCCGGCATCCGAGATGGCGGTGGACTTGAGCGCGGGATGGTTGAGGACGTTCTCGCCGAACATCGAGCGCATGAAGCTCACCATCTGGTTCTGCGGCCCGTCTCCGGGCTCGTAGCGGGTGACGAGGTAGCGCATCCAGTCGTAGGACATGTCGCCCCCCGCTTCGGCGACCACGCCCAGCAGGTTCGAGGTCATCAGCAGGAACTGGCACATGGACATCACGTCGAGCATCTGCGGATGCACCGTCACCAGAACCGCCGTCGCGGCTGACAGCGCCGACATGGTCAGGAAGCCCAGCTGTGGCGGACAGTCGATGACAACGATGTCATACTCGCTCTCGATCTCCGCGAGCCGGGTGCCCACGCGGGTGAAGAACAGATCGCCCGAGCGTGCGGCCAGCATCCGCGGGGTGTCATGCTCGAATTCCATCAGGTCGAGATTGCCGGGCACGATGTCGAGATTGGTGAAATAGGTCTTCCGGATGACGTCCCGGAGGGGCAGGGGGGTCTCGTAGCGGATCGCGTCATAGAGCGTGCCGCCGTTGAGCAGATCGAATTCTGGCTGAAACCCGTGCAGCGCGGAAAACGAGGCCTGGGGATCGAGATCGATTGCCAGCACCCGGTAGCCATCGAGGGCGAGTTTCTGCGCGAGATGCGCGGATGTGGTGGTCTTGCCCGAGCCGCCCTTGAAGTTGATGACCGTGATGACCTGCAGGTGATCGTCCGCACTGCGGCCCGGAAGATAGGTCCCCGGCGTCTTCGCACCCGATTCGAGCATCTCGCGCAACGCCTGGATATCCTGCGGCGTGTAGTAGCGCCGCCCGCCCGCGCGGGTTTCCGGCTCCGGACCGCGTCCGTCGAGGTGCAGCTTACGGAGGTAGGCGTCCTTCACGCCAAGCAGAGCGGCAACCTCTCCGCTGGTGAACTTGCGCAACTGTCGTTGCGCGTCGGGCGGGAACAATTGCTGACGATGCGCCTGCAACCGCTCGGACAGCCGCGCCGCATGATCCCCTACCAACAGGTCGATTCGCTCTTGCCTCATATGCCCATGTCGCCCATCTTCCCGCGTATGTTACGCTATATGGCGTCTTATTCTGTTATTGGCGTAAATTAATGGCGAAGGAATCCGAGTCGGGCAAGTCATTTTCGCAAAATATGGTAGACCGACTTTGGAGCACCTACTAGGATGCGAACGGTAATTCGCGGCGCTCGGAGAGTGTTCCCACTGAGGCACGACCAAGCGGAGAAGCTTTAGCCCCGGCGAAAGTTCGACATATTTGGCGCTAAGGCTTCGGCCGCCAGTTTGGTAGCTGGACCGACGCCCGAAATCGTATGCATCCGCTTGGCAACCTCTGAGCGGGAGCGATGATGGTCGTAAACCATGTGCTGCTTTTTCGTACAAGTTGGATCTCTCGTTTCCGCCGTTATCAGCGTTCGTTGCGGAAGCTCGCGTTTTTGGAAAATGATATCAACTTACGAGAATGCGTATAAATTCCTAAAATTATAACGAGTCCTCGAAACCAAAGCCCACGAGTTTACGCCCGATCCGATTGTCTGACGTCAGCACCCGTGGGACAGATTTGAGATTTCCATAGCGGAGGATTTCTGGTTCATCGCAGCCATCAAGGAGCGAAGATGAACCAGAAATCCGGGACATCGAAGGACGCGGCTGACAAGCTGGTCAAAGGGATCAAACGCAGGACCCGCAAACAGTATTCTGCCGAAGAGAAGATCAGGATCGTGTTGGCGGGCCTGCGCGGTGAGGAGAGCATTGCCGCGCTCTGTCGCCGGGAGGGCATCAGCGAGAGCCTTTACTATACGTGGTCGAAGGAATTCCTCGAAGCGGGCAAGCAGCGACTGGCTGGGGATACTGCCCGTCAGGCGACCGCGCCCGAAGTCAAGGAACTGCGCTCCGAGGCGGCGGCCCTGAAAGAGGTTGTCGCCGACCTGACCCTGGAAAACCGGCTGCTGAAAAAAAGCATGATCGGGGATGGGGACGACGAGGCATGAGGTATCCTGCATCAGAGAAGCTGGAGATTATCCGGACCGTGGAGGCCTCGCATTTGCCGACGCGCCAGACGCTGGCCATGCTCGGGATCCCAGCCACGACCTATTACCGCTGGTATGATCGGTGGTCCCAGGGCGGGCTTGATGCGCTCGAGGACACATCTCCGCACCCTGGGATGGTATGGAACCGCCTCCCGGATGAAACCCGCGCCGACATCATCGATTTTGCTCTTGAGCATGAAGATCTCACACCCCGGGAGTTGGCGGTGAAATACACCGACGAGAAGCAGTATTTTGTCTCGGAATCATCAGTTTACCGGATCCTCAAGGCAGAGGATCTGATCACGGCTCCGGCGCATATCGTGATGAAGGCGGCCAACGAGTTCAAGGATCAGACCAGTCGGCCCAACGAGCTCTGGCAGACCGACTTCACCTATCTCAAGGTACTTGGATGGGGCTGGTTCTACCTTTCGACGATCCTCGACGATTACAGCCGCTATATCATCGCCTGGAAGCTCTGCACGACCATGAAGGCCGAAGACGTGACCGCCACGCTCGACTTGGCGCTGCAGGCCTCGGGATGTGACAGCGCGACTGTGGTCGCCAAGCCAAGGCTGCTCAGCGACAACGTCCTATGTTGGGAAGTAAACGCTGCCTGAGGCAACAGGTCTTGGAACGCCCGATCAATCGGGCGCCTGTCTAAAGTCGCCCAGACGGGTTCCGCCGTCAAGAAATGGTCTCTCCCATAGCGAACACAGGGTACGCATTGATGCGGCCCTCACCGTCCTCAAGACGAGATCCAATATCCCAAGCGGAAAGCCCGAACATTATCTGCGAGGTCGCTTCACGCCTCCACGGCCAGGTTGCGAGAGGTCTTTCCGCCTGGGCTCGCCCCCTCGAAGAAGGGGCGATAGGGTTCGCCGTGTTTGACCACGGCGTGTACGGTGCGCGCCATCTTGGCGGCTATGGCGGTGTATGCCTTGCGCCTCAGGTGCGGATTGTGTCGGTCCTGAGCGATGTAGCGCTCGAACTTGTCCCGAAAGCTGTTGGTGCGCTTCAAGACGGCAGTCTGACCTGCCATCCAGAGCGTCCGGCGCAGTCGTGCGTTGCCATACTTGGAAATCCTGCTCTGCCCGCGGAACATGCCAGACTGGACCGTGGCGAGATCCATGCCACAGAACTTCAGGAACTGGCGATGATGCCGGAATCGACGCAGATCGCCAGCCTCGGCCAGTATGGTCATTGCGTTGATCGGTCCGATACCGGGGATCGAGGTCAGCAGCTGGTAGTCGGTGGATCCGGAGAGCAATTCGACCGACCTGGCCTCAATCTCGTTGCGCTGGCGGGTCAGGCTTCGACCCTCGGCGAGAACCAGCCGGAACATGGCGATGGCATCGGAATCAGGTTCGACAGGCAAACCGACGGATGTCTTCGCGGTCTCGTAAATGTCTGATAGGAGCTCTGATTTGGAGACGCGCCGCCCGACAACGGTCCATGCCGCCGCCATGAAAACTTCCTTGTCCATGCCCGCGATGAAATGCGGCGATGGAAAGACTTCGAGGAAAGCCAGGAACCAATCCGTTCGTGAACTGCGATGGTATCGATCCGCCTCTGGAATATAGAGCGGCAGGTAATGGGTCAGGATCCGATGCCAGAGCTCGGTCTTGGCGCGGGAAACGATCTCATGGGTCTTCGAGAGCTCCTGGATGTCGTTTACTCCGGCGGCCAAAGGGTCATGAAAGAACTGGACCGCCCCGAGCTGAAGCATGTGCAGTATGACCTGCGCATCCTTCGGGTCATTCTTGTCCCAGCTGTTGTGCAGGGCTTCCCGCGTCCGGGCCAGACCCACGGATGAGACAAGTTTGAGCTCGAAACCGGCGTGAAAAGATGGTGCGCCAAAGCGCGATGGTAGTTGCCTGTCGCTTCAAACCCGACCCGAACCGGCAGGCTATAGTCGCGAAGGATCGTGACCAGGCGACCGAAGTCTGACTTCGTGTTCGTGAGCGTCACCCTGCGGCGGCGCTGCTTTCCCGGAATGGCAATCAAAGCCTCGTGCCGATACTTGGAAATATCGATGCCTACCAGAACCTGCGCACTGGGGGCATGATCGATCTCGGTCATAGCGTGCTGCGCACCCTCTTTGGTGTGGCCTGCAAAACCACCATGGAGACCTGAGGCCCGGTTATGACCGCCCACTTCGCTATTTGAGGGCTTCGCCGGCGGTCACAACCTCTCGACAGCGATGAATTCCCAACGTGCTACGGCTCGTCTTACATCGCCGGCGATCTGGCCGATTATCTCGAGGACAAGGGCATGGACCACGTCCGCGGTGCGCCATACCACCCGCAGACCCAGGGCAAGATCGAGCGGTGGCACCAGACCATGAAGAACCGCGTGTTGCTCGAGCATTACTTCCTGCCCGGGGACCTCGAACGCCAGGTCGGCGCGTTCGTCGACTACTATAACGCCCAGAGGTATCATGAGAGCCTCGGGAACCTGACACCGGCTGACGTCTACTACGGCCGCGGTGACCAGATCCTGGAACAGCGTGAGGAGACCAAACGGAAAACCATGCTCGCCCGGCGCTTGCGTGAAAGTTCCAGTCTGGTTGCGACATCGCCTGAAAATCATAGTCGCCTCAGTTCTTCGCGAGACGCATCCGAGGGCGTTCTGTATCCGAGGCACTTCCGGGGGGTAGCATTGAGGTGATCGCAAATCGCCTTCATGGAGCGATTTGAGATCGACGTCAGTTGGGTGTCGCGGGGCAGGTCACGCCGCACCCGTCCATTGAGGTTTTCGACTGATCCCTTCTGCCAAGGCGCCTGCGGGTCGCAGAACCAGGCGACCGTGCCCATGCCGATTTCGAGGTCTCGCCAGGAGACGAATTCCAGGCCACGGTCAAAGGTGATCGACCGCCGAGCGGGGGACGGCAGAGGCGACAGGAGGGTGATGATCTGGTTCATGATCGGTTTCGAGCGCCGGTCGTTGTTCTTGAACAGCACAGCGAACCGG
>NZ_JBNAFY010000016.1:0-6624 GCF_049800915.1 Amaricoccus macauensis
CCTTCACGGATAGCGAAGCGGAGCTTCTCTTCCATGGCGATGGGCGCGATCAGCTGGACGTTGAACTTCAGGTTGTCGCCCGGCATCACCATTTCGGTGCCTTCGGGCAGCTGGACCGTGCCGGTCACGTCCGTGGTACGGAAGTAGAACTGCGGACGGTAGTTGGCGAAGAACGGCGTGTGACGGCCACCTTCTTCCTTGGTGAGGATGTAGGCTTCGGCTTCGAAGTCGGTGTGCGGCGTGACCGAACCGGGCTTCGAGAGAACCTGGCCGCGCTCGATGCCTTCACGCTCCACGCCGCGCAGCAGCAGACCGACGTTGTCGCCGGCTTCGCCCTGGTCGAGCAGCTTGCGGAACATTTCCACACCGGTGCAGGTGGTCTTCTTCGAATCGCGGATGCCGACGATCTCGATCTCGTCGCCGACCTTCACGATGCCGCGCTCGATACGGCCGGTGGCAACCGTGCCGCGACCGGAGATCGAGAACACGTCCTCGACCGGCATCAGGAACGGCTGGTCGACCGGACGCTCGGGCGTCGGGATGTATTCGTCGACGGCGGCCATCAGCTCGGCGATCTTGTCCTTGCCGATCGCGTCGTCACGATCTTCGAGGGCGGCGAGAGCCGAGCCCGCGATGATCGGGATGTCGTCGCCCGGGAAGTCGTAGGACGACAGCAGTTCGCGGACTTCCATCTCGACGAGCTCGAGAAGCTCCTCGTCGTCGACCTGGTCGACCTTGTTGAGGAACACGACGAGCGCGGGCACACCGACCTGACGGGCGAGCAGGATGTGCTCACGGGTCTGCGGCATCGGGCCGTCGGCCGCGTTCACCACCAGGATCGCGCCGTCCATCTGCGCGGCACCGGTGATCATGTTCTTCACGTAGTCGGCGTGGCCGGGGCAGTCGACGTGGGCGTAGTGACGGCCTTCGGTCTCATACTCGACGTGCGCGGTCGAGATCGTGATGCCGCGGGCCTTCTCTTCCGGGGCCGCGTCGATCTGGTCATAGGCCTTGAACTCGCCGAACTGCTTCGTGATCGCAGCCGTCAGCGTCGTCTTGCCGTGGTCGACGTGACCGATCGTGCCGATGTTGCAATGCGGCTTCGTGCGCTCAAACTTTGCCTTCGCCATGGTGGCTCTCCTTCAATCTCAGAGGCGCTTCGCGCCCGTTATCCTGCTCAGGCGTATTTCGCCTGGATCTCGTCCGAAATGTTCTGCGGAACCGCATCGTAGTGGTCGAACTGCATCGTGAACTGGGCCCGACCCGAAGACATGGACCGCAGCGTGTTGATGTAGCCGAACATGTTCGCCAGCGGCACCATCGCGGTGATCGCGATCGCGTTGCCGCGGGTGTCCTGACCCTGGACCTGGCCGCGACGGGACGTGAGGTCGCCGATGATGCCACCGGTATATTCCTCGGGCGTCACCACCTCGACCTTCATGATCGGCTCGAGCAGCTTCGCGCCGGCCTTCTTCAGACCGTCCCGCATGGCAGCCCGCGATGCGATCTCGAAGGCGAGAACGCTCGAGTCCACGTCGTGGTAGGCACCGTCGATCAGCGCGACCTTGAAGTCGATCACGGGGAAGCCCGCGAGCGGACCGGAGTCCATCACCGACTGGATGCCCTTCTCGACACCGGGGATGTATTCCTTCGGAACCGATCCACCGACGATCTTGCTCTCGAAGCTGTAGCCTTCGCCCGGCTCGGTCGGCGTGATGACCAGCTTTACGCGCGCGAACTGACCCGAACCACCCGACTGCTTCTTGTGGGTGTAGTCGATCTCGGCCTCACGGCTGATCGTCTCGCGGTAAGCCACCTGCGGCGCACCGATGTTCGCCTCGACCTTGAACTCGCGCTTCAGACGATCGACGAGAATGTCGAGGTGAAGCTCGCCCATGCCCTTCATGATCGTCTGGCCGCTCTCGAGATCGGTCTCGACGCGGAAGGACGGATCCTCGGCTGCAAGACGCTGCAGACCCTGGGACATCTTCTCCTGGTCGTTCTTCGTCTTCGGCTCGACGGCGATCTCGATCACCGGGTCCGGGAAGGTCATCGTTTCCATCACGACCGGCTTTGCCTTGTCGCAAAGCGTGTCACCCGTGGTGGTGTCCTTCAGACCGGCAAGCGCGATGATGTCGCCGGCAAAGGCCTCATCGATCTCTTCGCGGTTGTTCGAGTGCATCATCATCATGCGCCCGACGCGTTCCTGCTTGCCCTTCGTGGAGTTGAGCAGCTGGTCGCCCTTCGTGATCTTGCCCGAGTAGATGCGGGTAAAGGTCAGCGAGCCCACGAACGGGTCGTTCATGATCTTGAACGCAAGCGCGGAGAACGGCTGATCGTCATCGGCGGACCGGCGAACGTTGCGGGTTTCCGTCTCGTCGTCGGGAAGGAAGCCCATGTAGTCCGGCACGTCCAGCGGCGACGGGAGGTAGTCGATCACGGCGTTGAGCATGGGCTGAACGCCCTTGTTCTTGAACGCGGAACCACCAAGCACCGGGACGAACTTCATCTCGAGCGTGCCCTTGCGGAGCAGGCGACGGAGCGTGGGAACGTCCGGCTCTTCACCCTCGAGGTAGGCTTCCATGACATCGTCGTCCATCTCGACGGCGATCTCGATCATCTCGGCCCGCATCTCGGCGGCCTTGTCGGCCAGTTCGGCACGGATCGGCTGACGGGTCCAGCTCGCGCCGAGGTCCTCGCCCTTCCAGGTCCACTCTTCCATGGTCAGGAGGTCGATGTGACCTTCCAGTTCGGTCTCGGCACCGATCGGCATCTGGATCGGGCACGGAACCGCACCGGTCCGGTCACGGATCATCTCGACGCAGTTGAAGAAGTCCGCGCCGATCTTGTCCATCTTGTTGACGAACACGATGCGCGGAACCTTGTAGCGGTCAGCCTGACGCCACACGGTCTCGGTCTGCGGCTCGACACCGGCATTGGCGTCCAGAACGCAGACAGCGCCGTCGAGCACAGCCAGCGAACGCTCGACTTCGATGGTGAAGTCGACGTGGCCGGGCGTGTCGATGATGTTGAAGCGGTACTTCGTGTCCGAGGTGCCTTCGGCGGTCGGATCGTCCTGGCGCTGCCAGAACGTGGTCGTCGCAGCCGAGGTGATGGTGATGCCCCGCTCCTGCTCCTGCTCCATCCAGTCCATGGTGGCCGCGCCATCATGAACCTCACCGATCTTGTGAGACCGGCCGGTGTAGAACAGAATCCGCTCCGTGGTCGTGGTCTTTCCGGCGTCAATATGCGCCATGATCCCGAAGTTGCGGTATCTTTCGAGGGGATAATCGCGGGCCATCGTGGGGCTCCTGAAACTCTCTGGTTACCAGCGGTAATGGCTGAACGCTTTGTTGGCGTCGGCCATCTTGTGGGTGTCTTCGCGCTTCTTCACGGCTGCGCCGCGCGAGTTGGCCGCATCGAGAAGCTCGCCTGCGAGGCGCTCTTCCATCGTGTGCTCGTTGCGGGCACGGGATGCCTTGATCAGCCAGCGGATTGCCAGCGCCTCGCGACGCTCGGGGCGAACCTCGACCGGCACCTGGTAGGTTGCACCACCCACACGGCGGGACCGCACCTCGACCGAGGGCTTCACGTTGTCGAGCGCTTCGTGGAACACTTCCACCGGCGCGCGATGCATCTTCTTCTCGACGCGGTCAAGCGCCCCGTAGACGATGCTCTCGGCAACGGACTTCTTGCCGTCGTACATGAGGTTGTTCATGAACTTCGAGAGAACGCGGTCGCCGAACTTGGCGTCCGGCAGGATCTCGCGCTTCTCTGCACTGTGACGTCGCGACATCTCGCGCTCTCCTTATTTCGGCCGCTTGGCGCCGTACTTCGACCGGCGCTGCTTACGGTTCTTGACGCCCTGGGTATCGAGGACGCCGCGCAGGATGTGGTAACGCACACCCGGAAGGTCCTTCACACGACCGCCGCGAATCAGGACCACCGAGTGCTCCTGAAGGTTGTGGCTTTCGCCCGGAATGTAGCTGATCACCTCGAAGCCGTTCGTCAGCCGCACCTTCGCAACCTTGCGCATAGCCGAGTTCGGTTTCTTCGGTGTCGTCGTATATACACGCGTGCAGACGCCGCGCTTCTGCGGGCATGCCTGCAGATGCATCGACTTCTGGCGCTTCACTTTCGGCTGCCGCGGATGGCGGATCAGCTGCTGGATCGTTGGCATTCGAGTATCAACCCCGTCTACACCGTTCAAATGTCAAAAGCATCGCACGCCAGACGCACAATGCCGAAAGAGCCGCGCCCGGACCCCGTGGATCCGTCGCGGCTGAATTCCAGAGGACTGAGGCACATGGCCTGAGTCATGACCGCCAAGTTGTGGCTTCAAAGCGGAAGGCGTGTTGCCCTCCAGAGCGCGCGGAACCTAGGCCGGGGCCGAAGTCTTGTCAACTCATTACTGAGCATTCCTCGGCGTTTTTGGAGTTTCGCCGTAAATCACTGGAATAAAACACAAAACGATCGAGAAACGAGATCCTTCAGCTCCGATCCCCGCCACGTTGTCACGCTGAGGGGAATCGCTGGCGCCGGAAATGCTTCTTTCACCGCATGGCACGCATGGCAAGGGGCATCGGCCGCGGGAAATCGAAGGCGGCAGCCCGCAAGGCGCTTGCGCGACCCGCTCGGTATCACCGCAATGCGTTGGCTGACCATGCAGGGTGACTATATAGTGCGCGCGCAAGGGTGCTCCCGCCCGAGGGAACCCGTGAGGCGAGCACCTCGATCGACCGGGCCGGCGACGGGCCGGGGGTTGGCGCAAAGCCGTCTGTTCGACGAAATTGATGGTGACGACATTGCCTGGACCTGCACGATGCCCCTGCGTCAACGATGCGCCGACCCGTCCGGTCGGGCCGTCGCAGGCACGGTGCCTTCGGCTTGTCCCGTGCCAATGTCTCCTAACCCGGACGCCGCTACCCCAAGTCGGATCGAGCCCCCGCAAGATCGACGCCGGGGCGTGACGCCAATTCAGATAAGAGGCGCGCCTTGGGCCTGCTCTCCACAGAGGCCTCTCCCGAATTGCGACCAGCCCCCCCCCGCTCAGAACACAATCCGCAGCCTCGACATGATCCCGGCGTGTATCGTTCGGCCAGGGCGCGCGGCTCCCGTCTTCCACGCAACGGGCACGGGCCAGCCCCATACTGGCCGGTTTTGCGGACTCGGCGAAAACCGCCCCCTGTTAACCCGCCGGTCACGGGTGCGCAAAATCGTCTGCATGAAATATGCATGAAGTCTGCATGGAATATGCATTTGCCCGGGCGGCTCCGAATCGCGCCGAAGCCCATGTCTGAAGGCGTTCGCGCGCTCGGCCTGCCTTGCGCCCTGCCCGGCTTAACCCTTCCTTAATCCGACCGCGGTGCAAATCCGGCCCCGGCGCACGGCGGCCCGCGAGCAAGGCGCTTGCCTTTCGGCCGGAATACCTCTATCCGGGCGCGCACTTAACCGGGGCCTCACCGCCCCCCTCACACCTGGGATACAAGGGACCATGGCGAAGGCAAAGTTTGAGCGCACGAAGCCGCATTGCAACATCGGCACGATCGGTCACGTCGACCACGGCAAGACGACGCTGACGGCTGCGATCACGAAGCAGTTCGGCGAGTTCAAGGCCTATGACCAGATCGACGCGGCCCCGGAAGAGAAGGCCCGCGGCATCACGATCTCGACCGCGCACGTCGAGTATGAGACCGAAGGCCGTCACTACGCCCACGTCGACTGCCCCGGCCACGCCGACTACGTGAAGAACATGATCACCGGTGCCGCGCAGATGGACGGCGCGATCCTGGTGGTGAACGCGGCCGACGGCCCGATGCCGCAGACCCGTGAGCACATCCTGCTCGCCCGTCAGGTCGGTGTGCCCGCGCTCGTCGTGTTCCTCAACAAGGTCGACCAGGTCGACGACGAGGAGCTTCTCGAGCTCGTCGAGATGGAAGTCCGCGAACTGCTGTCGTCCTACGACTTCCCGGGCGACGACATCCCGATCATCGCGGGCTCGGCTCTCGCCGCCCTCGAAGATCGTGACGACGCGATCGGCAAGGACAAGATCGCCGAGCTGATGGCCGCCGTCGACGAATACATCCCGACGCCCGAGCGTCCGGTCGACCAGCCGTTCCTGATGCCGGTCGAGGACGTGTTCTCGATCTCCGGTCGCGGCACGGTTGCCACCGGCCGTATCGAGCGCGGCATCGTGAAGGTCGGCGACGAGATCGAGATCGTCGGCATCCGCGATTCGAAGAAGACCACCTGCACCGGTGTGGAAATGTTCCGCAAGCTGCTCGACCAGGGCGAAGCCGGCGACAACGTCGGTCTGCTGCTGCGCGGCGTGGAGCGTGAAGGCATCGAGCGCGGCCAGGTTCTCTCGAAGCCCGGTTCGGTCACGCCGCACACCGACTTCGAAGCCGAAGCCTACATCCTCACCAAGGAAGAAGGTGGCCGTCACACGCCGTTCTTCGCCAACTACCGTCCGCAGTTCTACTTCCGTACCACGGACGTGACCGGCACGGTCCAGCTGCCCGAAGGCACCGAAATGGTGATGCCGGGCGACAACCTGAAGTTCAACGTCCAGCTGATCGCGCCCATCGCCATGGAAGAGAAGCTCCGCTTCGCTATCCGTGAAGG
>NZ_JBNAFY010000017.1:0-2797 GCF_049800915.1 Amaricoccus macauensis
GGCTTCACCACCGCCGCCGGGCTCACGAGCGACGTGGGTGACTACGATGTCGCCGCCACCGGTCTGACCTCTGGCAACTACGAGATCGCCTACGAGGCCGGCACGCTCACCATCGACCCGGCGCTTCTCACCGTCACCACCGACGACGCCTCCCGCACCTACGGCGCCGCGAACCCCGAGTTCACCGCGAGCTATTCGGGCTTCGTGCTCGGCCAGGACGCGGGTGATCTCGACGGCACGCTGGGCTTCACCACCGCCGCCGGGCTCACGAGCGACGTCGGGAATTACGATGTCGCCGCCACCGGTCTGACCTCTGGCAATTACGAGATCGCCTACGAGGCGGGCACGCTCACCATCGACCCGGCGCTTCTCACCGTCACCACGGATGACTCCAGCCGGACCTATGGCGCGGCAAACCCCGACTTCACCGCGAGCTACAGCGGTTTCGTCCTCGGCCAGGACGAGGGTGATCTCGACGGCACCCTCGGCTTCACCACCGCCGCCGGGATCGCAAGTGACGTGGGCGACTATGACGTCGCCGCCAATGGCCTCACCTCGGGCAATTACGAGATCGCCTATGAGGCCGGCACGCTGACCATCGATCCGGCGCAGCTCACCGTGACGGCCGATGACGCCACCCGCACCTACGGCGCGGCAAACCCCGACTTCACCGCGAGCTACAGCGGCTTCGTCCTCGGCCAGGACGCGAGCGACCTCGATGGCACGCTGGGCTTCACCACCGCCGCCGGAATCACCAGCGACGTGGGCGACTATGATGTCGCCGCCTCTGGCCTCAGCTCGGGCAATTACGAGATCGCCTATGAGGCCGGCACGCTGACCATCGACCCGGCGCAGCTGACCGTGACCGCGGATGACACCAGCCGCGCCTATGGTTCCGCGAACCCCGACTTCACCGCGAGCTATTCGGGCTTCGTCCTCGGCCAGGACGCGTCCGACCTCGACGGCACGCTGGGCTTCACCACCGCCGCCGGTCTGACCAGCGACGTCGGCGACTACGATGTCGCGGCCAATGGTCTCACCTCGGGCAATTACGAGATCGCCTATGAAGCCGGGACGCTCACCATCGACCCGGCGCTTCTCACCGTGACGGCCGATGATACCTCCCGCACCTACGGCGCGGAAAACCCGGACTTCACCGCCAGCTACAGCGGTTTCGTCCTCGGCCAGGACGCGAGCGACCTCGATGGCACGCTGGGTTTCACCACCGCCGCCGGTCTCACCAGCGACGTGGGGGACTACGGCGTCGCCGCCAACGGTCTCACCTCGGGCAACTACGAAATCGCCTATGAGGCGGGCACGCTGACCATCGACCCGGCGCAACTCATCGTCACGGCAGACGATGCCTCCCGCACCTATGGCGCGGCGAACCCGGACTTCACCGCGAGCTACAGCGGTTTCGTGCTCGGCCAGGACGCGAGCGACCTCGACGGAACCCTCGGCTTCACCACCGCCGCCGGGATCACCAGCGACGTGGGGGACTATGACGTCGCCGCCACCGGCCTCACCTCGGGCAACTACGAGATCGCCTATGAGGCCGGCACGCTCACCATCGACCCGGCGCAGCTGACCGTCACCACGGACGATGCGACCCGCACCTATGGCGCGGCAAACCCGGACTTCACCGCGAGCTACAGCGGCTTCGTCCTCGGCCAGGACGCGTCTGATCTCGACGGCACGCTGGGTTTCACCACCGCCGCCGGTCTGACCAGCGATGTCGGCGACTATGATGTCGCAGCCGCCGGCCTCACCTCCGGCAACTATGAGATCGCCTATGAAGTGGGCACGCTGACCATAGACCCGGCGCAGCTGACCGTCACCACCGATGATGCCTCCCGCACCTATGGCGCGGAGAACCCGGACTTCACCGCGAGCTACAGCGGTTTCGTCCTCGGCCAGGACGAGACTGACCTCGACGGCACCCTCGGCTTCACCACCGCCGCCGGTCGCACCAGCGACGTCGGCGACTATGATGTCGCGGCCACCGGCCTCACCTCCGGCAACTATGAGATCGCCTATGAAGTGGGCACGCTGACCCTCGACCCGGCGCAGCTGACCGTCACCACGGATGACACCTCCCGCACCTATGGCGCGGAAAACCCGGACTTCACCGCGAGCTACAGCGGCTTCGTTCTCGGCCAGGACGAGACTGACCTCGACGGCACGCTGGGCTTCGAAACCGCCGCCGGTCTGACCAGCGACGTCGGCGACTATGACGTCGCCGCCGCCGGCCTCACCTCGGGCAACTACGAGATCGCCTATGAGGCCGGCACGCTCACCATCGATCCGGCGCAGCTGACCGTCACCACGGATGACGCCTCGCGGACCTATGGCGCCGCGAACCCCGAGTTCACCGCCAGCTACAGCGGCTTCGTCCTCGGCCAGGACGAGTCTGATCTCGACGGCACCCTCGGCTTCACCACCGCCGCCGGGCTCACGAGCGACGTGGGTGACTACGATGTCGCCGCCACCGGTCTGACCTCTGGCAACTACGAGATCGCCTACGAGGCCGGCACGCTCACCATCGACCCGGCGCTTCTCACCGTCACCACCGACGACGCCTCCCGCACCTACGGCGCCGCGAACCCCGAGTTCACCGCGAGCTATTCGGGCTTCGTGCTCGGCCAGGACGCGGGTGATCTCGACGGCACGCTGGGCTTCACCACCGCCGCCGGGCTCACGAGCGACGTCGGGAATTACGATGTCGCCGCCACCGGTCTGACCTCTGGCAATTACGAGATCGCCTACGAGGCGGGCACGCTCACCATCGACCCGGCGC
>NZ_JBNAFY010000018.1:0-2630 GCF_049800915.1 Amaricoccus macauensis
GGTTCTGTCGCAAACTTTTGTGGTGGTTGAGGGCAGGCCTTTGTCTGGACACACTTATCCTGCAAGAGCGACGAACTGCTGAAAGGCGGTCTGACCGTTGGCGGCGAGCTGGCCCTTTCGGATCATGTGAGCCGTCTCGATCCCGGCCAGGGTCGCCTGGGCCGCGGCGAAGGATTTGAAGCCCATCATCGGCCGGGTGATCTTCTTGATGAAGCGGTGATCCTGTTCGATGAGGTTGTTGAGGTATTTGACCTGCAGAACCTCGATCAGCCAGAACCAGCCGCTCAGGATCAGCAGGATGTTCATGGTCTCAAGACCCGCCAGGTTCGCTCCGCTCTTGTCGATGACGACCTTGTCCGGCCAGCCGTTGGCTTCGATCGTTCGGGCGAAGAAGGCGGAAGCGGCGGCCTCGTCACGACGCTCCGAGAGCATGAAATCAAGGGTCTTGCCGTCCCGGTCGATGGCCCGGTAATGATAGGTCCACTTGCCCTTCACCTTGATATAGGTCTCGTCCATGCGCCAGGACCGGCAGGTGGCCGACTTGCGCTTCTGCGCCTCTTCGGCGACCAAGGGTGCGTATTTCACCACCCAGCGGTTCAGAGTGGAATGATCCGCCCGAACCCCGCGCTCGAGCAGGATCTCCTCGACATCGCGGTAGGAGACGGCATAGCGGACGTAGAAATACACGGCATACAGGATCACGTCCCTCGGGTAATGGCTGCCCTTGAAATCGATCATACCGCCCACGCGCTTTCCGGACCTTCACCGCGGCGGATATAGCCGCGCAGTCGACGGCGCGAAAGACACCACAAAAGTTTGCGACAGAACCCGACACCCCTGCCGCGACACCAGCCAATGACAGCGCCCCCGAGTTTGGCGACGAGACAACGGACAACGCCCCTGCCCCGGCGCAAAAGCTGTCTCCCAAGCTGCTTGCGGAACTGACCGCCCATCGGACGGCTGCGCTCCGGGCCGAGGTGATGCAGCGCCCGGACATCGCCCTGATCCTGATCGTTCATCGGCTGGCCTTGCAGCATTTCTATCATGACGGGCTGAGCAGCTGTCTCGACCTGCGTGGCCAGAGCGACGACCTGACCCGCCACGGCGACAGCCTGCACACGAATCCCGGCATGGAGGCGCTGCAAGACGCCGCTAACCGCTGGCAGAACGGCTTGCCAAGCGCGGCGGGCGATCTTTGGGATCATCTGCTGGCCCTCGCAAGCAATGATCTGATGGCGCTGCTGGCCTTCCTGACCGCCAGCACCATCGAACCGGCCTGCGCGAGCAGCCGGTCGAAGCGACATGCCGACCAACTGGCCGAAACCCTCGATCTCGACATGACCCGGTACTGGCAAGCCAACCCGGAGACGTTCTTTACCAAGGTGACCAAGGCCGTGATCCTCGACGCAGTCGGCGAAAGCGTGTCTCCGGCAGCGGCGGAGAATCTCGCCAGCCTCAAGAAGGACGCACTGATCGAACACGCGGCCAGTCGCATGGCTGAGACGAACTGGTTGCCTGAAACCCTGCGGCCACTGGACCGTCCAGATACCGAACTGGCTGCCTGACGGCCATCGGGGCGCTCCTCGGAGCGCCCCGAAAATTTTTGCGCTGGCCGCAGGCCAGCGCTTCATTTTAGTATCTAAACGATATCATTATTATATCTATACGGTATCCGTGTTGAGCCGGATCGACAGCCCGGCCAACGCCTCGGCCAGGCGTGGTGCCTTGACCAGCGGTATCGGTGGCTTGCCCGACAGCGCGCGCACAACCCCACGATCATAGACGGCAAGGCAGGCGGCAGGGTTCTGTCGCAAACTTTTGTGGTGTCTTTCGCGCCGTCGACTGCGCGGCTATATCCGCCGCGGTGAAGGTCCGGAAAGCGCGTGGGCGGTATGATCGATTTCAAGGGCAGCCATTACCCGAGGGACGTGATCCTGTATGCCGTGTATTTCTACGTCCGCTATGCCGTCTCCTACCGCGATGTCGAGGAGATCCTGCTCGAGCGCGGGGTTCGGGCGGATCATTCCACTCTGAACCGCTGGGTGGTGAAATACGCACCCTTGGTCGCCGAAGAGGCGCAGAAGCGCAAGTCGGCCACCTGCCGGTCCTGGCGCATGGACGAGACCTATATCAAGGTGAAGGGCAAGTGGACCTATCATTACCGGGCCATCGACCGGGACGGCAAGACCCTTGATTTCATGCTCTCGGAGCGTCGTGACGAGGCCGCCGCTTCCGCCTTCTTCGCCCGAACGATCGAAGCCAACGGCTGGCCGGACAAGGTCGTCATCGACAAGAGCGGAGCGAACCTGGCGGGTCTTGAGACCATGAACATCCTGCTGATCCTGAGCGGCTGGTTCTGGCTGATCGAGGTTCTGCAGGTCAAATACCTCAACAACCTCATCGAACAGGATCACCGCTTCATCAAGAAGATCACCCGGCCGATGATGGGCTTCAAATCCTTCGCCGCGGCCCAGGCGACCCTGGCCGGGATCGAGACGGCTCACATGATCCGAAAGGGCCAGCTCGCCGCCAACGGTCAGACCGCCTTTCAGCAGTTCGTCGCTCTTGCAGGATAAGTGTGTCCAGACAAAGGCCTGCCCTCAACCACCACAAAAGTTTGCGACAGAACC
>NZ_JBNAFY010000019.1:0-2038 GCF_049800915.1 Amaricoccus macauensis
TTCGCCGCGCGGCCCACGAATGGCCGCTCTGGCATCTGACTATGCCGCCTTGTCGCGCGGGCACCCCTGACGGATCAAGGCATTCCGCTGTCCGCGCGGCATAATCCAAAACGCGGCATTATGCGTCTTATGCCGATATCGGCATAAGACCCAGACGACCAAGTTCTACGCCAGGCAGTTGGACACGGTGACGCTCGATGAGGTAGAGCGAATTATTCTACGAAGTTTCAACAGCTTACAAATGTTGCAACCAAGTTGAAGTGTCGCGGATTGTGCAAAGTAGGAATGCCATGCCTGGGATTTTCGGGGAGCGCAGCCTGCCCGGGCGGAGACCTCATGTATCGGAGCCCTTGCAGGCTGCGCGGGCCTCCTGCTCGGCGCATTTTCGGGCGTGGCGGGCGTTGACGATGCTCGGTCGTCCCGGCGATGTCCGGCCCGTCGGCTCATACGTGGTGCGCTGCTTGCCCGCGCGTCGCGTCTTGGGGGGCGCCTTGTCCTGCTCTGCCTTGATGTATTCCAGGACCGCGCCGAGGCGCTTGTTCCCGGTGATCGCCGCATGGGTGACGCGCTGGTCCTTGTCGAAGACGGAGTAGGGCAGCGACACGCCCTTCCAGCGAAACTCCAATCGGCCGTCGGGGAACGCGTAGGTGTCGATGTATTTTCCGCCCAGATCCCGCGTGATCTCGTTTTCCTGCAGAATGATCCGTTTGCGTTCATAGGAGAAGGCCAGTTGCTGGCTGACATGGCGCTCATCGCGGCAACAGAGAATGTCCCGCAATCGGTCCGGCTCCACATTCAGCGACCGGTGCAGGTTGTCCGGGCGCCGCGGCGTCTTGGCGAACCTGGCGTTGGCGCGCGCGATGAAGCCGGGCAGGAAAGCATTGGCCGCTGCCATGTCCGAGATGCCGGCAAGCCGGAGCTCCTTGACCAGACGGTCCTGCAACATGCGGTTGGCGCGTTCGACCCGGCCCTTGGCCTGGGAGCTGTTGGCGCACAGGATCTCAATATTGAGATCGTTCAGAGCTCGACCGAACTGGGTCATCCCATGCCCGGACTTCGCCGCCTGGTTGGCCACCCGGAACACCGTGTGCTTGTCGCTGTAGAAGGCGACCGGGCGGCCATGGGCCAACAGATACCTCTCCAGCGCACCGAAATAGCTGATCGTGCTTTCAGACGTCACGAATTCCAGATGCATGAGCCGGCTGGTCGCGTCATCGATGAAGACCAGAAGCGTGCAGGGCGGCGCACGGTCTTCAAACCAGCGATGATCGGATCCGTCGATCTGGATCAACTCTCCCAAAACATTCCCGGCGCAGGCGCGGCTGATGAAACGTCCGGCGCTGCTTGCGCGACAGCCAAAGTCCATCCTCGGTCATCCATTTGCGCAGCGTCTCGCGCGAGACCTTCAGGCCGCAGTCTTCCGCAAGCTTCTCGGCCGCCAGCGTCGGGCCGAAATCCGCATAGCGCTCCCGGACCAGCGCAAGCGCGAGATCACGGACCGCAGGATCGATCCGGTTGTTCGACCGGCGCCCACGCGCCTTGTGGCGGATCGCCGCAGCGCCTTCGGAGCGAAACGTCTTCAGCAACCGCTGAACCTGCCTGCGGCTCAGTTCCAATACCGTCGCCGCCGTCACAACCGTCATCCGACCCTGAACGACCTGGCTCAGAACTTCGATCCGGTTCAGCTCCCGCGCGCTCATCTCGATCCATCCCACAGCCACACCCCGATCCGGTTGCAAAACAGGGGAAGTGTGCCATTTCTACTTTGCAGATTTGGGACATTCTAACTTTGTAGTGAAAGTTCCAGTCTGGTTGCGACATCGCCTGAAAATCATAGCCGCCTCAGTTCTTCGCGAAACGCTTCCGAGGGCGTTCTGTATCCGAGGCACTTCCGGGGGGTAGCATTGAGGCGATCGCAAATCGCCTTCATGGAGCGATTTGAGATCGACGTCAGTTGGGTGTCGCGGGGCAGGTCACGCCGCACCCGTCCATTGAGGTTTTCGACTGATCCCTTCTGCCAAGGCGCCTGCGGGTCGCA